>NZ_JBXAHY010000001.1:843329-1287958 GCF_058795655.1 Chryseobacterium sp. GW823-FHT05E08 | reverse complement strand
CGGTTATTAAACAACAAAAGCCCTATGAAGAAAATTATACAAATAACTTGGTTTTGTCATAGAAATCAGCATGACATCTCTAATACTAACCGTTTTTATTAGCGATTCATTTGTAGCGTTGTCATGCTGAGCGAAGTCGAAGCATCTTTAATTTATTAAGAAAGGTTTGATTTAAATGAAATTTTAGCCTAAATCAATCTTAAACTTAGTAGATTTTTTAACCTCATGAAGCACAATAGAACTATGATATTGTCCAATATTCGGAATGTTTGAAATAATATTGACCGCAAATTCATTATAAGAATTAATGTCCTTTGCAATGATTTTTAGCATATAATCGTATTCGCCAGAAAGACTGATAATTTCCTGAACTTCATCGTGCTGCATGATGTTTTTCTCGAACGTTTCCAAAACTTTTTTGGATTGTTCTTTCAGACGGACATTACAATAAACAACAATATTTAAACCCAATTTTTCGCGGTTCAAGAGACCTACATACTTCTCAATAATTCCCTGTTTCTCTAGCTGTTTGATTCTTTCATAAGTCGGAGTAAAGGTAAGACCAATCTTTTCTGAAATGTCTTTCACAGAATAAGTAGAGTCCTCCTGAATGATGCTGAGAATCATTTTGTCTTTTAAGTCCATAAACAAGGTTTGAGTTTTAACAAAAATAGTATTTAAAAATGGAAAGTAAAGAATGATTAAAGTTTTTTAATTTATTTGAAACTTTGATTTTGTCAGTTTCAAAATTTATAGTATCTTTGCACCTAATGAATAACACAGTATTTATATCATTAGAATTACCGGGCGTAGACGCCCTTTACGATATTTTATTTATAGTAAGCGAAGATATTTTCTTCGCTTTTTTTTTGTAAAAAATTTAAGATATTATGTTTACGATTACAGAACTAAGCACCGAGAGAATCAACAGTATACTGGCTGAAGCGATGGCTTTTGCGAATGGAAAAACTGCCAAAATTGAAGGAGAAGTTTTTTGCTCAAACCTCTTTTTTGAAGACAGTACGAGAACGAAAACAAGTTTTGATATTGCCGAAAGAAAACTAGGATTACAAGTGGTTCCTTTCGATGCATCTCACAGTTCGGTAAACAAAGGAGAAAGTTTGTATGACACGGTAAAAACAATTGAAAGTCTTGGAGTAAACCTTGTCGTGATAAGAGATAAGAAAGACAGATATTTTGATGAGTTAGCAAACATTAAGATTCCTGTTATCAACGGAGGAGACGGAACTGGAAATCACCCTTCACAGTGTATGTTGGATTTGATGACTATTTTCCAGGAATTCGGAAAATTTGAAGGCTTAAAAGTCGGAATCGTAGGAGATGTAAAACACAGCCGAGTTGCCAATTCAAATGCTGAAGCTTTAAGAAGATTAGGTGCAAAAGTTTACTTCTCAGGGCCGGAAGATTGGTTTGATGAGGGAGCTTTAATCAACGGAACATATCTTTCTGTAGATGAAATGATAAAAGATGTTGATGTTTTAATGTTGCTAAGAATCCAACACGAAAGACACGATGCAAAAATGAGTTTCTCTGCTTCAGATTACCACAGAAAATATGGTTTGACGAAAGAAAGAGAAAAAGCGATGAAAAAAGAAGCGATTATCATGCACCCGGCTCCGATTAACAGAGGTGTGGAGATTGATACAGACTTAGTAGAATGCGAACGTTCAAGGGTTTTCAAACAAATGCAGAACGGTGTTTTCGCAAGAATGGCCATTTTAAAAGAAGCCTTAGAAAAAGAAGGACATACTTTTAAATAAAAAAGAGCCAAGTTTAAAGATTAAAGAAAAGTTGGTGAGCCCCGAAAGGGCGAAATATCAATAGCCACGGGTGAAACCCGTGGAAATAAATAGGAAAAAAAATAAATAAAATAACAGAATGCAGAAGTCTGACTTCTAACTTCTAAAATCTAATATCTAATTTAAAAAATGAAGAAAAAGTTAATACTGGAATCCGGTGAAGTGTTTCATGGAGAAGGTTTCGGAACAGAATTGGAGACTGCAGGAGAGGTGGTTTTCAATACTGGAATGACGGGTTATCAAGAATTGATTTCTGATCCATCATATTGCGGTCAGATTGTTTGTATGACTTATCCGCTAATCGGAAACTATGGGATTAATAGGGATGATTATGAGAGTATCGAGCCGGCTATCAAAGGTCTTATTGTAAAAGAAGTTTGTGATTTGCCTTCAAATTTCCGTACTCAGATTACTTTAGATGAATTATTTAAAAAGAAAAACCTTTCGGGAATTTCAGGAATTGATACAAGAAGACTGACAAGAATTCTTCGTAATTCTGGAGTAGTAAAAGGAAAAATTGTAAATGCTGATGCTGACGAAAATGCAGTTGTAGCAGAATTAAAAGGAACAACTTTCCCAACAAATCAGGTAGAAACAGTTTCGACAAAAACTTCTTATGCAAATCCGGGTAGAGGTTTGAAGGTTGTGTTGGTCGATTTTGGATCTAAATTAGGGATTATCAGAGAATTATCTCAAAGAAACTGCGACATCACAGTGGTTTCTCACGATACAACAGCAGAAGAGATTTTATTAATGGATCCGGACGGAATTATGTTGTCAAACGGGCCCGGTGACCCTGAAGACAATCAACAAGCGTTGGAAATGATCCGTGGATTATTAGGAAAAGTTCCAATCTTCGGAATTTGTTTAGGACATCAATTAATAGGATTGGCTTGTGGAGCGAAAACTTTCAAGTTAAAATTCGGTCACAGAGGAGGAAATCACCCAGTTTTAGATTTAGAAAAAAACAAAGTGGCAATTACTTCTCAAAACCACGGTTACGCTGTTGACCAGGAAAGTTTGAAAGAGACAGATTTAATTGAAACACACATCGCATTGAACGACAGAACAAACGAAGGTTTGAAACATAAAATTCACCCTTGTTTCTCAGTTCAGTATCACCCGGAAGCAAGTCCAGGACCAGAAGATGCGAACTACTTGTTTGATGATTTCATCACTTTGATGGAGGATTTTAAAAAGTAAGACACTCAGTTTGTCATTTTGAACGAAGCAAAAGCGAAGTGAAGAATCTCTACAAATAAAATTTGGATTCTTATGAAATGACAATATGTAAAATTAAATCTAACTAAAACAGTGCTAAAAGTCTAACATCTAACTTCTAGCATCTAATATCTTAAATTAGAAAATGGCAAAACGTACAGATATAAAAACAATTTTAGTAATCGGTTCAGGACCTATTATCATTGGTCAGGCAGCAGAATTTGATTACGCAGGAACGCAGGCTTGTCTGTCTTTGAGAGAAGAAGGGTACAAGGTAATTTTGATTAATTCAAACCCTGCAACGATTATGACGGATGTTGAAATTGCTGATAAAGTATATATCGAGCCGATTTCACTTCAGTTTGTAAGTCACATCATCAGGAAAGAGCGTCCGGATGCACTTTTACCAACACTTGGTGGACAAACAGGTCTGAACATGGCGGTAGAATTGGAAAAATCAGGGATTCTTGAAGAATGTAAAGTTGAGGTTCTTGGAACTACACTTTCTGCGATCAACAGAGCGGAAGACAGAGATTTGTTCCGTGAATTGATGAGAGAACTAAATGAACCCGTTCCTGAATCTGACATCGTAACAACGGTTGAAGGAGCATTAAGCTTTGCTGAAGAAATTGGTTATCCTGTGATCGTTCGTCCTGCCTTCACAATGGGTGGAACAGGAGGTGGAATCGCTTCAAATGAAGTCGAATTAAAAGAAATTGCAGAATTAGGTCTAAAATATAGCCCTGTTACACAATGTCTTATCGAAAGATCAATTGCAGGTTTCAAAGAAATTGAATACGAAGTAATGCGTGATGCAAACGACAACGCGATTGTGGTTTGTAACATGGAAAATATAGATCCGGTTGGAGTTCACACAGGTGACTCAATCGTTGTGGCGCCATCTCAGACACTTTCTGACAGAGAGTATCAATTATTGAGAAATGCTTCATTAAAAATCATCAGAGCATTAGGAATCGAAGGAGGATGTAATGTACAGTTGGCTTTAGACCCACATTCATTCGAATATTATATCATCGAAGTTAACCCGAGAGTTTCTCGTTCATCAGCTTTAGCATCAAAAGCGACAGGATATCCGATCGCTAAAATTGCTGCTAAAATCGCAGTTGGATTAACGTTAGACGAAATCATGAATCCGGTTACAGGTAAGACTTACGCTTGTTTCGAGCCGGCTTTGGATTATGTAGTAACTAAATTTCCAAGATTCCCATTCGATAAATTCGAAACGGCGGACAGAAGATTGTCCACTCAGATGAAAGCAACGGGAGAAGTAATGGCAATCGGAAGAAACTTCGAAGAGTCTTTACAGAAAGCAGTTCGTTCTCTGGAAACAGGTTTGAGACATTTAGGTTTAAAAACAAAACAGGCTGCAGCTTTAACAGACGAAGATATCGAAAGAAGAATCAGAGTTTGTGATGACGAAAGATTGTTCATCATTTGTGATGCTTTAAGAAGAGGTTACGACTGGGAACAAATCGTAGAATGGAGCAAAATTGATAAATTCTTCATCTGGAAATTAAAGAAATTAGTTGATTTCGAAAAAACAATCGCTGCTCATAAATTCGACAAAGAAATTTTAATTAAAGCTAAAAAATTAGGATTCTCAGATCAGAATATCGCTCACTTATGGGAGTCTACTCAAAGAGAAGTGTATAACTTTAGAAAAGAAAATGGCGTAATTCCGGTTTACAAAATGGTAGACACTTGTGCTGCTGAGTTTGAAAGCGAAACACCATATTTCTACGGAACTTACGAAGAGGAAAACGAAAGTATCGTTACAGATAAAGAAAAGATCATCGTTTTAGGTTCAGGGCCAATCAGAATCGGGCAGGGAGTTGAGTTTGATTACGCAACGGTTCACTCGGTTTGGGCAATCAAAGAATTGGGTTATGAAGCGATTATCATTAATAATAACCCAGAAACAGTTTCTACAGACTTCTCAATTTCAGATAAATTATACTTCGAACCTTTGACGGAAGAAGATGTAATGAGCATCATCGATCTTGAAAAACCAATGGGAGTTGTGGTTCAGTTCGGAGGTCAGACAGCGATCAACTTAGCTGATAAATTAGCAAGTTACGGAGTAAAAATCCTAGGAACTTCATTGGAAGATCTTGACAGGGCTGAAAACAGAGATAAGTTTGAAAAAGCACTTCAGGAAATGGGGATTCCTCAGCCTTTAGGAAAAACTTCAACTTCAAAAGAAGAAGCAATAAAAATTGCTAACGAAATCGGATATCCGGTGTTAGTTCGTCCAAGCTACGTTTTAGGAGGTAGAGCAATGGAAATTGTTTATACTGAAGCAGAATTAGCTCACTATATGGAGTTTGCAGTAGATGCAAGTCCTGATCAGCCGGTTCTAGTTGACCGTTATATCACAGGAAAAGAAGTTGAAGTAGACGCAATCTGCGACGGTGAAACAGTGGTGATTCCAGGAATTATGGAGCATATCGAAAGAGCCGGAGTTCACTCAGGAGACTCAATCGCAGTTTATCCGCCACAGAATGTTACTCAGGCAGAAATCGATACTTTGGTAGATTACACGCAAAGACTAGCTAAAGGATTGAATGTGATCGGATTAATGAATATCCAATATGTTTTACTTGATGGTAATGTTTACGTGATCGAAGTAAATCCACGTTCGTCAAGAACAGTTCCTTTCTTATCTAAAATCACGGAAGTTCCGATGGCAAATCTTGCTACAAAAGCAATTTTAGGTCAGAAACTGAAAGATTTAGGTTACAAAAACGGATTGGTTCCAAACAAAGAAGGAGTTTATGTAAAAGTTCCTGTGTTTTCTTTCTCTAAATTAACGAAGGTTGATATCTCTCTAGGCCCAGAAATGAAGTCTACAGGAGAGGTTATGGGGAAAGACACAACGTTGGAAAAAGCGCTTTATAAAGGATTGGTTGCAGCAGGAAGAAAAGTTCCGATGCACGGATCTATTTTGTTCACAGTAGCTGATAAACACAAGCAGGAGGCGGCTGATTTGGCAGCAAGATTCCATGAAGTTGGTTTCAGAATCTGGGCAACGGAAGGAACTGCGAAATTCTTTGCAGAACAAGGAATTCCTTGTAAGATCGGATACAAAATCGGAGAGGACAGCGTTAACTTAATTGATCTTATCCAAAAAGGAAAAGTTCAGTATGTTGTCAACACGATGACGAAAGGAAAACAGTCTGAAAGAGACGGTTTCCAGATCAGAAGAATGAGTGTTGAAAACGGTGTACCTTGTTTAACATCAATGGATACGGTTGAAGCAATCCTGAAAGTGATTGAAAGCATGAGTTTCAAAATGGAGACGATGTAATTTCGAAACTAAAATATAAATTTAATCCCTGTAAGTTTTCTTGCGGGGATTTTTGTTTTTAAATGAAGAAAAATGATTAATTTAGATATTCATAAATTAACAATATTGTGAACTTAGAAGAACTTGACAAAGCTCAAATAATTGAGATCATAAAGATTCAACAGGCAAAAAAGAAATATGTCATAACACCAACGAGTATTTTAAAGAATCTCGGTTTTCCTATTATTGAACATTCTTTCATTATTAAAAATAAGTCTGTATTGTTAAATTTAAAGCAAATCTTGAAAGAACTTGATCAAGACGGAATTTTAATTAAGAGAATATCTAAGCAAGATTTTTTAGGAACTAAAGAAATAGGATATGATTATATTTCAGAAAAGTAAAATAACGCTATATTAATAAACTGTAAATCATGAAGAATCTCTAGATTATCATGGATATTTTTCAGGACTTTGAGAAGTATGAAAAACTCTTGCTACAACAATTGTTAGATTTTCTCTATCAACAATGTAAAAAATTAGAAAAGGATATTTTTTCATTGGTTTGCCATGGAAATCATCAAACCAAATTTTGAAAAATGGATTTTTAGAAATTATTTTCAATGAAGATTTAAATTCTTTGAAAAATTGATC
Organism: Chryseobacterium sp. GW823-FHT05E08; assembly: GCF_058795655.1. Classification (NCBI taxonomy): domain Bacteria; kingdom Pseudomonadati; phylum Bacteroidota; class Flavobacteriia; order Flavobacteriales; family Weeksellaceae; genus Chryseobacterium; species Chryseobacterium sp. GW823-FHT05E08. Next base: position 1,280,957 of record NZ_JBXAHY010000001.1, on the reverse strand, counting down.
AGCAACTTTTTTATTTACTTTGGTCTTATAATAGAGATAAGAATGTTCTATATCAATTTTTGCTTCATCCGAAATAATGATCTTATATCCCATATTTTGAACTCATTTCATTGAGAAAAGTATCAATTTCGGTGTGCTGATTATAAGACCTTTGCTTAATTTTTTTTAGACTTTCTTTTTGTTCTTCGGAAAGTTTAAATTCACTGCTTTTATCCTCTAAAATACCTTCAATATAGCCTAAAACCCTTTCTAAAGTGCTTTCGGGAGCATCTTTCAGTATTTCATTAATGTTTTTTAAAGTAACAGATTCCATCTCTTTTGTTTTAAACAAATTTATAAATATTTATTGTTTTTTTATATGAGTAAGATTACAATTTATTTCAAGACAAAAGAAATTATTTAATCTTGTAATAAGGCTCAGAAAAATACTTACTAGGTTTAAAATAAGCTGTTTTCCTTTCTGCATCAAAAATCCAGTTAAATCTTCTCAGCAAATCGGCTCCGAAATAATTTGTTTTTTGAGTTTTAAGATCACCCGCAAAAAATCCTGCCGAAACATTTTTCAATACAATGTTTCCTAACTTTAAAAAGGGCAAAATTCCCTGTTTGGTCACGATGCTTTTTCCTGCAGAATTTTTTAATGTTTTTTCGCCTGTTACGGTTAATTTTTTGTCTAATTCTTTTCCGTCTGCAAGCTCATTGCTGTAAAGAATTCCGCCTGAATAACCGGATTGTAAAAGAAAATAAACTTCTTCTTGCTTCCCGCCAATAACGTTATCTGCAACAATATAAAACTGTCCGTTTTCAGAAAGTAAAGGTGTTGATTCGTAGCCTTTCAAATCAGGCATTTTATCATAAATAAGAAACTGATTGTTATCATAATCAATTGTAAAAGCTTTTCCTTTGAAAATTCCTGTTCCAATTTTTCCATCGGCTTCATGACCAGTCAATTCATTATCAAAAAATTGGATATTTTTCTTGGTTAATTTTCCGATTTTTACGGTATTATTTTCACTGATTTCATCTTTAAAAACAATATGATCGGCTTTTCTTTTGCGTTCAGGAGAGATCGAAGCATCTTCCATAGCGATTTGAAACATCAGATCCAGAGAATCTTTATCGTTCACCAAAGTTTTTACAATGATATTGTTATGTTTTGTTATTCTAAACGGAATTTTTTCCTGAGCTTTTACAAGTAAAAAACTGATGAAAAGAAGAACGAGAAAACTTGCTTTTTTGAACATAGATGATTTAAATATGAGTTGATGTTTTAAAGGAAGTAAATTACCTTTTATTTTTGAAATTTAAGAACCTGATTAAACTTTTTATTTTAACCACAAAAGATAACCACATTAATATTTTAAGGTACCAATAAACCGCAAATAAGACCACATTAGCTTTAAAAATCTTTGATTTTTATTTTTTTGAGAGCTTTTGTTTTCAAAACAGCTAAATTATAGATCATTCAATCATGGCTTTTGTCTCTTTTGTGGTTAAAATAAAAAGTTTAAACAAGTTTTAAAACAAAAAATTATAGATTCAAAATAAACAAATAAGAAATGCCAGAATTTTATTAATTTTAATTCGATGAAAAATATATATCGCAAAATAATAGAAACACCTCTTGGCGAAATGTATGCCTGTGCTGTTGACGGTGGAATTTGCTTGCTAGAATTTACGGATGGAAAAAATTTAGATAAAAAGTTTAAATCTTTAACTAAGGTTTTAAATGCCGAAATTGTAGAAGGAGATCATCACCATTTCAATCAATTAGAAGAAGAGTTGAAAGAATATTTTGAAGGGAAAAGAGAAAAATTTGAAATTCCTTTATTCACAACAGGAACCGAATTTCAGACAAAAGTTTGGAGACTGTTAACAGAAATTCCTTTCGGCGAAATGAGAACCTACAAACAACAATCTGAATTTTTAGGAAATGTAAAAGCAATTCGCGCCGTAGGAACTGCCAACGGAATCAATAAAATAGCCATTTTAATTCCTTGTCACCGAGTGATTGGCTCAAACGGCGAACTGGTAGGATACGCAGGAGGAATCTGGAGAAAACAAAAATTATTAGAATTAGAGAAGGCTATTTTGTTTTGATTTTCGTATTTTTAAACAAAAATTTACACGTGAAAAAGTTACTATTTGCACTTTGCATATCAGCTTCAGCTTTCAGTTTTGCACAAGACTACTCGGTACCGGCAGCAAGTCCGCGTCAGCAGGTAGAGCAACAATTCTCAATGTCTAAAATCACCATCGACTACGGAAGACCGGGAGTGAAAGGACGTAAGATCTTTGGAGAATTGGTTCCTTACGGACAAGTTTGGAGAGCGGGAGCAAACTCTTCTACAAAAATCACATTCGGACAGTCGGTTAACTTTGGAGGAAAAATCGTTCCTGCAGGAACTTATGGATTGTTCATCGTTCCGACAGAAAAAGAATGGAAAGTGATCTTAAACAAAGATTTCCAACAATGGGGTGCTTATACTTATGACGCAAAACAGGATGTTGTAGATGTTACAGTACCTGTTAATAAATTGGCAGACAAACAAGAGTGGTTTGAAATTACATTAAATCCAACGGATGAAAATTCTGGGAATTTAGTGATCAAATGGGATCTTGCTCAGGCAGAAGTTGCTTTAAAACCAGCAAAACCAGACGCAGTAACCAAAATTGCTGAAAAGCTGAAAGAAATCAAGAAAATTGAATCAGACGCTGCAAAAACAAAAAGCTAAGAGATGGATTTTTCTATTCAACCTATTTTAGAAAATCAAGAATATCAATTAATCCCCTTACAGCAAGGGGATTTTGAATCTTTATACGAAGTGGCTTCTGATCCTAAAGTTTGGGAACAGCATCCCAATAAAGATCGTTATCAGAGAGAAGTTTTTGAAAACTTTTTCAAAGGTGCGATAGAAAGCAAAGGTGCTTTTAAAATTATAGATAAAAGTTCTGGAGATGTTTTGGGAAGTACCCGTTATTATGATTTTGATGAAAATAAAAATGGCATTTTTGTTGGATATACTTTTTACGGGACAAAATCTTGGGGAAAAGGAATCAATCCGAAGATCAAAAAATTAATGCTGGATTATATTTTCCAGTTTGTGGACAAAGTGTTTTTCCATATTGGTAAAGAGAATTTCCGTTCGCAGATTGCTTTGGGAAGACTTGGAGGCGAAAAGATTGCGGAAGAGGAAGTTGCCTATTTCGGAGAACCTACGAGAACTAATTTTGTTTATGAAATTAAAAAAGAAAATTGGTCATGAAAAAATTTAAAATCCAAAAATCACCCTTTGTAGTTCCGACCACAGACGGGAAATTAATTGAAGAACATTGGGGAAATTCTACCCAGAATTCAAATATTTCAATTGCTCATATGGTTGCTCCGCCGGATTGGAGTGAACCGCATCAGACTCCTCAATTTGACGAATTTACCGTAATTATTTCAGGTAAAAAACAATTTGAAATCGATGGCGAAATTGTTATCCTCGAAAAAGGACAAAGCATTTTAGTAGAAAAAGGAGCGAGAGTACGTTACAGCAATCCGTTTTCTGAACCTTGCGAATATGTTGCCATTTGTCTTCCTGCTTTTGCAATGGATTTGGTGAACAGGGAAGAGTAGTGTGTTTGAGGGTGGTAGGGCTTTAGAATAAGAGTGTTTTAGAGTTTGAGTATAAAACATTCTCGTTGTTATTCAATCTACACAATATTTTATAAAAATGCTTCGACTACACCCAGCATGACATTTCTAATATTAACAGTTTATTTAGCGTTAATTTTTTAGCGATGTCATGCTGGGTGTAGTCGAAGCATTTTTATATTTAAAATTTATTTCAAAATCTCCTTCAAAAACATCAACGTATGATTCCAAGCTCTTTTGGCCATTACTTCATTGTAATCAGGTGACTTTGGATCTGTAAAAGTATGTTTTGAGTGCGCATAAGTGATGATTTGCCAATCCGCATTGCCGTCATTCATTTCTTTAACCAAATTATTGTAATCTTCTGGAGTTACACCTTTATCATCCGCAGGATTTTCAACTAAAATTTTAGTGGAAATTGCTCCATTTTTTCTGGTTTGATCTTTTCCAATACTTCCGTGAATAGAAACCACTCCCACAACAGGCAGACTTCCTCTGGCAGATTCCAAAGCTCCCGTTCCACCAAAGCAATAACCGATCACAGCAATTTTATTTGAAATTGCTCCGTTTTTCTTCAATTGTTCTAAAGCCAAGGAAATTCTTTTCTGGTAAGCTTCGTAATTTTGTTTGTAATATCCCGCTGTTTTCCCCGCAGCCGTATTGTCTGCCGGAATATTTCCTTCACCGTAAATGTCAGCTACAAAAGCAATATAGCCTTGTTTTTCTAATTCAGCAGCGGTAGTTTTTGCTTCATTATCAATGCCTTTCCAAGCTGGAAGAATTAGAACTCCGGGAAGTTTTTTACCCGCATTGGAAGTTACCAAACCATTCAGTTTTTGCGCACCATCCTGATATGAAACTGTTTTGAGATTTTGACTAAAAACTATTCCTGAAGCCATTAGAGAGGCTGTTAATAATATTGAACGTATCATATTTTGTAATTTAATTATTTAATACAAATTGTACTAATATTTTCACAAATATCACTATTATAATTTGTGTTTTTAGTGCTAAAAATTCGTGATATTAGTGTTTGAAAAGAAACTTCATCTAAATTAATAAAAATAACTTACAACATCGATTAATAGAGTGTTATAAAATATTAAGCTTTATAAAACTGATACTCGCCGTTTTCATAATACGCATTAATGTGTTGCAAACCATTCGTCAAAACAATTTCTGTTGCTCCGATAATGGAGTTGTATCTTGCGGTTTGTTCAAATGTTTTTTCCGTTAATTTAATAGATGGAGCCTTGCATTCAATTAAAATTTTAGGCTGTGCTTTTTCAGTAACTAAAAGGTCAATTCTTTTGGTTAAACCGTTTAAAACGATCTTTTTTTCAGTAATTAAAGCCGATACAGAATAGGATTTTACGGTGAGATAATAATGTATCCAATGCTGACGTACCCATTCTTCGGGGGTGAGCAAAAGGTAAGTTTTACGAACGACATCATAAATAAAAAACTTATCTTTGTCTTTCTTGAATTTAAAATCAAAAGTTTCCTGAAAATTCAGTTTTGGGAGTTCCATTATAGTAAGATGAAAGAATTAGATTTAATCCTCAAAAATATTAAAAATAAAGAAGTTTTACCTATTTATTTTTTCCACGGAGATGAACCTTATTTTATTGATTTAGCGGTAAAAGCTCTTGAACACGACTTTTTGGAAGAAGATGAAAAGGCTTTCAACCAAACGGTTACTTACGGAAAAGATACTACTTATCAGGAAATTCTTTCGTTGGCCAGACAGTTTCCGATGATGGGAGACAAGCAGGTAATTATCGTAAAAGAAGCACAGGATCTTAAGTTAAATGAAGAAGAGGGAAGAGCTTTAGAAGCCTATGTTGAAAATCCTGTTCTGTCAACGGTTTTGGTTTTTGCTCATAAGCACAAGAAGTTAGACAGTCGAAAAAAGGTTACGAAAGCTTTAGATAAAGCAAAAGCACTTTTTCTGAGTGAATCTATCAGGGAAAATAATCTCCCAAAATGGATCGCCGATGAATGTCTTAAATTAAAAATAAAAACAGCCCCCAATATTTCTCAACTTTTGGCAGAATACCTTGGAAATGATCTTTCCAGAATTGCCAATGAATTAAATAAATTAAAAATAATCCTTAAAGAAGGAGAAGTTCTTGACGGAACAATTATTGAAAACCACATCGGAATCAGTAAAGAATACAATGTCTTTGAATTACAGAAAGCTTTAGGAACAAAAAATGCCAATGCAGCTTTTAAAATTGCTCATTTTATGGGTAAAAATCCTAAAAATAATCCTTTTGTAATGATGTTGGCCAATTTGTACAGCTACTTTTCTAATGTTATTATTTACAATACAATGGCTGGTCAGCCGCCACAGGTTATTGCTTCACAAATGGGAATTAATCCTTATTTTGTTAAAGATTACGCCGAAAGTGCAAGGTTATATCCTTTAAAACATGCTACAAGAGTGATCTCAATTTTGAGAGAATTTGATATGAAAGGAAAAGGACTTGGAGCTGTAAATATGAGCGAGGCGGAATTGATCAAAGAATTGGTTTACAAGATTATCAATGTTGATAAGATTAAGATGAAAGTTTGATTTTGTTGCTTGTTGTTAGTTTTCAGTTGATGGATATTAAAATCTATTAACCAAAAACGATCAACCATCAACTATCGAAATTCGACATATTAAATATTGACAAGTATCATTAAAATAACTTTAATTAAATATTAAAAATTCCGAAATTAGCAGTCGGAAATTTTTAAATCTTTTGAAAAGCAAATTATGGAGCAAAACATTTTAGATTGTGTGATCGTTGGATCTGGACCTTCTGGTTTCACAGCGGCAATTTATGCAGCAAGAGCAGACTTAAAACCTGAATTATACACAGGTTTGGAGCCGGGCGGACAATTAACGACAACCACAGAAGTTGATAACTTTCCAGGATATCCGGCAGGGATTACAGGTCCGGAAATGATGATGGATTTGCAAAAACAAGCTGAAAGATTTGATACTAAAGTTCATTACGAAATGATCACTAAAGTTGAATTTTCTAAAGAAGTTGGAGGAGTTCATAAATTATATGCCGGAACCAAAGAGATTTTTGCTAAAACAGTAATTATTTCAACAGGGGCTACAGCGAAATACTTAGGTCTTGATGACGAGAAAAAATACAATGGAGGAGGAGTTTCTGCATGTGCTACGTGTGACGGATTTTTCTACAGAGGAAAAGATGTTGTGGTAGTAGGAGCGGGAGATACAGCAGCTGAAGAAGCGACTTACCTTGCCAAATTGGTAAATAAAGTTACGATGTTGGTGAGAAAAGGGGAGTTCAGAGCGTCAAAAGCAATGATTCACAGAGTTCAGAATACACCAAATATTGAAGTAAAGTTTTTCCACGAATTGATTGGTATTGAAGGTGAAAATAACTTGGTAGAAAGAGCGGTTGCCATCAATAACCAAACTCAAGAAAAATCTACAGTTGATGTTCACGGAATTTTTATCGCGATCGGTCACAAACCAAATACAGATATTTTTGCAGGACAAATAGATCTTGATGAAAATGGATATATAGTAACTGAAAAAGGGTCTACAAGAACCAATCTTCCTGGAGTATTTGCTGCCGGAGATGTTCAGGATCATATCTACAGACAAGCGATTACAGCTGCTGGAAGCGGATGTATGTCTGCGATGGATGCTGAAAAATATTTGGCTGAATTACATTAATAGTTAATTTTAAAATATAAAACGCACCTTTTTGGTGCGTTTGTTTTTTACGATGAGAAATCTTTTCTACATATTTATAGGTGGTGGTTTAGGGAGTATGTTGAGATATTTGATATCCAACTATACTCAAAAACTTTGGAATATAAATTCATTTCCGATGGGCACTTTTTTGGTCAATATCACAGGTTGCCTTCTTATTGGTTTCCTGACTTCTTATTTTGTGAAGAATGACAACTCGTTAAAGTTTCTTTTAATTACGGGACTTTGCGGAGGATACACTACTTTTTCTACTTTCTCTGTAGAAAATTTCTCTTTGTGGCAAAATCAACAGTACGGAATCTTATCTTTATATGTTTTATTAAGTCTGATTTTAGGATTTGGAGCTGTAATTTTTGGGATGAAAATTCAAACTTCACTGTAATAGTCGATGTTTACGAAAAATAATTAAGTTGATTTCTAGGTGATTATTGTTTTTTGAATGAAATTCTTTCGAAAATGTTTTGACAGAATTGAAAAACTTTCTATATTTGCACCACTGAAAACAACGATACAATCGGAGTTTAAGGAGAGATGGCAGAGTGGTCGATTGCGATAGTCTTGAAAACTATTGACTGTAACAGGTCCGGGGGTTCGAATCCCTCTCTCTCCGCAACTATTAAATTAAAATAGTATAAAATGCTGTAAAATATATGTTTTACAGCATTTTTTGTTTTGCGCTCGTATCAAAGAAAATCAAAAAAGGCCATATTAAAAGTGACCTATCGTGAAAATATCAAAATAGGTCACTGAAATCTCTGGAAACTCGACCAATAAATAAGGAGTCTAACAATTATACATCTTGCAAATTATCTTCAAACACTTTTATTGATAGAATTTCTTTTAGTTTATGATATTGTAAACTTTATAGCAATTCAAAAGCAGAGATTAAATGATCTGATTTAATCCAAAGAATTTTTTTTACCATATGGTAAATATGTTTTACTCAATAAATCCGAAATTTGTGCAATGGAAGAATTTGTCAATTACATATTACAGTTCGGTAATCTGAACAGTCAGCAGATCGAACTGATATTGAGCAAGGCCGAAACAATGAAGCTTCGCAAGGATGAATATTTTTCTGAGGCCGGCAAAATTCCCCGATATGTTGGATTTCTTCTAAAAGGAGTAACCCGATTCTGTTATTACAACAATAAAAGCGAAGAGATTACGCATTCTTTTGTTGATGAAAATAATTTCGTCTCGGATCAGCAAAAATTTGAGGCGCAAATGGTTGCTTCGGAATATATTCAGGCTATAACAGATTGCGAGCTGCTTGTCTTTTCAAAAAAGAATTGGGATGAGATTGGAAATACCATCGTCGGCTGGAAAGATATAGAGAATCTTATCGTCAAAAACTGTCTGATGAAAGCTTTAGAAAGGAGGAGCCCGCTGGTATCTGAGGATGCTACAACACGCTATTTATCGTTTATTAATCAATTTCCGGGGCTTGTCAACCGTGTTCCGCTTTCGCATGTGGCCTCTTATCTAGGAATTACCCAACAATCTCTCAGTAGAATTAGAAAAAATATTCGTTAAATGTTGCTTTTTACCAAATGGTAAATGTTTTTGACCTGAGTTGATCAACCTTTGCATTAATCATTTAAAAAATAAAAAGATGAGCAAAAAAATAGTATTGATTACAGGTACAAATAGTGGTTTTGGTTGGCTGGCTGCACACAGCGTCGCAGCATTAGGTCATAAGGTTTACGCAACAATGAGAGATACCGAGGGCAAAAATGCAGATAAAGCAAAAGCACTCTCAGCAGTTGAAAACATAACTGTTTTAGACGTTACACTTACTGATGACAAAAGCGTAAATCAAGCTATAGAAACTATTATTGCTAAAGAAGGTTCTATCGATGTACTCGTAAATAACGCAGGATTTTCAATGCATGGCGTGGCTGAAAGCTTTACAACTGCTGATGTTCAGGCAATGTTCGATGTGAATGTTTTTGCGCCTTGGAGATTCATTAAACAGGTGTTGCCGGCCATGCGTAAACAGGAGGATGGGTTGATCATTAATGTGACCAGTGGATTTGGAAGGGTTTCTTTTCCTTTTGCAACAGTGTATGCAGCGTCGAAGTTTGGTCTGGAAGGACTGAGCGAAGGTTTACATTACGAAGTGAAACGTCTGGGAATAGATGTTGCCATTCTGGAACCGGGAGCTTTTCCAACTGAAATGTCGCAAAAAACAACTTATGCTTCAGATCAGGCTGTATTTGAAGGATATGGCGCCATTGCAGATATTCCTAATAAAATGATGGCTGCACTTGGCGGACTTATTCAGAGTCATCAAACCAATCCTCAGGATGTTGCAGATGCCATTGTAAAACTTATTGCTACCGAAAAAGGCAAAAGACCTCTGAGAACCGTTGTTGATCCTATAACAGGAGAATATATTAATGCCGCCAATGAAGCCGTTGCAGAACAGTTTGGTAAAGGTTTAACCGTGTTCGGAATGGGTGAATTATTAGACTAATCCTTGGACGGATAAATATAATCGATCAACTTTAAAAAAGGCGCTACTTAAATGTTAGCGTCTTTTGTCTTTAATTTTAAATATTAAAAACAATCAAAATTAATATAGTTGATACTAATTTCGTTTGATGATCTTATACCTTAACATAAAGATTTTAAGAAGAATACAATAGAATATTCAGAGTTGCTGATTGCTTTTTCCTTTTAATATCGAAATAAAACCGATTTACTTATATTTGCCCCGCAAATCAAATTCATATGTTCAAAAAAGTAAGCACTGTATTTATTCTTGGCTTGTATACGGTTTTTTCGGCTCAACAAGTTCGGCCATCTAAATCATCTGAAATTTACCGCGAACTCAAAACACTGAAACACCTGCCTAAAGTTTTATACCTTGCGGCTCATCCCGATGATGAAAATACGGGGTTACTCTCCTGGTTAATCAACGACCAAAATGTAGAGACGGGCTATTTGTCTTTAACCAGAGGTGATGGTGGTCAGAATTTATTAGGCACAGAACAAGGTGCTGCATTGGGTTTAATCAGAACGCATGAGCTTTTGGAGGCAAGAAAATTAGACGGCGCCCAACAGTTTTTTACCCGTGCGATTGATTTCGGGTTCTCTAAAAATACGACTGATACCTTTAAACAATGGGATGAAAATAGTATTATAACTGATGTAGTTTGGGTAATCCGAAAATTCCGTCCTGATGTTATTATTTGTCGTTTTCCGCCTACTGCTGCGGCAGGACACGGACAACATGCGGCTTCGGCTGTGGTTGCGGAAAAAGCTTTTAAGCTGGCAGGAGATAAAAATGCTTTCCCAGATCAACTAAAATATGTTAATGTATGGCAGCCAAAACGCGTACTTTGGAATACTTTCAGATTTGGTAAAAACAATACGACTGCAGAAAATCAACTGAAAGTCACGGTTGGGCAATATGATGCACAATTGGGAATGGGCTATGGTGAATTGGCAGGATTAAGCAGAAGTTTGCATAAAAGCCAGGGTGCGGGAACACAATCCGTAGCCGGGATTAAAACTGAATATTTTTCTAATGTTATCGGCGAGCCTGCAAAAACAACACTTTTTGATGGAATAACTAAAACCTGGACTTCACAAGGAAACGCTGATATTGATCAATCATTAAATAAAATTATTTCCGCTTTCAATTTCAACGAGCCAGACCGTAGTTTGCCAGCTTTGCTTGTTTTACGAAAAAAGGTTGCTGCTCTTAAAGATGTAGACCTAAAAAGCGATAAACTTAAATCTCTCGACAACATAATTCTAAGCTGTGCCGGATTTATGGGCGAAGCTGTTACCAATCAGGCTGAAGCTGTTGCCGGAGATCATTATAATTTCAGATTAAATATGATTTCAAGGGCTGAAAATTCAGTCGTTTTAGAAGATGTAAAATGGTTAAGTCAGTCAGAAAATTTCAATAGAAAACTGTCAAAAGATTCTTTAATTACCATTCAGCACGACATTCAGATTCCTGCAGATGCATCACTCACAGAACCTTACTGGTTGGCAAAACAAGCCAAAGACGCGGCCACTTTCTCTGTTCCAAATGATACTTTAATCGGTTTGCCTGAGGCAGAATCACCACTGAATGTTTTGCTTGGTTTAAAAATCGGTTCGGAAAAGTTTCAGGTTAAACTTCCTTTATCTTTCAAGAAATTAGACCCGGTGCGTGGTGATGTAGTTGAAGCCTTGCGTATTGTTCCTGCATTGGAACTGAAATTTACACAACCGCTTTATTTAGTTAAAGAAAATGAAGATTTGCATTTGAATTTAAATTTTAAGGTTAATTCAAATAAACAGTTTAATAATGGAAAAATAAACTTGTTATATAATGGAGAACGATTAGGTGGAGGAGATTTAAAATCACTTAATGGAAAAGATTTTTCTGTTGATTATGTTATTCCAAAAACTAAACTTGCTTCAATAAAATCAAATCAGTTACAATTGGATGCCAATTTTGTTGCAGATGGAGTCACTTATAACAAAAAACAGGTATTAATTCAATACCCTCATTTGCCTTCCTTACAGTATTTTACACCTGCCAATGTAGTTGTAATGAAAGGTGATATTCAGTCTAAGGTTAAAAAGGTGGGTTATGTACAAGGTGCAAGAGATTTCATTCCAGAGTTTTTACGTATTGCAGGAATTCAGGTAGATGTTTTGAAAGACGAAGATTTTTATGGCAACTTAGATCAATCCAACGGAAACATTAATCAAAACAAGCTGTCACAGTATGACGCTATCGTACTTGGTGTTCGTGCCAATAATACGGAGAAAAAACTGGGTCGCTGGATGCCTTTTTTATGGTCTTATGTAAAAGCCGGAGGTAATTTGGTGATGCAGTATAACACGAATCAGGATACGACCGTTAACCAATTGGGAATGTACAATTTTACTATTGCTAATAAGCGGGTTACTGAAGAAAATGCTGAGGTTAAATTTTTAAATCCAAATCATAAATTACTGAACTTTCCGAACAAAATTACTGCGGATGATTTTAAAGGTTGGGTACAGGAGCGTGGTGCCTATTTCCCCGAAAAATGGGATGCAGCGTATGAACCGCTGTTTGAAATGCACGATACTGGAGAAGAACCTTTGCAGGGATCAACTTTATATGCCAAATATGGGAAGGGTAATTTTATTTATACACCGTTGGCATTTTTCAGACAATTACCTGCGGGAAATGTTGGTGCGGCAAGATTATTTTTAAACTTTTTATCTGCACAGAAAAACTAATGAACAAGCAACTTAAAAATTGGAATACCTGGTACATACTATTAGCAGCTGCATTAGTAGTTCAGATCGCATTTTATTATTTCTTCACTAAATTCTGGGCATGAGTACGATAGATTGGACAGTTCTTATTGTTACACTGGTTGCAGTGGTGGTTTACGGCGTATTCATCGGTCGTGGCCAAAAAAGCAACGAATCCTACCTGAAAGCGGATAATAAAATGCCCTGGTACATTGTGTTGATAGGTATTATGGCGACTCAGGCAAGTGCGATTACATTTCTTTCGGCTCCGGGTCAGGCTTATACAGATGGGATGCGTTTCGTGCAGTATTACTTTGGTCTGCCTTTGGCGATGATTGTGATCTGTATCACTTTCATCCCAATTTTTCAACGCTTAAATGTGTACACCGCCTATGAATATTTAGAAAACCGTTTTGATAAAAAAACAAGGGTACTCACTTCATTGCTTTTTCTTTTTTCCAGAGGTTTATCAACGGGAATCAGCATTTATGCTCCGAGTATCATCTTATCAAGCGTTTTAAACTGGAATATTTACTTAACGAATGTTTTGACAGGTGGTATTTTGTTGATTTATACCTATGTTGGAGGAGCAAAAGCGATCGCTCACACCCAAAAATTACAGTTTCTCATTATTCTGGGAACAATGGCTTTTGCAGGGTATTTACTTATTCAAAATATGCCGAATGGAATTGGTTTTAATGATGCACTTTATCTCGCTGGGAAATCCGGAAAGCTCAATGTAATCACCACAGAATTCGACTGGAAAGATAAATACAATATCTGGAGCGGATTGATTGGCGGTTTTTTTCTGGCATTGTCTTACTTTGGGACTGACCAGAGTCAGGTTGGGAGGTATATTACTGCGAAAGACAATACCAATGCGAAAATGGGCTTGCTGTTGAACGGATTGGTTAAAATTCCGATGCAGTTTGCTATTCTTCTGATTGGTGCTTTGCTTTTCGCTTTCTTTTCTCTAAAACCAGCTCCGATTTATTTTAACGAACGCTCTTACCAACATTTAAAGGAAACAAAACCTGAACAGGCTGCGGTTTTTGAAAAAGAGCATCGGGATTTACAAATTAAATTTAATGCAGAATCGAAAGAAATTTTAAAGTTAAAAGAGAATAATTCTCCACAACTTAACAAAACAATTCACGATTTTAAAAGCACACAGACCCAGGTAAAAGAGCTTCACGGCAGGGTAGAGGAAGCGATCAATCATTCAAACTATAATGCCGAGAAAACGGATACGAATTACATTTTCCTGTATTTTGTAAAAAATACTTTGCCTGTAGGAATGATCGGTTTACTGTTTGCCGTTATTTTTCTGGCCAGCTGGGGTTCAATTTCAGCAGCGCTGAATTCCCTTGCCGCCTGCTCCTTAAAAGATGTTCATTTGATATTTAAAAAAGAAACTCTTGACGATGCCACTGAGTTGAGGTACAGTCGCCTGCATACTTTAGCTTGGGGTGTTTTCTCAATCGGTGTCGCGATGTTTGCCACTCAAATGGGTTCCCTTATTGAAGCCGTTAATGTATTAGGATCTCTTTTCTACGGTCCGATATTGGGGATTTTTCTGGTCGCATTTTACTATAAAAAAATCACTGGTTCGAATGTATTTATTGCTGCCATTTTATCGGAAATTGCGGTTATTGCCGTTTATCAGTTTGATATCGTTTCTTTCCTTTGGCTTAACGTAATAGGGGTAGCTGCAGTCATTATATTTTCTGCAATCGGATTACTGTTTTATAAGCCGAAAGCCGTAAATTCGTAAACGAACAATAATAAAAACAAATAAATAAAAATAGTATGAAAACAATGATTAAATCTGCTACTGTACTTTTTGCTGCAATGACGGTTTCAGTGAATGCCTTTGCACAGGATACTAAAAAGCCTGCCAGTCCTGCAGCTACTGCAACGGGAAAAATTAAAGATGCAACCGTTACAATAGCTTATAGCAGCCCATCCGTTAAGGAACGTAAAATCTGGGGTGATTTAGTAGCTTATGATAAAGTCTGGCGTGCAGGTGCTAATGAAGCCACTACTTTCGAGACCAGCAAGGATATTACCGTTCAGGGTAAAAAACTTCCTGCAGGTAAATATAGCTTTTTCTTAATTCCTAAAGAAAGCGGAACTTGGACTGCAGTTTTCAACAAAGAGTCAAAACAATGGGGTGCTTATAAATACGAAGAAGCTAAAGATGCTTTACGTGTTGATGTAAAAACAAAAGCTTTACCAGCAAAACAGGAAACCTTAGTTTATAAAGTAAACAATAATGGATTCACAATGGATTGGGATAAAATCTCAGTTCCTGTAGAGATAAAATAAATTTAAATATAAGAAATTAAAATCCCGTTAATTCGGGATTTTTTTTGTTTAAAATTTTGATATTGTATTAAATATTACTGTAAACGCCAGTGATTTTGACAAACGTTTATACAGACAGTTTTATCGATGATTTAATTTGCTTAAACCAAATTAAGTATATATTACAAACTCGACTTATAAAATAATTTAAATCCCATAAACTTCAAGATGGAGTTTATACCTTTTGTTGTGACAAAATTCTTATATTCTTTAGAGATTATATAATGACTTAAATAAGTTGCAAACTTTGAAATCCTATTTTTCAATCAAAACCTAAAATTTTTGTAGTATTTATTCTACAAACCATAGTTTTCTTCCTACAGATTCTATTCTAATTAAACCCCAAAACCGTCATAATTTCGCTCTGAAAAAAAATACTTCCCATTCCTAAAATCAGGCGTAAAACTAATGACACAAATTTTTATCAAGAGAAAACCGGAGTCTTTTCCATTTGTTTGGAAAAAGGCTCTTTGTTTATCTCAATTTTGAAAAAGAGAATATTTTGAATCAAAGTAAGGATGTAAAAACAATAACATGACTAGATTTTATTTTTCATTATTAATAACAGCTTTTGGACTCGCCAGCGCGCAGGTCGGAATTAATACAGCAACGCCTGATCCGTCTGCCATTTTAGATTTGAGCCAGTCTTCTAAAGCAGGTGGTTTGAAACTTCCAGCCGTAGCTTTACGATCTACGACCGATATTTTGACAATTCCAAATCCGGCAATCGGATTAATGGTTTTCACGACAGCAAATGCAGGAACAGGAATTAATGCTGTAACAGCTGGAAGTATATATAAATTCAATGGAACCATTTGGAAAAAACTCAGTACAAAGGATGAAACTCTTACCGGAAATGTACCCAAAGTTGTTGCATTCGGAAAAAAAACAACTGTAACAGGTTGTAACGGAGTTAATACTGCCAATTTTTCTCTCGATCAGATTAGTAACCCAGCGCTACTTACAAATGCAGGAGCATTCACAGCTCCACAAACCGGATATTACAGTTTTTCTGTGTACAGCAAACAATATATGCAGGCAAATCCTGATCAGGCTTACAATACTGCTCCATTTATTTTTGCAGTAGGTTTAGAAGCTTTTACGTATAAATTCAGAGGAAGTGGGGTGAGTGATCAGGGAGCTGCCACATCAGGAATTGTATATTTAGTACAAGGACAAGTGACCCCACCATGGCAATGGACTTTTGGTACAGGTAATACTTGCGGATCGACAGGAAGTATAAAGGAACAGAGTGTAATTTGGGAATTTATCGGAGGTACATTATAATTAAAATAAGAAAAAATGAAAAATAAAAAACTTCTTTTTACATTATTAATGAGCGTTACAGGTATTGTAAATATATATTCTCAAGTTGGAATTAATACAACAACTCCACATCCATCAACTTTACTGGATATTGGTTCAACAAATAAAGGTTTTTTGATCAATAAAGTTCCTTTACAGTCGAGAAATGATATTACAACAATTCCCAATCCTAAAAGAGGAACTTTAATTATTGCTTCTGCAACTGTGGGGGCAGGAAATGCTCAAATCACAGAAGGAACTTTATATAAATTTGACGGAAATTCGTGGCAGGAATTATTAGAAAACAACACCAATTCACAAAGCTTTTTATTCCCAAGTGTGGTTGCCATCGGTAAGAAAACGACAACAGATACTTCTTGTACAGGTATTTCAACAGCTAATTTTGCACTGACGAATCTAAATGCTGTAGGTGGAAACACAGTATCTTTCACTGGCGCGCTTACTGCGGGAAGAAGTGGATATTATTATTGGTCTATTAATATTAAACAGTTTATGCTCAGAAGATCTTATAATCCTGCAATATATCCGGGAATGTTAACGTATGCTTTCCAATTAGGATCTACAGGGGCAAGAGGTTGGCAGTCTAATAATTTTTCGGGTTCGGTGTATCTTAATCAGGGGCAGACATCGGAAGGCTTTACCTGGGATTTGGGCGGAACTTGTGTTGCGGATGATCAAATTGGTGAACAACAGGTTGTATGGATCTATATGGGAGAATAAATTTATAAAAGTTTTAAAGAATTGAAATCATGACAAAATTAAATAAAAACCTCAGCTTTATCTTTATTCTGACTGCTTCTTTAATGTTTTCTCAAGTCGGCATAGGAACGGCAAATCCTCATCCTTCTGCAGCACTGGAACTGGCAAGTGCAAATAAAGGATTAATCTTGCCACATGCAGCACTGATCTCGAAAACAGATATTGCAACAATACCAAATCCCGCCGCAGGATTAGTCATTTATAATACAAATAACAGTGATGTTTCTACAGCAGATAATATTAAAGTTTATGCAGATATTCCCTATGTTTTCAACGGAACGCAATGGCAGGATATGATGGATGATGTGAAAATTAATACATTTATTACCTTGCCTGAAGTATTTGCAAAAGGAAGAAAAACAACAATCGGTACGTCTTGTATCAATCTTAACGGAGCTCCGTTTGCATTAAATTCCAAAGATGCGAATATTGGAGATGACGGTTCTATTGTAGCGGATAAAACAGGATTCTACAAATTCACGATCAGTACGGGAATTACAGCTCAGGTGTTGCAATACAACCCTGTTTTGGCGTATTTGGGCGGAACCAATTCCAATGATATAAGATTCTCTTTTGCTTTCAGAGGGGAGCCGTCTGGGTATGCGAATAGAAATGTTTCCTATTCTTCTGTAGTTTTTCTCAATGCAGGAGATTCGTCAGGATATTTCCAGTGGATTCTGGGAAATAGTTATACCTGTGATACAGGAACCAAAATTAATCAGCAGGAAGTTATTTGGCAATATTTAGGAAATCTGTAATGATTTTCGTTTATATATTGATTTGATTTTAAGAGCTTCATTTATGAAGCTCTTTGTTATTTTATTTCTCCCAAACTATATTTTTCATGAAGTTTAATAAGTTCTACAATGCTTTTTACTTCCAACTTTTCGTAAATTCTTTTTTTGAAAGTGCTTACGGTCGACATTTTAAGATCTAATTCATTGGAGATTTCAAGATTTCCGTTGCCTTCTGCAAGTAATTTAAAAATCTGTAATTCTCTTTTGGATAAATTTTCCAAAGGTTTTATTTCCTTTCTGTTATAAATGAGAAGACGGGCAAGTTCCTGAGAATAGTAATATCCCTGCCTGAAAATAAGTGTGACAGCTTCCACAACATTTTCACTTAGTTGTTTATTAAGATAACCATCTGCGCCTTCATTAATATATTGCAAAGCTGTTTTTTCATCATAAGCGGAAAACATCATGATTTTTAAATCTGGATCTATATTTTTAAGCTCTTTTATCATGTTGAGATAAATACTTCCGGGCATATCGATGTCCAGCATGAGAAGGTCATAGCGGGTTTCAGAAATCTTTTCCTTTACATTTTCATAGTTTTCGGTAAAGTCTATTTCCAGATCTTCGTAAGTTGAATGTAAAAGTAAAGAAGCTCCCATTCTTACCACGTAATGATCATCAGCAATGAGTATTTTTTTCTGCATTAGCTCAGGTTTTGTATGATTATTTCCACTTGGGTTCCTGCCGGAATATTATTGTTAAAACTTATTTTTCCATCTAATTTTTTCAGAAGCTGGATCACAAGATGAAGTCCAAGTCCATGATTTTTAAATGAAGAAGGCTTGTTTTCAATATCATTCATTAAGTTATTGTAATATTCCAACAGCTTGTCATTCATCCCTTTTCCGGAATCTGAAATGTTGATGATCGTAGAATTGTTTTCTTCTCTCGCATTCAAAATAATGTTTCCTCCTGAAGTATTTTTTACCGCATTATCCAACAAATTATGAATAATAGCAGCTAAAATATTTTCATTGAAGTTCAATTTAATATTTTTTGAAGAATTATTAATAATTGTGGTACCTCTTTGAGAAGCAATTTCCTCAAATAATTTTCTTTTTGTTTCCAAAATATCAAAAATGGAATAGAATTTTTCCTGATATTTCAAACTTTCATTATTGAATAATTCGGTATAATTTTTAAGATTTAAAGTAAATTTATAAAGCTCTTCCGAAGATTTATAGATGGTATCAAAATACTGTTTTTGTAGTTTCGGATTCTCTGTTTCCGATAATTTTTGAGACATCGCTGAAAGATATTTTATCGGTGTTGTAATATCATGATTAATGGTCTGAATAAGATTTTTCTGATATTCAGATTCATTTTTAAGTTGATGCTGCGTGGTTTTCAATTCATCATTTTTCTGATGCACAATTTTCTTTAATTGTTTGTTTTTAGTTGTTAAAATTCTTGTCCTTAAAAGAATAATGAATAGTATTAAACCCAGAAACAAAATTGAAATCAAAAGCCTGAACCAAATGGTCTGATAAAAAAGCGCCGGAACATTGATGAATATTTTTTTGTAAGCAAATTGTCCGTCTGGCGAAATCAAAACTCTTACTTTTAAAGTATAATTTCCCGGAGAAAGGTGGCTTAATGTAAATTCCTTATCCTTCAGCCTTTGCCATTTTTCAGGTTGGTCATCTTGTTGAAGGCTGGTTTCAATATAAAGATTATCGTTGTTGGAATAATAAGGAATATCGATATAAACTGAAGCTAAATTAAAATCATTTTCAAGATTCAGAGTGTCTTTAAAATAAATGTAATCTGCAGCTTTTGATTTTGCTCTTTCTATATAAATATTTTCAGCTTTTGGATAATAAGAGGGAACTTTAAAAGGATCAAAGAATACATAACCGTCCATGGAAGGAACGACATAATCTCCATCATCCAGCTTTGTAAAGGAATTAACTGTACCATTGAATTCATTAATATTAAAACCGTCTTCTTTGGTATAGCGATAGTAAATAACCTTTGTTGTACTATTTTTTGCATACTCAAGAAGCGTATTTTCAGGAATTTTAAATAATCCGTTATTACTTGAGATCCACAAATATCCTTTTGAATCCTTTATAAGATTATTGGCATAAGATAAATAACCGCCTTCGTCGAAAGGCATTTGGGTAAATTTGTTGTTTTTATAAAGAAACAGGCCCTTTCCTCTGGTAAGGATCCAAATATTTCCGCCTTCTGTTACAATCGTACTTTTTAAGGAAAGATTGGGAATATTTAATTTTTTTATTGTTTTTTTAGATAACGATGTAATGTATAACTTATCGTCACAACCTACGAGAAATTCATCTTTATTAATTGCTATTGAAGTGCTTATTTCCGATTTGAAAGCAAAACTCCCAAGAAGATTCTGTAATTTACCATCTGAGTAAATTTTCAGATAAAATTGTGTCGCATCTTCCAGCTTTAATAGATAAAAGTCTTTGTCTTTAAATATGGCTATGGCTTTATTATTTTTACCAATGTCTACAGAATCAGGCTTTTCATAATTGTATTTAGCAAATCTTCTGTAAAGTTTTCCACTCTTTGGATAAAGAATATTATTGCTTTCATCGTAAACAAGACACCATTCATCAACTGTATTAAAATGATAATCTTTAATCAAAGAATTTTTGTCATAAACTCTTCCCTGAAAATTGATAATTTTATCTTTTCCAAAAGGAAGCACCGAATATTGTACCCTGTTTTCTAAGGTAGGATCTACTTTTGGGGTAGAAAATGAAGGTATTTTAATGATATTCAATCCTTTATTCAATGTTCCAATGTACATGGTATTATTTTCCTTGTCATACAACAAGCTGTAAATCATGGAAATGTCAATATCATTATTTTTCAGTTCGAGAATTGGGGTGGTTTTCAGACTTCCGTTTTCAAGTTGGGATAGATAAATTTTTCCTTTATTAATAATAAAATTCTGTTGATTCACATCTTGCCAGAAAATCTTACTTGAAGGATCATGATACAAAGAATTATCAGATTTAAATACAAAAATATTTTCCTCAGAAAATTTTAAAATTCTTTTATTTTTAATATCCCTTAAAAACAAAGATTCGCCAAAGCGAAAAAGATTTTTCTGATCTTCCTGATTAAACTCGATCGGAACTATTTTTTCTTTTCCTGAATTTTTCCTGTAAATAATACTTTTACTGTCAAAGAAATAAGTTCCTTTCTGAAGCTTGATAAACCCGTATTCTAAGGTATTATGAGAATTGTTTTTATTAGAATTAATGTAATCTTTATTTCTAAAAATAGTCCTTTCCGTTACATCTTTTAATAACGGAGATTTTTTATAGGTAATCGTAATTTTTCTATCCTTTATAATAAGATATTGAAACTGCCCAGAATTGTGTAATACAATATGATCCGATTTTACATTTCCTAAAAAATTTGAAAAACTGAAATTGGTAAGCTTAAGGTTTTTATAATTGTTGAAAGTTTGCCCGTCATATCTTAAAATTCCGCCGTCTGTGCAGATCCAGATAAATCCATATTTGTCTTTTACAATATCTTTAATACTGTTTTGAGGCATACCGTTATCAGTATTGTACCATGTGGAAGAATACTGCTGACCAAAAACCGTGGAAATGAGTAGAAGGGAGAATAAAAGTAAAAATTTCCTCATTTGCTGGTGATATATCCGGCTGCAAATTTACAATGAACATTTAACATAATTTTTAATTTTTGTAGAATTTTTTCTACAAATGATAGTTTTTTCTCCACAGAAAAAATTTAGCCAGAGTTTTTATTGCAATTAAATTTACAGAATTAAATATGTTTTTAATTAAAAATTTTAAATGATAATTAAAAACGTGTTTAAAAATTAAATTTTAATAAAAACAAAAAAATCAATAATTATGAAAAACAAATTTCTACTACTTTTCTCATTCGCTGTGTTCGGAATATCTTCTGCGCAGGTGGGGGTGGGAAATTCAAATCCTGCTGTAAACCTTGATGCAAGATCAGCAACGGGAAATTCTGCCATAGCTTTCGGAAACACCAACCAAACAGCAGTTGTCGCCGGAGCCGGAGCGATGAAATATGATAATACAACAAAGCAAATGTTTTACAGTGACGGTACAACTTGGGTTTCTATGGCGGCAAACCAAACTACAACGTCTTTTATTCCCAGAGTGGTCGCTTCCGGAAGAGCGGCTGTGGCACAACCTGCAGTAGCAGACAATGTATATAATAAATGGGCTTTTTCTCAGGTTTTTACCAATGATGGTGGTTGGAATCCTTCTACAAATACATATACTGTAGCTGTAGGGAAAGATGGATTTTATCAATTTGCTTTAGCTGGAGGTATTTCCAGTAATAAAGCTGCTAATGCGTCAAACTGGCTTATAAATATTAATAATGGAGCACAATTTTGGACACTCACTTCTGTTAGTAATATTCAGGCGGCAACTGCTTCTTACCGAGGAGGTTCGGTTACTATATTCTTAAATGCAGGTTCTGTCATTACCTTTGGTTCAAGACATTGCTCTGGATGTAATTCAAATGATGATGAATCTTACACTATTGCACAAGGTGCAACTTTCACCATTACAAGTTTAGGTTCAAATTAATAAAATCATAATGAAATTTCCCCTCACTTTTCATTATAATTAAAAATGCAAATGTCTATATAAAATTATTAGGAGACTTCCCATATGTCTGCTTAATTCTTTAATTTTAATTAGGTTATGGTAAAGTCTGTTCATATGAGCAGACTTTTTTTAATTTGCAGTTCGATACTATTATAAAAATCAGTTAATTTTATTTTTGACTTCTAATTTCAAAAATAACTGCTATTTATGATCCAAAAGTTATATCGTCAATGGTATAGTTTATTATTCAACCTTTTCGAGCTCAAGAATTGTTTTACTTTCGTCAATATTTTTGTATTCGAGTCTTACAAAACCAAAGACAGGATTAAAATAAGAAAGTAGTTCTGTTACTCCGATTCTGCTTTTAGCTTTGGCATTAATTATAAAGCATTCTAAATTTCCAAGTTTGGTCGATATGTTTTTCTTTCCTACAATTTCGTATTCATACATATTTTCAATAGAGCCTTTCCACTCCAGCCATCTTTTGTCCGACCAATGATCTCCGATATCCAACTTCCAATTCCATTTTGTTCCTATTTTGTATGGTGCTTTTATGTAAGGAAATGGATTTAATTCTAAAATTTCGAAAAAACTCCCTCTCGGAGGATGAATCCATACATTCATTTCGTTCTCAACAGCACCTGTAGTTTCCAGGGTAAATGGCTCACCATTCTTCATGATGTACTCATAACTGATGGCTGTTTGATTATACCCCGGAATATTTGCAAATGGGTTTCCTGAACTAGCTTGTAATAATAGCTTATCAATTGTTAAATTGTCTTGTTTTTGAATATCGACAAACTCCCAATCTGATATTGTATAACCTTCAGGCTGTAAAATTTCTTTTCCTTTTTTTATTAAAAATTTTTCATCTTTCTTATTTTGATAGTAATAAGAGTAAGTGAATTTTCTACCAACTGAATATATGATATTGTTGGAATTTACATTTTCGTCATATGTTTTGGTTTGTTCTATTTTCTCGCCTGTAATACCATCTTCATCAATGATGTATTTGTCGGGGTTAGCCTGAGAAAGATATAAGACGGGAAACAGTAAAAGAAAAAAGTATTGGATAGCTTTCATATTGTATATTTGGATTTTTAAGGTTATTGGTATTAACCAAATGTAAGAATTTCTCTAAAAGAGTTGGAAGATAAATTGTTAAAAGTTGATAAGTGACCAATAGAAGACCTTATTCACAAACTCATTGGAATTTGCAAAACTTAGTCAATTGCAGAAAACTCAATAAAGAGGATTTTTTTTTAAATGGCGTTTTAGTAAATTGCAAACAAATAGATACTTGTAAATGTCCAATTTTGAAGCTTTTTACGACTACATTCAAAAACTGTCCGGAGAAATACTTTCTGAGGGTGAAAAATTGATCATTGAGGCTCATATGACACCCAGAAGGTTCAGAAAAAAACAATATTTTCTGCAGGAAGGCGATGTATGCAAGTACACCGGATTTATCGTAAAAGGGTCTGCCAAAACATTTTCTGTGGATGAAGAAGGAAATGAAAATATTCTAAAATTAAGTATCGAAAATTGGTGGCTTGCAGATTTTGAAAGTTTTTATCATCTTACACCAAGTAACTATAACATAGAAGCAATGGAAGACCTTGAAGTTTTACAGGTTACCAATGCTCAGGTGGAAGAATTTTTTAAACCAATCCCGGCATTTTCTGCGATGATGGAGGTCATCAAGCAAAACAATGCGATTGCGAATCAAAAAAGAATGCAGACCATAATTCGTTATACCGCTGAAGAACGTTATGCCGATTTTAGCAATAATTACCCGCACT
Source organism: Chryseobacterium sp. GW823-FHT05E08 (assembly GCF_058795655.1). Taxonomy (NCBI): domain Bacteria; kingdom Pseudomonadati; phylum Bacteroidota; class Flavobacteriia; order Flavobacteriales; family Weeksellaceae; genus Chryseobacterium; species Chryseobacterium sp. GW823-FHT05E08. Next base: position 1,256,664 of record NZ_JBXAHY010000001.1, on the reverse strand, counting down.
TTCTACAACGGTTTCCGCAAAATGCGATTGCTTCCTATTTAGGTTTATCTCCTGAAACCTTGAGTAGGCTGCGGAAAAAATTAAATTCAAAATAAAGCTAATCTTGTTTTCTCATCTGTTTTTACTTTTCCATTTTTTACTTTCCGTGAAATAATTATTATACTGTTTCAAATATTTAAATTGATTTAGATCAAGTACATTTAATGATTGAGATCAAGAGTGCATTTATGCTGCGGAAATATCTTTGTACTATAATTCAGAACAGAATATCTGAGAATTTTAAAATGTACAATTATGAGTAAATTAAAAAACAAAGTGGCAGTTATTACCGGCGGAAATAGCGGTATAGGTCTTGGTATTGCAGAGGCATTAAAAAATGAAGGGGCAACAGGCGCGATTGTCGGCAGAAATCAGGAAACTTTAGACAATGCAGTAGCACTTCTTGGAGATGGCTTTATTTCCGTAAATGCAGATGTGACGAAATTTGAAGATCTTGAAAGGGTATTTAAAATAACAGCGGAGAAATTTGGAAAAATTGATATTTTGGTTGCCAATGCAGGTGCAGGAAGCGTAGGAACTGTGGCAACTACCACTGAAGAAGACTATGATAAATTAATGAATTTAAACCTGAAAGCCGTTTATTTTACAGTCCAAAAAGCTTTACATTATCTGAATGACGGTAGTTCTGTTATTCTTATCGGATCAAATGCTGCACATCGTGCTTATTCTTCTTTCACACTTTATGGCGCTGCGAAATCTGCTGTAATTTATCTGGCAAAAGGATTTTCTACAGACCTTTTAGACAGAAAAATAAGAGCCAACGTTATTACACCGGGTACAACGGATACTCCTGCATTTGAAAAGTTTATTCCTGCCGAACAAGTTGATGCGGTAAAGCAACAATTCGCCGAAGCCGTGCCCGCTGGTAGGATAGGACAACCTTCTGATATCGGAAGTGCAGCTGTGTTTTTGGCTTCCGACGATTCTTCTTTTATGCTCGGTGCTGAACTGCTTGTTGACGGAGGAATGACTTATCTTGTGAAGTAATCTACATTCATCTTCAATGTCGGAAACTTGATTAGTTGGTTATACAATGGTGTTTTTTCAGTTCAAATGGCACCATTGTTTGTATCAGTAAACTTACATATCAGGATATTTTATAATGTTCAGTAAATAAATAATTTTAAGTTGGATAAAAATTTGAATTCACGATTTTTAAATCATTAATTAAATTGTTTATTAAAAGTAAATCAGCGTTAAGGATTGCAATGAAAATCTTTTATAATTCAATGTTTATTAAATTGTGTTTGCTGTTACCATTATCAGTACTATTGATTGCAGATTTAACTACTTTGAATGTCGATGTAGTTTTTACTTCCAATGAAATGGCTTTATGCCTAAAATCAGATGGAATTTCTGGAACTTCTATAGTAATTTTAACATTATTTCCGTGTTGTTCAACTTTAGTTTTAACACGGTCTTTAAGCCAGATATATTCATAAACCTGTTGCCAGGGAGCCATCCAGATTTTGTCGCTTCCTTTTTCGCCATATCGTTCGTAAAGACTGGTCATAAAGTATTTGAATTCCGGATACAGCAAGCTTATTGTCCAGAGATTTTGATTACCTACGCTGTGTGTAAATGCATTATACCAAACAGGCTGAGGTTGTTGCATTAAAGATTCCATTTTATCTAACTGTTTGCCAATAGTATGTAGGTTAAGGCTGTCTTTATTACTGCTCAATAAATCACGGGCATAAATCATATTTTTCAAGTCAACTGATTGTCCGACAGTTATTACAGGACCTTGTCCTACATAAGATGCAACAGAAAATGCTCCTGCTGAAAATGCATCGTTTTCATAATCATGCTCATAACCGGGATCATGCTTTCCACCAGGAACGACAAACTGCGTCATAGTAAATCCGAGTTTTGTTTTAACCTCCCTGATATTTTCTGCAACTTCATTATTGAAATTTGTACCGTGCTCTGTTTTATGATAATATCCATGATTCAGGATATCCCAACCGGAATTATAAAGTTGGGTAACTTCCTGCCATGATAAACGTGCGCGGTTATCGGGTTGATCATAGACAATTCCAGCATTCAAAGCGATGGCTAATCTGAAAGGTATTTTATTTCCGCAACCATCTGTATAAAACAAGCCACTGGAAATTTGTCCATCACCACCAGAATCACTATGGTATTCGTCTGGAATAGATGAGCTTACCGTTCCTCCGTTTAATAATGGATAAGCACAAGTAAATGCAGATCGATATCCATCATCCAGCGTAAAGCTAAATGCCATGTGCTTATTATATTTGAGTGGAGCTACATTTACATTTACTTTTGAAGAAGATTTCATTTTTAATTTTAGCACAATTTTTTGTTGTGAAAAAGAAATCTGGAAAGCCAGAAATATAAAAAAAAAGGAAATAATAGTATTCATTTTATTCATTTCAAAAATAGCTGATTTTTTATCTTTCGATTCATTTTTTACAAATTGTTGAACATGTGTATTAATCTCAATTAAATGATTCCCTGAATTGCAAAGGCGTCAAATTGGTTTTACTTTTAAATAATCTGCTGAATGATTGAGGGTAATCAAATCCCATCTGATATGCTATTTCGGATACCGAAAGATTGGTTGTAGATAAGATTTCTTTTGCATTTTCAATCAATTTATTGTGAATATGCTGTTGTGTATTTAATCCTGTTAACGAACGTAGCATATCACTTAAATAGCTTGCGGAAACATTTAATTGTTCAGCAACATAAAGCACAGAAGGTATTCCTTTTTGCAATGTTTCTTCTTGGTTAAAATAATTATCTAAAAGCTCGTCAAATTGTTGAATTAAATCATCATTAACAGCTTTATGTGTAATAAATTGCCTTTTGTAGAACCGACTGCTGTAATTCAGCAATAAATCAATCTGCGAAATAATAACATCGTGGCTAAAATCATCTATTCTGCTATTGAGTTCTTCATCAATAATTTTAAATACGGAGAAAATCGTCTCTTTTTCCTTCTCGGATAAATGCAACGCTTCATCGGTAGCATAGGAAAAAAATCCATACTGTTTGATTTTTTTAGATAAAGGATATGAAAGGAAAAAATCCGGATGCACCAGCAAGATACTGCCTTTGCCTTTTTTGCTTTTAGGTTTTTCAAATAATTGGCCGGGAGCAGTAAAAACCAAACCGCCTTCGCCAAAGTTGTAATGGTGTTGCCCATATTTAGCTCTCCCGATAGTATCTTTATAAGCAATCTTGTAAAAATCTAAAACCAGATAATCAGGCAAGGTTTCCGATGGCATAATCATATCTTCGAGACGGATAAAACTTACCAGCGGATGTTCAGGTTTTGGTAAACCAAACATCTGATGAAACTTTGATAATGACTGAAATTTATGCAGCTTTTGTTGTTTACTTCTCATCTTTTTAAGACTTATTTAGCTGTTGGATAAAACACTCAGAATTTTTTCTTATTCTTAGTACTCTACCTAACAAAAATACTGAATTTATTACCAAGGTGTCTCTCCGGTTTCAGGATTATATTCTTCACTGATGAACTTTCCGGTTGGCCCGTCTTCCCCGATCATAGCATATTTAGCGATCCTGATTCCTCCTTCCTGAACTGTTCCAGTACCTCTGTGACCGTTGAAATCTGTCGCTACAAATCCCGGGCAAACTGCATTTACTTTGAAAGCAGTGTCGCGCAATTCATACGCCAGATTAATGGTGTACATATTCATGGCTGCTTTGGAAGCGGGATATACAGCCGCTTTGTGACTGTAATATATCCAATCCGGATCACAATGTAAGGTAAGTGAACAACCGCTGGATGATACATTAACAATTCTCGGCTGATCTGATTTTTTAAGCAAATCAATAAAAGCCTGAGTTACCCTTACAACACCATATAAATTGGTATCCATTACTTTTTGAAATGCTTCGGCTCCGGCTTCTAAGGCCGCTTGTGGAAAGCCTCCGTTGATTCCTGCGTTGTTAATCAGGACATCCAATACTTCAGTTTTATTTCCAATTTCTTTTCTGGCATTTTCTACAGATATAATGTCCGTTACATCTAACTGAATAGCTTCCACATTTTCAAATCCAGCTTTATTAAGTTGTTGTACCGCCGATTTTCCATTCTCTAGATTTCGGCTTCCTATGAAAACAAAATATCCGTTTTCTAAAAGCTTTTTGGCAGTTTCAAATCCAATTCCTTTGTTAGCTCCTGTTATTAATGCTTTTTTCATTTTATGAATTTATTTTATTGTTATACACTTCCGCAAATTCTTTCGCGAAATCTGCCAATTTTACTTTACCTAATTCAGGTTTATTGAGATAAAAATCTTCGTATAGACTTCCATTTTCCTGTGCTTGCTGCATTGCTATCATTCCGTTCGCAATCCATTCATTAATCCCTGCCGAAAGCATTTGGTTTAATAATTCTTGAGAAGAAATTACTTTCCATTTTAAATCTGAATTACCGATAGATTTTCCTAAAGCCTGGGCAATTTCGTTTGGTGAAACTTCATCACTCGCTACGTAATGAACCGTTTTACCAAGGAAAGGTTTTCCCATTTCGTCAGCAATCGTTGATGCAATATCATAGGGAGAAACCCAAGGTTCTTTACGATCTCCACCATAGCTTTGTACGATAGCTCCCTGAGCTTGAATCATTGGCAACCATCGGTAAACATTACTAAAAAAGCCCACTGGACGTATAAACTTGATCGATACATTTTCGGGTAGTGTTTTCAGAATTTTTTCTACGTTATAATGAACCAAAAGACTTCCTGTACCTTGATCTGAATGCGCTCCAACACTGCTCAAATGAATAATTCGAGTAACACCCGATTGCTGGACAGCTTCTACATAATTGTGTGCTATTTTTTTAAATTCTTCTAAAAAATCAATATCCTTATCGAATAAGCTGCCTATTCCTTCCCAAGCTTCCATAAGATATACGGCATCAGCTCCGGTAAATGTTTCAGTTAAAAATTTTGCATCCTGAATACTTCCGATTGCAGGGATCACACCCAATTCTTCTATTGCAGATTTTCGTTCTGGTTTGCTGCTGATCACAGTTACCTGATGTCCTTTTTCAACTAATAATTGAGTGAGAGGTTTTCCTATGTTCCCTAAAGAACCTGTTATTACAATTTTCATGTCTTATCTTTTAATACTACAAAATTGCATCAACCAAGAAAAACAGAAATAACAGAATCGGGGAATTGATTAACCGAAACGGGGGAATTCAAGTGAAAAAAAACTTCTAGTAAGAGAGATTCGATATTTCTATTCCGGATTTGAATATGTAGCTTAATTATACTGTGAAGTAAGCAATAATTGGTACATTGAAGTTATATTTTCAATCAATAAAAGAGATTAACCGATATTTAATAAGTTACACTTCCTCCTTTAAGCTTCAATACAACCTTTTGTATTTTTGGTAATTACCCTTAGGAGTAACAACTACAATAATTGCACTCTTTATACTTTTAGGCGAAGTGATATGATTGTTTTTTGAGAATAATTTAGGTGATACTATATTTAAATATACCAACCTCAATATCGGCTGAAGCTCTATAAATCACAGGTTTTTATTTTTCTATGTTTGTCCCGTCCTAAAATAAATCGATTTGTTGTCAACTTATTTTAGGACGGGACAATTTGTGAAAAAAGTGTAAATCTTAACATCTTAACTAATAAGATTTATCTATTCATCCGGTTATAAATTTAGAAGAAATCAACCAGTAATCGACAGAAAAAGCGCCACTTCCTTTAAAGACAATAATTAATAAAATTGTTAACAGCAATACAAAATATTCAATACCTTCGCCTTTCTTTTTTTTGAGCCAGTTCAGTGTCCAGCCATCTGGAAGATGCATAAATAATGCACCCGAAAAAATAATAAAATTACCCATTGCGGCAATTCTGCCAAAACACCCAATTATTAGAGCAATGCTACCCAAAGACTGTCCTGCTATGATCATCCAGGTAATAAAAACAGGGATTTTTTTTGCCTTCATCTGTAAAAGAGTTTCTTTAATACCAATACCTCCACCAAGATCATCAAACCAGCCAAACAATTTTTGCATTCCGTAAGGAAAAATGATTATCCCTGCAGCAAGTCTAAGAATAAGATACACGTAATTATTCTCAGTTTGAATTATATCAAATAACTTGTTCATTTTTAGAGGTTTTATCTTATTAAAAATATTTTACGATCATCAAAATTTCTCTAATTTTCTTCTGAATCTTCCTTTTGCTTAAAATTATCAATTTCTTCATTGTTCTCTGAAATTACTGGTGGTTCTTCCATAGAAAAATCATCAATTCCTTCATCGCCTTCAGCGGTGTCTTCTGTATGTTTGAATTCTGGAGTATGGTTGTTCCAGGAAAAAATATCATTTATTTTTGAAAAAAAAGTTTTCATAGTATTAAGTTTTAAGATTAAAAAATAGATTTATTAATTTTTAGATGATTCATAAATTTTAGCAACAACCTGATGTTCTTCAATTTCACTTTCTCGATTTCCGGATCGGAAAATCATTCGCAATGCCTGATCTCGAGTTAAATATGCAATCAACCAATTGTATAAAGTTTTAATGATATTGTTATAATTCACAAGCGACATTACATGAATAAAGAGCCAAGCCAGTAAGCCAGCTAAACCACCAATATGAAGTTTATGCTTGAAAAGATCGGCCACAGCAAATTTTCTTCCTATGATGGCCATATCGCCGCGGTCAAAATATATAAATTCCTGCATCGGCTTTCCTTTTGCCAAAGCCAATAGATTTTTTGCCAACATTTTTCCCTGTTGTATTGCCGGTTGAGCAAGTTGTGGATGTCCATTTGGATAATTGCTGTCATTGGTTTGCAGGGAAATATCACCAATTGCGTAAATATTTTCAAATCCTTTCACCAAATTGTACTCGTCTGTAAGCATTCTTTTTCCTCTGCCAAGACTTTCCGCCGGAATACCTTTGAATGTATTTGCTGTAACTCCGGCAGCCCAAATAAGGGTTTTTGCTTCTATTATTTCACCATTTGATAATACGACCTGATCATCGATATAATTTTCTACAAGTGTATTCAATTTTACCTTTATTCCTAATCGATCCAGTTCTTTACAGGCAGCAACATGGGTTTTGTCACTCATAGGTTCAAGTAAATTTCCGGCTCCGTCTACCACATGTATTTCAGCAGTTTTAATATCTAAATCAGGATATTCTTTACCAATGATATAATGTTTCATTTCGGCGAGCATTCCGGCAACTTCAACACCTGTAGGTCCGCCTCCGGCAATTACGATTGTTAAAAGTTTTTGTCTTTCCTGAGGATCTTTTTCAATGGAAGCTTTTTCCAGAGTTTTTATTAATTCATTTCGCATATATAAAGCATCATCGATACCTTTTAACGAATGAGATTTTTTCTGAATAGATTCATTTCCAAAGAAATTTGTTTTAGATCCTGCTGCAAAAACCAGATAATCATAAGGTAATGTACCGCCGTCATTCAGATATAAGTCATTATTTTTGGTATCAATAAAATCAACACCCGACATTCTGAAATTTATATTTTTACCTCGAAATAACTTTCGAAAAGGATAGCTTATATTTCCAGCTTCAAGAAATCCTGTAGCAACCTGATATAAAAGTGGAGTAAAATAATTGTAATTGTTTTTATCAACAATAGTAATAGTATAGAATTTATTGTTGAAAAGTTTTCTTGTAAAATTTAATCCTGCAAAACCACCACCAATTACTACGATATTTTTTTTAGTTGTACTCATTTTTGTAATTTTTATCGGCTGTATATAGATCATCACTCCAATTGGCTAGATTTGAACCTAATTTGTAAGCACTTTTCAAAAATTCAAGCAGCAATTCATTTGGATGATCAGATTCTTGTACCGCTGAATACGGCAGTAAAAACTGTCCGATTTCTTTATGATAATAAGCTTGTTCAGGTAAAATTTCTCCGGCGTGGAAAAGCTCAGGTTCAGGATAAATATAACAGTAAAATGAAGGTTCCGGCACTGTTTCTGTACCGCTCCAAAATCCGAAATCCATTAATTCGTGACTGAAAGCATCCTGAAGAACCCAATCTGGAAGTCCCTGTATTTTTCCCGGATGATGAGGTGCTTTTTCTCCTGAAAAAAAGGCCAATGATAAATCAAATCCGCCCCAAAAAAAAGTGAATCGGACTTGCTTTTCCGGTAAAATCTTTCCTAAAGATCATCAAAACGGAGTGTATATGAAGAAGTGCGTGATGCAGATTGTTCGCATGAATAGGATTATAGGTAGCATGAATTTCATCCTTTTCAAACGGAATCGGGTTTTCAATTTCCGATGGAGTCGTCATGATATTTACATCAATATTTAATTCGTGAAGCAAATCAAAAACTTGTTTGTAAAAGTCTGCTACAGAGAGATTGTAAAGTGCAAATTGCATCGTTTCTCCTTTGCTTGTAGATATTTTTAATTTATGGGTGACAAAATCCAGATCTATTTGAAAATTAAAATCTTGATAAGGAATTGTTTGGGTGCTGAGACCAAAAGTGGTAATGTGCAAAGTGGTATTCCATGAATGATTTGCCCAGGGAAGCATTGCCAGTTTAATTTTTCCTAAAACCTGTGTGTACAATTGCAATGTTTCGTATGTTGCTTTTCCATCTTTGTAAGACAGTGCAGGCCAAATGTTTTTCATAAGTAAGTTTTTAATTATTAATCTGAATTTTTTGCAGCTAATTCTGTAATTGCTTTGGTAAAAAGACCGTTTTCTGAAAATTCTTCGAGAATATTAAAGTGATGCGCTTTCTCAACAATCAGTTTTTGGCCTTTGTTACCAACTTTTAGCCATGCATCAATAAAATTGGAAGATTGTTTGATAAAAGCTTGGGTTTCTAAGCCACCCCAAGAAACTATTATGGGAATATTGCTCGGACGAATAAGACGAATCGGACTTAAATATAAAATTTGCTCTGCCGTAATTCTTACCGTTGGCTGTACAAAAGTCTGCGATACCGGTTCCAAATCGTACAGCCCACTGATGGCTAGAATTCCTTTAACTGTATTTTTACCAAGTCCGTATTCCTGCCAATCTGTAAAAGCTGCCATCGTCGCGAGATGGGCACCAGCCGAATGTCCGGCAATAAAAATGCGATTGGGATTTCCATTAAAATCAAGAATGTTTTTAGCAGTCCATGCAATAGAATCTCTAATCTGGCGAACCATTTCCGGAATGCTGATTTTTGGTGCAAGTCCATAAGAAATAATAACAACTGTGAAGCCTGCTTTGTGTAAACCGGAAGCAACAAAATCATAATCTTCACCAACACCTAATTTCCAATAACCGCCGTGTACGAATATCAAAACGGGGGCGTCCGGTTGTTCCGCAGAATAGACATTTAATCTTTCCATCAATGTTTGCCCATATTGAACGTTTTCATAAACCGAAATTTCGTTGCGTGTTTTTAAACTTTCAGATTGATAGAGGTCTATATATTTAGGAAATTCAAGTACTGCTTTTTCAACATCATATTCTGTATCTAATTCTTCCTGAGTTTGGAATTCTCCAAAAGCGTGGCTAAGAGGAAAATAATTTCCGTCTGAATTTTCATTCTGTATTGTCATAATTTTTGTTTTTTGGCTGATTGTATAAAGAATCTGAGAAATTTCTTTAAAAGCTCATTATTTTAGGCTATAATAATTTAGAAATGAGTCTATGAAATGATATCATGTTGAGGTTTCAGCATTGGCGGAAGATTTTTTTCGCCTATCATTTCACGCAAATCAATCTCTATAATACGCGAAATGTGAGAAATGGGAACATCATTAGCATTGCCTTCAAAAGGATTTTCGGTACTTTCGCCAACTTGCCCTAAAGCTTTATAAATCCATGCAATCAGGATGCTGAAGGGAATGAGCAATCATACCATATTGCCTTTCATTATTCCGTCAATATTTTCGTTTAGTTTGTCGAATTCTTTAAGCATTCCAAAAGGAAGTAAGATGCAGAAAAAGTTAACGAGTAACGAGTTGATGATCGCATATTGTCTTGGATAAGGAAAATTTTTAATCTGTTCACTTTTCCCCTGAAGTACAAAGAATTCTTTCATACTGCGTTCCATATCAACGAACTGTAAAATGGCGATTTGCTGAGTTTTATACAATTTTGAAATCGTATCTCCTTGCAAAGAAATAATCTGTGTAGGCTTACTTTGAACGGACATGATGTATTGAAGTTCTTCATTATTCAGATATTTTGATAATTCTTTTTCTAGCGGTATTTCTCGTTCCGGAATGGTATAAAATCTCTGATATTCTTTGTTATGAAGCTTATTAGATGACTCCCAAATCTGGAATTCTCTCATTTCGTAACGTAAAGCCGTCAGCCAAGCCAAATGTCTGTATATTAAAATATTGAGTATTTCTCTATCTTCAATAAAATCTTTACAAGTTCCGCCCCAAGATCTGCTGGCATTCAAAATCGAGATCCAAATTTGTTGCGCTTCCAGCGTACGGTTATATGTTTGCGTATTTTTGAAACCGACAATAAATGCAGCGGCTGTTCCTAGGAGACTAACGATCGTCCATGAAATTGCAATCCATTTAAGCCCGACTATTTCGTAAAGAACTACCGGAATAATATTAATAATCAGTAGTAAATAGATACTTTTTCTAGTCCAGACTACGAATTCTAAGAGTTTATATGATTTTCCGATGTACATAATTATTTTCTAAACTATTCAAATTCAGGCTCCATTTTTAGACCGACACCAATGCGGTTCCATGCGTTAATTACCGTTGCAGCCATGATAATTTGAGCCGTAAGCGATTCCCCGAACGTTGTAATGCTTTTTTCAAATAACTTATTTGAAAGTCCGGATTTACCGATATTCGTAATCTGTTCAGTGATTTCTAAAATTAATTGTTCCTCTTTTGTAAAATGGCTTAAAGCTTCTTTCCATACGTTCACCAAGGCAATTGTTCTTGGTTCAATACCCAGTTTCAATGCATCTTGTGTATGTTTATCTAAGCAAAATGCACAGCCATTTAAATGAGAAGCCCGTATTTTGATTAATTCTTGATGCCATTTATCTATATCCGAATCTTTGATGGTTTGATCAAGCGCATTGAGAGCCTGAAAACCTTTTGGATATACTTTTCCGATTAAAAGTCTTGTTTTCATAATTTGAATATTTATAGTTTTTTGTTTTTAAAATTTAAATAAAATAATAGCGTCTTATTTAAGCCATCCTACATAAATTGAGATTGGCATCATTACCAAAACCAAAGGAACGGTAACAGAAAAAATATTACATAAAAGTGATAGGAGAGGGTTCCATCCTGAATGATAGATGCCTAGTGATACAAGAGCACTTTTAAATCCATGATACAAGTGCCAGAATAAGGTAAAGCATCCAAAAGTATAAATGATCACTTCCAAAGGATTTTGAAACTTTTCGATCATCATTTTGTATAATGGCAATTCTTCTCCTGTCTGGAACTGATTGATTCTGTTGGGTATCCAAAAATTTGAAGTATGTATCACTAAAAATAATAAAAGTAGAGTGCCCAAAAGTGCCATACTTCGGCTGTACCAGGTCACATTTGGGGTTTCGGTTTTATATGCATACTTTATTGGTCTTGCATTCCGGTTCTTTTTCCATATTAATAAACCTTGAATAATATGAAGTAGAAAACCCACTATCAGTAAAATTTCTATTGTTCTAATGACTGGATTTGTGGCCATAAAGTGAGCCCCAATTGTAAATGTCTTACCACCGTCGTTAACGAAAATTAGAGCATTTATTGTCATATGAACCAACAGAAAACTGATAAGGAATAGCCCAGTAAGCGACATTGTTACTTTTCTGCCTATTGAACTTGTGAAAAAACCGAGCGACCATTTCATGATATTATAGTTTTAAGTTTAAAAAAAATGTATTCGTGGAAGAAAAAGCATGCTTTCTTTTTATAGAATCGGAAAGCATGCTTATTAAATTTAAGCTACCGGTATTGCCATACGAACCTCCACTGTAGCTCCGTATTTAATGATCGGGCAACCTTGTGCCAAAGCAACGGCTTCCTCATAATTTTCAGATTTGATAAGGAATAATCCTCCAATAGAATCTGTACCTGTTCCAAAAGGTCCATTTGTAACCTCTGTACTTGTAATCACCCTTCCATCAGCATCCCAACGTTTTGGGGTACCAACCAATTTGTCCTGACCAGCGATTCCTGCTACCCATTCCTGGTAAGGTTTCATTGCTTCTTTCATTTGATCAGCTGTTGGAGTTGGGTTTGCGCTTGTAATATCCCTACGGATTACTAATAAAAAATCTTGCATAATAATTGTTTTTAATTGTTTATAAAAAATTGAAATTGTTTTCGAAAAATTGTTTGATTGCCTTTAAATAGGAGCTACTACGATACGATTGTCACCTTCCATCTTAATAAAGCCCATTTTACCTGAATTATAATCTTCTAGTGCAGCATTTAAGGATTCATTACTTTCCATAGCCATCGCACCTTTTGTGAAAACTTCCTCATAAAGCGGTTTTCCGGAAATAAATAGTAGTTGACTGTTAGCTATTCCTTTAAGAGTAATGGTCTCATCATGGTCTGACTGTCCCATAGCAAGGGCACTGCCTTCTTCCAGTTCTGTGGTTTGCTCATTAGTGATCAGGTCAAAATGTCCTTCAATGGCGAAGACTGTACCTGACCATCCAACCGGAATTGTGTGGGAAAATTCTGTCTCAGCTTCAATAAAAATGTGAAGTAAAGTAAGTGGTTCTGGTGTTGTTATCGGATTTACAATATTCTCTGTTTCTCCGCAAACAACTCTTACTAATACACCGTCTTTTTTAATTTCAGGCATTTGAGATTGATCTATGAATACGCTTTGTGGTTTAAGATGTTTTTTGCTTCCGGGAATATTTACAAATAATTGCAATCCTTCTACAGAAGCGCCATCCGGTACAGGATATTCTGAATGAACAACACCGCTTCCTGCCCAAGTCCAGAGAAGACTTCCGGGGGTTACCGTAATATTGTTACCAAGAGAATCTATACTTTGGTAGGGTGCAGAATCTTCAAACACATAGCTTAAAGCTGCCATTCCTGCGTGTGGATGAGGTCCAAATATATCTTTAGTCAGCTCAAAATGGTCAAAACCAATGATAGGATCCATTAAGCCATTAAAATCTTTTGCTCTAACTTTTCTTGCAAAAAATTCATCATTGCCCTGAACAGGAGGCGTAATGACCTCTGATAATTGTAATTTTTTCATGATGATTAATTTTAAATATTGTTTAGATGACAGTTATGCTTTCGGCTGAGGACGGTTAGGAAACCATTCTTCAAAAGTTAATGTTCCCAGTCTTGCATCATCTTTAGGGACAAGAGTAAGATCATCGAGTGGAGAACCGAAATACAACGCCTCATTATCTTCTATTACTTCAAGTGAATCTTTGGTTTTAGAAAGGTAGTTTTGTACAAGACCAGATAAGCTGAATCTTTCCGGACCACCAATTTCTACAATAGTGTTGATTGGTTCAGTAAGAGCAATTTCTGCAACGATAGCAGCAACGTCTTCGGCTGCAATGGGCTGAATTTTTGCGGTAGATAATTTTACGCTTCCTTCTGCACGAGCTGAGGCAACGATGCTACCAAGAAATTCCATAAACTGAGTAGAGTGAATGATAGTATAAGGAACTCCTGATTTTTTTATCAAATCTTCCTGAGCTTGTTTAGCTCTGAAATACCCACTTTTTTGTAAACGATCTGTACCAACTACAGATAAAGCGATATGATGCTTAACACTTGCATTGATTTCGGCAGCTAATAAGTTACGGCCTGAAGTTTCGAAAAATTCCATCACGTCATTATCTGCGAATGATGGGGAGTTTGCTAAATCTATAACCACGTCGCATCCCGATACTGCTTCGGCAAGTCCTTCGCCGGTAATTGTGTTAATACCTGTTGAAGGTGACGCTGAAATGACATTGTGTCCAAGTTGACGAAGATTATTTACTGTTTTTGTACCAATTAATCCTGATCCTCCAATTACTAAAATTTTCATATTGTAAAGTTTTAATGTTATAATGAAACGATAGTGTTTCTTACTATCTATAAGTCAATTGGCTTGCCATTGATTTAATTATTTGGTTATCAAAATATTATATTGTTTTATGAAAATTAAATTTCACTGTATTTAGTGAATTCATTTTAGTATTCATTTTATTTAGTGAAACATCATTGAATTTTAAGTATTGATTGCTATTGCATAATTCCTTTTTAAACAAATAAAAATCCCACTGCTTTTTTAGAACAATGGGATTATATATTAAGTCTGTTTGAATTTTTATTTTAACCACAAAAGAGACAAAAGTAATGATTGAGCCATTTTGAAAGCAAAAGCCCTCAAAAGAATAATATTTCGACTCCGCTCAATACAAGAAGATTTTTAAAAACTTATGTGTTCTTATTTACTGTTAATTATGAACTTTAATAAAATAATATGTTTAATCTTTTGCTTCTTTTGTGGTTAAAATAAAAAGTTTAGACAAGTTTATTTTTAAAATTTAATTATCAATTAAAATAATCAGCTTTACCAATATTAAGTTTTTTCATTTTAGAATGTAATGTGTTGCCAGGAATTTCTAATACTTCGGCAGCACCGCCAGCACCGGATATTTTTCCTTTGCATCGCTTGAGAGCGTTGATAATAAAAGTACGTTCCATTTCTTCAAGAGATTGACCGGATATATTCTCGTTGGCAGCTGAAGCTGTTTCTGATTTTTTAGGAAGATAAACTTCGCGTAAGAGATTTCCTGTAGTCATCAATACACTTCGTTCAATCAGATGTTCCAGCTCACGTATATTTCCGGGCCATAAATAACTTTGCAGCTGCTGCATTGCTTTAGGGGAGATCCGTGTAATATTTTTCCCTGTATTTTTGTTGTATTTGGCTACGAAAAAGTTGGCGAGAGCTTCCAGATCTTCCATTCTTTCTCTAAGTGAGGGCAGAACAATCGGGAAAACATTCAATCTATAAAAAAGATCTGAGCGAAAACGTCCCGCATTTACTTCTTCTTCCAGATCTCTGTTTGTAGCAGTGATAATGCGAACATTTACTTTTATAGTTTCTTTGCCGCCAATACGTTCTAACTCTCTTTCCTGCAAGACACGCAATAACTTGACCTGTGCTTCAAGTGGCATTTCACCAATTTCATCTAAAAATAAGGTACTGTTATTGGCCAGTTCAAATTTCCCGATGCGCCTTTCTGTAGCTCCGGTAAAAGCTCCTTTTTCATGCCCGAAGAGTTCACTCTCTATAAGGTTTGCAGGCATTGCAGCACAGTTTACCTTTATCATGAGTTTTTCTTTTCTGGATGAAGCATTATGTAAAGCACGTGCGATAAGTTCTTTACCCGTTCCTGTCTCACCTAATATCAAAACGGTAGAATTTGAATCGGCAACCAGTGACATTAACTGATACACTTTCTGCATTTTAGGACCATTACCTATGATTTCAGAGAAATTGTAAATATTGGTGATCTGTTCTTTCAGATAGGTGTTTTCCTGCTCAAGCTGCTGTTTGTATTGAAATAATTTTTCATTAGCCTGAATATTTGCGATTGCAACAGAAACTTGTGAACAGATACCTTTTACGATAGCAAGATTTAAGGAGTCTGCCAATAACCATAGGGTACCTATTTTAATATTTCCAACTTTCAGTAAAGCTGCATAAGTATTCTTGAAACCTACTTTCTTCCATAATTGTGCAAATAAAGAATTGGTGGTTCGTAATTCTTCTTCCACATTAAAAACCACAGGTTCAGTGCTGTTGACTACTTTAGCTGTGTAAGGTTCTTCTACAGTCAGTTTTATAGAAATACGTTCGTCATGACTTGGCATTGCATCTTTAAAAAGGCTGGTGTCTGACATGTAAGGAGTCAAGCCAATTCCGTCATCATCAAAAGTATGTATCATTGCCAGTTTGGTGTCTAAAGCATCTCGTAAAACATTAATGATAGCATCCTGTAAATCAGTTTTAGTTCTGGCACCTGCGATTTCATTACTAAATTGAAGGAGTACCGATTGTTCATGATTTCTTTTTTCCAATGCCTCATTTGCCATGATATTTGCCATAGCAGTGGAGATTTGGGCACATATACCCTGTAGCAGAGAAATATTAATTTCATCAATACCCAGCCACAAAATACCCAGGTTTGTCTCGCCGTTTCGTAATGCTATACCGGCCATCATTTTATAACCAATGCGTTTCCAAAAATGCAAATAAGCTGATGTGACACCTCTTTCTATTTCAATGTCTACGCTAAATAGCAAAGGAATATAGCTGTCGAGTACGCGACTTTGCAGACCGTCATTGATAGGGAAGGTTTCACTGCCGACACCAATCAATATAGGATCATCGGGTGGAATGATACTATCATCATGGATGTAAGTGCTCATTGTTGTACCATCATCATTTATTTTCCGTACTACAAAACCATTAATGTTGTTTATTTTTTTTAGAGCTGCCTTAACGGTCTGTTCAAGCTCATTTTTACTTCTTACAGTTGCTATTTCATAACCAAAGTCTAACAGGAATGATTTTTCAATTTCCTTTTTTTCAAGCTCTTCATTTTTTATAATATTAGAAACTGCTACAGATAGTTGTGGTGTTATTCCCTTTATAATTTCCCTAAATTGTTGCGTAAAACTTTCAGATTTATCAGAATAAATATGTAGAAAACCTATAGGCTTATCCGCATTCCATAATGTAGTCATAAGAACTTCCTTTATACCGCCTTCATAATTTATTCGTAAAAAAACCGGACTTTCAGGCAAATCCATCACATCCTTCAGAATAAAAGATTTTGGACCGTCATTAGCAATAATACTATCAATAAAAGGTTCGTGTAATTTAAAACGGGATGCTACTAAATTATCATAAAAAGAATGCTCTCTAATCGGAGAAGCATCCGTGTTCAAAAGAAATGGCCAGTAAGTATCATCTTTTTCGTCAATAAGAGTTACAATAGTATGAGTGAAATAAAACAAACTTTTTACCCGTTTAGAAAAAAGCATGATGAGGTCATTTTTTTCTCTTACTTTGGTAAGGTCTTTACCTAATTCTAGGAGGATCTGTCTTTCATTTTTAAAAAAATCATTGTTGATTTCTTCAGCAATAAGATCAAATTGTTCAAT
The DNA here is from genome assembly GCF_058795655.1 of Chryseobacterium sp. GW823-FHT05E08. Taxonomy (NCBI): domain Bacteria; kingdom Pseudomonadati; phylum Bacteroidota; class Flavobacteriia; order Flavobacteriales; family Weeksellaceae; genus Chryseobacterium; species Chryseobacterium sp. GW823-FHT05E08. Next base: position 1,239,424 of record NZ_JBXAHY010000001.1, on the reverse strand, counting down.
ATTCGAATCTAGATTCTTTACTTTTTTCATTTATATAAATTGAAATCAAGCTATTTATATTCTTAGTGAATTACTCCAATAATGTAAATTTAATTAATTTACTCATTATTCTATTATTAATAAAAACAAAAGATTGTTGACTGAGTTAAATATTCTGAATTGTTTTTTTACACAAAAAATTATAATCAACAACTCAATCCTTAAATTGAGAAAAAAAGTGTTCAATTTTGATGAAAATATCAATCGAGATACTTTATTTACAATAGAATTATTCTTAGTATGAGGGAGTTGTGGACTTCTATTAATCGCTAGTAAAATTTAAGTTATCATCAATGGTATAATATCTACAGAATTTTTCGAGTGGGTGACGAATTCATTTGAAAGAAAAGACGGAATAAAAGGATTGTATACATTAGCTACAAAAGAGGTTTTCCAAAATCGCTGAAAATTGAATCTTCTGCTGCACCGCCTTCCTCTGGAATGATAACATGTTCGCTTTCATTTTCTGATGAAATATTTTCATGATTTCCAATAATAATTAATGATTTTCTATGCTTTTTAGATTAGATAAATGAAAAACAGATAAGCATACAAGGGTGAAAAATAAGAATAATTTTAAAAATTTTCACTTCGATATAAATAAATCATCTCTTGTTATTCACGATATTTTTCATGTAGTTTACTACATTTTTTTGCTAAAGCGTTGATTTATAGTAAAATTTGTATTAGAATTTTAAATCGTTAAAAAACGAAAATAACACTTTGCATTTTGTATACCCCAAGCATTAAGCTTCTAATTATTATTTTTATTTCATTTTCCCAAAAGACGTCATTAGAAGTCGATAGCTTAATTAAAAAAGAAATGTTCAATAATTATTTTTGAATTACAGAGATAAGTATTGGTAAGAATTTCATCAATCTACATCTCTATCTAACGTTTTTAATTAAAAAATTACATCAAAAAGAGTTAAAAATCAATCAAAATACCCGATATAAATCAACAAGCTTCTATTAAATTGCTGACTTTGTACTTTCTATACTGAAAATCTTTATAAATGAATATTATTATATTTATGATAGTATTGAAACGCTTATTGATCTCTAATTGATGAGAAATATTTTGGAGTGTTAATAAGAGAGAGCCGAATAAAAACGACTACATCTTCATTCTCACTCTTCTTCAAATTTAGATAATTTTTCCAATAGAATAACAGTTATTTAAGGAGTAATATGAATACTTTTTTGTGAATGATTTTGGGCGATGATATATTTAATCTACGAATCATAATGTTGACCCAGACTATATAATTCACAATCTTTACTCTTTTTAGGTTAAGGAAAAACAACAAAAGAAATTCCGAAATCCTTACAACATCTGAAAAGTTCACCACACAAATATGGTTTCCATTGTTGATTTTTGTAAGTATTTAAAATGTGAAATAATTTATAGAATGCCGACACAAGACGCAATGAAGAAAAGTAATTTATTTTATCCAAAGAAAATGAAAAGTAGAATATTATCTGTTTAAATAAATATCATTAAAAAATTGCCATTCAGAAATTTATACTATTAAATAAAAAGACATGAATAAATACCAATCACTTTTCGACACACAAAAAGAGTTTTTCTATACCGATGTTTCCAAAACTTATGAGTGGCGGATGGATCAGCTCAACAGGTTAGAGAAAATGCTTACTGAAAATCAGGAAACATTTTGTCAGGCTCTGAAAACCGATTTTAATAAACCTCCTTTTGAGCAATTATTCGAAATTACAGTTCCATTAGGAAATATAAAATATTATAAAGAAAATCTTAAACAATTAATGACTCCCGAGTCGGTTGCCATACCAAAAGGATTGGAAGAAACGGGGAACAGAGGTATTATTTACAAAGAACCTTTTGGGGTAACTTTAGTCATTGGTCCCTTCAATGCGCCAATTTTATTATTGCTCGACCCTGCCATAGCAGCTTTGGCAGCAGGAAATCCCGTTATTCTTAAACCGGCAAATACAACACCTACAGTTGCGGCTCTTTTTCAGGATCTTATTCCAAAATATTTTGAACCTGAAGCTGTAAATATTGTTACCGGAGGAAGAGAGGAAATCACAGCATTATTAGAGTTGCCTTTCGATTTTATCTTCTTTACGGGAAGTTCTGCTGTTGGCAAAGTCGTAATGCGTGCTGCTGCTGAAAATCTTACACCAATAGTTTTGGAATTGGGCGGTCAAAACCCGACAGTCGTTGATGAAACTGCAAATCTAGACATTGCTGCAGACCGTATTGCTTGGGGACATATGGCGATCTCCGGTCAATGGTGCATTGCTCCGGGTTACGTATATGTACACAAAAGTATTGCTGATGAATTTCTGAATAAACTGAAAGCTTCTGTTGTAAAAATGTATGGTGAAGACCCAAGTCAAAGTCCTGATTTTGCAAGAATGATAAGTGAACACGATACCGAAAGAGTCGCTTCTTATATTATCCCCGAAAAAGTAGTTTTAGGAGGAAGATATGACATAAAAGCCAGATATGTGGAACCAACCATTTTATATCCGAGCACTTGGGAAGATCCGGCGATGCAACAGGAAATTTTCGGACCTGTATTTCCGATTTTGGTTTACAATGATTTAAAAGAAATTGTAGAAATTATTAAGCGTAAACCGAAGTCTCTGGCTGCTTATTTCTTTAGTAAAAATCAACAGAATATAGATTATTTCTTAAATTCTGTATCTTTTGGTGGTGGTTGTATCAACCAGACCAATCTGCACTGCTGGATAGACAGTTTACCTTTTGGAGGTGTTGGTTATGCCGGAATGGGTAAATATTATGGCAAGGCTGGTTTTGATGTTTTAAGTAATACAAAAGCGATGCTGATAGGAAATCCCGATTTGGAATTGGATGTTTTCCCACCGTATGAAGGCAAGGATATTGCGAAAAATTTAAGTGTTTTTGGATAAATATGAAATGAGAAGAAGCGATTGATAAACGATAATCGCGACATTTAGACAAGGCAACTTATATACTGCAACTATTGGCGTGAACTATTAAAAAAATACAATATGATACTAAAAATTATTAATTCTGCATTAATGCTTGTCGCCATATTTATGGGCTTAAAACAAGGATGGGCGATGTTCTCAGGAAAACCCGAGATGATAGAAATGTTCGGGAAATGGAATATCAATAAAACAGGTTTGATGATCATTGGAGCAGTAACAATGCTGAGCAGTCTGCTGATTATTTTCCCAAAAACCTTTGTTTGGGGCAATTTTTTAATGGCAGCAGGAATTTTATTGATTATCTGTTTTCATTTGGTTGACAGAGATTTGAAAGGCGTGGCAATAGAATTACCATTTCTTTTATTGAATCTGATCATCATTTACCTACAGCATCCACTTAAAAATGGCCCATTATAAACAGTAAATTTTCAATGATTAAAATAACGCTTCCAATCATGACGTTTCTTGCTGTTAGTCTCTCACTTACAGCCTGTGGACAATCAAAAACTCAAAAAGCAGAAACAATTAAAAAAACACAAAATATGGACACAAACAAACTTACAAACAAAACCGTAAAAGCCGCTTTCGATGCTTGGCAAAATGGTGACAGCAAAACTTTTCTATCTTACTTTACTGCAGATGCAACGATGACTGATGATGGAAGTTCTCGTAACTTTCAAAGCTTTGTAAAGGAAGCCTGCGGAGTAGAGATTTTTCTAACAATTGATATCGTAGGAAATGATGGAAAAGATATCAAAGGAAACTTCAAAGCAGGACATTGGGGTACTTTTCCTGTATTTTTCAAATTTCATCAGAATGCTGATGGAAAGTTTGACAGATTAGATATTGGACAGGCAAATTAGAAGTGGAGACAGCAAAAATATTTTTACAAAGTAAAAAATACGAATTATTACTTTTTGCACTGATTCAGCACCTGTTCGTAGGTATTTTCATCACTGATCTCGATTTCTATACCCGAATTGTCTGGCCAATCAACATGCTAATGTTGGGATTGGGAAGTATTTTTATGTTTACAGGAAAACACAGCTGGAGACATTGGTTCAGAAATCTTCATTTCATTGTCGTACTGCTTTTGCCTATAGGAATTCCTTTTTTCAAGGATGTACATTGGTATTTTACCTTTCTCAATATCAATTATGTAGTCTTTTTTGCATTCCTGTTTTTAGAACTGCTTCGGTTTTTATTGAAGCCGGGATATATTAATAGTGATATTATTTCAGCATCTGCGTGTGGTTATTTTTTATTGATAGAGATTTCAGTTTTCTTATTACAAACATTTGAATATTATAATCCGCTGTCTTTTAAAGAAATAGATACTTTGTCACCAGCAAGTATATTTACAGACCTGGTCTATTTTTGCTCTATAACCTTTACCAGTATTGGTTTTGGAGACATCACGCCCAATCATCACATTACCAAACTTGTTACAGCTTTTATTGGTGTTGCAGGGCAGTTTTACACAGTTGTTTTAGTGGGAATTTTAATTAGTAAATTCTCTTCAAAAAATTAAATTAATATGAATATAAGTTCTCATTACAAACTCAGACATTTTATTCCCTGGACAAGGGTTAAGATTTATAAAATGTTGATATTAAGTATAATTCCGACGCTTCTATTTTATTTTCTTGATTGGAAATGGCTGGCGATTCCCTGGGTTCCGGTGGCTTTGTTGGGAACTGCGACTGCATTTATTTCCGGTTTCAAAAATACTCAGACTTACAACCGTACGTGGGAAGCGCGAAAGGTTTATGGTGCTATTATCAATAACAGTAGGGCTTTTGGAATTATGACAAAAGATTTTATCCGTTCAGAAGATAAAGTTCATGAAAAACAATTACATCAACAGATTATTTACCGTCATTTTGCGTGGCTTACTGCATTGCGTTTTCAGCTTCGAGAAATTAAAAGCTGGGAAAATATAAAAACAAAAAGTTACAACCGTGAATATCTCAAATATTACAAAGTACCTGAATGGGAAAGTAATTTAGATGAAGAGCTAAAGAGTTTTCTCAGTAAGGAAGAGCTTCAATATATTCTATCAACAAAAAACCGTGCAACGCAAATCATTGCTTTACAATCTTCTGAGCTAAAAAAGCTTAACGAAGAAGGCAATATATCCGATTACAATTATGTTGCTCTGGAAAATCAGCTAAAAGAATTATATGACCAGCAGGGAAAATGCGAACGTATTAAAAATTTTCCCTATCCGAGGCAGTTTTCGAGCATCAATTTATATTTTACTAACCTGTTTTGTATCCTGTTACCATTTGGTTTCCTTAGTGAATTTTCAAAGCTTATCGAAAAATTTGGTGAAAATATTATCTGGCTTACTATTCCTTTCAGTATGATTTTAGGTTGGGTTTTCTTGGTTTTAGAACAAATAGGCGAAAGTACCGAAAACCCGTTTGAAGGAAACGCCAACGATGTTCCTATTACACAGATAAGCAGAAATATAGAAATTGATTTAAGAGAAATGCTGGGCGAAAAAGATTTGCCACCGGCGATTGCTGCACAGAATAATATTTTAATGTAAATAAATAAACACAAACAAAATTATGGAACACTTAGAATCCGTTAGAAAATGGTATCCGAAAGCATTAACATCCATCGATACGGTTAATCGCCTGTTAGACACGATTGAAAAACATATCGGCTTAAAACCGAACCAATTAATGCATGCCGACAGTATGTGTTGTGATGATGTGAATGCCATCCAATATCCGCCAAGAGCTTACGAGATGTTGGGGCCTTTTCATTTGGGAGGTCTTGATGGTTTTCCATTTGCCGGAATCACGGGAATGAATGCATTTGCACATCACGTTCCGGAAGATGGGGCAGTGATCGTATTTTATGCGCCACATATCGGGGTTACCAAAGATGGAACTATTGGCGAAATAAGCAGAATAGGGCAGAATGGTAATTCGGCGTGTTGTGGTGCTGCTAAAGGAGCATTGGGAAAACTTTTGGCAGGAGAAATTATTGAAGGAAATATCACTTCACTGGACTTTCAGATGAATACCATTGAGCAGATCTTCCTTCATCAGAAAAATCGAATCTTAAATGCAGAAAATCAAATATTTGAAGCTACGGAAGTGATGTATGAAGCCATTGATGAAAGGATAGAAGTGTTGGTAAAAGAAACTAACTATCCTTGTAAATATGTAATCTTAGTAGGAGCCGTTTTTATCAATGGCGATAGAGATATGGGATCTTTTTGTGAGTATAAAAAATTAGAATACATTAATCTCGAAACAAAGCAACGGAAGAGTTTAATGGAAGAATATTATCAGTAAGTAAAACAAGGGTCAAAAATGTATGTTGATCCTATTTTTATAATCAATTAAGCCTTAAACCCCTTATTATTTTTAGGATTAAATATAAGTATAATGGTAGAAATTTTTCTAAAAGGGGTTCTTTTTAACTCAGATGATGAAAAAAATAAACAACAAAAAAAACATCGTTTTTTACACCAGAATATTGATAATTCTTTTAATGTTATTGTTTTTTGGAGGATTTATACTATTATTTTTAAAACCTTTATCATTACACCTGCAATTTTCTTTGATCTGTGCAGTGGCTTTTATTATCGTTTTTTATATATTTTTAAAACTAAAACTTTTTGAATATGAAAACTCTTTGCAGTTCATTTCTATAAAGCAGCCTTATTTCTGGAAAATAAACCCATCAGTAAAACCTATAGAATTTCCTATTGATATGTTGGTCGGATTTAGCATCCGCAAAGGATTATTCACCACATCTCTGAAACTTATTATAAGGCCTCAAGAGCAGAAAACAAAAATACTCTACTGCAAGATAGCAGGACTTAGCAAAGGACAGGTAGCTGAACTGAAGCAATCGCTCCAAAACGCAAAAGAGTATAATATATAAACAAAATAGTATAATATATAAATTAGATGAAAATGACTCGTCTGTTCTTTAAAATAGCCTATTGATTGTTAGAAAAATATTTAATAAATAAAGACACTCCTCTCCAATATAAAACAACGCCAATAGAATTTATTGGCGTTGTTATAAATGGTAAAAGCGTAAATTATTCCTTAAAATCTGTTGAAAAAGTAAGTTCTTTATTGGCTTCGATTTCATTTTTCAGCGAATCAATTTTATAATTAGCAAATCCATATTTAGCGTTTCAATATTTCGGGCTGTTGCAGCAACATTATATTCTTTTTCCAGTAACTGTTTTACTAAAATAAGTCCGATACCTTGAGAAGCTCCCGTGATAAACCATGTTTTTTCTTGATTTTTCATTTGATATTTATGTATAATTAATACCTTATTTTAAAGCTCCATTTGCGGCTTCCTCAATTACAGCTGCTACTGCCGCCGGTTGGGAAATAAATACGACGTGACTTCCTTTAATTTCGGTAACTTTTGCATTGGCGCGTTTAGCCATAAATCTTTGACCGTCTGGTGGAATGGTTTGATCTTGTGAAGCAACAACATACCAGCTTGGTTTTGTTTTCCATGCTGCTTTAGTAATCGTTGCCTGAAAAGCTGAAACAGATACAGGAACTTGCGAGTCAAACATAAAGGCGGCTTTTTCAGCACTAAGATCAGCACAAAAACCTGAATGAAATTTTGCTTTATCATACCATAAAAATCCACTTTGAGGAGGAAGAATACCAGAGTTGGGAGATGGCGGGCCAGATTGTGCAAGCTGCATCAATGATTCTCCTGTATCAGGAACGAAGGCTGCTACAAAAACAAGTCCGGCTACATTTTTTTCTAATCCGGCTTCAGTAATGATAGCTCCGCCATAAGAATGTCCTACCAAAATTGCAGGGCCGTTCTGACGTTCTAAAACTCTTCTGGTTGCTTCAGCATCGTCTGCGAGTCCGGTATTTGGATTTCCGACAACACTTACATTGTATCCGTGTTTGACCAATATTTTATATACACCTTCCCAGCCGGATCCATCTGCAAAAGCACCATGTACCAATACAATATTTTTTACTTTTTGCTGTGCGTTTAATATATTAAATGAAGCAAAAAATACGATCATAATCAACCAAGTGAACCAATGTGAACCTGCTGATTTTCTTATTTTTAAAATATTTTTCATAATAATAGTATTTAAATATTAATTTTTGAGTTTTTGATTGAGTTACATTTCAACGATATTTATTCCCTAATGATGGTTTTATCGTGTAATGCCATTTCTGCAATTTCATCTTTGCGTTTAAAAGAAACTCCTTTATGCTCCTGAATATATTTTATTAAATCTGCCGTAATTTTTACCATTTGAGGTGTACCGCCAATACGATCATGAAAACTGATTGATAGTTGTCTTCTTTTGTTTGCACTTTCTTTGTATAATTGATCAAATTCTGCTTTTACCTGATTGATAAACTGATCTATAGAAAAATTTTTACCTTCTATTAAAACAATATCATTACATCGAATAGTATAAGGTACAACCACAAAATCTTTATTGTTTACCTTGATAATGAACGGCTCATCACGACTGAGATCATCAATATGATATTTAAAACCAAGCTCCTGCAAAATTTTTAAAGTATTTTCACCTCTTCGAAGCCAGTTTGCATTGTATCCGACAGGAGTAAAACCTGTTGTCTTTTTGATAGCATCAACACCATCTTTTATAAATTTCTTCTCGTCTTCGTATGATAAATTGTACTGTGAATTCCAGCTCATTCCGTGAGCAGCGGCTTCATGACCTCTGTCAACAATTTCCTTTGCCAGAGCCGGATTTTTCAATACCGCAGTTCCTACCATATGAGATGTTACTTTAATTCCAAGTTGATCCCAATTATCAAGCATCCGCGGAATTCCTTCTTTGTATCCGTATTCATACCAAGTGGAGGAGGGTAAATCTATATATCCTTTTTCCATATTTCGTGGAAACGGACTTTCCGCATTGTCGGGCTGACCACCGGCTTCAAATTGCATGGAAACAGAAACAATCAAACGGGAACCATCTGCCCATTTGGAGTTTTCTACTTTTGTTTCAGGATTCTGATTTATCTGTACAGGCGCTGCAAATGTAGTGACTGGATCTACAAGTCCTGCAACCCCAATCAAACTGCTTTTCTTGATGAAATCTCTTCGATTGCTCATATTGATTAATTTTTTTGAGTTAAGGTTATTGATTTAATGGATTGAAACAAAGCGGGAGCAAATAAATTTATTGAAATGCTTTTTCGATAATCAAAGTTTCTTCGTACATCGCAAACTGACTGATAAGTTGATCTTTAATCGTCATATGCATGGCAAATGGCATTTTAAAATGCTTTCCGGTTTTCTTTACCGTTCTTTCAACAAACCCGAAAACGGCCACTTCATTTCCTCTCAATAAAAAAGATTGGGCTTCAAACTTATCAGATCCTTCAACAAAATAAGTAAAGAGGGTTTTGAAAAGTTCCGCAACTTCGGCTCTCTTGGTACGATGGCCTGTCCACGGCATATATTTAGATTCGAAGATATACCAGTCTACTTTTTCCGAGATTATGGAAGATATTTTTTCCGGATCTTTTGATCCTACATATTCAAAAAACTTTTCTGCAGTTTGTTTGGTTTTGATTTCCTCATCGGAATAATTTTGTGCCTGTATTTGTGCAGAAAAACCAAGAAATAGTATGATTATAATTAATTGTATCGTTTTCATGACTGTTGGGTTTTTAGTTTTGATTATTTTATTGAATCTTTAAAAACGAATCTGCGTCGTAATTCCCGTAAAGAATATATTTTTTCCCATTCCAGAAGCTTCGATATAATCTTTAGCCTGAAACCAGGTTGCTTCCAATCTGAAATAAAGAAATGGATTCGGTTCCCAGACAATTTCCGTCTCCAGCTGATTCCCGATTTTCTTTTTGGTGGTGGTATTTCCGGGATAAATTAGAGACGTGTTCGGTGCATAAATTCCGTCATTTCCGCTGTATCTCCAAAACATGTCGTAATCGATGATCCAGTCGATGTTTTTAGTGATTTCAAAGCTGATAGAAGGATGAATATCAATAAGATTGGAAGGCCCAATTACAGAAGCTAGTCCAAAATAAGCACCTCTCGGAAACAACGGATTGAAGGTCTGTAATTTCGAATCACCCTTGGTTTTGTCTCCGCTTATTAATTCAGTTTTAAAACCTATTTCAGGATGAAATTTTATTGAATTAAAACGATATCCTCCATTAATGGAAGCTGTCCATGCGTTGATGTTTTTGTCTGCAACATCACCGAACTGATAAACCGCTTCTCCGTCGTAGCGCCAGTTTCCGGATTTACCCCAAATTCTCGTTCCTAATGAATGGCGGATTTCCTTTCCCGTTGCATCATCGAAATTGGCTTTGGCTCTTTTATATCCTAAATAATAAACATCAATATTTTTAATCAATGGAACTTTATTAAATACAAAATAACTACCCCAAAACTGTCGATCCTGATTAGATTTATCATCGAAAATACCGTCTCGCGCAACTACATAATGCGTGAAAAAGAAATCTGCCGACATATTTTCTTTTCCGGTCATTAATTTCAAACCATCAAAAGATTGTCTGTTATTGGGGCCATCCCGTAACGCAACCAAACGCTGAGATCCGTACGAAAGCTCCTGTCTTCCGGCTCTCAGAATTAATTTTTTACTTTTTTCATTGATAAAATTAAAATCTGCAAAAGCCTGATGAACTTCAAGCGGATTCGCATCTACAGGACTCGGGTCGATTCTTCCGCCAACCACACTGCTTTGCAGCTGAACAAACGCCCTGAAATATTTTCCAACATGCAGATCGGAATGAAATAAATATCTCGATAAAACATAACCGTCTTTATCCTGATCTCCATCGCCCCAATTTTCATTTTTAGCATAGAAATATTGAAATCTTATATCGCCACCGAAACTTAAATACGTATTTTTTGAAGCATTTAATGGCAAAAATTTCATCTTTTTATACCAATTATCTTTGATGGTATCATTTTTCAGAAAACTGTAATCTTCATCCTGCCGGGTCGATTTTAAGTTCGGAAATTCCTGCGCAAAACCTGAAAAAGGAATCAATAAAGCTAATGTTAGAATTATATTTTTCATGATTGAATTTTTAAAGATTAGCCATTTTTTATTTTAAACTTAATTTGAATGTAACCGCAAAAGAGACAAAAGATATTCGGGATAAACAGCTTAGATAATCAAAGCTTCCCAAAGAATAAAAATCTTTGATTTTTAAAAGCTTATGTGTTCTTATTAAAGAGATTCTATAATAAACTTTAATAAAAAAATCCAAATCTTTTGTAACTTTTGCGGTTAAATAAAAAGTTTAAACATTTATGATTAAAATATTATTTAACACCATTTTCCTTGATGTCTTTGTACGCATTCGGAATATTGAAATTAAAATGCAGCCAATTGAAAAGTTCGTATCCTTTATCAAATTCTTTCATCGTGACAGATGTTTTTGTCTGTTCTAAAGTCAGCCCTTTTTTTACGGCATTTTCTACATTGGTCTGTAAAGCTGCTACGTAATCAATCGTATATTTAATTCCTGCTTTGTTGGTAATTCTGCCGTGTCCGGGAACTACAATATCTTTATCAGAAATCATATTATAGATTTTGTTGAGGTTTTTAACAGGTTCTAAAAAATAACCGTCAAACAACCATGGAATAGCCGGACTCTCTGCAATAAAAGGATTTCCTGCCCACAAGACATTTCCCGACGAAGATTTTAGATAGACAAAAAGATCGGCTGGAGACTGTGCGGTTCCAACATTAATGATTTCAACAATATTTCCTTTTCCCATATCGATTTTCATCGTTTGATTTACTGCAATCGTAACATCTGCAGGACGATACACACTTTCTTCAATACCGCGATTGCTCCCGAACAGCCCAATCATGAATTTTTTAATATTGTCATAATTTTTAGCCAAATTTTCTTTACAGAATTCATTTTGAATGATAATCGTCTCTTTTGGAAGCAAATAATTTCCAAAACAGTGATCGCCGTGATCACTTGTATTTATGGCATAAACGATTGGCTTAGTTGTCACAGATCGTATCAATTTATAAAGCTGATCATACAATCCTTTGCTCAACATCGTTTCGATCAGCAAAACGCCTTTATCACCAACAATAAATCCTGCTGAAGTAGCCTGTGGAATACCTTTTGTCGTTTCAGTTTCAGTTGTATTCGGTGAAACTGCGTACACATTTTCTGAGATTTTATGCAGTTTTAAAGTCACTTTATTAGCATCCCAAATCGGAACATGATCGGGCATTGCAAACTGTGCATTCGCTATATTGCCGAAAAAGAGCAATATTAATATTGAAATTATATTTTGAGTTTTCATAAGGGATTTTTTTTGAGTTTTTTCAGATTTTATATTCTTTATTGAAGATCATTAAAACGATCATATCTTGACGTTCCGAACCCCAAAATATACGTTCTGAAATCATCCGGATACGTTAATTATAGGTTCCGATACGTTATATATCCTGTCCGATGAGGTTTATTAAAGATCGGACGAGGTTTCGTACCTGTTCTGTGAGGTTATTTATATGTTCTAACAAGTGTGAAACCTATCCGTCTACGTATAAAGCTCCTAGCAATGGTTAAAAGACCTCGTCGAACCATTTAGAAACCTATACAGAGGAGTTTTCAACCTGCTTGGATAATTAAAAGACTCCAAATTACTATTCCGAAACCTATACAGATTAATATCATACCCTCTCCGGATCATTAAAAGACCTCGTTTAAAGGACTTCAAAACGTCTTTATTGGGATACAATATTGGCATTTTGGCTTAATAATTACTTAGAATATCCACCAAAATATTTCACAGGCGACCATTCCGGAATTACAGGATCAATTGGAGGATCTAGTGATTTAAAATCTCTCGCACCATAAACAATTTTTCCATTGACAATCGTTAAATCTGATTCTATATTTCTGACCTTATCATTTGAAATATTGAAATAATCCTCAGATAAAATCGAGAAATCGGCATACATTCCTTTGATTAATTTTCCTTTGTCTTTCTCTTCACCGGAAAACCAAGCGCTTCCGGAAGTGTACAATTGAAGGGCAGTAAACTTATCCAAAACCTGATCTTTTGGCCAGAACTGCATTCCGCCTAATGTTTTTCCTGTAATCAGCCAATGCATTGCCATCCAAGGATTGTAAGTAGAAATTCGGGTTGCATCGGTTCCCATCCCAACTGGGATTCCCATTTCCATCATTTTTTTGATAGGAGGGAGTTGAGTTTTTGGAGCTCCGTACATTTTTTCATACAGTTCTCCCTGAAAATACATTCTGAATTGTACAGCGATTCCGCCATTAAGTTTTTTAACTCTTTCTAATTCTTGAGGGGTAATAGTTTCAGCATGATCAAAAAACCATCTTAGACCATTAAATGGAATGTCTTTATTCACTTTTTCAAAAACATTCAGCATTCGGTCGATCGATTCGCCGTAAGTCGCATGAAGACGAAACGGCCATCTGTTTTTAACCAAGAGTCTAATGATTGGCTCTAAATCTTGCTCCATTTCATCTGAAAGAACAATTCTAGGCTCTAAAAAGTTTTCAAAATCCGCTGCCGAAGCTACAATATTTTCTCCTGCACCTTCTTCGGTATAGCCATTGGCAACCAAAAGATTGTCATTTTTATTGATTACCGTTTCGGCAACCCATTTTTCATAATCCTGAAGTTCTTTTCCTTTCTGTTGCGCGAACAAATAATAGGAAATCCTAAGATTCAACTTGCCCTGTTTCGCCAATTCCATCGAAGTTGCATAATCTGCAGGGAAATTTTGTGAACCTCCCGCAGCATCAATAACGGAGGTCAAACCAAATCGGTTCAGTTCTCTGTTAAATTGAAGAGAACTGTTAATTCTTTCCTCAGGAGCTAATTTTGTTGTTAATCCTAACGTTGTATAAATGGCTTTCGGAGTTTCTTTGGCGAACATTAATCCTGTTAAGTTTCCGTTTTTATCCTGTTCCAGAACACTTCCTTCGTAATGAGTGTCTTTCGTATAACCCAGAACTTCGATTCCTTTTTTGTTTAAAAATGCTTTGCCATATAAATAGGTTATGAAGACTGGTTTGTCTGGAACTGCGGCATTTATCTCGTCAATTGTGGGTTGTCTTTTTTCCTCAAATCCGAATTCATTCCAGCCGCCGATTACTTTAATCCAAACTCCTTTCGGGGTTCTGGCAGCCTGTTCTTTCAGCATTTCCATAGCTCTTTTTAGAGTTTTTACACCGTCCCAACGTAGTTCAGAATTGTAATTTAAGCCTTCACGGATCACATGAATATGACTGTCATTTAAGCCCGGAACAACCGTTTTTCCTTTAGCATCAATGGTTTTAGTTGATGTCGTTTTATAAGTGTCTAAAATGCTTTTTGAAGTTCCTGTTGCGAGAATAATTCCGTCTTTTGTTGCAATGGCCTGAACAAATTCACCTGATTTCTGCATGGTTGCAATTTTTCCGTTATAAACAATCAGGTCTGCTTTTTCCTGAGACTGTATCAACAGACCAAAGAAAAATAATGGGAGTAAAAGTATTCGTTTCATTTTTTTAGATTTAATTGGTCTTTTAAATTTTTATTGAAGAGAAATTTGTTGAAAATTGAATAATTTTTTACCACAAAAGAATCAAAAGATATTATTGATTTATAGAGTTCAATTATTGAGTAAGCAAAAGTTTTGCAAAGAATAAAAATCAGAGATTTTTAAAAACTTATGTGTTCTTTTGAGCAGTTTTATAATCAGCTTAAAATAACTTAAGTGTCAATATTTTGTTTCTTTTGTGGTAAAAATAAAAGTTTAAAAAATTTTTTATGTGATATTTATTTCGCAAGAAAAAATGCCAATAAATCTTTCTGAACCTGAGCTGTATTTTCCTGAACTAACCAATGTCCCGCACCTGCAATTTTAGATTCTGTAACATTTTCAGCTACTAATAGGGAATGATCTTTTAGGAAGGCCGCTGCAAAATATTCACCGCCCATTGCCAGTAAAGGCATTTTTAGTTTTGTTTTTGCAAATTCCAAATTGTCTTTTCCGTCCTGAGGGAAATTTCCAAACCATTTAAAAGTTGATTTTGCGCCATCTTTAACAGCATAAGCTCTTACGAATTCAGCAGTTTCATCTGCTGTAAAAGGATCTTTTACGTGTCCAACCATTGGCCAAAAATTAGTTAAAAACTCTTTTTCTCTTCC
This sequence comes from Chryseobacterium sp. GW823-FHT05E08, assembly GCF_058795655.1. Taxonomy (NCBI): domain Bacteria; kingdom Pseudomonadati; phylum Bacteroidota; class Flavobacteriia; order Flavobacteriales; family Weeksellaceae; genus Chryseobacterium; species Chryseobacterium sp. GW823-FHT05E08. Next base: position 1,224,217 of record NZ_JBXAHY010000001.1, on the reverse strand, counting down.
TTTAACAATATCTCCTGAAGCTGGCCATGCAAAAAATCCGAACCACCAAGCTGAAGCCGAAACTTGTGACCAAACTGGCTCTATTCCGGGAAGTAAAGCATCCATTAACGCTATTTTTTTTACTTCGTTTCCGTATTGTGCAGCGTAAGCGTAGGCGACCATCAGTCCTATATCGTGTCCGGCAAGATTGATATTATTATAACCCAGTTTTTTTACCAGTTCATGAATGTCTTTTGCCATTGTTTTTTTATCATAACCACCTTCTGGCTTGTCAGATTCGCCAACACCTCTTAAATCGGGTGCGATAACGGTGAAATGTTTTGAAAGTTCAGGAAGAAGACGGTTCCACATGTACCAGTTTTGTCCAAAACCGTGAATCAAAACAAGCGGATCTCCTTTTCCTCCAATTACATAATGAATTTTTACACCATTTACTAAAGCGGTTTGATGTTTAAAATTAGCAGGCGGATTTGCCGGTTTTGGGTCATCGATACCAACTGTTTGAGATGTTTCAGATTTTGAAGGCGCTTCTTTTTTATTAAAGGAGGTCAGCAGTAAAAAGATAACCGGTAGTAGGCTTAAAAGAAACATTCTGTTTCTTTGTCCAATTTTGTAGATTGTTTTCATAGTATTTGATTTTAAAAATTGTTAATAATTTTATTTAATTTTTCTGTTTTTGTATCCATTCTAAAATATAAACTGCGATTTCCTGCCAGCCGGGTTGTCCTAAAACAAAATGATTTCTGCCGGGAAAAACTTTATAATCGGTAACCGAATCTTTATCGGTGTATTTTTTATAGTTATCATGATTCAATTGATGCGGAATGGTATGATCATTATCACCAGCAATGAATAGTATTGGATGATGTGGCGCATTAAAATCGACTTTTGCGACTGAGGTTATTGTATCTCGAACAACAAGCTTAGATTCCGGAATTGCCAATTGTTGATAACCTTTTTCCTGCCATTCAAGAGGAAGACCGTTTGCAAATGCATATTGCCACTGTGAAAAACTCATGAAAAAAGTTTTTTTTGTAGAGGTAAAAAATCCGAGCGGTCCCCAACCTGCTTTTAAAAAAGAAAACTTAAAAGTCATAATACCTTGCGGAGGAACTGAATGAATCGCAACAGTAGCAGAAGCCAATCCTTTTTGATTTAAAATCTGGGCAATTAAACCGCCGATTGAATGACCAATAATAATAGGTTTTTCATTAAGTGATTTTGCAATTTTTTCATAATGTTCAATGAGTTGAGTTAATCGGATAGAAGCTACCTCCGGATCCGGATGACGTTTTCTGAGAACTTCGGGCGAAGCGTCTTTAAAAGGCCAGGCCGGAGCGATGGTTTTATATCCTTTACTTTCATAAAAATCTTTCCATTCGTTCCAGGATTCATTACTGACGAATGCTCCTGTTATAAAAAGGATCGTTTTTCGATTATCTGTTTGCATATTTGAGTGATTTGGTTGTTATGCTTTAAAAACAGACAAAAATCGGGCGCGTTTTATAATTTTTTGATAATCAAATATTTAACATGAAAACGAAAATTTTCATCCAACTATATTTCGTCGTAAAACGAAAAAAAGTAGTGTATTTTCGTTTTATAAAAAATGTGATTTTTTTCTGATTAACAGATACGTTGCAGGTGATTAAGTCGTAAATTAGTCTAATATTTCTACCTTAAATATGGTACCTCAAAAACTAATACTGCGATACTTATTTTTACACAGGTTTATCCTTACGTGTGCTTTCGTTTTAGCTCCGTTATTTATAGGTGCGCAAAGTAGTTTTAATAATAATGAAGAGGTTCTTCGAGCAGAACAACGCTTGAAATTAAAAGAAGATGATAAAGAAAAAGTCGATTTACTGTTGGCTTTAAGCAATTATTATTACGAAAGAGATAAATACAATATCGAGCCCGTTGCAAAATCGATAACTTACACAAAACAAGCTTTTACGATCAGCAAAATGCTCAAGTATAGAAAGGGCTTGGGTGCTTCTTACCTCATGCTTTCTATGCTGGAGCAGCATGATAATCATTTCGATAAAAGTTATTCACATGCATCTGCGGCGATAAATATTCTGAGTAACAGTAATGAATATAATTTACTCGGAGAATCTTGGGTGATGATCTGGTCTAGTAAAACGCTGATGGGAATGAGTTATGAGGATCGTATTTTTTATCTTCAAAAAGCGGGTACGTATTTCGCAAAAGCCAACAACAAAAAACGTTTGGGAGACTGTTATAAAGAAACGGGCGATATTTATCTTTTAATTGGAAATGGAAAGGAAGCACTGAACTGTCTAAAGAAAGCGCTAACCTTATATCAGCAAAGTCATTATAAAAAGCTAGACAACATTTATGATCTCATGGGCGCGGCCTACATATTTTTAGGAGATTATAAAGAAGGATTAAAGTATGGTTTTCTGGCTCTGAATACCGCCGAAAAATTAGGTGAGAAAAAATCGTTTCTATATGTAATTTATAATAGAATTGGTTTGGCTTACGAAGAAATGAACGATTATAGTAACGCGTTACAGTATTACGAGAAATCATTAAAAGTTGCTCAGGATTTCAACAGTATTGAAGATATCAGAGCGATTGTCGGCAATATTTCCCGCACTTTGCTTAAAACCGGACAGTATAATAAGGCGTTAACATTAATTACAGACATAAAGAAGCAATATCCAAAAATCGGAACTACAAATTCCTTTAAACTCGATTGTATATTAATCAGAATATATGTTCACAAAAAGCAGTATGAAAAAGCGTTGCCATATCAGGCGAAAATAATTTCCAATATTGAAGAAGTTCAGGATTATGATGTCTTAGTGTTGGTTTACACTACTTTAATTGACTTAAATTTAGCTTTAAAAGACTACGAAAAGGCAATTTATTACAATAAATTACACCTCAATGTCTGCAAAAAGCTCAATAAAGACAGTTATTATGCTGATTATAATCTTTGGGAATATAAAATTGATTCAGCGAAAGGAAGATTAGAGCCTGCATTGATGCATTACAAAGAATATGTGAGGTTTAGAAAGAGATATTTTGATGAAAAAAAATCAAATGAAATTAATAAGCTGAACATATTATATGAAACTGAAAAAAAAGACAAGTACATCACCAATCTAAAAAGTGAATCTATCCTACAAAATAGTAACCTCGAGAAAGCATCTTTGATCCGAAATATCATGTTTGGAGGTTTTGTTATTCTTTTGGCTTTTATTTATTTTCTGTACAGGGCTTATCAATCAAAACAAAAAAATAATCTTATTCTTAAAGAACAGCAAGATCAGATCAGACAAAGTAATATTTCATTAAAAAATGCAATTACTGAAAAAGAGTGGTTGCTTCGGGAAATCCATCACAGGGTAAAAAATAATCTGCACATGGTAGTCGGATTATTGGCAAGCCAAAACGAATATTTGCAGGGCAATGAAGCGATTGATGCTAATTTAGAAAGTCAGAGAAGGGTAGAATCGATGTCGATGATTCATGATAAATTGTATCAGTCCGAAAATCTTTCGATGATTGATATGCCATCGTATATTTTAGATCTTACCTATTATTTATCTGATTCATTTGATGTTAGAAAGCAAATCCGATTTTCACTTGATATTGAAAAGGTAGATTTTCCGCTGTCACATTCTGTTCCGATAGGTTTAATTTTAAATGAAGCGGTAACCAATTCCATAAAATATGCTTTTCCTGAAAACAGGCAGGGTGTTGTAACCATCATTTTGAAACAGGAAAATGAGAAATTTCACCTGACGATCTGGGATGATGGGATAGGAATTCCCGAAACAATTAGTCCTGAAAACAGCAAATCTTTAGGATTAAAACTAATGAAAGGACTGAGCGAAGATATTTTGGCTGATTTTAAAATCTGCAATGAATCAGGAACAAAAATCGAACTAATTTTTACAATTTAAAGAAATGGACACAAGCACAAAAATCCTAATTGTTGAAGATAATTTTGTAGAAGCCAATCATTTAAGATTGATGCTGAAAAACGCTGGTTATCCGATTTTGGGAATTGCACGAAGTGTAAACGACGCAAAAGAAAACATTCTAAAAGAAAGACCGGGTCTTGTGCTCTTGGATATTTTCCTGATGGGAAAAGAAACGGGTCTTGATCTGGCTAAATTTTTAAAAGAAGAAAATATTGGTTTCATTTATTTGTCGGCCAATTCGAGTGAAGATATTCTAAGTGAGGCAAAAGCTTCTCATCCGTATGGTTTTTTGGTAAAACCATTTCGTGAAAAAGATCTTTTGATCATGATGCAGATTGCAGGATATCATCAAAAATATAACATCGAATCTTCTGTAAGAAAAGAACAGCTTTTTCAGAGACAGCTTAAAAATCTAGTTTCGAATTTTGGAACTTGGGATGAATATTTATATCAAATGTGTACGGCCTTACAGCCAATTATCCCGTTTGATTTGATGATTTCTACCTATATTACGGATGAAGGGATTGACAATATAATTTTCGGATTTTTGAGAACAGGTTTTAATGAATATCAAAAAATTACTTTGAACGGATTCCAAGAATTAACTGAATTAAAACTTCATGAATTAGAAACGATTTTAAAAAACACAATCACCGAAGATAACATCTGCATGTACAATGGTAAAGATTTTCAAAAGAAAATAGCGGAACCTACATTACATAAAATTACGGCAAACTATCTTGGAATGAAATCTAATCTTAGCTTGCCAATTCCTTTATCAATCAGTAAAAAAGGGAAATTTATTTTTTCATTTTACAGTAAAAATCCATTAGTTTTTGACGAAAAACATCTGGAAATTTGTAAAAGATTGCAGGATAATTTTATCTACAATGTAGAAAATATAATTGCCAGACAAAATGATAATGTAAAGGATATTGTAACTTTAAATTCATCAGGAAATGGTTTTGAAGGAATTATTGGTAAAAGTCCCTTACTTCTTAGCGTTTTTGATTTTATAAGTCAGGTCGCACCTACTGATACGACCGTATTAATAACAGGAGAAAGTGGTACAGGTAAGGAAAAAATAGCCAATGCAATTCATAATTTGTCTTCAAGAAAAGATCAGCCTTTAATTAAAATAAATTGCGCATCATTACCTGCAAGTTTAATTGAAACAGAACTTTTTGGACACGAAAAAGGTTCTTTCACGGGAGCAATTAACCAACATATCGGGAAATTTGAACAGGCACACAACGGAACTTTATTTCTGGATGAGATAGGAGAAATCCCTTTAGAAATTCAGGTGAAATTATTACGCGTTTTGCAAGAAAAGGAGATAGAACGTATCGGAAGCCACAAATCTATAAAAGTTGATATCCGAATTATCGCAGCAACGAACCGTAATCTCGAAAAAGAAGTTGCCGAAGGAAAATTTCGCCTTGATTTATACTACAGATTATGTGTTTTCCCACTGGAATTGCCTGCATTAAGGGATCGTAAGGAAGATATCGGCATTTTGGCTCAGCATTTCATCAAAAAATATTGTGAAAAATTAAAAAAGAATGAACTGAATTTATCCGCGGATTCAATAAAAAGTCTGCTCACCTATAACTGGCCGGGAAATATCCGTGAACTGGAAAATCTTATAGAGCGAAGTGTCATTTTAACGAAAGGAGATAGTATCAATATAATTCCGTTACCTGTAGCCATTAATATAAAAAATAATGATAAAGACGAAGATCTTTTGCAAGACAAAACCATTGAAGAGAACGAAAGAATCCATATTCTCAATATCCTGAATAAATGCGGTGGCAGAATAAGAGGTGAGGATGGTGCTGCCAAAATTCTTGGAGTTCCCCCTACAACGCTTGCTTCCAAAATGCTGAAATTGGGCATTAAACGAAATCATTATTAAAAGTATCTGCACTTTTATTTTTCTTATTTGAAGGTATTTTACTGTTTCGAATGGCACCGGATTATTTTTAAGGAGCTATTTCCTGCTCTCCGCACTCGCCATTTTTTGTATTAGGTTTCGACGCGGTGGCTTTGCCACCGCGTCGAAACCTAATACAAAAAATGAGCTCAAACAAATGCTGCGATCAGGGCTAGGAATTTGCGATTGTTATAGAAAATAAACCTCACAGGTTTTTAAAACTTGTGAGGTTTAGACCCGCAATATTTGTCATTCTGAAAGAATCCAAGCACGAGCTTTTCCAAGCAGCCTTCTAATACTATATTTAGATCCTTTCAGGATGACAAACATACCCGAAAAAATATTCTTTTAAAAACAGTTTTTTTGATTCAAATAAAAGGCGAAATAAAATTTAACAAAAATTTAACATTGTAAATAACGGAACGATCGTTCCGTTATCATATCTTTGTCCTATCAAAATTTAATAATTAATAATTCAAAACAATTTAAGAAATGAAAAATTTAGAAAACAAAGTAGCTATCGTAACAGGAGGAAATAGCGGAATCGGATTAGCAACAGCAGCAGAATTATCAGCTAAGGGGGCAAAAGTAATTATAACTGGAAGAAACCAAGAATCTCTAAAACAAGCTGAAACAGAATTAAATGTAACCGGAATCAGAGCCGATCAAACAGATTTAAAATCAATCGACAGTTTAGTTGAACAAGTTTCTTCTCAATTTGGAAAAGTTGATATTGTATTTTTAAACGCCGGAATCGCTGCTTTTGCACCTGTAGATTCAGCATCAGAAGAACATTACGACAGCATCATGAATGCAAACGTGAAAGGAGTTTACTTTACTGTTCAAAAATTATTGCCTATCCTGAATGATGGAGCTTCAATTATCTTTAATACTTCAATCAATGCACATGTTGGTATGCCTAACTCAAGTGTTTACGCCGCAAGCAAAGCAGCAGTACTATCTTTAAACCGTGTTTTCGCTACAGAATTAGCGCCAAGAAAAATCAGAGTAAATGCAGTATCTCCTGGTCCTGTTGAAACTCCGCTTTATGGTAAATTAGGATTAGCAAAAGAAGAAGTTGAAGGTTTTGGAGCAGTTTTAGGAGAGAAAATTTTATTGAAACGTTTCGGACAGGCTAGTGAAATTGCAAAAACAGTGAGTTTCCTTGCTTCAGATGATGCATCATTTATTACAGGAACAGAAATCGTTGTTGATGGTGGGTTGACTGTAAATCCAGTAGTCTAAAAATTTTTTCTAAAATTTCGGAATGAATGTTCCGTTATTTTATTATCTTTGTAAAGAAATATAATTTTGAAGATCATGGCAAGAACAAAAGAATTTAATGAAGATAAAGCTTTAGACAAAGCAATCGAGATTTTCTGGCATAAAGGTTATAATGGAACTTCCGCGCAGGATTTGGTAACACATCTTGGTTTAAGTCGTTCGAGTTTGTACGATACTTTTGGAGATAAGCAGAAACTATTTGTACAATCTTTAAAGAAGTACCAAAAACAATCCCAGGATCAGATTATAGATCTTTTTGAAACGTCTGAAAATATAAAAGAAACCCTGCAAGATATTTTTAAACAGGCAATTATTGAAAGTTTAGAAGATAGAATCACAAAAGGATGTTTTATGGTCAATTCTTCGGTTGAACTTGCTATGCACGACCAAGAAATTGCGAAAATTGTACAAAACAACGCCAAAACCATGGAAGAAATTTTTACAAATGCAGTTCAAAAAGGTCAGGATTTAGGACATATTTCTAAAAAAATGGACGCCAAAGTTTTAGCAAGATTTATCTTTAATAATTATTCCGGAATCAGGGTTTTAGCCCGAACCGGAGAAAAAGATAAACAAGTTTATGATGATATCGTGAAAGCTATATTATCGATACTTTAAAATAAAGATAATTAACAAAAATCTTCAATTACATTGTAGTTGAGAAAATAACAAAAGCCTTTAAATATTACTATTTGAAGGCTTTTTTTGTTGAAATATATTAAAAACATGCATTGATTTTCATGAAAAAGATAAGTCGGCGAATAGTAAAATAGGATAGACAAAAAGTTAAGAACAAAATATGTCCAATACGAAATTAGCAGTATTATATAGATAAATATCTACGTGTTTATCGATATATTTCGATGTGTGTTTTAAGTTATTTTAAATCAAAATATCGGTACTTTGCGACGTAAAAAATTAATTAAAATTGCTTTTTTACATTAAAATATACTAAAAATGAAAAAAATATTTTTTTTACTGATCCTTTCAATATATTCTATAACTTATGCTCAAGTGGGAATTGGAACATCGACCCCTCAAAAAAGTCTTCATGTGAATGGTGCGTTACAAATTACAAATGAACTTAGTGTTGGGGGTAATAGCAATACTGCAGGTTCGCCAGGCCTTATTGGTCAGGTCTTAAAATCAAATGGGCCAGGTGCTGCACCTTCATGGCAAACTTTAGCAGGTGTACCAACATCAACAGGGACGGTTATAGCTGTTAATGGACAGTTTTTAGTTGCACAGGAAATTACTGTGCAAATGACTGCTGACTTTACAGCCGTTGGCTCTCCCGGAGCTACGGTAGCTAATCCCATTGGTAATCTCAATAATGAAATTATTGATAATGAAAATCTTTATGCAGGAACGGCTACAACCAATTCTTTTAAAGTATCTGCTGACGGGGTTTATCAGATTAATATGAATGTGCAGATTTCTACCACCAATGGAACTTCCCCGGTTATTGGTATATGGAACAATACTACGGGATTATGGGTAGCAAGGGTAAATGATGCTTATGTAGCGCCTACAGCCGGATTACAAACATATACTTTAATTACCTCAATTCCGATGTTGGCAGCAAGTACCTATTCGTTTAGAGCTATAAATACGCAAGATTACACACTTAAATATTTAAGCACAGGTTCTACAGGTTCAGGTCCCGTTACGCAGGTATCTGTAAGACGATTGAAATAAGCCGATAAATAAATAGTAAATAAAACCAATTAATTTTTGCAGAAAATCGCGGTGATGTATTAAATATAGATTTAATCAGTATTTAAGGAGATAAATTCAAATCCTTCTTTTTGCAAGTTAAGAAACTAAATAAAATCAAAAGCCTTTAAATAGTAATATTTAAAGGCTTTTTATATTAAAAATATAATTAAAATTGTAAAATTTTAACTTGGAAAAAAGCAATTCGGTGAGTAGTAGAATATTATCATACCCACCGAATCAAATAATAAAAAACTTGTTTATCAATTATTCATATTAGCCAATCGGGTTAAATTTTTCCGCTAATATTTTTTTAACCATTTATAAAGTGTCGTTTTAGGTATTTTATATTCACTTATTATTTGTTGTTTAGATTTTTCATTAGTTCTTAATAGATCTAAAATGAAGTCTATAATTTCAACGGTGTAAATGTTTTTTCTAAATTCCGGCAGTTCAGTTTTCTGATTCTTTATTTCATTACAGGTAACAGAGGAGGGAGGGGAATATAATAGAAGGTGTTGTGAATAGATCCTAAAGAAATCATATTTTAATAATTTACTCCATTTTAGAAGTGTTTCTGAGTCCAGAGAAGTGCTATTATACATCTTTTCAAGATCTTCTTCATTGCATTGTAAAAAATTGATAATTCTTTCTACAGAAAAATCTGTTTCACGGACTCTTGTTTGTACTAATTTGCCGATATGAATATTCTTAAAAAGCATAGTTGAAAAATAAAAGATGATGAATAGTTATTTCATTATCAAGTAAATATGAAGTTTCAGATAACACGAAATTAATTTTAATTCTTCTTTTTGTCTCCTCATTTTATACAGGGCAGTATTACCCTGTATAACTAATTTTCGACTTATTTGTGTGTTTAGAATCTTCAAATTTTTTTACCCAATATTTATAAAATTTGACTCGGCAATATTACATCAGAAGACTAGGTTTTGCAAATTATCACGTATGACACGGATGTTACATGTTTGTAATATGTTGATAGGTAGTTTTTTAATCGTTATTGTGTTTGTTTATATGGATTTTAGCTTTTTGTTTTTTTACTAAGAATTTAAAAAACAGGAACGTTCAATTTTAGGTATTTATTTTAAGAAAATACAAAAAATAGGGCTTTACTTATATGTGACACAACCTCTTTGCTTTATTATTTATAGAAGAGAATAATCATTTATTGTTATTTGATTGAGAAAGAGTATTGTTTTTAGAGAGAAAAAAATACTCAAAAATGTTAAAAACTCAAAATGTCATACCTGTGTAATATGTATTTAAACGAATTTATAACATGTAAATTTTTATTATTGCCCCCAAAATAAATCAATTATGATTTTTTTGAAATATGTAAACAAAATTTTAAATTATTTACTCAAAACATAATGATAATATTGTTAATTTAGTATAATAATTTAAATTTTAATCACTATTTAGGAATATTTTACTTTTATATTTATAAATAATTAACACAAAATGAAACTTTTTATTTTATTTTTTTCCATTCTATTGTCTGGACAGCAAATTTCGACGAAATACATTGACTTGGAGTTCGATAAAACCGAAATTTTAGCCAGAGAAGGCAAGTACGATGAGTACATTAAAAAAAATATGCTCTTACTGAAAGAGTCTAAAACAATCAGCTATCCCAAAGGAATTGCAGTAGGATATTTAAATCTCTCTAACGGTTATTCATACGCAAAGAATTACAAAAAAGGGATGGAATTTTTAAAACTGGCAGAAAATACCGAATATGCTCAGAATAATTCCGACTTTCAGATTTTAGTTAAAAATACGTTGGGATTTAACTATTTTAATATGGGACTTTATCAGGAAGCTATTTCTGAGTTTAAAGAAATCACCATATTGTCTGACGAAGTTCCGATCGATTCGGTAAGAATATACCATAAATCTTATGCTTTTTGTGAAATAGGAACGGTATATAAGACTAGAAATCAATTAGATTCATCCAAATTCTATATTCAGAAAGGCACTGATATTTTACGACATGAAAAAAAATTAACGCCCAAACTAAAAGCCATGTTATTATGGTATTCTTTGGCATTAATCGAAATTGATCTTGAAGAAAAACGATTTGATTCAGCAGAAATGAAACTTAAACCATTGGAAGCTCAATCAATAAAAATACTCGGAAACAGTAATTTTAAGTTATATAAGATAAAAGGCTTAATTAATGAATATAAAAAGGAGTATGATTCGGCCATTGTTAATTATCAGAAAGCTATCCAATTATCTAAAAAAGGTAAAAATGTGATACAGGTACAATGGCTTTATGACGCTGTTTCCAAAGTTTATAAGTTAGCCGGAGATGAAAATTCTGCCAGAGAATATCATCAAAAATATACTTTGATTACTGACAGTTTAATAAGCGCTAAACAACCCGAAATTGAAAATACGGTAAAAGAGCTGGTCACAAAAAAGGAAAATAAAATCAAAGAAAAAAATAAATTTTTACTCTACAGTATCTGGGTTGGAATTTTAGGCTTGATTATTTTTATTCTTTTGGTTTTAAAAAGAATGCACAAAAAAAATAAAATTTTGGATGTAAAAGTACAGGAAACAAAAGAATTAAGTCAAAAACTGAACGTTGCTTTTGAGGAAGTGGTACAATTGGCTAAAAACAATGATCCTGAGTTTCTTACAAGATTTCAGGAAGTTTATCCTGAGTTTTTCCCGAAATTATTGGAAATTGAACCTCAACTCATCAATACAGAATTAAAGTTTTGTGCATTATTATTTCTAAATTTTTCTACTAAAGATATAGCAACGTACACATTTGTGCAGCCTCAATCTATACAAACCAGAAAGAACAGATTGCGAAAAAAATTAAAAATATCGTCGGACGAGGATATTTATATCTGGATGAAAAACATCAATAATAAATAAAATTTTATTTTCTAAAGTTTCTTTATTAATAATTCATTGAATTTAATTAGTTGATATTTAAATTGTTACATGTGGCTATTACAAGATTGTCATAGGTTTTGATAGATGTCACATAAGCATCTCATTCATTTTTTTCTTGATTGTCATAGCCAAGTAACATGTGTTTTTTTTGGTAAGAAAAATGGAAAGGGCAAATTTGCACTGTCAAAAAATAATACCAAGATGATTATTTCTTGGATTAATTTTTTCAATAAAATGTCAAATAGGGATAAAGACAATTTAGGCAAAATCAGAATCAGATTTTAAAATTAAGTAAGCTTTAAAAAACACATGATGCAAAAGGTAGGATCACCGGATTACAAAAAAATTTACAATGATATTATCGCAAGAAAATATCCGGAAAAAAAAGAACAGTGTAATTCGATATTGAGCAAGCAGGAATTATCATTTTTAGATATTATAAAACTTAATTCCTTATTATTTGATGTTAAAAATAAAGAAGTTTCGATATCAAATCAAAGGCATAAATCTTATGATATCTCTGCAATTCATGAAATTTTGGAATATCAGATTAAAAATAAACTTAATAATTCTCAATTATCACTACATTTTCAACTAAGCCGAAATACGATCGCTAAGTGGAAGAAACTATTTTCTTCAATACCATAATTAAATTCATTCAAAAACACAAATTAACACAATTATAAATCTTACAAATGAAAAAAAAATGTTTCACTGTTGCTGTTGCCATAGCATCAGTAATGATCAATGCACAGACCGGACTGGTAGGTGTAAACACAAGCACTCCTACAAACACATTAGACGTTAATGGAACAGCTAGGGTAAGAAACCTTCTGCCCAATACTTTTAATTCCACTGTAGATAAAATAGTAGTGGCAGATGCCAATGGAGCATTAAAATCTGTACCGGTAAATGCTATTACATCTAATTCTTATGAAGTTCTGTTTGATCTTACTCCAATTACAGACGTCGGAATTAGCGACAGTAATCCTAACGGAGATGATGCCAGAACACCTGGTATGATCCAAAGTCAGACAATTACTCTTACAAAAGATGCTTTGGTACAGATTAATTTTGCTGTACCTATCTGGGATGTCTTTAAATATGGTACTTCTGTAGCGCCTACAGATGGAGGCTCCAAAATGCTGAGAACACATTTGGTGGTTGATAATGTTATTGTAGTAAAATCTACAAATATATATACCAATTCTTCTGTAGGTACCGGAACAGGCACCAGTGCAGAAGCTCTTAAAGGTATTTTCTTTAATACAGGCAGTGCTTTTGTAAAACTCAATGCCGGAACTCACACGATTAAACTGGAGGGTACTTGCAACCCATACATCACATGTCGACAAGGTGGAGGAGGCCAGGGAACGAAGTTCCAGGCCGTGGCTTTATACTAGAAAATTTTTTTGCAAAAAATATTTTAAACTAATTATTAATTTTTAAATTTCAATTTACGATGAAAAAAACTATTTTGGCAGGTATGTTACTTGCAACATTCAGTACTTCAATGATGAGCGCAAACACAGTAAAATTTGCAGAACCAGAAGAAGCAAACTTCTTTTGTTATAAAATATCTTATGTAACAGAGAAAGAAGGATCTTGTACAGTTACCTATAAAGTAACAACAAAATATTTTCTTTGTTGTCCCCTAAGTAGTACAAAAGCAGTTTATTCAAAAAGCTGTCCTACAACTCCTTCAAACCCGACAGGAGGTACTGGCGGACAAAACTAAAAATTTGAAAAGATTTCCTCTTCAGACATAAAAGTCTGGAGGGGTTTTGTTTTATAGTGTTCCAATTTCTGTTAGTTGGTAAAAACAGATTTTTTTTTAGGAAGAATCCAGCTCATATTTAATTATGGGCTGGATTCATTTATTTTATAATTGATCTTTTTTAATCTACCATCCTAAATAATAATCAGGGCTCAGCCAAATCGGACGATGCATTCCAAAATGTTCCTGAAGCATTTTTTCGGCTTCACAAAAAGCGCCTTCCACCCAACCTTGCTGATCAGAATAGGCTTCTCCAATAATATGAATCTGCTCATCAGCAACAGGTTTTCTCATGTAAGGCATCACATTTTCAACTGAATATCCGGCTTTCCATGCGTGATATCCTGCGCCGAAAGGTTCATCTGTCCAATCTTTAAAATAAGTTACATAAGGATCTGGAATCGTTATATCCGGACCGTGAAGTTCTCTAAGCTGATTCATTAATTCATCCACCATTAATTGAGTAGCCTGAACATCATCTAATTGATGCAGTTCTTTTAATGATGCAGATTTGGCAGGTTTTACTTCAAAAAGTAACTTGTCATCGGTTAATGCTTTCCAGAAAGTCTCGGTTTCCATATCTCCGTAACTTCCCAACAGCATTGAGTTATTGGTTTCAGGATCTGTTCCGAAATAATAACATTGTCTCATCGGTAAATCTGTGATAGAATGTCCGGAATCAATTTTTAATTCTTTCCACCAAGGATATTGGAAGCCCATTAAAATTTTAAACGCAGGTTCCATAATCACCGAACGGATATTTTTATTGATCACTGAATTTTCATTAATATCAAAAAAGAAATTATTCTGATCCAAAAGCTCCAGAGATTTTCTCGGCATGGCAAGAATCAGCTTGTTTGCATAGACATTCCAAGTTGTGTTGGTTTTTAGATTAAGAAAAGTCAGTTGATATTTATGAGTATCTTTTAAAGAATGCTCTTTTGTGAAAGTAAGTAGCTTATTTTCAGACCAAATACAGGCTCTATCATGCTCCATATAAGAATTGGCGACTGCATAAGCGATGCTGTCATAACCTTCTTCTATGGTTTTGTAAATTGTTCCGGCAGAGAAATCCCCAACCATATAAGGAAACGCTTCCGCAGAGTTCCAATTGATTGTATTTGAGTAATATCCACCCGCATTGGCTACAAATTCATATCCTTCCTGCGAAACTTGATCTTTAATTAAATTCCAAAATCCTAAATCATTCACTTTACGCTGATCGTAAGGAGAATTTGGGAAATTATAGACCAATTTAGGTTTGATATCATCCCAGTCTTTGCTTGTTAATTTAAAGCTGTAATCGTAGATCGTATCACCTTTAATGATCTTATCTCCGTATTTTTTAGCTACCCAAGGATCTGCCATTAAAACATCATAAATGATTTTATTAAATAACTGATCTGAACTAAAACCATAATCATCATCGTTCAAATAATATCGGGTTTCCAGTTTTTTACCTTCTTTTTGAGCCACATCCCACGCATCTTGTTTGAAACGTTCTTTTCTAAGATACATTAATAATTTTGTAGGATCACCCATCGGAAATGGAACAGGCGTCATTTTATCTTTCAAAACGGGAATACGCTTGTCCGGATTTGCTTCAGAAAGAGGATAACCTTCAATTAATGTCGTTACAATTTCCTGAGAGGTCAGGTAACGCATACCTCCCAATTCGCCCCAGAAATTCATTCCGGGCATAACGACTGATTCCAGCCTTCCGCCAAGCTTATTATTCATATCGAAAATTTGTACTTGGTCGGCAGTGAATTTTTTATCCGTTACTAAACGGTAAGCGGTGTATAATCCGGAAGTTCCGGCACCGATAATAGCGACTTCAATTTTTAAATCAGGATGCATTCCTGGATTTAATGGGGTGTTTTTATTCATGGTGTAATAGTTTTAAATGGCTTTAAAGAATTTACGTCCTAACTGGAAATGAGAAATATCAAAATCCGTATGTCCGTCCAAGGCAAGATCAGACATAATTTTCCCTAAGAAAGGGGTGAATTTTGCAGCCCATCCGGTGGCGTAAACCACAATGTTTTTATAATTGGGGACGTACTTTGGGGCAAAATCAATCAACAATTCTTTGTTGGGTATCGTACTCAAAGCAATAAGACATGTTGAAGTATATTCAGGTTCTATACTTAGGCCTGTCATGTGCTCTTTTATCCATTCAGAAGTGTAGGCAAGTTCTTGTGGATTTGGAATTAAAGTTCTGTCACTAGGTTCTTCTAAGGGATTAATAACAAAATCAGGCGCCACACGAATATATTCCGGATGATCCCAAGATACCGATGGGAAACCATAAAATTCATTCCCGTTTTTTCCTACAGGATTCTGGAAAACAAACCATGTTGGATATTGTATGCTAGGATCTATTTTTTTGAAATAAGCGGAAGACATATTCCAATACGTGGCTTCTATTTTAAAATCTAATAAGTTAATTACACTGTTAATGTACGGCCCAGGAATAATCGCTAATTTTTTAGCAATATAAATTCCGTTAGGAGTTGTGATTTCAAAGAGTTCACCTTTTTGTTTGATTTCTAATACTGGCGAATCTTCTCTCAATTCAACTGTTTCTTCTTTTTTACATAAACTTAAAAGCGTTTCAATCGTAGCTTTAAAATTGATGCTGGCACCATCCGGCTGGAATAATCCCGTATAATTTTCAGGTAAATTTCTAAAATGATATTGATCTTCAATTTCCTTTGCAGTTAAGGTCGTGTAAGGAACATTTAAAGCTTTGAGAGCTTTTTCAGCTTCAGCGATATTTCCTTCAGTAGAATGAACTTCAGGATCTCCAAACCAAAGCGTACCCACTTTGTCAAGTAGTGAAGTTTCGGTTTCTTTTTCTAATTCATCCCAATAAGGTTGTGCATCCAAAGCCATTTGCACCATATATTCGTCGGGATATGGGATTCGGAATTGGCGAGATACTCCTGCTGAACTTCCAAGTTGATTCACAAAAGTAAACTGCTCAAGAACCAACGTCTTTGCCTTGCGTTTGCCGAGATGGTACGCAGTTGCCAGACCTATCGCTCCTCCGCCAATAACGATTACGTCGTAGTTTTCAGTATTCATGGTTATTTGTTTTTAGGTTTTATGCTGTTTTTGAAACAAGTAAAGAATACAATATTTTAAAGATTGAATTTAAATCCTCATGTGCAGGGGATTTCAAGCACATTATTGTTGTCTTTACTATGTATTTCAAAGTAACAAAGAAGGCTGAAAATGTGGTAGAGTAGAAATAATGAATTACAACTTTAAGTAGAAATACTTAATGAAGTTATGCAGAAAGAATGCATGAGAAAAGATGAAAAAGGAAAATGCTTTTTGTTGGAGGAATGGCAAAGCCGCAAGGGTTTTTGATCTGTATGCAGATTTTAAGGCGCGAGAAAATCGAAGATTTTCGATAAGCATTAGATGTAAACATGACAAATTTTATCGCAGATAAAATCCTTGCGCCTTAAAACAGTATTTTAGTTATACTTTGCGCCTTTGCGATGTACCAATCAAATCAATTTTAAATAACTTTACTCCAATTGATTATCAAACTTTCTGAGAGTTTGAATGGTAGGCAACGGCTTTAAGTTGATTTTCTTTTCGCCTTTATTGATGATTTTATCTGAACCTAATAATTGGGATATTTCGATTCTTGATCCTTTTAAAAGGTCAAATTCAGTTTCGGTAGTTGTATTTTTGCCGTCCCAACGTACTTTTGAAAGATTGATTAATTCAAATTTTCCGTTATTGAAAAGGAATTTATATTGATTTTTAACATCCTTAATTTCAGAATAGAAAATAAAATAACCGTCCTCAATAAAAACATCCGGAACTTGATCTCCTCCATATTTTCCGTTTGGATATTGAGGATTCATTATTTCTGTTGAAGAAACAATTAATTTAAATTTTTTATTCGGCTGTAGGAAAAATATTTCTAGTTTTAGAGGCTGTTCAGCATCAATAGTGTCCATCGAAACGGTCACTTTATCCTTCAAGCCATCTTTATTAAGATCGCCTAACTCTTCTCGTACTTGCACAAAAGAATGCTGTTTTTCCTGCGAATAAGTAAGAATTCCGGCAAGAAGTGAAGAAATCAAAACTATATTTTTCATGACTTTAAGATACATGAAATTATTTCATCATTTTGTGCTTTCTGAAAACATCTGTTAAAGAAAGTTGATCTTTACTGTAGTAAATCAACTTTGTTTTGGGAACAGAGTTTTACTCTACTTCTGTTCTCCAAAACAATATTATTCTGAATAATTTTATGAAATAAAAAAAGATTTAGTTAAGATCATAATTAGAAATCACCAATCCTAAAATAAAGTGAACATAATCTTGATCTGCATCTTTTCTGTTGATTAGTTTATTCTTATAGTCGTAAGAATTAAGCACATTGATTAATCTCTGATAAGTTTCGAAATTATCATCTTTAATTTTTACCCTTACATTTCCGTCTCTCGTTTCAATGAGTTGATTATCCAAAGTCCTGATTTTAAACAAAGCATGACATAATTTTGGAGCAAAACGCATTTTCCCCACATATCTTTCAACTATGTTAACCTTGAATGACTCGAATACGATTGTATTGAAAACAATATTAGAGTTAGGTTCCTGCGTATTGAGCTCAAGTTTATAATTCATTAATTTATTTTTTACAAATTTAGGCAGAAGTAAAAAAAAAACAAAATAAAATATCTAATTTAAATCATTGAAAATTTGTATAGACTTTAGGATAAACAAAAAATAACTCTTACAATAGCAATCATGAACCTTTCTTAATCTGTTTTTTAAAAGTGAATAATTAAGTAATTTATTTAATTAAAATCTTTGAAAAGCATTATCAATAAAGTGTTTTAAAAATAAATGATATTATACTTATTTATGTTGATGTGAAAAATATTCATTAAAATTGAAAATCTGATGTCTATATTTTGTCACGATTTTGAACATTTTAAATAACCTTTTTGATAGTCATAAAATTTTCATTGTTATAATTTTACAGTTATAATGATGAAAAGAAAAAATAGAATCTTACTGCTGCATATCGCGTTCCTTTTTGCGGTATTATGTACAGGTTTTCACTTTTTTAAAAGTGAAAAGCATTCTTTTTCTATCAACAATAATCAAGGTAAGTTTTTACAGAAAGCAAATACGCAAACTGAGGTTGATGTTTATAATTTATCAGATATTCAGGATGAATTTGCATTAGAAGATCGGGATAAATCAATTCTTGATGTTGAGGTCTTTTTAGAAAGATGGATTGCTAATGTATTTAGAATTCAGAATTCTTCTTCTGAGCCTGTTATTGCTCAAAACTATTCATTTATTACTTTACCCAGGTATATACTTTACCATTCTTTGCAGATACCTGGCTGCTAATTTCTTTTTTTAATCATAACTAATTCCAATGAGTCCGTATTCCATATCGGATAAGGGATTCGTATGTCCAATTTCAATTTTTTCGATACTCTGATTTGCTTTTTCATTAAGGCAGACAAGATAACATATGTCCAATTTTTAAATAAAAACATTTATGCATTTAACACCAAGAGAAACAGAGAAGCTAATGCTTTATATGGCGGGCGAAGTTGCTCTGAAAAGAAAGGCAAGAGGTCTTAAACTAAACTACCCTGAATCCATTGCTTTAATCAGTCACTTTTTACTGGAAGGAGCCAGAGACGGTAAAAGAGTGGCAGAACTCATGCAGGAAGGCGCACAGATTCTTACTATTGATGATGTGATGCCGGGCGTGGCAGATATGATCCATGATGTTCAGATCGAAGCTACTTTTCCGGATGGAACTAAGTTAGTTACAGTACATAACCCAATTCGTTAATCCTAACTATTATGATACCAGGAGAAATTTTTGTAAAAGAAGGCACCATCATCTGCAATGAAGGCAGAGAAACGGTAAAAATAAAAGTGATCAATACGGGAGACCGCCCTATCCAGATAGGATCTCATTTTCATTTTTTTGAAGTGAATAAAGCAATGAGCTTTGACAGAGAAAAAGCTTTCGGAAAGAGGTTAAATATCGTTGCGAGTACAGCCGTTCGTTTCGAGCCGGGAGAGGAAAAAGAAGTAGAGCTTGTAGAAATAGGAGGAAATAAAAAAGCAATGGGCTTCAATAATCTTGTTGACGGATCTGTAGATTCAGCGACTCAAAAAGAGGAAAGCTTAGCTAAAGCCAATCAATTAAATTTTAAAAATCTGTAACATGAGTTTAAACGTAGACAGAAAACAATACGCCAATATATTAGGTCCAACAGCAGGAGACAGAATTAGATTGGGCGATACAGAATTAATCATTGAGATCGAAAAAGATTTTACTCACTATGGCGATGAAGCCGTTTTCGGAGGTGGAAAAACCGTTCGTGACGGAATGGGACAAAACGTTACCGCAAAAAGAGCGGAAGGTGTTCTAGACCTTTGTATCACAGGAGCAACGATCATCGATCATTGGGGAATTGTAAAAGCAGATATCGGAATTAAAGACGGCAAAATTGTCGGAATCGGTAAAGCCGGAAACCCTGACACAATGGACGGTGTAACTCCAAACATGATCATTGGAGCATCAACGGAAGTTCATGGTGGTAAAGGATACATCGTAACCGCAGGAGGCATTGATACGCACATTCACTTTATTTGTCCGCAACAAATAGAAACATCTCTTTACAGCGGAATTACGACAATGATCGGAGGCGGAACAGGCCCAAATGACGGAACGAACGCAACAACCGTTACTCCGGGGAAATTCAACATGCAGAAAATGTTGGAAGCAGCAGAAGAATATCCTATGAATTTAGGCTTTTTCGGAAAAGGAAACTGTTCTGCAGAAGAACCGATTGAAGAACAAGTTGAAGCTGGAGCATTAGGCGTAAAAATTCATGAAGATTGGGGAGCGACTCCTGCAACGATTGATGCAGCGTTAAAAGTTGCGGATAAATATGATGTTCAGGTGGCAATCCATACCGATACTTTAAATGAAAGTGGCTTTTTGGAGGACACGATGAGAGCGATTAATGGCAGAGTAATTCACACTTTCCATACAGAAGGTGCTGGAGGTGGCCATGCTCCGGATATCATCAAAGCAGCGATGTATCCAAACGTTTTACCTGCTTCAACAAACCCAACGCGTCCTTATACAATCAACACAATTGATGAGCATTTGGATATGTTAATGGTTTGTCACCATTTAAGTAAAAATATTCCTGAAGATGTAGCGTTTGCAGATTCACGAATCCGTCCGGAAACGATTGCTGCGGAAGATATTCTTCACGATATCGGAGTGTTCAGTATCATGAGTTCTGATTCTCAGGCGATGGGAAGACCAGGCGAAGTAATTACCAGAACATGGCAGACAGCGAGTAAAATGAAAGATCAACGCGGACAGCTGGAAGAAGATGAAAATACAGCTCATGATAATTTCCGTGCGAAACGTTATGTGGCGAAATATACCATCAATCCGGCTATTGCTCACGGAATTTCAGAATATGTTGGTTCAATCGAAGCGGGGAAATTAGCCGATTTAGTGATTTGGAAACCTGCATTATTTGGAGTAAAACCTGAAATGATCGTAAAAGGAGGTTTTGTAATTGCTGCAAAAATGGGTGATCCTAATGCTTCGATCCCAACTCCGCAACCTGTTATTTACAGAAATATGTTTGGAGCTCATGGTCGTGCTAAATATGGAACTTGTGCCAATTTCGTTTCTCAGATTTCAATTGATAACGGAACAATTGCTGAATATAAATTAGAAAAAATGATTCTTCCTGTAAAGAATTGCAGAAATATTTCAAAGAAAGACCTTATTCATAATGATAAAACTCCGGTAATTGAGGTAAATCCTGAAAACTATAAAGTAACAGTTGATGGAGTGCATATTACATGTGAGCCTGCAGACAAACTGCCATTAACACAGTTATATTATTTATTTTAAAAATAAAACAAACCTTATAGGCTCTAAAAACCTATAAGGTTTATCTCAAAGAAAAATTTAAATAATAACAGAATTAAAATTAAGAATGAGAAACTTTAATAAAACCATTTTTTCTTTTGCAATAGTTGGATTATCAATGTTTTCAGTAAAAACAAATGCACAACTTTTGGGTGGAATGAGAATGAAAAGCGATGAAGATGGCCCAAAAGGACAGTTCATGGTTTACGGTTCATTAGATTATTCAAAAATTACAACGCCTTCAAGCACAAGTAGTACAGTTTCAAGTGCGCCGATTGGATTGGGGTATTTTATCAATAACAATGACGTTATCGGGGTAAATTATGCTTACTCACAAAATGCTGTAGATCATAGTGTAGTTTACAAACAAAATGAAGCCGGAATTTGGTACAGCCCATCATTAACGCTCGGAAAATATTTTTTACTGATTGCTCAGATTGATGCTCATTACGTTTGGGGACAACAGGTTTCAGGAACTGCACAATCAATGGAAAACTTTAATGGATACCGTCTTCGCGCTTATCCTTTGATCGGAATTGTTCTAGGCGGCGGTTGGGCACTCAAATTCAAATTTGCAGAGCTTTCTATGTTGCAGACCAAGGCAAAAGAAGGCTGGACGAAAACTTATGTTGCAGGAATTAGCGGTTCGACATTCGGAGTAGGGATTTCTAAGAATTTTGATTTCAGAAAAAAAGCTAAGAAAGATGATAATTAACGAAACTTTAGGCAACATTTCAGATAAGTCTGTTGTCGGAAAATCAATAGATTATCTTGATCTGGAATGGTTTGAATCTACAAAAAGAATTCAACGTAAAAAAACACGTCAGGGAGAAGATATTGCGATTAAATTTCTTAGGGAGGGTCAACGTCTCAGAGAAGGTGATATTCTTTTCGAAAACCAAGAAAAGCTAATTGTTGTCAATATTTTGGAGACAGAAGCAATTGTAATTTCTCCGGATTCTATGCTAGAAATGGGAACGGTTTGCTATGAAATTGGGAACAAACATATTCCGCTTTTTATACAGGAAAATAAAGTGTTATTGCCTTTTGAAATGCCGATGTACAGATGGTTGGAAGTAAGTGGTTTTAAACCTGAAAAACAAACTGTAAAGTTGTTGAATCTTCTCAAATCGAATGTAGAACCTCACGGACACGGAAGCCTAGGTTCATCAATTTTTACTAAAATTTTAAAAATGGCAGCTCCAAAAGATGAATAACATGAAATTTTTAGCCAGCTTATTACATATTTCAGATCCAACCTTACCGATTGGAGGTTACACGCATTCCAACGGACTGGAAACTTTTGTGCAAAAAAGAATTGTACACAACAGAGAAACCGCGCAGGAATTTGTAGAAAATATGCTCAAATATAATCTGAAATATAACGACGGAGCTTTTGTAAAACTGGCATATGAAGCTACAGAATCTCAAGATTTAAAAACAATTTTAAATCTGGATCAGGAATGTAATGCATTGAAATGTCCGAAAGAAATTCGTCAGGCAAGTCAAAAATTAGGTTTGCGTTTAATCAAAATATTCAAAAGACATGAAAATTTTGAGTTGATGGAAGCTTATGAAAAGGCAGTTCAAAATCGTGAAGCAAGTTCTCATTACAGCATCGTCTTCGGAATGTATGCGAGTTTATTAGGAATTCCTCTACAGGAAGCACTTTTCGGATTTTACTACACTTCTTCGGCGGGAATAATCACAAATGCAGTAAAATTAGTTCCGCTTGGACAGCTCGACGGACAGGATATTCTGTTCAAATTATATTCAATACTGGAAAAAACAGCTCAGGAAACCATAGAACTCGACAGAGATTTAGTAGGTCTTTGTAACACCTCTTTCGATATTCGTTGTATGCAGCATGAAAGACTGTATTCAAGACTTTATATGTCTTAAAAAGTGAATTGTCAATGTATGTAAAATTGACTTATTGACCATTCACAATTCACTTCTTCGCTGAGTGGAACGCCCTTGCGAACTTAAAAATATTCATAACTAAAATCAAAAAAATCCTTGCGGGCTTTGCGATAAAAATAAAAAACAGAAGCAATTTAAAATGGAAAATAGAAAATATATAAAAGTAGGAGTAGCCGGACCAGTTGGTTCAGGAAAAACAGCTTTATTGGAAAGATTAAGCAGAAAATTATACGGAACATATGATCTTGGGGTAATTACCAATGATATTTACACCAAAGAAGATGCAGAATTTATGGCTAAAAACAGTCTTCTTCCTCACGACAGAATTATCGGAGTAGAAACAGGCGGTTGCCCTCACACAGCCATTCGTGAAGATGCAAGTATGAATTTGGAAGCGGTAGATGAATTGGCAGCGCGTTTTCCGGAGATCGAATTGATATTTATTGAAAGTGGAGGTGATAATCTTTCTGCAACATTCAGTCCTGACCTTGCGGACGTTACAATTTTTATTATTGATGTAGCGGAAGGTGAAAAAATTCCAAGAAAAGGAGGTCCCGGTATTACGAGATCTGATTTATTGATTATCAATAAAATAGATTTAGCTCCTCACGTAGGCGCAAGCCTTGAAGTGATGGAGAATGATGCCAGAAGAATGAGAAACGGAACTCCTTTCGTATTTACCAACCTTAAAACTGATGAAGGTCTTGAAAAAGTGATCGGTTGGGTAAAAAAATACGCCTTATTGGAAGAAATCGAAGAACCGAATCTTGTAAGATAAATGGATAGTCGCTTACATATCATAGCCGGACACAAAGCCGGAAAATCCTACGTGAAAGATCTTTTTGTATCACCTCCTTTCCGTGTTGTTTCTGTCGGACAAAGGAAAAATGATAACAAACTGTATCAGATCGTGATGAGTTCTTCTCCCGGAATTCTGGACGGTGACCGCTATCAGTTGGATATTGAGTTGGAAAAAGGTTCTGCGTTACAACTTCAGTCGCAGTCGTATCAAAGATTATTCAATATGAAAGATGAAGCCGTTCAGCAGTTGAATATTTCCATGGAAGATAATACCTCTTTTGCCTATGTTCCGCACCCTGTGGTTCCGCATGAAGATTCGAATTTTAAAAGTAAGGCAAACATCAATATTGGTGAAAACAGTCAGGTAATTATGGCGGAGATCATCACTTGTGGACGAAAGCATTACGGGGAACTTTTTAAGCTTAAAAAATTCCAGAATCTCACAGAAATTTACCATAAAGATAAATTAATGGTGAAAGATAACGTGCTGATTCAACCTGATTTAATTCCTATTAAAAGCATCGGAAATCTGGAAGAATATACTCATCAAGGAACTCTTATTTTTTACAGTACAAAAAAGGATGTAAATAAAAATGATTTGATCGAAATCATCTACACTCAAATAGAATCCCAACATGAAATGGAAATCGGTATTTCAGCAATGGAAGATAACGGATTTATCATTAGAGCATTGGGAAATGGAGGAGAAATCATGTATAATTTTTTCCTTAAAGTTCAGGATATCCTTTGGGAATTAGAATAAATAAAATAAAGAAATGAATGCAACTATTTGGGCATTAATGCTAAGTGCCATCTCTATAAGTTTTATCCATACCGCAACGGGGCCGGATCATTATCTGCCATTTATTGTTTTATCTAAATCAAAAAAATGGAGCAGAAGCCGAACCATTTTGCTGACAATTGCCTGTGGTTTTGGTCATGTTTTGAGTTCTTTAGTGATAGGCGCGATCGGAGTTTTTCTTGGATGGCAGCTTAATCAGTTTGCATGGTTTCAGGACATCAGAGGGAATATTTCGGGGTGGGCATTGCTCATATTTGGGATTGCTTATCTTATTTATGGATTGATTCAGGCAGCAAGAAATAAGCCTCACAAACATTTTGATGTATTGGGAGATGATGTTTACGTGTACGAGCACAATCACACCGAAATAGTAATGCCACAAAGCAGAATAAAAGTAACGCCATTTGTCCTGTTCATGATCTTCGTGATGGGACCGAGCGAACCGCTTACTCCGCTTCTTTTTTATTCAGGATTAAACCGTTCTGTAACTGAAATTCTGGCATTGGTACTTCCGTTTACATTAACAACAGTTGCAACGATGTTGGGGATGGTTTTGCTCGGAAGATACGGATATTCAACCTTATTCAATACCGAAAAACTGGAACGTTACATGGGCGTGATAAGTGGAGCAGTAGTTACGATATGCGGTATAGGAATGGTCTTTTTAGGCTGGTAGCGAATGGGGTAATAGTCAAAAGTCAATAGTGAATTCGCTTCGCTTGTCATATCATTCACTGGCAAAGCCAAATTGACTATTCACAATTCACAACCTTCGTCTAATCATTTATAAATTAAAACTATGAATAAAATTTTTGAAAAATTCCCTTTTATTGATCATATTTTAAAAGGAATCGGGCAAATTATGCTTCAGGAAAACAGATGGACAGGCCTTCTGTTCCTTATCGGGATTTTTATGGGAAGTTGGGAAAGCGGTATTGCTGTTCTCTTGTCCACAAGTGTCGGAACATTCACCGCAATGAAGCTGAATTATGATAAATCCGAAATAAATGCAGGATTATACGGCTTCAGTGCTGCCTTGGTGGGAGTTGCTTTATCTTTCATATTTCAGATAACCATTTTAATCTGGATTCTTATTATTTTGGGTGGAGCATTGGCAGCAATTATTCAGCATTTTTTTATTGCTAAAAAGATTCCGGTTTTTACTTTTCCATTTATCATTATCATTTGGGTAAGTGTTTTTGTGCTGCATCATTTTACGCATATTCCGCCATCAGAATTAATCAGTGCGAAAGCCGAAAATCTTGATTATGATGAGGTAATAACTCCAATTAATGGTTTCGGAGAAGTTATTTTTCAGGGTGGAATATTATCAGGAATAATTTTCTTTTTAGCCGTTTTCATCAGTTCACCCGCCGCCGCTTTATATGGTTTTGCAGGCTCTGTTTTGGGAGCTTATATTTCTCATGTGAATGGAGAATCTGTTGAAGAAGTTCATATGGGATTATTCGGTTTTAATGCCGTGCTTTCTGCCATTGTTTTTTCAGGTTTCAAAAAAATGGATGGATTATGGGTGCTTGTATCTGTATTAATTACAGTCGGAATCGATGATTTATTAATTGATAATCATGTTCTTACTGAAGTCGGCGGAGTGCTTACTTTTCCGTTTGTAGCAGGAACATGGATTACTTTATTAATTCAGAAAATTTTTATCTCTAAAAAAGAAAACTAAAATATCTCATAATGGGCTTGTTTAAATTTTTATTAACCACAAATCGAAGATTCGACGGAGTCAAAAGATACAAAAGATTAACACATTAGTATTTTAAGTTAATTAATAGACCATAAATAAAGAACACATTAGTTTTAAAAATCTTTGATTTTTATTCTTTTGAGAACTTTGTTTTCTGATAATTAAACAGAAGTTATGTATTCAAATAGCTTTTGTCCCTTTTGTGGTTAAAAAATAAAAGTTTAAGCATGTTTTAAAATCATTCAAAAAGAATATCAATGAAGAGAACTCAAATAATGGTTGCTTTTTTGGCCTTAATGATGAACGGAATCGTTCTGGCGCAGGAAAAAACCTCAGAAAAGCAATCATTTATTAAAGATGCAGACGATAAATTTCCGATTAATGATGCTTTGATAAAATACAATCATGGAAATGATCATACACATTCGGGATCTGATGGATCATTTAAATTTAATGTTCAGTCATTCCCGGATACTTTGGTAGTAAGTCATAACGGTTATGATGAGGTTAAATTGGTGATTAATAGTGATGAAGATAAAAATAAAGTTGTTTTTCTTCAGCATAAGCTTTTTCAGATCTCTGAAGTAGAGATTAATCATAGCTCGTTTCTTTCGGCAATCACAAAGGTTGATTTGAATAAATTTCCTGTAAATTCTGCTCAGGATTTGTTACGAAAAGTTCCGGGATTGTTCATCGCTCAACATGCAGGAGGAGGAAAAGCGGAACAGCTTTTTTTAAGAGGGTTTGATGCCGATCACGGAACCGATGTCAGTGTAAATGTAGACGGAATGCCCGTGAATATTGTCTCTCATGCTCATGGACAGGGATATTCAGATCTGCATTTTATCATTCCTGAAACCGTTAATAATATCGATTTTGGAAAAGGAGCTTACTACATGGATCGAGGAGATTTTGATACTGCCGGTTACGTAGATTTTCAGACATATGATAAACTGAAAAACAGCATGGTAAAGCTGGAAGGAGGTTCTTTTAATTCAAAAAGGATGTTGGGAATGTTCAATATCATTAATGATCCGAATAAAAGGCAAAATGCTTACGTAGCCGCGGAATACAATTATACTGATGGTTCGTTTGATGTAAAACAAAACTTCAACAGAGTCAATATTTTCGGAAAATACAACCAATGGATTACTGATAAAGATTATTTTAATATTCAGTTTTCAACATTCAATTCTTCATGGAATGCGTCCGGACAAATCCCTGAACGTGCCGTAAATGAAGGGATTATTGACCGCTGGGGAAGCATTGATCCTACAGAAGGTGGAAGTACTTCACGAACCAATCTTCAGATGAATTACAAACATATCATTTCTCCATCTGAACAAATTGAAGCGATGGCATGGTATTCTAAGTATAATTTTAACCTGTATTCTGATTTTACATTTTATTTAAAAGATAAAGATCACGGCGACGAAATCGAGCAGAAAGACGGCAGAAATATATACGGAACTGAAATTAAATATACCAAAAGTTTTTCTCTGCCAAACAGCTCATTAAACTGGATATCGGGAGTAGGATTCCGAAATGATGATATTAATACATTGCAGCTTAATCATGTTTATCACAGAGATTTATTGTTAGATAAAATGGCTGATGTGAATGGAACAGAAACCAATCTTCATGCCTATTCAGGATTGATTTGGAAAACAGGAAAATGGACGATTAATCCTGCCTTAAGAGTAGATCATTTCATTTTCAACATGCATAATTTGTTGGATTATGAGCAACTGCCTTCCGGACAATCATCTGAGGGAACAAGATTAAGTCCAAAACTTAATTTCTCTTACGCCGCCAATGATAAGATTATGTGGTTCCTGAAAACAGGAATGGGATTCCATTCTAATGACATGAGGGTGGTTGTTCAGGAAAAAGATGCGAAAACTTTACCGTATTCTATCGGCGGAGATCTTGGAGTTAGGTTACATCCTTTCAAGTCATTAATTATTACACCAACCATCTGGTATCTAGCTTTACAGCAGGAATTTGTGTATGTGGGAGATGATGCTGTAGTAGAACCTTCCGGAAGATCAAGACGGTATGGAGCAGATTTGGGAATTCGTTTTCAACCGTTGGAAAATCTGTATTTGAATGCTGATATCAATTATTCTCACGCCCGATTTGTTGACGAGAAAAAAGGAGAGGATTATGTTCCGTTGGCTCCGGTAATAACGAGCACAGGTTCCGTAAATTGGGATTTTCTGAATGGTTTTTCTCTTGGTTTACAATATCGTTATTTGGGCGATCGACCAGCCGTTGAAGATAATAGCCTCCGCACAAAAGCCTATTTTGTGAATGATCTTGTACTTTCTTACAATCGTGCAAAATGGGGAGCAAACCTACAGATCAACAATCTTTTCAATGTAAAGTGGAACGAAGCCCAGTTTGCTACAGAAACCCAATTAAAAAATGAAGCCGAACCTATCACAGACATTACCTACACTCCAGGAATTCCTTTCGGAATAAAAATGGGTGTATTTTATAAGTTTTAAATAGAATTTCAGCATTAAATTTGTATAACGCTAGATATGATAATTAACTGATATGGAAGTACTTTCCAATTTTCAATATAAGAAGCTTTTTCTCCCGAACATTACAGAGAAAATACTGTCTAACAACGCAGATATACAGCTTTACAGGCTTGAAGATTACCTAAAAGGGATTCTCATGCCTGTTATTCCTTACCGAACGACTTTTAACTTTATCATTTTTATTACGAATGGTCATATCAAGCAGTATTTGGATAATCAAGAGTTTCAGGCCGAAAAAAGTGGAGTTATTTTTATAAAACAAGGAACGATTACGGCAACCATCGAATTATCAGATGATGCTGAAGGGTTTTTCTTAGCCTACGAAAATAATATTTTATCTGAACAGGAATTGCCAAAGCATAAAACCAGCATCTTTTTCATGCCTCCTTTTCTGAATCTGGATACGCTTACGTACGGAACAATCACCCAGCTTCTTACCATTATGGAACAGGAATTATGGCTTAATGGATTGAATTTGAATGAAGTAATTATTACTATGCTTCATCTTATTTTAGTTAAAATTTTAAGTACAGATTCCAATAATCATCATAGATCAGCCAGTCGTCCAATGGAATTATCTCTTCAGTTTCGGGAAATTTTGTTTAAATATCACGTAGGCGAAAAAAGAGTTGCTTTTTATGCCGATAAACTGTCTGTTACAGAAAATTATCTCACAAAATGTATCAAAAATGTAACCCAAAAGTCACCCAAACAATGGATTAACGAAATGGATATTAATTACAGCAAAGCCTTATTGCATTCAAGTAAAGATATAGCGGAGATCGCTTATGAGCTTAATTTCCATACAGCTTCCCATTTTACCCAACTTTTTAAGAAAATTACAGGAATTACTCCTAAAGATTACAGAACAGAATTCTTGAAAGATAAAATGATTGTTTCCTAAGTTAATTCTAATTAATATTCTTCTTTTTCGAAAGTTGATGAGTTTAAGATATAAAGTCTTTAAATAGTAATATTTAAAGGCTTTTTTATTTACAATCAATCAATAAAAGATCCAAAAATTGAAGAAAAAACATCACCATAGAATTTAATATTTAGTTTTTTATTCACACTAAGACAATAATTTCGACATCAAAGAGTTTTTATTTCAAGTTGATATTTATCTTTGCAGTGAAATATTCTAAAATAGGCCTGTTAATGAGAAAAAATGAATGTTTTTTGCTCAATTGATTTCCTATTTCATTCATTTAATTAACATCAATAAACTTTTTTAATATTTAAAAAATCTACTACATTAAATAATAAACTGAATGCAAACATCTTTTTTTAAAATCGCGGCTGCTTCGGCTGCGCTCTGTTTCAGTACTTTAGCTGTAGCCCAGCAGAAATACTCGGTAAGCGGAACTGTAAAAGACCAGAAAAACGGCGAATTACTGATCGGAGTGACCGTAAAAGTGGCTGAAGATCCATCCATCAATGTGGTAGCCAATGAATACGGATTCTATTCTTTATCCCTGCCGGAGGGGAATTACAGAATGATTATTTCTTATCCGGGTTACAAAGATTTTGAACAGAATATAAAAGTTGATCAAAATATTAAATTGGATCTTCCCTTAATTCAGGAAGAAAAACAGGAAAGAACTGCCAATATCGATGAGGTTATTATTTCTGGGGTTAAAAAAGATAAAAATCTTTCAACCGCTCAAATGGGTACGGAAACATTGAGCATCAAAAATATAGAAAAACTACCTGTTTTATTTGGTGAAAAAGATGTAATGAAGACGATTCAGCTTTTACCGGGAATTAAAAGTAATGGTGAAGGAAGCAGTGGATTCAGTGTAAGAGGAGGTGCTACCGATCAGAATTTAATATTGTTGGATGAGGCGCCTGTTTATAATGCTTCCCACTTACTTGGATTTTTCAGTACATTTAACAGTGATGCCTTAAAAGATGCAAGTATCATCAAAGGAAACAGCCCCGCACAGTACGGCGGACGTCTTTCTTCAGTGATGGATGTTAAAATGAAGGACGGAAATAATAAAGATTACAACGTCAACGGAGGAATCGGTTTAATAAGCAGCAGATTGAGCGTTGAAGGCCCGATTCAAAAGGAAAAATCATCATTCATTGTTTCCGGAAGAAGAACATATGCTGATTTATTTTTGAAATCAACCGACGATTTTAAAGACAGCAAACTGTATTTTTATGATTTAAATCTTAAAGCAAATTATCAGGTTAATGAAAATAACCGTCTTTATTTATCAGGATATTTTGGAAGAGATGTTTTGGGATTAGGCGATACTTTTTCAACAGATTGGGGAAATACGACGGCCACACTTCGTTGGAACAGCATTATTAATAGTAAATTATTCTCCAATACGTCTTTAATTTACAGCAACTACAACTATAAAGTAAGCTTACAAAGCAACGACAATACATTCGGACTAGATTCTCAGATTGAAGACTGGAATCTTAAACAGGATTTCACATGGTTTGCAGGAAATAAACATTCGGTTCGTTTTGGTTTACAGTCTATCTATCATACGATTACGCCAAGCAGTGCTTCGGGTACGAGTGTGAGCAGTTTTCCTAGAAATCCGAGATCTTCATGGGAAAATGCAGTCTATATCAATGATGATTTTAAAGCAACCGAAAAATTAACGGTTAATTATGGGTTAAGACTTTCCGGTTTCAGTGTTTTAGGTGGTGACACGTTTAATAGTTATGAAAACGGAGTTCTCACAGACAGCAGGTTTTTAGAAAAAGGAAAATTTGGAAAAACATATGTAAATCTTGAACCTCGTATTACGGCAAATTACCGAATTAATGAGGTGAGCAGTGTAAAAGGAGGGTATTCTAGGAACACACAGAATTTACATTTGTTGAGCAACAGCAGCAGCGGAAATCCTACAGATCAATGGATTGGAAGCAGTTACAGCGTAAAGCCTGAAATTGCAGATCAGGTAAGTTTAGGCTACAGCAGAAATTTCAATAACAATAATTATGAGATTAATGCTGAGGTGTATTACAAATCAATGCAAAATCAGATCGATTTTAAAAATGGGGCTCAGATCTCATTTGATACCGCTGCAGACGTTGAAAGTGAATTACTTTTCGGTAAAGGGAGAGCCTATGGTTTAGAATTAATTGCTAAAAAGAAAAGCGGTAAACTAACGGGCTGGATTTCCTATACTTTATCAAAAACAGAAAGAAAAATAGACGGAATCAACGATAACGAATGGTACAACGCCAGAATGGATAAAACCCACGATCTTTCTATCGTTGCAACCTATGAATTGAGTAAAAAATGGTCACTTTCAGGATTATTCCTTTACAGCACAGGAAATGCGGTGACTTTCCCAACCGGAAAATATGAACTGAACGGACAAACAATTTTCCAATACAGTAACCGAAATGCCGACAGAATGCCTGCCTATCACAGAATGGATCTGAGCGCAACCTATGAACCGGAATCTACAAAACGTTTCAAAGGCTCTTGGTCATTCGGAATTTACAATGTGTACGGTCGTGAAAATGCCTACACGATTACTTTTGAAGATAATCCGAACAATCCAGGGACGACCCGCGCTATGCAGACTTCGTTATTCCGTTGGGTACCAAACATCACTTACAATTTCAAATTTTAAATCATGAAGAATACATTTTTTATCATATTATCCCTGTTTTTATTAACGTCTTGCGAAAAAGAAATCGATTTAGATCTAGACAACAAGGCTGGAAACATTGTCATAGAAGCTAATATCACCAATCAACCTGGTCCATATTTTGTGAGAATAACAAAATCTGTGGCTTTTACAGAAAACAATCAATATCCTGCAGTTACCAATGCTCAGGTTGTTTTAAGCGATAATACAGGTCAGACCGAAACATTGCAATATGTTAGCGATGGAAAATATAAAACCACAGCTTTCAGCGGAGTAGTGGGAAGAACTTATACATTGAAAATTCAGGCAGAAGGAAAAGAATATACTGCCCAAAGTACGATGCCTCAAGAAGTGAATTTTGATGGATTAACGCAGGATTCTTTTGTGTTTGGAGGGACAACAACATACACCCTTTTACCTGTTTTTACTGATCCTCAGGCATTAGGGAACCGTTATCTTTTTAATTTTACCGTTAATGACAAACCTAAAAAGACATTCGAAGTTTTTTCAGATAACGTGAATAACGGATTGCCGAATCAACGTCCTCTGTTTCTTCCCAACGATGATGGCGATGAACCGGACGATGTTTTAGTTGTGGCAGGAGATACCATTCATGTTGAAATGCAGAGTATCGACAATAATATTTTTACTTATTATAGCGCTCTTCTTCAGATTTCTGGAGATGGTGGCCCCGGTGGAGGTGTTACGCCTTCCAATCCTCCTAGCAATATTAATAACGGAGCTTTAGGATATTTTTCAGCGCATACGGTTAGTAATAGAAGTATTGTGATTGAGTAGAAATATTTTGAGAAAAACTTAATGAAATCCTGGCGAAAGTCGGGATTTTTTTATTGAACTTGTTTAAACCACAAAAGGCACAAAAGACTGAATATATTACTTATTTAAGTTCATAATGAACTGTAAACAAGAACACATAAGCTTTTAAAAATCTTTGATTTTTATCTTTTGAGGGCTTTTGTTTTCAAAATGGCTAAATTTTAAAAAGTTCAATTATAGCTTTTGTATCTTTTGTGGTTTAAATAAAAAGTTCAAATCGGTTTATTTTAATCTGAATTAAAAGTTCTAAAACAAAAAATGCCTCCAAAATAATGAAGGCAATTTCTTTTATAATGTTTTTAAAACCTTAGTGGCATTTTCATTTTTAGGATTTATTTCCAATACTTTTTGATAATTCTGTTTGGCTTTTTCCTTTTGTCCGGCTCCCAGATAAGCTTCTCCTAGACTATCGTACACATTTTCACTTTTAGGATAGAGTAGAGTATTCACTCGGAAAATATCAATGGCTTTGTTGGGTTGTTTTTGTTGAAGAAGAGCATAACCGACTCCATTCAAATATCCTTCCGAAAGTAGGTTGTGATTGATGTCCTCAGATTTTGCTTTTTGATATAATTGTAAACCTTTATCAAAATTTCCTTCCAAAATAAGCTCTAGTGGCGTCTTTTCATTAGCACTCATTTGTGGATTTTTAGATCTTATGGTTTTGTCCCCCAGAATTTGTATCAATTCCCTTTTTCCTGTTTTCCTATTTTTTATAAATTTAAATTGAAAATCCCAATCCCGAATTGCAAAAGTGTCTTCACCTACTTTAATAAGTTCTGTTGGAGTTTCCGTATTATTGATGGCCATTAGCTTTCCATTCTCCTGATAAACTTTATAAAAACCATACTTATCAGATTTGTAGCGACCAATATTGTTGTTAAAATCTTTTTCGGTAGTAGTTAGGATTTTATTAATTGAATTCACGTAATTCGGCCACTGATAAACGTTTGCAACCGATCGGATAAGTTCTTCAATAAATGCAGGTTTGTTGGTATTCGTTAAAACTACAATTCCGTCACCGCTGGTTTTATTTCCTATAGATTTGCTGGAAAACCCCTCATTCCAACCACCGTGAGTGAAGTAGACCTTACCATTTCTATTTTCAAGAAAAATACCTAATCCCATGAATGGATCAATAAATGGAGTTGTAAATTCCTCGGCTGTTTTTTTAGAAATAACTGTCTGGCTTTTATTGCTCAGCGTATTTTGAATATCAATCACAAACTTTGCATAATCTTCTGCTGTTGTCCACAAACCTGCTGCGGCCAATTCAGGATAAACATGGTATTTTCCTTGAACTTTAATTCCGTTTTCATTATAAGCTGTAGCAGCAAACTGAGCCTGAGTTTCCGATAAAGGTTGAGAAAAAGTGCTGTTTTTCATATTCAGAGGAGAAAGTACTTTTTCAGTTAATATTGAGGCGAAATCTTTTCCTTCAAGGTCTATCAACATTTGTTGTAACACACAATATCCACCACCGGCATAACGAAAAGGTGTTCCGGGAAGTTTATCAACAACGACAGCGGGAGAATTGGCTGGACTTTGTCCATTTAAAACCTGAACTAATGTCGGAATAGGTTGGCCAACTTCGTAACCCGCAAATCCGCTCACCGTAAAACCTGCAGTATGACTGACAATATTTTTGAGACTTACTTTCTTTTGCTTTGTGAATTCATTTTCAGGAACTTTCCATGATTTCAGATAAGAATTTACATCTGCATTTGGATCAATTTTTCCCATTTCCACTTCTTTTAGCACAGCATAAGCACTCACTGGTTTACTCATAGATGCCGCCTGAAATAGCGTGTTGGAATTCACAGGAGTTTTAGATTCTACATCTGCAAATCCGTAGGTTTTACTCCATATTACTTTAGAATTTTTAATGACAGCGATGCTCACTCCGGGAACATTGTAATATTTCATTCGGGATTCTAAAGTCCAGAGAGGTTCACCTTCAAACCGAACAACAGGCATCAATCCTGATTCTACTTTAGATATTTCATTTTTTAATTGAGAGTCTGTTTGTGCCGAAAAAGGAGTTGCCATCATTCCGAAAACGAGAGCAATGTAAAAAGGAGTTTTAGCCTTCATTCTATTTTTAATTTGATGGGCTAAAAATAGATAAGTTTTATGAATATCAGATAAAATGTTTTCTGTGTTATTTCAATAATTGATAATTATTTACCGTCGTGTAAGTTATATTTTAGAAATTAAAAATAATAAAGTGAATTATAAGAGATAAAATACATTCATGAATGAATTGATATAACTTAAAATGAAAATTTCAACAAACTTTGCATTAAAAATTAGCATTATTAAAAATCAGATATTAAAAAAAGATTAACACAACTTTAACTCCAATTGCCAATTTCCCCGACATCTATATCCGTACAGAAAGCCGTACTTTGCAATATAATAAAAGAACGATAAAATGGGGTTATTTGATATGTTTACGCAGGAGATCGCAATGGATCTTGGAACCGCTAATACACTAATCATACATAATAACAAGATTGTTATTGATCAGCCCTCCATTGTCGCTATAGACAGAACAACAGGAAAGCCCATTGCAGTTGGTGAACAAGCCAAATTAATGCAAGGGAAAACCCACGAAAATATTAAAACAATCCGTCCCTTAAAAGATGGAGTTATTGCCGATTTTCACGCTTCGGAACATATGATCAAGGAATTCATCAAACAAATTCCGGGAATCAGAGGCAGGTTTATTCAGCCTGCGCTTAGAATTGTTATTTGTATTCCTTCCGGAATCACCGAGGTTGAAAAAAGAGCCGTTAAAGACTCTGCATTGAAGGTAAATGCCAAAGAAGTAAAGTTGATCTATGAACCAATGGCAGCCGCTATTGGAGCTGGAATTGATGTACAGAGTCCTGAAGGAAATATGATTGTTGATATAGGTGGGGGAACTACCGAAATCGCTGTTGTTGCGCTCGGAGGAATTGTTTGTGACAAATCTTTAAAAATTGCTGGTGATGTATTTACCAATGATATTTCTTACTTTTTAAGATCATATCATAACTTATATATTGGAGAGCGAACTGCCGAAAGAATTAAAATTGAAATAGGTTCTGCACTGGAGGAACTGGATTATCCTTTAGAAGACATTCCTGTACAGGGAAGAGATCTGATTACGGGTAAGCCAAAAGAGATCATGATCAATTATAAAGAGATCTTCAAAGCTCTGGATAAATCTATCATGAGAATTGAAGATGCTGTAATGGAAACACTTTCTCTTACTCCGCCGGAATTGGCTGCAGATATCTACAAAACAGGTATTTATCTTGCCGGAGGTGGTGCTTTATTAAACGGATTGGCAGACAGACTACACAAAAAAACAGGACTGCCTGTATGTGTTGCTGAAGATCCTTTAAGAGCAGTTGTTCGTGGAACAGGAATCGCGCTTAAAAACATCAATAAGTTTAGATTTTTAATGAGCAGTTAATTTTTTAAGAACTTATTTTCGATTTGCACTGTTTTTATTTGATTATTAACAGGTATCGACACGCTATTAAAGGTTTATTTTAATTATAATAAAAAATATAAACCCTGACTAAAGTTGGGGTTTATATTCATATGTCTCCTAGCTGAGTGAAATCGAAGATTCGACGTAGTCAAACGCCCTTGCGAATTTAAAAACAGCTAGTAGTCAAAAAAAACCTTGCGCTCTTTGCATTAAAATAGTATAGAGAATGATTTTAAGCATATTTTCAAGAAATTCAATTATTATTTAATGCATAATTAATTTTAAACTGATATTTTTACAGTGAATTAGTTGATGGGAATTTAGAGGCCAAGAATTATTTTAATGAATATAAAAATGATCAAAAAACCTTTACACAATTTCCATATTCCTGTGATGGGATTAGCGTATACGATAGACAGTCCTATCCGTGTCGCACAATACGGAATTTCTTCCGTTGTTTCTATAATTGATGATGAAATTATAGAGAAAATGAAAAACTTTTATAATGAAAAATTCAATTTGAATTATTCAAGTATTTCAACAAAAATAGACGACTACCGTGCCAAAAGAATTACTGCTTATCTGGACATGGTGGATGATATCGTCAATGAAAAGTTTGATACTTTCAAAGAAGAAATTGCGAAAAACAAAACCGCTTTAATGAACTTTGTGGATATGCTTCCCAACACATCAGAGCTGAAAAACGGGTTGCAAAATCTTCTGAATCAAAAGGAAAGTTTTACGTCTTCAATTAAACATTTTATTGAAAAAAATCTTGCTCCCGGGAGTATAGATGTCAATATCATGACGAAAGTTGATAAAGATAACTTCAAAAAAAATGAGCAATTACCTGTTATTTATAATGATGCTCACGCTTCTTTACGCGGTTTTGCCAACAGTAAATTATCTTCATCAGTAGTACTTTCCGCGGGGATGAATCCTCGTTTGTACAGTTATATCGAAGAATTTGATGACTTTTTTCCTGATGAAAATGGTTTTCTGAAAAAGAAAATTATCTTAAAAGTGAGTGATTTCCGTTCTGCCATGATTCAGGGGAATTTTTTGGCTAAAAAAGGACTTTGGGTTTCTGAGTACAGAATAGAATCCGGTTTGAATTGTGGCGGTCACGCTTTTGCTACTGAAGGTTTATTGCTCGGTCCGATCATGGAAGAATTCAAACAAAAGAAAAACGAACTAATTGATTCTGCGCATTCATTAATGCTCAATGCCTTACAACAAAAAGGGAAAATTACAGTTTCTGAGCCTTTGGAAATGAAAATTACCGTTCAGGGTGGAGTAGGAACCTCAGAAGAACATGATTTTCTTCTGAAAACTTATGATGTAAACAGTGTTGGTTGGGGTTCTCCGTTTTTGCTTGTTCCGGAAGCGACTTCAGTGGATGATGAAACCCGAAATTTGCTTTTAAAATCCAAAGAAAATGATTTTTATTTAAGTAATCTTTCGCCTTTGGGAGTGCCTTTCAATACGGTAAAAGGAACTTCCAACGAAATTTTTAGACAAAACAAAAATAGCAAAAACCGCTATGGAAGTTCGTGTCCTAAAAAATTATTGGCGCTGAGTAAAGAGTTTTCAGCTGAAGGAATTTGTACCGCTTCGAAAAAATATCAGGATATTAAACTTGAAAATTTAGAAATCGAAAAGAAAGAGATAACGCCAGAGCAATTTCAAAAAAGAAAAGATGAGATCACGGAAAAGGCATGTTTATGTGTCGGATTGGTGAACGCTGCTTACATGGAGCAAAAGTTAGAAATAAAAGGAGAAAAACAAGGTGTGGTGATTTGTCCGGGGCCTAATCTTGCTTTTTTCGATAAAGAAGTTTCTCTTTCGCAGATGGTACAACATATTTATGGGAACACCAATATTCTTTCCGATAATGATCGCCCAAATATGTTCATTAATGAACTGAAAATGTACGTCGATCATCTGAAAAAAGAAATTGCCGATTTCTCGGGAACAGTGACAAAATCTCAGGATAAAAAATGGAAAACATTTAAAGAAAATCTTTTTGAGGGAATTTCGTATTATGAAAACTTGTTTAGTCAATCAAATTTCTTTCAATCAGAATTAAATACAATTAATAATCAGCTTCAACACTATAAAATGATGCTTTCAGGAATTGAACTTCCAATATTTGAAAAGTAATAATGAAATTTTTTGTGAACTTTGCTAAGTGAAACGCCTTTGCGAACTTAAAATCAGCAGAATCATTGGTTAAAAAAAGCTTTGCAGACTTTGCGTTAAAAAAAATAATAATTAATAAACAAAACCTTCAAATTTTAATTTGAAGGTTTTTGAATTTTCCATTTAAAGTTCTTATCATTGCACTCATGAAAAAAATGATGTGTGTACTGCTATTTTTTGCGTCTATGTGGGTGTTTTCTCAAATCAAGGCAAAAATTATCGGCATAAAAGACGGAGATACTGTTGTTGCTTTATTAGCAGATAAAACTCAGGAAACATTACGTTTGGCAGAGGTAGATTGTCCCGAAAAGAAACAGCCTTTTGGCAACAATGCAAAACAATTTACGAGTTCAAAAGTCTTTGGAAAAGAGGTTGTATTTTACAGAATCAAAAAAGACAGATATCGAAGAACGATCGCCAAAATATTTTATGATGATGACAAATATCTTTCTGCGGAAATCATTAAATCCGGCTATGGATGGTGGTATTTTAAAGATTCTAAAAATCTTCAGTTAAAAGAATATGAAATTTTAGCAAAGAAAAAGAAGCGAGGTTTATGGGCAGATAAAAATGCAATATCACCTTGGGATTTCAGAAAAATAAAGAAAGAAAAATCGAAAGCTGCTAAATTAAAAATAAAAACCTCCGAATTAAATCCGGAGGTTTAGTATTTAAAAATTAACTTTCTGTAAGTCCTTGCGTCACATCTAATCCTTCCATTACATCTAAACTTTGAAATTTTTGTTGCAGTTGCATGGTTTCAGGTACTTTTACCATAGAATTGACCGTAACGTGAGGCCAATTAACAGGCTGTGCAGATCCTGTAGCAGGGAAAACAAGATTGATGGTCTGCGAATATTGCAATACCTGACTAGGATTTCCTGCACTGTCTACAATATCTTCAATCCAGAAAGTTGCATCCATTTTGGTAGCATTGACATTAGTCTGGATAAACGGAATATTCAAAATTCCTCCGTTGGCTTCCGGTGTGTCGGTAGACATTTGAATAACAGTCATATTACTCACTCCGCCTGTTCCTACTAAAGCTTCCAATGTAGATTCAAGGAATGCATTTGGGTTGACCTGATTGAATGGTGCAAACTGTGGATTCCCAATAATCTGATCTGAATAACCAAGTTGTGTTATTCTGTCACCATTCAATAAAGTTGGAATTGAAGAAGCCGGACTAAAAAAGTCTGTTCCCGGATTACCCACTTCAACTGAGCTTCCAAGAGCCAATAATGAATTTCCGTGAGGAATAGTTGACATACGGGCAATCGTATACCCTCCGTTTGGCTGACCTAAATTTAAAAATAATCCTGTCTCAACATGAATCGTTGATCCTGCAGGAAAACCACGCTCGTTACAAAAACTACTGTCACAAGCGCTTATAATTTGCTGCTCATACAAAAGACCGAAGATCATTTGTTCTACTTGCTGTCCGTTCACGACAGGGCCACGATTTCCGGCCTGTACAACAACGGGATTGAAAGTCAATGTTTCCTTGTAAGGAATGACTTCAAAAACAAATCCTTTATCCTGTCCGGGAACAGAAATGGTATTCCAACCCGCTGAAATAGATGTTGCAGGAACGTCAACGTTTTTCCAGGTTCCTACAAGTGGAGCCAAAGCGCCAAGATCTGAGGCAGAAACTTTTTCAAGAGGAAGGACTTGTGCTCCTAATGTTAATCCTCTCATTTTGCTTTCTAGATTCATAATTTTTAGTTTTTAAGGTTAATTAGTTTTAGTTTTTTAATTTGTTTTAAACTTATATTTTTAGCTACGCTTTCCAGTATGTTTGTAGCATCTAGACTCGAATCTTTCTAAACTTTTCTAATACTATATTTAGATCCCCTACAGGATGACAAGCTTC
Source organism: Chryseobacterium sp. GW823-FHT05E08 (assembly GCF_058795655.1). Lineage (NCBI taxonomy): Bacteria > Pseudomonadati > Bacteroidota > Flavobacteriia > Flavobacteriales > Weeksellaceae > Chryseobacterium > Chryseobacterium sp. GW823-FHT05E08. The sequence continues at coordinate 1,182,834 of NZ_JBXAHY010000001.1, read as the reverse complement.
GTGGATATTTAAATAAACGACTACAGCCATAGCCCTGATTGCAACGACATCCTTTTTGGTTGCGGCCGGAGCGAAGCGGAGGCCGTAACTAAAAAGATATAGTGAAAAGCAGGATAAAGCTTCTAATAAAAAATAAAGTTTAATTTTTTGATTTAAAACCTTATAGGTTTCTGAAACCTATAAGGTTGAGTAGAGTTTATTTGAATTGATAAGATTAAATCAAAATTTTATTCTTTATGATAAGGACATCCTGAAGGTGGATTGGCAATACGCTCAGAAACTGCGGCAGTTGTTGTCATATTCATTGCAGGAGGTGCATTGAAAAATTCCTGTTCGATTATTTTTCTCTGATCTGCAGGAATATCCTCGATTTTACGAAGCGTATTCACCTGAATGTGTGGCCAGCTTGTTGTACCACCATCGTTTCCAAAATCAAATTCGAAAAATATAATTTGTTCGTATTGTAACTGAAGAATTTCTTTTCCATCTTCAATTACAGTTTCGATCCAAAGATTAAAATCTATTTCCACTGTCGGTACAAAACGATTAACAAAAGGAACGTTTAGAATTCCGCCTTGCGCTCCGGTTTGCATTTTTGATGATAACTGAACAAGTACATAATTGGCAACATTTTGTCCGCTCAATGTGTCTCTTAATCTCATATCCGGTCTTACACAGTAAGGATATAGCTCATTTGCCAATATTCTCTGCGTATAAATTTTGTTTGAACCAGGGTCGGTTTCATCCGTTAAAGTCTGGTGAACCCATGCCGGAGCCGGTTCGTCAAGGTTAATAGCACCTCCCGCACCTCCCATAGTTGGTGAGATAGCAAGATGAGGAGGATTCCAAGTAGCAAGACCGGTAGGGAATTGCGGAGCGCCGTCTCTAAGGTAATATACTTTATTATCTTTACTTTCAGGTGTAATATCTCCCAATACTGTAATCGTGCTTCCGTGAGGGATAACTCCACTTCTTGAGATCGAATAATCCGGAATAAAATAAGGTCCTTTAACTCCATCCATTGGCTTTATTTCCTGTGCAGGGATGATTTGATAATATTGCTGTCCCTCTTTTAATTGGCTCAAAAGAATGTATGAAGAGTTACCGTTTTCATCTTTTACTTCAACCAAAGGTTCGTTTCTGTATTCTCCTTTATATCCATATTTTTCAAAATCTTCATTAGAAAAAGCGTGAATTCCACGGTCTCTTTTGATGGTTTCTTCAGTTGCAGCGTAATTGTAAACGTCGCTTAACCAAAGATACATTCCGTTTTCTTCGTGAATTCCGGCATATTGTAAATTTGGATTTCCGTCTACTTTATTTACACTTTTAATGGTTTGATCGTATTTTACAGCACCACAAAATAATTCCGTTGCACCACCACGGTTACGGACACCACCGGGAACGATTTCGAATGTTAATTTTTCAATATATTCTTCAGTATCAAAACTAAATTTTCCTGGAATTGTATTTTGATTGGTTCCTGGAGAAGGCATAATCGTCGTGTGAATTCCACTTCCTAATGATGGACGGTCGATATTTTTATTGTAATTGGCATTATAACTTACCCATGTTCCATTTAATGCTTCTAAAACACCATACTTTACATCATTCGCAATGTCCTGTAAATTTTCTTCTCTAAAAGGGGTTACCGGATCGTCGATCAAAAGTTTCGAGTATCCTTTCATTAACTTGGCAAGATAACCTTGCTGATCCTGACTTGGTTGTGGTGCTCTTAAGAATTCACTCCCTTTTTCAGGACTTTCCTTTTCTCTTTTTAACATGATATATTGTTTTTATGGTTATTAATTAATGAAGTTGTTTTAAAACTTAACCGCAAAAGATGCAAAAGCTCTTATTGATTTGTTAAAACAGTTATTTAGAAATCAAAAGTTCATCCTAGAATAAAAATCAAAGATTTTTAAAAACTTATGTGCTCTTATTTGCAGATAAATAAATGAACTTAAATAACTTAAGTGTTAATCTTTTGTTTCTTTTGTGGTTAAAATTTAAAAAAAAATTAAGTTGTAGGATATTCAAAAGTTGGCCCTGCATTGTATTGAGAATCCAACGGTTGGCTCATCAATCCAATCGCCTGCTCTTTTAAAGCATACATATACATGATTGATTTTTCTAATTCTTTTGCATCCCCTTCTACAGCAGCCTGAATCGCATCCAATAAATTTTTATATGTTTGATTAAATGCTTTTCCCTGCGCATACAATTGCGGATTCGACTGATAATCTGCCATTTTCGGGTTTGGTTTCATCGGATAAGCAGCATTCCAATCTACAGGCAGTGCTTTTCCAACAGGTGGAGTAGTGACAGGCATCATTCCGTTTTCATCCATAAAAGGTTTATAGTTTCCATCTAAATAATAATGTTCATGGAAAATTTCTTTAAACCTAAAATAATGCGCCAATTCCATTCCTTCTTCAAACTGGGAAGGATCAACATCAAAAACGGTGTCGTCAGCACCCTCTCCCTGACCTTTAATCTCTTGGAAAACAGCAATTACTCCTGCTAGAGCTTCAACGGCGTGTAATTTTCCGCCACTTCCGTAATATTGTTCCGGACGGATCTGTTTTGCCGGATTTCCTGTGAAGATTCCGCCTGTATTTAATTCTTCAAAAGTTTGAGGTAATTTCCCGTTGGCTTTGTAATAAGCAATGATTTGGAAAACAACAATATAAAAGAACAAAACATCATAATATTCACCAATCGTGTGAACATTTTCCATGATGAAACCTTTCATATTTTCTAAAGTCCAGAAGTTATTTTCTTCTACTGAAGCACTTTTAAGCAATGACTGATTTTCTTCAATATGATCATATACCGGAGCTTTAACCAAAGGACTGCTCGGACTTTCAATGGCGATAAATGTGGCGATACTATTCGTAGAAAACGTTTCCAATCCTACGAAGAAATCAACGTTCATCGGTAATTTCATCGGATAAGTAGGATAGTTTTGAGGTCTGTTGACGGAAGGTTGAATATTCACAGCATTCATCACATTACAAACCATGATCATGTGAAGCATTTCTTCTACGGCAACACTTCTGATGATTTGTGAAGCCAATAAATTTGTCCCATCTTTAATAGAATACAAAGCTGTAAGATAAGGCGGAATTGTTGAGTGCTCAATAAGAATTGCCGTCTGCAAAAGGTCTTGTAAAACAGAACGGTAATTCATGTTTTCTAGACTACTTTTTTTAGATGAAGGAGTCATTTTTGTATCTAATTTGTCTACACTGATCTCCTGCAACACTGATCCGAACTGAGAACTCAAGTAATCATTAAATTCTTTGATCTGATTATTTAATAATAAATTGGTTAAAGTTTTACTGTGATATTTCAAACCTTCCAGCCAATCTTCTTTGCTGATTTTTGTGTCAAATAATAAAGAATGTAAAGAAATTGCCTCTTCAACAAGGGTATTTTTGCCGGATAAAGCACCTTTTAATAAAATCTGTTCTGGTTCTGCTTTATTGATAAGTCTTTGTCTCATGGTTTCAGTTTTTAAATTTGTTTTCTAAATCACTCAAAATAGATTCTACCGAACGAATTGTGAATGCTGATAATGTTAAAGTAGGGTTCGAAGTTCCCAAAGTCGTCATATTTCCTGCGCCAACGATGTATAAATTCGGGTGATCCCAAGATTTGCAATAACTGTTGGTAACAGAATCATCCGCATTGTCGCCCATTCTGTGAGTTCCTACGATATGACCCGCTCCGTTGTAAGAATATCTTACGTTGTTGTAGATGAAAGTGTTTTTGTCTGCTTCGGTATATTTGGTGAAATCTTCGATATTCAACCTTTTAAACATTTGATCCGAAGCTAATTTTGCCTGTTCCATTGCTTTCATTTCGTATTCCGTCAGTTCATAATTAATGACAGGGCGCGGAATTCCCAAAGCATCCAGATATTGATCATTGATGGTCACTCTGTTGTTAGGATTCGGTAATTGCTCGATCTCAAAATGGAATAAAACCTGTCTTGAAAGTCTGTAAGCCAACGCTTCTTTTAATTCAGCTCCAAAAAGACCCTGTCCCAAAAATTCTGAAAGATCTGATCCCGGAGAAAATGCCGGCCAGCTCCATCCCCAATTGTCTAGTGGAGAAATCCACGCAGAAAATTCACTTCTGAAATTTCCGTCACGGAAAGACGAAATATTGGTCGTAGAACCAGGACCTCTGTACGAGTAAATGGGTTCCGGAAACAATCCCCAAGTCAGCATTACCATGTGATCCATTAAGTTTCTTCCTACCTGATCGCTTCGGTTTGCAACGGTTTTTTCAACTTTTTGTCCGTTTTCGATTACGGTATATTTTGAATTCAATAAAATTTTTGGATTTTCAAAAGCATTGGCTGCAAGAATCACAATTGAATCTGACGTGTCAACAACTTCTTCCACAAAATCAGTTTTTTCTTTAGAAATATATCTTCTTAAATGAATTTTTGAAATTTTTTCCTGATCTGCCTGATCAACACTCAATTTGTACACAACACTCTGCGCCTGAACGCTAATGAATTTATGTTTTTGAAGATTTTCGTTTTTATTGAATTTATATAACGCTTTTTTCAACGTTTTCAAGGCATTGTATTTTGCCTGAACCGGACAGATCGGAACGCACGAAGCATTTCCTTCGCAACGTTCTCCCATGTAAGGATTCCAGACAGAGCCTAGCGCTTTGTACTCTTCGTTTTCAATATTATTTAATGATAATTTGTATCCCGAATCTGTAGAATTTGCTTTGATGATTTTTGCTTTTCCATAAGCAGGATTTGGAGTAGAATTTCTTCCCTGAGGAGACGGAACCATCGTTAACGGAAATTCTTCAAAATTTAATTGAACACTGGTTCCTGTAAGACCATTGATAATCTTCTGATCCATATAACTTTGAGGAATTTCATCCATCGGAAAAACATAGTCTTTACCATAATACTCTTCCATACTTTCCGAAATCGGATATTCCTGCGCCGCCACATTTCCTGAAACACCGATTTCAAATTCAGCCATTTCGTAATATGGTTTTAAAGCATCGTAATCAATTGGCCAGTTGATAGGGGTTTTAATCTGAGAATCAGGTTTATTGATTTCAATACCATATTTTTCAGTTAATCTGAAGTCATTCGGAAGCATTCTTGGAGTTGTTCCCAGCCAGTGAAGCGTTGTTCCGCCACCGATTCTGATGGCATCACTCGCAAACGGCATCGGCCCAAACTGCACCAAATATCCTTTTTTATCCGGAAACGGCGGAATGATTTTTTCCATATCCAAAACATCCGGTGATGGAGCCTGTTTTAAATTCGGATAAGGAGAATTCGGAACTTTGGCTTCCTCCATGTAAAATTTACGGATATATTCGTTGTAGGTTGTCAATGATGACGATGAGTCCAGCTCTAATCCAGCTTCCAGTCCGGCTTCGTACATTAAAATTGATAATTCTCTTACATTTTCAGGATTATCAACTTCTGCACGGTAAACCATTTTGCCTTTTTCTGTGTCAAAAACATGATCGGTTAAAAGTTTGGCGATCAATGATCCTGCGATCCCCGTTCCAACGATGATCACATCTTTTTTGAATTCTATATTGCTCATGAGTTGCTGTTTACAGGTTGAACCGCCCAAGATTTGAAACCAGGTTGTTTTGCTCCCGGTGGATGGGCGTGCATAACGCTCCAAACCAAACTTTCTTTGTATGATAATTCATTCACATAAGCGCCTTCCCAAGTTCCCAAATACCACATTGTGATGATATTGTTCGACATATCCTGCATTCCCGGATCTGCCATAATTTCGGATTGAATGGCATTTCTCAATTGATCCTGACTGAAAGAATTTTCAAGGATAGATTTTGAAACGTTCAGAAATTCTAAGAATGTTGCGGTTTCGATCTGACCTAAAATATGCTTGTAATAAGTCTCCGCCAAACCGGTAGATTGCAGCTCGTTCGCAGAAAATCCGGTAAGAGTTCCTGAAATCGCCATAAACACGTCGTAGTAGTAATCATCGACGTTGAGGATTTTGTTAATAATCATTTCGTTTAAATTTTGATGGTTAAAGTTTTTTAAATGACAGTTATCATTTTATGTTTTGTAGCATTGCTCATTTGCCATAATTATCAGTTTTTGTTTATTCAAAATTAAAGAGTTGAATTTGTTTTAATTTCAGTATTTCTACTTAATTTGTATCTTCTCAATGTTATTTAAAATCAGTCTAGATAAGGCTTGAATTGAATTTTTTCTGTATTAAAATTACATAATTTATCACTTTGTAGAGATTAAATATGTTAACATAATAAATTTTATTTTTAGACTAAATAAGATTTATTTTCAATTAAGATTTTATAAAAATTAATTAAATTGTCCATAATTTCATAAAAAATGACTTTACATAAAATATCTATTACATTTTTCACAATATTGAGTGTTGCAGTTACAGCGCAAAGCAGTAAAAAGCAGGTGTCAAAACTGATTCAGGACGAATTTCAATTTGCTGAAAAGCAATATAAATATTTAATGAAAGGCATTTCGCAAGATAAAATGCCACAATCATACAAAGCATCTGACAGAAAGGTGATTACAAAAGATATCAGTTGGTGGTGCTCTGGTTTTTATCCGGGTTCGTTGTGGATGATCTATGAACAAACCAAAGATCCTGAAATCAAAAAAGAAGCAGAAAGAACTTTAAATCTGATAGAATCAAACAAGACCTTTACCCGAGATCATGATCTTGGTTTTATGATGTTTTGTAGTTTTGGAAATGCGTACAGAATTACAAAAAATCCGGTATATAAAGATATTATTCTCACTTCGGCAGAGTCACTTTCTACAAGATTTCGTCCGGGAATGCAGGCAATTTTGTCTTGGGATAAAATGGCAGATTTCAAAGGTCCTGTTATCATTGATAATATGATGAACCTTGAAATGTTAGTTTGGGCTTCACAAAACGGAGGGAACAAAAAGACGGAAGAAATTGCGATTGCCCATGCTAATACAACGATGAAAAACCATTTTCGTACTGATTACAGTTCGTATCATGTCATTGATTATGATGTGAATACAGGGAAAGTTTTAAGCAAAAAAACATTTCAGGGATATTCCGATTCTTCGGCTTGGGCAAGAGGGCAGGGTTGGGCTTTGTATGGGTATACGATGATGTATAGATTCACAAAAGATGAAAAATATTTAAGCCAAGCTCAAAATATTGCGAAATTTATTCTCAATAATCCCACTTTACCGGAAGATAAAATTCCGTATTGGGATTTTAATGATCCAAAAATTCCCAATGTTCCGAGAGATGCTTCTGCGGCGGCAATTATTTCTTCCGCATTATTAGAATTAGGACAATATACAAAAGGTGATGAAAAGAAAAATTACATAAATGTTGCCCGAAAAATCCTGACAAGTTTATCAAACGAAAAATATCAGGCAAAATTAGGCGAAAACGGAGGTTTCTTATTAATGCACAGCACAGGCGGATTGCCGTTGAACTCTGAGATTGATGTTCCGTTAATCTATGCAGATTATTATTTTCTGGAAGCTCTGAAAAGATACAAAGATTGGTATTTGTAAAATTTTATAAATATCAACTTTGCTGAGTGAAACGACTTTACGAACGAAAAATATTCTCAATTATTAAAAAAAACTTTGCGACCTTAGCGTTAAAAAATCATCTATTATTAAAAGTATCTATTCACTGTTAAACTTATATTCTTAAATAAGTTGTTTTATCCAATTCTTCATTCTATTATTTTCTCGTTTTGATAAAATTCTAAGCTTTGATAATAAAAATGGTGAAATTTTTCCATCATTTACTGTCATTTTTATAGCAAAAAGTGGATTATTATGAAAATATTTTCAAAAAAAATAAAATAATTTCTTGATTTTCTTATCATATTTTTAATGATAATATCCATTTATTTTATTCCTGATTTATTTTAATCTAAATGTCTATTTCTGAATCTCTTTGTAAAAATATATCATCCTATTTACGATAACCTTATCATATTTTTGATGGTATTGTTATCATAAGAAATAGATATGTAATAGGTTGATAAGCAGTAGGTAGTGATAATTTTATTTTTTTATCTCGATTGAATTTTTATATTTGTCATGTTACGTAAATGTTAACATAGAAATGATTCCGAATTTTATTCATACTTATGTTTCTGTCGACTGTGTTGTTTTTGGTTTCGACCTTGAAAATCGACTGAACATTTTATTGGTACAGCGTCGCATGGACGATGTGCCTGCAGAAAGACAAAGAAAGTTGCCGGGTAGTTTAATACTTAGCGACGAAGATGTAGATGATGCAGCTCAACGTGTGCTTCATGAATTAACTGGCATTAAGAAAATGGTTCTTAAGCAGTTTAAATGCTTTGCAGATCCGTTACGGGCTAGTAATCAGGATGATATAAAGTGGATGGATACAGAGTATAAACATCACATTGATAGGATTATAACGGTGGCTTATCTTTCTCTCTGCAAGATCGACCACAAGATTAACAGTACAAAATACGATACGGTAGATTGGCATCCGATTGATGAAGTTCCGTCGTTGCCATTTGATCATAATAAAATCATCAGTGAATCTTTAATTGAGATCAGAAAATGGATTGAATCTGACTTCTCAATTATTTTTGAATTGTTACCGAAAAGATTCACGATAAGACAGCTGTATCAATTATACAGCGCTTTAAGTGAAAAACGAATTGACATTAAAAATTTTCACAAGAAGATTTCATCGTTCAGTTACATTATCCCGCTGGAAGAGATAGAAACCAATGTTTCGCATCGCGCTGCAAGATATTACAGATTTGATGCTAAAATTTATAAGAAAAACAATACCAGACTAATAAAATAATACCTTTTTTGAAATTATGTATTTACTAGGATATGACATTGGCAGTTCTTCTGTAAAAGTTTGTCTCATTGAGGCATCCAGCGGAAAAATTATTGCATCAGATTTTTCTCCTAAAAAAGAGATGAAAATCACTGCTGTAAATCCCGGTTGGGCAGAGCAAAATCCCACGGATTGGTGGTTGAATTTAAAGCTGGCTCACGAAGCTGTCATGCATGAATCCGGCATCAATGCAGAAGATATTAAAGGAATTGGTATTACGTGGCAGATGCACGGTTTGATTTTGGTAGATAAAGATCAAAACCTTTTAAGACCTTCGATTATCTGGTGCGACAGCCGCGCTGTTCCGTATGGAGAAAAGGCTTTCAAGGAAATTGGAGAAGAGAAATGTTTATCGCATTTATTGAATTCTCCGGGAAATTTTACCGCGTCAAAATTGGCCTGGGTTAAAGAAAATGAACCTGAAATTTTCGAAAAAATAGATAAAATAATGCTTCCGGGAGATTACATCGCCATGAGACTTTCCGGTGAAATAGGGATGACCATTGAAGGTTTGTCTGAGGGAATTTTCTGGGATTTTAAAAACAATTGTATTTCAGAAGATGTCATCAATTATTACGGAATTCCGAAAAGCTTTTTCCCTGAAATTATCCCAACTTTTGGGATTCAGGCGACTGTTTCAGCCACAGCTGCTCAGGAATTAGGCTTAAAAGAAAGAACGCCGATTTCTTACAGAGCGGGAGATCAACCGAATAATGCCTTGTCATTAAATGTCTTCAATCCGGGGGAAATTGCTTCTACAGCAGGAACTTCAGGCGTAGTTTATGGGGTTTTAGATCAGCTTGAATATGATAAATTATCAAGAGTAAATACTTTTGCACACGTCAATTATACTCCTGAACAGACCAGATTGGGTGTTTTATTATGCATCAACGGCACCGGAATTCTAAATTCTTGGTTAAAACACAATTTTGCGACCTCATTGTCTTCTTATGGAGATATGAACGATTTGGCTTCACTTTCACCCATCGGTTCTAAGGGTTTAAGCATCATTCCTTTCGGAAACGGAGCAGAAAGAGTATTAGAAAATAAAGATACAAGCTGTTCGATGCACGGAATTAATTTTAACATTCACTCAAAAGGAGATATTCTTCGCGCAGCACAGGAAGGAATCGTATTTTCCTACGAATATGGAATGGATATCATGAGAAATATCGGTATGGATATTCAGGTAATTCGTGCAGGAAATGCCAATATGTTTTTAAGTTCGATTTTCCGTCAAACGCTTTCCAGTGTGAGCAATGCGGTGATTGAACTTTATGACACTGACGGAGCGGTAGGTGCTGCAAGAGCCGCAGGAATGGGAATAGGATTCTACGCCGATTCTAAAGAAGCCTTTTCTTCCCTCGAAAAAATTGCCGTCATCGAGCCTGAACACGAAAAAAGAGATCAATATTTAGAAGCCTACTCAAGATGGACGAGACATCTTAACGAAATAGTATAATCCACCTTACAACGGAGTTTTCCATTGTACTTACTGACCTTTTCCAGATCAGTGAGCAGGGAATTCTTACGCAAAATTTTAAAATTTAATTAAAACTTAAAACAAATATATATGAGCACTTTAACAGGTACAAAGGAATATTTTCCGGGAATAGACAAAATCAAATTTGAAGGTAAAGAAAGCAGAAATCCAATGGCATTTCGCTATTATGACGCAGAAAAAATCATCATGGGAAAACCTATGAAAGACTGGACGCGTTTTGCAATGGCTTGGTGGCACACGCTATGTGCAAACGGAAGCGATCCATTTGGAGGACCAACGATTCACCACCCTTGGGATGCAGGAAGTGATGCAGTTTCAAGAGCAATGCAAAAGATGGATGCAGGTTTTGAATTTATGTCTAAAATAGGCTTTCAATATTACTGTTTCCACGATATTGATTTGGTAGATCCTGCCAACAATTGGAAAGATTACGAAAAAAATCTTCAAACTATTGTTGAATATGCAAAACAAAAGCAACAGGAAACAGGAATCAAGCTTTTATGGGGAACAGCCAACGTTTTTACACATGAAAGATACATGAACGGAGCTTCTACCAACCCCAATTTTGATGTAGTTGCATGTGCCGGAACTCAGGTTAAAAATTCTATCGATGCAACGATTGCTCTTGGCGGAGAAAATTACGTTTTCTGGGGCGGAAGAGAAGGTTATATGAGCCTTTTAAACACAGATATGAAGCGTGAAAAAGATCATTTGGCACGTTTCCTTACAATGTCTCGTGATTATGCGCGTCAGCAAGGTTTCAAAGGGACTTTCCTGATCGAACCAAAACCGATGGAGCCTACAAAACACCAGTACGACTACGATTCTGAAACGGTGATCGGATTTTTAAGACATTACGGTTTAGATAAAGATTTTAAATTAAATATCGAAGTCAACCATGCAACCTTGGCAGGTCATACTTTCGAACATGAACTTCAGGCTGCTGTTGATGCAGGACTTTTAGGAAGTATCGATGCAAACCGTGGAGATTATCAGAATGGCTGGGATACAGATCAGTTCCCGATTGATTATTACGATATGGTTCAGGCTTGGTTGGTGCTTCTTCCGGCGGGAGGTTTAGGAAATGGTGGAGTAAATTTTGATGCAAAAATCAGAAGAAATTCTACAGATCCGGAAGATTTATTTATCTCTCATATTTCAGGAATGGATGTTTTTGCAAAAGGACTTTTGGCTGCTGCAGATATTCTTGAAAATTCAGATTATAAAAAATTAAGAACAGACCGTTATTCTTCTTTCGACAACGGAAACGGAAAAGCGTTCGAAACCGGAAATCTTACATTGGAAGATCTTCAGAGAATTGCCCACGAAACAGGCGAACCTCAGCCAAAAAGCGGAAAACAGGAATTGTTTGAAGCGATCGTGAACATGTATATCTAATATCAGTAAAAAGGCTGCTAAACACTAAGGATCTTTACAAATTATAATAAGTGAGCCTATTTAAACTATTAAAATTTAACCACAAAAGCTATTTGAATAGCTAACTGTTTTAAATTATTAGAAAACAACAGTTAATCAAAAGAATGAAAATCGAAGATTTTTTAATCTTATGTGTTCTTATTTGCAGTTTATCGATAAACTTAAAATGCAGTAAGTTAATCTTTTGTGTCTTTTGACTCCGTCGAATCTTCGATTTGTGGTTAAAATAAAAAAGTTTAAAAAAGTCTATTAACAGCCCTTTTATTCAACCCTAATTTTTAAAAATAATAATTATGAACCGATTTTATTTTGCCAAAACAAATAAGGCTGCATTGTTTTTTGCAATGGCTTTGTTGCCTTCTGGCTTAGTGTATTCCCAGGTTAAAAAAGATACTGTTGAAAAAGAGAAGAAGATAGATGAGGTTGTTATAATAGGATATGGAAAACAGAGAAAAGAATCCGTAACGGGGTCTGTAGCTTCTGTGAAAGGTGATGTGATGAGAGAAGTGCCTTCTGCGAATGTCAGCCAGGCACTGCAGGGGAGAATAGCCGGAGTTGATATTGCCCAGACTTCCAGTAAACCTGGAGCTCCGATGCAGATAAGAATCAGAGGAACGCGCTCTCTGACGGCAGATAATGATCCGTTAATTGTTTTGGACGGAATTCCTTTTCCGGGATCATTGGCAGATATCAGTCCGAACGATATTCAGAGTATGGATATCTTGAAAGATGCGTCTGCAACGGCAATTTATGGGTCGAGAGGAGCGAATGGAGTAATTTTAATTACAACTAAAACAGGCAGAAAAAACCAAAGAGCAACTTTTACTTATAATACGTACACAGGAATTACGTCTGTTTTTTCTAAATATCCGATGATGGATGCGCAGAAATTCATGAAACTTCGTGATGATGCAGGACTTTTCACGCAATATGGAGCCGATGAATCCAGAGATACCAATACAGATTGGCAGGATTTAATGTATAAAAACGGAATTGTTACCAATCACGATATAGGTATTTCCGGAGGTACGGAAAAAAGCTCATACAACTTTGGAATGAGTTATTACAACGAACAATCTGTTCTTCCCGGACAAAATTTTGAAAGATTTAATCTAAGAGGAAGCCTTGATCAGGATTTGGGTAAATATTTCCGGGTTGGGATCACGACAAACAATGCTTATACAGTGAATAAAGGCAGTAATCTTGGGCTTTATAATACATTGAGCTCAACTCCTGTTGCGAATCCTTACAGAGCAGATGGAAGTCAAAAAGAGCGTATTGTGATGTCTGCAGATACTCAATATGTGTACACAAGAGACGGTATCGAAAATTTAGGTGATGCATGGATTGATAAAGCAATTTCTTTCAGTTCTTACAATAATTTCTTCGGTGAATTTAAAATTCCGTGGGTGAAAGGTTTGACATTAAGAACAAATGTTGGTTTAAACTTTAAAACTACAAACACAGGAAGCTACACAGGAGAAGGAGTTTTCAGTTCAGAGCCTAATAATTTATCAACAGCTTCTATCGGAAATTCTTTATTGACGCATTGGGTAAACGAAAATATCTTAACGTACGACAGAACTTTTGCAAGCAAACATAAAGTGAATGTAGTCGCTTTACAGTCTCAGGAGCAAAGAACATTTAACAGTTCATATATCACGGCAAGAGACATTCCGACGGATCAGTTTCAGTTTTACAATCTTGGTCATGCTCAGGGTGAAATTACCATTAATCCAGATAATCAAGGGTATTACAAAAGAGGTCTTAAATCCTGGATGGGACGTGTAATGTACGAATATGACGGAAAATATATGTTTACGGCTTCCATCAGAGGAGATGCTTCTTCAGTATTGGCGCCGGGATATCAATGGAACATTTATAATGCATTCTCCGCGGGTTGGAATGTTGCTAAAGAAAATTTCTTAAAAGATTCAAAAGTTATTAATAATTTAAAGCTGCGTTTCGGATATGGAGAAACTTCGAATCAGGCTGTAGCTCCTTATTCTACTTTTGGACGTTTGACAACAGAACCATATAACTTCGGAAATACCAATGCTATCGGAACTTATGTTTCTACGCTACCAAATTCAAAATTGGGTTGGGAGTTTTCGGAAACGCTTAATTATGGGTTGGATTTTGGACTGTTCGGCAATAGATTAACAGGTACAGTAGAATATTATACGACGAATACTAAAAATTTATTGTTAGATGTTAAATTACCGGCAACTTCAGGAGTAGGAAGCTACACAGGAAATGTAGGATCTACAAGCAATAAAGGAATTGAAATATCATTAAATGGAGCGATTATCAGCAATCCAAATGGTTTTTCATGGGATTTTGGGGTTAATTTCTATTCAAACAAAAATAAAATCACCTCATTATCTTCGGGAGCTACAAGAGATGTTGCCAATTGGTGGTTTGTGGGAAGTTCGATCAATTCAATTTATGATTATCAGTATACCGGATTGTGGCAGGCAGGTGATCCTTATATGAATATTTTGGAACCTACCAATATTCCGGGAGAAGCAATCGGTTCCATTAAAGTGCTATACACAGGAGCTTATAATCCTGATGGATCGCCTGTGAGAGCTATCAACGCTGAAGACAGACAGATTTTAAATACAGATCCTGATTTTCAGGGTGGATTTAATACAAGACTGGCATACAAAAACTTTGATCTGAGCATTGTTGGAGCTTTCAAAAGTGGAGGTATTTTGATCAGCACATTGTACGGAAATACAAGTTATCTGAATATGTTAAGCGGAAGAAGAAACAACGTAGACGTTGATTACTGGACTCCCGAAAATACCGATGCCTATTACCCAAGACCGGGACATTATCAAAGCAATAATAATCCGAGATATGGAAGTACTTTGGCTTATTTTGATGCTTCATATCTTAAGATCAGAACAATTACTTTAGGATATAATTTTACGCAGGGAGTGTTCAAAAAAGCGGGAATCAGCAAAATGAGGGTGTATACAACAATAACCAATCCATTTGTATTTTTCTCTCCTTATCATAAGGCTTCAGGAATGGATCCGGAAACGAATTCCTACGGGAACGAAAATCAGGCAGTCAGCAACGAGATTCCATCAAGATTCTTAACCATCGGAACCAACACACCGTCTCTTAGAAACTATATGATTGGTTTAAACTTAACATTCTAAAAATTAATCAAATGAAAAAGTTCAGAATAAATACAGCCGCAAAAATTTTGCTATGCACCGTAGTACTTTCAAGCTGTTCAGATATATTGGAAGAAGAACCGAGAAATATTTATACACCGCAATACTTTGAGACAGAATCCGGAGTTTTAGGAGGAGTTACCTCAATGTACGCTCATTTACGATACATTTACGGAAACGGATATTGGTTAAATGCCTGCGAAACAGGAACCGACGAATACACTTACGGTCACGCCGGAGACAATAATTTCAAGGATATGGACATGTCCGGAGCGGGAAATTTAACCCCATCTTCCAGCCGTGCCGATGTTTTGTGGAATAATGCTTTCAGAAATATCAATACCGCCAACGGAGTGATCCAAAAAGGTTCAGGAGTTGGTGTCTCGGATGCAATTATTGCAGAAGCAAGATTTTTCAGAGCATTTGATTATTTTATGTTAGCTCAGACATTTGGAGGAGTTCCATTAGACTTAGGTTCAGGAGAATTGGCTTTTAACATCAGTACTTTCAGAGGTTCAAAAAGAAATACGGTTTCTGAGGTTTATACTAAAGTAATATTTCCTGATTTAATAAAAGCTGTTCAGGATTTACCTGTAGGAGCTCGCGTTACAGGCGGAGTTACGAAAACTGTGGCAAGATTGTTTTTGGCTAAAGCTTATCTTACTTATGGATGGTGGCTTCAAAATCCAAACGGAATTCCAACCTATCCTCAGACGGATAGAGTAGATCCCAACGGTCATAATGCGCAATGGTATTTCCAACAAGCTTATGATATTGCTTTGCAAGGTATCAATGCACCGGGAGCATACGGTTTACAGTCAACATATTACGATGTGAATTTAGCTCAGAATGATAGAAATAAAGAAATGCTTCTCTATGCAGATCACACAGAATCAAGCGAATATTATGATGGATCAAGCCATTCATACAACACAGGCGCTTCTCCGGGAAATTTTGCCGTTTGGATGACGACTTGGGATTACACGTTCCTTGAAAGTTCTCAAAGCCCATTATGGACAGGTTCTCCTGTAAGAACTGTACAGAGAGAGGCTGCCCAAGCATACGGAAGGCCTTGGAAAACAATGGCTCCAACCATTGAAGTGGTGAAAAATACATTTGCCAATAAAACTCAGGATTCAAGATATGACGGTACTTTTGTAACAACTTTCCGCGGAAATTGGAACAAAGCCGGAATTTCAACGCCGACATTGTACAATGCTAATGGATTACCAGTACAACCGGGAAGCGCGATTCTTACATTTTTAAATGATGACCCTGCTCAAACCATTGATTATTCTAATTCAGTCTACAAAAGCAACGTCGGCGCAGGAGTTCTTCCGGGAAGAGCAGATTATGTAATTGCACCAAGCGGAATCAGCAGATACGCTTATCCAAATCTTTGGAAAATAGGAACCTACAGAACCGACAACGGAACTGGTCTTGGACAACCAAACGGAGGAATTACACGTCCGTTTCCTGTTGCAAAATTCTCAGAATTCTATTTCATAGCAGCAGAAGCAGCGGTAAAAGGTGCCTCGGGAGCAATGAGTCCAAGAGATTTGCTTAATGTGATCAGAGCAAGAGCCGGAAAATGGCGTTGGGACAACAACGGAAATGTAGCAAAAGTGGAAGATAACAGTGGTGCAATGATCGCTGCAACGCCTTCAACGATAACTATAGATTATATTTTAGCTGAAAGATCAAGAGAATATTATGGCGAAGGCTACAGATGGTTTGATTTGGTACGAACTCAAAGATGGAGTGATATTGCCAAAACATACAGCATCGGAGGAACCGCAGTTGGAAATCATACCGCTCAGACGTACACCAGAAACATACCGAATTATTTGTATTTAAGACCAATTCCCCAAGGACAGATGGATGCCATGGATATGAGTTCTTCAGAATTGGCGGCTTATCAAAATCCGGGATATTAGATAGATTTTAAAATAAAATTTTTACATTCATATCAGCAACAAAGTAGGCGATTCGGCCCGCCTGCTTTGTTTAATGAATAAGATGC
This sequence comes from Chryseobacterium sp. GW823-FHT05E08, assembly GCF_058795655.1. Lineage (NCBI taxonomy): Bacteria > Pseudomonadati > Bacteroidota > Flavobacteriia > Flavobacteriales > Weeksellaceae > Chryseobacterium > Chryseobacterium sp. GW823-FHT05E08. The sequence continues at coordinate 1,165,770 of NZ_JBXAHY010000001.1, read as the reverse complement.
TTAAAAATAACGAATATTTACAAAGGATTATTATTGTAAACTTTGCTGAGTAGAACGCCTTTGCGAACTTAAAAACATAAAGCAATTCAAAGAAATCTTTGTGTCTCTTTGCGTTAAAAAAAATAAAGCAGATATTCAAAAAAAGATTTAGATAAAATTGAAAATCAAAAATTATGGAAAAAACATGGCGTTGGTTTGGTAAAAAGGATAAGATTAAATTAAATATGCTTCGTCAGATCGGTGTTCAAGGCATTGTTTCAGCGCTTCATGACGTTTCAAATGGAGAAATTTGGTCTTTGGAAGCCATTAATGAATATAAAAACTATATCGAAAGTTTCGGACTTCGCTGGTCGGTCGTAGAAAGCCTTCCCGTAAGCGAATCCATCAAATATGGAGGAGAAAACAGAGATCAGCTGATCGAAAATTACATCAAAAGTCTCGAAAATCTCGGAAAAGTAGGCGTTACAACCGTCTGTTACAACTTTATGCCTGTCTTAGATTGGGCGCGTACCGATCTTTATCATCAATGGGAAGATGGTTCGTCATCTTTATATTTTGATAAGGCCAAATTCGCTTATTTTGAAATTTACATTTTAGAAAGAGAAGGAGCCGAAAAAGATTACACTTCTGAAATTCTTAGTAAAGTTGAAGAATTAAAAAAGACCATCACAGAGGAAGAAAAAAGCGATTTAATTGATTCAATCATTGTTAAAACGCAAGGCTTCGTCAATGGAAATATCAAAGAAGGAGATCAAAATCCGGTAGCTATTTTTAAAAGTTTATTGGCTTTATATGACGGAATTGATAAAGATCAGCTTCGTCAAAACATGAAATATTTCCTAGAAAAAATAATGCCTGTCTGTGAAAAATGGAATATCCAAATGTGCGTACATCCCGATGATCCACCGTTTTCATTACTAGGTTTACCAAGAATCGTGACTTGCGAAGAAGACATCGACTGGTTTTTAAATGCCGTCGACAATCCCCATAACGGATTGACGTTCTGCACAGGTTCTCTAAGCGCCGGATTGCAAAACGACGTTCCAAAATTGGCTCAAAAATATGCTTCCCGAACAAAATTCGTTCACCTCAGAAGCACCAATGTTTTCGAAAACGGAGATTTTATTGAAGCCCATCATTTAGAAGGCAGAGGAAAAATCATCGATGTAATTAGAATATTTGAAAAAGAAAATCCAACCTTACCTATGCGTATCGATCATGGTCGATTATTAACCGATGATATTGATAAAGGCTACAATCCCGGCTATTCATTTTTAGGAAGAATGCTTGCTCTAGGACAAATCGAAGGCGTAATGGCAGCCGTAAAAACCGAAATAAAATCAAACTAGGAAAGTCCCGAAAGGGACGACTTAACAAAGGATAGGATGCAATCCTATCAAATTCATAAGATCAAAAAATCATCAACCATTAACTATCAACCAACAACTATAGAGCAATGAACGAAATATTCAGCATAAAGAACAAAGTCGCCATCATCACAGGAGCTTCCGGCGTTTTAGGTGGAACTCTTGCCAAAAGTTTCATTAAAGCAGGTGCAAAAGTTGTGGCTTTGGGAAGAAATCAGGAAACATTAGATGCTAGAGTTAAAGAATTAACCCAATCTGGCGGTGATGCATTTGCCGTTGAAGCCAATGTCATGAATATCGAAAGCCTTGAATCAGCATCAAAAAAGATCCTTGAAAAATATGGTAAAATAGATATCCTGCTCAACATTGCGGGTGGAAATATTCCTACGGCTACACTTTCTCCCGATCAGTCATTTTTCGATCAGAATTTGGATGGATGGGATGAGGTAACCAATCTCAACATCAACGGAACCGTCTATCCAAGCTATGTTTTCGGAAAAGTGATGGCAGAACAGGGAAGCGGAAGTATCGTTAATATTTCTTCGATGGCAGCGTATTCTGCTATTACGAGGGTAGCGGGATATTCTGCTGCAAAATCAGCGATTACCAATTTTACGCAATGGTTGGCTTCGGATGTAGCATTGAAATTTGGGGATAAAATCCGCGTAAATGCGATTGCTCCGGGATTTTTTATTGGAGATCAAAACCGCGCAATTTTATTAAATCCAGACGGTTCTTTAACGGATCGAAGCAAAAAAGTCATCGCAAAAACGCCAATGGGACGTTTCGGAGATGCTGAAGAATTGAACGGAGCTGTACAGTTCCTTTGTTCGGATGCTGCAAGTTTTATTACAGGTGCTTTATTGCCTGTTGATGGTGGTTTCAGTGCTTTCAGCGGGGTGTAAATTAATCACAATCAATTTTATATAGTTACAAAAAATGACCTAGGAAGCTGGAGCATTAAGAAAATTCAAATTTAATCCGTTAAAAAATTCCCACTGTTTGAGTGCGGGACAAAATGTTTTTACGAAGAACAAATGTAAAATCCGCACGAGTGTTGGGAATTTTAGGAGTAAATTTTAATTTTTAGCGGAAGATTCCAGTCTTGAATTTTTGGTTCATTTTGTTTCAAGACAAAAGAACTTAGAAAAGAATTTATAAAAACTATAATAATATATGAATCAATTAGCTTTAAGTAAATCTGCTTTGATTGTTATCTTAGCTTTATTTTCTTCTAAAAACTTTTCAGCACAAATTTTCTCAGATTTTATTTACAAAGGAAACGACAAAATATACAACGATAATCCTCTCAAAGAAGATGAATTCTATTCTCCAATTCTTCAGGGTTGCTATCCTGATCCAAGTATAACGAGAAAAGGAAACGATTATTACTTGGTAAATTCTTCATTTTCAATGTTTCCGGGTGTTCCGATTTTTCATTCTAATGATTTGGTGAATTGGAAGCAAATTGGTCATGTGTTGGATCGGCCTTCTCAATTGAAAGTAGAAAAAGCTGGATTTTCTGAGGGAATTTATGCTCCTGATATCAAATATAATCAATATAACGACACTTTTTATATGGTTACCACTCAGATTGCGAACGGAATCGGAAATATGATGGTAAAAACTAAAGATCCAAAAAAAGGATGGAGTGAAGTTCAAAAACTAAATTTTGATGGGATTGATCCTTCCATTTTCTTTGATGATGATGGAAAAGCGTACATCGTTCATAATGACGCGCCACCAAAGGGAGCAGAACAATACAGTGGTCACCGCGTGATCAAAATTTGGGACTATGATTTGGAAAAAGACCAGGTTATTGCCGGAAGCGATAAAATTATCGTCAATGGTGGAGTAGATATCACTCAAAAGCCAATCTGGATCGAAGGGCCGCATCTTTACAAAAAGAATGGGAAATATTTTCTGATGTGCGCGGAAGGCGGAACAGGAGGCAATCACAGTGAAGTAATTTTTATGAGCAACAGCCCGAAAGGTCCGTTTATTCCTGCTGAAAATAATCCTATTTTGACTCAGAGATATTTCCCCAAAGACAGAAAAGATAAAGTAGATTGGGCGGGTCATGCAGATTTAGTAGAAACTCCTGATGGAAAGTATTACTGTGTATTTCTTGCCATCCGTCCCAACGAAAAAAATCGTGTAAATACGGGTCGCGAAACCTTTATTCTTCCCGTAGATTGGAGTGGAACATATCCTGTTTTCCAAAACGGTTTGGTTCCGATGAAGCCCAAAGTAAAAATGCCAAACGGAGTTAAAAACCAAACAGGTCAAAACGGATTTTTCCCGAACGGAAATTTCACTTTTTCAGATCATTTAAACAGTAAATTGGATGACCGATGGATTGCCATGCGAGGTTCAAGAGAAAATTTTGTAAATGTGACTAAAAATGGAGTGAAAATTAATTCTTTCACAACTAATATTAAGGCTAAAGCTCCTGTTTCTGCATTATTTCATAGGCAACAGCACACTTCTTTTGAAGCAACGGTAAATTTAGATTTTAAACCAAAATCAGGAAAAGATTTAGCCGGAATTACTTGCTATCAAAGTGAAAATTTTAATTATGTTTTTGGATTGACAAAAAAAGATAAAGACTTCTATTTGGTATTGGAAAGAACAGAAAAAGGAAATTCTACTCTTCTCAAAAGTGAAAAAATTTCAGTTTCGAAAAATATAAAGCTTCAGGTAATTGCTCAAGGTGATGATTATCAATTTAATTATTCTTTGGACGGAAATAATTTCATCAATCTAGGCGGAAAGGTTTCGGGTGACATATTATCAACGGATGTTGCTGGTGGTTTTACAGGCAGTTTGATTGGTTTGTACTCAACTTTATCGAATGATATTCAGCCTTAGTTTTTTTATTAATTCACAAATTAAATAGTATGAATTCTTTATTTAAGTCAATCACAATGTTGGTTTTTATTTTATTCTTTGGAATTAAGATAAAATCTACACAGCCATTTATCACCACAGAAAAAAGTTCAGAAACTATTCTGTTGAAAGATAAATCGACAAAAATTTCATTCTATTCAAACAAAGGAATTGATAAAGGAATTTTAAGAGCCATTAATAATCTTCAGACTGATTTTCAAAAAGTAACGGGTGATTCTCCCAATCTTTTAAATCAAATTTCAACTTCTCAATCTCCCTTAATTATCATCGGAACTGTCGGAACAAATTCGGTGATTGATGAATTGATCAAAAAGAAAAAAATTAATGAAAATGAACTAAAAGGTAAACGTGAAAAATTTATCATTCAGAATATAAAAGATTTCAACGGCGTTTCAGAAATGATCGTTATCGCAGGAAGTGACAAGCGTGGAACTATTTACGGAATTTATGAATTTTCAAAGCAAATCGGTGTTTCTCCGTGGTATTATTGGGCGGATGTTCCCGTTAAGCAAAAGGAAAATATCTATTTTAAAAAAGGAATTTACACAGACGATGAGCCTGCCGTAGAATATCGCGGAATTTTCCTAAATGATGAAGAACCTTCACTAGGAAGTTGGGCTAGAGCAACTTTTGGAGGAATTAATTCTAAATTTTACGAAAAAGTTTTTGAATTAATTCTTCGCTTAAAAGGAAATTACATTTGGCCTGCAATGTGGGGAAAAGCTTTCTATGACGATGATCCCGAAAACGGAATATTGGCTGATGAAATGGGAATTATCATTGGAACTTCACATCACGAGCCAATGGCGTTGGCACAAACCGATTGGCATCGATACATCAAAAAGAATAATTTACCGAATATTTGGGATTACACTAAAAATTCAGAAGTTCTTCAACAATTCTGGAAATCAGGAATCGAACGAAGCAAAAACTGGGAAAAACTTGTCACAGTTGGAATGCGTGGTGACGGAGATGAAGCAATGGGAGATAAAACCAATATTTCGCTTTTGGAGAATATTGTAAAGGATCAACGAAAAATCATAGAAAAAGTTACAGGAAAAAAAGCAGAAAAAACACCTCAGGTTTGGGCTTTATATAAAGAAGTTCAGGATTATTATGATGAAGGAATGCGCGTTCCGGATGATGTAATTTTATTATTCTGTGATGACAATTGGGGGAATGTCCGAAAGCTCCCGAACCTATCTAAACCTTTACACAAAGGCGGTTACGGCATGTATTATCATTTTGATTATGTGGGCGGACCGAGAAATTCGAAATGGATCAATATCAGCCCAATCCAAAGAGTTTGGGAGCAAATGAATTTGACTTACGAACATGAAGTAAATAAGTTGTGGGTGGTAAATGTAGGAGATTTAAAGCCTATGGAATTTCCCATCAATTTCTTTATGGATATGGCTTGGAATCCTAAACAATTCAACTCAGATAATTTATTAGAATACACTGAAAAGTGGAGTTCAGAACAATTTGGCGAAAAATATTCTAAAGAAATCGCTAGAATGATCAATTTATACGCAAAATACAATCGTCGTGTAACCCCAGAAACCTTAAATTCTGAAACTTATAGCCTTGAAAATTATAATGAGTTTGAAACGGTTGTGAATGATTATCAAAAATTATCGCTCGATGCAAACAGGTTGTATAATGAGATTCCTAATGAATATAAAGATGCTTATTTTCAATTGGTTCTTTATCCGATCGATGCCTGCAGTAATTTGTATGAGCTTTATTTTAATGTGGCAAAAAACCATCAGCTAGCCTCTAAAAAAGATATAAAAGCTAATGATTTTGCAGATAAAGCGAAGAAAAACTTTGAATATGATTCTATTTTACAAGATAAATACAACAATAAAATTTCTGGTGGAAAATGGCAGCATATGATGGATCAAACAAGAATTGGTTACACAAATTGGCAACAGCCGGATAAAAATACGATGCCTGAAGTTGTTTATGTTTCCAAAAGCGTAAAGAATAAAGTGTTTAAGGAAAAGGACGGATATATTTCCATTGAAGCTGAAAATTTTTCACGTCAGAATAATTCAGATAGAATTCAGTGGAAAATCATTCCCGATTTTGGAAAAACGTTGTCCGGAATTACCACTTTTCCTCAAAATATTAATCCAAAAGAAAATGAAAATATCTATCTGGAATATGATGTTGATTTCTCTTCAACAGGAACTTTTGAGGTTCAATTATTACTCGCTCCAACGCTCAATTTTAATAATAACAAAGGACTTCGATATGAAATTTCGTTTGATGGAGAAAAACCGCAGATTGTCAATTTTAATGAACATTATCGCGGCGAATTGGGACAATGGCAGTCAGAGCATATTATAAAATCTGCTACGAAACATAATATAACTAAATCTGGTAGACATACTTTGCGTTTTAAGGTTTTGGAAGCTGGAATTGTTTTAGAAAAAATCCTGATTAATACAGGCGGATTGAAGTCTTCATATCTGGGTGCTCCCGAAAGTAGCAATTAAAATAAAATTCAATATCTAAATAAAAAATTACCAAGAATCACTCAAAAAATGGAAAAAATTAAAGTTTCAGATTTTGGAATAACAAAAAATGGCGACCAAATAAAGAAATACACTTTGACCAATAAAAATGGAATGAAAGCCGAGATTATTAATTACGGTGGAATCGTCGTTTCACTTACAGCTCCTGACAGAAAAGGAAATTATAAAGATGTAGTTTTAGGTTTTGTAAATCCTGAAGATTATTTTAATGAAAATTCTTACTTTTTCGGAGCAATTATCGGAAGATTTGCCAACAGAATTGCGCACGGAAAATTTAGTTTAAATGGAAAAATTTTTAATCTAAATAAAAATAATGGTGAAAATCATCTTCATGGCGGAGGTCAAGGATTTTTTTCAAAAGTTTGGAATGCTGAAATATTCCCAAATTCTCAAACATTGAAACTTTCATACATCAGTGAAGATGGTGAAGAAGGCTATCCGGGAGAACTTACGACGACTGTTTTTTACACTTTAACAGATCAAAATGCATTCGAAATTTCTTATGAAGCAATGACTGATCAGCCTACGATTGTCAATTTGACGCATCATTCTTATTTCAATCTTTCGGGGGATTTTTCACGAGAAATTTTGGATCATGAGCTTCAGCTTGATGCCGATCAATTTATTCCCATTAACAAATCGTCTATTCCGGAAAATGATTTAAAAAATGTTGTAGGAACTCCTTTTGGCTTCAAAAATTTTAAAGAAATCGGAAAAGATATTAATGATAATAATGAACAGTTGCAACGAGCAAATGGTTATGATCATTGCTGGGTTTTGAACGGAAATGGAATGAGATCGGCAGGTTCGCTTTATCATCCCGAAACAGGCAGAAAGCTAGATGTATTGACGGATCAGCCGGGAATTCAGGTTTATTCAGGGAATTTTTTGGATGGAAAATTTGAAACAAAAACGGGTGGAAAAAATAACCCACGGACAGGAATTTGTCTGGAAACACAGCATTTTCCGGACTCTCCAAACAGGAATTCTTTTCCCTCTGTTGAGCTTAAACCGGGAGAAATATATTCAACAAAAACTGTTTATCAATTTTCAGTAAAATAATATAATATTAAACCTCTGAATTTCGGACTTGCAGTATCGGTTTTCAGGGATTTTTAACAGAACGATCATTGAAAATTTTGCTTGAAATCGATTAAAATGACGTGAAATAAATGTTAAATTAATGTTAAAGTTATTCTCCGCTAATTGAGTCACTTTAAAGCTCAAATTGATGACGGTTATTGTTAAAAATATGATAAGCTGTTCTATTAAATTTTGAACTCGAAGTTTAAAATATTTGTGAATGTATTTTCCAATGCAGAATTAAGGTTTTTAAATGTTTGGTCTAATCTTATTTTTAATGATAAGTCAGACGTTATTTATGAATTTTTTTGATGATTTATTTCTAGAATTTGACTGCAAAAATATTCACATTACAAAAACAGTTTTATATATAGATACTTTCTTTTATTTTTAAAAAACTTGAAATATTTATTTAATTAAAATGAATATTAGAAAATGTTTTTAAGTATTATTTAATTTTTTGATGAATTTAATAAAATAGTCATTAAGATCAAATATCCCTAATTATGAATATAAATAAAGCTTTTATCCTTTCCGGAATTTTTCTTTCGTTTTTCACACAGGCGCAGGAAATTCCTCGTTTGCAGAAAAAAGGAACTGCGACACAGCTTGTCGTGGATAAAAAACCATTTTTGATTTTAGGTGGCGAGTTGGGAAATTCTTCCGCATCATCTTTTCAGGATATTGAACGAGATTTTCCAAAGCTTCAGGAAATGGGATTGAACACTGTTTTAGTTCCTGCTTATTGGGATTTGATTGAGCCGGAAGAAGGAAAATTTGATTTTAGTTTAATGGATAAAACAATCGATCAGGCAAGAAAAAATAATCTTAAAGTTGTCTTTTTATGGTTTGGCTCTTATAAAAATTCGATGAGCTGTTATGCTCCGCTTTGGTTTAAAAAAGACTACAAAAAATACCCGAGAGCCTATTCAAAAGCAGGAAAGCCGATGGAGATTGCGAGCTCTTTTTCTGAAAATGTTTTGAAAGCTGATAACAAAGTTTTTGGTGAATTAATAAAGCATATTTCTGTGGTTGATAAAACGCAGGGAACGGTAATTATGGTTCAGGTTGAAAACGAAATCGGAATGTTGGAAGGTGCTCGCGATTATTCTGAAGAAGCTGATAAAATATTTAATTCGCAGGTTTCTGAAAATCTGATAAAATTTTTAACTAAAAATAAAAAAGAACTTCATTCTTCACTGATTGAAAAATGGGGTAAACAAGGTTTTAAAACCAAAGGAAACTGGCAGGAAATCTTCGGAAATGATGTGTATACAGATGAACTGTTTACCGCTTATTCTTACGCTCAATATGTAGAAAATTTAGCAAAAACGGCTCGTTCCATTCATAATATTCCGTTGTATGTCAATGCAGCAATGAACAGCAGAAACAGACTTCCGGGAGAGTACCCTGCAGGTGGGCCGCTGGCACATTTAATTGATATTTGGCATGCCGGAGCGCCGAGTATAGATATGCTTTCTCCGGATTTATATGATGGAGATTTTACGAGCTGGTCTGCAAAATACAGGCTTCACAACAATCCGTTGTTTGTTCCTGAGATCAAAATGACTCAAAATAACGGGGTGCAGGCTTTCTATGCTTTTGGGGAACATGATGCGATTGGATACAGTCCATTTTCGATCGAAAATAATTCTGAATCAGGAAGCAAAAGACTTTCTGAAGCCTATTCAAAATTAAAACAATTGGTGCCGATTCTGACGAAATATCAAGGGCAAGGACAGTCAAAAGGATTGTTGTTTGATCAAAAAAATACAGAACGTATCATCAGTTATGATGACTTAAAAATTACGGCAAAACATTTCTTTAGTCTTCCGTGGGATGCTCGAGCAAAAGATGGAAGCATCTGGCCAGAAGGCGGAGGATTAATTTTAAGACTGGCAAAAGATGAATTCATCATTGCAGGAAGTGGAATTGTCGTGGAATTTGAAAAGGAAAACGAGAAAAAAGAAATTCAAACTAAAGATTTGGGTGAAGATGGTTTCGCGGCTCAAGGCGGAAAAAATCAGGCTCAAAATATTTGGGGTGGCGGAAAAAGAGTAGGAATTGGCCCTGTAGACGAAATCAGCATTGATGAAAACGGAAAATTGAGTCCAATAAGAAGACTAAACGGTGATCAGACACACCAAGGAAGACACGTTCGTATCAGCGTTGATGATTTCCAAATTCTTCATGTGAAATTGTATGAATATCAATAAAGAGTCCCAAAGGAACGATTTAACAAAGAATAGGATAAAATCCTATTAAAAAGAAAAAACAATGAATAAGATTAAACTTTTCAACATTATATTTTTCTTCATCAGCATTTGTTTTGTTGATGCAAAAATCAAACTTCCCACCTTAGTTTCAGACGGAATGGTTTTACAGCGCGACCAAAAACTAAAGATTTGGGGACAAGCTGATATTGGAGAAAAAGTTGAAGTCAATTTTCAAAATAAAAAATATAATACGGTTGCTGATAATTTGGGAAACTGGAAAATCATGCTTCCTGAAATGAAATCTGGTGGACCTTTTACCATGAGCATCAATGAAATTACCGTGAAAAATATTTTGATCGGAGATGTGTATCTCTGCTCTGGTCAGTCTAATATGGAACTTCCGATGCGAAGGGTAAAAACGTTGTATCCGCAGGAATTACAGAATGCCAATAATAGCAATATTCGCTTTTTTACGGTTCCTCAAAAGTATGATTTTAAAATCGCTCAGAATGATTTAGACGTTGGAATTTGGGAAGAAACCAATTCTCAAAGCATTCAAAATTTTTCTGCGGTTGCCTATTTTTTCGCAAAAGAAATGTATCAATATAATAAAATTCCGGTGGGAATTATTAACTCGAGTTTGGGCGGTTCTCCAATTCAGGCTTGGATGGATGAAGCTTCACTTAAAAAATATCCCGAATATCTTATGGAAGCTCAAAAGTGGAAAAATGATGAATTAATTTCTCAAACCGAATCTGCTGAAAAAAGCTTGAGCAATAATTGGTATGCAGAATTAGATCAACTTGATACCGGAATCGCTAATCATTGGGAAAAACCAGAATTGAATGATTCAGAATGGAAAAAAATGAATGTTCCCGGTTCTTGGGAAGAGTTGGAAAAACCGTTTGATGGAAGTATTTGGTTTAGAAAAGAAATTTATCTTCCAAAAGGAGCTGAAAAAAACACCGTATTTCTGAATTTAGGAAGAATCAAAGATGCTGATGTAACTTATATTAATGGAAAAAAAGTAGGAAATGTTACTTACGAATATCCTCCACGCTGGTACGATATTCCTGCGGGAGTTTTAAAGGAAGGTAAAAACATCATTGCAGTTCGAATTACCAACGGAAGCGGTAAAGGAGAATTTATAAAAGACAAAGATTACTTTTTACAAATCGGCTCAGAAAAAATTGATTTAAAAGGAGAATGGAAATACAAAATTGGAGCCATCATGAACCGATCGGCGCCTGGACAAACCTTCATTAGATGGAAACCAACTGGATTATACAATGCGATGTTAAATCCATTAATTCAATATTCGATAAAAGCAATTTTATGGTATCAGGGTGAGAGCAATACGACAAAACCTCAGGAATATCAGGATTTATTATCAACCATGATTTTAGATTGGCGAAGCAAATGGAATCAGAAAAACTTACCTTTTTTCATTGTTCAATTAGCCAATTTTATGGAATCAAAATCTGAACCTACAGAAAGCAATTGGGCAGAATTAAGAGAACAGCAAAGAAAAGTTTCCCAAACCATTCCAAAGACCGGACTTGCCGTTACCATCGATATTGGCGAATGGAATGATATACATCCTTTAAACAAAAAAGAGGTCGGGAAAAGATTGTCGTTACAAGCTCAGAAAACACTTTTTGACAACAAAATTATCGCAGACAGTCCTGTTTATGAATCCATGAAAATTGATGGAAATAAAATCATTCTTTCATTCAAAAAAGGGACAGATGATTTTTCTAAGGTTTCAGAATTAAAAGGTTTTGCTATCAAAGGTAAAGACGGAATTTTCAAATGGGCACAAGCAAAAATAGGAGGCAATAAAATCATCGTTTGGAATGATGAAATTAAAGATCCAATCGCAGTTCGATACGCTTGGGCAGACAATCCGAAAGGAAATCTGAAAAATAAAAACAGTTTACCCGCATCTCCTTTCACAACAGAATAATTAGCAGAAATAAAATCGAATCAATAAAATATATAAACAAAATAGACTTTAGATTTTAACGGACTATTTTTTAGTCTAATATCTAACTTCTATTGTCTAAAATCTAAATTTATATGAACAATTCACAAAAAATATCGGTCGCCGAAAAAATAGGATACAGCTTAGGTGATCTGGCTGCCAATCTGGTGTTTCAGACCTTGGTAACCTATCTGGCGTATTTTTATACTGATATTTATGGCTTAAAAGCTGAAGATGCTTCAGTCATTACGTTGATTGTGGGATTGGTCGCGGGTTTTGGTTTCAATCCGCTGATTGGTGCGTTGGCAGACCGAACACAGACAAAATGGGGGAAATTCCGTCCGTGGATCTTGTTTACGGCTGTTCCGCTTGGCGTGGCGGCAATGTTGGCTTTCAGTACACCGGATTTCTCGTATAAAGGGAAAATCATTTACGCTGCGGTTACGTATTCCATATTATTGCTTTTGTATGCTTCAAATAATTTGCCTTATTCGGCGTTAAGTGGCGTTATTACAGGTGATATGAGCGAAAGAAATAGTATTTCGTCTTATCGTTTTGTAGCGGTGATGTTTTCACAGTTTTTTGTTCAGGTTTTCATGTTGCCGATTATTTTATCAATTGGAAATGGCGATAAAGCAGCAGGAATTGAGGTTGTGATGACATGGTTAGCCATTATCGGAAGTGTAATGTTATTGATTACTTTTTTCACTACAAAAGAAAGAGTAGTTCCGAATGCTGATCAGAAATCAAACTTAAAAGACGATTTAAAAGATTTATCTAAAAATAAACCTTGGATAATTATGCTAACGGTTACGGCTTTGATATTCATTACGTTAGCGATGAAAGGAGGTTCGTATGTCTATTACTTTAATAATTATGTGGATGAAGCGAGTTTGAAGAATTTTATTTCTCCAATTACTTCATTTTTTGATTCTATTGGAATGAATTTTTTTGGTGAAAATGCAAAATCTGCAGGATTTGGTTTATTCAACGCAGGCGGAATCATTATGATGATCGTGGGAATTACATTTTCTAAAAGATTTGCCGATAAATACGGGAAAAGAGACGTGTTTATGGCATCTTTGTTTATCTCAACATTATTCGTTTTGATATTTATTTTATTTCCACCAAAAGCAGTTGGAATGATGTTTTTATCACAAATCGTACACGGCTTCTTCTACGGAATCAGTACGCCTATTTTATGGGCAATGATCGCCGATGTAGCCGATTATTCGGAATGGAAAAATAAAAGAAGAGCAACCGCCATTATTTTCTCTGCGATGATGGTTGGATTAAAAGTAGGGTTGAGCATCGGAAGCTCATTAGTCGCTTTAATTATTGGGAAATACGGTTATATTTCTACAAAAGGAAATCAAAATATCATTCAGCCTGAAACGGTTGCAACAGGTGCTAAAATGTTGGTGAGTATATTCCCCGCTATTCCTTTTTTCCTTGCATGTGGACTGCTTTTCTTTTATAAAATCAATAAAAAAATGGAAGTGCAAATTGAAAAAGATTTAGCTGAAAGAAGAAAATAATTTCTAATTAAATTCAGATTAAACGTAACCTAAACCTAACAGGTTTTCAAAACCTGTTAGGTTTGATAAAAAACGAAATACAATGAAACGCATTATTATATTAGGATTAATAACGTTTGCAGCTTCAAGTTTTTATGCTCAAAAGGCTGATACTTCCTTAAGAAAAGCTTTCCATGATAAATTCTATATTGGAACGGCGATGAATTTGGAACAGATTCACGGAACGGATCAAAAATCAGTAGAGATTATCAAAAATCAATTCAGTTCTATTGTGGCTGAAAACTGCATGAAAAGTATGTATTTACAACCTCAGGAAGGACAGTTTTTCTTTGATGATGCAGATAAATTTGTTGAATTTGGAGAGAAAAACAACATGTTCATTATCGGACATACTTTGATTTGGCATTCTCAGGCTCCGGATTGGTTTTTCGTTGATAAAAACGGTAAAAATGTTTCTCCTGAAGTTTTAAAACAGAGAATGAAAAACCACATTACAAACATTGTTTCCCGCTATAAAGGAAGAGTAAAAGGCTGGGATGTAGTGAATGAAGCCATTATGGAAGACGGTTCTTACCGAAAATCTAAGTTTTACGAAATTTTGGGTGAAGAATTTATTCCTTTAGCCTTTCAATATGCTCAGGAAGCCGATCCTGGTGCAGAATTATATTACAATGATTATAATGAATGGTATCCAGATAAGGTGAAAATAGTCACTCAATTAGTGAAAAATTTAAAATCAAAAGGAATCCGAATCGATGGAGTAGGAATGCAAGCTCATATTGGATTGGATTCTCCTACGATTGATGAATATGAAAAAGCGATTGCTGCTTATTCCGAAAGTGGAGTAAAAGTCAATATTACGGAGTTAGACATCAGTGCGCTTCCTTCACCTTGGGGAACTTCCGCAAATATTGCGGACAAAGTAGAGTATGATGAAAAAATGAATCCCTACAAAAAAGGTCTTCCTGCTGATGTACAAGCAAAATGGGAAAAAAGATATCTGGATTTCTTCCAATTATTTCTAAAACACAAAAAAGACATTAGAAGAGTAACATTATGGGGCTTGACAGATGCTCAATCCTGGAAAAATGATTTTCCTATAAAAGGCAGAACAGATTATCCCTTATTGTTTGACCATCAGTACAAAGCAAAACCTATTGTCGAAAAAATTATAAAACTATCAACGGAAATTAAATAGAATTAAAATTTGCGCTCTTAGCTAAGTGAAACGCCTTTGTGAACTTAAAATATTCTCAATATTAATAAAAATTTTTGCGCCCTTTGCGTTAAAAAAAGACACTAAAAAGATAAAACTTTAAAAATGAACAAATCAAAATACCTATTCCCAAAAGACTTCATGGCAGACCCATCCGTTCATGTTTTTGAAGGAAAACTCTACATTTATCCATCCCACGACCGAGAAAGCGGAATCGAAGAAAATGACAACGGTGATCATTTCGACATGAATGACTACCATGTTTTTTCTTTGGATGATATTGAAAACGGTGAAATCACAGATCATGGCGTTGCCCTTTCGATAAAAGATATTCCTTGGTCGGGTCGACAGTTGTGGGATTGTGATGTGGCTTTTAAAAACGGGAAATATTATATGTATTTTCCATTAAAAGATAAAAATGATATTTTTCGAATCGGAGTAGCGGTGAGTGATACACCTTACGGACCTTTCATTCCTGAAAAACATCCGATGATGGGAAGTTACAGCATTGATCCGTGTATTTTTGAAGAAGGCGGGAAACACTATATGTATTTCGGTGGAATCTGGGGCGGACAATTACAACGCTACAGAAATAACAAAGCATTAGAATCTGCAGTAATTCCTAATGAAAATGAACCTGCAATTCCTTCAAAAGTAGCTTTATTAAGTGACGATATGTTGGAATTTGCGGAAGAGCCGAAAGATATTTTAATTCTTGATAAAAATGGAAATCCTTTACTTCATGGAGATGAAAATCGATTTTTTGAAGCGTCTTGGATGCATAAATACAATGACAAATATTACTTCTCCTATTCCACGGGAGACACTCATCTTTTGTGTTACGCGATTGGAGATAATCCTTACGGCCCATTTACGTACCAAGGCGTAATCTTGACTCCGGTTGTAGGCTGGACAACCCATCACAGCATTGTTGAGTTTAAAGGAAAATGGTATTTGTTTTTCCACGACTCTGTTCTAAGTGGCGGAAGAACATGGCTTCGAAGCATGAAAGTCGTTGAACTGGAATACAACGAAGACGGAACTTTCAAAACAATTGAAGGTCTGGAATAATTACCAATTCCACAGAACCCGAAGGGTTCAATATCAATAGACTTAGGTGAAACCTATGGCGTAAATATCAATAGAAACGGGCTTTATCCCGTTTAAACAAAGAAAGACATTCAAATTGGCTTTAGCCAAAACTTAAACTTGATGCCCCAATAATAATTCAACCAATTTCAAATATTTAGCAATGCAAAATTTCCGTGTTTATATTATCGTTTTTCTTTTATTTCCATTAAGCTTTTTCGCAGAAGATGGCAGTCAACTATGGCTTCGCTTTCCAAATGTTAAAAACGGAATTTCAGCGGATAAAATTATTTCAAAAGGTAAAAATCCAACGCTTGAAATTGCCAAAAAGGAATTAACAACGTATTGGCAAGGTCAGGCAGTAGAACTTCGCACGGAAAAATCTTTGAAACATTTGAAAGACGGCTATATCATCAAGTCAAATTCAGATAAAATCATTATTTCTGCGGGTAAAGAAAGTGGTTTATTGTACGGGGTGTATCATATTCTCCGACTTCAACAGACAAAATCCAATATCAATAATTTAAACATAACAGAAAAACCATCTTATGATGTAAGAATTCTGAACCATTGGGATAATCTGGATGGAAGTGTAGAAAGAGGTTACGCGGGAAAGTCGCTTTGGAAATGGGAAGATTTACCTAATAAAATTTCGCCTAGATACGAAGAATATGCAAAAGCAAATGCTTCAATAGGAATTAATTCTGTTGTTTTAAACAATGTAAATGCTTCCCCAAATATGCTCCGAAGAGATTATCTTCAAAAGGTAAAAGTTCTGGCAGGCATTTTCAGACCGTATGGAATTAAAGTGTATTTATCGGTTAACTTTTCTTCTCCAAAGGTATTGGGCGGACTGGAAAATTCAGATCCGTTAAATAAAAATGTTCAGAATTGGTGGAAAGATAAAACATCAGAAATCTATAAATTAATTCCTGATTTTGGAGGTTTTTTAGTGAAAGCCAATTCGGAAGGGCAACCAGGACCACAAGATTACGGAAGAACTCATGCAGATGGCGCCAATATGATGGCCGATGTCTTGAAGCCTTTTGGTGGAATTGTCATGTGGCGGGCTTTTGTGTACAGTCCTAGCAAAGAAGATCGGGCAAAACAGGCTTATTTGGAATTTCTTCCCTTAGACGGAAAATTTAGGGATAATGTCATTGTTCAAATCAAAAACGGGCCGATTGATTTTCAACCTCGTGAACCATTTAATCCCTTATTTGGAGCATTGAAAAAGACTTCAGAAATGGCTGAATTTCAGATTACACAGGAATATTTAGGATTTTCAAATCACATGGTTTTTCTGGCGCCTTTGTTTAAAGAAACGCTGGAAAGTGATACTTATGCAGATGGAAAAGGCTCAACCGTAGCCAAAATTACAGACGGAAGTTTAAGAAATAATAAAATAACGGCCATTGCTGGCGTTGCTAACATCGGTGAAGATACGAATTGGACAGGAAATATCTTTGCACAAGCCAATTGGTATGCTTTCGGAAGATTAGCATGGAATAATGAATTAAGTTCAGAACAAATCGCTGATGAATGGCTTAAAATGACTTTCACAGATAATCAAAAATTTGTAAATCCTGTCAAAGAAATGATACTTTCGTCAAGAGAAACTGCGGTAGATTATATGATGCCGCTCGGTTTGCACCATATTTTTGCATTCGATCATCATTACGGACCTGAACCTTGGGGAAATATTCCGGGGGGAAGACCAGATTGGATGCCGGTTTATTATCACAAAGCCGATGAAAATGGAGTAGGATTCGACAGAACAAAATCAGGTAGCAACGCCGTTTCACAATATTTTTCACCATTAAATACTACCTTTGGAAATGTAGAAACCTGTCCTGAAAATCTTCTTCTTTGGTTTCATCATGTTCCGTGGAGTTATCAAATGAAAAATGGGAAAACGTTATGGGAAGAATTGTGTTTTAAATATGATTCAGGCGTGAAAAATGTTCGAGAATATCAGAAAATTTGGGATAAAATGGAACCTTATGTAGATGCTGAACGATTTAAACAAGTTCAGTCAAAACTAAAAATTCAGTCGAAAGACGCTGTTTGGTGGAAAGATGCTTGTCTACTATATTTTCAGACGTTTTCAAAAATGCCGATTCCGTACGATATTGAAAGACCTGTTCATGAACTGGATGATCTGAAAAAGATAAAACTAGATCTTAAACATCATAATTAAAAAAAATTAAGGCAACTCATTCTTCGTGATTTAAAAAAGAAAAGTTGCCTCAATAAATTGAATTGTACGTAAAATTTTAATTCCAATATAAATACGAAAAATAAAGGAATCCTCTTAATTTTAGTTAAGAGTAACTATTTTATTAAAAACATTTCCTTTTTCCTCAACACTGATGATATATCTGTCAGAAGTTTTAGGATCAAGATCAAAGGTCATATTAAGTTCTCCGTTAGCTGCATTTTTTGTTGCATTGTAATAAACATTTCCTGCAAAATCAGATACAGAAATAGTTGCGCTGTTTTTCAAACCCGAAAGATGAAGTTGTGCCATATTCCCTGAAATCGTGTATTCAGGTTTATTAATTTCTGAAAATGGAGTTTTTTCAATCTCAACTGTGTTGTTATAACTGATGTTTATTTTATATTTTTCAATTTTCTGATCAGATTCTGCCACCAGATAATAAGTTCCGGATTCCAGGTCTTTCAGATCATAAGATTTTGTTACATTATTTTCACTTTCCAATTTTTCAGAAAATAATTCTCCGTAAGCATCATTATAGATAACTAAGGATATGTTTTTTCCATTCAGAACATCAAAACTGATGGTTTTTGCTTCTGTTGTTTTAATTGAAAGAGAAAAATCCCTGTCTTTACTCATCAAGCTAGCTGAGATAAATAGAGACCCTACGAGAAAAGCAGATTTTAATAATTTATTCATAATGATAAGCTTTATACTGCAAATGTATAACAGGCAATTGGCTTAATCTACAATACAATTTTCATATTTATATGCTATATTAACCTTAAAATTATTTAATTAAAAATTAATTGTTAATTTTGTGCATGAATTAATTTGTTAAAATGAAACATTCACATCCAGCCTTTGAAGCGGTGAAACCCAATATTGGAAGCAGTTTCACAAGTTTGAAGTTTTTTCAGAACGAAAATATCAAATCTCATGTATGGCATTATCATCCTGAGGTTGAGTTAATTTTTGTCTGCGGAGGTTCCGGAAAAAGGCAGATCGGGAGTAATATTTCCTACTTTTCGGATGGTGATCTTGTGTTGATGGGAAGCAATTTGCCGCACTGTGGAATGACCAATGAAAATACGAATAATGATTATGAAATGGTGATTCAGTTTAAACCTGATTTTTTAGGTGAAACCATTTGGGAACTGCCTGAAATGCACAGAATTGCCCAATTGCTTGAAAGGTCAAAAGCCGGAATTGTTTTTTCAGAAAATATCAAAAAAATCATTGGAAAAAAGATCGTGGAAATGCACGAATCTTCTTCTTTGGAAAGGCTTGTTAAGTTTATAGAAATATTAGATGCATTGGCTTCCACACAGGATTACAGGATTTTGAATGCGGGAAAATATTACCTTCAAACACAGGTTGAGGATAATGAAAGGATCAATCTTATTTTCAATTACGTGAAAGATCATTTTAAGGAACAAATTACATTGGAAGAAATTTCTGAACTGGCGAATATGAGAGTCCCGTCTTTCTGCCGTTATTTTAAAAAGATCACCAACAAAACTTTCACTCAATTTGTCAATGAATATCGGATTACTCATTCATTAAAACTGTTGGCGGAAAAACCAATGAGCATTACTGAAGTTTGTTTTGAATCGGGTTTTAATAATTTCAGTTATTTTAATAAAACATTTAAAGAATATATTCAGAAAAGCCCGTCACAATATAGAAAAGAGTTTAATTTTTTTATGGAATAAATTTTGGGTTGGAGAATCGCAAAGGCGCAAAGAATGAGAATAAATTGATGTAAAATTTAAGGCGCAAGAAAATCGAAGATTTTCAGCAAACCTTTAGTATAAACATTACAAATTTTATCGCAGATAAAATCCTTGCGCCTTTAAAATGGTATTTTTTTACCCTTTGCGCCTTTGCGATTCTCCAACCCAAAATTTTATCATAAAAAAAAGAATAAATGCGCTTAGAAATTAAAATTTTAAAAATGAATTCAGTAGTTTTATACCTGAAATCTGCCGATAGATTAGCATTATGAAAGATATTAAATTAATTGTAACCGATATGGACGGAACGTTCCTGAACTCTTCACACGAAGTAAGTCCGGAATTTCCTGAAATTTATGAAGAACTGAAAAAAAGAAATATTTTATTCGTTCCTGCGAGTGGAAGACAGATGTTGGGAATCACCAAATATTTTGGAGATATCGAGAACGAAATGGCCTTTATTGCAGAAAACGGAGGCTATATGGTCTACAAAAATGAAGAATTATTTGCAGATAAATTAGGTTCGGAATATGTTGCTGAGATCATCAGTACGATTCGTACTATTCCTGGCGCAACAGCTGTGTTGTCGGGGAAGAAAAGAGCATATTACGAAGCAGATAATCAAGGTTTTATAGATTACATTTCACAATTTTACACAGGAAATCAAAGAGTTGAAGATTTAACGCAGGCTTTGGATGACAGTATTTTTAAAATAGCCGTTTATCACCCTGAGGGTTCAGAAGAGCATTTATATCCTTATTTAAAGCAATTTGAAAAGTATAATCTTGAAGTCGTGGTATCAGGTCAGTACTGGCTGGATATTATGAATAAAAATATCAACAAAGGAAATGCCTTGGAGCAACTTCAGAAAGTATTGAATATCACTCCCGAACAAACCATGGTTTTTGGAGATTATATGAATGATATTGAGATGCTTAAAAAAGCACATTATTCCTATGCCATGAAAAATGCGCATCCTTCCGTGAAAGAAGTGGCAAGTTTTGAAGCTTGTTCTAATGATAATTTTGGAGTGTTGGAAACAATTAAAAGTTATTTGAATAATAATTAAAATTTTCAAGTAATTTTTAAATATAAATAAAAAACAGGATGTCTCTGCATCCTGTTTTTTTGTTATTTCATATTAGCTTTAATCCTTTCTTCAACGATTCGCCAATCGTAAATATGGAAAACTCTGCCGTTGCTCATCGCAACAAACATTCCTTTTGGAAATTTTGATCCGAGATTGACGTTTGTAACTTCCGAACCGTCACTTTCGCTTGTAGAAACAGGAATTTCTGCAATCATGCCTTTTGCCGGATTTTCTCTTAAATACACATTAAAAGTATCTTTCTGCTGATTAGAAACCAAGATATATCCGGTGTTTACAGAAGTAGGATAGATGGAAATGCCTTCCACATCAGATTTGAAATCGCCTTTTCCGAAAACCGAAAGTTCTTCATTTCCTTTTGCCGGATCAGCGTAATATTGATGAACACCAAACATTTCATCGGAATAATAAATGTAGCCCATTTCATCATCTACAGCGATGCTTTCAATTTCTTTCAAACCACTGTATTTTCCGAATTTTCTGACAACTTCACCTGTGATTTTTCCGTCTTTTTCAGATAATTTATATTGCCAAAGATAGCCGTCGCTCGGTCCGGATTTCCTTCCTGCAATCACGAAAATTTCTTCTGTTTGCGGGTTTTTATAAATTGAAATTCCCATCGGTCCGCGCTCTGTTTCGCCATCAAAAACGGAGAATTCTCCAACTTCTTTTAAATCGGGAAGCGAGTATAATTTTACCTTGTTAGTTTCTCTTTCGGTCACGGCAGCAAAATCGATTTTTTTTCCGTTTAGATTAAATCCATATTCCAGATCGACATTGTTCGGACGTTTTAAACCTAAAACTTTATTGATAATTTTTCCGTCTAAATCGAAAGCGTACAGACCGCCATTCGTATCTTTATCTGTTCCGATGATAATACTTTTTGATGCATCCTGAGGATTGATCCAGATTGCGGGATCGTCGGTGTCATACAAAACCGTTTCTGTAATCGCAGTCGGTTGTAATTTTTTTCCTAATTGATGTTGCCCGACACAATTTACCACAAACGGCAAAATGGAAAGAGCTATGATGTAATTTATTTTTTTCATTGAATTGATATAATTTATTTTTAACCACAAAAGGTGCAAAAGATTTTTTAACACTTAAGTTTATTTAAGTTAACAGAATTATGCATAGAAGAACACTTAAGCTTTTTGAAAATCAAAGATTTTCATCTTATGTGATCTTTTTGTATTTTCAAAGTAATAAACTTTTAAAACTTAAGTGTTCTAAAGTGTTTAATAACAACTTTTGTGGTTACTATTTTTCTTTAAGTTTAATTAAAAATCAAACTTCACACCCATATTAAATTTCGGTCTGTAATATTCAACCTGCGCGGTTCTGTCCTGAATTCCCTGATAATATCTCAACGGCTGATTCGTCAAATTATTAGCTTCAGCAAAAATTCTCAACTGGCTCGTAATTTTGAAAGAAGCATTCGCATCAAGGAATAATTGATTGTCATAATAACGGTCTTCAAAAGCATTTCCGCCCAATTCATCAATATAATGAGAAGCATAATTCATAGAAACTCTTGCTGAAAAACGCTTGTTTTCCCAAGAAAGCGATCCGTTGAACATATGCGGAGCAGTTCCCGGAAGTCCGACATCGGTTCTTTCAACGCCGTCTTCATTCGTGATTCCTTTTGCTTTTGAATGCGTGTAAGTATAATTTACATATACTCCCAAACCTTTCCAAAATGCTCCCGGAATGAAGTCCAATTGTCTTTGCAAAGCAACTTCAAAACCGAAAAGGTCTACATTTTCACCATTTCTTTGTTGAGTGAAACTCCATTTATTTTCACCTGCTGGAATTGGGTTCGATTGTCCTGCAAAATCTTGAGAAAAATCTGCGCCAGAATAATTTCTTCTCGAATACGTGTAAATAAAATCCTTTAAATTCTTGTAAAATACACCTCCTGAAAGGATTCCGACTGATTTAAAGTATTTTTCAGCCATAAAATCGAAGTTGTAAGCGTACGTTGCCTTCAAATTCGGATTTCCTGCAGAAATGGATTCATCACCTGAAATTACATTTAAATAAGGAACCAATGCGTAATAATTCGGGCGCGCCAAAGCAGTTGTAAACGCTGCACGAAGCACCAAATTCTGAACCGGAACATATTTAAATGATAAATTCGGAAGTACATTCGTATATGTATTGGTATTGTTGATTTTTCCTACCAAATCTTCTTCGTCCAACACGTAATTCCCGGTGTAATCGATTTTTGTACTTTCGATACGCGCTCCAACGATCATTGAAAATTTATCGCTGAAATCCTGATCCCAACGAATATATCCTGCGTAAATATTTTCTTTCGCCTTGTAGTTTCCGGAAAGAAATTCTTCAGGTTTCGATTCTGAATTAAATAAATTTGGGTTAAATAGATCTAATCCACCCAAATACGGAGCTGCTGCGAAAGTTCCCGGAACGTAATTTCCCGGCTGAAAATTGTGTCCGTCAAAATTAGTTGTTGGAACAGACAGCAAACTTCCCATATCATTGATCGGTTCGAAAGCAAAATAATCATTTTCTCTTTCTTTTTCCTTCAAACGCAAACGTGCACCTACACGAATTCTACCTTTTTGATCTTCAATTACAGAAAACGGAAAACGTACATTAACTTTTCCGCCAAATTCCTTTTCCTGAGTGAAGCTATTTGAGTCAGAAAGATCACTTAACTCATAATTTCCAAGATTGTCGGGAGTAATTGGTGTAATCATCGGTCTTCGTGGATCGCTGAAATTGGAAGAAAAGGTAAGACCGTCATTTTCAAATTCGATATAACGTTCGTGAGGCTTCTTTTCGCTTGCCGTTGCATAGTTCATTGACCAATCCAAATCTATTTTTGTACCAAGAAGATGTTCTCCTCTCAAAGCATAATTTTGGACTTTTTGTCTTTCAAGACGGGTGTTGTCATTGTTGAAATCTCCACCTTTATTTTGTCTTGTGATACTGCCTTTCCAACCTGTAATTTCACTTTCATCATCGTTGTAAATTGGTTTTATTTTATAACCTAAAGCATAGCGATTTTCCTTATCATTTCTGAAATTATACATGGCAGAAGCGTAGATTTTGTTTTTAGAATTAAATTCATAATCCAAATTCAAATCAAAACTGTGTCTGATACGGTGCTCGTTGTAATAACGAACTCCCATTTTGCTGATGTAAGCGGTTTTTGCAGCATCATCGGCAATTGCCCATGTCGGTTCGATATTATCTGAACCAAAATTGTTGTTATTATATGAAAAACTGAATACGGCGCCTAATTTTTTGTTTAAAAAACGGTCTCCATAGACCAATCCGGCTGTATAATTTCCTTTTTCGCGGATCGGACTGTAACCTCCCGCCAATGTTGCCGAAATTCTTTGTCCGTTCGGGGAAGCTCTGGTGATCAAATTAACGGAACCTCCGATGGCATCGGCATCCATGTCGGGTGTCAGTGTTTTATTTACCTCAATGGTGGCGATCATGTCAGAAGGAATCAAATCCATCTGAACATTACGGTTATCACCTTCAGCAGACGGAATTCTGTCGCCGTTCAACGTCACGGAATTCAAGTTTGGAGCAAGACCTCGGATAATTAAATTTCTGGCTTCACCCTGATCATTTTGAATGGTAATTCCCGGAACACGCTTCAAAGCATCACCAATATTGGCATCCGGAAAACGCCCGATCTGATCGGATGAAATAACGTTGGTGATATTTGCGTTATTCTTTTGCTTATTTAATGCTCTAGCCTGATTTTTAAGCGTTGCTCCTGCAACCACAACTTCTTCAATTGTTGTTTCTTTTCTTGCAAAAACGATATTTTGCTGGGTATTTTTATCAGATTCTACAGAAACAGTATATTCATGAATTCCATAACCTAAATAATCTATTTTCATAGAATAATTTCCCGCAGGAACATTTAGAAAAACAAAGTTTCCGTGTTCATCGGAAGTAGTGTAGATATTTCCCGGTGACAGAGAAATTTTCGCTCCAGGCAATGCAATTTTAGAATCATCATTGATATTTCCTGAAACGGTACCTGATTGAGCATAAAAATAAATTGATGCACAAAGCAAAACGGATGTAAAAATTTTCTTCACTTTCTTTTCTTAGATTTAAATTCGAGCAAAATTAAAGGGTTCGAAAGAAAATGCTTTGAAGTGAAGGTTACGATTGTTTTAATAAATTATGAACAGAAAGCTAATGTTCATCATATGTTAACTTATAATTTATTAGTTAAGTTTAGGGTAATTTTTTAAAATTCTGAAAAGTTTCTATGACACCTTTTGGCTTTTCATTTTCAAAAATGTTTGATTGATACACTCTTTCGAATGTTTCGGCAGTTCCTAAGGCGATAATGTTGGGTAAGTTTTCACTTTTAAGCATTTCGGTCAAGCCATTCATTTCATCGATTCTCCTAAAAATATGTTGTGGATAAGTTGGGGTAGTTTTTATAAGATCCTGATACGTTCCGGGCAGGAAATCCTGAAGACTTTCATTCAGTTCATCAAGGATTCCGAAGTGGGCAGCAGCGGTCATTGTTTCAAAAAATAAAGCATTTATTCCTTTATTCACCATCGAAAATAAAAGTTTGTAGGCTGATGCAGCTTCTGTTTTTTCACCGGCATCTTTTATTTTGAAAACTTTTCCAAAAAGATCTATGAAAAGCTGTCTATGAGTTCCGCTTATAACCAAAACTCCAGTTTCAGGAATATCTTTGGAAGCTCCCATGACAGCGCCGTTAACAAATTGGATGCTTATTGATGAAAGTAATTCTTCAACGGACAAAGCCATTGCGGGAGTGTTAGAATTTAAATCAATATAAAGCGGACGGTTTGAAGTATTTTTTAAACATGAAACAATGTTTTCAGCAAGTTTCAAACTTCCTTCCGGACTTGTAAGGGAAAGAATTACATCAGCTTGTTCGATTGTATTTTGAAGTGAACCAGCATCTTCGATCCCTGCATCCTGAGTGTTTTGTAGCGTTTTTTGAGATCTTCCTTCTCCGGCAGTAATTACTTTAAAGTTATTTTTTATAAGCGCTTTTGCTATTTGAGTTCCCATATCTCCTGGGGAAATTAGGGCAATTACTGGCTGAGTCTGCATTATTGTTGATTTTTATTTATTTGAAAACTATTGATAACACAAATTTCTTTATTTTTTTTTAATCTGTAAAACGTTTTGTTTCGATGGGATTGATTGTTTAAACCGATGGATGAGTTTGATATCTAAATTTAAAACGATCCTGTTAAAATCTATGAAAATATCAATGTTTTAGGCGTGCTAATAACTTTTTCTTTTTAATAATCTATAGTTGAGCTTAATTTTATTGGTCTACCTTTAGGCTCGAAATAATATTTTAATAAGGAACACCACATCATTTTTATATATTCAAATTTATACCTTATTATAATTTATTTTCCGTTCCCCTGTTTTTGGGGAATTTTTTTATTCTTCCTTTTCTGATTTTTTAATGAAAATTTCACGCAGTATGTAAGGTAAGCAATTTATTTAGTTGTACCTTAGAAAAATATTTACGTTACGTGAAGCTGCTGATATTTGATTATTAAGTTGTTGTTGCCATTCGCTTCGCTTTATTATATTGTTGTATAGATGGCATACAGCGCTAAATTTCAAATCTATTATGAATGGATCCGCATCTGAAACACCTTATTCGGAGTTTCTCAACGGTTTTTCAACTTCTCTTCACAATCTTTTTCAAAAAGAAAATATTGATAAGCTAAGCCTTTCAAGAGGTCTTCCACCACATGTTTGGAAAGAAATAATGAATCTGAAACCATTATCGGTAGCCATTCCGGAAGAATTTGGAGGGAGAGGAGTAAAGGTGAAAGAGTGTTTGGGTATTTTATCCGCTGCTTCTTATGAATCGCTTTCGCTATCATTAACATTTGGGATTAATATTGCCCTTTTCCTGGAACCTGTAGCCAAATACGGAAACGATCTTGTAAAAGCTGATATTTTTAAAAATTTCCTTGATCATGGTGCAATGGGAGGTTTAATGATCACTGAGCCGGAATATGGAAGTGATGCGTTAAATATGAAAACCCAGAATACATTAATAGATAATGAATACCATATAAAAGGAACAAAACACTGGCAGGGATTGACGGGGTTGGCAAATTATTGGTTAATCACCTCAAGAAATGCAAATGCTGAAGGAAAATTGTCAAGAGACGTAGATTTTTTCATTGCTAATACGCATTATAGAGAACAAAATATTGAAGTTTTAGAATATTACGACAATCCGGGATTGTACATGATTCCTTATGGATTAAATAAAATTGATATCCGAGTTCCGCAATACAATAAATTAACCCCTGAAACAACAGGACTGAAAATGATGCTCGACACACTTCACCGCAGTCGACTACAGTTTCCCGGGATGGGGATGGGTTTCCTTAAAAGAATGTTGGATGAAGCTACAAAACACTGTCAGGAAAGGGTAGTGGGTGCTTCTAATCTTTATGCTTTAGATCAGGTTCAATATCAATTGACGAGAATGCAGACGTTTTTCACACTTTGTTCTGCAATGTGTGCGAAAAGTTGTAAAGTAAGCGGGATTGATCATGATGTTTCCGGAAGCGGTGCTCATGCGAACAGTATGAAAGCTTTGGTGACAGATATGATGCAGGAATCTGCTCAGGTACTTGTTCAGCTTTCGGGTGGAAAAGGTTACAGAACAACCCACATCGGAGGGCGCGGAATTATGGATAGCCGACCTTTTCAGATCTTTGAAGGTTCTAATGAGATGCTTTACACCCAAATTTCGGAAGGAATTTTAAAAGATATGAAGAAGAAAAAGGTTGAAAATTTTGCCGAATATCTTGCTATTAATGAATTGACCAATAATTCGATTAAATTATATGCTAAAGAACTGGATTTCAATATTAATACAGCGCTTTCTCAGCGTAAAATGATCGATCTTGGAAAAGTTTTGGCTAGAGTAGTTACGGTGAATGATTTGTTGGAATTAAATAACTCAGGATTCAGCCAGGAACTTACAGATAGTGCTGTAGAGGTTGTGAGACAGGATATTGTAACACTTCTTAGCTCGATGAATCAACACCAGAACTTAAATATTGTAGAACATAATAACGATAAAAGTGATTGGATGAAGTTTTCGTAAATAGTTCGGAAAACTGGAAGATAAGTAATGAGGTTTAATATATTTTTGATAATCAATTAATTAAAATAGCAGTTATTCAGTTTATTTGTTGTATATTTGTACAATAATTAATAATTAGGCTTTTGCCTTTTGCTTTCTGTTACAGATTAGAATTAACCATTTTCTTCTTTCAGTTTTTGCTCTTTCAGCCGCCGGTTTTATAACTTGCCAACTGAATTCAAATTACCGAAAACAATTAGGAAACCATTCCTTAAAGCTTTATCCTTTTTAAAAATTATTACAAACAGATTGATCAGTTTTAAAAATTGAGAGTTTGTAGAAGTGCCCGATGAAAAGGACATAGAAAGTTATTGCAGAATTCAATAATATTGATGAAAGCAAAAAAATGGATGAATAAAAGAAAGTTGATTTTTCTCTTCCAATTATTCTCAAAAAAGATGATAATTTTAAATTCCTTAAAACGTATTTGATCTTATATAACGTCGGGAGATCCGGCAAAACCCCATGAATGAATTTTAAAAATTTAAATTTAATAAATCCAATAATTCGTGCCGTTACAGAAACGGGATATTCACAACCTACAGAGATACAAAGTAGTGCTATTCCACATATTTTGGCAGGTAAAGATATCATGGGCTGTTCACCGTCAGGAACAGGGAAAACTGCAGCTTTTGCAATGCCTGTTCTTCAATTATTAAAAAAAAGAGCTCCGGAACATAAAGAAATCCGAACTTTAATATTAACACCGACTCGTGAGTTGGTAACGGAAATCGAAGAAAATCTTAAATTGCATAGCAAATATCTTCCATTATCTCAGCTTTCTATTTATGAAGGCGTTTCATTGGGAGGACAGCTAGCAGCTTTGAGAAAAACAGTAGATGTTCTTGTTGCAACGCCGGGGAGATTATTGGAGTTAACGAGTCAGAGACATATTGATCTTTCCAAAATCGAGATATTGATTTTGGATGATACAGACACAATGCTTGAAATGGGTTTTGTAAATGATGTGAAAAAAGTAGTTAAACTGATTTCGCAGAAAAGACAAACATTATTATTTTCAGCAACCATGTCGGATAATATCCGAAGCTTTGCAAGTACTATTCTAAACAATCCTGTTGAGATCATAGTATCAGCAAAAGCAGGAGTGAAAGGGAAAACAAGTTCATTTGAAGAAAATGAACGTATGGATCTTAAAAACATCCAAAAGCAGACAGGTTTTACATTGCCGGTAAGTAAGCAAGGTAAACAGACAT
Organism: Chryseobacterium sp. GW823-FHT05E08; assembly: GCF_058795655.1. Lineage (NCBI taxonomy): Bacteria > Pseudomonadati > Bacteroidota > Flavobacteriia > Flavobacteriales > Weeksellaceae > Chryseobacterium > Chryseobacterium sp. GW823-FHT05E08. The sequence continues at coordinate 1,136,371 of NZ_JBXAHY010000001.1, read as the reverse complement.
TTCAGTACAGTAATTAAAATATTAAAAAAATTTATGGCAGATTCTTTCTCTAAAAAGGAAAATTTCAAGAAAAAAATTCAAAAACAAAAAGAAAAAGCGTTAAGACGCGAAGATCGTAAGACAAATAATAACAAAGGAAAAGGTCTTGACGATATGCTTACTTATGTTGATTCATATGGTAGACTTACTACCACACCTCCAGAAGAAAGAATGGAGATTAACCCTGAAGATATTCAGTTAGGAGCAGCTCCTATTCCTGTAGAGGAGTTAAGAAAAACAGGTATCGTTACGTTTTTCAGTGAAAAAGGTTACGGATTTATTACCGAAGACAATAGTAAAGAGAATGTATTTTTCCACAGTAACAACTGTATACATCAAGTAAAAAAAGGAAATAAAGTTTCATTTGAAAAAGAAAGATCTCCAAAAGGATTTTCGGCTATCAATATCGAACTTGTAAAATAAATAATAAAACAACAATTTTTAATACAAATACAATGCAACAAGGCACAGTAAAATTTTTTAACGAAACAAAAGGTTTCGGATTTATCTCTCCAGCAGACGGAGGACAAGACATTTTTGTACACTCTTCAGGATTAAAGACAAGAACAATTCGTGAGAATGACAAAGTGGTTTTTGATGTACAAAAAGGTGAAAAAGGACTAAATGCAGTAAATGTAACTTTAGCTTAATTTTCAATTAATATATCGATTCAGGTAAAGCCCCTTTTTGGGGCTTTATTTTTGTTTTTAGGTGAAAGTTAATATTTTTTTAATTTTATCTTGAAAATATTTTGTCAGAATCAAAAAACATTATATATTTGCACCACCAAAAACAACGATATAATCGGAGTTTAAAGGAGAGATGGCAGAGTGGTCGATTGCGATAGTCTTGAAAACTATTGACTGTAACAGGTCCGGGGGTTCGAATCCCTCTCTCTCCGCTGGTTGAGAAACTAAAATAAGCTAAAACGCTGTAAAAATCAATGTTTACAGCGTTTTTTGTTTTAGCGCTAGTATCAAAAAAAATCAAAATAGGTCACGATTTATATGACCTATTCAGTGACCCATCGTGAAAATTTGAAAATGGGTCACGAAAAACTCAGGGAAACCCGACCAATAGGCAGTCTAACGATTGTACATCTTGCAGAAAGTGGTAATAAAAACTAAATTATTAACAATTAAAGTTACCACACTATGAACAAAACATTCAACCTGTTATTCTTTATAAAAAAGAATAAAATCAGAGCAAACGGAACTGCTCCCATTTACTTACGAATCACGATAGATGGCAAGGCAGCGGACATTGCCGCTAAAAGGTACATCGACCCACAGAAATGGGATGTTAAAGCACATAAAGCGGTTGGCAACTCTCAGGAGGCGAAAACGCTTAATGTCTATCTTAAAACTTTGGAACAACAAGTTTACGATTCTCACTACCAGATGCTGAAAGAAGAAGACTTTGTAACATCAGAAGGTTTAAAATCTAAACTGCTTGGAACAGATGTTTCCACACGAATGCTCATTCCTATATTTCAGGATCACAATGATAAAGTTGAAGCACTGGTAGGTCAGGATTTTGCCGCCGGAACATTGGAGCGTTATAAAACATCGTTAAAGCATACGCAGGAATTCCTAATCTGGAAATATAAAACCTCGGATATTGACATTACAAAGATCGACCACGCCTTCATAATGGATTATGATTTTTGGCTTCGTAGTGTTCGTAAATGCGCAAACAATACTGCGGTAAAGTACATCAAGAATTTTAAAAAGATCATTCGATTATGCATGGCAAATGGATGGCTCTCCAAAGACCCCTTTCTTGGTTATAAAGCAAAGCTCAAAGCTGTAGAACGTCCATTTCTATCTAGAGAAGAAATCCAGACGATGTATGAAAAAGAATTTGTTTCCGATAGATTGACACAAGTAAGGGATGTTTTTCTTTTCTGCTGTTATACCGGTTTAGCTTATGTTGATGTGAAGAAATTGACAAAGTCTCACATCAATATCGGGATTGATGGCGAAAAATGGATATTCACACGTCGTCAAAAAACAGACACCTCAACCAGAGTTCCGCTATTACCTGTAGCTAAAGAGCTTGTTTTAAGATATGAGAACCATCCGCAGTGTGTAAACTCAAATGTTCTATTTCCTGTTGTAAGTAATCAGACTATGAATTCTTATCTCAAAGAAATTGCGAGTGTTTGTGGAATCAATAAAGAGTTGACATTTCATATCGCAAGGCATACATTTGCTACTACAGTTACATTGTCTAATGGCGTTCCGATTGAAAGTGTAAGTAAAATGCTTGGCCACACTAATATAAAAACAACACAGCACTATGCTAAAATTTTGGATAAGAAAGTGAGCGATGATATGTCGGTTTTAAGAAGTAAACTTGAGAATAGTGAGTTTAATTGAAATTAAAATAGTGATGGAGATATTGAATGTAATCTCGCATTGGGAACTTAACGAGCGTATCTTCAAACACTTTTATAGATGATTTGGTTCGATTAAGTCAAATTAAACAGGAATTACAAACCCCATTCTTATTAAAATAATATCTTTTAGTTTTTGTGTATTGCAATTTAATTTAAAAATTAATAATAATCAGTATTTGAACAGTAAGTATTTAGTTGGCTATGCCTGTCTTGTGCCTGCTAAACTAGTATCGAAACACTTTGTAGAATATTTAGACGAATTTTACAATTATTAGTACTAATATTATCTTTTTTTTAAGCAAGTGAAAATTTTTTAAAGTTTTATATTGAGAAAAATAATTTACTAGATATTTTTTAGGCTGCTTTTCTTTAATCTCGCAACCAGAATATCCCTTATCTGCAAAGCCAAATTTCTTTTATCAGCTTCCACAGAAGTAATAGAATTGTAATATTCAATTCACGAAAATAAGCTACATCAGTTCTATAAGGTTTATTTATCTTCAGACATCATTTTTATAAATTCCTCTATCGATTTGTCTGTCGGAGATGCAAAGTCGGCTATTCCTTCCACTGTTTCCTGAGATAAACTTGTAGACCGTTCGAACATAATTTTTTCATAAGTTGCAATTGCTGTTTGAAGATCCTTAAATGTGTTATCTGTAAGACATTCGCTTAAATCTAGAGCATCCAACATGGCTAAATTCACTCCTTCGCCATTAGGGGGCATTAGATGTGCTGCATCGCCTATAAGTGTAAGATCTGATCTTGAACTCCATTTTTGTTCCATCGGAAAATAATTGAGTGGACGGAGTACAAAATTTTGACAAGCTTCAAAAAGGGTAAAAAAGACCTCGTTCCATTCTTTGAAATGATCGATCAGATAGCTGCGTACTGCTCCGGCATCATTGAAATCAATTCCATTTGTTTCTCCCCAGTCTTCGGGGTACATCGATGCAGCATAAAAAGTTAGACCTCCGTCGCCACGTGGCTGCACAGCAATCGTTGAGCCTGCCCCCATTGCCATGAGGTTGGCTTGATTGACCAATTGGAACATGTCGGGGCATTGAGTCTGTGGTTGATCTATTTCTCCCTGTATAATCGTAGCGCCGGAATATAAAGCTTTAATATCTGTTAGGATAGGACGAACCAGAGAACGGTATCCATCTGATCCTATTATAATATCTGCAAATGCTGTATTTCCATTTTTGAAATGAAGCTCCCATCCGGTTTTAATTTTGAGCATGTTTACAAACTGGCTATCCCATATTACGGTGTCTGGCAGTAATGCGTCTAGCAGAATATCGCGTAATTTTCCCCTGTCGATTTCAGGTCTGAAATGCTCATTGCCAAAATCCGCTGTCCCTTTCTGATTCCCATTGTCTAATAGAATATTGCCTTTAATATCAAGCAAACGATATTTATCAGCGCCGGGCATATAGTTTGTGGCAAATTCTTTTAATAGACCTGCAGCATTGATTGCCTTGAGTCCTGAATCGAAATGTAGGTCAACTATGGCACCCTGTACACGAGAAGACTGGCTTTTATCCCGCTCGTATACTTGAACATTTACACCTTTTTGTTGCAGGAGCTTTGCGAGTGTCAGTCCACCGGGACCACCGCCAACAATCGCAACTTTTTTGCCTGTTAATAAATTTATTTCCTTTGAAGTTTCCATTTTGATATCTTTTTTGATATGCAAAGGAACATCCATTTCAAGATCGCTACAATATCAAAAGGAAGTAAGTATAGGATTATTCACGGTTTAATTCACGGAAAGCAGCAGGCGTGAGACCGACAACTTTCACAAACAGCCGAATAAAATATGAATAATCATCATAACCTAAATCCCCTGCGATTTCCTTGACAGACTTGCTTGAATGAAAGAGCATACGCTTGGCTTCCAATATAATTCGTTGTTGGACATGTGATGTCACAGGTTTTCCAGTTGTAGCCTTAACGCATTCGTTTAAGTACGATGTTGAAATATGAAGAAGCGAAGCATATTCGGAAGGCGAGGTCGTTTTTCTAAAGTTAGCTTCTAAAACTTTCCGAAACTCTTTGGTTATGATTTCAAATCTGCTATGCTGACCTGCTGATCTTTTCTGGGATAAATATTGTGATGCAAATAAAGTTACAAGTGTATTACAACTTTCTTTAAGAACAGTGTGGTAAAGTTTTTCGGATTTTCTTTCGGATATCCTCATACAAAGATTGAAAACTCCCAAAAGGAGAGACAGTGATGTTTCATCTATTATTAGAGGAGTAATCGGAACCAGATCCTCTAACATGTTAAGATGTTCGGGTCTTAGATTTTCTTTTGTGACAATCCAGGTACTTATGAGCGCTTGATTAAAAGCTATCAGACGGTGCACTTGATCGGGATGAATAAAAATGATTGAAGATGTCTGAAGATCATAAGTTTGAAAATCTATCTCAATACTTGTGGTTCCTTCCTCTTGTATGATAAAGGTATAGCCACTATCTCGATGGGATCGTTCTACTTCTTCAAAATTGGGTGATCCATTGAATGAATTCCTCATCAACATAATTCCCCCACAGCTTTCTTCGTGTAGGATATTGACAGGAATATTTTCACTCTTTCTAGACATTGTTTAAAATTACAAAGTTTTCTCATATTTACATAACAGTGCTTCTGGATTTTCTATATCAATGGTTGGAATAATAATTAATTGAAAATATAATTTGGTGTATTCAAGTATATTGTTGCTGTTTAATATGTTAGCTAATAATAATTTACAGTCTACATATTTGACGATATTGATTTAAGTCAAAGAAAATTTGTAATAAAAAATGGCGCTACTTAAATACAAGTATTGCCATTTTGTTTTTTATCGAGATGAGCGTATCTTCGAATACTTTTGTAGTATTATTTAGTTCGTTTAAACCAAATTAAACCTCATTTTACATGAGGCTTAACTTTTCTTGTACTTTTTTAATTAGCCAGGCTTATAACACGCATTACCTAATGGAATACATACTCCATTACATCTGTATTGTGTATGGGGGTTGCAAGGGCAATCTGTCGGTGGAATGTTTGCACAATTGTAGATTCCTCCATTGATTGATTTTAATTCACTTCTTGAAATTTTCTTGAAATTTTTCATTTTGATAAAATTTTAAAATTAATATTATATAAAAAGGCTAAGTTTTAAATTTTCGTAAAACATTATTTCTTAATAATTTTTACCATTGCTTCAGAATCATTAATTCTTATAAGATAAGCTCCTGAAATTAGCGAAGAAACATCAGTCTGTTTATTTTCAAACTTTCCGGTTTTTACTAATTGTCCAGACATGTTATAAATTTGATAATAATAGTCTTTAGTATCTTTTGCGTTAATGTATAATACCGTACTTACCGGATTTGGATACACTACAAGTTTGTCAGAATTTACTTTTTGCTCAATTTCTTTTTTAGCAAAAGTATTGACTGCTTGTTTTCCTGTATTTGGTGTCACAGGTATCGCATTTGGATCGTATCTTCCGATTTCTTTACCTGTTGTGGCATTGTACTGGATTTTTGCACAACGACATGACATTCCTAATTGTATCTCATAATATTGTCCTGTCTGCATCTTCTGAAGACGTGTTGAAAATGCGTTGGCTATACCGGCTTCTGATGAAGCAGCCCAAACTCCCATTTCGTTCACACTTGTAGAAACTCCACTCAGATTACGAATACCGGAAATAGGGTAATTTCCAATTTTGTAATTAATGGTTGCATCATTAAAAATCCATCCTGCCCATTTGTTATCTGATGTTTTTATTATTTTTCCATTATAAACATTTGATGCCGCATTTGCTATTGTCGGGTTGCTTCCATTGGTGTCCCAAATCTGTAAAACTCCTTTTTTGGAAGGATTTAAAGGATCCACAATATCGCCAAGATACCAAGGTGAAGTTCCTTTTTGTAAAGAGCTGATATTAAAAGAAAAATCTGGGATTCTCCATCCATCCGGACAAGGATCAAAAGGCGATTTTTCGCTAGCATGTCCCCATCTGTCATTAGCAGCTCCTTTATCATTAGTAAGCCAGTCTGTAGCTGCAGAAGAATCATTATACATGAATGTTAAAGGATTAGCTGCTGAATATCCTAATATTTTCTGAGTTTTAATATAACGTTTGTCTGATGCTCCGATTCCCGTTAGCGAAGAATACTGAGAATATTTGCTTATAAAACTACTTAGGAATTGACTTGAATTAATCGTATTACTTCCCTTATAAATCATATCCTGATCCAAAAATGTAGGTAACGGATCTTTTCTTCCCCATTGGTAATGTAATCCTATAGATTTTTTATAAACAATATCATCTACATTATCTGTGACTGTTGGAAAAGCAACCAAAGCTCCTAAGTTTCTGTCCATAAAAATGGTTTTTAATTGTGGTGCAATTAAATTATAAGGAGGATTAATAACTTGTCCTGCAGAACTTGGCGCCGGTGTTTCAGTGGTATATGCCGGTAATTCTGAAGGGTCGGTTTCAGGAGCCCAAATATGCCAGCTCCATATAACAGGATCAGAAGTTGTACCTGTTTCACCAACATGCATTGCAACAACTGCATTACCATATTCACCTGATTTTCTGTTAATAGTCAATAAGCTATTCTCAATTGTAGAACCTGAAGATAAATTAAGACTTTCTATTAAGAGAGGATTGGTTGTCCAGTAAACTTCTAATGAAGGTGTTCCGGAAGGAAAATCGTTATTTGCAGAAGTATATACCTGATGCATTGCATATGCCTTTCTTGAATTAAAGGTTTTAGAGTTTTCAGTTGTTTTTATAATATAACTGTTGGCTTCTTTAGTCCATGCCTTAACTGTTTCAACAGGATATTGTACAGAAGTTGCTGCAATAAAATCTGTTTTAAAAGCATTAAAATCTACAGCGGCAAATGTACTATTATAATATGGATCTCTCATACATCTTACAGTACCTGCTCCTTTGGTGGGAGATGTCTGATTAACACTGATTTTATACGCTGCATTTTCAGGTGTGGTATGATAATCTGATACCAAACCAAAACCTCGGGTTCCGTTCCATGGAGAATAAGTAGAAGTAGGTGCTCCACCGGTAGAAAGCCAATTGACATAGTTTACCATTGGTGTACTGTGGTAGTAATCGCTTAATTCATTGGGGCCTACAAATACAAACGCTCCTGTTATCGGGAATAATCCCATATTTCTGTCTGTACTTCCACCCGAAGCTGTAGTTTGATTTCTAAAATCAAATCCAATTTGAGGATATACTTTAACCTTTTCTAAAAATGTAGTTGGAGTATTCAAATAAAATGAAGCTTTAGCTGCATCAGTGTCATCATTTACTCCACTATTTGATCTTCCAAAAGGATTAAGATTGTTATTAATAGTAGCTCCTCCTAAATGTGACGGGATTCTCCATCCGCAAGGGCAAGGGTCAAACGGAGATTTTAATTCATATGAATATCCGTCAACACTATACGTCGTAGCAGTTGCTGTTGCATTTGAAAAGAAGCCAGTTCTATTATCTGCCCATAAATCCCAAGATACTCTTGTAGCTTCATTGGACCCTACAGATTTATATTCCTGATCCGAAAACCAGGTTTCGTTCAACCTACTGATATATGTAATAAGTTGTGCAGGATTCTGAGTTGCATATTTTAAATTCTTAACCACTTCTGAGTGATTCGTAGAGTTATTATTAGGTCTAACAATCCATCCGTATGGTGAAGCATTTTGCTGGAAATTAGTAGCAATAAGTCTGCCTACTTCTCCGTATACTTCATACGCTGTTCCGTCTTTATAAGTAAGAGGAGGGATAGGATCTTTTCTTCCCCACTGATACATAAGACCTGAAGATTTGTTCCAGTCATTTCCTAAAAACTCGGCATTGGTTGCGCCTAAGTTTCTGTCCATCCATTTCCAGTCAGAAGCCGGAATAGCTTCTGTTCCTCCTGCAATGTTTTTTCTGGTTTCTGATCCGCTAGATCGATAGGTACTTCCGTTTAAAGTGGGATTGTCTGTCTTCCAAATATGCCAACTCCAATAAATAGGGTCTGTGTTATTACCATTTGCACCTGCATGAAGGGCAATTAATGCATTTCCTTTCCCTTTAGATTTATCTATTAATACTTTAATTTTAGAAGCATCACCTGTTCCTTCCATTTCCAGCTTATAATCACCTGCTGATTTTACTAAGCCTGAAACATCTTCCCAATATACATATGCAGATAACACTGCCGTACTTGGGATTGCATTATTGAAAGAAATTGTTTGATCCATATTGTCTTTCCACATTTCAAAAGCTTTCTTTACAGGTATTTTTATACCGTCTGCTTCAGCTCCTGAATCATCTTTTCCTGTAAAAATATAGCTATTTGGTGCATACGCCCATATAGGTTGATCAGATGCTAAAATCTTTATTTTTAGCGTTTCTGTAGCAGTACATCCGTTTTGTACACAAGTGAATTGTATAGTATAATCACCGGGAATAGCAGTTGCTTTTGTTCTTATGATACGGGTATATCCTACAAGTTCTGATATGGTACCAAAATAGAAATTGGCATCACTCGAAATATTTGTAATAGTCCCCGATGAATTAGTAACAGTTCCCGAAAAAACTGCAGAAGTAGGCATATTAAACCTTGCTATTTCATTGATAGCTCCCGTTCTTACTGTTGCATTTAGACCTCCGGCAATTAAACTCATATTTTGAGTTATTGTAATAGTATGGTTAAAACTAATACAAGGATTATTAAATGTATTATTTGAAGGTGTAAAAGTATAGATAGTAGTGATTTTATTATCAATAGAAGCAGGATACCAAGTTCCTGTCATAGATTGCGTTACCCCATTTACAGTTACTGATACGGTATTTGGTAAAATGGTTGTAGAAGCCCCATTGATAGTAGGAATTGCACCATAACAAATAGTAGCAGGCAATTGACTAAAAGTAGCTGCATATGTTGGATATATATTGATATCTTTTGTAATTGTACCACACGTAGCTGAAGTAAACTTGACTGTCGCAGTAACTTTAGCGGTTGGATTAGTCGCTGCTGCCACAGTTAAAAGACCAGCATTAGAAATACTGATTCCTGCTGTAGTAGGCGAAATCGTTACAGACCATGTACCGGTAGCTGTACTGCTAAGAGAAAGCTGTAATGTGCTTACCGAATTTGCAGTTTTACAAATAGTACTGCTTGGCGAACCTATTGAAAGTGTAGACCCTATCGTTACTGTTTTAGGTAATGATGTACATTCATTTGCTATATCTTTTACTAAAACAATATATTCTCCACCCAACAGGCCAGTTTTTGAATTTGATGTTTGGTAGGTTTGTCCATTATCAAAACTATACTGTGTTGTAGCTGTTAAAGGTGTAGCAGTTACAGTAATACTTCCCGTAGTTGTACAGGTAGCCTGAGTTACCTGGGTTGTAAAGGTAGGTAGTACAGGAGAATTCAATACTACATTTGGAGAGGCAGTTGCCGTACAACCACCCGATGTGGTCACCGAAACAGAGTATGTTCCCGCCTGTAGACCCGTAAATGTATAATTGCTGTCTGTGCCACTTGCAGAATAGGTATAATCAGTACTAGCTGCTTTTAAGGACCATCCTGTAATTGGCAAACTATTTACGGTTATACTTCCTCCATTAGAACATGTTGGTTGAACAACGCTACCTATTGATAAAGTAGGATTTGCAGCTGGTGCAATAGTTACGCTGTCTGAATTTAAAGAAACGCAACCTGTTGCTAAATCGATAACCGCGAAGGTATAAGTTCCTGGAGATAAATTCGAAATATTTTGTGTAGTTCCTGTTTGATCTGTTAAAATTACAGTACCATTTTTACTGATATTGTATGAAGATCCTGCAGGAAGGTTACTTAATACAACAGAACCTGATGAAGCAGAACAACCGGACTGACTTAAAGAAGCGATAGGTGCAGAAGGTGTAGCAGAGCTCTGTATAAAATTATTTATTTTTAATGAAGAAAGCATATAATCTCCAAAATCAGAGATAAGCTCAGCATAATGGGCTCCTGCATTGGTAAATGAGACCGAAGGGTTGCTTTGATTGGATGTCAGTACGTTTGCTCCATCATCAAATTTCCAATTATTACTTATTGCTCCCGATGGATTCGGGTTAGTTGTCAATTGTACACTGCTTCCGTTACAGATTGTTTGAGCTGAAGCTGAAAAATCCAATATAGGAGAAACTGTGATAGCTTTTCCGAATGAAATATTAGCATTGATATCTGTTGCCTGTCTTTGTGCCGCGCTATTGGTATATACTTTTACTCTAATAAAATATTTGCCGGGCGCTAAAGCATAATTTATAACTTCCGGACTTCTGGAATTCAGCCAGCCTTTAGCACCATCACTCATAAAAGTGGTTGCGGTGACCTGTGTTTCCGTAATACTGCCATCAGCATTCAATTTTTCTAGATAGGTCCAGTTTCTTACGAATGATAGCGAGCGAAGGTTAAGAACCGCATCCGCAACATTTTCCGGAATCGTAAATTGCTTGCTATCATATAAATGATATCCACTATCTACATTATTACCTGTAATCCAGCTTGTAACACCAGCGATTCCTCCTGTAGAAGCAGAAGACCATCCTGCTGCAGTTGCAGCATATCTTGCTACAGGAGTTGTAATTGCGCCGCTAGGATGTGTATATGTCCAGTCCGAATCAGCTACACCATCGGCCATTATTGTTCCGTCATCATATTTACCGGATGATAAATCAATAATATTTCCTGCCGAAATTTTTATCGTTCTTGTAGACACGGAATTTCCTGAAGCATTGCTTACAGTAAGTTTTGCCGTATATATTCCCGCTGCCAAATAGGAAACAGAGGGATTGGGATCTGTAGATGTAGAAGGACTACCTCCTGTAAACTCCCATAAAACAGAATTTGGGCTTCCACTACTCGTATTTGAAAAATTAACAGTATTTGTTCCTACAACTGTTGCAGTGAATTTTGATAATGGACTTTGTGCATGGATATGCATGATTAACAATAATCCAAAAAAAATAATAATTTTTTTCATAGATGTTTTTTAATTGAATACACAAACCTATCTAAATACTATGCTGTTCAAAAGAACATAGTAATCAGATTTATAAATTTGAAAATATTGTTTGATTTTAATATTTATAAATTATTGATAATCTAGTTGTTGTAACGTTGTGCTGTTGTATGGAATTTACTTGTTTTATAATATTATTTTTTATATTTATTTGTTTTGTGCGAATAATTTGAACTAAATTTGAAATATTTTAACACGCAAATGATTCCAGCAAAAAAGATATTTTATATACTTTTCTTTATATCTATAAGGATTTTTTCCCAAAACTCATTTTTCCAAAAGACGTCATTAGAAATTGATAGCTTAATTAAGAAAGATCAGTGGGAATTGGTACATTTTAAATTAAATGACGAGAATTTAAAATTTAAAAGAATTTCTAAATATCCATTACGATATCATTTATTAATTAAGGTCGATTCTGCTTCCGTATTGTATAAGAAAGGGAAGTATTCGGAAGCAAAAAATGCAATTTTATCTTCACTAAATCAGATCGAAAATAGTCGAAATACACTTCAGATTCCAGATTATGAAGGATTAAAACATATTGCCATAACAAGATTGTTTTATATTGAGAAAAGATCGGGAAATATCTTGCAGGGACTTAAGTATTTAAATTATTTTTCAAAAGGGATGAGCCCAGTGTATAAGAAAAAACAAATAATTTTTTTAGCTGTTGCCTATTCCGAATTAGGAAATTATACAAAAAGTATTGAGCTTTTGAATACACATTTAAAAGATATCAGATTTGATGTAAAAAACTCTCTTTACAGCAGCTTTCTTAAAAATGGAGAAATAGCTGCAGCCTACAATACGAAAGGAGATACATTTGTTAAATGGTATAAAGATGTTGGTGAGAGTAAACTTTTAGATTCTGCCCAATATAGTTACGAAAATGCTTATGAAAAAATGAAAAGTCTTTCAAATTTTTCTCTATACTCCAAAGCTTTACTAATAAGCAGGCAAGCTAATCTCAAATTACTAAAAAAACAATATGCACCTTCATTGTTACTTTATAACAAATGCGAAAAGGATTCTGTAATAATGAATAAAAACTTATCTCGAGAGATAATTTGGTTGGGAAAAGCAGAAATATATACTTTCATTAAAAAACCGGACTCTGCTTTTTATTACATCAAAAAGCTGTATAACGAGAAATCTTCTTCAAAATGTAGTTATGAAAACAAGCTAAAAATATATCATTTGCTAAGCATCAATTATGAAAATATAAAAGATAATAAAAACGCATACAAATTTGCTAAATTAAGTCTTGTTGAAATAGAGAAAAAAAATATTCAGAATACTTCCGGTACTAGTTTTTTAGGGAAATATGAACAGCAAGAAATTAAATCTATTTCTGAGAAAACGATAAAAGAAAATAAGAAATATACCTTTTTATTAATAATCTGTATAATACTAATTGCTGTTGTTATTATTTTTTACTTCAAATATCGTTATAATAAAAAGAAGATGATTTTTACAGAGTTTCAGAAAAAAGAAGATGAAAAACAGAGCGTTCAGATAACCGTTGAAAATAGCAAAAATTTAATGGTGCTTGAAGATGAGCTTATTAACAGAGTTCTCAAGAATCTTGAGATACTGGAATCGGAGAAAAAATTTCTATCAAACGATTTTAAACTTATCAGTATTGCTAAAACGCTTAATACTAACACTGCCTATTTATCTAAAATAATAAATGAACATAAAGGAATATCTTTTTCCGAATATGTAAATGATCTTAGGATAAATTACTTGCTAAAAGATTTGCAGGAAAATCAAACACTTCGTAAGTACACCATTCAAAGTATATCTGAAGAATTTGGATATAAAAGTCCTACAACATTCATTAAAGCATTTAAAGCGAGGACACAAATGACACCATCTGACTATATTAAAGAACTAAATAATAGTGCAGTAAAATAACGGTAGGAGACAACATTCCTGTAGGAATCGATTCATAACAACGATGATTGTATTGCTTTGAAATAACTCTTATATTTTAATTTTAGGTGAACATCTAATCGATAAATATCTATGTGTTTGTCGATATATTTCGATCTATATTCTAAAGGCTTTTATATCGAAATATCAGTACTTTGCATCATGAAAAAAAATAATTAAAAATGATTTTTTAATTTATAAAATGCTTAATTATTATCAAAAATTAGTAATAATTCTTAATTAAATAGATAATAATAAGAAAAGGTTGGTAGCTCGTTGTTCTACTGATAATATTCAACATTATATCTATCTAAAGTATTTTATTGTAAATCATAAAATTATTCATTAAAGCGGAAAGGTTATATTATTTTGCAGTAAATCTAATTTGTGTGGTATCCGTAAAGTTGTTTGATAGCCTATGTTTTCAGTATTTTTACTTACTAAATCAATAATAAGATGGTGATATGTGAAGATTTATTATTTTCGTACGGAGCTAAGTTGGAAACATATAATTCTGATGATTTTATTTTCAAGGAAGGAACTGCTGCAAAATATTATTTTCAGATAAAATGCGGTACAGTGAAGATCAATAATTTTATGGGAAATGGAAAATAATTCGTTCATGGATTTCCTTATGACGGTCATTGCATAGGGGAGAGTTATTTATATACTGATAATAAATATGCTGTCAATGCAGTTGCTTTTACTACCACTGAAATTATAAAGATTGAGAAAAATATTTTTTTTAAAATTTTGCTCAAAAAACCTGAATTGATGTTAGACCTAAATCGATACACGGCTGACCGGTTACATTTCAGATATATTATCTCAGTTTTTCTTACCATACTTGATCCTTTAATAAAACTCCAAAAATTATTAGACTATCTAAAGAAATACTTTGGATTTGAAGAAAAATATAGTTATTTGGTCCCGTATACAAGACAGAAATTGGCTTCATTAACCGGACTTAGAGTTGAAACAGTGATAAGAACCCTTAAGAAGATGGAAAGACAAAAACTTATTAAAATTAATAACACTAAAATCTATTATTGATAAGGATAATTTTTTTGAAAATAATAATAGCCTGCTAATTTATCAAACCGTAGTATATATAGGTCAAAGATATCTTTGACCTATATATACTGAAGTAGCATTATTTGACTGAATATTATAAAATTTATAAAGATCTTTAAAATAAATATCAGTTTCGAGTTTTTCGATTACTTCAAATTCTTGTAAAATGACTGCCTTTTTTAAACAGCTACAGTATAGATGATCTGCTTTAACATGCTCGGGAAAACTTATTAATTTGACTTCTATATTTTCATATTGAATGTGATTCTCAAATGTATCATGATCTAAAGTAAAATAAGGTTCTCCATGGTAGAAATAATGATCAATAATTTCAGGGTGATGATTGTGTTTTTTTTCTATTGGTGTGGCACTACTGTAGCCTTTACATTTCTTGCAAAATGCTACTTTGATTTTAATCGACATATATTTTATGATTTTTAGATGTATTTATTATTATCAGAAGTTATGCCATCATGAGTAGTTATTTTTAATCATTTTGAAAAAAATAAAAAAAAATAAATCGTATTTAGTCTATACAGCTTACTAATTTATTGAATTTAAATATGTTTAGCTTAATTTTATAATTTCCGATATTAATTACAAGCAAGGATTATTTGTAGTAATAATTTTTTTTATTAATTATGCCAAAACCAATATTATATCCTTGATTTATATATGATTCGGGTCATATACAGTGGGTTTTCTTTTATCTTATTTTTGAGTATACCATTAATAATATATATGAAAAATGGCTTTTTAACAATTCTAGGATTAGGTTATTAGTGTTGAGCTGTACTAAGAATAAAAAAGTAATCGAGAAAAACGCTCCAGATACAATAATAACTGATACAGTATCTTCAGAAATGCCTACTACGTAGTGATACTGTGAAAGTCTCTAGATAGTTGCTCTCATCATACAGATTCTGTAGGAAGTAGTAAAAAATAAATTCTCGTACATATTTTATAGTTCGTTTTCAAATTAGAGTGAAGGCGTATCCATATTTATATGATTTACAACACCATTTGGTAGCATACTAATTTATGTTGCTAGATGGTGTTGTTTTATTTATAATCAATTGATATTATTTTTATTATGTTAGTTTAGTTGTTGAGTTTATATTGATTTTTATTCAATAAATTAATTGAAATTAAATGTATTAAATAATATTTATGGTTTGCTTTTTGTAATGTAATATAAATCGGAATTATGCACTATGCTTATCACTCAGTTATATTGTATTATGAATCATCTAAAACAGCACCTGATAAAAATGTAGATCAGCTTTAGGTTAAAACTGTCACCAATTACAGACTTTGGCAATTGAGAAAATAGAGTAATGATCCTAATTAGATGTAAAAAATATAAATAATCACCAATAATCTAAAATATTAAAATTATGAAAGCAGCAGTTTTTCACGCACCGGGTAAAATTACCTGTGACACTATTGAAGATCCTACAATTGAAGATCAAAATGATATCATTCTGAAAGTTACATCAACCGCTATTTGCGGAAGTGATCTTCACATGTACTCAGGCGGTATGCCACAGTTAAAACCGATGGTAATGGGTCATGAATTTATGGGTATTATTGAAGATGTCGGAAAAAATATTACTCATCTTAAAAAAGGGGATAGGGTAGTTGTACCATTCCCGATTGCTTGTGGAGGATGCTATTTTTGTGAGCATCATCTTCCCGGAGCATGTGAAAACAGTAATCCTGAACATTACGGACCAGAAGGTGGAATCCTGACAGAAAAAGGCGGCGGAATGTTCGGATACACCGATCTTTATGGAGGGTATAACGGCGGACAGGCGCAATATGTAAGGGTTCCGTTTGCGAATTTTGGACCTAGAAAAGTCCCTGAAAATCTTACAGATGCACAGGTATTATTTCTTACAGATATTTTTCCTACAGGATATACAGGCGTTATGTGGGGAGACTTGAAGGGGGGAGAGACCGTCGCTATATTCGGTGCCGGGCCTGTAGGATCCATGGCCGTAAAAAGTGCAATTCTTTACAATGCTAAAAAAGTAATTGTTATCGATACAGTACAATACAGATTAGACCAAATTAGAAAACTTACAGGATGCGAAACGATTTTATGGAAGGATGCCGAGCAGACTGTTGAAGAAATCAGAGACTTGACGGATGGAAGAGGAGCTGACCTTTGTATTGATGCTGTAGGTTTTGAACCTGAAAGAAGTTTCTTGGATAAAGCCAAAGCATTGATCAATTTTGAAAAGGGATCAATTAAAGTTCTAGAAGCGTGTCTAAGCGGCGTAAGACGAGGCGGTATTGTTTCTGTGCTTGGTGTTTATCCTGTGCATTATGATAATTTTAAACTGGGACAGATTTTTGATAAAGGGATCACGTTAAAGGCAGGTCAGTCACCGGTACATGCTATTATAGATAAACTTTTAAAATATGTAGAAACCGGACAGGTAAAGCTAGATGATATTATTACTCACAGACTGTCTTTAGATGAGGTAGCAAAAGGGTATGAAATCTTTCATAAAAAAGAGGATGGCTGTGTGAAAGTGGTCTTGGATCCTTGGAAATAATTGTATTTAAATAGTATAAATAAACAATGATATGAAAGATTTAGAGCTAAAAAATAAAACTGTTTTAATTACCGGTGCCGATAGTGGTATCGGTAAGGCAACAGCTTTGCTTTTCGCGAAAGAAGGTGCTGATATTGGCATTATTTATCATACAGATCATGAAAATGCTGAAATGACAAAAAATGAAATTAAAGATTTGGGGAGAAGGTGTATGATTTTTTCAGGAGATATCAATAATTCTACATTCTGCGTTCAAACAATTGAAAATTTTATTTCAGAGTTTGGAAAATTAGATATTTTGATTAATAATGCAGGTACCCAATTTCCTGCTGAAAGTATTGAAGATCTTAAAGAAGATAATATTAGAGAGATTTTTAATTCAAATATTATAGGATTGATTTTATTAACAAAAGCGGCGTTTCGTCATTTAAAAGAAGGAGCAAGTATTATTAATACAACATCTGCTGTTGCTTATCAAGGGCATTCGGAATTGTTGGATTATTCTGCTACCAAAGGTGCTATCGTGTCATTTACTCGGTCTCTGGCTTTACAGGCAAAACCTAAAGGTATTCGTGTTAACGCTGTAGCTCCTGGCCCTGTAGCAACACCGCTGACTGAAAAAACGTTTAATGAAGAAGAGGAAAATCAAAATAAACCTCCATTGGAACGAAATGCTACTACTGAGGAGATTGCATCCAGTTTTCTGTTTCTGGCAACAGACGCATCAGTACAAATGACTGGTCAGGTGCTGCATCCTAACGGAGGATTGATTGTAAATGGTTAAAACAAAGATTAAAATTCACACATTAATAAATGAATAATGGCGATTTCTAAGAATAGTTTTTTATATAAAAATGGACTAAGCATCGTAGTGGTCAGCTTATTCCTGATATTTCTGTTTTGCCAGCTTATTACAGGATGGCATGTTAAAAATAGTGAACTGGCAGAGCTCAAAATCCCACCATTGACATTATACAGATATTTCTTAAGCCCACATTTTATGCAGGCTACATTTGAGAATTGGGAAAGTGAGTTCTTACAAATGGGGATGTATGTGTTACTTACGGTTATTTTACGGCAAAAAGGGTCTGCTGAATCTAAATCGTTAACTGAAAAAGAGGATGTTGACAAAGAACCTGTTGCTCATAAAAAAGCACCTTGGGCAGTGAAAAAGGGTGGTTTTATTTTATCTTTTTATAAACATTCACTTTCAATTTCGCTAGGTATTTTATTTTTATTGAGTTTTATTTTCCATTTTATCGGAAGTCTTAATAATTACAATGAAGAACAGATTGAGAAAAATCTATCAGTCTTTAGCTGGAAACAATATATTGTGGATTCACAGTTTTGGTTTGAATCTTTCCAGAACTGGCAGAGCGAATTTTTAGCAGTGGCTTCTTTAGTCATTCTTTCGATTTGGTTCCGGGAAAAAGGGTCTCCACAATCTAAACCTGTAGACGCTCCTCATGATGACAATTTAGATTAAAATAATGTCTACGTTTACATTACGCTCATATTTATGATACTAAAATTATTACTAAAACAAACATCAACAAATAAAGAAACAAATATGAAGATGTGATAATGAATATAAAAAACTAAAAAATTTATAATGCTTGAATATATTCTTATTTAAAGCATAATTAATTATAATTTTTCACAAATAATCCTTAATGCCTTATAATGGGCACGTATATTGTGAAGTACTTTGTACACCATTAAAAATAAATAGTATGAGCAACGAAAAAACAGTATCAATACTTAATGATTTACTGAACATTACAAACGACAAGGATTGAGGGATTTTCAAAGGTTGAAGATAAAGTTTGGGATACGCATTCCACTTTGAGAAATGATTACGACCAAATGGTATCACAGTCTCAGGTAATAAAAAACGATTTAATTAAATTAATTAATGAAAGAGGAGGCTGATAATACTACAAGTACTGCGGGATCTTTGCACAGAGCCTGGATCGACGTTAAAAATTCTTTTGCCGTAGATAAAGATGAATCAACATTAGAAAATGTTGTGTTCGGAGAAAATGCAGCTATTAAAGCTTATCAAGATGCATTGGATAGCGGAGATCTATGCATCGAGAGTTCGAGAGTAGTATCAGATCAACTGCATCATTTAAAATCTTCTTATAATAAATTTGAAAATTTAGAAGATAGAAATTAATATCCTATTCAAGATATAAAAAAAGAGAGTTTAAAACTCTCTTTTTTTATTGACAGGTTATATAGAAACAACTAATGTAAAAGTTTCTCTAATTGGAGTATGCGGATCTGTTTTGAAAAATGGTCAGTCCGGCAATTTTATTATTTATTGTATTATAAACAATTTCAACTGAAAAGCTAGAAACCTCATACAGTGAATATTTTAAATTGTTAATAATCCTTTCGTTCATTATGCGTCCCTGATTAAATACTATATCACATTGAGTTTGTTTATCAGGTAGATTTTGAAAATCGTAGTAGGAAATATTCATAGTTGTTAATTTTAATTGTTTATAGCTATTATTATGCAATTTGTTTACCAAAATCTTTAAATAGTAAATAATGATGCTATTTGTCATTAATTTGTTTTAAAATATTTATACTAAAGTTTTTAAAAATGTTTGACTCGTTAACTTGTTAATAAAATTTCAATTTTAATAGATTTTTTAATATTTTATTCCAATTAAAAGCTAAATCATTCTATCAGTTACTCCAAGCCTTAAACAAATTTTACTGTTATTCACTTCAATGACGATAAGATGCACCAATGAAATAATGTTTTGCTGCGGTATCTTGTATCCCATAATTAATCCCGGCATCCAATTTAAAATCACTTGCCACTTCTATTTGAATAGCTGCATTGATATAATTAGAGAATTGATGGGCCTTAAAATCGTAAGTGTAATACGTTTCTGCTATCCCGTCAATCCCTTTAGATAATGGATGACTGATAGTTAGCGTCTGTAAAAACTCAGTATGCATTGCCGGTTGATCCAGATCTTTCAGCCTATCAACTTCCACTTGAACTCCCAATTTCCATTCATTAGGCAATTTGTAAGACATCGGTACAATCAAACCACCTTCAAAGCGACTTTCCTTATCATATTTCGAAGAAGGAAATTTGACATAGGGTAATATAGCCATTGCAAAGTTTCCGCTGTTATTTCCTATTAGGTTCTGTTTAATTCTCAACGTTACATCACCGATGCCGTTACTCTTTTCTATATCACCTGACCCAATCTCTATTTCCTTTTGCCAGCCATAGGATTGAAAACCAATTTGTATCGCTGTACTACCCGTAATTCCAATTTTAAGATTGGCCTGATTGATGAGTACTGTACTTATCTCCTGTACATCAGATCTTTCCTTGATTAGTCTTACTAAGTCCGTTTCATACTGGAAATGTCCTGCATCTACCGTATAAGGAGATTCAGTCACATCAGGGCGGTCAGTTTCCATTTCTCTCATAAGAGCGCGCGGAACAGGATTAAAAAGAGAGTATTTTTGATTGGTTTCTTGTTGTCCACTGCAAATAAAGGGCAGGAATATAAGAGCAACAATCAGTTTAAAAAAACTTTGACAGATATTCATGGTTTTTAATTTTAATATTTTTCGAAAAGGGTTTTAAATCATTAATCCTTCATGGTTATATCAGAAGGTGCTGACACCCAGCGGCCATATTTTTGGAATCTTCCTTAGGCGCTGTTTGCGGACTCCATTTGGTGTATTTTGAAGGAGTAAGCTGATGTCCAATCTTTGGTATATACCTTTTAAAAGTTAATTTTATCTTTTTGATCATTTTTTCCGGGCTGCAAAATCATGCGTATGGAAGGATTATTGGTGATAAATAATCTGAACCATTCTATAGCCAGCCTTATTCTGTTTCTAAATCCTGTTAGAGGAATAATATGGATAAAAAGCCACGTAAGCCATGCAAAAAATCCGGTATAAGAAAATTGAGGCAGATCAACAACGGCTTTGTATTTTGAAATAATCGCCATGCTGCCTTTATCTTTATAAATAAAAGGCTGTAAAGAATTGTGATCATATAATCTTCTAAAATTTTTAGCTGCTAGTTTTGCTTGTTGAATGGCAACTTGAGCAACTTGAGGATGCCCTTTAGGATATTTTTTGTCTGTTACCTGCAGACAGATATCACCCAATGCCCAGATGTTTTCAAAACCTAAAACCCTATTATATTCATCCACTAATAATCTTCTTCCTTTCCCAATACAGTTTCCGGGAATCCCTGTAACTTCACGGCCTATTACACCGGAAGTCCAAATCAATGTTTCTGTTTTTATTTTTCTGCCGTCTGATAATAGTACATTTCCCTCAAGATAATCTTTTACCGAAACATTCAGAAGAATATTAACGCCAAGTCTCTTTAGATTTTCATAGGCTGTTTTTTTTGCAACATCACTCATTGGAGCCAGCAAAGAGGGTAGTGCGTCGATAAGATAAAGATGGGAGAGGTTCAGTTCAATTTCAGGATATTCTTTCTCTGCAATAAAAGCACCCATTTCTGCGATCATCCCTGCCAGTTCAACTCCGGTAGGACCACCGCCCGCAATTACGATATTCTGTAATCGTTCTGCTTTTTTTTCGTCTTCATTTCTGGAAGCCTTTTCAAGATTCAACAGTAAATGATTTTTAATATATAAGGCTTCATGAATCGTTTTCATAGGAAGCGCAAACTGTTGTACATTATCCAAACCAAAAAAATTAGTTTCTGTACCCAATGCAAAAATCACATGATCATAAGTTATTTTACCGTTATCAGTCTCAACTATCTGAAGTTCTGTATCAATTCTAAGAAAACTGCCCATATGATAATGAACATTATTATAATCTGAGAATAACTTTCTGAAAGGATAACTTATATGTGATGGCTCAATAAATGCAGTAGCCACCTGATAAATTAAGGGAGGAAAGAAATGGTAATTATTTCGGTCAACCAATGTAATGTTAAACTTATTGGATCGAGCAATGGTTTTGATGAAATTAATACCGGCAAAGCCTCCCCCTATGACAATAATATGTTTTTTCATAACAGGACATTTTTTTGATAGGTGTAACAAAGGAAATCCAATAATAAGACCAATTTGACAAAAAAGTAGTTTTGTGGTACTTATTCTAAAATACTTAAAAGCAATTTTTTTTTTCGCACATTTATTTGACGCTTAAAAAAAGATATCTATTAAATCTTAAATATTTAGTTTGTATAAATATGATGTTCAAATGTGTTTGTATTATTTCAATATCAACCGGTAAAAAGACAGCTAAGGTATAGTGGCCAGCCCATTCTTCTGCCAGCCAAAAGACTACGGCATAAACGGTTTCCTCCCTAAAGGTACCCCTCCAATTATTCCGTTTCCTTTTGTTTTCCCCCTTGTCCGCTAATATTATCTGCTTTCTTTTTTCCGGTTTTTCTTTTGAAAAATATTCAGCAAAGCTAAGGGGGCTTTCAGAGAATGGACGGGTAAGAGGATTGAAAACAATTCAAAATATACAATCTTAAACTTAATGATTATGAACATTATCGGAAGACTGACAAGAAATGCGGAAGTGCGAATCTTGACCAATGAAAAAAAATAGTCAATTTTTCAATTGCTACTAACGACAGTTATTGCAATAAACAAGGCGAACGAATTGAACAAACTGCCTACTTTGAATGCGCCTATTGGATTTCCCAAAAGTCGCAGATTTTTTAACCAAATGTACTTTGGTGGAATTAAGCGGAAGAACCTAAACCTCTGCATGGATCGGAAAAGATGGAGAATCACATGCGGATTTAAATTTCCATACCTCACAAATCAAAGTTCACGGCAGTGGTAAAAGAACAGAAAGTAATTCTACTGTTTCCAACAAAACAGCTAAAAAAGAGATTGGAAAATACAAATCTAGTGAAAGTGATAAGGATGATGATTTCCCATTTTAAATCAATCAAAAACAATTTTAACATTTTTAGTACTAATATCATGGTGCATACTTTAAATTTCGACAACAAAACAGGCAAATAATCATTTCAGCGCAAAGGAAAAAGCATGGCACAACTTGGGAGAGATTGTAAAAGAATATCCAACAAGTGAACATGCTATCAAATTTGCCGGCTTGACTATGAGGTAGAAAGGTCTCTATTGTTTATAAAGGGTTTAGAAATTATTGAAAATAGCAACGGAATCAAAATGACTGACTGAGAACTGGAAGTTCCCAACTACTTCGCCATTATTAGAACAAATAACAATACGGTTTTAGATGTAGTTGGAAAAGATTACCAAATTGTACAAAACCGGGAGGCCTTTTCTTTTTTGATTCTATGGTAGGGAGTGGAAAAGGTATTCTATATGAGACTGCATGAGCTGGGGAAAGAATTTTTATCATGGCAAAACTACCTGATTATCATCGTATAGGCGAAAGCATCCTCAACAGTATTTTTAAAAATTGTTGACAATTCATCAAAATTTCCTTTTTGCTGATGATTGAATGTTTCTTAAAAAAAACCGACTGGTTGTCGGAATTATCTTTTTTGCAACCTTTAATTAATGCGACAACTTTAATAGGAACAACACATGTTTTGTATTCATCAAAAATGTTGAGGTTTTTTATGTGAGCGATTCACACCTATTATTCGAGAAAATATAAAAGGCTATTTCCGATGAAATAGCCAAATTAAGTACAATTTTTTATTTTGAAACTGTTTATGGTGTTTCTGCATTTTGAGGATTAAATTGAAAACTGCGCTTTTGTTCGTTCCCCATATTATCAGCAATCCAAATATCAAAACTCTGAGGAACTGCTGATTCTGAGGTGTAATACAATCTGAACTCTTTTTCTTGTAATGGATATAAATCATTTGGTATCAACGGTGGATCGTTAAAGATTCGTAAACTGCCTTTTCCTTCCGACTGAAAGTATCGGATCAAATATTGAGTTCCGCTGTAGCTTCCACTCGCTGAAATACGACACCTTATCTCTATGGTCTCACCGCTAGCAATATACTTTGGAACCGGCATAGCCTGTATTTCAAAAGGGAAATTCTGTATTATTTCTAGCTCATCTCCTGAGCATGATGAAAAACATAATTCGATTAAAAGAAGGGTTGCCAAAGCATAAAAAATACATTTACTGAAATTGATTAATTTTTTCATAATAATTTTTTTAGAGATTGATACGAATTCCGGCCCCTATAGATAATTATAGTTGATCTTCTGCAGTTTTCATAAGAAGCTTTGCTCTACCTGAAGCAATGATGGTAATGTGGTCTGAAACATAAGTTTCAATAGTAAACTTTGTGCCCACTCCATAAATAAGAGAGGAACCATTGAGCAATTTTGCACCGTCGTACAGCAGTTCGTCTCCTTTATTGATATATTCATATCCTCCGATTGCTGATATGGATGTATTGATCATAACACTTTTTGTTCGGTCTGCCCATATGTTGAAGCTGTAACCGATCTCGGCAGTGTAATTTTCAATTGGAATCTTTACTGATGTATATTGTACTAAGTTTTTGCTGTATTCTAAACTGTAGAGGGTGTAGTTTCCTTTCTTGGAGAAAATAACCAACCCTTAAAACAGGATTTTTTATGGATTAGTGGAGAATCTAATATCCATTCAGATAGGAAGATTTATTATCAAAAATATTCATTCCGATAATTTTATCATGAGGGATGTTATAAATAAGTTCCACCGAAAAACTCGAAACTTCGTACAGAACATATTTTGATTGAGGAGTAATCCTTTCACTGATTAAGCGTCCGTGAGCCATCACAAAATCATATTGTGCCAGACGGCCAGGTAAGTTTTGAAAATCTTAATAAGAGATGATCATAGATTATAATAAATGATTATACGTTGTTTTTTAATTGGTCTTTGAAATCTTTTCATCGAGTCCCTGAATATCTTTTCTGATTTCAAGGAACATTTCTTTTAGATCATAATTTTCAAGCCTGTCGGGTTCAAAATCTTCAGGAAATATTCCTGAAGCATATTGCCAGATTTCAACAACTTCTCCTAAAGGAATATCATAAGGTTTGTAGAAGGAATTATCTGCGGCTACTGTTATTGATTTTTTATTGAAAGAAGTGAATCTTTTATAAGAAATACCGTCATTTAAGGTGACAAAGACATAACTTTTACTGGGTTTCAGATCCTCAATATTTTCTATATACTTTCCAATGATGTAAGAACCGTCTTTGAAAGGAGGCATAGAGTCACCTTGGGCAGGAAAAGCTCTGTATTTACCGTTAGTTAAAAAAGGTAATGAGATTCTCTGTAAGTTTTCAATATATTCTGGATCGCTGTAACCGGATAAATACCCCATAGAGGCTTTCTGCGGAACAATTTCAATGCTGTTGTTGCCTAATTGATCTACCACCACAGGCAAAACGATCCTATTATCTGGAAGTTTTAATATATCTTCCAGCGGGTATTTCCTGATATCCACAGTAAGAAGCAGGTCAATACTCAAATTAAAATATTTTGACATTCTAATGAGCAACTCATAGGGAGCTTCCGAACGTCCATCCTCATATTTTGAATACCGAACCCTGCTCATTAAAATTTTATCAGCAAGCTCCTGCTGTGATAAATTTTTCTGAGTCCTTAAAAACCTGATGTTTTCTGAAAAAATTGACATTGATACAAATTGTATCTGCAAATATACGAAAAATGATACAAATAGTATCTAGTTTTGTAATGTGAACCGAGCGATTGTACATATGGATCTGGATACCTTCTTTGTATCCTGTGAGAGGCGTAATAACTCTCAACTTGACGGAATCCCACTCATCATAGGGGGAGGTGACCGTGGAGTGGTGGCATCATGTTCCTATGAAGCAAGAATGTTTGGGGTACGTTCTGCCATGCCGATTCGAATGGCACTCCGACTATGTCCGGATGCAAAAGTGATTCGGGGCGACCATGAACTGTATTCTAATTTATCTCATTTGGTAACAGAAGTGATTCAGGGAAAAGTTCCGGTAATGGAAAAGGCAAGCATCGATGAGTTTTATCTCGATCTTTCCGGAATGGATCAATTTTTCGGTTGTTATCAGTGGACGAAAGAAATCGCTTCAGCAGTAACTAAAGAAACAGGGCTTCCAATAAGTTTTGCTTTGTCAACTAATAAAACAGTTTCAAAAATTGGAACGGGCGAATCGAAACCCATAGGAAGATTGGAAATTAAAGAATTGGAAATACAGCCTTTTTTAAATCCATTATCTATTAAAAAGATTCCGATGGTGGGGGATAAAACTTTTCAGCTCCTGTCAAGAATAGGAATCCGTACTATTCATACGTTGTCCGAAATGCCCGTCTTGGTCTTGCAACAGATGATTGGATTGAATGGAAAGGAACTTTGGAAAAAAGCCAACGGGATTGATGAAAATCCTGTAGTTCCTTATTCTGAAAGAAAATCCATTTCAACGGAAAGAACTTTTACCAATGATACAATGGATATTTTGGAGTTGAAAAGATTGATATCAGGGATGGCTGAACAATTATCCTATCAGTTACGAAAAGAAAAATGGCTGACGTCGACAGTGGTCGTAAAGATCCGCTATGCGAATTTCGATACGGAAACCAAACAGTGCAAGGTTTCCTATACTTCTGCGGATAATAGCTTGTCTAGAGTAGCCTTAGAACTGTTTAATAAAGTATACACCAGAAGAATGAGACTTCGTTTGGTGGGATTACGTTTTACAGGACTTGTTCATGGGAACCATCAGATGAATCTGTTTGAAGATACTGAGGAGCAGATGAGTCTGTATCAGACCATGGATTATATCAAGAACCGTTTCGGTATTGATGCAGTCGGTAGGGCCTCAGGCTTTGATTTTGAAAAATAGAACTTTAAATTTTCAACCATGTTTTTGAATTGTCATTCTTTTCACAGCCTTCGTTATGGAACCTTATCCATAAAAGAATTGGTAAAGCAGGCTTATGAGCTAGGGATTAAAGAATTGGTCTTAACGGATATCAATACCGTTACGGGTATTTATGATTTCAAGAAAGAATGTGAAGATTTTGGTATTAAACCTATAGCAGGAATTGAATTCCGAAAGGAGGGTAAACTGCTGTATATTATTGTAGCTAAAGAATTTTCAGGAATAGGTGAGGCTAATTCCATTATTACAAATCATAACTGTGAAGGAAAAGAACTTCAGGATACAGCGCCGGAATTTAAGAATGTATTTATCGTCTATCCGATGAGTAATATTCCTGCTAAGTTGAAGGAAAATGAGTTTGTAGGTGTCAGAATAGACGAACTTAATTTTTTAATCAGACCGGAATATCAGAAACTGATTCCTAAAATGCTCGTTCTGCATCCTGTCACTTTTATGACCAACGAGGAATACGAACTCCACAAAATTCTCAGGGCAATTGATAACAATACTTTATTATCCAAATTAACCAAAAAAGACGTTTGCAGAATATCAGAGTATTTGATAAGTGAGCAGGAGATAGTAGAAACATTTGAAAGATATCCGGAGATTGTTCAAAGAGCAAAAGATATATTAGCGCAATGCAGTTTTGAATTTGATTTTAAAAAAGTCAGGAACAAGCAGTGCTATACAAAATCAAAAGCCGATGATGTTAAGCTGCTCCGAAGGCTGGCTTATTCAGGGCTGGAAAAACGGTATGGACATCAGCATGAAGTAGCTAAAAAAAGAGTGGAAAAAGAATTGAAAGTTATCGATGAACTTAATTTCTGTTCTTACTTTTTAATAACTTGGGATATTATCTGTTACAGCAATAGTATGGGGTTTATGCACGTCGGTCGGGGAAGTGGTGCCAATTCCATAGTCAGTTACTGTTTAGGTATAACCGATATCTGCCCGTTGGAACTGGACCTGTATTTTGAACGTTTTTTAAATCTTAACCGAAAGTCTCCGCCTGATTTTGATATTGACTGGAGCTGGCAGAACAGAGACACAATACTGAAGTATATTTTCGACCGGTATGGGAAAGAACATGTGGCTTTTTGTGGAACCAATGTAGAATTTAAATACAAATCCATTTTCAGAGAAGTGGGGAAGGTATTTGGCTTGCCTAAGGAGGAATTGGATGATCTGGCCAAGAAACCTATTGTAGAGCATGATCAGAATGCTGTTGTACAATCCGTTCATCAATATGGGAAACTATTGGAAAAGTTTCCTAACCAGCGAAGCATGCATTCCTGTGGAATCCTGATTTCTGAAGAACCGATTACCCATTATACGGCACTCGAAATGCCACCCAAAGGGTTTCCGATTGTTCAGTTTGATATGAATGTCGCCGAAGACATCGGACTCGAGAAATTTGATATTCTTTCTCAGAGAGGATTAGGAACCATTAATGATACGGTAGAGCTTATCAAAAAAACAAGAGGAATTACGGTGGATATCAGAGACACTTCCTTGTCCAAAGATGAGGAGAAAGCCAATGAATATCTGGCGATAGGAAAAACCATTGGTTGTTTCTATATAGAATCCCCAGCTATGCGTGGGCTTTTAAGAAGACTGAAATGTGATAATTACAGAACTCTTGTTGCTGCTTCCTCCATTATTAGACCTGGTGTGGCACAGAGCGGAATGATGCGGGAATATATTTTCAGGCATAACCATCCTAATCAGTTTGAATATTTTCATTCGGTATTCGAAGAGAATCTAAAAGAAACTTACGGGATTATGGTGTATCAGGAAGATGTAATCAAAATTGCCCAATATTTTGGGGGACTGTCCTTGGCAGATGGGGATATTCTCCGCAGGGCCATGAGTGGAAAAGGACGTTCGATTGAAAAGCTCAGAGAAGTAAAAGCCAATTTCTTTGCATCCTGTAAAGAAAAAGGACATTCAGAGGTAATGACAGCCGAAGCTTACAGGCAGATTGAATCCTTCGCGGGATATTCTTTCTGCAAAGCGCATTCTGCATCATACGCAGTAGAAAGCTATCAGAGTCTGTACTTAAAGGTATATTATCCGTTGGAATTTATGGTTTCGGTTATTAATAACCAGGGAGGCTTTTATCGCACGGAGGTCTATATTCATGAAGCAAAAATGTCTGGTGGAAATATCCAGACGCCTTGTGTTAATACCAGCGAATATCAGACGACACTCCAAGGCAAGGATATTTATCTGGGGCTCATGCTGTTGGAAGGACTCGAAACAAGAATTGCCCACGGCATTGTTCAGGAGCGGGAGAGAAATGGTGCGTATAAATCATTGGAAGACTTTATCAGACGTGTTCCTATCGGTATTGAAACAGTTCAGATTCTAATTTTTATCGGGGCATTTCGGTTGACGGGAAAGCCTAAAAATGAACTCCTCGTGGAAGCAAGAATCTTACTGGTCAACTTTAAACCCGAAAACAGAGGGCTCATGCTCATTGAAGAACCCGTTCAGGAATTTAAACTGCCTCAATTGAAAAGAGAACCTTTTGAAGATGCTTTTGATGAAATTGAGTTGATAGGATTTCCAGTTTCATGCAGCCCGTTTGATCTGCTGCAGACCCAATACAGAGGCTCGGTTTTTGTAAAAGATGTATTGATATTTCATAAAAGACAAGTGAAGATGCTGGCTTACCTGATTTCAAGAAAACATGTTCCGACTAAAAAAGGGACCATGTACTTTGGAACCTGGATTGATGCGAAGGGAGAATATTTTGACACCGCCCATTTTCCGGATAGTCTGAAACAATATGATTTTCAGGGAGGAGGATGTTATTTGCTCTTGGGAACAGTAGAAGTAGATTATCATTTTCCAACCATTACCATTCATAAGATGGCGAAGATGCCCATGATTCCAGATCCCCGTTATGCTTATGATAAAGAAAAACAGTATGATATCCACCGGCAGATTAAGGAAGATGTAAGCATGACCCATAGAAAACCCTATCCACAAGCTCATGAGATAGGATTGCCACGACATAAGTTACAGTAACAATTTGTAAATTTTATAATAAAAATAATGAACCAGTTGAGTTTAATTGATGCAGAAGAATTTTATGAGTTTCCAAAAGAACTTTTGGAATACAGAGAGCGTTTTCTAAGCAAGGAAGAAGCGGATCTACTTAGAAATTGTTTATTGAATACCGCTCCATGGGAACAGCGAACTCAGAAAATGTATGATAAAGTTGTGCTTACTCCCCGGCTAACAGCGTGGTATGGCGATTTAAAATACAATGAATCTGAAAAAGAAAACAAGTCAACAAACCCATGGACGCCTGAACTTTTATCCTTAAAAGAAAAAATCGAAAAAGAATTTGGCTGCAAGTTTAATGGAGTCCTGCTGAATCTTTACAGAAATCAGAATGATTCAGTAGCCTGGCATAGAGATAAAGAAAGCCGATATGGAAAACGTCCGGTTATTGCATCAATCAGTTTAGGGCAGACCAGAAATTTTGATTTCAGGAAAAAAGACCATCATCAAAGTAAATATAGTCTTCCGCTTCCTCACGGCTCGCTACTCATCATGAAAGGGGGGTTGCAGGAAAATTGGGAACATAGGATTGCGAAGTCTACGGTACCTATGAAAGAGCGGATTAATTTGACATTTAGGTTGTTGATGGAGAGTTAGATATTTTTTTCATTTTTTATTATATGGATGTTAAATTCTTTTCATTATAGCTCCAATCAAAATTCATTTATTTTTTAAAGCTTTTCTAAATGACTTAAAAAAAATACCTCCCGGGGCAATGGGAGGTAAATTTTAAACTTTTCAGAATGAAATATATTTATGTGATGGTGAAATTTTAATTTCAAATTGTATGCCATACCAATGTTTAAATCATTAAATCGTGATTTTTGTGGTATCTTTTTAAACATAGGATATTATATGAAATTTACATAAGATGTGTCAGGAATGCCGAAAGGTATTTTTATTCAATATTTCCACTATAATTCTAAAAATATCGTTAAGGTATATTGTAATCCTACTAAGTATTAAAATATATGATTATATGATCGAAATCATAAATAAAATATTGTATAATTATAAATACTTTATATTTTGTAAATATATTTCAATTAATGTGGTATATAGTTATCGATATGGTATTAATTTTGTATAAATTATAATAACCAATAAAATATTACATTATGAAAAAATTTTTTACCCTTATCGGATTTGTTTCGATAGCAGCATTTTCTAATGCACAGATTGTTATTAATGAAATCTACACTGGTGGTGGTATTTTAGGTGCAGCGATTACAAATGATTTTATAGAATTAAAAAATATTGGAAGTACGACCGCCTCTCTTAACGGCGCAACACTACAATACGGTTCTGCTACCGGTGGTTTTACACAATATTATAATATTCCGCCAATCAGTCTCGGTTCTGGACAGACTTATTTAATTCAACAAGGTGGTGATGGTCTAGGAGGCATTATCAATTTGATTAATCCCAATCTTATTGTTAATGTTGTGTTAGGATTTGATGGTTCTGTCAATATTGGTGTCGGTGTCGGTCTTGCGCTTACCTCGGGTAAAGTTGCTTTAGCAAGTAATTCAACACAGGTTACAGGACCGACGGCAACAAATGTTTTAGACTTTGTTGGATATGGGCTTGCCAATCAGTATGAAGGATCTGCAGCAGCCCCATCGCCTACAATTTTAAACTCAATTAGTAGAACGGCTGGCGACACAAATAGTAATTTTGTAGATTTTACCGCAACGCTGCCAAATCCTCAATCGTCCTCTGGAACTTTGGCAGTGAGTGATTTATCCAGTAGTCACAACAGTAACAATTTCATTAAGAATACGTTTGTAAATAATGATGAAATTATTTTTGATGTTGATGTGAAGGATGTGAAAATTTATACTCTTTCAGGAAACCTTGTAAAGCTCAATTCAAGCGATAATAACAATAGGCTTAATATTGCAGAATTACAGAAAGGACCTTATATTGTTACAGGAACCATCAATAATAAATTGGTTTCCAAAAAGATTTTGAAAGATTAATTATTTAATACAATAATATAAAAACAGCTGTCACAGACAGCTGTTTCTTTTGTCTGAGAGTGATATTGGTGCTCCTATAGCAAATAGAAATAAAGAAGGAGAGTTTGTTTATATGAATATAGATGACGTAAATAGTTTTGGAAAAGAGACAGTTTCATATAGTAAATTTAGTATTTTTGGACGTGAAGTAGATGAGCAAGATGCTTATCTATCTGGGCACAAAGACTATATGAATGATGAAAAAACTGTACATCATGATATTGCAATAAAAGAGGCGGAAAATAAAATTAATTGATGTTGGGAAAGGGTGCATAAAGCATACAAATCAAATAATTGAAAGAAAAACTGTAAAAACAAATGGACTCCTCAGAACTTTCCAAGTATTTAATAGAACAATAACAACACCTTTTTCAAAAAATGGTAAGCCTGTGAATAGGTCTTATGAACTAGAAAGAGGAAATGTAGTAAAAATTGATAATGGGTAAATATAGAATTCTAATAATGGTCGACTTTTCTTAAATTTAATGGCTTCATTGTCTGAATATGAGCGTGAGTTGATCCGGGAGAGAACCAATGCTGGCCTACAATCTGCTAGAGCAAGGGGAAGGTTAGGAGGAAGACCGAAGGGGTATACTAAAGAAACAATTTCCAAACTGTTACTTCTACTTAATATATATAAGGATGTCACTAAGCGTCCGGAAGATATTTATGAGCCTTTTGGATTGACTAGGGCAACATTCTATAGGTATGCTAAAATTCTTGATCATCATACAGATGAAGAAATAAAAAAAATGGGAATTAAAAATAATTACTTTTAAAATATTTAATTTAAAAAATGTTTACTATTTGTAACATTTTTTACACTCAGATTTTATTTATTTGTTATTTTTACAGTCAATATAAATAAAAAAGCCTGAAACAGTAAATATTATGAGTGACTTTCTAATAGGTATTGGAAAAAGACTGAAAGATATTCGAAAGAAAAACAATCTTACCATCAACGATCTTGCATCAAAAGCTCATGTGAGTAATGGTTTGGTTTCAAGAATCGAGAATGGAAGGACAATTCCATCACTGCCTGTTTTACTTGAACTGATACAGTCTTTGGATATTGATGCCAGTTATTTTTTTGAAGGCGTTGAGAAAAAATCTAATGCTAAATTCATTTTTGTACCTAAAGAAAATCAACAGGTTATAGAAAAAGAAGTGGAAGCTGAAGGTTTTAAATACATGCATATTTTCAGCAAAAGTCTTCATTCATTAGGCTTTGAAGCAGTTTTATTGACCTTGGAACCCAATTCTAAAAGAGATAAAGTAATTACGGATGCCTGGGAATTTAAATATATTTTAAAAGGTAAAGTAAAATACATCATTGATAATGAAGAAATTGAGCTTCAGGAAGGTGACTCGCTTTATTTCAATGGAAAATTACCACACGTTCCGGTCAGTATTTCCGATGAAGATTGTATGATGCTCGTGCTTTATTTCTACTCAGACAAAGACTAAAAAATCACATATTTTTTATCATTTTGAATGTAAAAGTTTACAAATAGTAAAATTTGGTTTTCTACATATTTAAGAATGTTAACATAAATTCCACATTAGGAGATCAAACAGAATGAATTGCTCACAAGCAATTCATTTTTCATTTATATAAATAACTCCCTTTTAAACAATGTTTTAAAACATTTTAGTAGCAAGATTTC
Organism: Chryseobacterium sp. GW823-FHT05E08; assembly: GCF_058795655.1. Lineage (NCBI taxonomy): Bacteria > Pseudomonadati > Bacteroidota > Flavobacteriia > Flavobacteriales > Weeksellaceae > Chryseobacterium > Chryseobacterium sp. GW823-FHT05E08. The sequence goes on along the minus strand of NZ_JBXAHY010000001.1, from coordinate 1,102,611 downwards.
AATGCACTAAGTGTCGTAGATCCGTAAGATTGAGTTAATAATTATCTATTATTTATTAAATATAAATTAATATCAAAATTTTACATATATTAAAATTATTAAGTTGTTTTGCAATAGAAATTTAATATATGTAAACAATGGGAGCAATTATAAAAAAATCTATTTTTCCTCTTTTTGCCTGCTGTACCATATTTGTGTCGGCTCAAAAACAAATCGTCACCGGAACGGTTTCAGATAACAATCAGCCACTTCCGGGAGCAGCAGTGAAAATCAATGGAAGCTCAAAAATTGTAATCACAGATGTTGATGGAAAATTCTCTGTCAATGATCTCAAACCTGGTCACTACGATTTACAATTTATATACATCGGTTATGAACCTCAAAATATGATAGTTGATTTGATGTCAGATCAGTCACTTGATTTGGGAATTATTTCGATGTTTCAGAAACAGAAAAATATTGATGAAGTTGTAGTCACCGGATCTTTGAAAAATAGTGAAGCGCGTGCATTAAATATGCAGAAAAACGCAATCAATATTTCAAACGTCATTGCCTCAGACGGTATCGGAAAACTACCGGACAGAAATGCCGCGGAAACTGTACAGAGAGTTCAGGGTGTTTCCATCGAGCGTGATCAGGGCGAAGGAAGATTTGTTTCTCTGAGAGGACTTCCACCATTTTGGGCTTCTACAACAATCAATGGAAACAGACTTCCAACGGCTGAAGAAGAGACCACTTCCAGAGCGACAGCATTTGACTTTTTCCCAACAGAATTGATTTCTTATGTTCACGTCAACAAATCTTTTACTCCTGATATGGAAGCAGACGGAATAGGCGGCGGTGTAAATTTCATCACCAAAACTCCACCAATGAAAACGGAATTCAGAGGAACATTGGGAACAGGTTACAATGCAAAATCAGACAAAGGCGTTTACAACCTTGGATTGCTCTATGGAGGAAGAACGAAAGACAAAAAGTTCGGATATCTTGTTAATTTTTCACACTTCATCAGAAACTGGTCAACGGATAATTTCGAAGCAAGAAGAAGCGGCGACGAAGGAGTTTTCAGAATGGAGCTTCGTGATTATAATGGGGTAAGAAAAACTACAGGAGCAAATGCTGCTTTAGAATATGTGTTGTCTCCGAAAAGTACCTTGTATCTGAAAGGAATGTATGGAACACTTTCTGATGATGAAACGCATTACAAACACAGAGTAAGATTTGATAAATTCAGTGCTGCTAACAACACGGCGAGAGTTGAGCTTCAGAACATTCACAATTTACTGATTACAGAACTGACTTCAGTTTCTTTGGGTGGAAATCATCAGTTTAATAAAAGCAAAATTGACTGGGATCTTTCGTACTACAACAATCTTTTTAAATACGGTAATATTCCGGATAAGCAGAATAACTCTTACTATGTTATTAAATACACACAAAACGGTGTCGGAATTAATCCAAATTATATTTCAGATAAAGGAAATGGGCCGAGAGCTTACTGGAAAGCAGATGGTGGAAAATTGGACTACAAAGATCCTGATGCATTATTTGGTTTTTACAGCAACCCAGATTTTAAAATGGATGCTTCTCAAATGAGATTCACTGATCTGGAATTTTATAAAGTGTACGTTCAGGAGAAAGATAAAATTGTAGCAGGTTTCAACCATGAAATCAATGTTTCAGACAAATTAAATTTAAAATACGGATTAAAATACCGCGATAAAGAACGAAACGCCCGCTTTTCTGATATTTTCTATAACTGGTCAAACGGAACAGCTCCTTTGCTGTCAGATTTCAGTCAGGATATCACCACTCAACCAGGAGCTGCTAATTACCTGAACGAGATGAATACGAATATCGGAAACACTTTCGGTCCGGTACTTTCTACAGGCGGGATGGATCAGTTCTGGTTTCAGAATCAGGGAAATTTAACCATCAACAAAACCGATTCTGAGGCACTGGAATACAACAAAGCATTAGGAAGAAATTTCGATGTTTTTGAAAAACATGCCGATGCCTACGGAATGGGAACGTATAAAATCAATGATCAGATTACCATTTTAGGTGGTATCAGGTTATCAAATACCCATACCAAAGTAAAAGGATTTAATGTGGTTGACGATGTTCTGACGCCGGTAGAAAATGTCAAAAATTACCTTGCCGTATTACCGATGTTGCATTTAAAGTATATGATCAACGATAAGACCAATTTACGTTTTGCTGCAACCCGTACTTTTTCAAGACCTAATTTCGGCGATCTTACTCCAGGAGGAACTTACATTGAAGCAGACAACGAGTTTAAAGGTGGAAATCCGAACCTGAACCCGACTTACTCTATCAACCTTGATTTAATGGGTGAATATTACTTCTCCAATGTTGGGATTTTAAGCGGTGGCGTTTTCTATAAATCAATTACTGACCCAATTTTCCAAGATTCTTTCATTCGAAATTATAATGGAATCAATGGTGTACAGTTCAGTGCTCCCAACAACGGTAAGGCAGCATGGTTAGGCGGAATCGAATTGGGAATCAACAGAAGGTTTGACTTCTTGCCAGGATTTCTTCAGTATTTCGGAACTCAGCTGAATGCTACCTTCATGACATCTGAAATGGAAAAACCAAGCGGAAGAATGGTGAAACTTCCTTATCAGGCGAAAGAACTGTATAATATCCAGTTGTTCTTCGAGAAAAAAGGATTCAATGCCAGACTGGCTTACAACCACAAGGGAAAATTTGCAGTAGAATATGCTGAAGAAGATCTTTATGATTCTTACTACGGAAAATACAGCAATCTTGACTTCGGAACTTCTTATCAAATCAATAAGCATATCACTGTTTTTGCCGATGTCAACAACATTCTGAACAAACCGTTAATCTATCATTTCGGAAAAGACGAGCAAAGACCTGAACAGGTAGAATATTATGGTGTAAGAGGAAATATCGGAGTAAAACTTAATTTCTAAAACGATGATTACTTCTCCTTCAAAAAACAGTACACTGAATGTAACTCTGAAAGCGGCCATCGCTGCTTTCGGGGTTTACTTCTGCATGTATGCGTTCAGAAAACCTTTTGCTGTAGCTTCATTCAGTAATCTTGAATTTTTTGGTTTCGATTATAAAATTTTAATCATCATAGCACAGGCAGTCGGGTATTTTATTTCAAAATTTATCGGAATTAAATTCATTTCAGAACTGAAACCTCAGAAACGAATCCTTTTTCTTCTGATTTTTATCGGGGTTGCCGAGCTTGCTTTATTGGGATTTGCAGTCGTTCCCGCACCATACAATATTTTATTCATGTTCATCAACGGGATTCCGCTGGGAATGATCTGGGGAATTGTCTTCTCCTATATTGAAGGAAGAAAAACCACTGAAATTATTGGCTTGTTTCTCTGCTCAAGCTTCGTAGTTTCCTCAGGAGTTGTAAAATCTGCCGGTAAATTCCTGATGGACAGTTTCGGAATCTCAGAATTCTGGATGCCTTTTGCAACAGGGTTAATCTTTATAATTCCTTTGATCATTTTTGCAGTTTTACTCAATAAAATTCCCGCACCGAATGAAGAAGATATCGTTCTGAAAAAAGAAAGAAAACCACTGAGTGAAGAGGAAAGAATATCTTTGGTCAGAAAATTTTTCCTTCCATTGATTAGCATTACAATCCTTTACATTGGTCTTACTGTTTTAAGGGATTTCCGCGACAACTTCAGCCGTGAGATTTGGGACGAGATGAGCGGTTCTGCAGACAGTTCTGTCTTTACCTTAACCGAAATTCCAATTTCTATAATGGTTCTACTGATTCTCGGTTTCATGGTCAAGGTAAAAAACAACAGAAAAGCCTTTGCTTACTATCATTACATTCTTTTTGGCGGAATTATTTTGGTAGCATTCTCCACGATTTTATTTCAGGGCAACATCATTTCTCCATTTTTATGGATGACGGTATCAGGTTTTGGGATGTATCTCTGTTATATTCCTTTTAACGGAATTTATTTTGACAGAATGATTGCTGCTTTTAAGATTAAAGGAAATGTAGGATTCTTTATCTATTTCGTTGACGCATTTGGATATTTAGGAAGTGTTTCCGTTCTGTTTCTGAAAAATTTAGGATCACAGGACCGGTCGTGGCTTCAGTTTTATATTCATCTTAATTACATCATCGCCGCTGTCGTTTTGCTTTTTTCGCTCATTGCTTTTTTTGCATTTCAAAAAAAGTCTCAATCAAAATCAAATGCTGAAGACGAAGAGACATCACAGGCAATTCGTTTCGACGCTTTTAAAATTTAAAATAATACATATGAATACTCAATATGATCTAATCGTTGTAGGCGGTGGAATTTTAGGAACATTCCATGCGTACCACGCATTACAGAAAAACCTTAAAGTAGCGATTCTGGAAAGAAATTCTGTCCCACAGGGAGCTACCGTCAGAAATTTTGGACAGGTAGTTCCGTCAGGAATGGATATCAAATGGCAGAATTTTGGAAAGGAAAGTTTAAACATTTACAAAGATTTACAGTCCAAAGCGGATCTTACCGTAAGACAAAATGGTTCGGTCTATATCGCTTCTAATCATGAAGAACTGCAACTGATTGAAGAACTGGCTCAGATCAACAAAAATAATGATTACGAATCAATCATTCTTTCGAAAAGCGAGTGCATCCAGAAATTCGACGGCTTGAGATCTGATTACTGTAAAGGGGGACTGTTCTTTCCACAGGAGATCTCAGTGGATTCTGGCGAGATGATTTTCAAGCTTCATCAGTATCTGAATACTCAGGAAGGCCTGGATATATTTTACAATACCACTGTTGTAGAAACCACTGAAAATAATTCTCATTGTACCGTTACCACTGCAGACGGAAAGAAAATTAATTCTTCAAAAATTATCATCTGTGGAGGACACGAGTTTAAAACTATGTATCCTGAGGTTTTTAATGAAAGTGATCTCGAAGTCAGCAAACTGCAGATGCTTCAGACTAAGCCTCAAGGAATTTATTCACTGCCGGGAAATATACTTACAGGGCTGTCCATCAGAAGATATGAGTCTTTCAGTGAATGTGCATCTTTTAAATCCATCAAAGAAAAAGAAGACAAAAACTCTTTTGAGAAAAAATTCGGGATTCATATTTTATTTAAACAGGCTTTGGACGGTTCGGTAATCATCGGTGACTCTCACGAATATGCGGACGCCAAAAATGCTGATGATCTCGGTTATGATTTAAATATGGACATCGACGAATGTATGATTAATAAAGCTAAAAAAATTATCGATTTGCCAACCTACGAAATTCAGAGAAGGTGGTTCGGAATTTATTCTCAGTGTAAAACCAAAGATATTTTCGAGCACAATGTTTCGCCCAACATTCATATCGTAACAGGCATCGGCGGAAAAGGAATGACCGGAAGCGGTGGTTACTCAAAATTTAATATCAATACAATTTTTTCTTAAAAAATGAACATACAATTATTGGTTCTGGATATGGCCGGAACAACAATCGATGAAGATAACGTAGTATATAAAACGCTTACAAAGGCCGTGAATGACTACGGCTATGAAGTAACTTTAGATAAAGTGCTTGAAATATGTGCCGGAATGGAAAAAGCAGAAGCCATTAAAAACTTACTCGAAAACATCGGTGGAAATACAGCAGATACCGAAGCAATATTCGAAAACTTCTCTGATGAACTGGCTCTTGTTTATAACGATCTCAACGTAAAACCTATTGTTGGAGTTGAAGAATTTTTGTTGAAAGCGAAATCTAAAGGTAAAAAAGTGGTTTTAAATACTGGGTACACTCATAAAATTGCCAGTCAATTGCTCACAAAACTCAATTGGAAAATTAATGTTCACTACGACGCTCTGATTACTGCTGATGATGTTTCCGAAAGCAGACCGAGCCCTGAAATGATTATCCTTGCGATGAAAAAATTTGGAATTACAGATCCGAAAAAGGTTTTAAAAGCGGGAGATTCTGGCATAGACATCCAAGAAGGAAAAAACGCAGGTTGCGGAATGACCATTGCCGTTCTGAGCGGTGCACAAACCAGAGCACAACTTGAATTGGCATTGCCCGATCATATTTTAAACAACCTTTCAGAAACTGAACATATTCTTTTTTAATTACTTCAAAAAACTGATTACGGAAGTAATTCTGTAGTCAGTTTTAAATCAATTTCAAAAATTAAATCTTTAAAATAGTTATTATGAAAACAAAACTTCTTTCTCTATTGGTCATAACCGGTGCATTGATGAGCGCACAGACCAAAAAAGTACTGTTTATCGGGATAGACGGTTGCAGGCCTGACGTGATGATGTCATCAAACACTCCAAACATCCAGGGATTATTGCCGACTGCAATTTATTCTTTAGATGCCATTACACTTGCACCCACCATCAGCGGCAACGGCTGGAGCTCTATGCTGACAGGGGTTGGCGTCGATAAGCACAACGTTCCGGACAACAATTTCACCAATCCCAACTACGTTAATTACCGTGATTTTTTAACAAGAATTGAAACATACAATTCCAGTTTAAGAACCATCTCATTAGCTCACTGGGCACCTATAAATAACAATATTATCAATACCGCAGATATCAAAACCAACTTCTCCACTGATCTTGCGGTAAAAAATGCAGCAGTCAACGCCCTTCAGAACGATAATCCTGATGTACTGTTTGTTGACTTTGACGATGTGGATGGCGCAGGACATTCATACGGTTTTTCTTCCACATCAACTCAATATGTAAACTCAATTCAGACTACCGATACCTACATCGGTGAGATTCTCACTGCAATGAAAAACAGAAGCACGTACAACAACGAACACTGGCTGGTGGTAGTTACCACTGATCACGGTGGAGAGGGCAGCTCACATGGTGGAGGAAATCTTACGGAACGAGATATTTTTTCAATTTATTCCAATCCTTCGTTTGTTCCTCAACAGATCAGCAAAACCCAAGTTCAAAATACACCAACCTATAACCGTCTGAATTTCCCTGCAGGAACCTATGCGAAGCCATCTGTGCAGAGCGGCTTTAATTTCGGAGCCACACAGGATTTTACGATTGAATTTTGGATAAAGCCGAATGCAAGTTATACCAGCGACCCGGTATTTATCGGAAATAAAAACTGGAATAATGGCTACAACAAAGGTTTTGTCATTTCAGGATATTCAGGACAGACCTTTAAGATGAATATTGGTGACGGCAGCAACAGACTGGATCTGACCGGAGGAAAACTGGTGACCAGCCAGTGGAAACATATCGCTGTAACTTTCGACAGAGACGGCCTTGCCACCATGTATGACGACGGAGTTCCAGTAACTGTAGGAAAAATGAATAACATTGGAGACATCACTTCTAATTTACCAATAACCATCAATCAGGACGGTACGAATACTTATGGTGTCAACCTCGCTGCATCATACAAAGATGTAAGAATCTGGAATGCAAAACTATCTAATGAAGCCATTGTACAGTGGGCTAATCAGGATGTAACAAGCTCGCATCCTTTCTACGCTAATCTTTTGGCGAACTACAAAATGACTGAAGCATCAGGAAATACTTTGACAGATTCAGGACCTTTGGGTAATAATGCGACAATTACAGGTTCACCTACAAGAAATCTTCAGACATCAGAAACCTTTACTATCCAGAATTATCTGAATACACCAAGGCAAACCGACCATTTCCCAACTGTACTCAACTGGCTTTGTATTCCGGTAATGACTTCATGGGGCATTGACGGAACAAACAGAATTCCTGCATGTGACCTTGGAAATTTAGCGGTTACTGAACAGGTAAAAAGCAATTCTGATCTTGCAATTTATCCCAATCCTGCTAAAAACGAACTGACCGTGAAATTTAAATCTACTGAAAATAGAATCAACCTGCAGATTATTGATTTTTCAGGTAAAATAGTTTTCAATAAAGATGCACAGTCATCAACGGGTGATTACAATGAAAAACTAAATATTTCAAACCTTTCCAATGCAACCTACTTTGTGGTGGTGAAAGAAGGTTTAAAAAGAACACAGAAAACTTTTATCAAAAACTAATAGTTAGAATAATTAATTTTTGGAGTACAGACCGAATTTTGGTCTGTACTTTTTTTTACCAAAAAAATATATAATTTGAATATTGATCCGTTTCCATTGTAATTTTGAACTTCAATATTTTTTTTTGGTCTTTTTAATTATCAATTTAGTCTCACAAAACGATGAAAAAATGAACCTTGTTGAGCAAATTGTAATTAACTTTCATAATTCACAAGCGCGTGGACATGAATATGATATAAATGATTCATGGAAAGCTACCGCTTCAAGAATTGCAGAGTTTTTGGTAACCGGAAATTGTAGTTCACGAAGAAATATTATCTTGGCAGAGAATACTGAGTTCGCTTTCATCGACAACTTCCTGAAGCGGCGAAACGTTATTTGCAACCGCACAAAAAAAAGCCAGAGTCGGATGTAATAATGTACTGCTTTTAATTGTCTTCTTTTAAAGCAAAAAAATAATTTTCCAATTAAAAAATTCATTTTCAACAATGTTTAAATTAATAAAAGTTTTCACTTTATTTCTGAGCCTGAGTATTTTTTCACAACAGGGAAGTTTCAAAATAAATGGCAATATCACTGACACTGAACAAAATAATATTGTCTTAGCAGAAGTATATCTTTTTACGGCAAATAAAGAACTTGTCAAAACAACAATTTCGCAAGAGGGAAGTTTTGAATTTACACGACTGAAACCTGCTCAATACTTTTTGCAAATAGTATTAAACGGGATTACGCAAAATGAGCCCATTTTTGAACTCTCATCAGATCTTAATTTAAATATAAAATTGAATGAAAAAATTTCAAATATAGAAGAAGTTCAAATTTCGCGAAGTAGAAATCCTTTTAAGGTTCAAAATGGAAATATTGAAATAGACATCGCCAATTCCTCTTTAAGTAAAGTTTCAACATCCACAGATTTATTGGGCAAATTGCCTTTTATCTACGTAGATGCAGATGGAGAAGGTTTGTCGATGGTAGGCAAAGGCATTCCGCTTTTATATATCGACAACCAAAAAGTTGATTTTAATGTTTTGTCTGCTGTATCTGTTGATGAAATTAAATCTGTCGAAATCATTAGAAATCCCTCCGCAAAATATGAAGCAGAAGGAAAAGCGGTAGTTAAAGTGATTTTGAAAAACAGTAAAAAGGAAGGCTATAAATTAACGCTGAACGAAACTGCTGTATTTAACAAACGTTTCAGCAATAATTTTTCAGCCAATTTTCAGCAAAAAAAAAATAAAACCGAATGGAAATTAAATGCTGCGTATAATCAAATACAACATTGGGAAAGCAATGGTTTTGATTATACTGTTCCCGGCAAAAATATTAAGTCAGACTACATTATTACGTCCATTACCAATCGTCCGCAAGTCATTTTAGGCGCAAGTTTGTATCACGAATTAAACGACGGAGATAACTTAACATTTACCATAAATGGAAATTTAAGGCCCGATAAAGGTGATAATAATACGGTAACAAACTATGAAATTAACGGACTGAAATCTCAAATAGTAACATTAAATCCGCAGGACAGAAAGAGAGCTACGATCAATTCTATTTTTAATTATAATAAGCAATTAAAGTCTATAAACGCTACTATTTTCACAGGTTTGCAATATACGAGGGAAAGCAATAACGTAGATCTGGATTTTTACAACGAAATTGATAATTCAGGGTACAGTTTTAGCCAGTTCAGAAAACAAAAATATGCCGTGAATGCTTATTCGGGAAGGATTGACATCGAGAAAAAAATAAAGGAAAACTACCAATTGGGAATTGGCGGAAGTTTTACAAAAGCAGATGCTACAACCGATAATCTCACAGATTATAGAAACTTAAATCCTTCTGAATATTTTAAATATTTTTTTTATGAAGAAAATTTGGCTTCTTACGCAGAGTTTTCAGGTGAAAAAGAAAAATTGAGTTTTAAGGGCGGTATTCGTTTGGAAATAACTTCCGCAAATGGCTTTAACCAGATCTTAAATGAGACGAATATTTCCAGACATTATGTCGATTGGTTTCCGAGTGCAGAATTATCCTTCAAACAAAATGAGAATTACGTTTATACACTAAACTTTAAAAGAAGTATTGATAGACCGGGTTACAGCGATCTGGCTTCGGGTGGCTTATACAGTAGTCCTTATGTTGAATATCAGGGAAATCCGGATCTTTTGCCGTCTTATACCAATGAGATTTCCGCAAGTATCAATATTAAGAAATGGGCAATAAATGCATCTGTATATCAAATTAAAAATCCAATTGGCTTCGGACTTTTTTATGACGAAACCAAAAACATCTCACAGTTTACAACCAAAAATTTTGACAAAGAAAGTGGAGTGAGTTTAGGACTGGATGTTCCCTTTGAGTATAAATTTTTAACTTCTCAAAATAGTTTATCCTTAAATTATTCCAAAACAGAAGACAGTCTTGCGGTTGTAAATCAATCCACGCCGTATCTCTATCTTTATACAAACAACACTATAAAATTAGGCAAAGGCTTCAAATTTCTTGTAGATGGTTCCTGGATCACAGAAAGAACTCAGGGAATTTATGAGTACAATGAAATGGTTCTGGTAAATCTGGGATTAACGAAATCGATATCAAATTTTGATTTTACTTTGCGGTATAATGATGTTTTCAATCAAAATACATTTGTCCAAAAATTAAGTTATGACAAAATTATAACGAAAGGTAGTTTTTATGGAAATACGCCAACTTTTTCTGTTGGAATAAAGTGCAACTTTGGAAAAGTTTCAAATTCAGAATACAAAGAGAAGCAAATTAATGAAACCGTTGACAGGATTTAAGAGAGCGACCAAAAAAGCGGATACAGATAACAAATTATTTCTACAAGCGGGTATGAAGTTTTCATCGAAGATTTTAGCGATTAATAAAGTTTTTAGTAAGTAGAAAGTTTTTGTATTTTTAGCCCGCCTGCAGAAATCCCCAAACGTTATAGTTGTTATTAAAATCTCAAAAAACGATAAATTACTTTGTTTACCATGTAAACTATTCATATTAAATAGTAATTACTCTTAAAATTATAAAAATATTGTAAATCTTATGAAAAATCCATTTAATACACTATTAGTAGAAATACAAAAACCTTAGATAGACTGCTATTGGAATGTATAATAATTTATAATTCACATAATGATGAATATTTTTCTCAATTAATGCTTCCAAATTGAAAATAATTATTACTTTTATCCCACAACAATAAAAGTTCTATTAATCATGAAAAAATTAAAACAAATTACAAAGGAGCAATTAAAAAATGTTTTTGGAGGAACAGGTCCTCAGACTAATTGCCATTGCAGTTCATCAGGATCAGGAAAACCACCGATCGATATTATCGCTGATAATGCTGTAGATTGCTTCAATAAGTGCGATGACTATCGAAATAATTAGAATTTTTCAATTTGCACTTCGCAAAATGAAACAGTCATTTTTAGATAAGAGGATATTCTATATCCTCTTACTTTATTCTTCAGCAATATCATCTCAAAAACTTACTATCATTAATAATAATACTGAAGAAATTACTATAAAAAATAATAAGACAGAGCTGATATTAAAGGATGGGGATAAAAAGGAATTCTCGGGGATAATGACCAGAATTTTAATCAATGGGACACAAAATCTGGATAGATCTTTGGCAATATACCTTGAACCTTCAGAAAAATTGATTCTAAATGTAAAAAATAATACAATTTTTTATACAGGAGATCAGGCCGATATTCATCAATATCTCAACGAAAAATTAAATGTGGATACCTATGGAAAAATGAAGGAATATTTACTGGTAAGTGAAAAAAAGAATTTAAGCCCTTTAAAAATAAATTCAGAGTTGTTTCTTTCAGATATTTTAAAGAAAGTAAATTTAACATCTATAGTTCTATCTCCTGAAGATACTAATTCTACAAAAAAAATAAAAAACTATATAAAATATAACTGGCTTTATACAATTTTTTCTGCTGTTATTAGTTTAAAGGATAAAAATTTCAGTAAAGAAGCTATTAACTATTATTATAAAAAATATATTGATTCAGATATTACACAATTCAGCTGCAATACTGTATTTCAATATAACGTTTTAGAGATATTAGTAAAAAATAAAGACATAGTATCTGCCCAATTTCCGACTTATACAATTGTTGAGCATACTGATTTTGATAATATAAACCAATACTTTCCAAAAAGTTGTCAAAAATATTATTTTGTTAACAAATACCGTTATTTCGATCATATTAATGACCCTCAGAAAGATTATTATGAAAAGGTCTTAAATGAAAAGTTCAACGATCAATAAATATACAATGAGAAAGTTTATATTCTATTTACTTATTATTTTGTCATCATGCAGCTACTTATCCGCACAAAACTATCAGATCACATATGAAGTACAATTTAAGCCAGTAAAGGAGAAAGATTCATTAGTCAAAGAATATATGGCTTTAAAGATAATTGGCCATCAAAGTATATTTTATAGCCTAAATAAAGAAAAAATTGATTCTTTAGTCAGTAAATTCGACTATAAGGGAGTGTCTTCAATTAAAAATTCTTTTTTAAGAATAAAAGTATTCAAAGATTTTTCAAAAGATTATTGTACCATGGGTGGTAATTTTAATCAATTCAATTATTGGTATAAAGAAGATAAGGTTAATTTTTATGATCTAAAAAAGTATGGTAAATATAAAAATTATAATGCAAATGAAGCATTCGCTGATTTCGGAAAAAGAAAATGGCACATTTTATATACAAGTGATATTCCAATAAATGATGGTCCTTATATTTTTTCGGGATTACCTGGTCTAGTAATTAAAGCCAAGTCGATAGATGGAAATTATAATTTTGAATTAATTGAAATTAAAAAATTAGGAAATCAGCCTGAAATAAAAGGTATCAAAGAAAACATAAGAAAAGAGAAGCTAATGAAGAATATAAATGACTTTATAAAAGATCCTGCAGCTCATAATATTAACTTCAAAAATGATTTAGGAGATGGTTTTAGTTATGAATTTAACGGTGTTAAAGACAAAAACTATAATGCAACAAATGAATATTTAAATAAAATATTTAATCAATTTAATAACTATCCAGATAAGGACATTCCAATTATAACATTTTAAAATATTGTATATTTTTTCGCAAAATACCAAGATAAATCTCATCAGATTGTTAATTTTTATACATCTTCAGATTAAAAAAAAATTCAGATATATTTTTTACTTAAAGTACAAAGCTTATTTTTCGTTGACAGTCCTCATTTTAATCTCACAAAACGATTATAAAATTAAATTACATGACAAGTAAAATAATTGGTGTTGGAAGCTATATACCCTTAGAGGTTATTGACAATGCATTTTTTAATGAAAATCTTTTTTTTGATGAAAATAGCAATAAGTTAGAGCAGGATAATGCTGTAATTGCAGAAAAGCTCAAAGAGATCACCGGGATAGAGGAAAGACGGTATGCATCTAAGGAATTAGTTACTTCAGATCTAGGACTTATCGCCGCAAAAGCTGCGATACAAAACGCTCATATAAATCAGGAGACATTAGATTATATCATATTTGCTCATAATTTTGGTGATGTTCCTTATGGGGAAACTCAATCTGATGCAGTTCCCAGCTTAGCATCAAGAGTTAAACATCAATTGGGAATTAAAAATAATTACTGTGTTGCTTATGATGTGATATTCGGATGCCCCGGATGGATTGAAGGGGTAATACAAGCCAATGCATTTATTAAAGCCGGTATTGCTAAAACTTGTTTGGTTATAGGAGCAGAAACCTTATCTCGTGTTGCTGATACTCATGATCGGGACAGTATGATTTACGCAGATGGGGCGGGTGCTGTAGTTATTAAGGCTACAGAGGAAGATGCTGGTGTTAAATCTCATGTTTCGGCTTCTCATACTTTCAAAGAGAAAGATTATCTGTATTTTGGAAAATCTAATAATATGGAAAGCTTATCAGATACGAAATTCATTAAAATGACTGGAAGAAAAATATATGAATTTGCTCTTTTGCATGTACCTGAAGCTATGAAAAAATGTCTTGACGAAAGCGGATATAAGATAAACGAATTGAGCAAAATTATTATTCACCAGGCTAATGAGAAAATGGATGAAGAAATTGTAAAGCGTTTTTACAAATTATACGATACATCGATACCTAAAGATATTATGCCTATGACCATTAATAAACTAGGGAATAGCAGTGTTGCAACAATACCAACTTTACTCTCAATGATTTTAAATAACGAACTTCAGGATCATGATATCAATGAGAATGATATCGTATTATTTGCTTCAGTTGGGGCCGGTATGAATATCAATGCTTTAGTATATAAATTTTAATCTAAAATTGCACTTAAATATTTTATTAATTAATATTAAAAATTATAATTACTTTCCCTTATTGTAAAAAAATAGCAGAGAACGTTTATAGTTCTCTGCTAATTATTATATTGAGAAAAAAGCTATTATAAGCTTTCTTCTTAATTTAAGCAATTTTAACGTTAACTGCGTTAACGCCTTTGTTACCGTTTTGTACGTCATATGTTACGACATCATTTTCACGAATATCATTAACTAAACCTGAAGTATGTACGAAAACATCTGGACCTCCATTTGAAGGTGTAATAAAACCAAATCCTTTGGCATCGTTAAAGAATTTTACTGTTCCTTGTTGCATTGTATTGTATTATAAAATTGTTGTATTTACTGATAAATTTTTGGCTGTTGCCATACCTGTGATGATGATTAATCAAAACAGTTTTTAATTTAAGCTATTTTTACGTTAACTGCGTTAACGCCTTTTGCTCCGTTTTGCACGTCAAATGTTACGACATCGTTTTCACGAATATCATTAACTAAACCTGAAGTATGTACGAAGACATCTGGACCTCCATTTGAAGGTGAGATAAAACCAAATCCTTTAGTTTCATTAAAGAATTTTACTGTTCCTTGTTGCATTGTATTGTATTATAAAATTGTTGTATTTACGGGATAAATTATTTTTGGCTATTGCCATTACAGGATTGATAATTACGTCAAAACTGTAATAAATCGATTTGTGAACAAGAAATGATGTTGGTATTTTTTAGAATCTTGAAATATTCAAGATGAAATGGTACTGCACCTGTTAAATTGATGACAAAATTAGCGGCTGTAAAAGCGAAGACTGATAGGGAGTTGTAAGTTCAAAAATTTCAGAAGAAGCGTCGGCAGGAGCCTGATTATTTTACAAATGTACACATAATTTATTGAAAACAAGCGATTTTCTATTTTTTATTTTTTGCTGATACTAATTAACATAAATATAATAAGTAACAATGGATAGCTAAATCAATAGTATGACGTCTGTGTAGATTTTTTTTCAATACCAAAATTGCAATATAGGACAGTATCTTAAAAGAAATTGATTTTACTTGTTAATATTATATTGAATAGAGTCTTTTATGGCATGATTTTAACTTTTATTATAATGTTCACTTCAATATAAAAACCAAATAATGACTGATTTTTTACATTATAAAAAAATTGTGACTGATACCGTCTGACTAAAATTTGTCCTTTTCTCTGAAGCGGATCGAAACCAACATCCTAATGTGGTTGTAGCAGGTTTTCAATTATAATTTATTCAGGCTGAATAATAACAAATCTTACCAATGGAAATTCATTTTTTATATGCTCTCGAATTCGCTGTATGGCCTCGGTGATCTCTTCTGTATCCAGATGGTCTTCAAAATCAATAATGAGCATCAATACAACTTCCTCCGGTGACTGGTAAGTTGACAGTATATTTTTTGTTCTAACCACAGCAACATCTTTCTCCGCAAGTTTTGCGATCTTTTCTCTTGTTTCAGGAGCTATGCCTTCTCCCATCAGTAAACTTCTGCTTTCCCTGGCCAGGATAAAAGAAACAAATACCAGTATGAGTCCTACAATAACCGATGCAAGGCCGTCCAATTCAGGAATATGGAATGAATGGCTGATCCCCATCAATACCATCACAACGATTAATCCTGCTACTGCCGCACCGTCTTCGAAAACAACGAGAAAGCTTGCGGGATCCTTACTTTTGATGATCGCATCCCACCATTTCATACCATTACGGGTCTTGTTAAATTCTTTGACGGCGATAAATAGGGAAGTTCCTTCGAAAATTAAAGAGAGTACCAAAACAATATAGTTCCAGAACGGATCTCTCATCACTTCAGGTTCTATGATGTGAGAAATTCCCTGGTAAATAGACAGTGCTCCACCTAGGCCAAATATTAAGATAGAAACGACAAAAGACCAGAAATAGAGTTCCTTGCCATATCCGAAGGGATGAGATTCATCAGCTGCTTTCTTACTTCTTTTCAACCCATATAAAAGCAACAGCTGGTTGGTGGTATCAACAGTTGAGTGGATCCCCTCAGAGATCATGGAAGAACTGTTGGTAAATACTCCGGCAATAAACTTTGTTAAGGCAATCAGCAGGTTGGCTGCAAGTGCACTGTAAATTGATTTATGATTGTTGGCCATTTATTATGAGTGTAGGTAGAAGATTATTTTAATAGTTCGGCGTGTGTAAAAATCATTTTACAATTTGCTTTTCAGTTTTGGACTTCATACCGGAAATAATACGTTGTCTATGAATAAATCCCCAGTCTGCAATCGTATTGGTCAATTGTTTAAGTGATTTTCCATAGTCGGTAATCTGGTATTCGACAGCAACAGGCGCTGTGTTCAGTACATGACGGTTAATCAATTCATTGATCTCCAGGTCTTTCAACTCACGGCTGAGCATCTTTCCGGAAATACCTTTGACCTCTTTCAGTAATTCAGAGTACCTCATCGGCTTATAACATAAGCATGCAATGATGGACATTTTCCATTTTCCGTTTAAAATTTCCATTGTATCACTGATTGCCAATATTTTTTGGCTGCAATCTTTTACCAAATCAAATTCCTGTTCCATACCGTTCACTTGGTTACCTGTTTGTCACTATAACTTTTTGTCACTTAGTTACAAAGGTACACATTGAAAATATAACTTTGCCGATCTAATTTATAAACAACAAAAAATGGATCTAATCAAAAATTTACAATGGCGGTATGCGGTTAAGAAATACTCAGAGGAATCAGTTAGCGAAGATAAAATCGACCGGATTATCGAAGCCGTCAATCTAACCGCGTCGTCCTGTGGAATACAGCCTTACCGATTGTTTGTGATTACCAATCCGGAGGTAAGACAAAGATTAGGAGAAGGTTCATTCAATGCACAGATCAACGCTTCTTCCCATTTGTTGGTTTTTGCAGGATTCAATGAAATAACCACTGATTACATCACAGAATATGTTGTGATGATTGAACAACAAAGAGATTTGGAAAAAGGAGGGTTGAAGATACTGAAAGATACGTTGATAGATTATTTCTCTACCCAGACGCCAGAACAAAATAAAATCTGGTCGGACAAACAAGCGTATATCGGTTTGGGAACAGCTTTGATTGCGGCAGCAGAACTTAAAGTGGATGCAACACCTATGGAAGGGTTTGATCCGAAATTGTTTGATGAAGTTTTAGGTCTTTCGGAAAAAGGTCTTCATGCCTCCGTCATCATGTCATTGGGGTATCGGGATGCTGTGAATGATTTTCTGGCATCGGCTCCAAAAGCCAGATTGCCGATCAATGAATTTTCTACCAAAATAAATTAGTAAATTACAAGTGGAATGATTTAATATTTAAAGTCTTATCAAAAAACAAAAGCCCAGACATTGTCTGGGCTTTTGTTTTTTGATAGTTCTATTCGGTAAACTATTACTTTTTGATAGTTACAAAACTTCTTACGCTACTTTTCAGAATACGAGAGTACCAAAATAATTCTTTTGTGGTATGAAAAATGAGTTAAATTAGCCTGAATGCAATGATGGAGATTGCGGTTGTTGATTATTTACATAGATTCACCAATCAAAGCCCAACTTTAAAGAATAAATGAGAAAAAGAAATTACATTATTATAGGAGTTTTGTCGCTGATCGCTGTATTAGTGATCGGAGGACTCATCGTACTTGATGGATTGAGCAGTATGGGAAATCCCAATGGAAGCAGGGCACCTGATTATCCTTATTTTATTACCACTGTGCCTGTAACTGTCAAAAATATAGGAGTACCCAAAGGAACAAAACTGACTTATGAAGAACATTTTTTTAAGGAAGGCAGACAGGAAAAAATAATGAATGAAAAAAAGCTCACCGGTATAGAGTTGCCAAAAGGAAAGACGATCGACTGGGGTGGAGTGCCCGTGTACATGATTACAAAATTTTCCAATCCTGAAATGAAAGGATTTACTGTTAATGCAGATTTTGGTCAATTAAGTGAATACAAAAAAACTAAGTTTTCAGAGATGTGGCAAAGTTGTAGTGGGGAATTAGGTGTTTTGGTCAATGACGAGGATGACTGGACTTTTAACACAAAAAATATTGCTGATATTTCAGATTGCAGTGTGGCCTATCAGCGTTTTTTTAAGGAAGATGGAGAACAACAAAGATTTCTTGATAAACTTGTCAGTGAGATTAAAAAAAAGGATCAAAATCAAACGAAGTGATAACTATTGATCTGTACTCAATTATTATATTAGTTTCATTCCTGAAAGAATTATTTTAAGAGCCAAGTCGCTATATCAAACCAAATTAAATATATAATGAAAAGTATCCTCATTCTCATTTTTTTCCCTCTGCTGATGTTTTGCCAGACCAATAATTTTGATCTTGGTCAATTATCCTTTCCGATAGACATATCGGCCATAGAGAAAAAATATGAACTGGATAAAAACAGTGATCTGTCAGGTGTTATTGTTTATAATAGTACTGATGCGGCATTGCTGCAATTCTCAGGGTATTCCTTTTCGGGAACTCTTAACAAACAGGAAACCTCCATATTATCCAATAATTATGTGTCTTTCTACGAGAACAGGACATCAAATAAGGTGAATGCCTACAGGCTGGAAATAAAAACGACTAAAAAAGCAGAGGAATTTGAGAAGTTGTTGCAAAATAAATTAGGGAAAACTGATTTTTATTACAGGGATGCGGAATTTTCATACAGAGTTTGGAATACCGGGAATAATCTTTATCTGTTCGAGACCAACAATACAGGAAAATACAATAATGAAAAATTCAAATCCAGTAGTTTATATGTTGTGGCTGCCGGAGATCAATTGCTGAACGACTATTTTATTTCAGGAGGCTTTCAATATTACGGAGATTATCTTCGGGAGAAAAACAAGTCTGAGCATAAAGGAAAAAAATACACCTACAGAAATTTTGTGGACGAAAAAGAAAAAGATGATGGCAAGGATTCATTTTACCTGAACGATTATGTGAAATAAGCGCATACCTATTGACTGCTTTTATTGATGTCAGGTTTCATTTGCAATGCTTTTGTTCCCATTATATCGGCCTCATTTTCTAATTTTTGGCCATCGTTGATATTTACCTCAGTTTCTGAAGGTGAAGTAGGTTTTATTCTCTCTTCCTTTTGTTGTACAATATGCCACGCTTCATGAGGTAGGTGTTTCTGATGGTCGGGATCAAGATGAATGTTCGTGCCCTCGGCGTATGCATGTGATTGTAGCTGGTCAGGAGCAGAGCTATTATTGTGTACTTTTACGTCATCCATAGAATGACCAGAGAGACTTTCTATCCCTGATTTTAAATTATCAGGCAAACCGGTAGTACTTTTTTTCATTTGAATCGAATGTAAACCTATTTTCATCACTATAAATATAGAAAGAACATTTTATTTAATTCAAATAAATAGAACCAATTAGAGTTTTTCTGAATATTAAAATCTGATACCTATTCAAAAACTTCAAGATACAGTCGTTAACCTCCGTTATCGTTGCAAAATAATTTATAGTAGATTGATGATGAGAGCTTTTTTAGTATTTAAAACGTTTGAAAATTGAACTACAACAATTACCAATTGAGCTACTTTTTATAGAGCAGCAATCCAGAATTTTGTACTTGAGATTAAATTCAATTTTAGAAACAATTTAAAAAAGAAATATGCAAAAGAGAAAATTAGGAAATAACGGATTAGAAGTTTCCGCATTAGGCTTTGGCTGTATGGGTTTAAACTTTTTAGACGGCAAAGGTCTTGATAAAAAAGAGGCCATCACACTACTACATAACGCAGTTGAAAGAGGTGTTACATTTTTTGATACTGCAGAAGCTTACGGACCTTACACCAACGAAGAGCTTGTTGGCGAAGGATTACAACCTTATAGAAAAGACGTTGTAATCGCTACAAAATTTGGTTGTAAAGATGCCAGCCCGGCAGTAGGTTTAGACAGCAGGCCCGAAACGATTAGAGCCGTAACCGAAGCATCTTTAAAAAGATTAAAGACAGATTATATAGATTTGTTGTATCAACATAGAGTTGACCCCAATGTTCCTATAGAAGATGTTGCAGGAACCGTAAAAGACCTGATACAAGAGGGCAAAGTAAAATATTTCGGTTTGTCGGAAGCAAGTGCTACAACGATTCAAAAAGCACATTCAGTTCAATCTGTATCAGCATTGCAAAGCGAATACTCTTTGTTTTGGCGTGAGCCGGAAAATGAAATCATATCAACTTTAGAAGAGTTAGGAATTGGTTTCGTTCCGTTCAGTCCTTTGGGCAAAGGCTTCCTCACAGGTATCATCAATAAAAAACTAGAGGATGTCGACCGCAGAAATATTATTCCTCGTTTCACCGAAGAAAATATAAAGGCCAATTTTATTTTAGTGGAAGCGCTTTCTGAAATTGCTCAACAAAAAAATATGACCACCGGACAATTAGCATTGGCTTGGCTTTTAGCCCAAAAGCCTTGGATAGTACCCATCCCCGGGACTACAAAATTACATCGTTTAGAAGAAAATATTGGAAGTACAAATATTGTATTAACAGCCGGGGAATTGGCAAAAATTGACTCAACAGTAAATGGAATTACCCTTGTGGGTGAACGCTATCCGGAATTTTTGGAAAAACAGATAGACAAATAAAAACAAACAACGATGCAGAATATTAAAGGAAAAGTTGTCGCTATTACAGGCGCCAGCAGTGGAATGGGTAAAGCCATCGCCACAGAATTAGCGAAAAACGGTGCAAAGGTTGTTTTGGGTGCAAGACGAGAAGAACAATTGCAACAACTTGTTGAAGAAATAAAAAGTAGAGGTGGCATTGCCATCTGTACTAAAATCGATGTGAAGAATAAAGCTGATCTATTTAGATTGGTCAATACGGCGGTTGAGCAATATGGAAAATTAGATGTCATTGTGAACAATGCAGGGGTCAGTCAGTTAAGCCGCATTGATGAATTGGATATTGACGGTTGGGAAGAAATGATCGACATTAACCTCAAAGGTGTTTTGTATGGAATGGCGGCAGCGATTCCAATTTTTAAAAAACAACAGTCCGGACATATCGTCAATATCATTTCAACTTCTGGAATAAAGATTGTCCCCATGCAGGGCATTTATGCAGGAACTAAAAATGCTATTCGTACGATTGCAGAGGCATTTCGTCAGGAATCAGATGGAAGCATTCGGATTACGGGTATTTCGCCGGGATTTGTGAAAACAGATTTTGCGAACAGCATTAAAAATAAAGAAATGAAAACAGCCATTCAAAAAGGAATGGAACAAATTGCCATAAATCCCATTGCCATTGCCAATGCTGTAATTTATGCCATAAGCCAGCCTGGCGACGTTGAAATTGGCGACATTGTTATTCGTCCCTCAAAACAAAATTGATTACATTCGTAAAAGAAAATGCAGCAACCATCTATCATCAATCAAATTAATAGTATCTCGCAATTGGTGCGGGTGTTAGGATTTCCTGCGCCATTGCATCCATTGATTGCATTGGTTGATTACAATAATGTTTCGATTGAAATGTTTCCAAAAGGACAAAAAGTAAGTCTTGATTTTTATAAAATTTCCTTTAAGCCTACCTTCACAGGACATATAAAATACGGACAAGGCTATTATGATTTTGAAGAAGGTGGATTGGCATTTCTGAAGCCAAAACAAATTGTTTTTCCACCGGAAGAGATAGAAAGCTATGAAGGGATTGCGTTGTATTTTCATCCGGATTTTATCCGGAATTATCCATTAGGAAAAGCAATCAATCAATTTGGATTTTTCTCTTATGATGTTTCTGAAGCCTTATTTTTATCAGCAAAGGAAAAAGAAATCATCGCCAATTTATTTGCTACAATAGGCAATGAATTAGACAATAATATTGATAGTTTCAGTCAGGATGTTTTGGTGTCGCAAATAGAATTGCTGTTGAATTACAGCAATCGTTTTTACAACAGGCAATTTTTGACGAGAAAAGCTATCAATCATGATATCATAACAACTTTGGATACCCTTTTAAACCGCTATTTTGAAGAAAAAAATAGTCTGAAAAACGGTTTGCCATCCGTGAAATACATCAGTACAGAATTAAAGCTTTCACAGCGTTATTTGAGTGATATGCTGACTTCATTAACAGGACTAAACACCCAGCAGTACATTCAGAATTCGATCATAGAAAAAGCCAAAGAAAAATTATCAACGACAACTCTTTCCATTTCAGAAATTGCTTATGAATTGGGCTTTGAACATTCACAATCTTTCAGCAAACTTTTCAAGACCAAAACAAAAGTTTCGCCGTTGGAGTTCAGGAAGTCGTTTAATTAGAATATCATTATTTGGTGTTCTTCATTTTCATATTTTATCAGATTCGTGAGTAGAGAACTCATTGCTTCAATAAACAAATCTGTAATTGGGTTCTAGACAATGCAGTGCTTTATGATGAACCTATTTTGAACATGAAAGGAAAATTGAGTTTGGGGTTAAGATAAAGAATAAAAAATCCCTCTCAATGAGGGATCTTTGTTAGTTGACTTTAATGTCGCAATATCTGCTTGTACAATAGCTTCCTGTTTGATGATAGCAGCAAATGTAATCGTTATTGGGACAATGCGATCCTCCACACGCTGGTCCTGTTGGATCTGTCGGCTCTAAACCTACGCCAGTACTACCGCCTACACCGCCCGCTGCAAAAGTTGATTTTAATTTTTCTCTTGTTAATTTTTTCATAGTAATTGTTCTTAATTCGATTTGAAAGATAAGAATAATTCCTAAATAAATGATTTAATATAAAATAAAACTAAAATAAAGTAGATAATATCGAATTAAATATTTCAAAGTTAAATTTTGTCCAAGAAATATTAAATAGAAAAGACAAGATGATGATAATATCTTTTTATGATCGTATTAAGACACTATTTAGATTACTAATGAAAATAATTTAATAATCTTTGTATTATCAATAGTTAAATAGAAAATAAAGTAGTTTTCATTATTTAGTGTTGGTTTGTATTATAAGGTAGAGATAGTAATTCTAGCTAATTATTTAATATTATAATGTATTATAAAATGGTAATCCTTACACATTAATAATTTACAATGTGATGAGGATCTATACCAGATTTACCAAAATTAAGATCAGATGATAACTCCTTTATATTGTCGTATTTTTTCGTTTCTATTAATACTTTTGCTAATTTAAGTTTTCCAATTTTATAAAATATTGCGGGAATTAAAACCAAAAAATCTTTAAAATGCAATTTAAATTTTGTTTGAAACATTCCTGAAAGGACGTATTAATTCTTCAAAGTATGACTTCCTAATTACCATACAGTAAATTTTGTAATTTTTGTAAATGATCAATTCAATTTATAGAATCGTAATCGTATAAATTAAACGTTTTTCTTTACTACTTCTAGCATTTGATCAATATCAAATGGTTTTTCAATATAGTCATCAGCATTGCATTGCTTTGCTTTTTTTGGTACATCGGGAGATGTAGAAGTTAGCACTGCTGATAGATCTTCCGTTTCCGAATTAGATTTTAAATCTTCAATTACCTCGGATCCT
This sequence comes from Chryseobacterium sp. GW823-FHT05E08, assembly GCF_058795655.1. Lineage (NCBI taxonomy): Bacteria > Pseudomonadati > Bacteroidota > Flavobacteriia > Flavobacteriales > Weeksellaceae > Chryseobacterium > Chryseobacterium sp. GW823-FHT05E08. The sequence continues at coordinate 1,078,588 of NZ_JBXAHY010000001.1, read as the reverse complement.
TTCTTCTTTCCCTTAATATTATCATCTACAATCACTACATCAGGTTCAATCTCCTCAATATTATCAATGGGGTCAATTGTCAATGATGATGTAACATCATAACCTTCGTCCGTCAATACATGATCCATGATATCCAGTATATCTACATTATCCTGAATAAGGACAACTTTTTTTTTCATAATTGTCAGTATATGACGTAAATTTATGAAAAAGAATATAAAGCATTTCTAGTGCTGGAAATAGGAAAATCAATTTGATTCGTACTATGGGCAATGATTGGGTTGGGGGAGTTCTTGGCGGAATTCTAGGTGGCCCTGTCGAAGTTGTCTTTGGTGCTGCCGATGCATCAATAGGTTCTGCAATGAGTCATTCTGTACATTATAATTAAACTAATTTCCAATGTTCTCTGTTTAAAAACAGAGAACATTTTTTTTATTGTTTAAAAAAAAATATTTGGGATTATTATATACATTTTCTTCAGCTGTTATAGAGTAGAAAATAAAGAAAATAAGTTTAATTAAAAATTAATTTCAATAAACGATTTTAATTCTGTAAAATATTTAATAAATTAAATTTCATGATATAAATGTTTTACTAACTTAGAGTATATAAAAATTAGAAAATTATATATTTAAACCAAATTCTATTATTATGAAAAATTTAAAAATTCTGTCAAGAAAAGAACTGAAAGCAATTGAAGGAGCGGCATCTATTTCAAAATGTCTTCCTGGGAATTACTATTGTCCTGAAGCTGAAGTATGTGTCCCAATTAATGCAGAATGCTATATTATAGTACCAGAAATACCGGTAGAAGGATAATTAAATTTTAAAAAAGTTCTTCATCACCTCTCTTAAATAATTTTACATTTGCGACACATTTAGAATCTCAAAGAAACGATATGATGGATATCATCAGTTATGGAACTTATGTCAAAGTTTTTGTATTGAATCAAAGAGTGGAGAGGTTGCTTTTGATCTTTTAAAAAATCATTAAAAGTGAAGAGAGACTTGGCGATAGCGCACAGATTATGCTTTTAAAAATTATTTCTGAAAATAATTGTTCAGTATCTTTTGCAAGGTCAATGGCTGCTTCGGATTTTAAGCTAATAATAAAGAAATATTTGATACACCACTTAACGATTGTAAACAATCTTAAATCTCACAAAACGGTAATACATGAAGCTTAATAAAATAATATTAAAAATATTTTTCTTATTTGTTTTGATCCTGAATATGGATGTTTCCGCTCAAGAAGTCGAACTTGACTTAATAGGAAATTGGAATTTAACTGACTTTTGGAGTAATGAAAGTAAGACAATTTTTACAAAAGATGGATATATTTCGATGACTATAAACGGGGAAAAAATTGATGGGAAAAATTTCATAATTCGAGGCGGGCCAAATGATGGCGAAAAAGGAGAAATGAAATATGTAATAAATACGAAAATAAGTCCAATTCAAATTGATATTATTGCACTCAAGAATAATATTGAAAAAGGTAGAATTCTTGGTATTATAATTCCAGTTAATCACACGAAAATGTTAATGGTTTTGAATTTTGATGGAAAAAGGCCAGAAGCAATTAATGACGAAAATTTCGAACAAACTTTGACTTTATACAAAACAGAATAAAAATCTGCAGCTATTTAGAAGATTTATTTGAAAAAATAGAAAATCTTGATAAAATTATCCCGGCAAATATAAAAAATTACCATAACCATTTTCGTTGCTTCTAAATCTATTTCTTGAGCAAGCATCACAACTTTATATTACAAACTAAATCACAAAAAATTATACAAAAGGTTTATCGTAATTAAACTCATTAAATTTAAAGCTGCTGATAAATGTCAAAACTTTTAGATAGAATAAATACGTTTTCAGAAGAAGTAAAAAGTTTTCCGCTTGGGCAATGCTCACCAAGTGATAACCCGGATATGAAAACAGCTTATTTACTCATTTAAGGATTTGGCAAAACGGTTCGTACTATCTATGAAAAGATTAGATGATTCAAGGCTTACTAAAATGTTAGAGTCAATCGACTTAAATCCTAATTATATAACAGAAGGCTATGATCTTAAAGCAGAATTACAATTTGTTACCGACTAGACATTAAGACTTTTGACTAAAAAAACGAAAATAATTGAAAATAGACTTTTTAGAATATCCTAAGACAATAAAAATATTGCTAGCAATCTATGTTTTAGGTTTTGCCATTGGGACAACTACTCATGTATTGGACTTATTAAATCATGGCTTAATACTTAATAAAAATGTGCCTACGTGGAAAAACATATATTGGGTATCGTTAACTTTCTTAGATTTTTTAGCTATTATCTTAGTTTTAAAAAGTATTGTTCCAGCTTTAATAATTTCTAATTTAATCATTGTTTCAGATATACTAATAAATACAAACTGGTTGACATTTGAAAGATTTGGCAATTCTGATGATTATAAAATAGTTTTACAAATAATCTTTGGACTTTATATATTATCAACGACTGCATACCAAGGACAGAAAAAGCCACAGCACACAAAATCAGGTTTAAATTATGTCCGGGTGACGCGGTTCTTGAAAGTTTCTGTCTTTTAATTGCTTTAGTGCTCGGTCGACAATGAAGTGCTTTTAATCAGGCACAATAAGATAGCCAGCCACTAAAAGCAGTTTGGCAAGATTTCGATTTCTGGTAAATTTACCTCTACATTTCGCAAGAAATTTTATCTTAACCATAAATACTCGGCTACGAAGTCTGCAACCATGCCAAGCTCCAGAACGTCGGTAATAGCCTTAATAAATCTAAAAAAAGGATTCCTTTTTTATCTATTTCAAATAAAATTTTTAACGATAAATATTAAAAATTCTACCAATTTTTTAGTAATAAAAAAAATAACAATGATATTTTACTTTTTTTTACTTTTAAGGTATCGTTTTAATAATAAATATCTAACAAATGTTATACAAAGAGATACATTTAGGAGAACTCATTAAAGAAAGAGTTGCAGAACAAGAGATTTCAATAGAGAGAATCTGTAATTTTTTGGATAAAGAAGAAAGTGTCGTTGAAGAATTGTATGCTAATAAATCTATGGATACTGAACTTTTGTTAAGATGGTGTAAACTATTAGAATATGATTTTTTTAGAATTTACAGTTCGCATCTTATCTTATATGCACCACCTTCAGCAGTTAATAAAAATCATAATAAATCTGAAAAAATTCCTTATTTCAGAAAAAACATATATACTCAGGAAATTAAAGATTTTATTCTTAGAAGAATACTTTCTGGTGAAATGACTCAGAGTGAAATAATTAGAGAATATTCAATACCAAAGAGTACACTACACCGTTGGTTACAGAAAAATAATAATATTGATTAATAAAAAACGTTGATTCAAAGGGATAGATAATTTTTAATAATAATTTTTTTAAATAAGAAAATTGGTTTTAAAATTCATAAAATTATTTTTAGTAATCTTAAATCTCACAAAACGATCAGTTTATAAGGGCTAGTGGACATTTTGCCCCATTGTGGTTTGAAGCCTAAATCTGCCATAGCTTTATTTTTCTACTAGGTTACGACAGGATTTATTTTTTGAAGGGTTTATTGATTTCTAATTTAAAGTATTTTATAAATAAAAAAACTCCCGAAATGAAAGGCCGAACTTTCCTAGTTTTTAAGACTATCTGACTTGACTTTAATACAACTTAAAAACCTCTCTTTTTAGAGAGGTTAAAGATCTATAAACTTTGATGATTATGGAAAATCATAGTATGCTAAATCAAAAATAAGTTTAAGTACTACAATTAAAATTTAAATAAAAAACCTCTCAGGGGCGAGAGGTTAACACAAATGATGAAAAAATATCTCTATCAAGAGATATTTGTAAAGATAAACGATATTTTAATTTCCTGAAAATAAAAAAATAAAAATCCCCGACCGCAGTCAGGGAAGTAATTTGAAAGATATATAGTGGATGTGATTTATTTTCATTTTTCAAATTTTATGCCGTTTTCAGATTTTCTGTATATTAGTTTTAAATAATTATATAAAGATTATACCGAAACACCTGAAGAAATTTATGAGGCATTAGGATTAACAAGAGCAACTTTTTATCGCTATGCTAAAATCTTTGATAATCACACAAACGAGGAAATTAAGGAAATGGAAATCAGAAAACGTCAGTAACATTATATAAATAATTTGGCAATATTTGAATAAGCAAAAAACCTGATGGGTTATTAGTAGTAGGTTCTCCCAGGAATAGTTTCTGGAAATCGGCCTATATGGTTCCTTATTCTGAATTTAATACTTTACAGGGTTTTGTAATAATAGTTATATTATGTGACCTGCTGGTTCTTTTTCTGTTTTATCTTTATATTGACCGCAGATCATTGATTGCAGTTTCTAATATCTTCCGGCATTCAGTCCCTGGCATCTGGAAAGTTGATCGATTTAAATGAGAAAGGGCCGTTCTCAGATGTTGCGCATCAGTTAAATAAAACTTCTGATTTACTTAAAAGGCGTACTACAGCTCAGGAAAACTGGCTCATGGGCATTTCCCACGACATAAGGACCCCATTGACAGTGATTCTCGGATATGCGGAAAGCATCGAAACCAACCCGTCACTCCCCAAAGATGTCCAGCAGAAAGCATCATTAATTAAATACCAGAGCATAGCATTGCGTGATTTGGTCAATGATTTAAACTTGATTACAAGTTTGGAAGACGGTGTAAAACTCAAACCCATTCATAAGGTGCAGCCTCTGATCTTTGGTCGGGATATACTTGCCCAATTTTTAAATAACGGAATCCCGGATACCTTTCCCATTAAGCTGTCTTTTGATAAAAGCCTTGAGTCTATTAAATTAATTGCGGACATCCATCTGCTGCAAAGAGCTATCAATAATTTGCTGTATAACTGCATAAAACATAATCCTGGTGGCTGTAAAATCACATTTGTGATTTCCAATGAAAAGGAATATGTCTTATTTTGTGTCACTGATGATGGAATAGGAATGACATCAGAGGAAATCATAGCATTAAAAACGCGATCGAAATATCTGTCAAACAGTAATTTATTCAATCAAAAGCAGCATGGATTCGGACTTTATATTGTGCAACAAATTGTAAAAATACACGCAGGAAACACTGATTTTAGAAGGAATCAAATGGGAGGGCTTGATGTTGTTATTGCTATTCCAAAAACTTGCAGTTCAAGTTAACAACGAAATAGTCACAACATCTGATTGGATCATCGAACTGAAATCTGAGACTAAAATTAAATTGGAAAAAGGAATTTTTATGAACTTAAATAACATTATACGGCTAAATTATTTTTTATAACCTGAGTGATTGTTATGTGGAAAGTGTAAAAGTATTGTCATTCAATGAGATAAGTGAATAATAAGGGGAAATAAAATACACGTTCAATTTGCATAATTATTTGATATTATTTATCTTTAAAACTGTTGTATCTATTGTTGATGCGTAAAATATTGCTTTTGTATGACTTATCATATTTTGGTTGAGAATTTAATCGTAAAAAAATATAATAAACTATTGTAAGAGAAATTAATGTGAAAAAAATAAATTTTAATGAAGATCATATCAATAAGACAAACCCCGGAATATAAAGATAGAGCAATAACGTATCTTCAAGAAAGCTGGCCTGAAATTTCACCGGTAATTTATGAAGATTGCATTTCTAACAGTTTAGATGCAGCACAATCATTACCTCAGTGGTATCTATTGGAAAAAGACGAAAAGATAATCGGTTGTGCAGGACTGATAACCAATGATTTTATCAGTAGAATGGATCTCTACCCCTGGATCTGTGCAATTTTTATAGATGAAGAGCAGAGAGGAAATGGCTACGGTTCCTTATTGATTGAAAAAGCCAAAGAAGATACAAAATTGTACGGATTTAAATATTTAAATTTATGTACCGACCATACCGGTTATTATGAGAAATACGGATTTGAGTATATAGGACAGGGCTATCATCCGTGGGAAGAGGAATCGAGAATTTATCAAATAGAAGTATGAAAGTGATGTAATCAATTATTTTTTTAACAGAAAGTATTATATTAAAAATGAAAATAAATAAACTGGATAATCCGGCGTGGTATTCCTTAAATGAAAGCCATAAAGATTTCGTGGTTGACTATGAGCAAATAAAATTTTACGACCCTGATTATTGTCCTTTCGGTGGTGCGTTGAACGATAACCAGACAGAATCAGGAATTGCAACCTACGCCTCTCTTACTGATAGTTTTTATGTAATAGGAAATAGACCTGATATCAATGATAAAGTTCGGGTAGAAAGTGAATTGGTCTGTAATCAAATGGTTCTTGATAAGCAAATTGACATTGACATTCAAGAAAATATTATTGAACTTCAGACAGAAATACATAGAGATGACCTGTTTAAGCTTGTTAATCTTGTGCAGCCGGGTTATTTCAAAAATAAGACAGCTGATCTGGGAAGTTATTATGGTATCTACAAAAGTCATCAGCTGATTGCCGTTGCCGGAGAGCGGATGAAAATGGATGGCTATACTGAACTAAGTGCAATCGTTACCCATCCTGAACATACAGGAAAAGGTTATGCAAAACAGCTCATCGTCCACGCGAGCAATAAGATCTTCAACGAATCCAAAATTCCTTACCTGCATGTCGCCGATAATAATGTTAATGCAATAGGGTTGTATGAGAAATTGGGATTTTTAACAAGAAAAAAAATAAGTTTTTGGAAATTACATGCAAATGTCTTGTAAAGTATTTTTAAAATGTTGAAATCAATTATTTACATGAAAAATAAATGGATGCAATCATTGAAAAATTAAAAAGCATTGAACATGGCTTCAAACACATCATTGAAGCTGGGGATAATATTTTAAAAGATACTTCCACCGGTCATTTGGAATTTGCAATAAAACTGCTGGATGATAATGCTTATCAGATCCGAATGTTAGCCACTTATATATTGGGACAACTATCAGTCGTAAGTGCAAAGGCACTTGAAATATTGGAGACCAGAGTTGCGACGGATGACAACTGGAGGGTACAGGAAATGCTTGCCAAGGCATTTGACTATTACTGTGAATCTAACGGATATGAGAGATCACTTCCCAAGATCAGGAATTGGATCAACGATCAGAACCCCAATATTACAAGAGCGGTCATTGAAGGTTTGAGAATCTGGACCAACAGACCATATTTCAAAGATAATCCGGAAGTTGCCATTCAGCTGATCGCAAGTTCCAGATCGACTGATAGCGAATATTTAAGAAGATCAATCGGCAACTCTTTACGAGATATTAGCAGGAAACATAAAGACCTGGTGGACAATGAAGTTTCGGGTTGGAATTCGGCGGACAAAAAAATCGTATTTATTAAAAAACTGATCTACAAATAGAATCGGGTATAAAATGGGGATAGCGTCATCTTAGATTACAATTCCATTTTATGCCTCGGTAAATTAATTTCCTGTTCCTGCGGATAAGGTTTTCTTTGTGTCATACTTATATCTTCATGAAGACCTCTTGCTGTTTCTAAGGATTTTTCCTTACTATTTTAAGTTGGCTTTGAAAAATGCTTCCAATTTATCAAATGGAATTACATCCACTCTGTCATACAAATCTACATGTACGGCATTCGGAATAATCATCAATTCCTTCGGTTCATTTGCATCTTTGAAAATATCCTCACTGAAATATTTTGAATGGGCATTTTCACCTGCAATTAATAACATTGGTCTTGGCGAAATTTCCTTCACATAACTTAAAATAGGCATATTCATAAATGAGAGTGGATTAGTCACTAACCATGCACCATTTGAATTCACAGAATTGACTTGAAAACCACGTGGCGTTCTGTAATAATCAAAATATTCCTTTACAAACTGAGGTTCATCGCCTTTCAAACTTTCAGGCAAATTTCTTGGTCCATCCGCCGGCTTTCCATTTTCGGCATCTTTCCAGCGTTGCTTACCTAAATCATTTAATGTTTTGATTCTTTGTTCAGGTGTTACAGAATCATTATAACCTTTTGACATCACCCTTGTCATATCATATAGGCTCGTCGTGGCAACTGCCTTAACTCGTTTATCAACCGCAGTTGCATTTAATGCAAAACCTCCAAACCCACAAATTCCGATAATTCCAATTTTATTTCTATCTACATTTTTCTGTAATCCTAAGAAATCAACTGCAGCACTGAAGTCTTCGGTATTGATTTCAGGTGATGCTACATTTCTTGGCTCGCCACCGCTTTCTCCGGTGTAGGATGGGTCAAATGTTACAACTGCAAATCCTCTTTCTGCCATTTGATTGGCGTACAATCCTGATGACTGTTGTTTCACTGCTCCAAAAGGTCCACTGATTGCTAAAGCAGATAATTTTTCAATTCCAATATTTTTTGGAACATACAAATCACCACTCAAAGTAATACCATAACGGTTCTTAAAAGTTACTTTCTGACGGGTTACTTTTTCACTAAGCTTAAATGTATAATGTTCTTTCGATGTATTCATTCTTTCTGAATTTTTATTGGAAGATTTCTGTTTTGTTTGCGCTGATATTTGACCTAAAGACAATAAAGCCGCGGCAATGATGAATGTAAGTTTTTTCATATTACTTGTGGTTATTAACTTCATTAAATTCCAAATCCGATACGGGTTGAAGCCAGTTGACCTGCACATCATCTTTAAAATTGGTAATCGCAATGTGCGTCATCGATGTCTTTGCTGACGCGCCGTGCCAATGCTCCACATTTTCAGGGATATTGACTACATCACCTTTCCTGAGCACTCTTGCAGGCTGTCCTTTTTCCTGATAAAATCCCGAACCTTCTGTTACAATTAAAACCTGACCTTTCGGATGAGTATGCCAGTTGGTTCTTGCACCGACTTCGAAGGTGACGGCTCCTGCAGAAAACTCGTTGTTTTTATCCTTTGCGACTAAATGAGATAAAAAAGCGTCACCTGTAAACCAGTCATTAGGTAATTTATCTCCTTTCGGGAAAAGAGATGTTGTCTTTTCATTGTCCATTTTTTCTTGATTTTTGGAGTTACACGATAAGGTTGCTATAGTCAAAAAAGCGAATAGCAAACCAGTTTTATAATTAGATTTAAATTGAATCATTATTAATTTCTTTAATAGTTTTAGCAGGAATTCCACCGACAATTGTATTATCCGGAACATCTTTTGAAACTACCGCTCCGGCTGCAACAACTGCATTTTCACCAATCGTTACACCAGGTAAAATCGTTGCATTAGCACCGATCCAGGCATTTTTTTTGATGAGAATTGATTTAGCAATCAATCCTTTTCTTTCATTGGAATTTAATGGATGATTTTCTGTGATAAGATTGACTTTTGGTCCAATTAAAACATCGTCTTCAATTGTAATTCCACCTAATGCAAGAAAAGTACAGTCGAAATTGATGAAGACATTTTTGCCGATATGAATGTTCTTTCCGTAATTGATGTAAACAGGCGTGAAAATGGCAACGTCCTGAACTTTTTTATCTAAAATCTCACTTAGCAGCTCCGTAATTTCATCAGGATTTAAAGATTTATTCATTTGAACGAGCAATGCCTTTACAGCAAAAGCTTCCTCTCTCAACCTGCCAATTTGCGGATCGTTGGGAAGAATAGTTTCACCAGCTAAAAGCCGATCAAAAATATCTCTTTGAAAGATATAAGAATCTGAAATGTTGTTTGAATGTGACATTGTATTGGCTTTGATTTCCAGATACAAAGTTAGGCTTAGCTGCAGGCAAAGCAGTAATGATTATCAAACCAAAGATTAAGAAATTCAAACTTCGCTCAATCGAAAAGATTTAGGATTAGTCCCTGTTTGTTTTTTAAAGAAATTATTAAAATAAGTGGGGTAGTCAAAGCCCAGTGCGTAGGCAATTTCTGAAATGCTCCAATCTGTATGCTGTAAAAGGGCTTTTGCTTCGGTGACGATTCGTTCTGTAATATGTGTTGTTGTAGATTTTCCTGTCACTTCTTTTACGGCACGATTCAGATAATTGATGTGCACGTTCAGATGTTGTGAGTAATGCTGTGCTGTTCTTAATTTTAGGGGACTTGAAGTAGTCTCGATCGGAAATTGTCTTTCCAGCAATTCCATGAAAACAGATGTAAGTCTGGAAGATGCATTCTTGTTCTGCTCATAATTTTCAGAAGGCTCCATCTTCAGAGATTCGTGAATAATAAGACTGATGTAATTGCGGATCAATTCATCTTTGAATACATACTCACTATCCTGCTCTGCAATCATTTTCCGAAAAATGGTATTAAGAAAAGTTCTTTGCTCTTCCGTAATTTTCAGAACTGGCGTTCCTCCAATTTTAAAGAAGGAAGATTGTTGCAGGCTTTCTGAACGTTCAGAATTTTTAAAGAATTCTTCCGAGAAAAGAATAGTATAACCCACATAAGTTGTCGAAATAGTTTCCCAAGAGTAGGGAATATGCGGATTGCCAAAAAAAAGGATCGTACCTTCCTGCTCATAGGTTTTATCTGAATAGTGGATCTTGCTTTCGCCTGTTGTCAGGCAGATCTTATAAAATTCTTTTCTGCTGTAGGTTCTTGTGTCAGCACTGTCCTGTTCTATTTGGAATGCCTTAAAACCCTGAAGTTTCAGTTCATTATTGAACTCTGAAATGACTCTCTTCACCTTTTCTTTCATTTAGTAAAGTTAAAAAATTCAAATATACTTATATCGAATATGATATTAGTTGAAATATTGGCAATTCCTGAACGTTTATAATTATATATCGGCGTAAAGCCTTGCAACAATTTTTGTTGCAAGGCTTTACTTTTAAATGAGCGTGGAAGATCAAGAAATTGACCTTGATTCTATAATCAGGAAATGAGCCACGCGGTCTTTTATCAGCCATTTTTCATTTTGCTTCACATAGAGGTCTTCATATTTTACACTATAGTCGGTCAAAATATCTTTTCCTTCAGCTTCTCTGATCATTTTGATCTGGGCGAAGGAAATACCGGTGGCACTTTCGTTTTCAATCTTTACAGTATGCTGCCCGTTGAGAGTAAAATACGTTTTCACTTGTGAAGCGTGAAGATTGAAATCCCGTTCCATATTTTCTCTTCCTGAAACGTCTGCTACCAGAGCACCATTCATATGTACCTTATACGTTACATCGGGCGTGAATAGATCCATGACTTCGGAGATTTTCCATTCGTCGCTCAAGTAAGCATAATCATCGATAAGGTTTCTTAGGTCTTCCTTTGCCTTTAAAATTTCTACTGTCATAATTTTGTTGTTTAATGAATTTTAAAATTACTTTCTGTCATTACTGTTGACAAAATTATATTATATTTGCTTACAATTTATTAGTCGTTACCTAAAGGTTATGAACTAATTAAAATAAAGCTATGGCAGAAAAAGAAGAAAATCAAATAGATAATAAAGCATTTACAGAGGAATGCCATAAAGTTTTAATGGCTATGTCAGATGCTTTGTATGCGATTGGAGGCAAATGGAAACTGATGATTATCATCGCCATGGGAAGAGGCAACAAACGATTTACAGAGATTCAAAGACAGGTATCGGGAATTTCGGCCAGAGTTCTTTCAAGTGAATTGAAGGAACTTGAAATGAACGGTTTTATCATCAAAAAAGTAGAAAATGGATATCCGGTGACAATAGAATATGAACTGCTTCCTTATAGCTACACTTTGGAAGAAGTGGTCGCGGCGATGACAAAATGGGGAATGCAGCATCGTGAGAAAGTCAAGGCTGAAATGTCATCCGGCAAGTCAGAGAAATAGTTTTAAAAATAATTAAGACTTTTAATTAAGTCCTAATTATTTTTCTGCTGCCATCATTTTACAACGCCTGCCCAAATGTAATCAGGTTACTGTCCGGATCCAGTAATGAGAACTCTTTCTGACCCCACGGTCTATCATCCAGATCGCCTGCCGCATGGATCTCAATATTTTTTTTGAGACAGTTTTGATAAATTTCCAAATTGTTCTAACATTATGATTTACTATTTTAATGTTAAGCAAATATAGAAAGACTTAACGGGATAAAGATATCTTAGAAACATTTTAAAATCCCTAATAAAAGCATAGCCAAATTAATAAATGAATTAAGATGTCTAGCCTGGCTTAATAAAAGATCGTTCCCTAAATGATAAAATTGGAAAAGAAAAAGCCCCAATAAATATTGAGGCCGGCAATTAACAGTAAAATTACAGTTTATTTATGTTTACCGTATCTGTTCCCTGTTTTTGAATTTTTATAAGTGCCTCCTTTATGGGAACTTCCTTTTCCACTTTTATAGGTTCCGCTGTGGCTTGACGAATGCTTGCTGCCTGAGTACCTCTTTTGTGCTTTTAAAGATTGGAACGAGATCAGCAACAAGAGCACTGTTATTAAGGAGATAAGTTTTTTCATGATGATTAATTGATTTAATTTAATGAATAATTGGACTTTTTTTCACCGGGCTTGTGAATGTGAGGTTTCAATGCAGGGTGCTGCGGTTGTGATTCTGGCGTGACCCTTCTTCTCCTGTCCGGCGTTCCGTCCGGTTTATCCGGCTTTGGACCTGGTTTGATCGATTCTACTTTGTTCATTTTTTTTATTAATTTTTGGTTAAACATAAGTAAAGATAGTTCAAGCCTGAAAGAATGTGTTATGGGTTTCCGTAAATATTAAAAATAATATTGCTGTATAATGTAGGTTCAACGTATTTTAATAAATTATTGACTAATTGTACTTGCTTGATCATTATCGGCATAGATTTTTATCTGATAGCAATAGCATATGTTTAAAAAGTCTTATAGGGAAAACGTGATTTGGATCACATCAAATTAGTGATTCAGATCCTGTTATCAGAAGACATATACTTTTTAACTTTGAGTAATAATATAAAGAAATATAAAAATGAGCAAAAAAGTTTTATTCGTGCTTACGAGCCACGATGAATTAGGGAATACAGGTTTAAAGACCGGATTTTGGACTGAAGAATTAGCGGCTCCTTATTATGCATTGTCAGATAAAGGAATCGAAATAACATTGGCATCTCCAAAGGGTGGTCAGCCTCCAATTGATCCGAAAAGTGAAGATCCATCATCTCAAACGGATGCTACACGCAGAATGGACAGTGATGAGGTTTTAAAGGAAAAATTAAAAAACACCCACAAATTATCCGAAGTCAAAAGTGAAGACTTTGATGCCGTATTTTATCCAGGAGGACACGGTCCTTTGTGGGATCTGGCTGAAGACAAGGTTTCACAAGACCTTATTGTAGATTTTTATACCAACGATAAACCTGTAGCATTCGTTTGCCACGCACCCGGAGTTTTGAAGGATGTAAAAATAGACGGTGAGTATCTGGTAAAGGGTAAAAATGTCACGGGATTTACTAATACCGAAGAAGAGGCTGTACAACTTACAGAAATAGTTCCGTTTCTGGTTGAAGATACGCTGAAACAGAATGGTGGATCATACAGTAAAGTTGAAGATTGGGCACCTTACGCTGTGGTTGACGGAAGACTGATCACAGGACAAAATCCTGCTTCATCTGAAAAGGTGGCTAAGGAACTTTTGAAGCTGATTTAGTTTTTTTCCAAAGGATCAGACCTTGATGTTCGACTGTAAAATAATTCTATTCTTTTTAGGAAAAATTAGGATAATCAGATCTTTTTTAAAATACAATTAACACCACCATTCACCTTCAAATGTATTTAGTTTCCATAATTTTGTAGAGGAAATACTTTTAAGAGGTTTTCATGGTTATTAGTTTTTATCCCCATATTATTTGGGGATTTTTTTATGACCATTATGGCTATATAGTAGGGAACCGGTTATTATTTTTTTTAAATAAAAGATCAGCTAACTATTGACATAATTCCCTTACTTTTCCCTTGAACTCCATACAAGGAAAATGACCCACTGAACGATCTTTGATTAATGAAGCCGTATTTTCATCTTTTCTGAGCAGATCAATATGACTCTGCAAAGCGTGTAACTTAAATTCAGTGAAATATTCGGAGAACCTAAATTTGACATAGGCTTCCTGTTCTTTATAAACATAGCCATCATTACAGATCCGATAAAACTTTCCGAAATGTGCTGTTCCATTACGACCTGCTCTGGGCACATAGTCTTTATAGTTAACGATATCATAGACGATAGAACCATATTTCTCCCGCAATTCAGCATTGATCTGACAGGTAACAGCCAAAGGTGGTGCAAAATGATAAGCACCTTTAAAATTAAGCTGATGATATTGGAGTGGAAGAATAAATAACTGCGCTAAGGCCGCACCAAGAGAATGACCTGTTAAATAGATAGGAAAAGTTCTCATATCAGCTTGTGGATTCACTTCCATAATTTTCTTTTTGATCTTCTCAACCAAATTTTCCTTTTGCATCAAACGCATCAGAGACCTTCTGAATCCACCGTGTCCTGCCGGCATATTGGACAACTCATCATTAAAACCTTTTGAATTTTCATAATTCCAATATTTTGAGTCCGTGAGCCAGTCTTTAAGAACAGAAGGTTCGGTACCTCTGAATGCAATCACCATAAAGTCCTTGTTCGCCCATAGCAAAACCTGGTTGTGATGTATACCATATGAATCATCAATTAAGGTATAACTGATTTTGTTTTCCGGATAATTCTGATTGACCTGTTGCTTGAGAATTTCAATATTGCGCTCATTCCAATAGGCAACTTCAGAAATCTGCGCACAAAACAATACCGTCTTTTGATCGTATTCTGAGAAATCCTGATTAAAATTGGATGGATTGATATCCGAGAGCAGGACATCCTGACCTGGAGAAAGACCCGCCATAGCGAGAAATAGGAAGAATAGTTTTTTCATGGGTTAGTTTTTTGGTTCAATATAAATGTACAAAAAATTAATAATCAGTGTGTTATATTTAAATTAAATAAGTTCAGCGATATAAATCTTTTCGGTACTACGAAAAGGTAGTGATTTTATGTGATGTTCAATTTCCAACTTTACCCCAATAAAAGTTGATCAACTGTTCAAATCATTATTAACATCAAAAAATCACGTTATGAATATCGAAAGAACAGAATTTATAGCATGGATGGAAAGGATCATGGAACGATTTGACATCCTGAAAGAGCAAGTGTCATCCAGCCAGACCAGATTTATTGAGATTGACGGCGAGGTATTGCTTGACAATCAGGATGTGCTGCAACTCCTAAAGATCAGCTCCAGATCGTTGCAACGCTACCGTACCAATAAAAAGCTGCCCTATTACACCATCAGTGGCAAGATCTATTACAAGCTGTCCGATGTCCATCAGCTTATCAGAGAATGTCTAAGTTCATAAGAGGACAGAGACATTAACAGCCAAAGAAATATCTATAGTACCAATTCCTGACTATCGACCAAAAGTGCATTTATTTTCGTCTCATTAAAATTGATCGTAATGGAAGAAGCAGTACAAAATGAAACGAATAAAATCAAGCCGGTGTCAGACACACTGCTTGTTCTGAATATCAGCACCAATGCTGTTGAGATGGTCAAGGGGGTGGACAAAGATGGAAACCTTCAAAAGTTCCCGCCAGATGAGAAGAGGGACAACGACCAGTTGATCCGGGTTGACAAGTACGGCGATCTCTTCTCCAACTTCTTTTCCAATTTCTACCGGCAGCTTAAAAACCCTTCGCATTTTAATTTCTTCAAGGTTTCGGAATATGATGCCGTTAAAACCGCACAAGACCTTCAGCAATATGTCGATCAGGCATCCCCTGAAGAAAAGGAAAAGCTGAAAGAATATCAAGTCTTACCAAAAAATACAAACCCAATAAAAAATCAGAATACAATGGAAAACAACACAGAAACTCAGGAATACCGTTTCCAGCCGGAACAGATCGACTGGAAGACGATGGAAAAATTCGGGCTTAACAAGGAAAAGCTTGAAAAAATGAATGCTTTGGATCCTCTTCTTAGAGGCTTCAAGACCAATACCTTAATTCCCATTACCATCAATCTGGGAACAGCGGTCAGCAAGATGGATGTACGGCTATCACTTCAAACCGCAGACAACGGAGATGTTTCCGTTAACCTGCACGGCATCCGCAAAGAGCCAAACTACAACCTCAAGTTTCTCGGTCACGAGTTCACCGACGAAGACAAAAAGAACCTTAAAGAAAGCGGAAATATGGGCAGAGTTGTCGATCTGGTCAATCCCAAGACCGATGAGGTCATCCCATCCGTCATCAGCCGTGACCGGCTGACCAATGAGCTGGTCGCTTACAGGGCAGAGTATATGAAGATCCCTGATGAGATCAAAGGCATCAAGCTTGACGACCACCAAAAACAAACATTGTTGGAAGGGAAGCCGCTTTATCTGGAAGGAATGACCTCCAAAAAAGGAGAGTTGTTCGATGCGACCGTACAATTCAATGCAGACAAGCGCTATGTTGAATTCATCTTCAACCAGAACCAGCAATCACAACAGCAGAACCCATCCAGTCAGCAAAATCAATCCAAAGGCGGGGAAGCCCCGAAAGTATTCCGAGGTAAGGAGCTTGATGATGCACAATATGAAAAGTTCAAAGCAGGGCAGACGGTGTATGTTGACGGTCTTGTCGACGGCAAAGGAAAAGCCTATCAAGGCTATATCACCTTCAATAAGGAAACATCTAAAACGGACTTTTCTTTTACCAACCCCAACAAATTGAAAGAAAAAGCCCAGCCTTCAGAAGACCATAAAACCCAGAAGGCGGTCAATTCAGATGGCAAGACCAATGAAGCTACCAAGAACATCAAAGAACCATTAGAATCCAAACAGCAACAACCTGCCAACAAACAGCAGGAAGCCCAGCAGAAGAAACCGACCAGGTCCAAAGGGCACAAGATGTAATCCAAGACTTACAATTACAATCACAAAAACAATTCCAATCATAATAAATCCAATCCTATGAAAGCCATTATCGCAGAAAAACCCAGTGTCGCAAGAGAGATCGCCCAATTGTTAAATGCCAACGAAAGAAAAGACGGTTACCTGGAAGGCAACGGTTACTGCATAACCTGGGCATTAGGTCATTTGGTGTCATTGGGAATGCCGGAGGATTATGGTATAAGAGGCTTTGATAAAGCCTCTTTGCCTATCTTTCCTTATCCATTCCTGTTGATCCCAAGACCCATCAAAAAGCAAAACCAAAAAGGCTATCAACCTGATCCTTCCGCACTCAAACAGCTAAAAATAATAAAAAATATCATCTATCGATGCGAGAGCATCATTGTAGCCACCGATGCAGGAAGGGAAGGAGAGCTCATCTTCCGATATGTCTACCACTATCTTAAATGCACCAAACCTTTCGAAAGGCTGTGGATCAGTTCTCTGACTGAAAAAGCAATACAAGACGGTTTCAAAAAACTTCAACCAGGCTCTGTATTCGACGGCTTGTATGAGGCAGCAAAAGCCAGAAGCGAAGCCGACTGGCTGGTAGGAATCAATGCCACCCAGGCATTGAGTATTGCTGCTAACCAAGATGTATTTTCTTTAGGAAGGGTACAGACCCCGACACTGGCTTTGATATGCAAAAGATATGAAGACCATTACAATTTTACCCAAAAGAAATACTTCAAGATCCAGTTAAAGCACCGAAAAGAATATTTGGATTTCATCAGCCAGTCAACCGAACAATGGGAAGACAAAAAACAGGCAGAGCAGATCCTAAGATCCATAGAAAGAGAGAGCAGAGTCTCTGTAGAGAATGTCTCAATCCAAACTGTAAAAGAACCATCACCTCTTCTTTTTGATCTGACAGAACTTCAGAAGGAAGCCAACAGAAAGTTAGGTCTATCAGCTGATGAGGTTTTGCAGACCGCACAATCACTTTACGAAAAGAGATTCATCACGTATCCACGAACCGGAAGCAAATACATTCCTGAAGACCTCTGGACGGAAATCCCGGAGCTGGTCAGAATCTTAAACACAACCGATCAATTCAAACCCGCCATTTCAACCCTCAAATTTGGCAGCTTCAACAAAAGGATGGTGAATAACCTCAAGGTTACCGACCATCACGGACTGTTGATCACCACAAAAATACCGTCTGCACTCACTGCAACCGAGAAAGCCATCTATGATATGATCGCATTCCGTTTACTGGAATCCCTTTCAGAACATTGCAGCAAACAAGTCAGTCATATTACGCTTAAAGTATATCTGTTGATATAAACTGGCTGTAAGAAGTAAGCTTTTTGCTTTATTTAAAGGAGTTTTTGAAGATTTGTAAAGAGAATCTGCAACTTTAAATGCCTTAGGCATTGATTGCATAGAAGTTTCCACGTGAGTTTTTATACAAATGTGATCGAAATTATTTTTATTCTGTGCAGGGACCAAAATAAACAATAATAGAATAAACGGGTACAGGTACTTTACCATTATATTTTTATAAGATTATATAAGTAATTAATCTTTTTTATAATGAATAAAAGGAATTTAGCAGCGCAAAAATAAGGATATTTTTAACGAATAAATGGAGTAATTCTTAATTATGGGTTGTGAATTACTATTCATAAAATATTAAAATTATCTCGCTTCCCATTACACGGGGCATGAGAGGAATTCATGATTCATATGATTTATAACATATGTAAATTCATGAAATTTTCTTGTTTTTATTACTTTAAAAAATGTAACCGTATGCACAGATTATTTAAAACCTTAAAGTTTCAAAAAAATATTAAGATTAGTAAATATTCGAAAATTTATAAAAAGCCTTATTTGTACTTTAGTCTACATAGGCGAAGTTTAGAATCCAGTCTGTTTGATTTTATTTCGATGTGTCTCACCCCAAATACTTAGCTCTGCCAGCACATTTTTTAATGTATGCGTATATTCTGTGGCTTCGTAAATAATACTGACCGGGGTAGTGGGAAATACTTTGCGCTCTATAAAGAAATTAAGCTCTAAATCTTTCAGTTCATTAGATAAAACTTTTGGAGATATACTGCCCATTTCTTTTTGAATTTCATTAAAACGCTTTGGTGACTGTACCAGACAAAGTATCAGAGGCAATTTCCATCTTCCGCTAAGAACATACATTGCATCGATGACGTTTTTAAGAGAACCGTCACATTCTGTTTTGGTCGGAAGGGTTTTATTTTCAGTGATTTCCATTACAACAAAGATAAGGACTTTCCTAAAAGTAACCGCTATCCTTTGGGTAACTGATTACTAATGTATACTTAGCGGTCATAACTTTGTCTTGTTAAAATTATTAAATAAAATTTTATGAAACGTATCCTTCATTTGAAGTCGAGCCTGCTAGGCAAAGAATCATACAGCATTAAACTTGGCAATGCTATTATCGAAAAAATACAGGAAAAATATCCTGAAAATGAACTTGAAGAATTGAATCTGGTAGAAATGGAAATGCCACATCTGACTCCAAAAGTTCTGCACACACTTTTTACTCCTTCAGAAAAACTGAACGAAGATGAAAAAGAATCTATTCGCCTGTCTGATGAATTGGTTAAACAGTTAATGTCATCCGATATCATCGTGATTGGAGCTCCATTGATTAATTTCACCATTCATACCTCATTAAAAGCTTGGATCGATCATATTACCAGACCCGGTATTACTTTTGGTTATGGAGAAAATGGACTTCCGATGGGGAAAGTGACGGGGAAAAAAGTGTATGTCGCAATGTCTTCCGGAGGTGTTTATTCTGAAGGTCCTGGTAAAGCTAATGATTTTGTTGCGCCTTATTTAAAGGCTTTCCTTGGCTTTTTAGGAATGACAGACGTTACGGTTATTCGTGCTGAAGGACTTAAAGTTCCCGACTTGAAAGATTATGCAATGAAGAAAGCAATTGACAGCATTCAGATTGATTAATTATTAAAATATATTTCAAAGTAAAGAGAATCAATATAATATCAATTTTTTTAGTATATTAGTAATTCACTAAAAAACGAATTACTATGAAAAATTTAAAGAAACTTTCACGCATTGAATTAAGATCCTTAAATGGAGGAATTGTTAACTGTGCTAATATTCCACCTAAGGATTGTCCATGTAATCCACACACTACTTATAGATGTAATGGGGTATGTATCCCTTTGGGACAGGCTTGTCCTATTGGACCCATATCTATAGACTAAAGAAAAACTAAATTCAAATATAAAGGCTACTGTTGAAGTAGTCTTTATTATTTAAAAAAGTGGAATTTTTTACACTTTATGGTCTGATAGAGCGGAACTAGAATTTTCCTCGTACAGCTTAGCATTGCTCCATTTAGCATATTTTGAAGGAACGATTTTATAACCTTTCTTATAACTGTAGACTTTTGTGAATTCAACGCCAAAAAATACAAGCATACAAGAATAATTGATCCACAACATGATCAAAATAACCGTTCCTGCAGTTCCAAATGTTGAAGTAGGTTTAAATTCATTAAAATATAAATTCAGCAAAAATTTACCGAAGGTAAAAAGAATAGCAGTAAGAAATGCACCTCTCCAGACAGGTTTCCAGCTAATTTCGGCATCAGGTAACATTTTAAACATCAAGGCAAACAAAAGCATAACAACCGCAAAAGCGATGATGAAATTAATAATTTCAAAAAGTAAATACGTTTCCAGTCCAAAATATCTTGTTATGAAATTGCTGAATAAACTTATGGCAGAAGATAGTATCATGGTGACCATCAACAAAAAACCTAATATAAGGATCATTCCCAATGAGTTAGCTCTGTCCAGGATAAATTTTTCCCAGGCTTTTTTAGGGGCTGCTTCTACATCCCATAAGTTGTTTAATGATTTCTGCAACTGAAAAAATAGAGTAGTAGAACCGAAAACAAGTGATCCGATTCCGACGACCTTCATGATGATATTCTCTTTATCAATTAATGCTCCGCTCACCATGCCCTCAACGCTTTTGGCGGCTTCAGCACCCATCAGACCGCTGATCTGATGACTAATCTCACCCTGAATTGCTTCCTGTCCGAAGAAATATCCGGCTATCCAGATAATGATAATAAGAAGTCCGGGAATTGAAAATATAGCATAATAAGCCAGACTTGCCGAATTTTCCGAGGCGGTAGATTTATTCCATTCTGTAAAGGTTTCTTTTAAGACCTCCCAGAAGAACTTTATATTGCTTATCATATTTTTTATTTTTAAGTAATGGTTATAAAATCAAATCGTCTAGCGATGAACTTATCCAGTAATTGTACTGCGTTTTTATTGACATAAAAGACTCAGAGGATACATAAATATATTTAATCTGAATATTTAAAACGTAGCAATGTTTTTGCCAATTTTCTAGTATTTGGATTTTATGTACGCTGTTTTGATATGAATAAACATTAAAATTCAATTATAAGATACCACATGAAGTTGCTATTACTATCTTAAATTTTATTCTTAGAGCAAATTTTTAAATAATAAGCTTCGTGAGTTTTTTTAGACTAATTAAAATAATAGTGAGATTAAATCCCTTAATAGTGGGGTTTTGTATAAGATTGAAAATTTAATATCATTATTATAATTGTAAACATAATGTGAATTAAATATTTAATGTAAAATAAATATTCAATATTGTGTGATAAAAAGTGTAATGAATGGATTTTTTTTATATTTTTAACACCTAAACTAATACCCGAAAATACAATGACAACGATTTATATCCCAATATCTACGTAATCGTAATACTTTACATATAATCCTATTTTATTTCAATTGAAAAATAAGCCTCATCCGATGATAGGCTTGTCTTACTATGTCAATAAAACAAATTAAAAAATATTAAATACAACAAAGACTTAAAACTAAATCAACCAAATCAATCCTATGGAAAACCACACACACGCTCATGGCTGCACACATTGCGCCTGCAACAATCCTGTTTTAGAAATTCTTAAAGAAGAACTTTTCAGTCCCGAAAATTTGGGAAAAATGAAGTCTAAATCGGCACAAAATGCCCAACAACAACCTCAGTCACTTTTGATCAGCGGAGGAACGATCCGACCAATGATTGGCGGTTCAACAGATACAGTTGAAGCTATCGGGATAGCCAATGGAAATGTTGTTATTGCCGGAAGCCATCTTAAAGTGGAAGAATTTATGATTAAAAACCATCATGGATTTACACCAAAAAAATTAACAGGCACACAAACTTTACTTCCAGGTCTGATAGAGCCACACGTTCACATCGTTCCGACAGCAATGATGACCGCTTGGATAGACGTGAGCCCTTTTAAAGAACAAGACTTACTGGAAGAATACGATTTGACTACTGTTGGAAAAGCGATCAACGGTAATCTTCCTACAAAGTCCGGATATGTTATTTTAGGCAGGGGATTAGATCCATCGCTGATGCCTTTTGTAGATAATAATGGGGTAAAAGAATTGGTAACTATCGATAATACAGTGCTTGACGGCATTAATTCGGATATACCTATGATGTTATTAAGTGCTTCTATGCATACGCTTTATTTAAACACCAAGGCACTAACTTATGTGTATGATCACAATCTTGAACTGCATTTAAAGTATAAATCAGCAGCTGATTATATAAGTGCAACCAATGGCCAGCTTCAGGAAAGTTTGGAAATGACACCGGCATTGAAAGTAATAAAAGAACAGGTTATTGCTATGGCTCAAGATATTGATACCTATCTTACAGAGCTTTTTCAATTGGCAAATTCAAGGGGAGTTACTTTTATGTATGATGCAGGACTGAACAGTAATTTTGAAAAACTGTTGACTACCTACTTGGGCAGTAATACGGAGTTAGTAAGAACGGGTGGAGCATTACTTTGTGCTAATCAGTCGGAAGCTGATGGTTTGGGAACTTACACACCGCCAGTTAATTACGAGTCGGTATATTATGGGCATGTTAAAGTAGTTTCGGATGGTTCAAACCAAGGGTTAACCGGTTATCAGAGTACGCCTTATATATGCAATCCTGCTGATAATATTGGGATATTCAATTTTCCGCAATCAGGGATTCCTGCAACTACGATTCCGCCAAATTATGATAAATTAATTAATACAGTGGTTGCGGGCAAAGGCTGGCCTCTGATGGTGCATGCCAATGGAGACCAGGCGGTATCATTTGCTATAAATGCTTATCAAAGTGCGCTTGCTCAATACAGAGGACCAGAGCTTCGAAACCGTATAGAACACTGCTCGCTTCTAACAAGCAGTCAGATTACCCAAATGCTGCAAATGGGTGTTTCGCCAAGTTTCCTTATCGGACATGTAGGGTATTGGGGATATGCTTTTAGTAAAGTAATATTCGGTGAAGAGAAGGCGCAAATGCTTGATCTTTGTGGTTCAACTCTTGCAGTCGGCATGAGAATTACCCTTCATAGCGACAATGAGGTAAGTCCATTAGGCCCTTTGAGAATGATGGAACAATCCATTACAAGAATTATGGAAAAGCATAAGGAAACTAAAGAAGTATTAAATAAAGCCGAATGTCTTACTCCCGAGCAGGCATTGATTGCTGTTACGTATGATGCTGCATGGCAATGTTATGCAGATCAGTGGGTTGGCTCATTAGATAAAGGTTACTTTGCGGATTTCGTTATCTTAGGAGAAGATCCGCTTTCAATGACTACTGAATCTTCACAATATATGAAAATGAGAAACATTCCGGTATTGGAAACATGGTTGGGCGGTGTGCTTGTTTATACTCCAGAATCATAATAAAGAAAAGTATAGTTAAAATAAGGATGACTTTTAAGGCATCTGTTAAAAAATATCCCTTGCTCAGGCAGGGGATATTTATTTTTGAATAATTGAGTGAATTTTTTCAGTCTTTTTTATTTCTGGGATCATCTTTTGGATCTAAATAACTTATTCCCAACGGTCCGATTGCAGTAACCTGTGTAATATAATCCCCCGATTTTGCCCAATGAAAATGGGGAGTATTTGCGGGGAGTACAAGTACACTTCCCGGAGGATATGCCTTCAACTTTGAGTCTTCGAATTTATTTCCAATTCCAATATAAAATACCCCTGATATCACTGTATAAATACGGTCTTCCGGGTGAATATGCGGTTCAAGCTTTAATCCTGCAGGTACTTTTACTCTTACTGTATAGAGTCCCGCTTTTGTAGGATCGCCAATCAATACTGAAAGACCTGCCGACTTTGGAAATGCAGGAAATGATGACCATTTGATGTCTTCAGGAAAGATGCTGTCCAATTTATTAGTTGCCAAACCCTGGGCTTGTACAATTGTTTTTGAAAAGAATATCATTAAAAATAAGATGAATGATAGTTTGTTTATTTTTTTCATGAGATATTTAATTTATAAGATTTTTATTTTTCTTGAGTATAGGGCAAAGTAAGTTAACATTTCCCTCTTGTCTGCGTGATGTACATCACATTATAGAATACTTGAGATGTTATATTTAAATAAATAAAATTCAGAGCTCAATTTTGGAGTCAAGTTTAAATATTTATGAAGTTTTATTTGTTTCATTATTAAGAGAAATATTATGCCTTTTTTGTGGATTTATCGTAATTAATTGATAGATAGGAGGTCGGCAGGATGGAGCAGGATGCTCATATTTGGGTTTGTAGGTAGATTGGTTAACACAAAATTAATACTTATGAAAAATAGAACTTTACTATTTAAGCAATCACTTAAATCTTTACTGTTTTGTGGATTGGCATTCTCCACTGTTGGTCTGGATGCTCAAACATTAGCGTTTCCGGAAGCTACCGGTTTTGGTAGATATACCACAGGAGCGAGAGGAGTCGCAAATCCTCAAATTTATCTGGTTACCAATTTAAATGACAGTGGACCGGGTTCGTTCCGTGACGCAGTAAGTCAGCCGGGTAGATTTGTTATCTTTAAAGTGGGAGGTATTGTTAATTTACAGTCAATAGTTGCTGTGCCTGCTAATACTACTATTGCCGGACAAACCGCTCCGGGAGAAGGAATTGTGTTTTTAGGGCCAAGGGTTTCATTTTCAGGAGCTAACAATACGATTGCGAGATTTCTTCGTCTTCGTTATGGTGGGACATCTCAAAATCAGGATGCTTCAGGGATAGCTAATGGTGCCAATATCATTTTAGATCACATGACTTTTACCTGGGGTACAGACGAAGTATTTTCTGTTAACTGGGATGGTAATGGGACGAGTCCGGATAATATAACGATTCAGAATTCTATTATAGGACAGGGAATGCATCGCCACAATCACTCTGCGGGAGGATTAATGCAACCTCCTCCAGGCGGAAAGATTAGTTTAATTGGAAATTTATACATCTGTAATAAAACCCGAAATAATAAAATAAAAGGGATTAATGAGTTTGTAAACAATGTTGTTTACAATTGGGGGAATTACGGAAATACGTATGGACACACTCAATCCGGAGAAGCTTACATTATGGGCGGAGATTCGGCAGGAGCTTCTTATGCGAATATTATCAACAATTATTTTATCGGAGGTCCAAATACAAATACTACGGTAACCACACCTTTTAGCGTAGGAAATGCCAATTTCAATTTATATGGTTCCGGAAATTATTTTGATAACAATAGAAACGGGGTTTTGGACGGAACTTTAGTTCCTCAAGACTTAATAGGATATCCTGTAGGAGATGCCAACGCAATCATGGCGGCTCCGTATGATTATCCGATGAAAAACACGACAGTAACGGCGCAAACTGCATTCGATAATATTGTTGCAAAGGTAGGAGCTTCGTATCCGAGACGTGATCAGGTAGATAATTTAATAGTTTCAGATTTACAATCGAAAGGAACAACTGCGACTTATGTTTATGTACAAACTGATTTAACGACACAATTTGGTTTTACCAATGGAGGTGCAGGACATGTTTACGGTGCTCCGGCTCCTTTAGATACAGATAATGACGGGATGCCGGATGCGTGGGAAACTGCCAACGGATTGAATCCAAATGTTTTTGATGCTTTAAATGTAAGCACAACATATGCTCCATATTTGAACATTGAAGTTTATATTAATAATTTAACAAATACACCGGCTCCGGATTTTATTATTCCGCCATCGAATTTGAATTTCACAAATGCAGCTACAACGGGATCTACACCTTCAAGTTCTTTAACAGTTAACTGGAATGATAATGCTGCTAATGAAACCAATTATGTATTAGAGCGTTCTCCCGATGGAACAACTTTTTCAGTCATTGCAATACTTCCTGCGAATACAACGAGTTATAATGAAACTGGTTTAACACCTAACACTCAATATTATTACAGAGTTAAAGCTATAAATTCGACAGAATCTTCTGTTTATACTTCAAATACAGTTACTACACCGCCAATTCCGGCAGCTCCAACACAGGCAGCGAACCCGACTCCGGCAAATGGTAATACTGGCGTTGAGCTGAACAATGGTAATCTGCTTTTAAAATGGACAGGCAGTGCAAACACCACAAACTATACAGTTTATTTTGGAACAAATCCTCAAAATTTAACCAATATCGCTACGGTACCTTATTCTGCTACACCATCGTATCAGCTTACGAATTTAAATCCGGCAACCAACTACTATTGGAGAATTGATGCAAACAATACGCTCGGTCTTGCAACAGGAAATGTGTGGAATTTCCGTGCAATAACACAAAGTATTGTCGGAAACTGGCCATTCATGGAAGCGCCTTCAGCAGGTGAACAGATTGCAGATTTAACATCTTTCGCCAATAATGGAACATTAAATGTAGCTTATGATAATGCAAGTGTAAGAGTTCCCGGAAGAGAAAATTATGCCCTTGATCTGGCGACTTCACCGAATACGCCGTACATAGCGAGTATTCCACATCAGGATCAGATCTTATTTAATACGAATTCTTTTACCGTTTCTTATTGGATGAAAGCTCCGGTAAGCATGATTCCATCGTCTTCGGCGACAAGTCTTTATGTATTATGTAAAGGTTCATTCACCAAGAATACGACAACAGGTGCGACCGGTAAACGTTTTAATGTTGAGATCAAAGGCGGTCAGCTGCGATATGCTATCGATGATGACGTTACAAAAAAAGAAATCACATCCCCAATTGCCAATTATTTTACCAACAACTGGGTTCATGTTGTGATCCAGAGAGATATTACAGCACACAAAATGAGAATTTATACCAATGGAATTTTAAGTGCTGAAGGAGACGAAACTGCAGTAACAGGTATTGGTGAAGCAAGCGATCTGATCATCGGAAACATCGGTGAACTTGAATTTTTGTCAACTGCCAATGCTCCGGCTCCTTACAAAGGTGCATTTGATGAGCTTAAAATGTACAATTATGCATTATCTCCAACGGAAATATCTGCTTTGTACAATGAGGCGGTATTGGGTAATGCGGAATTCAGTATCAGCAAAAATGTGGGATCTGTCTATCCAAATCCTGTGAAAGATCAGATTTTCATTAAACTTCCGGAATATAAAAAATCAAGCTTAACAGCGACAATTATGGATATGACAGGAAGAGTTGTTGTTAAAGAAAAAATAAATTCAAACGGAAACGGAATTTTTAATTTAAATATTTCCGATAGAAAAGTATCAGGAAATTATATATTGAATGTTTCAGGAGAAAATTTGAATAGTAATTTTAAGATTATTGTTAAATAGAAATTAGCTGATTTATACTTATGAAAAATCCTTTCAAATTTTTTGAAAGGATTTTTTTTGTTGAAGTTGGATAATAGTATGAAATCAATAAAAAAAACTCAAATTCCTGTTAACAAAACATTCTCTTCTCATTTTCATTAATCACATATTGCCATAATTGCAAAACAATTTTTTTTATATATTTGAAAACTAATGTTGTAAGATAAATACATCAGAAAAAACTAATAACCAACAAATTGATGAATAATATTGAGATTAGCGCATATATTGATGCTAAGAAAAAGAGTAAAATATACATTGAAAACGAAATTCGTGGTGCTCAGGATGTTTTGGCGCGAATGAAAGCTCAAAAGCCTGTAAAATGGTATCATAATTTTTACTACGTTCTAAAAAGAGTAGTTTTTATTTTTCTTGCTTCGATAGCTTTTTTGCTTTTGATAAGTACTTTTACGAGTGAAGATGTTTACCAAAAATATTTCGATGAGCATTATGATCAGATTGTTACAGGATTTTTAAATGATAATTTTGGAACACATTCTGAAATCACAGTTTCGCAAACTTCTGCTACGGATCAGAAAATATCCAAGACCATTTCAACTCAAAAAATACGTGAGGATTTACGTCAGAAATTAGTAGAACAGGTTTTTGATTATTCACTTATTGCTTTACAAATACTTCTTGCCCTATTGGTCATTGTTTTCTGGTATATCGCGCGCTTAACAAGAAAATTTCATCTTAAAAACAAGCAGATACTTGACCATTATGAAATTAACTTAAATCTAATGAATCTATATTCAGAAGTTGTAAATGAGCAGAATTATGAGATTGAATTTTTAAATAGCGCAACAACACGTAAGATTTACTAATTTTAATAACCCCAACCCAAAGAAAAAAGAACAGTTTTTGCATAACACTATCCAATGACAAAACTATATCTTTTCTTACCAATCTTTTCTGCTTCAATTTTATTTTCTCAAAAAAGAGATTCGGCGACATTGATTTCGGAGGTGAAAATTGATGCGTACAAGAAACCTGCAAGTTTTATTTCTTCAACGAAATCAGTTTCAGTAGTTTCAGAAAATTTACTGTCTCAAAATACGCCCGAAAGAATGCTGGAATCTATCAACCAAATTCCGGGAGCAAGAATGGAGGAACGGTCGCCGGGAAGTTATAGGATTTCTCTTCGCGGAAGCACGTTGAGGTCACCTTTTGGCGTTCGTAATGTCAAAGTTTACCTCGATGATTTTATTCTGTCAGATGCTTCGGGCAATACATATTTTAACGTCATTTCACCGGAACTAATAGATAGAATGGAAATCTATAAAGGTCCTGAAAGCGGAGATTACGGATCTGTGACAGGCGGAACTGTTCTTCTTCAAACCAAAGATTCCGACAATCTTTCTGCAAATCTGTCGATTGGAAGTTATGGAACCTTTAACCAAAGTTTTGATGTGTCAAAGAAAGTGGGAAAGCATTTTTTTGAAGTTTTTCAAAATTATTATCAGACCGATTCCTACAGAGAACAATCTAAAATGCAACGGAAGCAGATTTTCATTAAAGATAATTTTCAGTATTCAGAAAAAGGGTCGCTTAAAGCGGTAGCCATTTATTCCGATCTGGATTACCAAACGCCGGGCGGGCTTACTTTGCAGCAGATGCAAACCAACAGAAAGCAGTCAAGGCCGGGAACTGCAACAATTCCGGGTTCAAAAGAACAAGAGGCCGGAATTCGTAATAAAATGTTTCTGGCAGGTCTTTCAAACGAATATCAGTTCAATCAGAATTTCTCTCATTTTATTTTAATTCAGGGTTCATATGTAGATTTTGAAAACCCGTTTATTACCAATTTCGAAAACCGTTTTGAAAAGAATTTTGCAATACGAACTCACCTGAATTTTGAAAAAAATTGGAGTACAATTTCTTTAGCCTACAGATTTGGTTTTGAGGGCGGAATTAATGATATTTTGGTTAAAAACTATGACAATAATAAAGGTTTTGAGGGCAAACCGCAAAATTTTGATCAAATTAAGAACACTTCAGGATTTTATTTTCTTTCTCAGAAGCTAAATTTTAATGAAAAATTATTTACCGATATTTCCATCAGTTTAAACTCAAATTCTTATGATTGGGAACGAATTTATCCGATATCAGAAAACGGAAAAGTAGCGTTTAAAAATCAATGGCTTCCTAATTTTGGTTTGACCTATCTTTTAGGAAAAGGCTTTTCAGTCCGCGGGAAAATAGGGAAGGGGAATTCTGCGCCGACGAATGAAGAAATCCGTTCATCGACTCAGGAATTTAATGCCAATTTAAGCCCGGAATATGGCTGGAATAAAGAAATCGGAATCAGAAAACAGTTTGGGAATTCTCTTTTTGTGGAAGGTAATTATTTTGATTTCCGACTGAAAGATGCGATTGTGAGGAGACAAAATGAAGCTGGACAGGAATATTTTGTAAATGCAGGAGAAACGGTGCAAAAAGGTATTGAAGTTCTTTTGGAATCTAAAAGTTTTGATTTGAAAAATGATTTTTTCAGTCGATTTAAATTTCGTTTTTCGGGAAGTTTTTACAATTTTAAATTTCAAAATTATCAGCAAAATGATAATGATTTTTCAGGAAATGAATTGACCGGAGTTCCAAAAACAACCATTAATTCTTTGGTGAATTTTACTTTTTTCAGAAAGCTTTCTGTTGATTATTCCCACTTTTACACCTCAAAAATGCCTTTGAATGATGCCAATTCTGTTTGGTCTGAATCTAATTTAGTTGGAAATATCCAATTCAGATTTCCTGTAAATGTTGATAAAACAAGACTGAATTTATACCTTCAAATTCAAAATCTTTATAATACAGATTATGTGTTAGGTTTTGATATTAATGCGTTCGGAAACCGTTATTATAATCCTGCCGCAAAAAGAAATTTTGTGTTGGGTGTTGAGGCGAAGTTTTAATTCAAAAGGCTGTGGAGGTCTAATATTTGTATTTATAGTATTTCTTAATCATCAAATCTCAATAAAAATATGAAAAATTATCTTTTTTTACCTGCAGTTGCATTGTTTTTTTTCAGTTGTAAGGATAATAAAAACAAGTCCGGGGAAGGTGGACAAGCCAATGAAGTTGTCACAAAAACCGATACTTTAAAATTACCCCCACCTGATGAAAAAAACTCCAAAAACAAATTCAGTAATGTTATCGGATGGGGCAAAGACAAAAAGCCGACTGCTCCTGAAGGTTTTACCGTAACTCGTTTTGCTGAAAATATTAAAAGTCCGAGAAATATGATTCAGGCAGAAAATGGAGATATCTTCGTGGTACTCTCCAATTCTGAACGTACTGCGACAGAGAAAGTTAAAAACGACATCAGTGGAAAAAGTGATGCTGAGGTTGCCGGAAAATCTGCTAACACAATTATCCTCTACCGTGATGCCAACAAAGATGGTATTCCGGAATCGTCTTCTGTATTTTTAGCCGGACTCAATCAACCTTATGGAATGCTGATTATTAAAGATCAGTTTTATGTGGCCAATACCGATGGACTGTATGTTTATCCTTACAAATCAGGAGATACAAAAATAACAAAACCTGGAAAAAAGATCGTGAACCTGCCGGCAGGAGGTTATAATAACCACTGGACAAGAAATTTAATTGCGAATAAAGATCAGTCTAAAATTTATATCTCTGTTGGATCAGGCAGTAATGTCGGCGAAAACGGAATGGATAAAGAGGTAAGAAGAGCTAATATTCTGGAGGTAAATCCTGATGGAAGCGGTGAGAAAATCTATGCGGCCGGACTTAGAAATCCTGTCGGTATGAGCTGGAATCCTGCTACCGGAGCTTTATGGACTGTTGTGAATGAAAGAGACGAATTGGGTGATGAATTGGTTCCTGATTATCTTACAAGTGTGAAACAAAATGCATTTTACGGTTGGCCATACGCTTATTATGGGAAAAACGAAGATCCACGAAGAAAAGGCGAAAAACCTGATTTGGTAGCAAAAACCATTGTTCCTGATGTACCTTTGGGAAGCCACACAGCATCTTTAGGGTTAACATTTTATACAGGAACTCAGTTTCCGGAAAATTATAAAAATGGAGCTTTTATCGGACAGCACGGTTCTTGGAATCGTTCATCATTGGTTGGATATCAGGTTGCTTTTGTCCCTTTTAAAAATGGAAAAGCTTCAGGTTCTTATCAGCCATTTCTTACAGGTTTTATAGCTGATGAAGCGAAGGGTGATGTTTATGGAAGGCCTGTCGGCGTTCTTCAAATCGCTGATGGATCTTTACTCGTAGCCGACGACGTAAGCGGAATTGTCTGGAGAGTTTCTTACACTAAAAAATAATCTGAAAATGGAAAAGCAACTTATTAAGGTTGCTTTTTTTATAATATCCTTTTAACTTTTTAAAACAACGAATTTTAACAAGTAATTTTGGGCTTTATGTTACAATTTGTTAATACAAAACGTAAATATTAATTACGTAAAAGCTGTACTTTTGTTTAATGAAAAAGAACAAAAAAATGGTAACCAAAGCTCAGTTGGATGAACTTAAGGATTTAAGACATCATCTAACACCGCAGTTATCAATTGATAATAAAATTAATACTTTGATCCAAGTCAGTCATGTACTTAGGACGATTAATTTTACGAGTACCTTTTCAAGCAATATTTCTACAGAATTTACCGGATTGGAGGTTTTTGGAGATAGATATAACAATTTCCCGAAAATAACTTCTGTTATTGATGATGCTATTTCATATTATGATGAGCAGCTAAAGTCATTTTAAAATTATAATTTTTCATACAAATTCAAATAGTATTTTCAGATCAACGATAAAAAAATCCCTAAGACAAAATCTTAGGGATTATATATTTAATGATATAAATTTTCTTACTTCAGAAGTTGAAAATATTACTGAACGATTAAATAAGTTGCATTTTCCGAAGGAATATAAAACCAAAACGCATCAGTTAAACTTCCGTCAACAAAATCTGAGCCCGATAGCGGACAAGCAGCAAATGCAGATGGATCAGCCATATTGAAATCAATATCAGGCGTTGAATTGGTTGTGCCCGGATATGTTGTATGGAACCAAAGAAATTTCCAACGGGTAAGATTTGATACTGTAGTAAGTAATCCCGAAGGGACTGCTTGGGAGAGCGGATTTCCTGTTGGGGATAACCTCACAGACCAATTATTTGCATAGGGAGCCGAATCATTAAAGTTGTCGATCACATCCTGTGTACTGGCAGGAAAATTCATACTTGCAACCACTTCTGGTAAGCAATTGTTTGTATTACCTGCTATAACACGCATCACAAGGTCATAATTAGAGTAATTCTGAAGATATAATTTCCCTTGTGAAAAAGATAACGAGAATATAAAAACTGGTAAGAATATTAGTATTTTTTTCATAATTTTTAAGGTTGTATTATAAAGTATGTGTCGTTTCCTACGTCAAACCAAAATGCATTAAATGGAAATGGCTGTGTTGGTGTAGGTGATAAAGTAGAAATTATAGGTGTATTACAACCAATCATTCCTATAGATGCACCGCTGTAATACAGTGGGGCACCGCTGGGATCATCTACAAAAAACTTATTCATCTGCCATTTGGTTACCGAGCCTAAAGAAATAAGTAATGGTGATGTTGGAACCTGTGGCGGAAGAGTAGTGGTTGGGTTAATTTGTACCGTCCAGGTATTAATTGGCGGACTTTGAAGATGACTGTTGTAATACCCATTATAAGTTACTGCGCCACCTGGAGGAACCATAATCGGATAATTGGTTCCGCTGATATTAGGAATACAATTGTTTGTCTGATCCGATCCTACCAAGAAATTTGATAAATTATATGAGGTATAATTAAATATGTTCATCTTGTTTTGAGCCTGCAGACCAATTGCACTCATTGCAAAGAGTGATAAGAATATTTTTTTCATGATCTGGGATTTTAGTTTTCTGCTTTTTGATTGGCTTTTAAAGTGTTCAGCTTAGAAAAATACATATTGGTCGCCTGAACAATTACTTTTTCTTTTTCCACTCTGCTGGCTTGGCTAGGGTTGCTGTTGCTTTTTCCTACCAATTGTAAAGAAGCGTTAAATAAAATATCCAGTGATCTGTCATTCAATTGTGCGCCTAGGCGAGCCTTTTCTTCAGGTGTTGAACGGTTTTCGGGTTTCATTATTTCCTTAAGAGCTTTGTCGAAAGATGTCATTTCTGTAGACTTCATTTCTTCGGTAGAAGCTAGAGTTGCTCGTTCAGTTGAACATGAGAATGCTACACACAAAATGCCGGCATAGAATGCCGAAAGAAGAGTTTTTTTCATAGTTATTAATTTTTAGAATTAATTTTAGTTTGACGAATATATAAAATATTTCACTATATAGTTACTTTTAATGAAATGTTTTAACATAATAACTTGAAAAGATGGGTGATTCAGTCAAAAATAAAAAATACAAGTCTTGTTTTAGTGATTAATTTTAGGATTAGATATGAATTCCAACAGTTGTCATAAATTGAATATCTATTTTATATTTTCCTCTAAAATTTAAAAATTAAAACAAAAAAGCCCTTGAATATTGCTATTCAAAGGCTTTTCTCATTTATATATAGAAATTATGACTGTATAAATTCTAAAAGATCTTTATTGATGACATCAGCATGAGTAGTCGGCATTCCGTGAGGGAAACCAGGATAAGTAATTAATGTTCCGTTTTTCAATAATTTTATTGATTTTAGGGCTGCATTTTGGTAAGGTACGATCTGGTCATCTTCTCCGTGAAGAACCAAAACAGGAATATCAACCGCTTGTAAATCTTCTCTGAAATCCGTTTCAGAAAACGCTTTAATTCCGTCGTAATGAGCAACGATTCCACCCATCATTCCTTGTCTCCACCAGTTTCTCTGTACACCTTCTTTTACGTCCGCACCTTCTCTGTTGTAACCGTAGAAAGGGAAAGTAAGGTCAATGTAAAATTGTTGTCTGTTGTTAAGAGTTTGGTCTCTGATTCCGTCAAAAACAGACATTGGAACGCCATCAGGATTACTGTCGCTTTGAACCATAATTGGTGGAACTGCACTGATTAAAACTGCTTTTTTAGCTCTTCCATTCGCATATTTGTTAACGTAACGAATTACTTCACCACCACCTGTAGAGTGTCCGATATGAACAACGTCTTTCAGGTCAAGAAATTCTACCAATTCGGCAGCATCAGCAGCATATTGTTCAATGGTGTGATCATAAATATCTTGGCTAGAACGTCCGTGACCTCTTCTGTCGTGAGTGATTACTCTGTAACCTTTCTGTAAAAAGAAAATTACCTGTGCATCCCAATCATCTGATGATAAAGGCCATCCGTGGTGAAACATTAAAGTTTGTCCTTTTCCTTGATCTTTGTAAAAAATTTCTGTTCCGTCTTTTAATTTTAGTGTGCTCATTGTTATTGTATTTAATTGTTATTATTGATTTATATTAAAATTATTTTGTTGTCTTAATTCTTTAGCAAATGTAGTACAGTGAAATTCAATCTCTGTTAATCTAGTTTAATATCGTTCGATTTTGATAAAAAAAATTAAAAACTTGATTTTGTAGTATATTTTTTATTTGGGCAGCTATTTCCGCCTTCCGTTCCCAATCTTTTTTGCTGGCGCAAAAAAGGATTTCCACTCAAGTCGGGCTGCGTGAGATTCGGTGTTTTAAGAAGCTGTATTTTCGTCCAACAACTTGAACAGGTCTTCCGCACCGCCATCGAATTTTTTTCCATTGACAAAAAATGAAGGAGTTCCATTCACTCCGCTGATGATTCCGCTTTCGAAATCTGCATCAACCTTTTCGGCCAATTCCGGTTTTTCAAGATCTGTTTTGAACTGATCAATATTTAAATGTAATTTTTGTGCCAATTCTAACAGGAAATTTTCATTCAAATATCTCTGATTTTCATAGATCGCATCATGCATTTCCCAGAATTTCCCTTGTAAATTGGCTGCTTCTGCTGCGAGTGCCGCCGGTCTTGCATATTGATGCATTTCGGATAACGGGAAGTTTCTAAAAACAAACTTGATCTGATTTCCGAACTGATTCATCAATTCTTTTAAAACAGGATAAGCTGCTCCACAATATGGACATTGATAATCTCCATATTCAACGATAACTAAATCGGCATCTTGATTGCCTTGTGTATGGTCAGTATTGCTGACGGCTGGTTTTAATGACATAATTATTGTGTTTTAAGTGATTCTAATGCTTCTAAAATTCCATCTGCACCAGGATTTATTGCCATTGGTGAGAGGTAGCTCCATTCGATGACACCTTCTTTATTGATGACAAAAAGGGCTCTGTTGCATTCGCCTTCTTCTTCATTGTAAACTCCATATTTTCTGGCTGTTTCGCCTTTAGATTCAAAATCTGCCAACAATGGAAAATGTAAGTTTCTGGATTGCGAAAATGCTAAATGACACCATTTGCTGTCCACTGAAATTCCAAAGATCTCGGCATCATATTTTTTGAAATATTTTAAAGTTTCGTTATATAAAGCCATTTGGTCACTGCAAACAGGGCTCCAGTCGGCTGGATAAAATGCAAGAATCACATTCTGTCCTTTAAACTCTGACAGGGTAATTTTTTGATCCGGTGTTGCAAATAATGTAAAATCCGGGGCAATATCATTTTTTTGTAACATGTTATTAGTTTTTTTTAAGTTTAATATTAAAAATTGAAATCCATAATCCGCAAATCAGTAATAAGAGTGCAGGAAAACCCAAAGACCAATTCCCTAAAAATGAAAGTAGGAAAGGAGCTGTAAACGCACCTGATAAAAAGCCTATCCATAACAGTAAAAGATGAATTGCATTGGCTTTATATTGCTTTTTTTCCGCTCTGTCATTGGTCATACTCAACATTGCGGTGTTTCTTGCCAGGCTGTTTAATGTTCCGGTCACAAAATCTGTATTTACTTTTTGGTTCCCGACAGAAGTTACGATTGTATTCATAATTCCCATTGAAAAACCGATAATTGAAATAGAGGATATGGTATTAATATTATAAAAATAAGCAATTATTGTATAGAAAATCAAAATTCCGGAAACTATGTAAAATGTTAATATTTGGTTCTTAATTCTTTTATATAATGATAAACAGGTTCCGGAATAAATTCCCAACAAAAAACTGGCAATAACTGTAACCGATGTGATGATAACTCCATATTTATCGGTAGAAAGTGCGGCGCCTAATTGCGTGGTATTTCCACTCATAAAAGACACGTATGTTTTCCACTTAATAAGACCTGTTGCATCGATGTATCCTGCAATTAAAGCAAGAAATATGGCTAATCTCTCCTGTATCCTGATCTGATTATCTGAAAGAGAAGCGCTTTCTGAAGCTACAGATTTATCCATTTATGATAGATTTAAATAGAAAGTCCTTATTTTTTAGGCTGAATAAAAACCTTCTCTGTCGGGAATTTTTCTATTTCACCTTCTTTCAAACCAAAATTAGTTACTACGACGTCTTTTGGGTTTCCAGCCAGCCATTCGCTTAGATCAATGGACTGATAGGTTCCGCTATTAAATCCAATCAAAATTTTGCAAACCGTATCTCCTGTATTTTTAATATAATGTCCGGCTCCCATTGGGACGTAACCGACATCTCCGGCATTAAATTCCTCAGTCACCACCGTACTTTCTGCTAAGAAAACCGACATTTCTGCCTGACCGGAAATATAATATTGCCATTCGTCAGCGTTAGGATGCCAGTGCATTTCTCTTAAAGCGCCCGGCTGTAATTCTATAATTGAACCCGACATAGTACTGCTGATAGGAAATTCTTTGCTGGTAACCAATCTTTGTAAACCTCCTCCGGGAACAATTCTCGGTTGTTGTGCGTGTAAAGGATAACGGTGAAAACTGGTTAATTGTATATCTGATTCTTCCGGACGGGCAGTTGCATTAAATGATAATTCATCCGGAACAATTCCTGCCGCGAAATAAGCTTCTTTCTGAGGTAATGCTGCAACTTCTTGAAGGGTTAACCCTAAATTCTGAGCAACAATTTCCGGAGGCATGCATGAAACAAAATCTGTAACACTGAATGTATGATCTTCAGAAAAATTACCATTGTCAAAAATTAAAATAAAATGACATTCTTCTGTTCCCGTTGCCTGTATTGAGTGCCCGTAACCTTTTGGAAAATACCAAACATCGCCCGGCTCAAAATTATCAACATAACTGTGTCCGTCCGGATGAATGATCGTTGTACGAACAGTTCCTGAAATTACATAAGCCCATTCTGCAGCGTTGGCATGCCAGTGTAATTCTCTCATACTTCCCGGCTGTAATCTCATAGAAACTCCTGCAATTCCTATAGAAGCTGGGAAATCTGTAACAGAAGCTCCTCTTGTAGTTCCGCCATCATTGGTGCGCGGTTCTTTTTTTTCTAGTTCGTATCTGAAACTTAATGATTCGTTTTTCATAATAGTAGTTTTTATTGATTAATGAGTGTTTGTCTTTATTTCTATTGTAAAGCTACCACGGAATCATCATATTCTTAAGTGTCATTCGGTGAAAAGGCAAAATGAGTCGGTGAGAATTTAAAAGGAATAGATGATGAAGTCATTTATGTTTTAAAATGAAAGGATTGAGTGTAGGATTGGTTTAAACATGATTTTAAATACATATAATTTGTCATTTCGAAGAAATCTAAATTGTTAATCTAAATTTCTGGTTGAGAATCCTTCAAAATGAAAAAAAATCAAAATTGAAGATTATTTTAAACAAAAAAAATCACCAAGATTTCTCGGTGACTTATGTTTATTAATTTATATAAGTTTTAATTATCAAAAAGATAAAGAAATTTTTCTTGAAAAAACGGTATAATAAACAGTTATTAAAATTCCCGGAATCAACATAGAAACCAAACCAAATCCAGAAGAAATCAAAGCTCCTAAAATGCAGCCTATCAAAAAGCTCGTTAAAAGAACAAGTGATTTTTTAAGTTCTATCAGTTTTTCAAAAGTATGTTGCGTAGAAATATAAGAGAAAAAATCCAGTATTGCTTTGGTCACATTACCAGTCATAACAGTCGTTGGTCCAAATGCTGAATTTACATATAATCTATTCACAGTATTCTGTATTCCCATAGAAAATACGATTAACATGAGCATAAAATGATAGACAAAACCTGTCGCTATATGATATTGTTTTAGAAAAAAAGCAAGAATACCGGCTACGATGAGATATAAGCCGATAGATGAAAAGATTCCTCTTTCATTTTTGTACCAGCTGTCAACTTTTCTGGTCAAAATTACTGCTAAGATAAAAACAGGAAAGCTTACAAGATTTATAAAATCACTCATAGCAGGATGATTAGACAATTTATAAGCAAAAACAACAAAATTCCCGGTAATATGCGCAGAAAACAAACCATCCGCAACAGTAAAGGTACTTGTATCTACAAATCCTGCACTGAAAGCCATGATAATGGATGAGTAAAAAATTGCATCTCTTTTCATTGGTTTATATTGTTATTTTTTTAATTAAATGCAATTTCCAACTCTTTTCCATGTCAGTTTATGGATCACTAATCGTGAATTACTTGTAAATGGTTTCTCACTTTCAAGGTGTAGAAATCCGTCTTTAAAAAGAACGATGCGGTTTTGAGTTTGCCCTGTCCAGTTTGGAAAGAGCGATACATACATCGTATGACTTACAGTCTGTTTTTCATCATCAGTTTTAAATGAACCAGAATAGGCAAGGTAAGTTGAACCTTCCTGTGTATATTCTTCCGGCGTCGCATTTGTCCAATGTTCCTGATGAAAATCTTTACGTTGAGCATTCATAATTTGTGCCGACATATAACCATCAGAACTATAAATAATCAATCCTTTTGGATTTTCACCCATGGGATGGGTAATTTCTCCGCCGTTTACAGGGACTTCAATTAATTCTACTAAAATCCATGTTCCTACGATTTTTTTAAACAAAGTATCTTCCATAATCTTTATAAATAAAATGAGCGTACCTCAATACGCTCATTATCTTTTTTTATTAGAAAGGTTGATTATATTTTCCTGTCAACGCTTTATTTTCGATACTTTTCGCGAAGTTTGGTGTTTCTTCGTGATTGTGAGCGTCGGAAGCGGCTTGTCTGGAAGCTGCAGCATCAGCAAGGTTAACGTTGTGTTCTTTCAGATATTCAAACATTTCCGGCGTTGCGGTTGCGTGAATTTCATTGGTGTAAAGACAAGTGTTGTCATCAATTTTTGTGGCTTTCAGTTCCCATAAAACCTGAACTTTTGTACGTCCGCCTTTTGTAATAGAATCCGAGATGGATAACATACGACAGTAATCAGGTCTGTGCTCAACGGCAACATAATGTTGTACCATTAATGCGTCTCCAATTGTTTCAACATTCAATGATACAGGTTCGCCATCGTAAGTTGATGAAATTGCAGCTCCAATGTGCTGAGTTGAGCAACGCTGATATTCTGCGTCCGGAAGGTTTAACAACCAATCTGCGATGTTAACTTTTTCGATAGGTGCATTGATAACTGCAGTTACAGTTGAGTGAGATAATGCATTTTCTGTTGTTTGTAGAATTTCCATGATGTTTGAATTTTAATTGTTAATATTATTGTTTGTATTATTTAATGATGTAAATCTACCATCAAGTCGTTTCAAAATCAGTCGGCATTCGATGAATAGGCAGAAAATGTCGTTGAATAAACATAAAATTGGTCATTTCGGAAAAGTATCAACTAAAAATTTAGATTATTATTGAAAATGAGCGAGAAATTTAAGATCGAAAATATTCAGAACGAATAATTTTATACATTTTGATTTTAAAAGAACAGAGAGTCCCGAAGGGACGATTTAACAGAGGATTGGATAAAATCCAATCAAACAAAAACAAAAACAAAAACAAAAAAATCACTGAGATTTCTCAGTGACTTATGTTTTCATTTATGTGAATTTCAATTATTTATACAGCCATTTTTTAATCAGTTTTGTATAATTTGGCATTACTATAAATACCATCATAAAAACAACAATTCCTGAATTAATCAAAGCATCAAAATAATGATTTGCAGGGATTTTCAAAAATCTCAACAATGGAATTAAGATTAATGGAATCACAATAGACAACGGATAAATCGCAGACCAGGTTGCCAGAAACTGTTTCCATCGAACAGGAACTTTATTTCCTTCATTTTCAGCATTAAATAGAAAATCTAAGCCTGATTTTATTTGATAGTTATCGTTTTTTCTGAATAGAGGAGTTGCTTTTTCAATCAAATTTTTTCGACTGTCAGATTCCATCCATTTTTTAAGATTTGTGATGGTGTCAAATCGAATAATTACAGTGTAAACAAAGGTAAGATCAGGAATTGGACGAACAATCTGATGATCAATAAAACCTTCCGAATGTTTGGTAAGCGGAACGATTTCCTTTAACCAATTTTCATATTGTTTCTGTTTACCATCCAAAATATGGTGGGTAATCACAACTGATGCACCTTGATTTTCCATAATGATTTTGTTTTTTGATGGTTGAAATAAATTAATTCAAAAAGGTTAATTTCTATAATAATTTCACAAAAATTTTCGCTTCTTCAAGTGCTAAATTGATGATCTTCTTAACCTCTTCCAAAGCCTGTTGCAATGTTGCATTTTGCTCTGTAGCCATTTCCAAAATATTCAGTTTTTCTTCTAATAAAGGGAGAATTCCCATAATAGCTGTGCTGGATTTAAGATCGTGCGCTCTGAGTTTTACTGTTGTAAATTCATTGTTCCGATAAGCTGTCGTAAGCTGTTGCAAATGTTGCGGGATATTTTCAATAAATTGCTGAGTAACGGTTTTTTCAAAAGTTTTATCGCCACCGCTTATAGACTGCATGTAGGTTAAATCTATGTATTGAAAACTGGGAATTATTTCTTCAATTTTTATTTCCGTTTGGGGAATTTCTTCCAATCCGAAATTTGAGATTAATTTAAAAAGTTCTTCCTCTTTTATAGGTTTTGAGATATATTCATTCATGCCACGGCTCAGGCATTTTTCTCTTTCGCCGGCGAGTGCGTGTGCGGTCATTGCGATGATTGGAACATCCAATTTCAGAACTTCACGGATCTGTTGGGTGGCAGCATAACCGTCCATCTGAGGCATTTGAATATCCATCAAAACCAAATCATAGGTTTGATTTATGAGTTGTTGAACAGCTTCCAAACCATTAGAAACAACATCAAAATCAATATTCCATTGTAGTAAAAGATGTTTCATCAGACTTTGATTGATCGTATTGTCATCAACCACCAAAACACGCAAAGGCGCATTTGATTTATCTTTAAAATAATCAGAATTAACAGCAGTTATTGTGTTAAGTTGTTCTTCCGAAATACCGTAAGGAATATAAAAACTGAAAGTCGTCCCTTTTCCCTGTTCGCTTTCTACATCGATGTCACCGTCTTGTAAAAGGATTAATTTTTTAACAATAGACAGCCCTAAACCTGTCCCGCCATAATTTCTTGTGGTAGATTCTTCACCTTGGTTAAATCTTTCAAAAACTTCGTTCAATTTTTCTTTATCGATTCCTATTCCGGTATCGGAGATTTTAAATCCAAGAACAATTTCGTGTTCAGTTTGAGATTTTTTATAAACTTCAATATCTACTTTTCCGTGATGGGTAAATTTTATCGCATTCCCAATGAGATTGACTAAAATTTGGGTAAGCCTTGTTGCATCGCCCGTCAGCGTATCTGGAATTGATGAATCTACTTTGCTGAAAATCGTCAGTTCTTTTTCTTTTGCGCGTTCAAGAAAAAATGTTTCTACGGAATTTACCAATCCATTAATACTGAAGGTTCCGGGTGTGATGCGCATCATTCCTGCTTCAATTTTAGATAAATCAAGAATGTCATTAATGATCGCCATTAAATTTTCTCCCGACCGCTGAATTGATGATACAAATTCTGTAGAAGTCGCATCCAAAGGCCTTTTTTGGAGTAAATTGGTAAAACCTAAAATTCCACTTAACGGAGTCCGTATTTCATGGCTCATATTAGCAAGAAAATTTTCCTTAGTCTGCGCGGCGACGGAAGCTTTTTTTTCTGCAATATCCAAATCTTCTATCAATAATCGTTGTCTTTTGAACTGACGAAGGATGTGATAACCGACAACAGCGCCACTCAATATCAATAAAATCAATAAAGAAATATCGTAAAGTCTGGCCTTTCTTCCCATTTCTTCGCTTCGTTTACTAAGTTCCACCATATGTAATCGGCGGCTTTCGTAAATTTTTGCTGTGATAGTAGTGATTTCGTTGGAAATTATTCGCGCATGTGGATTCGCAATCGACGTATTATCGTCCATATTTCCCAAAGAAAGATATCGATGTAATAATTTTTCTTTTGTTGTTTTTTTCTCCATCGCAAGAACGCTGAGTCTGTGTATCAAACGTTCTTCTTCGGCATCTGTATTGTCTTTAGATAAAGAATCTAGAAAGTTTTCGATCTGATTGATTTTCTGATTGATACCTTCCAAATGTGTGGTGTCATTGGTGGCGATAGAAGCTCGTATTCTGCTTTCAACACCCAAAATATCACGGTCTATTTCTCTTAAATGATTGCTGGAACGCAGTTCGTTAAGAAGCGTATTGTTATTTTGGATAAGTGCTTTTGTATTTTTAGCTGAATTGATCTGAACAGCTATCAATAGTATAGTTCCTGCAATAAATGTAAGAATTATAAAATAGCTAAATCGTTTGTTTTCCATTATAGAAAATGTATTGATCATAATTAAATAGTAATAACGATTGATGGCTTGTTCAATCAAATTTAGAATTCAGAATCAAAAAGGTAAATAATGGTTTTAAAAAACATTCATTCTTGTGTTGAGTGCTTTTCGGTAAGCATCGGCCACGGGAATAAATTTACCATTGATCATAATTCCGCCATCCTGAAGGGTATCAATTTTTCCGACTGCAATAATATAGGAGCGATGAACTCTTATAAAATGGTCTTTTGGTAAGCGTTCTTCCGCAGATTTCATGGTTCCGTGTATGGCAAACATTTTTTCTTTGGTGTAAAACTTTACGTAATCGCCCATTGCTTCGGCATAAAAAATATCATCCAGCTTCAAACGTCTCGTAATATTTGAATCTCTGACGAATAAAAACTCATCTTTATTCACCTGAACATTCTCTTTTTTACTCTCAAAAATTGCCTGCGCCTTACTCATTGCCTGCAAAAATCTTGCGGGAGTGATGGGTTTTAAGATGTAATCGGCAATATTGAGTTCAAAAGCCTCCAAGGCATATTCTTTATTTGAAGACGTAAAAATGATGATGGTATCCTTGCCTGAAAGAGTTTTCGTTAATTCAATTCCCGTCATTTCAGGCATTTCGATATCCAAAAATATCAGATCTACCGGATTGGTCTGTAAATAATGGTAAGCTTCAATAGCATTAGAGTATTCGTTTACGATGGTAAGATCCGGAATCTGTTTTGCGAGATGAGCCAAAGTCGTTCTTGCTATATCATTGTCATCAACGATCAAAGCTTTCATGATAGTAAGTTTATAGTTTACACAAATATACTTATTCCTTTTTATTTTTTACTTTGGCTTTTAATTTTATCTGAAGTAAGAACGGATCATCCAAGCCATTTCTTCATGAGTTTCCATCAGGCCTGTAATAAAATCGCTGGTTCCGAAATCTTTATATTCTTCAGCAAAAGGAGTGATGTTTCCTCTAAGAAATTCAATGATACTTTCGTGGTCGCTCAAAAGATCTTTCATGAAACCTAAGCCGTCATTTGTTCTGTCGCTGTATTCTGTAAGATGGGTAAGTTCCAAATAGATTTTCATTGTTGCGGGAGCATAATGTCCGATTTTACGCATGCGTTCGGCAACGCTATCAATCAACTCATCCAATTGTTTGTATTGATTTTCAAAGAAGATATGCATCGCATGAAAATTATCACCCGTAACGTTCCAGTGTGCATTTCTTGTTTTGGTGTACAATACAAATTCATCAGCTAATAGTTTGGATAATTGTTCTGCAATTGCTTCCGTGTTTTTTTCTGTGATACCGATTTTTGCTTTCATAATAATAAGGTTTAAAGTTTTTTAAGCAATAGTGCTTGTTTTATGATGTAAAGGTCTGGAACAATCGTATTGGAATTGTTTCATTTTCGGTGAACAGGCAAAAACAGTCGGTGAATGGAAGGTAAAATTCTTTGAATTATGACTCTTAAAAATATATTTAAACTGAGAATTTGTGAA
The DNA here is from genome assembly GCF_058795655.1 of Chryseobacterium sp. GW823-FHT05E08. NCBI lineage: Bacteria > Pseudomonadati > Bacteroidota > Flavobacteriia > Flavobacteriales > Weeksellaceae > Chryseobacterium > Chryseobacterium sp. GW823-FHT05E08. Next base: position 1,033,712 of record NZ_JBXAHY010000001.1, on the reverse strand, counting down.
ATCTATGTGGAAAAAGGAAATTTATTCTTACAAATAAGGCTTTAATACTAGGAATAAAATAGAAAATGATGTTTATAGTTTGAATTTTAGACACGATTATGTGAATAAAGTGATATTGTGGAAAAGTATTTTATTAATCTTAAAATTTAGTTAATATTCATTAAATGAAATGATTATGCTAGGAATTGAATATGTATCAATAATCAATTATGTTAATCGAATATTAAATAATAAAAATATTTAATTATTTTTTTCAAAATTATTTGAGTGTATTATAATTATTCATATATTCGTGAAGTATTAATCAAATAAATATTTAATTCATGAAAAACTTAAAAAAATTAAACAGAAACGAATTGAAAACAATTTCTGGTAACGGACTACTTGATAACATCGGAGGCTTAGTTGGAGGTCTAGGTGGAGCAGTTGGCGGTGCAATTGGTGGCGTTGGCGGAGTAGTAGGTGGTGTTGTTGGAAGTGTTGGTGGTGCAGTAGGTGGTTTAGGTGGTGTTGTAAGCGGTACATTGTGTCAAGTACAGTGTGCGGTTAACGGCGTAATTCACATTCAACTTCTTGCTTGCGGATCTACTTGTTAAGATAGTCTGTATTATAAGGTATACCGCTCTTTTTAGAGCGGTTTTTTTATGGGTTAAAATTTTTTTCAGTCATATCAGAAGTAATAATATTCATAGGTTTATACAAATGTCTTTTTAGTTTTATAATGGGAAGATAGGTGAAAAGAATAGAGAGCAAACCTGCCAAAACCCCAACAACAATGGCCATCGCAGTGGCATCAAGTTTATAATATTTTGATAAGGCCAATTGTGCAAATAATAAACTTGACAAAACCAATAATCCTGTAATAATTCCGTGCAAAATACTCAGTTTGGTCATCATTTTTTTTAAATTAAGCTGATCATCAACGGCAAATTCAATAGCGTTTTGACCGGCGGCATCGGTTACTCTTTTTATAATATCAATCGTAAGAACTACAGGTAAAAATATCGCCATCGGCAACGTTAATCGAGCCAGACATTGACTTCCTGCAAAAAAATGAGTGTAACCCAATTCATTAAAACTCGCATAAGCAATAATGAAATTAAAAAACACATTCGGGAGGACATAAATAATCATCCGCTTCCTGAGAAAACGATTCAGCGTGGTTTTTTTGATAGGTTTTGGTGGAGCCTTTTTTATTTTAAATTTCATGAAGTCAACAGTTCAATAGCTTTATCTTTTATTTTTATTGCTTCTTCTTTTGGAAGAAAATTTTCATTAGACACGAAGGTAAAATCCATTTCCTGATTATAAGTCGTTGTAACCAAAGTGTTTGAATTCAACCAAGGAAAAGCAACCGTCGGACTGAAAATGGTTTCAACTTTAAAATTTTTATACGCATTCGGAATATCAATTCTTCCCATGTTGGATAAGGTAATATCATGTCCTCCTTTGCTTGATTTTAGCATTGAAATCATACGCTCAACGACAGGATGCATATTTTCGCCCATCCACAAAAGTTCTCTTGCTTCCATTTTTTCAATTTTTTGAAGAAGTTCTTTTTTAATGTGTCTGGAGTTTTCAAATAAATCCTGATTTCCTTTTTTCATTGACAGTTCAACAGTTGGAGCAAACGCAAAAATATGATCCTGTTTAATTTCCGGAATAAAATGACGAACATCCACCGGACTGATCACTTTTCCTTTCGCATTTTTACCCTGAAATTCTTTGAAAGCCTGCATGAAAGCCGAACACAACAATGCATGAACGGAAATTCCGTTGGCTTTGCATTTTTCAACTATTTTTTTGGAAACAGAAGCATCCAATTTTCGGTGAAGGGCGTAATTTTTCCCATGATTCCTGTTTTTGCTTTTCGATTGAATTAAAAAGAACAGTTTTGCCATCATTAAATAAAATCTGGCTTTTCGTTTCTTCTTTTTTAAATTAAAATCGGTAGGCAGAAAATCATTAACAGAATCAAAGCCTTCGTAAGAATTTAATTCAGCGTTAGGGTCGTCCAGCAAAGCTAAAAGTTCACGTATCAAAGTAACGCCTGTTGTTCCGTCACAAAGACAATGAGGCATTACCCAAAGAAGTTCGGATGTTTTTTCACCTTTAACCCAAACGAGCTGAGCCATTGGTTTTTTGTTGTCTTCAAAGATTCTGTACCATTCATTTTCAGATTCAAGTAACCAATCTTGATCGGTTTTTCTTTCAACAATGCGAAGGGGAATCGGTGAAATTTCTTTTTCTTCAATAAAAAAAGGATATTTTGCACTTTTATGATCAATTGAAACCCTCAACAAAGGATGTTTCTGCTGAATTTTATGTAAAGCAATTTTAATATTCTCTTCCGAAATTTCACCGTTGATTCTTGCGGTGTATACAACATTTAAAGGCGTTTCAGAATCAACATACATGATTCTTTCCACCAACATTAATTTGCGTTTCATCATGATATGGCTAAAGATTGTAGTTGTTTTATGGTTTTAATCACCTCATCACGAATCGACAAGGCCTCAGCATAAGGTAAATAACCTTCGCTTCCCATGAAAGCAAAATCCATTTCTCCACGGAATGTTGAAGCTACCATCGTCGTCGTATTTCCCAAAGGCCCGATCACAGACGGACTGAAAATATTTTCTAGGGTAAATTCTTTGTATTCATGGGCAATCGGAATACGTCCTAAATTTGAAAACATACAGTCGTTGGAAGATTTTCCGTTTTTCAATAATTTGGTGAAATTCGTCAGCGCATCATGGGCAGATTCCATCACCATCATCGTGATGTATGGATTGAGCTTTGATGTTTTTTTCTCGACGGATTCCTGCATCAGTTTTAAATTTTCTTCAAAACCGAATTTCTTGTTTAAAGAAACCACAATCATCAATCCAAAAGCGAAAATATGATCGGCTTTAATCTGATTGGCAAAACGTCTGATATCAACCGGACACGAAACTTTGTTAAACGCTTTTTCCTTTCTGATTTTCTGAAATGCATTTAAAACCGTAGCACACAGAAAAGTATTGACTGTCACTTTCTGAGATTTACAGTAAGAAATCAATTCCTGACTTGTTTCTTTATTAAATCTCCAATTAATTAAATAATCGCTTTGTCGGTCAGTTGTTTTTTTATTAACTGGAATGACTTTGATCGCTGTTGCAGCCAATCTTCCAATCATTTTTGCTTTAAATTTTTGTCCGCTACTGTTCAGAATTTCGCTTGGAACAACATCATGAATTCCCAAAATTGGATGTTCAACACCAATATCATAATTCGGATTGTCCAGTAATTTTAAAAATTCATCCAAAACCGCCATGGCAGAACCTCCATCACATAAGCAATGATGGAACACAAACATCATATCTGAAATTTCTTCGCCTTTGATCCAGACAAATCGCATAAGCGGTTGTTCTTTGTAATTGAATAGTTTATACCACTCTTTTTTAGATTCTTCAAGCCAGTCGTTTTCTTCTTTTTTAGCTAAAATTCGAATTGGGATTTTTACTTTTTCTGAAACCTCAAACCATGGAGTATTTTTCTCATCATGTTGGATGACAGCCTTTAACCAAGGATGTTTTTCCTGAATTTTTTCTAAAGCATATTGAATGTCTTTCAGATTAAATGTTCCCTTTAATCTAAAAGGAATTACAGTGTTGAAAGGTTCTGTTCCGTCGCCAAGCAACATTCGTTCGCCAAATAACAATTTTCGTCTCATAGGCTTACACAGGAACTAAAGTGGATTGTTCAACAAAATTTTCCAGCAATTCTACCGCGCGATCGTTTCCTCCAGCATTAATTAAACTAGATTGAACTTCCTTCGCTGCATTTCTGTACGCAGGATTTTCCAATAATTCAAAAACTGTTTGGCGAAGTGCATTAACACGCAGTCTTTTATATCGGATACTAATTCCACAACCTGCTTTTTCAATCAGTTTTGCAATATGAAAATGATCGTAAGCGATGGGTGTGATTAGCATTGGCAATCCGTTGGTGAAGGTATCATTCACGGTATTGAAACCGCCATGACAAATTACAGCATCCATATGAGGCATCAAAGCTGATTGAGGGACAAAGCTGCTCACAATAAAGTTGGATGGCCATTTCTCAAAAATTTCCGGTGGAGTAGCGGCAATTATGGTTATGGGTTGGTCTGCAAACGCAGCAATGACTTTTTCGAAAAATGCTTTTCGGATGTCTACCAATAATGTTCCTAATGAAACAAATATTTTCGGAGTTGTCGAAGCATTTAATTTATCCCAGTCAAAAGGAGCTGGATTTGGACGGCCTTTTACAGGTCCTACAAATTTCATGTGGGTTGGAACTTCTTCAAAATCAGCAAATTTTTGAGAAGTAAAAATTAAATTCAAATGATGAGAATGAATGAAAATTCCGTCATCTTCAATTCCGACTTCTTGTTGAAGTTCTTTAATTAAATTCTGCTGCCATTCGAAAATTTTCGGAGCACTGTTTTCGGTATCGCCCATCACATCGGGTGGAACAGGCGTTGTAGTTACACACGGAATATTATTTTTATGAGCAAAAAGCGCTCCTCCGAAGGTGATACAATCGTTTACAATAACATCCGGTTGCCATTCTTTGGTCAATGTTTCCAAGCCGGGCATCATCATTTTAGCGAAAGGAACGTAGGTTTCTTCCAAAGCCAGTTTCATCACTTCTGGACCTGAACAGGCAGGACCATCATCCTGTCTTTTTAAAATTCTGGCGATTTCCTCCTGATACGGAATCAAATCTTGTTCAGGATAAAAATAACTTCCGCCTTCCGGAATATGTTTGTTGTCTAAAGGCGTAATTCCGAACCATTTTACTTCATGACCACGGGCAATTAAACTCGCTCCAACGCTCAAAGTCGGACTGATATGTCCAAAAAATGGAGGGACAACAAATAAAAATTTAGACTTCGGTTTTTCCATAATTGAATTTGAAATGGCTTTTTCCAGTAAATTGGCAGCTGTTGCACTTCCTCCGGCTTCAACGAAAGATTCGCGAACGGTTTCGGCTGCTTTTTTATATTCAGGATTGGTTAAAATATTTTGTACGGCTTCGTTTAAATGATGCGCTTTAAAACGGTTAAAATTAAGTCGTTCGCCTGCTCCTGTACGCACAACACGACCCGCAACATGCGACTGGTCATACGCAATCGGAATCACAACCAACGGCAAACCGTTGGATAACGTTTCAGAAACTGTATTGTGACCGCCGTGAGAAACAACGCCGTCCAAATGAGGTAACAAATCCAATTGAGGAACTTGCTGATAGACCATAAAGTTCTCCGGCCATTCTTCAAAAAGCTGCGGATCTGAAACTACAACAACCGTTAAGTTTTCATCTTTAAAAGCATCCACAACCTTTTGGAAAAATGCTTTTTTATGTTCGTGGTCGAAAGTTGTTCCGATGCTTACTAAAATCTTTTTTCTTGAATTGCTGTCGAATTTCTCCCAGTTAAATTCAGAAGAAACACGACGTTCCGTAAGAACCGGACCTGTAAATTGGAAATTCGATTCCAAATCCATTTCGCCAAAGAAATATTGGGAGGTTAAAACCAACGTCAATAAATCCGAACAATCTAATGCGCGGTTTTCTTCAACACCCAATTCCTGCTGTAAAGCGAGGATTTGTTTTTCTTCCCACTCATGAACTTTCGGAAGCTCGCTCATGATTTTAATCGCAGCCGGAGCGGTCACTGTTGTAGCATAAGGCAAACCTAATTTTTTCGCAGCAATGGAAGCGGCAAATAACTGATGGTCGCCAATCACTAAATCGGGTTGGTATTCTTTTAACAAAGGAATAATTCCGTTATAGCAATGTCTGTTTAAAGGAATCAGCACATCTTCGTACAAAAACTTGATGCTGTCGATTCCATAGACCACTTTTTTAGAAATAATATCGAGATAGTTTTCGCTTTCTCTTTTTTCTTCATCCGTTTGGTCGTACTGAATCAATAATAATTCTCCGCCTTCCGGAAGTTTATGTTGTAATTGTTGGTCGAGACTTATCCATGCAACCTGATGTCCTCTTTCGAGAAGAGTGGCACCGATGCTTAAGGTAGGATTCACATGACCTGTCAGTGGTGGAACTATAAATACAAATTTAGCCATGGTTTTGTGATAAGGTTTTTAATGATTTTGATAAAAAATGGGCGATGGTTTCTGCAATCAAAACAGGTTCCTGAATCGGGATGTTGTGGTCTCCCTGAATTAATTGTATTTCAGAATTTTTGATTTGAGCATTCAGCCATTCTCCCGTTGGTCTGCAATTGGAATCTTCACCGTACATCAACATTGTGGAAGGTTTTAATTCCGAAAAATCAACTTCGCTCAGGAAATGCTTTTCTTTAATCATATCCGCTTTGATACTGGTCTGATTAAACAGAAATTCATACATACGATGATTTTTTTCCATCTGTCTTTTGCCCATCTGTACTTTAGTGGTGTCGGTAAAATTGGCTACATAATGCTCCAGAAACTCTTTACTATATTCATCAATAATATTTCTGGCTTTTTCGTCTTGCGGATCGGGAGCTTCGATAACAACCAGTTGCTCGATGCGATTTGGTGCTTTTAAAGCGGTTTTTAAAGAAATCAATCCTCCAAAACTATAGCCAACAAGATGTGCTTTTTCAATATGTAAAGCATCCATTAAAGCCAAGACATCGGAAGACATATTTTCCAGATCGTAACCGTCTGTAAAACGTTCGCTCATGCCGTGACTTTTCAAATCAAACATCACAACATGGAAGTGTTTCGCCAGAATCGGAGCAATATTAAAATAATAAATAGACAGGTTGCTGAACATCCCGTGGATCAGCACCACAGTTTGTTCAGCTCCTTTGTTGAGTTCCTGAATATGAACCTTTTTATCGTTAACAGAGATTATTGGCATTCGTAGATGTAATTGATAATCATACTTAAATCAAGGTTAATCAACTCGTCCAGATCCATGGATGACAACCATCCCGTGAAATCGATTTGCTCACCAAAATGTGCTTTGATTTTCTCGGAAAAAGAAACGATTTCGATGCTGTCCATTTCCAGATCTTTCGTGAATGAACTTTCTGGTGTAATGTCCATTTCTTCTACAAATTCTTCACCGATTACTTCGGTAATAAAACCTTTTAAAAGGGTAAATAATTCTTCGTGATTTAATTTTACTGTAGTGTTTATAGTGTCCATCCTATGATATAATTTTTATGTTTAATTGTTTTGATTTCTGTTTGATTGATCCATAAAGAATCGTCTGCTATTTTCTCGACTTCGAAGTTTTTCGGGTTTCCTTTCAATCCTGTTCCGATGAATTTTCCGTAGGCTTCTTTCGCTACCCAGAATTTGGTTGTCCATTCTGCCTGATCTTTTCCTTTTAATAAGGTTAATTCGTTATCTGTAAAGACTAGATCGTAGAATCCAGAGCTTCTTTCTTCCATGATTTCCATATCGATTCCGACTGGTTTTCCGCTTTTTGCAATTCCGACCGCATCTTTTCCTTTATGTGCTAAAGAAATATGAATGTCTTTTGTAGAATCTCCAATTAAGAAAGGTTTTCCGACCTCATTTTTCCCAACTTCAAAAGTAATGGGGAAGCAAGGGTGATTTTTTTCCTTTTTAAGAAGATTTCTCACCGCATCTTTCACGGCAACACGGCTTACCATATAGCTTTTCCTCTTGTTTGGAAGCAATGTTTGATGATGCTTTTTTTCGGTTTGATTGAAATATCTTTTCAGGATAAAATCCCAAGAAGCAACTCTTGAATAGGCTTGATGGAAGAAAAATACTTCAGGAGCAATTTCCTCCGAAAGACGGTTGTGCAAAGGCGACATCGAAACATTCCAAAGTGCGGCATCGATTTCCAGACGGCGGTTTTGCCATCCTGAAATTTTGCACCAGACTTTTCCGTTTTGGGTTAAAAGAATATCACCGATCGCAAATTCGTCATTCATTTCAGTCAGGCTGCAGGTGCATTCGAAAATACCGTCCTGATCCTGCAAGTCTCCAAAAAATTCAATGTCTTTGATTTTTACAGGAAAAGCAATTCTGTCTTTTGTTAAAGTTAATTGCAACCAAAGTCCAAATAACTGTCCTGCATTATCCAACAACGAACCTTTTCCTCCATTTCCTTTTATTTTTCCGATAATTCCTTTCGTTCCAACTTTTGAAACTTCCGTAATTCCCTGATATTTTTCACCGTGAAACATGTGCATCTCGTAGATTTCTTCGGGAGTCCTCTCAATGGGTAATATTTCTCCGATGGAAAGATTGAAGGTAGGGTTCGGTCTTGCGGTTGAGGTTAATAAAACTTCAGCGTTTGCGAAATTTTCAATATCCAAATACGCATGATTTGTCGATTTCCATTCTCCTTGTACTATTTTTTCGAAAGGTTTTGCGACATTCATCCATTGAAAAACGCTTACATTCATGATTTTATGAACCTGGCTTCCTTCAATTTCCTGTTGTGCGATTTCTGCGAGCTGTTCGAAAATCATCGTCATCGGAATCACAGGTTCCATATCGGCAACTTCTGTCCAGCCTTTTGGCTGTCTCAACAAACTGTGGTCGATGAGGTAAGGGTGAGTTTCCAATGTCACATACAATGTTTTCTCAAAATTCTTGCTTATCGGAGCCTGAGCTTTTGGCAACACAACATTCGGAATTGAAACTTTCGGACGATCCTGAAATAAAGTTAAAACTTCCTCCTGCATTTTAATCATATCCGAAATGTTATCCTGAAATGCCTGAACCAATGGATGTCCTGTTTTTGCAACTGTCGCAGTAGCTTTTTGCTTCGGCGTATCGATCGATTTTGCTAAATTTTTAATCGCTGCAAAATCACGGATGATCGGTGAACCTAATTCCAGTTTAATGCCTTTTCCGGATGATTTTTTGGTTTGATTTTGAATATTTAAAAAGTCCAGCGCAACTGTTTTTCCTTCCACGAATAACGCCGCAACGACTCTCTGAAATTGAGCCAATGCAGAACGCGTCGCAACACTGGAAGCAATGGTACTGAAAGCTTTTCCTTTCAACGTATCATCAATAAATCCAATTAATCCGCCAGTTCCGACCTGAATGAAAAACCTTGCGCCTTCTTCGTATAATGTATCCGTTAATTCACGGAAACGAACGGGTTCTACAAGATGTTCTGCACTCAGCTTTCGGATAGATTCCTGATCAGCCGGATACGGTTCCAAAGTTGTTGCCGACCATAATGGAATTTTCGTCTGCTGGAACTGTGCTTTTTCCATTCCTGCCAAAATCACATCTAATTTATCAGCGATAAAAGGCGAATGAAACCCTGACTGGAACGGCAATATCTGATGAAATATCTGTTTTGCTTTTAAAACAGGAACCAATTCATCCAAAGCCGAATTACTTCCGCAAAGAATCACCTGATTTGGGCAATTGTCATTAGAAATATAAACGTTTGGAATTTCCTCGATAATAGGTTTAATGGTTTCAATTCCGGCTCCGATGGCGATGAATTTAGAATCTTTTAATTCAAAAGTTTCGGGATTTAAAACATCAATGAGAGCTTTTACAGAATTTACTTCCGCTAATTCAGAAGAGTAGCCTGCGAGCCATTCTCCCAAACTGTGTCCTGCATTCATATCAGGAACAATTCCTAATTTTTTTAATGAATTATCGAGAATACTGCAGTTGTTGAAGATATTTAAAGCATCATTTAACAAACCTTCGCCTTCCGTTTCAATGGGTGCATTGATGTTGAAATAACGGCTTACACTTTCCACTTCACCCTTCGCTAATCCATCTAATCCTGGGAAAACAAAGGCAACTTTTTCTCCGTTTTGTAATAAAGGATTGTTCGTGTACCAAATATCCTGTTTGTTACGCCACGGATTATTTTTAGCAACAATTTTAGTCGCTTTTTCAATTCTCGCAGGAGTCGGTTCGAAAATTGCCACTCGGAAATTTCCTTCTCCTATCGTTGTTTCATTATTTTGTAAAGCGGTTAATAATTCTTCATGCGTGGGTCTGGCCAAGATTAAAACTTTATCTTTTTTAGGTAGATCATAGCCTTCCAATACCACATGTGCATTGATTCCTCCGAATCCGAAAGCATTCACCGCCGCTACTTTTGGTAAGCCTGTTTTTGACCAGTTTTTCGCTTCCTGAATAGGTTCGAATCTTGTTTTTTGCATTTCCGAAGTCGGATTTTCGCAGTATAAAGTCGGTGGCAATGTATCGTGATGCAAAGCCAGACAAGTTTTAATTAAACCGGCAATTCCCGCAGCAGGCATTGCGTGACCGATATTCGATTTTACAGAACCGATTCCGGCAATTTTACCTCCTTCTTCTTTTCCGAAAAATTGAGCTAAGGTTTGCAATTCTGTCTTGTCACCAAGCGGAGTTCCTGTTCCGTGAGCTTCCAAATAACCGATTTGATTTTCATCTAAATCTGCATTAGCCCAAGCCTGTTGCAAAGCTTTCAACTGACCTTTTACCGCAGGACTCATTACACTGGTTCCGTTTCCGTCACTGCTGATACCGACACCTTTAATGACTGAATAGATTTTATCCTGATCACGAACTGCATCTTCCAATCTTTTTAAGACCACAAAACCACAACCTTCACCAATCAATAACCCATCTGCGTCACTGCTGAAAGGTTTGATTTGCTGTTGACGGGACAAAGCGCCCAACTGAGCAAAAATACTCCAGAACGCAGCGTTTTGTCCAGTGTGAACACCACCTGCAATCATAATATCGGAGCGGCCTCTTTGTAGTTCCTGAACAGCATGATCAACGGCTAATAAAGCACTTGCACAAGCAGCATCAACAGTAAAAGCTACACCTCCAAGATTAAAACGATTTGCTACCAATGAAGCCACTAAATTTGGGATTAATCCCATTGCCGTATCGGCTGCAAAACGTCCTTTCTTTTCCTGAAAAGCATGTTTTACTTTTTCAATATCAGCAGAAGAAACTTCGGGTAGTAATTCTTTTAACAATGAAGAAATCTGTTCGCCTGTTCTTACAATTTCAATAGCTCGGGTTGCGCCCGGCCCGGTATAGTTTCCTTTCCCGATGATGATTCCTGTTTTTTCAAGCGAAATATTTTTCTTGAAAATTCCGGCATCGTCTAAGGCTTTTTGAACCAGATCCAATGTTAATAAATGATCGGGTTCAGTCCCTTCAACCGCTAATGGCAAAATTCCGAAAGCGGTTGGGTTAAATTCATAATCAGAGATAAATCCACCACGCTGACAATAAAAACGGTCAACCGGATTTGTACTGTCACTGAAATGAACAGGATCGATTCGGTCTGCTGGAGCCAGCTGGGTAGAATCTACTTTATTGACAATATTCTGCCAAAAAGTATCGGCGTCCTGCGCCCCCGGAAAGACGCAGGACAGACCAATTACTGCAACATCTGTTTTTTTCATATATTCAATTAAAGCAGAGATTACCAGTTAGTTCCGGACATGATCAATACCTGACTTTCAGTTCCGTATTTTATTTCATTCAGGAAAATTTCCTTGCCTTGTTCCAATGGAATTAAAGAAATTCCTCTTCTTTCATATTCTGTTTCCAGGGTTGCTGAAACCATTCCGGCTCCTTTCCAAGGCCCCCAGTTGATGGAGATTACTTTTCCTTTTAATTTTTTATTTAAAGCATTCGCATAATCGTCTAAAACTGAGTTTGCGGCTGCGTAGTCGGTTTGACCTTTATTTCCGTACACCGAAGCGATGCTTGAAAATAATACCACAAACTGACAATCCGTACGAAGCTGTTCTGCCAACACACGAAGCGGTTTTACTTTAGTATCGAAAACACGTCCGAAAGAACTTGTTGTTTTTTGTTTGAATAATTTATCCTCCAACAATCCAGCACCGTGAATAACGCCGTCTAAACGATTATATTTTTCGTAAATGTTGTTGATTAATTCAGACAAACCATTTTCATCACAAAGGTCTAATGACTGGTAAACAATTGTATTTCCCAATTGCTCCATATCAAGGATGGTGCGTAGAATCTGATTGTTTTTGAAAACTTTTATCGTTTCTTTTTCGATTTCAGAGGGCGAAGTGAAGGTTCCGGATTTGATAAGAGACGCTCTTATTTCTTCCTTGGTTTTCATTACTTCTAATTCTCTATTTGTTGCCTGATTTCTAGGGTCTTCGGATCTTCCTACTAAAATGTAAGTACATGGATAGGCCTGTGACATATGTTTTGCGAGTTCGGACGTAATTCCCTGTGCGCCTCCAAGAACCAACACAACAGAATCTTTATCGAGTTGAATTTGTGCTTCACTCAGACCAGTTGACAACGGCGATGGAATAATATCCACTTTATGCCTCTGGTCATTTTTATAAATCACTTCAGAAGGTTTATCGGTTGATAAAATTTCTTTTAAAGCAATTTCTGCGATCTGATCGATTTGTTGAGGAGAAGTTAAGCTGATCAGTCTGCAATTTGTCTGTTCAAACTCACGGGCTAAACTTTTGAAAAGCCCGGGATGTCCTTTATAATGACGCAAAAGAGTAGTGTCCGTCAATTCCTGAACATGAGCCGGCGTATCGGAAATCAGATAGATCCATTTTGCTTTATCAAGATCCATTTTTTTGATTAAATCAACGTGATCGATGATGTTGTGTTTTACAGAAGATGAGAATAGATCAAGGATAATTAATCCGTCAAAATTTGACAGATCTTTGTCTGTATCTACCAGTTCTGCAATCGCGCCATGCTTTTCAAGTTCGTTCTTGATGGCTAATGTCTGACTGCTTTCATTTTGAGTAATGGCAAAACGTTTTCCCTGTAATATTTCATTATTTTCAATTAACGAAACGTTAGTAGGAGTCAAGTCGAAACGAAGACGTGACAAAGGGTTTTGCTCAGGTTCTGGCGTGCTGTTTCCGCTCATTTCGTTGATCCATGAAGCCAGTCCGTTCAATGTTTTGATCGCTGCTAATTTTTCCATTAAATCATCTGCCTGTTCCATATCGCCACCGAAACCGATTTTCGTTTTAAGATCACCGATAATTTCCATACGTTTGATGGAATCGATGCTTAAATCTGCTTCTAAATCAAGGTCTAAACCTAACATTTCTTTCGGATAGCCCGTTTTATCGCTTACGATATTTAAAATAGCCGTCTGAAGTTCTTCAAGAGAAAATCCAGCTTGTGCTTGAGAAGTTGAAGCCTGAGTTTCGATAACTCCAACTTTTTCTGTTGTATTTGAAGCTCCTGAATATTCTGTTAACCAGGAAACTAAACCACTTAATGTTTTAATTCCGGCTAATTGTTCCATAATAGTATCTTCATTGGCATTATTTGAAGAAAAAGAACCTAGCTCAGCTTTCAGAGTACCAATGATTTCAACTCTTTTAATGGAATCAATACTTAAGTCAGCTTCCAAATCCATTTCCATACCCAACATTTCGTGAGGATATCCTGTTTTATCACTTACAACCTGAAGCAATAATGTTTTGATGTCCTTTGTCTGAGCTTGTTTTACCGGAATGATAACTGTTTTTTCAACGCCATCATGTAGTGGAGCAGAGATGATTGGTGCATGACCGTTTGAGTGAGTCGGAACCGATGAAACATAAACAGGAGCAGGGCTTACTTGAGGATTCTGTCCCAAAAACGTAAGCATCACATCGCGTTGCGCCTGTATCATAAGTTGCATGCTGTTTAAATATTCCTGCAACATACGTTCAGTGTTAGACTGAGTTTCAATCACAGGGGCTTGGTTATTTGTAAAGTTGTTCATTTGAATTGGAGTTATGATTGGTAATGCACCATTGGCAGGCAATGATCCGTTTGTTGGATGTGCAGCTTGTCCGTTTACACGCCAGATGGCAGGGCTTTTCTTGTATAATTCAGGTTGATCAATTTGAATTACCTGAACATTACGACCTTCGAAAAGTTTAGCAATATTAAAATGACGACCCGTCCCTAAATATTGAGCCAGCATAGAAAGCAGATAAGTCAATTTATTACCGTTACTGTCTTCTACAGAAAGCGTTAAATGCTCTTTATCTAAACAAGATTTCGTTAATCCTGCCAACACTTTTCCTGGGCCCACTTCGATAAAGATTCTTGCGCCGTCTTCGTACATCGCTTGAAGCTCTTCTACAAATCTTACAGGCTGTACCAAGTGGTTGGTTAATCTTTCTTTTATTTCTGAAACTGCCGTCGGATACGTTGTGGCTGTTGTATTCGACCAAACCGGAATCTGCATTTCTTCGAAAGAAACATCTTGTAAAACGGTTTCGTATAAACCTTTAGATTTAGCCAATAACGGACTGTGGAAGGCACACGCAACTTCTAGTTTTTTAGCAGAAATACGTTCCTGTTTAAGGATTTCCATTAATTTGTTGATGGCTTCTGTACTTCCTGCAACCACACATTGCGTTGGTGCATTGTAATTGACAGGATAGCAACCTTCAACTGTATCTAAAATAGGCTGTAGATTTTCTCTTGTTGAGCTTACTGCGATCATTGTTCCGGGATCACCGCCTTCTACTGAGTCTAAAATGGATTGCGCTCTTTTGATACTTAAATCAACTAATTTTTCTTCTTCAAAAACGCCTGCAAAACATAAAGCAGGCAATTCTCCATAGCTGTGACCCGCCAACATATCCGGAACAATCCCAATAGATTGTAGAAGTTTTGCTAAGGCAAGATCAACAATCCCTAAAAGAGGTTGTGCTAATCGGGTATCTTTAATGGTTTCTTTTTGCTGTTTTAATGCTGCTTCGTTAAAAGTGGTTGAAGGGAAAACAACTTTTTCCAATTCAGGATATGAATTGATTAGTTTTCGCATTTCAGGAAAAGCAACGAAGAGATCACGAGCCATATTGATTCTCTGGCTGCCTTGTCCAGGGAATAAAAATGCTACTTTACCTTCTCTTTTATTTACAGTGAAAGTGTCTTTGCTTTCAATTCCGGAAAGTGCCAGCTCGATGTTCATCATCAAGTGTTCAGTGGTGTCTGCAACAATGCTTAACTGAACTTGTTTTTCTGAACTAACGGCTAAACTGTAAGCAATATTCTTTAATGAAATAGTATCGTTTACTTCAAGTAAAGATTTAATTTGATTTAATTGAATTTTAGCTTCGTCATAGGTGTTTCCACGGAATACAAATAACTCCGAAGGCCAAGATTGCAATACCGCAGAATCGTCTTGTTTAGGATGATTGGCAATGACAGCGTGGAAATTAGTTCCCCCAAATCCAAAAGCACTGATTCCTGCATAACGGTTTTTCTCACTCCATAATCCACTTTCCGAGTAGAAAGCAAAAGGGCTGGTCTTAGCATTATAATAAGCATTCGGTTGTTGTAAATGAAGGGTAGGAGGTTTTACACCATGGTAGACGGCGAGTGAAGCTTTAATTAAACCTGCCAATCCAGCAGCACATTTGGTATGTCCGATCTGAGTTTTAACTGAACCTAAATGCGTCTGTCCCGGTAAAGCTCCTGAACGGCTGAATAAATTCGTCAATGCACTTAATTCAGTTTTGTCTCCAACAACAGTTCCTGTACCATGAGCTTCAACCAATCCAACAGAAGAAGGACTAATACCAGCTTGGGCGTATGCGCGCTCCAATGCTCTTACCTGACCGATTTTTCTCGGAGCAGTAAGACCTAAAGCTTTACCGTCACTAGATCCTCCAACTCCTTTGATGACAGAGTAAATACGGTCACCATCGCGTACGGCATCATCATATCTTTTTAGTACTAAAATTGCAACACCTTCACCTAAAGCAATTCCGTCTGCGTCACTGTCGAAGGTTGCACATCTTCCTTTTCTGGAAAGGGCATGGGTGCTGGAGAACATGAGATAATCATTGATTCCATTGTGTAAATCTGCTCCACCAGCAAGAACCATGTCTGATTTATTTAAGATCAATTCCTGACATGCCAATTCAAGAGCTGCCAAAGAAGAAGCACACGCGGCGTCTACGGTATAATTTCTTCCGCCTAAATCTAAACGGTTGGTAATTCTTCCTGCAATAACATTCGCTAAAATACCAGGGAATGAATCTTCTGTAGTATGCGGAAATGCTTCTTTAACTTCTTGATGAAGCTCTCCAAAAACCTGTTTATAAAATCCTCTGAAGCTGTAACTGTTGGCAAGGTCATTTCCACCTTCGGCACCAATAATTACAGAAATATTTTCTCTATTTGTATGTTTGTCGCCATAACCTGCATTTTCCATCGCACGTTTGGCAACCAATAAGGTTAACAATTGCGTAGGTTCAATGGCAGCAAGAGACTGTGGTGGAATTCCAAATTCTAAAGGATCGAAATCAATTTTAGGAATAAATCCGCCCCATTTTGAGTGAGATACATCTGATTCATTTGAATCCGGGTGATAATATAGTTCTTTATTCCATCTTTCGTCCGGAACTTCTGTTACGCTGTCTTTTCCTAAAATAATATTACGCCAATATTCTTCTAAATTTTTTGCATCAGGAAAAATACATTCCATGCCTACAATGGCAATATCCAATGCTTTTTCGTTGGATGTCGGCTCTTCCGGTAATGCGGCGTTTTGAATATATTGCTGATTATCTATGCTTACATTTTGATGAAGTTCATCTAAGGTGATAACTTTTTCATGCATGGTAGCAACCTGTCCGATCATGTACATGCCTAAATCCAGTTGTTCTTCTTTAGGAATGGTAACCAATTGATCGCCTTGACGTTCTACACCTTTTGCTGCAATTCTTAAACGACCGACATTTAATTTTTCGAGCTTTTCCCAGACTTCTTTTTTATCTGTTCCGGCTGCTATCAGTTTTGCTTTTTCATTATTAAAATGTTGAGCAAATGTAGTGTCTAAACATCTGGTTTCGTGCCCAGGAGCGGTTTCTAATAAAACGGTTTCTTCTGCCTGTAAAGCCTGTACCTGGAATTCTTCCTGAATGGCTCCACAAGTAACTGCTTCTTGAGTATATAGATAAGCCGTTCCTATTAATACGCCAACTTTTACACCTCTTGCTGCTAATGGAGCCGCCATGATGGAAACGAAAGCTGTAGAAAAATCATTATGAATCCCTCCTGCAAAAAATACGCTGATGTTTTCAGGATGGTCTTCTTTTAAAATTCTTTCAATTTGTTTTTCCCAAAGAACCGTACTTGAAAGTGGGCCCACATGACCGCCACATTCACGGCCTTCAAATATAAAATTGGTAGCTCCTTCCTTTAAGAAAATATCTAAAAGAGCAGGAGAAGGAACGTGTAAAAATGTTTTAATTCCAGCTTTTTCGAAAACTTTTGCTTGGGCTGGTCTTCCTCCGGCAATCAATACAACGGGAGGTTTAGCTTCTAATATATAAGATGTTTGTTCTTCTCTTAATTGCTGAGGGGCAAATCCTAAAATTCCCACACCCCATGTTTTTTCGCCTGCTAATTTTTTAGTATCTATTACCAAAGCTTTCGCCTGTTGACCTTTTAATAAAGATAAAGCAACAAAAGGTAAAGCACCAGCTTCTGCAACGGCATTGGCGAATGCCGGAACATCGCTCACACGGGTCATTGGTCCTTGAGCAATTGGATATTTTAAACCTAAATTTTTAGCTAAAATATTGTCTTGAGCAATAACCTGAAGCGCTTTTGCCTGTCTCAAATGACCATACATTGCTTCTTTAAATCCAAAAACCATTTTCTTTAGATTTTTGAAATCTTCATAGAGGTCTGTTGCCAAGGAAATATCCTGTCCCATTGGAATATAGCTCTTCGTGATATCAAAATCTATAAAGTATTTTCTAAGCTCTTCAGCGGTTGTATTTTCTGGTAATACAGGAGAATTAGGTCTCACCAATACGCGATGATTGGCGATGATTTTAGTTTCTGTTCCATTGAGTTTTGAACAGAGATCTTTGATGTCTTTTGGAACGGAACTTTCCGGGAATAAAGCAAGTTGACTATCCAGTACAATACCGGTTGCTCCCAATGCTTTTACTGCTGCTGCAGTATGAAGTCCGATTCCTCCTTGTACCCAAACAGGGATGGTTTTGATTTCTTTAATGATGCGTTGAAATAAGATAAAAGTTGATTCGTAGCCGACCAATCCGCCTGCTTCATTTCCTTTTATAATAATTCCTTTTGCTCCTGATTGTTCGGCTTGTCTGGCTTCCTGTAAGCTGGTTACCTGATAAATAATTGATACTTCTGAGTTGGAATTGAACGTAGATCCAAACGGAAGAATTGCAAATTTCACCTTCTCTGAAAGTTGAATTGAGGTAAGTTTATCATTAGAAAAGCAAATACCATAAGAAGGTATATCTGCCTGTTCAAGCTGATTCAGTGCTTGCTGTGCGGTCGTTAATTCGTGCCCTAAACTTAGGATGGGAAATGCACCTGCCTGATGCATTGCAAGCATTAGGTTGGCATCCGGTTTTTCAAAAGGCGTTAGTCCAAAAATGGTTAAGTTTTTCATTGTGTTGATATATTGAAATGGTAGCAGATTTTACATAGCAAAACGTTAAAAATTCAGGTCTTTAAAAACAATTTTTGCTGTGCTAAAGTAAAGTGTCTGATTATTATATTTTTAAATATTATGTTAATTTAACAGTGATATTTTAATACGGAGAATGTTAAAATTGCTATCAACCAAGAGGTTGTTGCATATGAGGTTGTTTTCAGGTCTTATAAAAGAAATTAATCCAAAGTTTTTCATTTCGTTGATGTTTATTGAATGTTAACAATATGTTTCATGACAAGACGCGTATACTTTAAGTATAAAAATCGTTTGTCTTTTACGACAGAATAAAAAGTTCAACTCCTGTTTTATTTTTAATGAAATAGATAATTTAATATTAATTCTTAAATAAGAACTTGAAATTATCTAAATACTGTTAAAATCAGTTATTTATATTTTTATTCTCAAAAAAAAGCGGATACAATCGGTATAATTACATAAATATAATCGTTTATAATTGTGTAATGTTGAACAAATATATAAATAAAATAATAAAATATTTCATTTAATGGAGATTTGTTTTTTTATGTTACATAAATATAATCTACCAATAAGTAAGAGTTAATAAATTACAAAAATCTATATGAAATTGTTATCTTTTATAAGTCAAAAGGTTATAATTTCAAATTTTAAATTAAAAGATCAATGTAGAATTGTTATTTATTAATTAAAATTCAATTAATAAAATGATTAAAAAGTTTTTTAAGGTAAATAATTGACTGAAAATTCTATGCAATATTGTATGATTTGATCTAAAACAACCACTGTTTTTTAATAAATTAGGCTTATATTTAATCTGGTAATATTGTAGAGGAGTGTAAATTTTATTAAGAGTGATGTTGACGGCAAGATAGTTGTAGTTACCTAAAAACCACACAAAATATAAAATATGAACTTAAGGTTACATACAGATTCTCAGGTAGAAAATGATCATATAGATGGTTTTCGGTCTGATGTCTTAGAAGGCTTACAAGGCAACCCTAAAAAGTTATCTTCAAAATATTTTTACAATAAAAAAGGAGATCATCTTTTTCAGAAAATTATGGCAATGCCGGAATATTATCTCACAAAATCTGAGTTGGATATATTCAAAAATAAAACGGCGGATTTAGCCAATTTAATTACTCCTGACAACGAGCCGTTTGATTTAATTGAATTGGGAGCCGGTGACGCCATGAAATCTACTTTTTTACTTAAATATCTTGTAGAAAAAGGAACTGATTTCAGCTATATGCCGATTGATATTTCAGGAAATATTCTTTCGATATTAAATGAAAAACTGAGCCAGGAAATTCCGACTTTAAATATTATTCCATTGGAAGGAGAATATTTTGAAATGCTTCAAAAAGCAGCTTCTTTATCTTCTCGAAGAAAAGTTATTTTGTTCTTAGGAAGCAATATCGGAAATATGAGCCTTGAAGAAGCTGAAAATTTCTGTAAAGATTTAAACCAAAATTTAGCTTCAGATGATGTGGTTTTAATAGGTTTTGATCTAAAGAAAAATCCTCACACTATTTTAAACGCTTATAACGATAAAGAAGGCATCACCGCAGCGTTTAACCTCAATCTTTTAACTCGAATCAATACAGAGCTTGATGCAGATTTTGATTTGAAAGAATTTCAGCATTATCAAACCTACGATCCGGTAAGTGGAGCTTGCAAAAGTTATTTGGTAAGCTTAAAAGACCAAAATGTCACCATCGGAAATGACCAAATTTCATTTAAAGAAAACGAACTCATCGACATGGAAATTTCACAAAAGTTTTCTCCCGAAAAAATACAGGAATTGAGTGGAAAATCCGGTTTTAAAATGATCGGAGAAATTAAAGATTCCAAAAAATGGTTTGTAGATACCGTCTGGCAAGTAAAATAACGAACTAAAAGCTAAAAAACATGACACCAAATACCATCACAACAGATTTATTAAAAAAATATACAGATATTCGCAAGCATTCTGAGGAAATATGCGCGCCTTTGGAAATCGAAGATTACGTCGTACAGCCAATTGTAGACGTTAGTCCGCCCAAATGGCATCTCGGTCATACGACTTGGTTTTTCGAAACTTTTATACTTCAACCCAATTTTCCTGATTATAAAGTTTTTGATGCTCAATATAATTTTGTTTTCAACAGTTATTATGAAACAATAGGAGCGAGGGTTATTCGTACCGATCGTGGAAATTTGAGCCGTCCGTCAGTTTCTGATATTTATAAGTATCGAAAATATGTGGATGAGCATATGGAAGCCTTTCTTCAAAGTGCATTTATGACAGAAGCTGTTGAGCCTTTACTGGAACTTGGACTTAATCACGAACAACAACATCAGGAATTATTAATAACTGATATTAAATATATTTTAGGTCATAATCCACTTTTTCCACCTTATAAAAAAGAGAATGTTGCTAAAAAAGAACATTCAGAACACACAGAAATGCTCAGTTTTTCAGAGGGAATTTATGAAATTGGCTTTCAAGGAGAAGGTTTCTGTTTTGATAATGAATTAGGACGACATAAAGTTTTTCTGAATGATTTTGAAATTAGTAATCAGCTAGTTACCAATCAAGAATATTTACAATTTATAGAAGCAGGAGGATATTCCGATTTTAAACACTGGCACGCCGAAGGTTGGGATTGGGTGAAGCAAAATCATGCAAAATCTCCATTATATTGGCATTTTATTGATGATAAATGGATGCATTATACGTTAAATGGTTTGCAGGAATTAGACCTTGACGAAGCGGTTTGTCACATCAATTTCTTTGAAGCTTCTGCTTTTGCATCATGGAAAGGAATGCGTTTGCAAACCGAAGCAGAGTGGGAAGTTGCTTCCAATCATTTCAATTGGGGAAGCCGTTGGGAATGGACAAATTCCGCTTATTTACCTTATCCTGATTTTAAAAAAGAAGCAGGCGCAGTAGGCGAATACAATGGAAAATTTATGGTCAATCAAATGGTTTTACGTGGTGCATCTGAAGCGACGCCTTTTGGACACAGCCGAAATACATACCGTAATTTTTTCCAGACCAGCTTACAATGGCAGTTTACAGGAATCAGACTTGCCCAATAATTTTTGCCAATGATTACAGTAGAATCAGTTTCAAAGAATTTTAACGGAAAACCGGCAGTTGATAATATTTCTTTTCAAGTCAATGATAAAGAAGTTTTGGTGCTTCTCGGAACCAGCGGTTGTGGCAAAACGACAACCCTGAAAATGATCAACCGTCTCATAGAATCAGATTCCGGGAATATTTTGATTGATGGTAAAAATATCCGTGATCAAAAAGTAGAAGAGTTGAGGATGGGTATCGGTTTTGTGATGCAGCATTCCGGATTATTTCCTCATTATACGATTAAACAAAATATCGATGTCGTTCCGGAATTATTAAAATGGAACAAAAAAAAGACAGAAAACAGAACCCAAGAATTATTAAATAAACTTCATCTTTCCGAAGATATTCTTTCCCGTTTTCCGAGCGAACTAAGCGGTGGTCAGCAGCAAAGGGTTGGGATTGCCAGAGCATTAATCGCCAACTCACCGATTCTGTTGATGGATGAACCTTTCGGAGCATTAGATAATATTACGAAAGCAGATATTCATTCGGAATTTAAATCGTTGGAAGAACTTAAAAGTAAAACCATTATTTTGGTCACACATGATGTGCAGGAAGCTTTTGAATTAGGACATCGAGTATGTTTAATGGATAAAGGGAAAATTATTCAGATCGGAACGCCAAAAGAAATGCTTTATCAGCCTAAAAATGAGTTTGTCGCAGATTTTTTTGCTGAAAATCGACTTTTGCTTGAATATAAAGTTGCGACTTTAAAGGATGTTGATGATTTTAATTCAGAAATCTTATTTGATGAATTTAATTTTAGTGAAAATACAAGTGTTTGGGATGCTTTACAAAAATTAAGCTCGAATCATAAAAATACAATGCACTACGAAATGTTGATTAAAGCATTTAATGAATACAGAAAACTACAGATCGTATGACGCAGCAAAGTCTTTGGCAGTTTATCATTGAACAGCACGAAAAATTATTAACCCAGATTACACAACATCTTGGGCTGACTTTTCTATCATTGCTTTTAGCGATTGTAGTCGGTGTGCCTTTAGGAATATTGATCGCCCGAAAAAGAAAACTTTCCAGTTCTGTTCTTGGCATTGCGGGAATTTTGCAGACGATCCCGAGCATTGCTTTATTGGGGTTTATGATTCCTGCTTTTGGAATAGGAGCGACACCTGCCATTGCAGCTTTGTTGATTTACGCTCTTTTGCCGATCATTCGAAATACGTACACAGGAATTACAGAAGTAAATCCGACTGTTATTGAAGCTGCAAAAGCAATGGGAATGAATAAAACCCAGCTTCTTTTTAAAGTCGAAATTCCTCTGGCGATGCCCGTTATCATTGCCGGAATAAGAACGGCAGCCGTTATTAATGTTGGAGTTGCGACTTTGGCTTCATTTGTTGCTGCAGGCGGTTTGGGTGAATTTATTTTTGGCGGAATTTCATTAAACAATACCAATATGATTTTGGCAGGCGCAATTCCCGCAGCATTATTGGCTGTTTTGTTGGATCAGGCGATTGCTGTTTTACAAAAATCGGGGTATCGATTATTTCAAAAATTAAAATATATTGTTCCTGCGATTTTGATTATTTTCGGAGCAATTTATCTGCTGACTTCTGTTTCAGAAAATAAACTAAAAGCCGGTTTTACGCCCGAATTTATGGGAAGACAAGACGGCGATCTCGGTCTTCGTTCTGTGTATAGATTGAATGTAAATCCTGTCGTAGTAAGCGATGCGATTATGTACAAAGCAGCCTATGAAAAGGAATTGGATCTCATCAGCGGGTATTCTACAGACGGTAGAATCAAAGCTTTTGATTTGTATGTTTTGAATGATGATAAAAAAATATTTCCACCCTATTTCGCTGCGCCGATCATTAAAACCAAAACATTAGAAAAATTCCCTGAATTAGAGAAAACATTGAATTTATTGTCAGGTAAATTTAATGATTCAATTATGACGGATTTAAATTATAAATCAGATTATCTTCATCAAACACCAGAAAAAATTGCTAAAGATTTTTTAGTTAAAAACAATTTATATAAAATTTCAAGAAAAGGAAATTCGGGAACAATACGAATTGGGTCAAAAATTTTCGGTGAACAATATATTCTCACAGAAATGTACAAAATGCTAATTGAAGGCAATACCAATTATAAAGTAGAAACAAAAACGGGATTGGGAGGAACCAAAATCTGTTTTGATGCTTTGATGAACGACGCCATCGATTTTTACCCTGAATATACAGGAACCGGACTTTTGGTATTATTAGAACCAAACGAACAAACGATTAAAAAGGTAAGTCAAAGCCCTGATGAAACATATAATTATGTTAATTCAGAATTTCAAAAACAATACGGAATTCAATGGCTGGAACCACTTGGATTCAATAATTCTTATGCATTAATGATGCGCAGAAAGCAATCTAAAGAATTGAATATTAAAAGTATATCGGATTTAAAAAATTATATAGATTCGAAATGATTATTTTTTATTATAACCACAAAAGACACAAAAGATTACACATTAGTATTTTAAGTTTATCAATAAGTTGCAAAACAAGAGCACATTAGTTTTAAAAATCTTTGATTTTTATTCTTTTGAGAAACTTTGTCTTCTAATAATACAAAAATTAGGTATGCAAATAGCTTTTGCATCTTTTGTGGTTAAAATAAAAAATTATATTTATAATCAATGTAATAGAATCATTTTCAAAGTTGTCTTATAACTAAAACTAACTATGAAATTTTATTTTCTATTGATCTTCTCTGTGTTTTCTTCCTATTTATCGGCTCAAAAAGAATCAGATATTGATGCTATCATTAAAAGAGAAATGAGTGAGCGGAAGATTCCGGGATTACAGATCGCTGTGGTTCAAAACGGTAAAATTATTTTGAAAAAATCATACGGAATGGCCAGTATTCAGAATAATATTCCTGTTACTGATGCAACTATTTTTCCAATTAATTCATGTACTAAAGTTTTTACGGGTGTTGCTGTAATGCAATTGGTAGAAGAGGGGAAAATAGAATTATCTGCTCCAGTATCAAAGTATCTGACTGATCTTCCTGAAAAATGGCAGTCGGTGACGGTTGAGCAGATGATGACCCATATTTCTGGTTTTCCTGACATTGTAAGATTGTTTGATCCTCTTACCGGAGCTGCATTGAAGCCGGAAAAACAAATTTGGGAGGAACTTAAAGCGCTTCCAATGGATTTTAAGACAGGAGAACAATTTCGATATAATCAAACTAACTATTATTTACTAGGAAAAATAATTGAAAAAGTAAGCGGACAACCTTTTGGTCTGTTTTTTAAAACCAAACAATTTCAAACCGTTGGGATGAAAAATACGGTATTTGGGGACTCAAGAGACGTTATTCATGATTTTGCGCCTACTTATTCAAATAGAAGCTTCATAGATGGAAGAAAATTGGATAAAGAAAAACTTTTCAATGAATACCATGTATTTCCTGATTACAGCAGAACGGGATCCGGCCTCAACACAACTGCCGAAGACATGGCAAAGTGGATCATTTCTTTACAAAAACAAGAACTGTTTAAAAGTAAAGGAACCTTAACGAAAATGTGGTCACCTATCAAAATGAATGACGGAACGCCAACATCTTGGGCATTGGGATGGGGAATAACAAAATTCCGAGCCAAGCATAAAGCTTTGGGCATGTCAGGCGGAGGAAGATCAGCGTTTTTGGTTTATCCTGATGATAATTTGGCTGTAATTGTCTTCACGAACTTGATGGGAAGTACTCCCGAAGATTTTCTGGAAGAACTTGCCGGAGTTTATAATCCTGATATTGTTAAATCTGATCCTATAACCTATCTTAGAACAAATCTTAAAAAACAAGGTTTCAACAAAGCGATTGATGTAGTAAATTCTGAAAAGAAAAATAATCCTGACTTTAATCCCGGAGAATCTGGACTTAATGACTGGGCTTACCGATTGATGTCGCGACCTAATCAACTTAATGATGCTTACGAGATTTTCAAATTGTACGTTTACTTATATCCTAACAGCTCAAACGCCTATGACAGCTACGGAGAAGTATTATTAAAAATGGGAAATAAAGCTGAAGCCCGTAAAATGTATGAAAAGTCAGTAAAGCTAAATCCCGATAACGAAAACGGGAAAACGATCTTGAAACAGTTGAGCGAATAATTATTTTAACCACAAAAGGCACAAAAGATTAAACACATTAGTATTTTAAGTTTACCAATAAACCGTAAATAAGAACAAATTAGTTTTTAAAAATCTTTGATTTTTATTCTTTTGAGGGCTTCTGTTTTCAAAACAACTAAATTTAGAATCGTTCAATCCTTCAATCCTTGCTTTTGTATTTTTTGTGGTTAAAAAAAATTAATCAGATTTTCTATAAAAAAGGGTTATTTAATAACTTTTTTCGGCGATCAATTTATAAAATTACAATTATGATATACATCATCAGACGTAGTCAATAATTTTTTGTTCTTTTGCAAAACGTAATTTTTTAAATAATGATATGAAGAAGTTTGATGATATAAGGCCTTTTTATGACCATGAAGTAAATGATGCGCTGCTAAGTATTGCCAGGCATCCGATGATGAAGGCGTTAATGAATTTTACTTTCCCTGATAAAGATGAGAAATTTTGGATTGAACAGTTTAAAAATATTCATTCCATAAGTGATTTTCAGCATCAATATATATCGCAGACCGTTCGTCAGATTCTTAAACAGAGTTCTGAAGGATTAACGACGTCGGGATTTGATCATTTAGATAAAAATGTATCGTATTTATTCATATCCAATCACAGAGATATTGTTTTAGATACATGTTTGCTTAATTTAGTGCTGTTGGATCGTGGATTGATCATGACTTCTTCTGCAATCGGAGATAATCTTGTTCAGAAAACATTTCTACATGTATTGGCAAAACTGAACCGTAACTTTTTGGTACAAAGAGGACTTTCTCTTCGTGAGCAATTGAACAGTTCAAAGATCATGTCTGAATATATTTACGATCTATTAAGCAAAGAAAACCGTTCTGTCTGGATCGCACAGCGTGAAGGCCGTACTAAAGATGGAAACGATGCCACTCAGCAAGGTGTATTGAAAATGCTGGCGATGGCAGGAGATCAGTCATTAACTGATTTCTTCAAAACACTGAAAATTGTTCCGTTGTCTATCTCATATGAATATGATCCTACCGATGTTCTTAAAATGCCACATCTAATGGCAAAATCAAGAAACGAGGAATACATTAAAGATCCGGGTGAAGATTTTAAAACAATGCTGAGTGGAGTATTAGGTCAAAAAAAACGCATTCACATACACGCAGGTGATGTTCTTGAGACTGAATTTGATGATATTGTAGCGAAAATAGACAACAAAAATAAACAGTTGCAGGCTATTTCACAGATTATAGATGGTTCTATTATTCAGAATTATAAGCTTTGGCCAACGAATTTTATTGCTTATGATTTACTTCATAAAACCGATCAATACTCAGAAAATTATTCAGAAAATGAAAAAATGCTGTTTGAGAGAAGAATGGAAATGCGTATCGATATTTCTGATGCAGATATGAAAAAGAGTTTTCTGGCCATGTATGCCAATCCGGTGATCAATAAAATTAACCATCAGAATAACCTTTCGATGTAAAAAATGTGGTATCCATAAGGTATTGACGTCTAATATTCATTTTTAATGGCAGGCTATTTGTTTATTTCAAAGCAAATAATTAATATGAATAATAAAGTAAAAATAGCATTGGGATTAATCGCAACAGGAACGTTGGTTCTTATTAATCTTAAAAGAAAAAGACGTGAAAGATTAAAAATGTTCACTGCACCGGATGGGAATACCTATCAAGAAAATCAAACTTACAGAACAATTGATAATCAATTTTATAAAAATGGGAAACGTCTGCGTTTTAATAAGTTAGAATCTGAACTGGAAAATCATTCCTCAATTAACCACTATGAGGAAAATGCAGTAAATATTTCTAAAAACAGTCAGAATAAAAATATTACCTATCATCAAAAAGGAAATCGACATCAATAAACTGATTATATAACTATTTTGATATAAATTATTATGAAATTCCCTGCATTTGTCTGATATTTACTATTATAAAAAGACAAAAATTACTTTAACTTTGCGAATTGAATGATGTACACCAATTACTATGTTTTTGGAGAAATTATTATTCAGGTTAAAATCAATATCAAGCAAACTTAAGTAATCGGGGAAATTAATTTAGCTGATAAATAGATATGAAATATAAATTCTTAAATTTTAAGTTGAGGAAGATTGTTCATTACTCATTGATTCTGTGTATTTTATTAATACAGGTCATTATCGCTGTATTTTTTTACAATGAATTTATCAATGAGAAAAAACTGAAATTTATCGAAAATCAATTGAAGGAAAGTCGTGAATTGGAAGGAATAACCGATAATTCAAGAAAAGATTTCATGAACGCTCAGAACCATCTTCAGAGATATATGATCAGCGAGGATGATAAAGACTTAAAATTATACTTTGAATCTCTTACAAAGCTTAAAAATAATTTCAGTAAGATCAATGAAAATGAAAATATTGCTCCAAAGCTGAAGAGCAAATTTAATTTACAGAAAAAAGACACGCTGAAAATTACGAAGCTAAAGACATTGATCGATTCTGTATACCAATATGCCCAAAATCCGCCACCGAAGATTGAAGATAAGCAGTATACTATTGAAAAATTTAAAGTCAAAAATAATTTTGATGATATTGATATTGAGACGCATACTTATTCTGACACGATAAAGAAAAAGGGTTTTGTAGGACGTTTACGGGATGCAATCGCGGGTAAAGTGGATGTACAAAAAGAAAGTACAGTTATTACTCTAAAGAATAAAAAAGCTGCGGATCTGTCTAGCTTAAAATCAGAAATGAAGGATGCCATAAAGTCTATGGAAAAACATTATACAACTGAAATTAAAAAGATTCAACTGTCTACAGTTAGAGATCAGCATGATAGCAGACAGTTTTATGGTAGTTTTAATAAATTATTGATTTACAGCAACGGACTGATAGATGTCTATGGAAATGCGATCAAAGAATTCAAATCAGATTTAGAAAAAGAATACAACAAACAGAAATTGATTAATAATGAGATCCGAACTTATTTGGTGCTTGGATTAATGATCCTGATGTTCATTGTTTCGATTTTGATCATGTATTTTACAAGAGTCGCATTTATCTACGAATGGAAATTAAACGCTGCAAACAAGGAAATTAAAAACAATCTTAACTTCAAAAACAGAATCTTAGGAATGTTAAGTCATGAATTAAGATCTCCATTAAAAATCATCAATATTTTCATTGATAAAATCAACAGAACAACAAAAGACGAGACGATAAAAGAGTATCTTAAATCGATAAAATTCACGAATAGTACGTTGTTGATACAGTCTAACCAGATTTTAGAGTATACAAAAAATCAGAATGCGGATCAGAAATTGGTGAAGAATGTTTTTAATCTTAAAGATGAGATCAATTCTATCGTAACGGCGATCAAACCTTATATAGAAACCAGAAATAATAAATTTGTCGTAAATGATAGCATACCTGGGGATTTGGTTGTATATTCAGATAATATAAAAATCAATCAGGTATTTATGAATATCTTAGGAAATGCCAACAAGTTTACGGAAAACGGACAAATAGATCTTACCATGTCAACCGAGACTATTGATAAAAATAGAATTTCACTGCTGACGACAGTAGGAGATACGGGCGCAGGAATTTCAGAATCGGATCTTAAAAATATTTTTGAACCTTATTATCAAGGAATGGTTTCTAACGAAATCGATAACCTTGGAGCAGGACTTGGATTGAATTTATGCAAGGAAATTATAGAACTTTTTAATGGCGAAATATCTATCGCAAGCAAGTTAGGTGAGGGGGCAAAAGTGACATTCAGGATCAATTTAAATATAGACAACAATGGAAATACCAATTGAAAATAAAGAAATTACGTTCCTTTTAGCAGACGATCACAGCATCGTGCGACACGGGATGGCACTTACAATCAATGAAATTTTTCCAAATGCTACCATTCATCATACTTCCTCTTTACAGAAAGTGGTGGAAGAAGTGACTTCAAAAGAAATAGAAATTGCTATTATCGATGCCCATTTTCCGGATGGAAACAGCATTCATATTTTATCTGATATTAAAAATGCAAAACCGAATATTAAAATCTTAATCTTTTCTGGTCTTGAAGAAGAGCTTCATGCCCTTAAATTCATCAATGCAGGAGCCAATGGTTTTCTGAGCAAATTAAGCGAAGAAGAAGACGTTCAAAAAGCTATCATTAGCATTGTAAATAAAGGTGAATATATTTCTGCCGTTTCACAGAATCTATTGGTAAAATTCGCCAATGATCCGAATTCAATGAATCCTCTTCATCATCTAACGAAAAGAGAATTACAAATCGCTGAAATGTATGCGGATGGGTTTGGTAACCTCGAAATTGCCAATAATCTTGATATAAAGCAGAATACAGTAAGTACGATCAAGAAAAATATATTTGATAAACTGAAAATAGAAAATCTTGTTGAGCTTATTGATATCATCAAAACCCATCACAAAATATAGGATTTCAACCCTCCATTCTTCACTTTCTTTACTTCTAAAATCATTTTTATCGATAAATATCTATAGGCTTATCGATATATATCGATGTGTTTTATAGATAACTTTATTCTCCATTGTTGTTACTTTGTACCAGAGAAAAATACTAAACGAAAACAAGGATTATTAATTGAAAAGGTTTACTGGCTTTTTAATTTTAATTCAAACTTTCAAAAAAGTAAATTTTTTAAACACAAATAAATTTCGACACAAATAATAAACTTGAATTATATTCGAGCACAAGTGATGAGATTAAATTATCGAGCAAGTGATGAAATTAAATAGGGTATATGATAACCTTTAACCGCCTTCTTGAAAACTGATTTATTAAAAAAACACAAAGATTATATAAAGAAGTGAGATGGTCATCTAAGGTTAGTATACAGTAAAAAAAGGAGACGAGAGTCTCCTTTTTTCGTAGAGTAAACTTTGGAAAAATCCTGTTGATCATAAGATTAGCAGGATTTTTTTTGTTTCAATTCAAAAGAAATGATGAACAATTAATTTTAAATAATAAAAAAGTATAATTAAATTTAGTTTATAAATAAATTATTATAAATATATTTTAGTATATTTGTATTCTAATTTTATTATTATGAATTTCTCTCTTGTCAAAGACGTTGTAGGATTACTGGAGCAGTTTGAGTCTGAAAACAAAAATTCTCAGTATTCTTCTGATGTTGATGGATTCAAATCTTGGATCTATAACAAAGAATCTATGACTAATAACGATGAAGCAGAAGCTCCTTATTGGGAAGGCAAAGAAAGTGGAAGAAGTCCGGAAAGTGCGATCAGTACTTTGTTGGTTCATCTCAACAGATATGCAAAAACCTATTCTAAATCAGCTATTTCTGGCTCTGATTTTGCCACGCAGGAAGATTTTATTTATCTGATCAATTTGAAAGCATTTGGTGAAATGACCAAAATGGAACTCATCAAAAAAAATATTCAGGACAAACCTGTAGGAATGCTGATTATTACCCGATTGATCAAGCAAGGTTGGGTACATCAGACAGATTCAAACGATGACAAAAGAACGAAACTCATAAAAATTACAGAACAAGGAATTGAAGCGCTGGAAAACCAAATGAAAAATATCCGAAGCGCAACATATATTGTATCAGGCAATCTAAATTATTCTGAAAAAATGGATCTCATTCGTATTCTGAACAAATTAGATAAGTTTCACTATCCCATTTTTAATCGAAATATAGACAGTAAAGATTTGATCAGCACTGTTTATCAGGAATATTCATTTGAAAAAAATTAAGAATGAGAAAGAAAATAGCCATCATTGGTTCAGGGTTTTCGGGATTGTCGGCGGCTGCCTATTCTGCAAAAGAAGGTCATGAAGTTCATGTCTTTGAAAAGAATAGTGAAGCAGGTGGCAGAGCGAGAAAATTCGTCACAGATAATGGTTATAGTTTCGACATGGGCCCGAGTTGGTATTGGATGCCGGATATTATTGAATCTTTTTTTGAAGATTTCGGTAAAAAAACATCTGATTTTTTTAAGCTTGTACCACTTGATCCTCAATTTGAAATGGTATTCTCCGACAGCAAAATGAATATCCCTCACAGCTATACCGAAATGCGGGATTTGTTTGAAAAAACAGAAAAGGGTTCTGGTAAAAAGCTGGATGAATTCATGGAAGATGCCCGATACAAATATGAAGTAGGAATGAAAGAATTCGTAAATAAACCTTGTCATTCATGGTTTGAATTTGTTTCTCCAAAAATTGCAAAAAGTGCGTTGAAACTTGATCTTTTAACCAATTTTAAAAAATTTGTAAGAAAATATTTCAGCAATCCGAAGTTGATCACGTTGATGGAATTCCCGGTTATCTTTCTTGGTGCAGCTCCGAAGGATATTCCGGCTTTATATAGTTTAATGAATTACGGCGGATACAAATTGGGGACTTGGTACCCAATGGGTGGTTTTTCAAAAGTGATAGACGCGATGAAAAATATTGCTGAAAGTCAAGGCGTGAAATTTCATTTTAATTCAAATATAGAGCAAATTATCGTTAAAAATAGTAAAGCTAATTCTCTGTTAGTTAATGGTAAAGAAATCGATTTTGATACAATTATTGCTTCCTCAGATTACCATCATACAGAAAGTAAATTGCTGCCTGAAGAATTTAGAAATTATAAAGAAACCTATTGGGAAAAGCTCACTTTTGCGCCTTCCTGTTTGATTTATTATTTAGGTTTTAAAGAAAAAATTCCAAATCTGAAACACCATACACTGTTTTTTGAAAATGACCTTGCCCTTCACACCACAGAAATTTATGAAGATAAAAAATGGCCTTCAAAACCATTATTTTATGCTTGTTGTCCTTCAAAAACAGATCCGAATGTAGCACCAGAATATTGCGAAAACGTATTTCTTCTGATGCCTGTCGCCACCGGAATAGAAGATTCTGAAATGGAAAGAGAAAAATATTTTCTTGAAATGATCGTAAGACTGGAAAAACATACAGGAATTTCGAATTTATTGCCAAAGATCGATTATAAAAGAAGTTATTGTATTAAAGATTTTAAGGAAGATTATAATGCCTATGAAGGCAATGCTTACGGACTTGCCAACACCTTATCACAAACCGCAGTTTTGAAACCGTCACTCAGGAACAAAAAAGTGAAAAATCTTTTTTACACCGGACAGCTTACGGTTCCGGGACCTGGTGTTCCGCCGTCGATTATTTCAGGAAAAATTGCAGCTATCGAAGCCACCAAAACTAATTAATTATGAAAAAATTATTTGATGAACTTTCTTATCGGGTAAGTAAAGAAACCACCAAACAGTACAGCACAAGCTTTTCTTTGGGGATTTTGGCATTGTCTCCGAAAATCAGAAACCCGATTTATGCAGTGTATGGATATGTGCGTTTGGCTGATGAAATTGTAGACAGTTTTCATGGATATGATAAAGAAAAACTGCTTGCCAAATTCAGGGAAGAAACCGCTCAGGCTTTGCAGGATGGAATTTCATTAAATCCTATTTTACAGTCGTTTCAGGACACAGTTCATCGGTTTGATATTGATCAGAAATTAATCAGTCAGTTTTTGGATAGCATGCAGATGGATCTTCAGAAGGTAGATTATAATTCAGATCTTTATAAACAATATATTTTAGGTTCTGCAGAAGTGGTGGGCTTGATGTGTCTTCAGATATTTGTGGAAGGAAATGTTGCTGAATTTGAAAGACTTAAACCTTTTGCAATGAAATTAGGATCAGCTTTTCAGAAGGTGAATTTTTTAAGAGACATGAAAGACGATTATCAGATTTTGGGACGAAGTTATTTTCCGGATGTAGATATTACTTTGTTCGATAATAAAATTAAAGTTGATATTGAAAAAGACATCGAAAAAGAATTTAATGAAGCCCTGAGTGGAATTAAAAAACTTCCCAATTCATCGAGATTTGGAGTGTATTTGGCGTATCGTTATTATATTTCACTTTTCAAAAAGATCAAAAGAACTTCGGCTCATAAAATCATTAATCAAAGGATAAGAATCTCAAACAGTAAGAAGATTTCTTTAATGATGAGCAGTTATTTACAGTATAAAACTTCATTTTTATAAAAAATTACAATGGTACACAGACTTTATAAAGAGCAGCAATTGAATTGTGATTTAGCAACCGCATGGAAATTTTTCTCCTCGGCCAATAATCTGTCTAAGATCACTCCAGAAGATATGAAATTTGTTGTTCTCACTAAAACAGATGACGATGAAATTTATGAAGGAATGATTATCGATTACCATGTTTCACCTTTGTTGGGGATTAAAATGAACTGGACAACAGAGATCAAACAAGTTGATTTTCAGAAAAGTTTTACCGATTATCAGCAAAAAGGGCCGTATAAATTATGGAATCATTTTCATGAATTTATTCCTAATGATAAAGGTGTTTTAATGAAAGATACCGTTGATTACGAACTACCGATGGGATTTTTAGGTGAGATAGCCCACAAACTTTTTGTGAAAAGTAAGCTGGAACATATTTTCAGCTACCGAAATAAAGTTTTAAACAAAATGTTTAATAGTAAAATCTAACCACAAAAGAGACAAAAGCTTTTTGACACTTTAGAACACTTTAGTTAAAAAAAGTCCACATAAGAAGAAAATCAAAGATTTTCATAAAACTTAAGTGTTCTTATTTTGCAGTTTACGGGTTAACTTAATAAATCTTAAGTGTTATCATCTTTTTTTGGTTAAAATAAAAAATTAAATAAATAAAAATCATGAATTTTCTAATTGTCATAAGTACATTTTTCATCATGGAAGGCATGACGTGGCTGATTCATAAATACATCATGCACGGTTTTTTATGGTCGCTTCACAGAGATCATCACGATCACAGTAATGAAGGGCATGTTGAAAAAAACGACTACTTTTTCCTGATTTTTGCTCTTCCAACCATCGCTTTGATGTACTATGGAACAGTTAATAATTACAACATCTACTTTTATATCGCCGTAGGAATTGCGTTATATGGGATGGCCTATTTTTTTGTTCATGATATTTTCATTCATCAAAGAATCAGGTTTTTAAGAGATACCAAAAATCCTTATTTATTGTCGATCAGACGCGCTCATAAACAGCATCATAAGCATACGGGAAAAGAAAGAGGAGAGTGTTTTGGATTTTTATGGGTTCCGATTAAATATTTTAAAATGTATTTTAATAGAAATAAATCGTAAAAAATGCATCACTATACCTATCTGTTAATCAATTTTTTTACAGTATTTATCTGTTTTATTTTTTCGTTTCATCATAAGATAAAATTCAACAGGCATTTTGGAGCTTTTTTCTCTGCTTCATTTTTGGTGGCTTTGGTTTTTATAGTTTGGGACGCGTGGTTTACGAAAATAGGCGTGTGGTGGTTTAACGATCATTATCTTTTAGGAATCAGGATTTTAAACTTACCGATCGAAGAAATATTATTCTTTATTTGCATTCCATTTTCATGTGTATTTACTTATTTCTGTTTAAATAAATTTTTCAACCTCAATTGGAAACCGATTCCGGAAAAAATATTTGTGATTATCAGTATCGTTTTAGCATTAATCATTGCGATTTATTTTCACGATAAGATCTATACATTCATGACGTTTCTTACAACGGCTGTGAGTATGTTTGTGCTATATTTCGTGTTGAAAGCAAGGTGGATCGGCAAAGCATCTTTCATTTATTTGATTTTAATGCCCGGTTTTTTAGCAGTAAATGGAATCCTGACAGGAACAGGTTTAGAATCTCCAATCGTGAATTATAATCCCCAAAATTTCATGGGAATAAGAATGTTGACCATTCCGTTAGAAGACACGGTGTATGGCTATGAAATGATATTATGGAACCTGTTTTTATTTCAAAAATTCAAAAAAAAATGAACAAAATTAATATATTCTGGTTCAGACGTGATCTGAGACTGGAAGATAATTATGGCTTATATGAAGCTTTGCAATCGGGTGTGAAAGTACTTCCGATTTTTATTTTTGACCGTGAGATTTTAGATCAACTCAGTGACAAGAAGGACAAAAGGGTAGACTATATTCATCAGGCTTTAACTGAAATCAATCAGAAATTAAAAGAACATGGAAGTGGTTTAAAAACATTTTATGGAAAACCTTCTGATATTTTCGAAAAACTGACTGAAGAATTTGATATTGATACCATTTTCTGTAACCGTGATTACGAACCTCAAGCCATCAAACGAGACAAAAAAATAACTGATTTTCTAGCTACAAAAGAAGTAAAATTTTCAGCTTATAAAGATCAGGTTATTTTTGAAGAAAACGATATTCTTAAAAGTGACCAAACTCCATACACTGTTTTCACACCATATTCCAAAAAATGGAAAGAAAATATCAATAAAATTGAGATTGAAGATTTTAAGATTGATTTTAAAAACTTTCTTCCTGTAAAAACTCCCGAAAATATTCTAAGCCTTAAAGAGATCGGATTTGAAAAAACTGAATTTGAATTTTCAAAGCCGTCTTTAGATTCAAAAATTATAGATACCTATGATAAAAACCGTGATTTTCCGGCTTTAGATCATACAACTCATTTGGGAATTGCTTTAAGATTCGGAACAATTTCAGTGAGAAAATGTGTGAAATTTGCCCAAAAACATAATGAAGTTTGGCTAAGCGAACTGATTTGGAGAGAATTTTTCATGCAGATCTTATTTCATTTTCCACATGTTGTGACTCAATGTTTTAAAAAGAAATACGAAAATATTCAATGGAGAAATAATGAAGATGAATTCAAAGCCTGGTGCGAAGGAAATACAGGATATTCAATTGTAGATGCAGGAATGCGACAGTTGAATCAGACCGGTTTTATGCACAATCGGGTGAGAATGGTTGTCGCGAGTTTTCTTACTAAACATTTATTGATCGATTGGAGATGGGGCGAAGCTTATTTTGCCGAAAAATTATTAGATTATGACCTTTCTGCCAACAACGGAAATTGGCAGTGGGCGGCAGGTTGTGGCTGTGATGCTGCGCCTTATTTTAGAATCTTCAATCCCGAAGAACAGACTAAGAAATTTGATAAAGATCTCAAATATATCAAAAAATGGCTTCCTCAGGATGCTTTGTTGAACAGACCGATTGTGGATCACAAACAAGCTAGAGAAAGAGCTTTAAAAACCTATAAAGAGGGTTTGATTGTCGAATAATTTCAAGAAAAAGTTCGTTATTTTCTATCTAAGTTTTACGTAGAAGTAAAATAAGGTAATGTTAATAATTTTAAGAATACAATAAACAAAAGGCTTCATTATGGAGCCTTTTTCCTTTTGAATATTGATGATTTTTGATTTACATTTAATAATTATGTGAAAATACGTTAAGGTTATTTATTTTTCTTGAAAATTATCTATTAAAACCTTATTTTTATAATGATAAAATGAAAGTTTCAACTGTTAGTTTCTAAGGTTACTTTAAACAATTCTGCATTTTTGCTTGATTTTATTTTATACAAACACGCTATTATGACAAAAAATAAATTTGTTCTTTTGATTTCGGTGATATTATTATCATGTGGCGAAAAGAAAACAAAGACAAAGGATACTTCTATCCAAAGTTATCAGGTTTTAACACTTGCTCCCAGACAGGTTACAGTTTACAACGATTATCCTGCATCCATACAGGGCGAAAATGTTGTTGAAATAAAGCCTATGGTTTCTGGCTATCTTCAGGATATTTATGTGGCAGAAGGTGCAACCGTAACTAAAGGACAATTATTATTTCGAATTAAAAATCCTCAGTACGAACAGGATATTGTTACCGCCAAAGGTGCCATAAAAATCGCCGAAGCCAACGTAAATACAGCCCGGATGAATGTTGAAAAAGCAAGACCTTTGGTAGAACAGGAAATTGTCAGCAAATACCAATTAAGTTCAGCACAATATGCCTTACAATCGGAACAGGCGGCTTTGTCACAGGCGAAAGCGACTCTTGCTAATGCAATGACCAATCAAGGGTATACTTATATAAAAAGTCCTCAAAGCGGAACAATTGGTTTGATTCCGTTTAAAATCGGTGCTTTAGTAAACAGTACGGCAACCGAACCATTGACGACTTTATCCAATACAACCAATGTATTTGCTTATTTTTCTTTGAATGAAAAACAGTTATTGGAATTTCTTGGAACAATGAAAGGCAGTACAACCACTGAAAAATTAAAAAATATGCCTCTCGTAACATTAGTAATGGCAGACGGAACCGTTTTTCCAGAAAAAGGAAGATTGGAAACTGCCAGCGGAGGTATTGATAGCAGTACAGGAACAGCCGTTTTTAAGGCGATATTCAGTAACAAATTAGGTCTTATTCAAAATGGGGCAAGTGCAACGATCAGAATACCTGTAAATATGGATAACACGTTACTGGTTCCGCAAATAGCTATTTACCAAATGCAGGATAAATCATTTGTATATAAGCTAACGAAAGGAAATATGGTCATGAGTACAGCAGTAACAACCTCGCCAACAGATGACGGTAATTTTGTGGTCATAAAAGACGGAATTCAAGCTGGAGATAAATTGGTTCTTAATGGATTAAATATCAACGACAGCACTGTCATAAAACCAACGCCTGCTAATTCGGCAGCTATTTATCGTGCGATGAAAACTAAAAACCCATAGGTCATGCTAAAATTATTTATAAGAAGACCGGTATTGAGTACAGTAATTTCTGTAATCATTATGGTATTGGGTATTTTAGGGATCAGTAGTCTACCTGTAGCACAATATCCGAATATTGCTCCACCAACGATTCAGGTTTCGGCTTCCTATCCCGGAGCGAATACAACGACGTTGATTAACAGTGTGGTTTATCCATTAGAACAACAAATAAACGGAGTGGAGGGAATGAGTTACATGACTTCCTCGGCAAGTAATACAGGTTCTGCAAGTATAAGTGTCTATTTTTCGGTAGGTGTAGACCCAAATCAGGCTGCAGTAGATGTTCAGAACAGAATAAGTACTGTATTGTCTAAACTTCCGCAAGCGGTGACGCAGGCTGGTGTAACAGTAAGAAAACAACAGAGCAGTAACGTTTTGATTGTTGGATTATTCAGTGATCGGGCGCAATATGATCAGAAATTTTTACAAAACTATGCCGCGATAAATATTGTTCCACAGTTACAAAGAGCAAAAGGAGTCGGTGGAGCCAATGTTTTTGGGGGAGCGATGACCTATGCGATGCGTATTTGGTTACAGCCGGATAAAATGGCAGCTTATGGTTTGGTTCCTTCAGATGTTACTACTGCATTAAATGCTCAGAGTTTCAATGCGGCTCCCGGCAAGATCGGTGATAATATGGGACAGGCTTTTCAATATGATCTTACGTATTCAGGAACTTTGGTTTCATTGGATCAGTTTCAAAAAGTGATTGTTAAATCCATTGGAAACGGACAATATTTATACCTAAAAGATATTGCCAGAATTGATCTTGGAACTCAGACTTACACAAGTGCGACTTCTATTAATGGTAAACCTGGAGTAGCTATTTCCATAAGCCAGACACCTGGTTCTAATGCACAGGAAGTAATTTTGGGTGCCCAAAAAGTAATGGCAGATGCCTCGAAAAACTTTCCGTCTGGCATTAAAATGTTGGAGTTGGTAAATATCAATAACTTCTTAAATGAAAGTATTTCCAAAGTGCTTCATACTCTTGTCGAATGTTTTTTATTGGTGTTTTTAGTAATTTTAATCTTTTTACAGGACGTTAGGTCTACGATTATTCACGGAGTTTCGGTTCCGGTTTCTATTATTGGGACGTTTTTCTTTCTGTATTTATTTGGATATAGCCTTAATTTATTGACGTTATTCGCTTTGGTATTGGCGATTGGTATTGTGGTGGATGATGCCGTAGTTGTTGTAGAAGCAGTTCACAGTAAGCTGGAAAACGGCTATACTTCTCCACGTAAAGCCGCAATTGATGCGATGGGTGAAATTGCACCTGCCATCGTCTCTATCACCCTTGTTATGGCTTCTGTATTTCTTCCTGTTACTTTTTTGGGAGGCTCTGCAGGAGTATTTTATCAGCAATTTGGGATTACATTAGCGATTGCTATTATGATTTCGGCGGTGAATGCATTAACGTTAAGTCCTGCCTTGGCAGCCATGTTTTTACGGGCTCCAAAACATGAAGAAGAAGGAGCTAAAAAAGGTTTTTTCCAGAAAATTAAAAATGGATTTAATTCAAACTATGAAAAAGTAATTCATAAATACACAGATGCTGTCAGTTTTTTAATCAAAAGAAAATGGCTCACCGCAATGATTGTCATTGCTTTTGGAGGTCTCTTTTATTTTACGATAAAAAGTGTGGCATCCAGTTTTGTTCCTGCAGAAGATATGGGAACCGTTTTCGTGAATGTGACGCTGCCCGCTGCGTCTACAAAAGAGAGAGTACAACTAATTAATAAACAGATCGATAGTATTGCTCATACGATTCCTCAGGTAAAGGCTACGATGACAACATTAGGTCAAAATCAGTTGGGAGGAAGCGGAAGTTCTTACGGAATGCTGATTTTACGACTAACTCCATGGAGTGAACGTCCCGGAATTACCGATAAAGATATTATTCAGCAACTTACGGAGAAAACAAAAAATATCCGTGGTGCTTCTATTAATTTCATGCAACAGCCCACAATCAGTGGTTTTGGGACGAGTGGTGGTTTTACTTTTCAGATCGAAGACAGAGGAGGGCACAGTATCAGCGATTTTTATGCTGTATCACAAAATTTTCTGGATGCTCTTACCAAAAGACCTGAAATTCAATATGCTGCAACTTCATTTAATCCTAATTTCCCACAATATGAAGTAGATATCAATATCGCTAAATGTGAAGATAACGGAATACAACCGTCAGAGATTTTAAATCTGATGAATGTGTACTATGGAAGTTCGTATGTGAGCAATTTTACAGAATTCGGACAGCAGTATCAGATTATTCTTCAGGCTGATAATCCTTACAGAGGAACGGTTGAACAGATGAATAATATTAAAATTCGTACTGCAAGCGGAACAATGAGTCCTATTTCGGAATATGTTACGATGAAAAAAGTGTTCGGCCCTTCATCTATATCCCGATTTAACATGTATAATGCGATTTCTATCAACGGTTCTCCAAATAACGGATACAGTACAGGGCAATCTATGGAAGCCATCAACGAAGTAGCAGCACAGGTTTTACCGCCGGGTTACAGTTTTGAATACAGCGGAATGAGTAAGGAAGAGCAAAGCTCAGGTTCTCAGGCGAGTATCATATTTTTATTGAGTCTTTGTTTTGTATATCTTTTGTTAAGTGCTTTGTATGAAAGTTATATTCTTCCGTTAGCTGTAATTCTTTCATTACCGGTTGGATTAAGCGGAATATTTGTCTTTGCGAAATTATTTGGAATTGATAATAATATTTACGTTCAGATCTGTATGATTATGCTGATTGGACTTTTGGCTAAAAATGCCATTCTGATGGTAGAATTTTCCCTTGAAAAAAGACATGAAGGAATGGGATTGTTGGAGAGCGCATTGGAAGGAGCAAAAATCAGAATCCGACCGATTTTAATGACATCTTTAGCTTTTATTTTTGGTTTGATGCCTTTGATGTTTTCGACGGGAGTTGGAGCAAACGGGAACAGATCTATTGGTATCGGTTCGATTGGTGGAATGCTATTCGGAACCTTGCTCGGAATCTTTGTAATCCCCGGATTGTATGTAATTTTCCAAGGATTACAGGAGAAAATCAAGTCTAATAAATATGACGAAAACGACGAACTGATTGTTGATGATAAAAAATAATCTTACAGTGAAAAGCATGACACATTTGAAAAAGAAATATAAATCAATTTTATATATTACAGCTTGTTCCGCACTGCTTTACAGTTGTGATGTCACGAAACCGTATGTCAATAAACAGTCGGCTCCGGACAATTTATATGGAGATTCAGTTAAGGGAACGGACAAAACAAGTATGGCTGTCCTTTCCTGGAAAGAAATTTTTAAAGATCCTTTATTACAACAGCTTATTTCTGAG
This sequence comes from Chryseobacterium sp. GW823-FHT05E08, assembly GCF_058795655.1. Taxonomy (NCBI): domain Bacteria; kingdom Pseudomonadati; phylum Bacteroidota; class Flavobacteriia; order Flavobacteriales; family Weeksellaceae; genus Chryseobacterium; species Chryseobacterium sp. GW823-FHT05E08. The sequence continues at coordinate 991,956 of NZ_JBXAHY010000001.1, read as the reverse complement.
GGAATTGAAAATAATTTAGACCTAAAAACAGCAACCGCCAATCTGAAAGCAGCAGAAGCCAATTTTGTTCAAAGTAAACAGGCATTTTTACCGTCACTTTCAGGGAATGCTTCGGCTGGAGCGTATCATCCTGCTAATAATCAGGCAACCAATTCGCAGGTGTATCAGTTGTATGCACTTTCGTCATGGCAGGCCGATATTTGGGGCAAACTGAAAAGTACCAAACGATCGATGTATGCAAGTTATCTTGCGAGTGATGCCTACAGACAGGCGGTTCAGACACAGCTTGTGGCGAATATAGCCATTACTTATTATCAATTATTGGCTTATGATGAGCAGTTGAATATTGTTAATCAGTCTTTAGAAGTGTATTCAAAAGATACCGAAACAATGAAAGTTTTGAAAAACAGCGATGTAGTTACAGGCGCGGCCGTAGTGCAAAGTGCTGCCAATTATTTTGCAGTAAAATCTACTGTTCCGGATATAAAAAACAACATTCGTCAGGCAGAAAATACCTTGTCTTTATTGCTTGGAAGAACACCGGGAACGATAAAACGAGATTCCCTTTTTAATGAACAAATTTACAGTGAATTATCAACTGGTTTGCCTTTAGAATTGCTTTCCAACAGACCGGATGTAAAAGAAGCCGAATTACAGCTTCAATCTTATTTTGAGCAGGTAAATGTTGCAAAAACTTCATTTTACCCAGCCTTAACGATTACAGGACAAGCTGGATTGTACGCGACACAGTTGAAATCTTTTTTCAGTGCGGGGGCTTTTCTTGCTAATATTGTGGGAGGTTTAACGCAGCCAATTTTTAATAATGGTCTTAATAAACAAAAGCTAAAAGTAGCAGAAGCGAATTACGAAGCTGCAGAATATAATTATAGCAAAGTGTTGCTTACGGCAGGGCAGGAGGTCTCTAATGCGCTGTATCAATACCAAATGGTAGATGAAAAAACATCTTCTCGCAAAGAACAAATTGCAAATCTCGAAAAGGCAGTTCATTTTACAAAAGAATTATTAAAATACACAAGTGCAACCAATTATACGGATGTTCTTACTTCGGAGCAGAGTCTTTTAACGGCGAGACAAAGTGCGGTTACAGATAAATTACAGCAACTTCAGGCTGTTGTGAATCTTTATGCGGCTTTAGGCGGTGGATGGAAGTAGCTGGAAATGCACTTTTTACAATAAGATTTAATTTAATAATTAAATACTTTTCACAAAAAAATAATAAAAGGAAGTATGGCATAGATATTACTTATACTATGGTATAAAAACTCACAAGATGATCGACCACACAGAAAATAAGTATCTTGTTTATGAATATCTGGTTTTAAGTATTAAAAAGAATTTTAATTTAGAAATAAACCTCTTTAACGAATATATTTTAGCTAAAAATATTGTTTCAAAAACGAGAATAATTGTTCCTACATTTTCAGATAAGATTATAAGTAATCCAAGAATAAAAATGTTTTTAACGGCTCTTATTTTGAACCTTAATCATATGAATTACAATATTACCGATCTGAAGAAAGAAATAGAATATTTAAAAGGTTCAGACTCAAAAACTTAAAATAGCAAAACTCTAAAAAATAATAAAGTCCCTCACTTCATAAGTAGGGACTTTATTATTGTATCGGGAGAATTTTGAGGATGATTTTTTAGCTTAAATATTTAGCCACTTTTCCTTCCAGATCATCCAGATTAAATGGTTTTCCAACATAATCATCAGCCTGAGCTTCCTTAGCCAAAGCCACGATATCATTGTTCGCTGTTACATAAATGACAGGAATATGCTTGAATTCTTCATGACTTTTCAAAAGTTTTGTAGCTTCAACACCGCCAATTCTTGGGATCCAATTGTCCATCAGAATAACATCCGGCTGAAATTTTGTTACTTTTTCTACAATATCATGAGAGGTTTCTGAAATTTCGACTTCATATCCATTCTCCTCAAAGATGATGGTAATTACCTCCAAAATAGTGGTATCATCATCGAAAATCAAAATTTTCTTTTTACTCATATTAGTTATATTTAAATCCTAAATTTTTTCTTTTAATTTTTATAATTGATTAATATAATTCGCCAAATTATTTGGTGTGATAATTAAATCATAATCAACTTCATCAACCGCATGTTTCGGCATATAATTTACTTCAGCCGTTTCAGGATCCTGAACCCAGACTTTTCCACCATTTTTTTTGATGTATCCTAAGCCTTCCACACCATCTGCATTGGCTCCTGACAGCAAAATTCCGATCACATTTTCACCGTAAATTTCCGCAGCAGATTTAAACGTTACATCAATGGATGGTCGCGAATAATTCATCTTTTCTGAACTGTCCAGTGACATGAGTTTTTTATTTTCAAACAACAAATGATAATCTGCGGGAACGATGTATAATGTGTTGTTTTTAATTTCTGTTTTATCCTCAATTTCAACTACTTCCATGGATGAAAACTGCTGTAATAAAACAGGAAGTATACTTGTAGAATGCGCCTTGCGGTGAACTACGAGTACGATTGGGAATTGTAATTCAATATTTAATTTTTTTATCATTTCCAGAATGACCTGCAAACTGCCTGCAGATCCTCCGATAACGATTAATTCTGTATTTGTGCTTTTCATAATCAATGTATTTAATTATGATCCAGTTTTTTCCAGATTTTTTGATCTTCAACCTGATGATAAGATTTGTCTAAATTAGAAAATCTCAACGTCTCTTTAGATCCTAAAGCCAAATAACCCAAGTTTTCCAAACTGTTATCAAAAAGACGGAAAACACGTTCCTGTAACCCTCTGTCAAAATAGATCAACACATTTCGGCAGATAATCAACTGAAAGCTGTTAAAAGAACTGTCTGAAACCAAATTATGAGTAGATAAAATCAGTTTTTCCTGTAAACTTTTATCAAATCTTACGCTGTCATAATTCGCTGTGTAATACTCTGAAAAATCTTTTTTACCGCCTGATAACATGTAATTTTCAGAATATAATTTCATTTGTTGTAACGGGAAAACGCCTGATCTGGCTGTTTCTAAGACTGACGGATTAAGATCTGTTCCGTAGATCAATGATTTATGATAAAGATTCGCTTCTTTAAGTAAAATAGCCATCGAATACGCTTCTTCACCCGTGGAACAACCTGCAACCCAGATTCTGATCAGCGGATAAGTTCCTAACTGGGGAAGTATTTTTTCCCTTAATGTTTTAAAAAATACAGGATCACGGAACATTTCTGTTACATTCACTGTAATTTCTTCTACAAAACGCTTTAGATATTCCGGATCATTCATGAGAGTATATCTCAATTCTGCAAAACTTGTAAATCTTTCAATAAGACAGATGCGATTTACTCTGCGCTTGAAAGACGCTCTGCTATATTCGGAAAAATCGTATCCGTACATGCCGTAAACATCTTTAATTAAATGTTCTACTTCTTCGTCTTTTACGATACTTGGTTCCAGCATTTACGATAATTTTTCAATGGCAGTTATCAGTTGATCAACATCAATCGGTTTTGATACATAATCCTGAGCGCCGGCATCCAGACATTTCTGGCGGTCTTCCGGCATCGCCTGCGCAGTCACGGAAATAATATCTATTTTGCTGATTGATGGAGTATTACGAATGATTTTAATGGCTTCGTATCCGTCCATTTCGGGCATCATCATATCCATCAATACCACATTGATTCCGTCATCTTTTTGTAAGATCTGAATAGCTTCCTGTGCCATTGTAGAGCTTTCAATCTGATAACCTCTTGACTTTAAGGTCAGTTTCAGTGCAAATATATTACGTGGATCATCGTCCACAATTAAAATTTTCTTATTCATCAGAATTTATTCTGTTTAACTTTCATATAACCAAACACGTAGTAGCGATAATAATTGGTCAATATCCACAGGTTTCGAGATATAATCTGAAGCACCTGCAGCGATACATTTTTCACGGTCACCGATCATCGATTTTGCAGTGATCGCAATAATCGGAAGACGCATATGTGACGGTATTTTTCTTATTTCTTTAATCGTTTCATATCCATCCATTTCCGGCATCATCATATCCATCAAAACAACGTCGATATCAGGATTTTCCTTCATTTTTTCTAAAGCCTGCTTGCCATCCATCGCTAAAACTACGTCTACTTTATATTTTTCCAACGATTTTGTTAGAGAAAAGATATTTCGAACGTCATCATCGGTAATCAGGATTTTTTTGCCTTTCAGAACTTCCGTTAATGAGCCTAAGACTTTATTTTTAATGGTTTCTGAATTGCTTTTTTCCTCAACCAAATGCAAAAACAAACCGACTTCATCTAGAATTCTTTGGTAAGAATGTGCCGTTTTTACAACGATAGAATCAGCGTACTGCTTGATTTTCAGCTCTTCTGATTGGGTTAAATTATGTCCGGTAAAAATAATGATCGGAAGATTTTCCAACCCTTCATAGCTTTTGATTGATTCTATGATTTGATATTGATTTCCTTTCGCTGCTCCGATATCTAAAATAACACAGTCTGAATTACCATCCGTTAAAGCTTTAACACAATCTTCAACGTTGTTTTCTACTGATAATGAGATGTTAAAGTTACTTAAATAGTAGGAGAGTGCGCTTGCATGCTTTGCATTTTCTTCAACAATTAGAACCTTTTGCGGGGATTTTTTTAGGGCTTCTTCAATCTTCCTGAAAACTTCGGTCATCTGATCCAAAGCCACAGGTTTATTAATGAAATCAATAGCTCCTTTCATTAAGCTTTCCTTTTTCACATGTAAAACAGACATCATGTGAACCGGAATATGCTTGGTTTGAGGATTTGATTTTAATTCATCCATAACCTGCCATCCGTCTTTTACAGGCAACTGAACGTCAAGCAAAATTGCCGCCGGATGATACTGAATAGCAGTGGATAAGGCATGATCACCTCTTACGGAAACGACACCTTTATAATCCTGCAAACGGGCATATTTCAATAATGCTTTAGCAAAATTTATATCATCTTCAACGATTAAAATAACTTTGTCGCCCTCAGTAATGGTTTCGCGGTCATCAGCTACGTTTTCTGGAATTTCCAAGGTATTGACAGGAAGTGTATATTGAACTTCACCATCCTCGAGGATATTTTGAATTTCTTCAACATCTTCACGAATGGTTTCCATTAAATGTTGATCTGTTTCAGGGTGAATAGGTTCTGAAATAGCCTTAATTGGAATGATTAAACTAAACTCGCTTCCTTCATTTACTTTGCTCGTAAGCATTAATTCACCACCTAATAATCTCGCGATTTCTCGACTAATTGAAAGACCTAAACCTGTTCCTCCAAATTTTCTTCTTGTGGATCCATCCGCCTGTTGAAAGGCTTCAAAAATGATTTTCTGCTTGTCTTCTGCAATTCCGATTCCGGTATCTTTTACACTGAAAATGATGAAATCGTTGTTCTTCGGATCTTTTTTGATATTTAAATTGATACTTCCCTCCGTCGTAAATTTTGTAGCATTTGAAAGTAAATTTCTCATGACCTGATCTACACGCAAACGGTCGGTTTCAATAGCTTTTTCTACATCATTTTCTATTTCGATGTTAAATTCAATTCCTTTTTCACGAAGAATTGGTTTGAATAAACTTTTTAAATCTTTTAGAATATCATCGATGATTACTTCTTCATATTCCAACGTCATTTTACCGGATTCGATTTTAGCAAGATCTAAAATTTCATCAATCAAGGTTAATAAACTGCTTCCTGAGCTTTGGATTACTTTCGCCGATTCTACTTGATCTTCATTTAAATTTTCATCAGGATTTTCAGCCATTAAACGAGAGAGAAGCAGGATTGAATTCAATGGTGTTCGAAGCTCATGCGACATATTCGCCAAAAATTCAGATTTATATTTTGTGCTTAAAGCGAGTTCTTCTACTTTTTTCTGAATTTCATTGTTACGCTCGGCGATCAGGTGATTTTTATCTTCCAATAATCTTGAACGTTCTTCCAATTCGGCATTGGCCTGCATTAGTTCTTCCTGCTGAACTTTCAATTCTTCCTCCGAAGCTTGTAATTTTTGAGTCTGAGCTTCTAATTCTGTGTTAAGATTCTCCAATTCAGAATGTTGAACCTGTAATTCTTCCGATTGAGCTTGAGTTTCTTCTAATAATTGTTGTTCTTTTTCACGGCTTTTTGCGGCACTTAGAGCAATTCCGATGTTTCGGCTGCATTCTGTGAAATAATCTACGCGTTCGTCTTCAAAATTAGATGTTGAGCCTAATTCTAAAACTCCGATTGTGTGTCCGTCTGCCAAAATCGGCAACAATATTATTCCGTAGATTGTAATTTTACTGCTGGCAAAAGTTACCGTAAAATCTTCTTCGTGAAGATTGTTATAAACCTGTGTTTTTTCATTAACAAAGGCTTGACCAACCATTCCTTCTCCCAATTCAAAGGTCTTTTTCATATTGTCTTCCAGTCCGAAAGCTGTATTTAATTTTAATACACCTTCATCAAAAAGATATAACGAACCATTGATACAATTTCCGTATTCAATTAATTGATGTAAAGATTTTTTTGAAACTTCGTTTACAGATTTATTTCCTACTAAAGATTCATTTAAAATAGCAAGACCTTTCTGGCGCCAATCACTTTTATTGATCTCATCGAAAGATTTTTTAAGAGAATCCGTCATATTATTAAGAGATCCAACCAGATCTCCAAGGTCATCTTGGGAAGTATCAGAAGCTTTTTGGCTGTAATCACCATTGGCAACTCTATTGGCTACTTGCTGAATGGCACTTACACGTCTGCTGATTTCCAGATCTTTAGCTTTCAACTGCTTTTCAAGCTTGTCTCTGCGGATAAGGTCTGCACGTAATTTTATGTAGAAAAATGTAGTAACAACAACGGCTGCTATTGCAGAAAACAGGATAAATAATACCGTTGTATCTGAAGAACGGTTAAGATCTTTATTTTTTATAGCAAGCTGATTTTCTTCATATTGCACAAAATCTTTAACGATCTGGCGACACTTATCCATATAAGTTTTGCTCATCAAAACCTGCTGCTGGGTCATTACGATGCCTTTTCGTCTGTTTTCTACAAAATGCTTTAGATTGTTGATGTTGCTGTTGACGTTTTGCTGTAAAATTTTCAAACGTTCAAGCTGATTTTTATCTTTAATATCTAATGCTTTTGCACGTTCGAAAGCTTTTGGATAATCTGCTAAACTACGTTTGTAGGGTTCTAAGAAATTTTCTTTTCCCGTTAACTGATATCCTCTGTTTCCCGTTTCTGCATCAAGAAGAGCAACTAGAACGTCTTTTACAGCCGTAATCGAACGACGGCTTTGGGATAAGCTTTCTCTGTGTTCCATCTGCCTTTGAATGCTGATGTAAGAGGCAATTGAACTTGCAATTAAGATCAATAAAGATAAACCAACTCCAAACTGAAGATTTCTTATGATTTTTTTCGGCATGAAAATTAATTTAAAGGTAATGTGAAATAAAATGTAGAGCCTTCGTCCACTTTACTTGATACTCCGATGTTTCCGTGGTGTTGTTTGATGATCTCGGAACAGATGAACAGGCCGATTCCCATTCCCTGAAACTGTAGCGAAGATTCTTCTACACGATAAAATTTATGAAATACGGCATCTTGTTTAAAATCCGGAATTCCGATCCCGAAATCGGTGATATTTACTTTAACTTCTTGTTCTTCTTCATCAACGAAAGTCGTAACAATCACCTGATTATTTTGTGGAGAATATTTGATGGCATTGGTAAGGAAATTGATCAAAACCTGTTCGATTCGGATTTCATCCAAAGGAATTAAAATATCGGGCTTCATTCCGTGCCAGTCGATTTTTACCTGACGGTCTTCGTGTGTCTGCAATATCGTGTCAATTGCATTTTGGATGACGTTTCCAATATTGGTAGGTTTTCTGTTGATTTTCAGTTTTCCATTTTCAATTTTTGAAACATCTAACAAGTCGGTAATTAATGTGTTAAGCTTTTCTATTTGATCCTGAACTTTAACCATGAATCCAGCTTCTGCACCTTCTTTATCTAATTTTAACTTACGATCTAAGAGTTGAACATAGGCTTTAATGCTTGTCAGAGGCGTTTTTAGCTCATGACTGGCGATACTTAGGAATTCGTCTTTTTCTTTTTCTACTTTTTTCTGATCATCAATATCAGTAAATGTTCCGACCCAATTCTTTATAGTATTTTCTTCATAAACGGGTGTAACTCTCAGTAAATGATAACGATAGTTTCCAGATTCAATATTTTTTATTCTCACTTCCAATTCAAGAGCTTTGCCTTTCTTTTTGCAACGCTCAAATTCTTCTTTGATATTGTGATCGTCGAAATGAGTTTCAGGAAATTCGTGTTCAGAATCGGAATATTCATGCCATTTTCTGTTGACAAAATCTACAATTCCGTCTTCATTTAATGTAAAAGCGATTTGTGGCAAAGATTCCAACATCAGGTGAAAATGATCGATCTGAGATTTCATAATGACCTGAGATTCTCTTCTTCCTTTTACTTCCAATTCCAGGCCTTGCTGTGTTTTTTTCATCGCAAGATTCTGCTCCTGAAGATTGTAGAAAGTTTTTACTTTCAATAAAAGAATTTCGGGATCTATGGGTTTTGTTACATAATCTTTTCCGCCTGAAGCGTATCCACGGGTAATGAATTTTTTTTCAGTATTTACGGCAGATAAGAATATGATAGGAATTTCTTTGGTTTTGCTGTAATCAGCTAATGTTTCCGCAACTTCGAAACCATCCATGTCGGGCATTTGCACGTCCAGGATAATCAAAGCGTAATCATTTTTTAATGCTTTTCCCAATGCTTCTTCACCGGAACTGGCTATATCAACCTGAAAATCTTTAGATTCTAATAATTTTTTTAGTGAATAAAGATTGTTTTGGTTATCATCAACAATTAAGATCATAGGAATGAAAAATCAATAATTAATTATGTTTACTCTTGCATCAAAAATACTCACAAAAATCCGAAAAACATTTATTTTTTTAACCATTTATGCTTACATACCACATGTTTGAAAATTTAAATCTAATTTTTAGAAAAATTTTCATTAATGATTATTTGAAGAATAATTTAATTATGTTTTATATTCCTAAAAATTAGATAATAAACAAGAAAATCATTTAGTTTTAGAATAATTAAAATGTGATGTCTTAATTTTCTTTTTCTTCCTCTTTTCTGAAACTTACGACTTCATAATCATCGTTGGAGCAGAATTTTTTACAGCTTTCATCATCAAATTTTTCAGGATTTTTTGTAAAAGCTTCAATGTGCTTTTGGCTTTCATCTGTTTTTGCGGGAGTGATTATGATGTGGTAGTCTTTTAATACAGACTCGTCTGCATTTTTTAAAGATTCTTTTTTGTGTTGTACTGCTTCGTTGTATTTCATATAGTTTTTTTAGTTATTTATCAAAAATTAGCCCGTTATCAATTAATTATCTTGTTTTAATGAAAATATTTCTATGTTGAATTCTGTAATGTTGATTTTTTAAACAGGTAACAAAGAAATATCCTGTAATATTATGAGGTGAATCATAGTATTGCAGGATATTTTTTGGATTGGAATTAATTAATAATTTATACAGATAATCAGCTGTTTTTTTCTATTTTTTCAAATATTTCATCTAGTGTATCCTGCATATCTTTTGCGGTATTTTCACCACTTTAAGTTGGTAATAATAAATAGATTCAGATTAAGGAGTAATCCGTTATTATGTGTCACTAAATTCTCTATGGCAAAGGATGATTGTAAAATTAAAAACTACTGTCTATTTTAGTTTATTTTTATGTCGTCATACAAGTTATCAACTACTTTTTCTAAAATTTTTCCTGTTTCATTAAAGCTGGTGTTTGTCAATATGGATATTCCTATATTTTGTTTGGGATAAATCACAAACCAGTTTTGCATCCCATATATACCTCCGTGATGCCTATACACTAATTTATTATCGTTTTTTATAATGTACCAATGATAGCCTTCCCAAAAATCAGAACCTTCTTTATATAATTTTTTATGAGATTCGTTTACAATAGGATTTGATTGGTCAAGTTGCAATTTCATATATTTTACTAAATCTGTAGTTGTAGAGTGCAATCCTGAAATCCCACCCCATAAAGTTCTGTTGAAGTTGGGCATTAACTCGTTTTTATCGTTATAACCTTTTACCAATCTTTTTCTATCATTTTCATTGAGTGTAAATTTAGTTTGTTTCATTTTATTTGGTTTCAAAATAAATTCAATGACCAATTCCTCAAAAGATTTTTGGTATACTTTTTCAAGAATATATGCTGTCAACTCTGGAGCTGTGTTTGAATAGGAATAGAGTTCTCCAGGTTTCGTTTCAATTTTGATGAGTTTTAATCCTTCGAAAAAAGCCTTTTTATTTTCGCTTTTTAGAGGCATATTAGGAAATCCACTTGTATGGGTGATAAGATGTTTGATTCTTATAGGTTCACCTTTAAATTCTAAATTTGGATAAGGTTCGTCAAGATAAATTCTAATATCATCATCTAAATTTATTTTTTTATCAAGTACGGCTTTAGCGGCTATATAACCTGTAAACGTTTTAGTTACAGATGCTAATTCATAAAGTGTAGAATCGTTTGGTTTGTTACCTTTTCCAATAGTTAATTCTCCAAAATGTTTTATTGTAGATTTTCCATCTTTAAACACTGCAATAGAAACAGAATGAAATCTTTTATCTTTTAATAACTGATTGGCATTTTTTGTAATCGCATTTTCAACATTTTGTTTATTGACTGGCTGAACATTTTTACAACCAAGTAGGGCAAGAAATAAAATAAGGGTTAAATATTTCATTGTCATAATTTATAGTTTAATGGGAATTGTATTAATCTAATGTTTGAATGATTGTATTTTGAAATTTTTCTGCTTCATCTTTATGAATTTGATGCCCTGAATTTTCAAATAAAAATAAATCTTTCTTTGGTGCTTTCAATTGCTCATAATATCCTTTTGTAATGGATGTTAACGTTTGAATGTCGTTTTTACCAACGAAAAAATAAATTGGGCAGTCGACTTTCTTTAAAGTTTTTGGAAGGTCGATTTTCATCACTTCGTTCCATGCGGGTGACCATGTTTTTGACCATTGAAGAAAACCTTTTTTGAAATCATCAGTCGTTACATATTCTTTACCGTCTTTGTAAAAAAGCCATTTTCTTAAATAAAACATCTCTTCATCATTGGTAAAAGGAAAATGTACTTTTTCCAATTCTTTCATGGCAACAGGGTTATCTTTAAAATGAATTTCCAATGTTTTGAGTAGTTCTTTTTCACTCGCTAATTGGCTGATTACAGGATTTACAGCAAAATAAGCATGTAATAATTCCGGATGATTTCTAACAATGTAAAAACCCAAAGCGTTTCCCCAAGAGCTGCCTAATAAGTACAGTTTTTTCTGATTTAACCTCTTTAATAGAAAATCAATAACTTCATAAGTGTCTTTTCCCATTAACTCAACTGACGGTTGAACATGCGAAGGATTTAAGGCTAAAGTTTTTCCTGCATCTCTTTGATCCCATTGAACTATGGTAAATTTATTTTTTAAAATATTGGTATAAGAGTCTGCATTTTTCATCATCGAGCTTCCCGGACCGCCCGATAAAAATAAAAGGATGGGCTTGTTGGCATCATCAGTTTTAATTTCTATGACTTGTTTTATTCCGCCAATTTCGGTGGTTAAAAGAGTATCAATTTTTATCGGTTGTAATTGTGCTAAACAAAATACAGATAATAGAGTTAGGATAAAAAGGCTTATTTTTTTCATAGTTTCTAAATATTAATTTGACTTTGAATTTTCTGATACAAATATGCTGTAGAAAGTTTTGAGATAAGTCCATATAAAAAAAGTCGGACTCATTTTTCCAGTTGAAATGAGTCCGACTTTCTACAAACCGAAGTTTGAGTATTTACAATTAGTTAAATATCAGTTATTTCTGAAAGCTGTAGGCGTTTGGTTCGTGTATTTTTTGAATGAGGTATGAAACGAAGATTTTGAATTAAAACCCACTTCATATAAAATTTCCAACACGGTATATTCTTTTTTTGAAGGGTCTTTTAGAATGGTCATTGCTTTTTTCACGCGATATTCATTCACGAAATCGAAAAAATGCTGATTGATGTGATGGTTAATTAAAACAGACAAATCACGAACCGGAATTTTCACCTGATCTGCCAATTCCTGAATCGTTAATGAAGGTTCTAAAAAAGGCTCCTTTTCAGTCATGAAATTTTTAAGTTGTTCAATCTGAAAACTTTTTGTTTCGTCGATTTTATTTTCAGTTTCGAGAGTTTCAGTAAAATCTTCTGTCGGTTGTAAGGTAGAATCAATTCTTCGAAAAAGCTCAGGATAATTTAATGCCTTCAATATAAACCAGCAGGCAGCCAATAAAAAGGAAGTTCCCGCCACAATATGTATCCAGATAAACAGGTCGTTGTATGCTGTATATCGTATTGTATTTTTAAAAATAATAAATACATGGATGAATAGTAAAATCATTGTAAGCTGAAACAGCCATTTGTATAGCAAAGTGTTGGGATTCGTGTAATTCTCAAGATAAATTTTCTTGTATTTTTTGAGGATCATGAATACGCCAACGATATAAAAGAAATACTGCAGTTCTGCAATAGCTTGATAAAAAAACATTTCAGGAGAGTCCCACATATGTTTGAAAAAATATTCTTTTGGAGAACCTTCTGCTAGATAAAGCCTTGGAACTAAAAGTAAATTGACAACAATGAAAGGGATAAGATGCAGTAAGTGCTTTCTTTTTAATCTAAAATCTGAATAACAGACAGCATTAACGTACAAATAGAAAAGAGGCATTACTAATAAATAGGCAGACATTTTGAAAGTTTTCAGGTTGTAACTATCAGTAAAATAATGCATAAAAATTCCGCTCATATCAATTGCATTAATGATAAGGAACGCTGCAAATAATCTGTTTTCTAGTTTCCTTTCTGTTTTTACCGTTAATAAAAATACGGCAAGAAGCAGCGATATAAAAACGGAAATCGCTGCAATAACTTCCAGAAAATTCAATTTGTCCATTAGTTTTTTTGCAAAAATAGGATATAAGTTGTGAAGAAAACTGACTGATAAAGAACAAATTTTTAAAATATCTTATTTTTTAATCAAAAGTCCGTCAATCTTCTTGATCATCTCTTTGGCATTGGCGTTTTCAGGATTTAATTCAACCGATTTTTGATACATTTTCAGAGCTTCTTCTTTTTTATCGGATTGAAGCAATGCTTCTCCATAACTATCAAATATATTGGCACTTTTTGGGAAAATCAATGTCGCCGAATAGAAGGTTTGCAAAGAAAGATTATTTTTTTGAAGCCTTAGAAATTGATAGCCTAATCGGTTAAAATCTATCTCGCTTGCTTCATAACTGCTTGGATTTTTTAGATATTCTTGAATCAGCTGATCTGCTTTTTCTTTATTTCCGCTTTCCAGTAAACTTCCATAGGTTCTTGATAGATTTTGTACAGGAATTTTATAAGGTTTGTTATCAATTAATTGTAAAACAGCATTAGATATAGGAAAAATAGGACTGTTTCCGATGCTGGATAACAATATTACGGTTTCATTTTTAGTGATGTTGTGTAATAAGATACTGGTAAGTCCGGTAATAAAGCCATCATGAAAAACAATTTTCCCGTTACTTTCATCGGTGTACATTGCCCAGCCTAAACCGTAGCTTACTTCTTTTCCGTCTATTTGATAACTTACTTTTTTTCCATCATTCAAGATGGTTGCTGTAAAAGCTTCGTCTAATTCTTTCTTGCCTAAAATCTGATAGGAAAACAATGCCTTTTGGTATTTTTGTAAATCTAAAGCAGTGCTTACGATGCCTCCGTTTCCGTAAAAGTTACTTTTTTCATCGATTAGAAAAGGGTTTTTTACGGTAGTGATATTCACAAGTTGAGTAGAATAGAAATTAGGATACGTATATAATTCTACCTGATTTTCTTTCTTGATCTTCCTGTTAAGCGGAACAAATGAATCTTTCATTTTCGTAGGGTTGAAAATATTTTTCTCCAAATAATTGGCATAACTCATTCCGGATATTTTCTCAATGATCAGGGCAGCAAGACAAAAATTAACGTTGTTGTATTCCCATTTGCTTCCCGGAACAAATGAAAGAGGTGTTTTGAAGCGAATAAAGGTTGGGATAATATCCTGATTAGAAATTAATTTTTCCGGTTGTTCTTTTATGACAGTGTCAAACAAATTATAGTATTGAGCCAGTCCTGAAGTGTTATTCAACAATTGTTTAACGGTGATATTTGGATAAGGAAAATCCGGAAGATATTTCTGAACCGAATCATCAATATCGAGTTTTCTTTTCTGTTTAAGTTGAAGGATTGCTGTTGCGGTAAATGTTTTTGTTATAGAAGCAATAGTAAACTGAGATTCACTATTAATTTTCTCTTTCTTTTCAATATTTGAAAACCCATACGAATTGGAAAAAACGGTTTCTCCTGATTTGGAAATGATAACGCTACCGTTAAATAAATTATTTCTAGAAAGTGTAGAAAATAGATTATTAAATTCCTGTCCCGAAAGAGTGGTAGTGAAAAATGAAGTCAGTAAGATTAGAAAAAATATTTTTCTCATTTTGTTTTATTGTTATTAATTTTAGCTTAGTAATAAGACAATTCTGAAAATGATTTTATTACATTTAAAAAATTGATGATAAATTAATAAGATGTTAATTCAATCGTAATTTTTTTCACCTTTGGTCTCATAATTGTTAGAGCTACAACACAAATTCTACAATTAATCACTAAATTATATCAATTATGAAAACTAAAACACCAGTTAAGAAAGCGACGGTTAAAAAAACGGCACCTTCAAAAACTCAAGCGAAAATTCCTGCTAAGAAAAATGCAGCTAAAGAATTAAAAGACTTATTTGAAGATTCTTTAAAAGATATTTATTGGGCAGAAAAAGCGCTTACGAAAGCTCTTCCAAAAATGCATAAAAATGCAACTGATAAAAAGTTACAATCAGCGATTGAGCTGCATCTTGCCGAAACTCATATACACGTAAAAAGACTGGAAGAATGTTTTGCTTCATTGGGTAAAAAAGCTCAGGCTAAAAAATGCGATGCAATGCAAGGGCTATAGACGAAGGCAAAGGCATCATGGAAGAAACCGAGCCCGGAGCTGTAAGAGATGCAGGAATCATCGCTGCGGCACAAAAAGTAGAACATTACGAGATCGCAACTTATGGGACACTCGCAGCTTATGCAAAGGTTCTTAAAGAAAAAACTTGCTTGAAAAACCTTCTGGCAACGTTAAATGAAGAGAAAATTTGCGATAAATTATTATCAAAAGTCGCTGATGTTACTTTAAACAGTAAAGCGATTAAAAAATAGAAAAAATTCCTCTTTATGAGGAGAATTTAGATAGAGAAACCTTGTTAGTAACAGTACCAACGAGGTTTTTTGTTTTTGAATATTACCGAATTAATGAGATTTCATCATCACAATCATTTCGTTTGGTGAGTTTGTCAGCCTTTTTTTGCTGATTTTAAAGGAATCGTTTTTATCAGATTTCTTTATGACAAATAAATCATAGATTTTATTTCAAACGAGTTTAGAAAAATAAGAAATTAACGTACCATATTATCAAATAATGAATGATTAAAAGTGTAGCTTTGAGTAGATTATACATCATTATTTAAAATGTTTGATTAATAAATTCGTGTAAATACTCAATTCGTTATGAAATTAATATTTGACAACTATTTCAAATGATTATGATCTTTTTTTAATATTAAAAATCACACACCAATTATACACACTTAACTACTAAAATATATACTATGAAAGACCCAAAAACGCCGCCTAATGAAAAGGTAGATCAGCTTCAAAATCACACCACAGACAATGCTGATCAGAAACTGACGACCAATCAGGGCTTAAAAATCAACAACAATCAGGATTCTTTAAAAGCGGAAGAACGCGGACCGAGTTTATTGGAAGATTTTATTCTTCGCGAGAAAATCACTCATTTTGATCATGAGAGAATTCCGGAAAGAATCGTTCATGCCCGTGGATCGGGAGCTCATGGAACTTTTAAGTTAAATAAAAGCCTGAAAGAATTCACCAAAGCAAAATTTTTATCTGAAGAAGGAAAAGAAACACCTGTTTTTGTACGTTTTTCTACGGTTGCAGGAAGTGCAGGAAGCACCGATCTGGCTCGTGATGTAAGAGGTTTTGCCATTAAATTTTACACGGAAGAAGGCAATTATGATTTAGTAGGAAATAATATTCCTGTGTTTTTCATTCAGGATGCAATGAAATTTCCTGATTTGGTACATGCCGTAAAACCTGAGCCGGATAATGCGATTCCACAAGCTGCTTCCGCGCACGATACTTTTTGGGATTTTATTTCATTAATGCCCGAAAGTATGCACATGATTATGTGGGCGATGAGCGACAGAGCGATTCCGAGAAGCTTTAGAATGATGGAAGGGTTTGGAGTTCACACTTTTAAATTCATTAATGACGAAGGAGTTGTTAATTTTGTAAAATTCCATTTTAAACCAAAATTGGGAGTCCATTCTGTAGCTTGGGATGAAGCGACTAAAATTTCAGGTAAAGATTCAGATTTTCACAGAAGAGATCTTTGGGAAGCCATTGAGAACGGGGCTTTTCCGGAATGGGATTTCGGAGTGCAGATCATTCCTGAAGAAGATGAACATAAATTTGATTTCGATTTGCTCGATCCTACCAAATTAATTCCGGAAGAAGAAGTTGCTGTTCAAATGGTCGGAACTTTAACATTGAACAGAAATCCTGACAACTTTTTCGCTGAAACAGAGCAGATTGCATTTCACCCCGGACATTTGGTTCCCGGAATAGATTTTACGAATGATCCGTTGTTGCAGGGAAGATTATTTTCTTATACAGATACTCAATTATCCCGTTTAGGATCTCCAAATTTCCATGAGATCCCGATCAACCGTTCTTTAAATGAAGTTCATAATAACCAACGTGACGGGCACATGCGCCAGCAGATCGTAAAAGGAAAAGTAAGCTACGAACCCAATTCTATTGGTGGAGGATGTCCTTTTCAGGCGATGATGAAAGACGGTGGTTTTTCTTCTCATAACGAAAGAATTGACGGTAAAAAAATCCGCGCAAGAAGCGAAAGTTTTGTAGACCATTATTCTCAGGCTAAATTGTTTTTTAACAGTCAGTCAACTCCGGAAAAACAGCATTTACAGAATGCTCTTATTTTTGAACTTTCAAAAGTGACCATTCCTGCAATTCGAGAAAGAGTAGTAGGTCAGTTGGCTTTCATTAATAAAGATTTGGCAGCAACAGTCGCTAAAAAAGTAGGCGTAAAAGTAGTTGAATTAAAGCAACCAAACGGAAGTATTCCCGCAGATGCTGATCCTGCAACATTACAAAGTCCTGAAAAAGAACCTTCAACAAAAAGTTCAGAAGCATTAAGCATGGCCAATACTGTTAAAGATAAAATTGAAAGCAGAATTATTGGTTTTATCATGGAAAACGGAGTAAAAGCTGCCGATGTAAAATCTTTGCAGTCTAAATTAGAAGCGAAAGGTGCTGTGGTACAGGTTATTGCCGGAAGTTTAGCGCCTGTAAAAGCGGATGACGGAACTGTTTTTGAACCTAAACATTCTCTGACAAGTACGGCAAGTGTTTGTTTTGATGCACTTTATTTGTGTAGCGGAAAACAGTCTTCAGACAATTTAATGAATGAAGATAACAAGCCCGGAACACTTTTATTTGTAAATGAAGCCTACAAACATTGTAAAGCGATCTATTTCGGAAATGAAACGGATGACATCTTTAAAGCCAGTCATGTGAATGATAAAAAGCATGATGATCCAGCAATTATTACTGCTGATAATAAAGATTCCGATGCTGATTTTATTAAAGCTGTCGCCAATCACAGAGTTTGGGAGTTTGAAAAAGAGAGAAATAATCCTGCTTAATATTTTTAAGTAAAGTAGTGATTTTGAAAGTTATTTTTAACTTTTAAATTCATCAATAAATACAAACAAAGCCATTGAATAACTTTTGTCGAAGGACATTTGTGAAAGATGGTTTTGTTTTTTTAGGTTAAATAATCCTTGACCGATTTTCTAACAGTTTTTAATCATTAAATATTAATTATGAAACCTAAACAGATTCCCGGAATTCCGTTGCAGAAAAAAGGTGGTTCTCATGATACTGAAAGCATAAAACAATATGATAATCCGGAAAAAACAATTGCACAATATGCTATTTTAAAAGAAAGATTTTTGTCTGTTAATCAATGGAAAAACTATTGTGGAGAAGGTTTTGCCGATTTCAGACTTTACGATTCTCTAGGAAATTACGTTGATAGGCTTCCAAAAGTTGGAGATTTTATCAGGATTGACATTCCAGGCCCGGGAGGTTTTGAAGCAAAAGGTTACGATTGGGTTGAGATTATTGAAATAAGCGAAAATTATATCAATAAAAATGAACTTGAAAATTTATTGATTATTTGCAGACCTTCGACAATTCCCGGAAGTAAAAAAAATAGTCATATTGCTCATTTTTATTCCGATGAAGCAACTTCAAGTTTCATGATCTCAAGAAGTGAAAATTCTATCAAAGCAGCTGTTTATGGAAGAAATGAAAGTCCAAATTGGAACGCCAATTTTTTAGATAAAATAAGAAACTTCTCAATCGCCGTTGGCGGAATGTTTGGTGTTTCAAAAATTCAATGGAAAAGACTTTCTGATCAGTTTTTGGATTTTTAAATTTTGTTTTAAGCTTAAATTTTCCATCAATTTTGTCATTCCGGAGGAATCTAGACTATTATTTTAATTACGATATATAGATTCCTCCGGAATGACAAAAACAACGTTATACTCTTTGAATTGTGAACTTTACAAAAAAAGACTGTCATTTTCAGACAGTCTTTTTTTATTTTTTCTTTAGATTTTTAGTGATCTGTTTTTCTGCATTTTTAGCTTTTTGCTCTTGAGCTTCCTGATCTTTACGGTGCTGACGTTTCGTTTTTTTCTCTGCACGTTTTTCTGCGCGAATCAGCTTGTTTGATTTTTTATTATACAAAGCCGCTATAATTCCCTGACCTTTTTTGCTAAAAATCTTGATTTTCGGTTTTTCATGAGTTCCTGTTACAACAATCGGAAAACCAATCCATCCACCAGGTGGAAGTCCAACTCTGATCTGTAGATCCAATAATCCGTTGAAACTTGTGGTTCCGCTGATTGAAGGTCTTAAAACAGAAACCTTGAACGTGAATTTATCAACATGAATCAAATTATTTTTAATATGAGTTTCAATATTTACCCCCTTCATATCAGGATTATCAAAACCTTTGGAACCAATATTATCGCCAACAGCTGAAAGCATTTTTAGGTTTTTAACTTCAACATCACGGAGATTTACAATTCCGCCACCTTCTAATGACGGGTAAATTGGACTCATATTTTTATCAAAATCGCCTTTTAATTTATAGTCCAGCGATACAATTCCTTTTACGTCTTTTGCTGCCGTAGCCATTTCCCGAACCATATCGATTTCTTTGTATGCTCTCTGAACATCAAAATCCTGAACTTTAAGGGCAACATCATAATTGGCAGTCAGCGGAGATTCATCCTGATAACGCGCATCGATATTCATTCTGCTTCCGATAATGTCGAAAGAGGTATTTTTAAGATAAACCTGACCTTTGGTTACAGAAGCTAATCCTTTAAGATGATTTAAACCTAATCCTTTAAATTCAACTTTTTTAGCATTTGCTTCGAGAGAAACATCAAGGTTTTTCGGAACGATTACAACACCGCTACTCTTTGGGTTTTCTACTTTTGCATATTCTACTTCGATTGATTTATCGGTATTGTCACCACTTTTCAAGGACATAAATTCATCAACCAAAATGTAATTGGAATTCATTACAAATTTTCCGTGAAGAGTTCCTTTTCTTTCAATAAAATAATTAATGGTGTTTAAAAGATAACCATTTAAAGCAAAATCTGATTTTCCATAAGTTGCAAAAAACTTTCTGAACCACATTTTTTCATTCTCAAACTGGAAATTTCCTTCTTTTATATAGAATGATTTCGGAAGATATTCTGTTGTGGCTTTTATATTTTTAAGAATTAAAGTTCCTTTGTTGTCCAATTTGCTGTATTGGCCAGTTGTTGCGTAGCTCTGTCTTCCGTTTAGAGAAAGGTCAGCCATGATTAAACCGCTGATGTCTAAGCCTTTTTTAGCAAAAACTTTGTAAATTCTGCCAATATTTAAAACTCCTTTTGCTTTAACTTTATACAGTAAATCTTCAAAATTTTGCAGATCAGCATTGATGAAAACAGGATTTCCTTCAAAATCAAACTTAAAAGGATCTAATTTCACTCCAAGACTCTTGAAAGTTCCATCAGTATTGATAATATTAGCCACCAAATTAATATTTTGGATGGGGTTGGGGTAATATTTAGTCTTCACAAAACCGTTTTTCAAATTGATGTATCCATTAGTTTTCGGAAACAGTTTTTTATCCATACTAAAAATTCCGTTGGCTTTGATATTGGTATCCATCAAACCACGTACTTCAATATCCTTTAATCCTAATGCCTGTTGCAGTGTCTGAAGGTTTACAGCACCTCTGATGTTGGCATTAACATTCATTTCTTTGAGACCTTTTGTTCTTACATAGGCAAGAAATTTATTATTCGGGCCAAGGTCGAAACTTAATTTTTTAAGATCTATTCCCAATTGGTCAGTATCTAATGATGGAAGATCAATATTTAGATCCATATTAAGATTGTTCATCGGAACAGGCGCTTTTCCGTTAGAGATAAATCCGTTTTTAACCAAAAGTCGAACTTTTACTCTTGGTTTAAGATTTTTTGGCTCGCTGAATCTTCCTTTTACATTAAAATACAAATCACTATTTCCTTCAATTTTGGTGTCTTTTGCCCAATCCAAATATTGTGGAGGTAATACAGAAATCATTTCACGAATAGTTGTTTTTTCTGAAGCTGCTTTAATATCGAGGTCGTATCCGTCTTTCAAAATACTTGCGGAACCAATGAATTTTAATGGTAAATCATTCACCCTTAATTCGTTCTTTCTCAATACAAAAGTCAAAGCATTGGTATTGATTCTTGTAATAAGATCTGCATGTAATTTCTTTTGTTTTGCGTAATAAATTCTGTTAAGACTGAAATCTACTTTGTCAATATCAAGATTGGTTTCGAGGTCAAAAATGTCTTCACTTAATCCACCTTTTCCTGTGTAATTCAATCCTTTAGCATCAACTAAAATTCTGGCAGCGTGATCAACATATTTTACATGGCTGTTTTTAATTTTTATAAGATCCAGTTTTATAGAGGTACCGGCTTCTGTGGTGTCTTTCGGTGCCGATGAAGGTTTTGAAATGTAAACGTTGTAATTTGCTTCACCTTTTGTGTTTACAAAAACATTGGCGTAAGCATCTGTTACGTATATTTCATCGATCTTAACTTCACGATTAAAGATCAGATTTTTTAAATTAATTCCTACAGCAACTTCTTTTGCAGCCAATAAAGTATCGTTCTGAAAAGGTTTTGAACCTTGTAAAATAAGGTCATCTACAGAAACCGTAAGCGAAGGAAAGTGTCTGAAAAATGTAAGATGCGTTTTTTTATAATCCAGTTTTCCGGCAAGATGTTGATTGGCAAATATTTTTACCTGCTCAGAAATCGTTCCGGGAAATAGAAGCGGAATAATAAACATCAAAAATAGAATTGAGGCTATTGAAATTCCCGTCCATTTTAGAATTTTCAAAATTATTTTTTTAAACTTTTCCATAAATCGATAATTTTGATTTTATCAATGTTTTTTAGATATAAATAGCGATAATAAGTTAATGCTTATCTAAAATCAAGCCATTTATCATGGAAAATTCCAAAATGATATCTAATGTATTTAAAAGGTTAAAATTTTAAAAATATTGTAGAAATTTTTCATATTCATAAATTCAAAAATGATATATTGAATGATTAAATTCAATGAATGTTAACAGATATTATCTCTAAAAATCTCACCGTTATCTTTTGCGGAATCAATCCTGGTTTGAAATCTTCGGAAGATGGGCATCATTTTTCGGGAAGAAGCAACCGTTTTTGGAAAGTTTTGCATGAAGCCGGTTTTACTTCTCATCAAATTGAAGCTGAAAACGATACCAGTATTTTAGATTTTGGATATGGTCTCACGACGGCTGTTGCAAGGCCAACTTCCCGCGCAGACGAACTTTCCAAGGAAGAATTTGATGATTCTCTTGAAATTTTTAAAGCAAAAATGGTCAAGTTTCAGCCAAAATATATTGGTTTTCTTGGTAAAGCTGCATACAAAGCTTTTTCTGGAAAAAAACAAATCGAATGGGGATTGCAAACAGAAGATTTTTGTGGTGCTAAAGTCTGGGTTTTACCGAATACGAGCGGTCTAAACCGAGGATTTTCACTTGATGATCTTGTTGTTTCTTACGGTAAATTTTATATTGAAATTCAAAATCTTGAAAAATAGATTTCTTATTCTACTTTATTAGGTTTACTTACATATTTATTGCCTTTAACGAAAAATCGCCATGGCAAAAAAGCATCTTCCTGAGCGTACGCGACGCCAACACGTGGAGTTGCAACAATGTCATCAGGATTATACCTAATGTTATGATCTTCAATCCAGATCTCTTCTCCGGTAAGTTCTTTTTTGTTGAAAGAACGGTCAATTCCTAAAGCTTTTGCTGCAGAACCCGGGCCGGATGAAATTGCAGGTTTTGTTGAAGGCATATTTCTTCTGAGTTCCATTATTTCCTGACCGATTAACGGTTCAATGGCTCTTATCAATACAGCATGAGGCTCATTTTCAACGGAAGTTACAACGTTGAAAAGGTGATGAATGCCGTAGCATAAATAAACATAAGAAATCCCCCCTTGAGCATACACTATTTCGGTTCTGTCAGTACGTTTTCCGCCGTATGCATGAGAAGCTTTGTCGTGAATGCCAAAATAAGCTTCTGTTTCTACAATTATACCAGCTGTAATTTTACCATCAATGTCGGTGAAAAGTACTTTGCCCAGAAGGTCTTTTGCCAGAAAAAGGACATCTGGATTTTGGTAATAAGAAAAAGGTAATTTCAAATTAATTCAGTTATTATTTTTAAGAGAAATTAAAGATAATTAAAAATTGTTTTATTTGAATTTTGAAAATGGTTTGTTTCTAATTAAAACTATTTTGCAATCAACAGTTTTTTGGCTTCTAAAGTTGCTGTCAACTCTTTTTTTAATTGTTGAATGTAAGCGTCTTTGCCTTTTTCAATTTTCGGAGCAACATTTAAAGTATCTTCTGTACAGTCAGAATCTGATCCCCAGATCGCCAATTCAATAACAACAGGAATTAGACTTATTCCTTTTTCTGTAAGGCAATATCCTGTACGGGCTTTTCCAGCTAAAGGATATTTTATTACAAAACCGTATTTCTCCAGCATTTTTAACCGGTCGGTCAGTATATTCGTAGCGATACCTTCATCAGATTGCTGAAAATCTCCAAAAGTTGTATATCCTTTTAAGATCATATCTCTTACAATAAGCAAAGTCCATTTGTCACCAAAAAAATCGAGTGAAAAGCTTACAGGGCATGTTGAACGTTGTGATATATCTTTCATTTATGAAATCAATTAAAAATTACTTGCAAATTGAAAGTAATTGTATTTATATTTGCACTTGCAATTTGCAACTACAAAATTATGTTTTTGAAAGCATTTATGCAAATCGTAACAATCATACAATTAAAAGATTAATAATTAAATTAAAAAAAATGGCAAAAGTATTTTTAATAACAGGAGCATCAAGAGGATTTGGAAAAATCTGGGCTGAAAAATTTTTAAAAAGAGGTGATAAAGTTATCGCAACAGCGAGAAATACAAATGATCTGAAAGACTTGATAGATCAATATGGTGAAAATGTATTTCCATTGCAGTTGGACGTTACAGATCGTAACGCTGCTTTTGAAACTGTAAAAAAAGCAAACGAACATTTCGGAAGAATTGATGTTTTGATTAATAATGCGGGTTACGGACTTTTTGGAGCGGTTGAGGAAACAACAGAAGAGCAGGCAAGAGGTCAGATGGAAACAAACTTTTTTGGAACTTTATGGATGACGCAGGCTGTTCTTCCGATCATGAGAGCGCAGAAATCGGGTCATATTATTCAGGTTTCAAGTTATTTAGGGTTGATAACATTGCCGATTTTAGGTTTGTATAATGCTTCAAAATTTGCTGTAGAAGGTTTTAGTGAGACATTAGCAACAGAAGTTTCAGGATTTGGAATTAAAATTTCTCTGGTAGAACCCAATGGTTTTGCTACAGATTGGTCGGGTGCTTCGGCTGCTCAGACAGAATCTATTGATGTTTATAACCCGATAAAAGAAGCGTTTATGGCAAGTGCAACGCCTGATATTTTCGGAGATCCTGAAGCTACTGCCGATGCTATCGTAAAATTGGTAGACGCAGAAAATCCTCCATTGAGATTATTGCTCGGGAAAATGGCTTATCCAAGTGTGAAAAAGATTTATGAGGAACGTCTTGCCGGATTTGAAGAGTGGAAAGAGGTTTCGGTAGCTGCGCATGGGAAGTAAATTCATATAATTTTTCTTTATATTTTAATGTAAAAGCCTTTAAATCTTGTATTTGGAGGCTTTTTTTATGGAATAAAATTCACTTTAATTTCATTATTAAAATCTTAACAAATAGGAAATTATGTGAGAATTATATTGTTATTATGCTTTATTACTGAATTTAAAATATAATTAATAAATTATTTTTAAAATATTCATTAATATTTAATTTTTTTGACTTAAATTTATCACTTAAACGAGAGTATTTATATTGTGCTGATTGTGTCAAACCTATTGTTTGAAAATTTTTCAATTTTTTCCAATTAAATATGATGATTTAATGTAATAACATGCTTGATTTGAAGCACATCAAAAACAGAAAAAACTCTAATTATTTAAACAAAAGCAAAACAATTAATCATGAATTTATTATGTCATATTTCAAGAAATATTGTTTGAGTAGGGAATTGTACTTTAATAATTTACCTATCAAGAATTTTTCACTTTTTACAAAATATAATTTAGAATATCATAGAATTCAATTAGTTAAGGTCATTAGTTAGACAGCCTTGAAGTCGATGATTTGGAGGCTGTTTTTATTCTTAAAATTCAAATAAAATTAATATACCATTATGAAAAATCTTTTTAAGTATGTCCTGTTTTTATCGGTCACATTGTTGTCAGTTTCTTGTAGTTCTGATAGAGACGAAGTTGTTGATGAAACGGGAGGTGTTACCCATGTATTCTACAAAAATGCGGATGAATTTGCATTAACGTATGACACTGGCGGAACGGTAAGTCAGCCAATCAGAAATCAAGCGTTTGATTTGTATAAATTAGGTAAATGGAGCGAATTAGAAACTTTATTTAAAACCAATAGCCTTAATGGCGGATGGCCTCCTGCAAACGGTGGATACAATATCGTTGACGAAGTTCCTCTTACAATGGGGCAAAAATTTGACAGATACAGCGGAGCTATCGGTAACTACACCGGAACCGGAATTCCCAATTTGGGAGGAAGTTTTACAAGTCCGATCGTAAATGGATATGTTTATACTTTTAGTCAAAGAGCTTTAAATCAAGAAGAAAATAAATATGATTTCTATTATGAGATTGATGTTTTGAATAATTTACTACCTTTCAAATCTCAAACGGCAGATGTTATTCCTTGGTTTGGTCAGGTGGGAAAAGGTAAGCAAACGATGTGGAAAATCTCAATAGATCCTGCAACCGGTTATCAGAAAACATGGAATAAACTGGCGCAGGAAGGTTATATAAAAGTTACCATCAAAAAAAGTCCGAGCGGAAAATACAATAACTTAGCAGGGACGGTTATTCAGTAATAAATAAATTGAAATGTATTCAATATCAAAAAAAATAAATATTCTTGAAAAAGCTCTTGTCGCAAAGAGCTTTTTTAGCAATGATGAAATTATTCCATCTGCTGTAACAAAATTTACATGTTGCAATTGCGGTTCCGAAAATTCAATCGAAATAAAACCTTACGAATCCGGGTTTCCGATTCTTCAAATTTACAGCGAAGACAAAGTTTTATCTAAAAGTGAATTATTAAATAATAAAATTGTCTCTGAAACTTCAAGCAGAATGCAACATTTTGGAGAGTTGACGGTACATGATCTGCCAACGCTTTATTTTGGAACAGATTGTTCGTCTTGTCATTCAAAATACATCTGTGTTTTCAGTTATGGCGAAAAACAGCCAGGCCTGACTTTATTAGAAATTTCGGGTGTTTGGAAATATGAACAATAGAATTTTGGTTTAAAAATATTCAATACAAAATAAAAAAATCTGCCTCACAACTGAGACAGATTTTTTTTATTTAAAGTAATAGATTATTTTAAAATTTGGTTATCATAAAGAATATTGTCGTCTTCATCGAAGCTTATGATAAGCACTTTATACTGTTTTGCGCTGTCGTTATTATAGAATTTAATTCTTGGAGGAACGTAATCGCTGTCAAATAAATTGGGATTCCAATATAGGGTCTCTCTAGTATCATTTTCTACTTTAGCTGTAGAATCATCTAACATTTCAATAGGAAATTCAGATGGTTTATCATAACCTTTTACTATAGCTAAGTTATTTTTTTTCGTGTCTTTCACATTATTCTTAGATTTCAGATTACCTTTCATGGTGTAGATTACTACAGCATTGCCTATTAATCCTGATCCTTTTACAATTTTTACCATCGCAATATTGCTTATAGGAAGACTTGAAATCATACCCACGTCAGTAGGTGTTTCATCTAAATATAACTTGGCTTGACTGCCTCGAATGTAAGGAACATTTTCCCCTGAGTTATTTCGTTGAAATGATAAACCTGCAGCCCTTCCTTGTAGCCAATCTAAAATGTTGGTTGATGCGGTATGTTGGTCTTCATTTACAAAATCAAATATTGTTGCATCCACAGAGCTAAACATTCCACTGGATAACTGTTTGTCTAATTCTTCTTTTGGATCAACCTTTTTTCCTACTAATTTTACTTCCTCAATCTGAACATCAATATTTTCAGCTTTTTTATTGTTTTTCTGAGTGTTGATGGCTCTGGAGATCGTTGTAGAGAGCTTTTTATTTTCAGTAACTTTTACCAATTTGTATTTTGTACTAGGGAAATTGCCTTTAAATTGTGTGGGATTTACTAAAGGCTCCACTGTGACAAACAAATTATCAGTACTTGATTCTTTATCTTTTTCCGGATTTACATATAACGAAACTCCCAAAGGTTCATTGAAATTAAGGTTGTCTAAATAAACATATCCATTTTGATCGGTTTTAAATAAACTGACAGTCGGTTGGCCTTCCCCTAATCTTAATGCTAAAGTTACAGCAGCGTCTTTCAGTATCGTATTATCCTTAATCGGTTTTACTTTATAAGAAAGAAATTTTAGAGAATTGTTTTTAATGGTAGGTGTAACTCCGCTAAGGACAGAATTCCAATCAAATCTTTTCCAAGTTTCAGAAATAAGCAAAGCATCCAAAGCTTCACTATTAGCATTTTTAGAAAAATATTGTGCCGGTGAGTCTATTTTAGTGGTAAAATCTCCTGTTAGCCAAAGACTACTCAGAATATTTTCATCTTCCGTGTTGTTGCTTCCGTCATCATCACTTACCACAACCGTATAATTTTTAAAATACGACTCTGGGGAAAGATCAATACTATTGAAAGATCTTGGTGTTTCCTTTAAATTTTTACCGATAATTTCTGCTTTCTCAACCTTTAAATTATTGGGTTTGATAAAACAAAGTCTTTTTGCAACTAAATTATCCTGTTCATCAAAAATGGCTAACTGTAAAACAACATTAGCTCCATTACTAATTTTAGTAGGAATAAGACTTGAAGCTTCGTTAGTTAGCTGATTGATATTTGCCTTATAAGCAAGATGATTATTGATGGTTCCAACAATTTTATAATTTTGGAGCTGTTGTTTTAAATTGACTCCTTTTAAACTGTATTTAACGCCATCTTTAGAGCTTACAACTTCTAAATTAAGACCGCTGCTTGCAACTTCCGGTAAATCTATTGTTAGTTTTTTTCCTGTATTATCCTGAATGATGGCTTGATATTTTTTGCCTAAAGTTGGAGTTATTTTAAAAGAAGCAACATTTTTATCAAACGATGTAAAAGTTGTGATTGCTACATTTGGATTTTGTGAATCGATTATTTTTCCTGTCCAGCTTTCGGGTAAAGAAGTATCGCTAGATAATCTCACGGCAAATTTTGTAGGGATTCCATTAATGAAATTTCCACCTTCTGGAAAGGCTTTAGCAGACCAATTAGAATTTTTAGAGATCTCTAATGATTCAGCAGAATTGGGATTATAAATTGGCAGAGTTTTAACAACCTGAAAATCTTCACTAAAATTGGTCATATAAGGCGTATAAGCTCTCACGAAATAAACCTGCTCCGGAAGATCTGTTTTCAATTTAAAATCTCCGCTGCCTTCACCATTGGTTAGAAGAATGGTTTTCCAGTCGATTAATTTTTTATCAGAATCGTACAGCTCAACAAATAGAGTGGTAGACAATGCTGTTCGGTTGTAACCATCAAATACAAAGCTTTTAAACCAAATTTGGTCACCTGCTGCATATTGTGATTTGTCGGTAAGTAGGTATACTTTTTCCTGTTCGTAATTATTCTCAAGATTGGTAATTGCTTTTTCCAGTTTGGTTTGTGACAGTACAGGTTGCATACCGGAAATAAGCAATAAAAAGAATATATTTTTCATAGAGATATTAGCGCATTCTTTAATGCTATGCTAAATTACTTACCAAAATTGATATTTACCTTCTAATTTTAAAATTTAAGGAGATTTTAACTATTTGAGGCGGGAAAACAAGAAATTTGTTACTTTATTTTGGCCGTGCTGTTAATTCTGTAGTATTCTGATTCAATTTTTAATAAAAATAAAGAGGCTCAGATTATAAAAACCCGAGCCCCTTCTTTATAGACAACTAATTTACTTTCTGTTTCTGGATTTTAAGTCATCCGTTAATGATCCTTCTTTTTTGATCTCTTTTAATTTTTGATTTCCAAAAGTCCAATATAAACCGAGTCTGATACCTTGTGAATCATTATAAGTTTGGTTTATGTAAGTTACATCGTACATTGCTTGATCATAATTTTTCTGGCCTTTTAAAATATCCGTGAACATCACATAAGTCGTTAAGTTAAGATGAGGAATTTTCTTCTGAATCGTTAAACTTAAATTATTTGTGCTTCCGTGTTTGAAGAATCCGTCATAAAAATCTGTGGAAAACGAATAGGAAGCTTCTGCGGCATATCCTTTCTTAAATATAACTCCTAAAACGGTTCTGTTATTAAAAGCTAAATTGGTTTTTCCTTTTTCAAATCCTTCAAACTCCATGATGGGTAAATAATTTACGTTCATGTAATTTTTAACGATATATTTTTCTTTGAATACTTTATTTAAAGCAAGACTTGCATACAAAGTCATCATTTTAAAGTTATTGTATTCCTGAACAAGATAATCTCCTCTTTTTACGATCAGTGTACTGATGTAGTTCGGAGAATAATTCATCCCGACAGATAACATTTGGTTTTTATAATACATCGTAAAATCTACTTCATGCTCGATCTGAGGTCTTAAATTGATATTTCCAGAAGTGTAAAGTGTACTGTCGTCACTGTTTTTTCTTCTTAATTGGTTCAATAAGAAATAATCAGGTCTTATCAATGTTTTTTTGTAGCTCATTTCTGTCTGGAAATTCTCCGAAAAATTGTGCTGAACTAAAATATTAGGGTAAAAACCATCAATTTTAAATGAACTTGATTTTAAATCATTATCAAAGAAATTGGTTACGTTTCCTTCATATCTCATCCCAACTCTTACGTATGTTTTTTCTCCAAATTCTTTATTTCCTTCTAAAAACAATGCGTATTGTTCTTCACTGTAATTTTGTGTAGCTTCCTGAGACAGCAGATCATTTACTGTGATGTTGATCGGATTATTGATGTCACTGTATGATAATCTTCCACCTACAGACCATGTACCTAATTTTTTAGTTTGAAGGGTATAATTGGCATTGGCAATAATCATGTTGATATTTCTTGAAGAAGAATCATCGATCTGGTTTCCGTCTACATATTCCGGGTGTACATAATAAAGGTTTTTGAAACGGTTATTGGTTCTTTTATTTGTATTTAAATATTCAAATTGTACGTTAAGTTTTTGGGTTGCGGAATCATTTTGAAACTGATAATTCGCCTGAAGATTAGTACTTCTCCCACTGTCTTCATAATTTGAGTTATATTTAAAAATCGAGTCTTTTTTGATGAGCCTGTCGCTTGTTGGAAGTCCGTTGTCTGCATTCAATTTGCTTGTCGTGTTTGCAGGGTTGTATTCCGCGTATAGACTGAATTTGTTTTTCTTATTAGCAAAATAATTGACTAAAAAAGAATAGATGTTTGAATGTCTCTGAACATCCGAGGTCTGGTTGATATCCCAGATATTGTTTTTGTATTCTCTTTGTGAGTTTACCGTGTTTAAAACGTTGGTGTGAGTACTGCTTATCAGCGTATTAAATTCGAATTTTTTTGATTTGAAATTGACGTTGATATTCTCCGCCATGTTCATTTTTTTAGTGAAACCTAGGCTGGATCCGATTCCCAGTTTTAAACCTTCAATACTGCTGCTGATTAAATTTATTTTGATGATTGATTGTTCATCTGCCGGATAAGAAGAGTCGGGAGTGCCGATTACTTCTATGTTTTTGATAAGCTTGCTTGGAATAGATTCAAGGTAGCTTTTAAGTTCCATGCTGGAAAGACGAATTTTTCTGTCATTAATATACACTGTAGTATATTTTTGTTTGATCTTGATCATTCCGTCTTCTGAAGCATCTGCATATCCTGAATTTTTTATAAATTCCCAAGTGTTTTTAGAATCATTTACCGGTGTATTTTCTGCTGAAATAATTATTTTTCCGTTCTTGAATTTTACTGCAGAACGAGTGATTTTAACTTCCTCAATTTTCTTTTCATTTTTTACCGTGTCTTTTTGTTGAGCGGAGGTTAATATTACTATCGTTGAAGATAGTAATATTAATGCTCTGCTTGTTTTATTTTGAAAATGATTCATAATGTTGTTATGCTATTACTGGAACCTTTTTTGTAGATTCCTCAAGGTTTAGGAATGCGCTTAGGTTGAGAAGGATCATTAATGCTCCGAAGAAATATAAGTTCATTGCGATGATAATTCCTACGTGTAGAGATACTACCATCCATATAAAGTATTTTCTTGTGCTTGCTTTCCACATAAAGTATGGGTAAAACAATTCTACAGCGATGGTTGAGATTCCGATGATTGTTGGAATGATAGGAAAGTGAACAAATAGGTCATAATTATTATCTAAGATATATGACTGAAATCCTGGCAGATGTAGTGCTTTCCAGATAGATTCTCCGTTCCACCAATTAATTCCGAAAGCTTTGTCTAATCCTGAAGTAAAATAAACAATGCATAAGTGTATTCTCAACAAATTCCTGAATGGTGTAGGGTTGAATTCTTTAGTTTTAAATATTTTAGAATCAACAGAATAGAAACTTCCCAGTGGAAAAAGGATGCAATAAAACATTGCGATCGATTTAAAGAAATCTATTCCGTACATAAAAGTACTTGAAGACTGAAATACAATTAAATGAAGAACTAAAATAATAACTGCCGATACTCTGCTCATAAATCCTACTGTCAGAGATACGCAGGCAACGATATAAAGTATAATATAAGACATTACTACCGTGCTTTCCTGAACATTCATTGTGCCGAAAAGTTTCATTATAAAATTGAAAGACGGCATATGGTCTGAACCTAGGAATTCTATTATTTCCAGGGGAATTAAGCCCTGATTGGTAAATAATAAGTTAAAATCTGTAAGCGTTGACAATAGGTGCACTAAGAAGAATAATCCCATTGAGATTCTAAAAAATGCAAAGAACAATTTGTCGTCCTGTCTGTATTCATTGAAGAATTGATAAAATTGTACAGGAAGTGATCTAGTTTTTCTTAAGAGGTTTAGCATCGATGTCAAGTAATTTAATTAGTACTGGTTTAGTTTTGTTAGCTGTTGTGATTTCTTGTAAAAGCGGGTGATGGTGCAGATATAATGTACAAGAGATGTTGTATTTGTTAGAATCATAATCTTTGTAATAATATCTTCCGATACTTTTGATGAAGATGTCTAAGAATTCACCGTATTTATCAGATTCATTAAAATCTGTGGATGTTTTCTTCTGCATTTTATTTTCAAGGATCGTTAATCTGTCCTGAAAATATCCTAGTAAAGTATGGTATCTGTTTAATCCCTCCTTAGATTTGAATGGCGGGAAATAAGATTCTTTCACCAGTTTTTTATTTTTATCATAAACTGATACTTTTAAAATGTAAGAACTTGCAACGTTCGGTGCGAAGAATCCATAGCCTGCATTGATTCCTGCAAAAGCCTGGTATTCCTGAATGATCGGTAGAGAATTGAATTCTCTGATGTTTTCCTTAGTGTCTTTTAATCCGTCTGTGAAAGAGTTTTTCACAAAAGATGTAGATTTTTCATAAGAGTCGATGGTACTGGATGTACATACAATAAGTATCAATGCAATGTGTACCATACTGAATATGAAAAAGAGTTTTGAGTTTTTCATGGTAAATTAGTTGTATCAAAAAATTAATAATTAAATATTACAGACATTATCGTCACAGTGGATCGGTATTATTTTTCTGTTTACAGCAAGCTGTATGTATAATGCCTGACCAATTTTCGTAACCTGCATGAGCCAAAGAACAGGGAAGAAGAGCCATAATAATGGTAATCTTGATAATATTCTGAAGATAGACTCATAACCGTATGCCCAGGAATTGCTATAAGAGGCCATTTGTTTTTCGGCCAGTATAAAATCAATCCCTTTCATTGATCCTCTGTCCCGGAGAGAATGAAAATCAATTGCCTGCAGCCAATCTATTTTTTTTACGGTTTTCATAAATTTGGTGCATCGGGGGCACCAACCGTCATAATAAACTACTAGTGATTTCATAATGCTAATTTTTGGAACTTGGTTTTTTTAAAAAAGCCTTTATTCTTCCACTATTGTTCAATATTTTTATTTTGAAAACACTTTCCTTGTCAGAATTATTGACAACATAAAATTCATTCGCAAAATTGATCTTCGTTTTAATAGAATCATTCTTCGGTAGCCTCTTGATCTCGTTGTTATCTGTAATATATGTTAGATCATCTGTAAGCGAAGGATTATATAAAACGACCTCTAATTTTTCTTTTGAAGAATTTTTAATCTTTAGATTTTTTTCAGCCGGAATATTCCAATGGTTTCGGTAAGTATGTCTACCTCTTTCTATTGTAAATGAATAGGAAAAGAAAAGGATTCCGCAAATAATTGATAGTGGGTAAAAATAAAGGCTTTTCATGGCTATAGTTATTTATAGTTTGTAATAAGTCTGTTGATATCTAAAGTTGGTTCTTCCATAGCAGAAACAATTTTAGTTTCGAAAATGCTTACCGCATCTCTCTTTACGCATACATCTACAGAACATTCTTTCTTGAAGCTTTTGTTGGTGATCACTGTGCTTTTGATGAAAGCTCCCAATTCGTCATCCATTGATGCAGTTTTGCCGATTGTATCGTATTTTACAGTTTGTACTTCATCATCTGATTTGTTGAATGACAATAAAGAGATTGTAGTTAATAAAGCGATTGGTAAGATTAAGATAGATCTTTTCATGGTTTTAAAAGTTTTTTAAAACACATTCAGTTGAGAACTTCAACTGAATGTGTGAGTTGAATAATATTATTTATAATTTTCGATAGCTTTGTCAAACGTAAGGATTGGGTCAAGAGATGTTGCTACTTTAGTTTCAACAACATTCGTTTCCTGGATGCTTGATTTTTCAAAAACATGTTTTTTAGTTTTAGAAGTCACCACGCTGCTTGCTGCAGTATCACCAATAAGATTGATAGTAGATACTTGGTTCTGATCACCGTTTCCGTATTTCGTATCATTTCCTGTAGAAGTCCAAGAAGAAAGAGCCATAGGAACGATCGCTAATCCTGCGAATAATAGTTTTCTGTAGTTTTGCATAATAATTTATTGTTTAATGGTTATTTGTAATTTTGGATAACGTCATCGAAAGAAATAGTCTTTCCAAGAGAAGTACTGATTGCTTTTTCGCTTACAACATCTTTAGTATCTATTGTTTCTTTAGCAAAAACTTTTTTCTTAGTACTTACTGTTACAGAGCTGCTTACAGCTGTGTCACCGATGATCTCAATAGAAGAATCTGCTAATTTGCTAGCGTCTCCGTTTCCGTATTTCGTATCATTTCCTGTAGAAGTCCAAGAAGAAAGAGCTAAAGGAACAATCGCCAATCCTGCGAATAATAATTTTCTGTAGTTTTGCATAATATTTTATTGTTTATATGGTTATTTATAATTTTTTACCATGTCTTCAAAAGAAAGAGTAGGGTTTGTTGGTGTTGTAACGATAGCTACTTTAGTTTCAGCAACGTTTGTTTGTTCAATACTTGATACCGAAAAAACGTGCTTTTTAGTTTTAGAAGTTACCACGCTGCTTGCTGCCGTATCACCAATAAGATCGATAGAAGAAACTTGGTTTTGATCACCATTTCCGTATTTAATGTCATTTCCAGTAGAAGTCCAAGAAGAAAGAGCCATTGGAACGATCGCTAATCCTGCGAATAATAGTTTTTTGTAGTTTTGCATAATATTTTATTGTTTTTAAATGTTATTTGTAATTGTTTACAATCTCATTGAAAGAAAGTGTAGTGTCGATAGACGATACGCTGATTGCCTTTTTCTCAGCTACGCTCACTTCTTCGATAGTAGATACGGAAAGAACTTTCTTTTTAGTTTTTACTGTCACAGAGCTGCTTACAGCTGTATCTCCGATGATTTCGATTGAAGAATCTGCCAATTTGCCTGCATCTCCGTT
Organism: Chryseobacterium sp. GW823-FHT05E08; assembly: GCF_058795655.1. Taxonomy (NCBI): domain Bacteria; kingdom Pseudomonadati; phylum Bacteroidota; class Flavobacteriia; order Flavobacteriales; family Weeksellaceae; genus Chryseobacterium; species Chryseobacterium sp. GW823-FHT05E08. The sequence continues at coordinate 956,759 of NZ_JBXAHY010000001.1, read as the reverse complement.
TCCGTATTTCGTGTCGTTTCCTGTAGAAGTCCACGAAGAAAGCGCTAAAGGAACGATCGCCAGTCCCGCGAATAATAGTTTTCTGTAGTTTTGCATGATTTTTATTGTTTTTAAATATTATTTGTAATCGTTTAAGATACTTTCGATTGAAAGAGTAGGATTTTCGATCGTTGTGCTTTTCACTTTAGATTCAGCGATCTCTACAGTTTCCATGTTTGAAACATTAATTACTGTTTTCTTAGATTTTACAGTGAAAATACTTTGTAAAAATCCGGCTCCCATTTCCTCTTGTTTAGAAGTAAGCATTGAATAAGGATAATCCTTAATGTTTTGCATTTTTGCAGTGGGATCTTCCGATGATGTCCAAGAAGATAATGCCAATGGCACAATTGCCAGTCCTGCTAATAATAGCTTTTTGTAGTTTTGCATAAGTTATTTGTTTTAAGGTTTTATTGATAATTTTTTACAATTTCCTGAATCGTAGGAACGGGTTCCAGAGTTTTGATAAGATTTTGTCCTGTTCTGAGGAGCGATTGTCTTTCTGTAACTCTTTGTTTGTCTGTAATCAGTATTTCTCCTGATACATCTGCCTGACCAATTGTTCCGATTGAAGTTTTGGTATCATAATTCCCGATTTTCTGATAGTTGGCATCGGGTGGATCTCCTGAGGTCCAGGAGGAAAGTGCCAGCGGAACTATTGCAAGACCCGCGAGTAGCAGCTTTTTGTAGTTTTTCATGGTTAATATTTATTTTAAGGTTTTATTTGTAGTTTTTTAGAACATCATCAAAGGACAGAGAAGGTTCCAGATCGGTTGCCAATTTTGAGCTTGCACCAATATCTCTTGGCCCTACTATTGCATCATCATGTTGAGCTGTTACTTTTTTACTAAAAACAAAATTTTTAGAAACAGTTGCGGTACCAATATCTCCGATAGAAGATTTCACATTTTGGCTTTCAATGTTTTTGTAATTGGCATCCGGATCTTCCGAGGTCCATGATGAAAGTGCCAAAGGAGCAATTGCAGATGCTGCCAAAAGTAGTTTTCTGTAGTTTTTCATGGTTAATTATTTAGTTTTTATTGATAAACTTTAACGATCTCATCAAATGATGTTATGGTAGGATCCAACGTTCTATCTGTTGTTACAATTTTGTCAGGATTAAGACCGTAATCGGTTCTGTCGAGTTTACTGGTTTTAGTTTTAACAATAATTACGTTCTGAACATCTGTAGTACCAATTATTTCGTTAGAAGACTTTGAATTCTGATTCTCAATGTTTTGATATTGAGTGTTTGATTCTTCAGAAGTCCAAGAAGATAATGCGAGGGGCACAACTGCAAAACCTGCCAAGAGAAGTTTTTTGTAGTTTTTCATGGTTATTAGTTTGGTTTTAAATCTTTATTGATAAGCTTTTACAATACTTTCTATAGATGTGGTTGGTTCCAGTGTTTTTGTTGTTGTAACAACTTTACTCGGAGCGTCGGTTTTATCTATAAAAGCGATAACATTTTTTTTGTTTTTCTCTGAAACATCTACAACAACATCTGTTGCTCCAATCTTGTCAATAGAAGAAATTGAATTTTGATTTTCAATAGTTCTAATTTTTGAAACAGGATCTTCAGAAGTCCAGGAAGAAAGTGCCAAAGGAACAATCGCAACACCTGCCAGTAATAGTTTTCTGTAGTTTTTCATGATTAATACTTTTTTATTGATAATCCTTTAAAATATCTTCAAATGATGTCTGAGGTTCCAGTGTTCTTGTTGTTGCAATAGCTTTGTCAATGGTAATGTCTGAGTTATTTAACTTAACAGCATTTTTTTTACTTTGTACAACATTATCTTCTTGCGTATCAAAAGTTCCAATTCGTTCAATAGAAGATAATTGACTGTGATCATCTGTATTTTGATAGTTCATTTTAGGTTCCTCAGAAGTCCATGAAGAAAGGGCTAAAGGAACAATTGCAAATCCTGCCAATAATAGTTTTCTGTGGTTTTTCATGGGACTACTATTTGTAAGTTTTTACGATATCCTCAAAAGAAAGGTTGGAAGGAGTTAGTGTATCATCTGAAAATACAATTTTGGTTTTTACAGTTTCTATATCTAGTCTGCTCATTGAAGGACCAGGTTTGTCTGTGTTAACTCTTGTAAGCTTCCCAACAATTACAGTACCCATATCTTCTGTAATATATGTATTGTTATTTTCCTGATGTGTGGTATTTGTAAGATCATTTTTTGATCCGTCAGAAGTCCATGAAGAAAGAGCTAAAGGAACAATTGCAAATCCTGCCAATAAAAGTTTTTTGTTGTTTTTCATAATCTCTATTATTTGTAAGTTTTTACGATATCCTCAAAAGAAGGATTGGTTGGAGTTGGGGTGTCTGCGGATACAACTTTAGTGTTAAGATCGTCTTTGACATTTTTTACCGTTGCTCCTTTCGGACCTCTTATTACTTTATCCGTTTTTACTAAACCTGTGCCTATTATCTCAATATCAGAAACAGTAGTAGCTTGATTATTTTCAATGCTTTTAAGCTCATTTCCCAATTCTTCGGAAGTCCAAGAAGATAGTGCGAGGGGTACAACCGCAAAACCTGCCAAGAGAAGTTTTTTGTAGTTTTTCATGTATAAATTGTTTAAAATGGTTATTAGTTTTTGGATAAAGTTTTCCCTGTCTCTCTAATTTATGTGAAGAGAAATATGAAGTTTTGCTTTAAAAGTTGTAGTTTTTTAGATGAAGACTATCTTTCCACCAACCAGAATAAACGGTCTTTTAGAGTTGATTTTTTCTTCTTTTTCAGGAGCTGCAAGATAAATTCCGTCCTGATATTTACTAGAGAATGACAATGTATTATTGGCAACAGGCTTAGTTTCCTGTTTTTCCCAACTGCTGTCGGTTAACTTATACAAAGTATATGATTTTCCATTTTCCAGCTTAGAATTGATTGTATTTTGCGCCAATGCAGCCATATTAGAAGCATTTCTGTTATTTGCAGCCATATTTTTCATTCTTGTAGCTGTAGATTCGGTCTGTGTAATATTGATCGCTGAGGTTTTAGCTTTATCAAAGAATAGAAGTTTTCCGGTTTTATCTACATAGAACAGAGATTTTTTACCCGAATTATCCGGTGTGTGTACGAGATATAATGCGCCAACACCCACTTTGTCGAAAACCATTTGTTTACGTTTCGGGCTGATAGCTGCTATCGGAAGCCATTTGTTGTAACTGAAAACAGAAAGCAAGGCAAGCTCGGTTTTATCATTATAGAAGCCATTTACATTATATTTGATAGTTTTAGCATAAAGATCCGTAACATCAATATCAGAATACGTTGAAGTGAATCCCAGTTTGCTCAATGTTTTGTAATATTTTAAATAAACTGAAGCTGTATCAGGAACAAAACCTCTTCTATACACTTTTGTTGCGGTGTAAGTATTGTTAAGCGTATCTTTTATACTTTGAATAATTCTTGTAGGATTGTATGAACCGATATTATCAGAACCTCCAGCAAAAGCAAATGATTTTTTATCATTAAGAACCAATGCGTTCCAGGCTTTTCCGCCGTCTACATTTCCCCAAACCGGTGCATAGTCTATAGTTACAGGTATTCCGTTGGCTTTGTTGATGAAAGTTGATAAATTGACCAAAGCAATGTCAGAACCTTTCTTTTCTTTTAATAAATCATTGAACGACCAGTAATCTTCCTGTGGAAATGGATCAGAGTAAGGAAGATTCAAACCTTTAATTTTATTGTTTAAATAATTCGAAGATTCGATCACAGATTTCTCAGTAGTTAAATTATATTTTTTTGGAAGCTCGTAATTTTTAAGAACGTTTTTTCTCCAGTTGAAGTCATTTGAGAAATTAACTTTATAAGGAAGAACAAAATTTACAAAACTATAATCTGATATTACATTAGAGTTGATCATTTCTTTAGATCTGTCATAAGAAAGCTCAATGTTCTCGCGAATATCATCATCATTGATGAATTTTGAATCCTGCTCCTGAACTCCCGCCGCACTTACATGGAAATTTAAAATAGCATTTTTCTTAATGAAATCAAAAGCACTTTTAGAATTGATACTTTTATCGCTGTTTAAAATTCCGTAGCTATTGTTTTTATCTGAGCATGATGCCAGTGAAGCAGCAGCAAGTATATATAAGAATCTCTTTTTGTTAAATATTAATAATTTTGAAGTTTTCATTTTGGTTGGTTATTTGTTCTTGTTTTACATTACAATATTACTGAGTCCAAGAGATAAAAACACTACACTATAGTTTAGTTTGATACTACACAAAGGTGTAGTTTTTACGCCGTTTTCTTCAGTATAGCTCCTTTTTGTACAGTTGTTAAACCTTCGTGTAGTAAATTTTTATTTTTATCTAGAAAAGACTTTAATCCTGCATAAGAGATAAGTACAGGAATCGTTTCAGATCCCAGATATTCTATAGACTCGGAAAGTGTTGTACATTCTATTCCCAAAAGAATTAATGTTTTTAAAAGTTTTGCATCACATTCAGCCAAAGCAACAGAGTTTTCATTCTTACAAACTTCATTAATTGCTGAGGTCATTAAAGCTTTGAAAGTTTTAAATCCAGATCTGTCTTTTTTTACTGCAAATCTTCCGATATGCCAGATATCTATATTTTGATTTTCTATAACTTGGTAAGGGTGGATGCTGAACAATTTCTCGATAGGCAATATGTCTTTCTTGTTCCAACGTACAACTCTTATAGATCCAGTAATAGAATTACTGAAATCTTTTGAGAAGAAAATTTTAGAGTCATTAAGAGAAGCTTCCTCTTTATAAACTGCTGTAATTTCGTTTCTCAGATCCTCATTAGAATCTGCATTATGGTGATTAAAATTTTCTTCAACAACAAATTTTGCAAGATCGTAAAGTTCATTATTGTAAAGCGGATTAAATTGTGATTTGTGCATGGTTTTGATTAATTTTTTTCTAAAATTATCGTTGTTCGCTTTGGAAATCGCTACACTTTTGTGTAGATTTGTTAAAAAGTCATAAAAAACTACACTTTGGGGTAGTCGAATTTTTTTACTGGGATTATGGATGAAATAAAAAAGTTTTTTACAGAAAAAAATGAGATCGAAGGCAATGCAGATATCGATCTTATGCAGACGAGTGACTACTTGGAAATTGTGAAAGCTTTTGCAAGAATAACTTATCAGAGTTTATATATAATTGATTATCAGAAGCAATCATTTGAGTATGTTTCAGATAATCCTTTATTCTTATGTGGATTATCTCCTGAAGAAGTAAGAGATCTCGGATATGCTTTCTATTTTAGAAATGTAATAAGTGATGATCAACAGCTTTTACTTAAAATAAATGATGTAGGATTTGAGTTTTACGAAAAACTTCCTATTAGTGAGAGAAAACTGTACACAATTTCTTATGATTTTCATATTATAAATGATAAGAAAAATGTTATATTAATCAATCATAAACTTACGCCGATGTTTCTTACAAGAAATGGGAAAATTTGGAAGGCGATGTGTATTGTTTCACTTTCTCCTACCAATTCGTCAGGGAATATTTTGATCAATAAAGAAGGTTCTGATGACATCTGGAAGTATGATCTCTCGGAAAACAGATGGATAAAAGAGGAAAAGAAAAAACTCTCACAAAGAGAGCTTGAAATATTAAGTTTATATGCCAGCGGGCTTACAATAAACGAGATTGCAGGAAAGATATTTGTCTCTGCAGATACTGTGAAATTTCACAGAAGAAAACTTTTCGAGAAAATTGGGGTGAATAACATCACCGAAGCCCTGGCTTATGCCAAAAATAACAAATTATTATAAAAATGTAAGACAATGAAAATTGTCTTACATTACTGAACTTAGATAAAATTCAGGGAATCTTTTATATTCTTTTTGTGTTGCGATATTAAACATGATATTCGTACATATTCCTGCTACGATCCAAGATCCTACAGCAAGTTGAGGTGGAGGAAGGTTACCTTCTTCCTGTTTGTAATCTTCAATAATCTTTTCCAGCCATTCATTACGTTTTTCCCAGAATCTAAGGTACCCGACAACGTATTCTACCATTTTCAGTTCGTTAAAGCTGTCGTTATGGCTAATGCTGCTTAAAGTAGGGCCTGTAGGAGAAATAACGGTAACTAAGCCTGCCCAGCCCAAATTATAAGGGTGAAGAACCGGAATTCCGCTTTTTTTACATAAATCATCAAAGAAAAGTGGAATATTACTTGTGAAATCGAGTGCATTCACAGCAATTGTATGTCCATTTACAATTTCTTCAATATTGTCAAACGTTATAAATTCCTGAATATGTTTAATATTAGCATTTGGATTGATAGATTTCAGGCGGTCATACAGCGCTTTAGATTTATATTCTGAAACTTCCTTCTCTGTGTAATTTTGTCTGTTCAGATTGGTTACTTCAATAACATCTCCATCTACAACTGTAATGTTTTCAAAGCCGATTCGCAGGGCGCATTCTGCGATATTGCTTCCGATTCCGCTACCTGCAAAAAGGATGGGAGTGGCTTTAATGATTTCCTGTTCCTCCGAATTTATGTAAAGTCGGTTTCTGGAATATCTCTCTTCCATAATATGATTTTTTATTTCTTCAAAAGTATTTCATTTAAAGTATTTTCCTGCTACACAAAGTAGTAGTTTTCCTTATTGTCAGACAATTTTTAAAGATTCAAAACATAAAAAATCCACAACTGAAAAGCTGTGGATTTTTTTGTGATAATATATTAAACTAAGATTCGGTCTTCAATAGGCCATAGTTCACAGGAGCAGGTTCTTTTCCGAATAAACACGAAAAAATGTTCTGGAACTCATGGATATATTTACATTTAATAGAATTTCCGTAGATTTTTAAACCTTCTACGATCTTTCTTGGATTCAGGTCGATATCATATTTAATGAACGTTTCCGGTCTTTCATATCTGATACGCTGTTCTGAGCTGTATGTTCTTGAAAAACCGAATTTCTCTAACCATTCTTCAGTGATCTGAATAGGTGTAATAGATTCTGCTGAAACAGAAAAACTGTGAATATCATTCTCTATTTTTACAAAATAATCTTTTTCATTATCCTGGAATATCTCAGTTATTGTAAATATCTGATTTCTGTATTCCACTAAATTTTTAATTTTAAGATCTACAACGTTCATAATATTTTGTGTTAAGGTTAAAAGTATATTGAATGTGCGTGTTGGTACAGTTATGTTTACAAATATTATGCCTTACACGGTAAATTTATTTAATCTTTTTAATAATTAATTGTTAATATTTTTCTTAAATAATTAATATGTTGATTACATTAATGTTGAAGTATTCCTAAAATAAAAAATGTGGTACTTGTGTGGTATCTGATATTCTTTATTGACGGGAAATTTTATCAATAGTGAGTGAAAAAGCAATGATAATAGAGAGAATAAGGAAGAGAATAAAGAATTTCCAGGAAGTTGCATGGAGAATGTAGCCTGTACCACTTCCCAAAATGCTTGAACCAAAATAATAGAAAAGCCAATAAATAGACGTTGCAGAAGATTTTCCTTCCTTTGCACGCAAAGCCGTCATCTGACTTGCCATTGTATGTGCTGCGAAAAATGAAAGCGTAAATAATCCAAGTCCGAAAATCACAATATAAATATTTTCAGAAAGTAAAAATAAAATTCCGGCAAGCATGAATAGAATAGAGCCTTTCAGAATATTTTTCCGGTCTGTTTTCTTTGATAACCTGCTTGATCATCGTCCCGAAAACTCCGAAAGTATACATCAGAAATATAAAAGCGATCCAAAAATGATTTAATGAAAACGGAGCAGATTCCAATCGGAACGTAAGATAATTATAAACGCTCACAAAACTTCCCATCAGAAGTGCTGCAATTAAGTATAGACGAAGCATATAAGAGTCCGTAAGAAACTTCAACATTTGCTTCAATTTCAGAGAATAATCTGTTTTTTGAGGATTAAAAAACTTTGAATCCGGGAAAAATTTCCAAAAGAGTAAGCCTAAGATCAAACTTTCAATTCCGATGATCAAAACAGCATTTCTCCATCCCAATTCTCCGGCAATTATTGTCGCTAAAATTCTTCCGCTCATCCCGCCAATGGTATTTCCACTGAGATACATGCTGATGGCCAAGGCAACTACAGAAAGTTCAACTTCTTCCGTAAGATAGGCGAGTGCAACCGAAGAAACTCCTGAAATCACAAAACCTTTTAGAACGCCAATTGCTATTAATAAAGGTAAACTTTGAACCCAACTTGAAATAATTGTCAGTACAGCGGAGGAAAGCAATGAAAAGATCATCAGTTTTTTCCTTGAATAACTGTCTGCTTTAAAGGCGAAAAAGAATAATCCAAAAGCCATTCCTATTGTAGCGGACGAAACGAGTAGGGAACTATCTCCAACAGTCGTGTGAAAATGCTCTGCAACCATCGGTAACAAAGGCTGAAAAAGATAAAGCTGTGCAAATACAGAAAGCCCTGAAAGAAAGATACAAAGTTTTATATATCGGAAACGTTTACTGCTTTTGTCTGCTTTTTCAGGTATGATCATGATTTTTTAGAATTAAAACCTTTCTAGAATCAAATTCTTGAAGAATTTTATAATCTGTAAATTTCCTGATATTTTTTTAATTTCTAAAACGCTTTATTTCGATAATATGCATCGCTGAAACCGATTTAGAATTAAATATTTTCTGAAGCATTGATTGTTTGCAAAGTATTGATGTATTCCGAAGGCGTAATTTTTTCAATTTGCTTAAAAACACGATTAAAAGTTGACTGGTTAGAAAATCCGGCCTCCGTGTAAATATACATCAAGGTTACCTTTTCCAGATCGTTTTCATTTAGCAGTTTTTTCACACAATTGATGCGGTGAATATTCAAATAATTATTAAAGTTGGGAAAACCATGCTGTCTGATTGCTTTTGAAATATATGTGCTGTTAACTTCCAATTCTGTAGACAGTTTTGAAATATTAAAATTAACATCTTTATAAGACAGTTTTTCTGCCATCATATTTTCTATTCTTTCGAATAATTCATCTCCAAATGCCGGATCTTTTTCTACAGATACCGTTATTCTCGGTTCAGACTGTTGTTTTTGTTCAATTTCATGATAAATTTCTTCTCGTCTGATCTTGTCTTTAAAATAGATAATCAGCGCGAATACTGCAACATTGGAGATCACCAAAAAAGTATCCGTCAGTTTCACATCCTCTTTGGTATGCTCCTGAAAATTAAAATCAAAATTTTTAGAAATCAAATAGCCTAAAATGATATTAATTAAGATAAAAACACTGTAAATAATCACATATTTCCTGTTAAAAAACACATAGGCAGCCAAAGGAATAGGCATCAACCAGACGAAACTTGCCACAGAATTATTCCAAAAGGCAAGCATGATATAGAAATTATATAAAGACGCAAGAATAATATACGTATGAACCAGAATATTGATAGAATAATTTTTACGAATCATAAAATAAGAATATGACAGAAAAAATGCCCCGCCATAAAGATACCATGAGATCGTTTTATCCGGAATAAGAAACGTAAAAATAAGAGCATACACAAAAAGCACAGCCGACATTAAGATGACATAATAATGCACGAGATCTTTTTTATGTTTCTCTATTTTTTGAAGTTTTATAGGATCGGTAATTATCATTTGTTGTTTAAAATATTACTTCAGAATAGCAGCAATTATCTTTTTCATCAGTCAAATCTAGGAATTAATTGTATTAAATCATTGATTTTAAGTGAAATAAATAATGTAAGCTATTTTCAGGGTTTCATTGATGTGTTTAAAATTTGATTTATCGAGGCCGATAACTTTGCATCAGTTCTTAATCAGGAATTTTATTAGTACAAAGATAAAAAAGAGTTAATAAAATAAAACGATATCTCTGAAATTGTACTCATTATAAATTAGACACAAATAATATATTATAAAACATGAAGAAATTAAAATTATCTCTTTTAGGTTTAGCATTGAGTTTTTTTTCGTCAGAAACTTACGCTCAAATAGGTATCAATACAGAGTCTCCTAAAGCAACATTAGACGTTATAGGAAAACCAACTGTGACAACTTCAGCAGATGGAGTAATTGCTCCCCGAATGACAGGAGATCAACTTAAAGCTAAGGATTTGGTTTATCTTGCAGATCAGACGGGAGCATTGGTGTATGTAACGCAGGCAGTGGGAACGCCTTCTGTAAAAACAGCAAAGGTTGATAAACCAGGATATTACATGTTCAACGGTGAAACCTGGAAGTTTGCTTTCGGAGGAAACGATAATGATATTCTGATTGGCGAACTGGTCTATTATCACGGAAGTATTCCCGCAAATACCTCAGGAATAAATATTCTGGCAAGTACTTATCTTACAGACCTTCCTGTGTTGGGAGGTGTTTTAAGGCTTGATGCTCAGTTTGACGGTAATTCTTCAGGAACCGGAGCAGCAACTACTTTTAATCCACGTCTTTACAATGTCGGAACTTCTGATATGAAAATCTGGGTTTCGGAAATGTCTACCCACACAGGTGATTCGGACAATGGAAATATAAAGCTGTCACCGGGAGCTTACAGACAATTTGACGACGGAGTTTATCTTACACAAACTCATAATGAAACGGTAACTTTTGACATCACGATTCAGGAACCGGAGCCAAGATGGTACAGAGTGTATTATGCTTTCAGAGTGGATAATAAATCTACAACAGGAACAAGTAATAATACAACATCAGACTCCAGTACAGCTGACAATACAAGAGAACTGTTTTTATCAGTACAAAGATTATATTAATCTATTTTATTGATTCTAAACAGGTTTCGATTCTATAAACACACAAGAAAAATTATATAAATTGAGAGGCGTTTGTCCTCTCTTTTTTTGCTATAAAGTTTTACTATAGATTTAAAATTTGTGAAAAGTTTTAATTCTTTTTAAATCTAAATATGTTTGAGCTATTTTTTGATTAAAAGTGATAATTCATTATCATTGCATTAATAAAAAAACATACACAAATGATAGAAGATTTTCCATTCTATTTATCCCTTATTGTAGCAATTGTATTGCTCATCATGTTGGCCAATAAAATTAAGGTTGCTTATCCTGTATTGCTCGTTATTGCAGGGTTGGGTATCAGTTTTATTCCCGGCATTCCGATGATTCATATTGATCCGGAACTTATTTTTATTATATTTCTTCCGCCTTTATTATATGAAGCAGCTTGGGCGATTTCATGGAAAGAATTATGGAAATGGAGACGTATCATAGGAAGTTTTGCTTTTGTGGTGGTTTTTCTTACGGCTATTTCTGTAGCGTTTTTTGCGAATTATTTTATACCCGGATTTTCTTTAGCACTTGGATTTTTATTAGGTGGAATCGTTTCTCCGCCAGATGCAGTAAGTGCAAGTGCAATCTTAAAATTTGTAAATGTCCCAAAAAGAATGTCATCCATTTTGGAAGGAGAAAGTTTACTGAATGATGCTTCTTCATTAATAATTTTCCGTTTTGCGATGATCGCGGTTGCAACAGGACAATTTATTTGGTCTGATGCAGCTTTAAGTTTCTCATGGATGCTCGTAGGAGGAATCGGAATCGGAGTATTAATCGGCTTTATCTTCATGAAAGGGCATAAATATCTTCCCACTGATGCCAATATGGATACTATTTTAACTATTGTTGCTCCTTACGTAATGTACATCGCGGCAGAAGAAGTTCACAGTTCCGGTGTTTTGGCTGTTGTAAGTGGTGGATTGCTTTTATCCAATAACAGACACCGTTTCTTAAGTACTTCATCGCGTTTGCGAGGCCTCAATGTTTGGGAAAGTCTTGCGTTTGTTTTGAATGGATTGGTATTTCTTATAATAGGTTTAGCTTTACCTGAAATCACCTCAGGCCTTGAAGGCGTCGGACTTTCTGCTGCTATCATTTATGGATTAATGGTAACAGGAGTATTGGTTGTTGTAAGGATTTTATCGGCTTATGGTGCAGTTTTGATCACATTAGTTGCAAGAAATTATATTCCCGTTGCAGATACAAGAAGTCCAGGACTGAAAGCTCCAATTGTATTGGGCTGGACGGGAATGCGCGGAGTGGTTTCTCTCGCTGCAGCATTGTCAATACCAACCCATTTATATGCTGGTGGGCCTGCTTTTCCGCAGAGAAATTTAATCTTATTTATCACTTTCATTGTTATTTTAACCACGCTTTTGGTACAGGGACTTACGCTTCCTTATTTGATTAAAAAAATTAAACTTCCCACTTTTAATGATTATTTGCCTGATGACCAAGCAGAAGACTTGATCAAAAGACAAATTGCAAAACATACCGCAGATCATATCACCAATAATCACTCCGAAATATTGGGTAGAAGTGCTTTTTTAAAACAAATCCATGAGAATTTGAAAGGAAAAGCAGATGTTGAGACTGAAGTAAAACTAACTTCAGAGGTAAAAGATGTTTATCTTGATGTTTTAAGCACACAGAGAGCATGGCTTCTAGACCAGAAACATAATGATGATGTCAACGAAGATGTTATCAAAAAATACCTCATGAAAATCGATCTGGAAGAAGCCAGAATACTTCTGATTCATTAAATTTTAATCATTGATAATCGTTAAAAGTCTCTGTAAATATTCATTTTCTTTTACAACCTTATTATAAGACTGTCTCACATAAGCTGGTGAAAGCTCATAGTTTTCCGGCTTTGAATTGATATCTTCATTTTCAATATATTGATTGAGATGAAGCGTGTAATCTTTAATATATTTATTGATTAATTTTCGTTTGATTTTACAAATCGTATTATTTTTTATTTTATGTAAAGAATTTAGAATGAAAGATTTATCTCCATGGAAATTAATAACGTTTGCTACAAACGAAAGATTATGCGTATCCTGTAAAACAGAATGTTGTTCATTTTCAAAAATCATGATGTGGTGAGAGTTTTAGTGAGTCTGTAATATTTTTAAAACACGTTTAGTGGATCTGTAAAAGATCAACAGACGGGAATTGAAAATGATTTTTTCAATATCAGAATAATCTTTTTTCGTGATGAAGTAAAGTTCGAAGGTTTCATGATATTAATATTTAAATGATTAAAAAAATAAGTGACTAGCTTAATTTTATATAAAATATTTCACTTCAAAAACCTAACCAAAATACTTACATTGTTTCAAAAATATTAAAAATTTGTAATAAAACCTCTTGTTTATGTATTATTTTTCCTTAAACTTTAATTATTGTTGTCATTTTTGTGGTATGTAGATGTTATTATTCGATAAATAATATTTTTTAATTTTGAATCATCACTTTAGAACCAATAAAACTTAAAAATATATGGGTAAAAGTGGAAATATCTTTTAGAATATTATTTTAATTAACTCTAAATTAATTACTTGTAACAACTGATAAATACAGATTTTAACATTTTGGTACTTGTTTTGATAATAAAAATAAAACACACAAAATGAAAAAAGAAAATTTTAACCACTTGTTGGGTAAATCGCGCAATGAAATTATCAAAGAACTAGGAGATGGGTTTAATTATTTTAATAATGAAATCTGGACTTATGAAGTCGGAAAAGCCTGGCTCTTCAGAAAAATTATTCTCTCATTGACCTTTAAAAATGAAAATGTTTCTGAAATAAAACTGTCAAAAGTTTTTGGTAAAAGCTAAATTTTTCAAAAAAAAACACAATTAGTCTTTCATATTTCAATACTACATTATTACTACAATTTATTTTTTAACCAAATATTCTATTGATTTATAAGGGAGAAGTAAAGTTGTAGTAGAAATCTTGTCAAATATTGACGATATTTTTGCATGTAAATAATTTTGATAACATTTATAAAACACACAAGATGAAAAAAGAAAATTTCAACCATTTGGTTGGTAAATCCCGCAATCAAATCAAGCAAGAACTAGGAGATGGATTTAATTATTTTAATAATGAAACCTGGACTTATGAATTAGAAAAAACATGGTTCGGCAGAAGAACTATTTTTGCCATTACATTTAAAGATGGAAAAGCTTCCGAAATAGATATTTTTAAAAGCTTTAATCGTTGCTAAATTTTCTAAATTTGTAAAACGTGTTATTTCGACAATATTCATTGTTAAAACCGATTTACAACTATGGAACTTAGACAAATTCGTTATTTTCTTAAAGCTAAGGAACTGCTTAATTTTACGGAAGCAGCTAATCATTTATTTATAAGTCAGAGCACGCTTTCACAGCAGATCAAACAGCTTGAAGATGAATTGGGCATTCCATTATTTAATAGGATAGGGAAGCGCATTACATTAACGGAAGCTGGAGCTGTTTTCTCAGAATACGCAGAAAAAAGCCTTCTAAAATCACAGGAAGGTTTTTTGGCTTTAAGAGATTTGAAAGATCTTAAAACCGGGGAGCTTACAATCGGAGTTACTTACGGAATGCGTTCTACTTTAATCGAAGCACTCATTAGGTTCTCTGTGCAATATCCAGGCGTGAGGGTAAATATCATTTTTGGAACAACTTCAGAATTAATTGAAAAATTAACCCATCTAGAACTCGATTTTGCCCTTACTTTTGCTGAAGGGAATAAGGAGAAAATATTCAATTATACTCCGCTTTTTACTTCTCCGATGACTTTGGTAGCTTCAAAAAAATCTGATTTTAAGAATAAAGAAAGTATCACTTTAAAAGAAATTACAGATTTACCATTGGCATTGCCAACAAAAGGCTACAGCACAACAAAATTTGTAACCGAAGCCTTTAAAAACAACAATTTATCACCAAATATTTTAATTGAAATTAATGATATTCCCACTTTGCTTGAGCTAACGAAAAGCGGTAATTGGTTTACCATTCTCGCACAAACTACAGTTACAGAAAAAGACGACCTGATTACTGTTCCAATCAAAGGGAAAAATATGATCCGAACTGCAATGCTAATTTCCTTAAAGGATGCTTATGAAAAGAAAGCGATGACTGTTTTTTATACTTTTCTCGTTACTCAGTAAAATATTATTTCTCTTTAAATTAACCTGAGTTAAGTCAGTTTAAATATTCACTAATTATTGATATAATGAATATTTAATACTAGCTTTTGGATAGTTTTGTGAAATATTTATAGTAAGTAGATCAAATCTACACTTGAACAGATTTTAAAAATTAATTAAATCTTCATTATATATTAAAAATATCATATTGTTATTAATATTTACTTAACAAATGATTATTTGATTAATAATAGTATTCAATTTTTAATATTATTATTGAATTTATAAATTAAAATTTGTATTTTCACAAAACCAAAACCCAAAAAACTTGTAACATATGAAAAAAACAGTATTAACTATTGTAATGACTATTTCAGTTTTTGCTATTCAGATTAACGCCCAGGTTGGGATTAATACACCTTCGCCAACTGCTACTATTGATATTCTCGCTAAAAATGCCACAGGCCCTGCAACAAATGTAGATGGTATGCTTGTGCCTAGAGTGGACAGGCAGAGAGCTCAGGTTATGACAGGTGTTCCTACTTCTACTTTAATCTATGTAAATGATGCAGCTACAGGATTGCAAACAGGGGCTGCTGCTAATATAGATGCTGTAGGTTACTATTATTATAATGGTACGGCATGGGTGAAAATGCATAACCCAAGTAATGCGATATTTTCTAATCTTAATATTTATAACTCTAATGGTGCATTAGATGGGAATAGAATTGTAACTCAGGCTGCCAATACTTTGGCATTTACAGCAAGTGCAACAAATGCATTTTCAGTAGATGGAGCTACCTTTTCTATAGATGCCGCGAATGATAGAGTAGGTATTGGAACTGCTGCTCCTACAAGAAAACTACATGTAGAAGGAGGGCAGTTTCTTAATGCTGCAGTGACAACAGCTTTAAGTAAAGATGCTTTAGATATTAATGTCGGCCAAGACGGTTTTGGTTACGGTAACCGTACAGATAATTTTGGAATTAATATGAAGTCTTCATCATCTATTTTTCCGGGGCCTATTTCTCGTATTAATTTTGGGGATACGTCTACAGGTACTGCAGTAGGTCCTCGTTATCTATCTTTTAGTGTTGGTATTACTCCTAATGAGCTTATGTATCTTACAGACGCCAATACCGGAAGAGTTGGAATTGGCAATACGGCACCCGCTGCAAAACTGGATATCGTAGGAACTACTTTTGGTATGAAAAGCTCTACGGGTAGTGGAAGTTGGGATAATATTTGGTTTAATGTTACTCCAAGTATTCCTTCTATTAACGTTTCGGGAGCAGAATCTGGGTTGCAGTTTAATGTAGGATCAAACTCTGTGGGAACTTACGGTGATGGGCAGACATTAACAACGGTAGCTACTATGCTATCCAACGGGAATATGGGAGTTGGAACTACAACACCAGCCTCCAAACTTCATGTAGAAGGAGCGGAAGTTAGACTTAGTAATGCTACTTCCTTGTGGGGGCTTGATCCTGAAGGAACATCACCTACTTCTCAATTCAGTATTATTGACCGTACCAACAGTGTACGCCGTTTAATATTAACCGAAGGCGGGAATGCATTTTTGGGTGGAGCCCTTGGTACTTCTGGAGCAAATGCTACTATCAGTGCTGTTGGAGGAAGCGTTGGGATTGGTAACAATACCGCGCCAACAAATACTTTGGACGTAAACGGTACAACAAGAGTAAGAACAGTTAACCAGGCTGCAGGAAGTACTGTGATATCACCTGTTTATGTTGATCCTACTGGTGTTTTGGTAAAAGGTTCAACATCGAGTACCTATGGTGGATTTAGATCAAATACATCCGCTATTGCGAGTGGTGCTTCAGGGTCAATAATTACAGGTTTGGCAGATGGAGCATATAGAGTTACGGTTGTAGTCATTAATGGTTGTGCTGATATTGCGACAACAGAGTTTTTAGTTCATAGTGCTGGTACAAATAACTTTTATGCTCTTAATGGGCAAAATGGGCTAGTAAGCAGTAATGGAAGCCGTCCTGTATTTACTCAAACAGTAAGAAATACTGTAGGAGTTTCATGGAGCGGAGTTTCGGGCTGTGCTGATACAAGTAGTCCAGCTGGTTTTGATTATACCATAACATTGCCTTCTGCGGGAACAATTAACATAACGAATAATGGAAACGTTGCTAAAAGTTATAGAATATCGCTTACAAGACTTGATTAATAACTTTCCTTTTAAGAAATTATTTTCCCTCAAAATAGTTTCTTATTTTTCATAAACACACAATCAGATTCTAAAACACACAAATACAAACCGGATAATTTTATCCGGTTTTTTATTTTACTAAAGCTTAAAAAATAAAAACCTCCCAAAAAAATGAGAGGTTAATAAAAATTGACTGTATATTGAAGTGTAATTCAATCGTTATTTATGGTTTTCAAGCCATTGTAAGCGTCTTTCATCTGCAAGATGTTTCACTTTGAAGTTTTCAAAGGTTGCATTGAAACCATTTCCATCCGGGCACGCAGCCATTAAACCAACCATGACGGGGGTGTTGTCCTGTAAATGTGCATTACGCATCAGAATATAATTCTTGTCATCAAAAGAATAAAAAATTTCTACTGCATCAAGCCTTCTTACCGCTTTTATCCAAACTGCGGGAGGTGTTTTATCTAATGTGATCACGCTCCAATCGCTTGTTGTATGAGTGACAACGGTACTGAGGTTGTATTTTCCGTCTACAAATTCAACGCCGGCTTTGATGTAATGGTTTTTATCAATTCTAAGCATCAATCCCATTTGATCAAATCTTGCCTTATAGTTTCCTGTAATTTTTACTTTCGCTTCAAATTCTCCACCATAAGTTGTGTAATAGAAAGGTGCATCGTCTACTGTGAAGCCATAATGCGAAATTCTCCAATAATCACTTTGAGGAGTGACGAACATTGATAAAGCATTGTTTTTAATTTCCCATTTTTCAGGTTCGTTGAACCATGTCATTTTTTCCAATGTCTGAGCAAAACTTTTCTGAGCCAACAGAAGCACACAGAAACTTAAAATTATTCTCTTCATTCTCTTTCTTTATCGGTATAACTGAGTGTAAAGTATTAATTTAGCAAAAGTAAAATTTTACCGTTGTATCATCAATACTTATAAATAACCATTTATGGAGATCTTAGACACGCTTAACAAAACACTGCTTAACAAAAATGGAAGCAATTGTCTGTTGGATATTGAGATATATAAACAACAGGCATCAATGTATTCTCAAATCGAAAATGTTATTTCGGTGTTGAGTGATATGCAGGCCAATAAAAGCTACGTCTACACTTCAAAATCTGCGTTGGAATTAGGTTTGAATTTTAAGGAAAATCCAGCCATTATAGATTCAATTTGGGAAGAAGAGATCTTAAAAAAAATTCATCCTGATGATAAGTTGAAGAAATACATCCATGAATTACGCTTTTTTAAATTAATGGATTCGCTTAAACCTGAAGACCGCGTTAATTACAATGTCGTATCCAGAATTCGCATGAAAGATAAAAATGACGAATACAGATTTGTGCAGCATCGTATGTTTTACACCTATTCACCTTACAATAATAAGCTGAGGTTCGCGCTTTGTTTGTACAGTATAGCTTTGGATCAGTCAATTCTTTTGCCTTCTGATTTTTTAATTATAAATTCTACGAAGGGGGAAGTGGTTGTTGAAGATAAATTAAATTATAAAAATATCTTATCTCAAAGAGAACTGGAAGTCTTGAAATTCGTAGGCGAAGGTTTCACAAGTAAAGAAATTGCAGAATTCCTTTTTATAAGCGTAAATACCGTCAGCCGTCACCGCCAAAATATCCTTGAAAAACTGAATGTAAAAAACTCCATTAAGGCATTTAATGACAGTTTTTATTAAGTCTAAAATAAAATTTTTATTAATTGACTTTTTCGTTGAATAAATGTGGAGTTATCTAGTAAATAGTTAAATATTTCATATTTAAGTGAGATGGTTGCGAAAGTGGCCATTTTTTTTTGTTTTTGATGAGGTTTTGTGTTATTTTTTTCATTAATTTTATTTAAATGAAAAGGTTTTTAGATATGTTAATAAATATTAAAATGGTCTAATAAGTGTGAAATATGTTGATTTTCAAACCATATGATTGAAATATTATATGCATAATAAATTTTAATTGAAAATTCAAAGTCAGCCATGTTAAATAATCATATATTTGTTCTTTAAACAGCTAACAAAATTAAGGATGAACATTAACTTTACAACAGCCACATTTAAGGATTTTGAGAATATTCCGGACTATAATATATCTCAAAGAGCAGAGATTTTTTATGAATTTTTAGAATTTATGAAGTCCAACGGACACATGAATTACAGATTAAAAAATACAACAGGAACTAACTCTTTAGTTCATGTAAATATTGCCAATAATGATAGAGAATATGTAAGTTTTGTTTCCAGTGATTATTTAGGATTTACACAACATCCGAAAGTAAAACAGGCAGCAATTGACGGAATTGAAAAATACGGGACTGGAACAGGTGCTACACCGCTTATCGGAGGATATTTCGATTACCATAATGATCTTGAAAAAAAGATCTCTTCTTTTTTTGGAAGAAAGGAGGAGGAAGCAGTAGTTTTTACTACAGGATATACGGCTAATAGCGCTACATTGCAGTGCTTAATGCAGAAAGAGGATATCGCTATTTTAGACATGGCAGTACATGCAAGTGTGCATGAAGGATGTGCCTATACAAATAAAAAAACGTTTCCTCACAACAATTTAGAAGCTTTGGAACACATTTTGAAGACTTCAGAAAACCTTTATCGTACAAAACTCGTAGTTATAGATGGAGTGTACTCACAAGATGGGGATACTTCGCATGTAAAAGAGATTTATGCGTTAGTAAAAAAGTATAATGCTTTTTTAATGGTGGACGATGTGCATGGAGTTGGAATTTTAGGAGAAACAGGAAGAGGAACGCTTGAAGAAGCCGATCTATTGGATAAAGTAGACATTATTACAGGAACATTTAGTAAGACTTTCGGTAATTTGGGAGGATATGTAATTGCAGATAAGAAAATAGCGGCAATTTTGAGATTCCAGTCTAAACAACAGATTTTTTCTGCAACGGCACCGCCTTCTTCTGCAGGAATTATAAAGGCTATTGAATTAATTGATGAAGAGCCTATCTGGAGACAGAAGCTTTGGGATAATATTAATTATTTCAAAAAAGGGTTGGATGATTTAGGATTAGATACAGGAGTTACGCGCTCTGCGATCGTTCCGGTAAAAATCGGTGATCCTTATGTAACAGGAGACGTCGGAAGACTACTTATTGAAAGAGGGATTTATACAAACCCGATTTTATATCCTGCCGTTCCCAGAAAAGATGCGCGTATCAGAATGAGTGTAATGGCGAGGCATGAAAGAGAACATCTTGATAAAACGTTGAATGCGTTTGAAGATATAAACAAAAAATTGCATATTGCAAAAAAATAAAATAATACTAGTATTATGCCCAGAAAAGTTGTGCAAGGTCCCATAAGGGACAAAGAAAAAACTAAACAGAAATTACTTGCCGCAGTTGGTAAAATTTTAAGAGTAAAAGGTTACTCAGGTTTAAAAGTAAGTAAGATCGCTGCCGTTGCAGGTTTCGACAAAAAACTTATCTATGAATATTTTGGAAGCACTGATAAGTTGATCGATGAGTATATCAAATCTCAGGATTATTGGACGAAATTCAATCAAAATGTAGAAGTTGATATCTCAGACGGAGGTAAAGAATTGTCAAAAATGGCATTGCTTAACCAGTTTGATAACTTGAAAAAGAACAAAGAACTTCAGAAGATCATTCTTTGGGAGCTTTCAGAAAGTAAACCTATTCTTAGGAAATTAGTAGAGCAGCGTGAAGAAGTGGGAGATATGTTATTCCAGCATATTACAGACCCTCATTTTGGAGAGAATGCTACTAGGTACAGGGCAATTATGGCGTTAATTATTTCTGGAGCATATTACTTAAATCTTTACACAGGATACAACGCAAACAAGTTTTGTGGTATCGATATGAAAACTGACGAAGGTAGAGCAGAAATTGAAAAAGCTATCGTTGAGTTGATCGACTTTGCTTACGAAGATAAAAAATAAGATGTTTGAAGTTTTCCATTTGTAGAAAAGTAAGATTTACATGAAATTTTGAAAATTTAAATTTTCAAATTAGAACAATATTTCTTATTTTTGACCAATGGAAAATTTCATCGTATCTGCAAGAAAATATCGCCCACAAGAGTTTGACACGGTTGTTGGGCAATCTCATATTACGGATACGCTAGAACATGCAATTGAAGAAAATCAGTTGGCTCAGGCTTTACTGTTTTGTGGACCCCGAGGCGTTGGTAAAACGACTTGTGCCAGAATTTTGGCCAGAAAGATCAACGAAAAAGACGGTTCCGTTTCAGAAGATGGTTTCGCGTACAACATTTATGAACTAGATGCTGCTTCCAACAACTCTGTTGATGATATCAGAGAGTTGATAGATCAGGTGCGCTTTGCTCCTCAGGTTGGTAAATACAAGGTATATATCATCGATGAGGTACACATGCTGTCTTCTGCTGCCTTCAATGCTTTTCTTAAAACGCTGGAAGAACCTCCTGCACATGCAATATTTATTTTGGCAACCACAGAAAAGCATAAAATCATCCCAACGATTTTATCGCGTTGTCAGATCTACGATTTCAAAAGAATTGTGATTGAAGATATTCAGTCACACCTTAGAAATATTGCTCAGAAAGAAAATATTCAATATGAAGATGATGCTTTATATTTAATAGCTCAAAAAGCCGATGGAGCTTTAAGAGACGCTCTTTCTATATTTGACAGACTATCTACATTTTCTCAGAAAAATATTACGCTGGCAAAAGCTGCCGAAGTGCTTAATATTTTAGATTATGATCAATATCTAAATATTGTTGATCTTGCCAAAGAAAATAAAATTCCCGAAGTACTTTTTGCTTTTAATGAAATTGTAAAAAAAGGTTTCGATTCTCATATTTTCATTGCAGGATTAGGAAATCATTTCAGAGATTTAATGATGGCTCAAAATGCTTCTACAATTGATTTAATTGAAGTAGGAGAGAAAACAAAAACCAAATTTGTAGAGCAAGGCCAAAAATGGAACGCTCAACAATTAATAGATGGTATCGAGATTTGTAATCATGCTGATATCAATTATAAGAACTCAAAGAATCCAAGACTTACGGTAGAAATTGCGTTAATGCAATTGTCCTCACTGACGGCTAATGCTGACCTTGCTAAAAAAAAAAGTTCTTAATACTAGCGCCCTTCCTTCATGAAAAGATTGAAGTAGCAATTCCGCAAAAAATAGAGGTAAAGAAAGAAGAAAAGGTTGAAAAACCTGTAATTTCTAATGAACCTCAGGAAATTGTTATTAAAAAAACTTCCAAACCTTTATCTAAACAAGGATCTTCTTCCGGTTTCAGTATCAATTCTTTTATGAACAAAGAAGAGAAAGTTGAAAAAAAGGAAGATAGCACGCTTGCCACAAAAACTGAAGACCTTCCACAAAATCATTTTACAGAAACTGATTTACAAATGGAATGGAATTTGCTATTGAAACAATTGCAATCCAAGAATACATTTGTTTTTAATGCTATTAAAGCTTTTAAATTAGTTAAAATAGACGAGCATAATATTCAGGTTTCTTATCCTTCAGACTCTGCAAAAGTGGAATTTGATAAAATAAGCGGAGAATTTTTTAATCATTTCAAAAGAAAAGTACATAATTATTCTATTGAAATTGAATACAAAAGAGACTTCGAAAGCCTTAAAATTGAGGTTGTTACGACTAAGAAGATATTCGAAAAGTTTATTGAGAAAAATCCTTTACTGAAAGATCTTGATGATTTAATGAAGTTTGATTTGTCATAATTTTATATATTTGTCAAATAATTTTGTTTTAAATAACTTTTTGACAAACACAAATTATAAATTTAATAGCTGAAAATAGAAGATTCACAACTTAAAAGTGGAACAAACAATTTTACATAAACCTAATTCTAAAAACCTTTTTGGTTTTGCAACTGCTGATTTCTTTAGCAGTTATTTTGGTTTATCTTTTAGCTATCTTAGAAATTTTGGAACGTATTATCGATTTTATTGGTATTACTAACTAAATTTCTTTCTCAAAAAAATACAAGGAATAGATTGATTTTCTATCATAATTCCTAATCCCACTTAATTTTTTTAACGGCATTTTTTGAAAGAAATTATAAATTAAATTTTATAATCATTTGCCTATTGATATAAACAGTAAAAATAAATATATAAATTAACGATATGAATTTAAGTGACTTAAAAAACGACTGGATCAACGAATTCCCTCAACCAATGATGATTGCAGGGCCATGTAGCGCGGAAAGTGAAGCTCAGATGTTGGAGACAGCAAGGAGAATTAAAGAAACAGGTGCGCAGGTTCCTATTTTCCGTGCAGGAATTTGGAAGCCCCGTACAAAACCGAACGGATTTGAAGGAGTAGGAGTGATCGGTCTAAACTGGTTAAAAAAAGTAAAAGAAGAATACGGTTTCAAAACGGCTACAGAAGTTGCCAACGCGCACCACGTTTTTGCTGCATTGGAAGCTGATGTGGATATTCTTTGGATCGGAGCGCGTTCTACCGTAAATCCGTTTACCGTTCAGGAAATTGCAATGGCTTTGAGAGGAACGAATAAAACGGTTTTGGTTAAAAACCCTGTAAACCCAGATTTAGCATTATGGATCGGAGCGTTAGAAAGATTATTAGGACAAGGAATTGAAAACCTTGGAGCAATACACAGAGGTTTTTCTACGTACCAAAAAACAAAATACAGAAACAATCCGAACTGGCAGATTGCATTAGATTTCAAAAGTCAGTTCCCGAATATTCCAATGTTGATCGATCCATCTCACATCTGTGGTAACAGAACTGGTTTGGCAGACATCACGCAGGAAGCAATGAACGTTGGTTACCAAGGTGCGATCATCGAATCTCACTGCAATCCTGATGAAGCTTGGAGTGATGCATCTCAACAGATCACGCCGGAAGTTTTAGCTGAATTAATCGGAAATTTAAAAATCAGAAACTCCGGATTGGCAGGTTTTGACGGTGAAATGGGAAGACACAGAACATTAATTTCTGATCTGGATTTCCAATTGATTGAACTTCTTTCTCAAAGAATGAAAATTTCAGAAAAAATTGGTAAGCTTAAAAAAGAGAATGATATCGCCATCTTCCAGCCGGAACGTTGGAAAGTGATCACAGAATACGCTACTCAAAAAGCTAGGGAAACAGGTATGTCTCAGGATTTTATCGAGAAAGTTTTCAAAGCGATTCACGAAGAATCCATTGAGGTGCAGAATAGCATTATGATCGATAGAAAGTAGTTTTATTTAGGGCTTAGGGTTTAGGTTTCAGGAATTAGTAGGATCGCGTAAAATTTTTCTAATATCTGAAACCTAAACCCTAAGCCCTATTTCCTAATTCCTTATATTTGCACCCAGTAATATATATGAAAGGAAAAATCATTAAATCTACAGGAAGTTGGTATCAGGTTTTAGAAATGGAAACTGGTAAAATTTTCGAGGCCAGAATTCGTGGCAAATTCAAATTAATTAAAACCAGACTTACCAATCCGCTTGCTGTAGGAGATTTTGTGGAATTTCAGTTGGAACAGGATGATGTCGCTTGGATTACAAAAATAGAACAACGACGAAATTATCTGATCAGAAAATCTGTTAACCTTTCAAAAGAAGCACACATTATTGCATCCAATATCGATGTCGCTTGCTTTATTTTTACCTTAAAACATCCCGAAACATCTCTTGGTTTCCTAGACCGATTTTTGGCATGCTGTGAAGCATACAATATTGAGCCTTTACTTTTGTTCAATAAAATGGATGTTTTAAATGAACCTGAAATCGAATTGGTAAAAGATATCGAGTTTGTTTATCAGGACATCGGATACAATACTTTGGAAATATCCTCTTATTCTCAATTAAATTTGAACGATTTGCAGGAACTTCTAAAAGACAGAACTTCTGTTTTCTTCGGCCATTCCGGATGTGGGAAATCTACCTTGGTGAATGCTTTACAGCCAGGTTTGAATATCAAAACTTCTGAAATATCAGACACGCATCTTAAAGGAAAGCACACAACCACTTTTGCCCAGATGCATTTCTGGAATTTTGGTGGAAATGTGATTGATACTCCTGGAGTCCGCGAGTTTGCAATGATTGATATTGAAAAAGAAGAAGTACAGCATTATTTCCCTGAGATCTTTAGAAAGAGAAAAGAATGCAAATTTCACAATTGCATGCATATCAATGAGCCAAAATGTGCCGTTCTTGACGCATTGGAAACGGGCGAAATTCAAGAAACCAGATATTCGACTTACATCAAGTTGATGGACGAAGCGGAAGAATTGTCTCAAAAATAAATTTACTTAATAATAACAAAATATAATATATCCTGTTTAAAATTTAGTTAAACAGGAGTTTAACTATGTCATAATGTTTGAGTTGGATGATCTTTTTGGGGAGTATTAGGCAATAAAAAACCCAGCCGAGGCTGGGTAAAAACTAATAACCATGAAAACTCAAATTAAACATGAGAATCGGAATAAAATAAACAATTACTGTGCCAACTTTTGTTCACCATTTCTTAATAAAAGTTATTTTTATGTTAAAAAAAAATTAAAATTAAAATCAAAAATATTTTTCGTAATTTCGCGGCATTAAAAAAATATACATTTATGTCTAACATTACATTCACTATGATTAAGCCTGATGCTGTTGCAGACGGACATATCGGTGCTATATTAGGTAAAATTGCAGAAGGTGGTTTTAAAATCAAAGCTTTGAAATTAACTCAACTTACTGTTGCTGATGCAAAAAAATTCTACGAAGTTCACGCTGAAAGACCTTTCTACGGAGAATTGGTAGATTTCATGAGTTCTGGGCCAATCGTTGCTGCTGTTCTTGAAAAAGATAATGCTGTTGAAGATTTCAGAACTTTGATCGGAGCTACAAACCCGGCTGAAGCTGCGGAAGGAACGATCAGAAAGATGTTTGCAAGAAGCATCGGAGAGAATGCTGTTCACGGTTCAGATTCTAACGAGAATGCTCTTATCGAAGCTCAATTCCATTTTTCCGGAAGAGAGATTTTCTAATTAAGAATTTTCTTATCTAAAATAAAAAATCCAGAAATTTTTTCTGGATTTTTGTTTTTTTACGCCATACTGTCATATTGTTGGCAGATTTTATAGGTTGTTTTCAACGGCACCTACCTTTTCTCGGTATAATTCGATCGGTTTGTCCAGTAAAACGGCAATTACTGTCATATTTTTGTCAAGTCTTTCTTTTGGAATGTCAATATAAACGATTCCTGGCTTGTCACTCCAATATAATTTATTGTAAGATCTATGATTTACCAAAGAGCCATCACCAACAATCCTGATTCTTGCAATACCATTTTTTATCCCTTTTAAAGCAATTGGCCCGGTTGGAGTTCCTTCAACAAAAAGATAAATTGTCTGCTTGTCTTTCGAAAGAACACTGTTGCCTGAATAATGCCCGTTTGGCAGACCTTTTTCAGTTTCAAATAAAGCTTCGGCATTTTTACTGATCCAATTGATGGTTTCCGTATTTGTTTTTGATGATTTTGGAAACTTCATATCAAGTCCATCACTTGTTAATCCTGATTTATTAAAAATATTATTTCCGTCATGAAGCTGTTCTGCAATTTGATAGGCAGCCAATTTAGTATTTTTAGTTTCTAAAATTTGAGTAATGGAAGGATTATCTTTTTGAATATCTTTTTGAATTAAAATTTCCGGAAAATCTAGTTCTATAACCGTAACATCTTGGTCAAACTGTACATTTGAAAGATCCAATGTTATTGTTTGATTTACTTCTTTTGTAAAATTGACTTTTTGATTTGTTCCCACAACTTTTGCGAATGTTGGCGTTGATAATAATCCATAAACTTTTGTAAAATCTTTCGCTTCTTCCAGATAGAGGAATAATTTTTTTCCGTCTTTTGACATGGCAGATTTTCCTTTGTAATTTTCGAACGGAATTCCGTGTCTGGTTCCGTAGATGGCATCTGGGTATTTTGAAGTCCATCTTGCCAGATTTTTCAAAATTTCAACTTGTTCGGCTGGAATTGTTCCATCAGCTTTCGGACCAATATCAAGCAATAAATTTCCGCCCATACTGATTACGTCTGCTAATGTTCTCACGATCATGTTGGGCGTTTTATAATTCTTATCAAAAGGCTGATAACCCCACGCATCATTCATCGTGTAGCACAATTCCCAATAATCACTTTGAGGGTTAATAACAGGAATTCCCTGTTCAGGTGTTTCATAATCTCCGTGTGTATTTAACCTTGAATTGATGATAATATTCGGATTATACTTTCTTAAATTTTCTAATGTTTTTGGCGCCTGCCATTCTTCAGATGAATGCTCCCAATCACCATCAAACCATAATAAATCTGGCTTAAATTGACTGGAAAGATCATTCAGTTGACTTTGATAATAATTGACAAAATTTGCCCAACGTTTGGGATCATTTTTAATATCATATCGTTTTTTTGTTCTGGTGTTATTGTCGTAATAAGGATGGCTCCAATCGGGAAGAGAATAGTAGAGTCCTGTTTTTAGACCTGATTTTTTAAGCTCAGAAACAAAAGGTGCCAAAACATCTTTTTTAGCCAAAGAGTTTTTAGGAATTGTGGTTGCTTTTTCAGCTTTAGAATCCCAAAGAGAAACGCCGTCGTGGTGTTTTGTGGTGATAACAGCGTATTTTGCCCCGGAATCTTTAATTAATTTCACCCATTCATCAGGTTTATATTGTGAAGCAGAAAATCCGTCGAGTTGCTTCATATAATTTTCATGATTGATGTAATTATTGAAAAAAGACCATGATTCAGCAATTCCGTCAACTGAATAAATTCCCCAATGGATAAAGATTCCCAGTTTGGCATCTTGAAACCATTCCATTTTTTTATTATCAGGCGTTTTATCTTGAGCGTTAAGAGTGCCGGTTGATAAAATTAATCCCAATAAAAATGTTCCGGTAATTTTACTTTTCATCTTTCTCTGTTTTGTGGACTAAAATAAGGAAAGTTGATAAAAACTCCTTTATAATCACTGATTAATTGCGCGAAATAAGAAAGTATTGTGAATCTGTAATTAAATATTAAAAATTATTAAACTTAAAATTGTTTTTAATGTATTATTTTTATGTTTCAGCAAAAAACTAAATCATCAAATTAAATATATGAAAATGACAACGATACTTTTAATTGTTACAGCTGTCCTCACAGCCTTGATAGCCGGGCTTTTCTACGCTTATTCCTGTTCTGTGGTATTGGGATTAGGGAAATTATCAGACTCAGAATATTTAAAAGCAATGCAGTCGATCAATCGTGAGATCCTGAATCCTGTATTTTTTATAAGTTTTATGGGAACTGCGGCTTTGCTACCGATTTCTACCTTTTTATATCGGGCGCAGAATCCTGTTTTTATTTTGCTTCTTTTGGCTACGTTAGCTTATTTGATCGGTGTATTCGGAGTGACAATAGTTGGAAATGTTCCGCTTAATGATCAATTAGATAAGTTTGATATTGTAAATTCTACAAAAGAAGGAATCAGGCAAATGCGTGATAATTTTGAAAACAGATGGAATTTTTTAAACAATGTAAGAACTGTTTTTTCTGTAATCAGCATACTTTTAGTCGTTTGCGCCTGTGTCTGGAATAAGGTTGAATAAAAATTTTTCTTTCGTTAAAATCTCTATTAAGTATAAATACTTAACGAAAATTCAGTGTTTTTACGGATGTTTTTAATGAAATTAATATAGATCTTTACATCAGAATTACAACAGGAAGTTTAAACACTAAGCTTTAAAAAACGAAAACTAATAACCATCATAAGCTCAGATTACAGAGTAAGAAAGGCAGCCTACAAGCTGCCTTTTTCCTTATTTAAAAACTAAAATAATTAAATTTTTAAAAGCTCAATGGTTCTTTCAGGGCTTTCTGATGAGAAAACTGCATTTCCGGCAACTAAGACATCTGCTCCGGCTTCAAAAAGTTTTGAAGCGTTGTCCAGATTTACCCCTCCATCAATTTCAATAAGAGCTGTGGAGTTATTGCTTAAAATTAAATCTTTCGTTTCAGCAATTTTCTTGTAAGTATTTTCAATAAATTTTTGTCCACCAAATCCGGGATTTACACTCATTAATAAAACAAGATCTACATCAGCGATAATATCTTCCAACATTAAAACCGGAGTAGAAGGGTTCAGAACAACCCCAGCTTTCGCTCCCAAACTCTGAATATGATGAATCGTTCTGTGAAGATGCGTACAAGCTTCATAATGAACCGAAATAAGATCAGCACCGTGATTGATGAATTCTTCAACATACTTTTCAGGTTCTAAGATCATCAAATGTACATCTACAAATTTTTTGGCATGTTGCTGAACAGTTTTCATCACAGGAAAACCGAATGAAATGTTGGGTACAAACCTTCCGTCCATCACATCAATGTGTAGCCAGTCGGCCTGAGAATTGTTTAACATTTCAATGTCTCTTTGCAGATTCCCAAAGTCTGCAGATAAAAGGGAAGGAGCAATAAGCTTCGTTTTCATTTTACTTATATTTAGATTTTAGAAGTTAGAAATTAGAGGTTAGATTAAAACCAACTTCTAAAATCTAATTTCTAGTTTCTTTAATTAATGATATTTCAACTTCATTTCCGGTGTTATCTTTAGAAGTGTTTCGTAGATCAGTTTAATTACGTTTCCTACGTCTTCTTTAGAAACCATTTCCACGGTAGTATGCATGTAACGCAAAGGTAACGAAATTAATGCACTCGGAACCCCGCCGTTGGAGTGCGCAAAAGCATCAGTATCAGTACCTGTAGCTCTGCTTGCTGCCGCTCTCTGGAAAGGAATTTTCTTAGTTTTTGCAGTATCAATAATCAATTCTCTGATCACGTGATGCACGCTTGGAGCAAAGAAAATAACAGGTCCGTCACCACATTTTTGGTCGCCTTCTTTTTTCTTTTCGATCATTGGAGTCGTTGTGTCATGAGTAACATCTGTAACGATGGCGATATTTGGTTTGATGGTATCTGCAATCATATCAGCTCCGTATAAACCAACTTCTTCCTGAACGGAATTCGTGATATACAATCCAAACGGAATCGTTTTTTTGTTTTCTTTTAAAAGTCTTGCCACTTCCGCGATCATAAAACCACCGATTCTGTTGTCTAAAGCTCTGCAAATGAAATAACGGTCATTCATTTCGAAGAATTCGTCTGGGTAAGTGATCATACAGCCAACGTAAATTCCCATTTCTTCAACCTCTTTTTTGGTGGTTGCTCCACAGTCGATAAAAATATTTTCGATTTTTGGAATTGGTTCATTTTGATTGGTTCTTGTATGAATCGCAGGCCATCCGAAAACTCCTTTTACAATTCCGTTTTCTCCGTGAATATGAACGACTTTTGACGGTGCAATGGTCTGATCTGAGCCTCCGTTTCGGATTACATAGATTAATCCTTCATCTGTAATGTAATTTACGTACCAGGAAATCTCATCAGCGTGAGCTTCAATGACTACTTTAAATGGCGCATCGGGATTAATTATCCCATAGCAAGTTCCGTAATGATCTACTTCGATTTTGTCAACATAAGGTCGAATATAGTCCATCCAGACTTCCTGTCCCTTGTGTTCGTATCCGGTTGGCGATGAAGTATTTAAGTATTTTTCTAAAAATTTCAAAGATTTCTTCTCAAATTTCATAAAAAGGAATGATTTTTGCGTTTAATTTTTGTTCTAATACGTGTAAAAATAATGAATTTTACTAAGATTGTTTATCTTTTTCTTTTCTTTTTTGGGATCTCTGTTTTCGGACAAAGGGATTCTGTGATAGCAAAGCCTTTAAGCCAATATCCACAAGAGTTATTGAAAGTAGATGAATTTGGAAACAAATATTACTACGATGAAAACCAAAAAGCCAGAATCTATGAGATCAACGGGGAAACTGTGGTGGCCATGGATGAGCTGGTATTAGTGAATAAACCGAAATTTAATAACCAGCTAGATAAAAATTATTATTATTTTCTTAATAAAAAATTATACAGAGTTTATCCTTTATTTGTGACTGCTCTTCAGCAGTACAGAGATATTCAAAAGGAAATGACAGATCTGGACAGCAAGGCAAAGAGAAAATACGTAAGAGACAGACAAAGTATGCTGGCTGACCAATATGAAAAGCAATTAAGAGAATTAACAACCACGGAAGGTCAGGTTTTTGCAAAATTAATGAATAGAGCAACCGACAAAAGCGTATTTGAAATTATTAAGGAATTAAGAGGCGGATTTAATGCTTTCTGGTGGAATTTAAAAGGAAAAATGGCAGATATTGATTTGAAAGACCGATATAATCCACGCAAAAACAGAACAGACGAATTTTTAGAGTCCCTTCTGCAATCCAATTGGAATTCCGGTTACCTGCAGCCTTATCCTGGCGCAAGTACTTTTAAATCCCCGAAATAACAAACAATATAACAATAAAAAATACCTGTAAATTTTACAGGTATTTTTCTTTTAATTTATCGAACACTACTTTATCTACAGGCAAAGGAAACGGATTGTCCGGTCTGTCGATAGAGATCCATTCTGTTTTTTCAATACAAGGATCAAGGATGATGAAATCCTCTTCATTGGTAATATTTACTATATAATATATGGTAAGAAGTTGTTCGTTCTCTCTGAAACGCGAAACCAGAAAATTTTCCTGTGTGTAGAAATGCTCTACGATATCTATTTTTACATTAAGCTCTTCATCAAACTCGCGGTGTAAACATTCAATAAGCCCTTCTCCGTATTCTAATCCGCCTCCCGGAAATTTCATTAAAGGTTCTCCTGCATATTCCTCAAATAGTGTCAGAACTTTTTTGTCTTTTACAGCACAGGCATAAACTCTGACGTTGATCTTATCTATCATATATAATAATTTGTATAGCTAATTTAGGAATTTTTGCCGGAAGTTAGAAGATGATTCCGGAAGTTTACTACTATATATTTAATAGGTCTGCAAACTTCCATCTTCGCGCTTCAAACTTCTAACCTATAACTTCACCGCGTTAATCATTTCCCTTTTCCCCGGTGGGCCCTGTTTCTTCTCAACTTTAAAATTAAGCTCCTGAAGAATCCTTCTTACGCTTCCTTTAGAAGAGTAGGTTGTTAATAAGCCGTTAACACTCATTTTATCCGAAACTAATTCAAATAATGGCTTTTCCCAAAGATCAGGCTGAACTCTGGCGCCAAAACAGTCAAAATAAACGAGGTTAATTTTAGGTAACTCAATGTCTTTCAGGTCAAAGAAGTCACATTGTATCTTTTTTAAATTAAATCCATTAATAATTTCAACCGATTTCCCCCATTCTGCTTGATGAACTTTTTGATAAATTTCTTTTAATTCTGGGTTATCAAAATGTTCAAAGTAGGCCAAATCTTCAATTTCTGATTCATTTATGGGATACTTTTCAAGGGTAAAATAGTTGATGATATGATTTTTGTCAGTTTTTAAATATTCATTAATTGTAACCAAAACATTCAAACCTGTTCCAAAACCGAGTTCTAGAATATTAATTTCGCAATAATTTATTAAATTTAATCCATTTTTAATAAACACGTGTTCTGCTTCCTGCAGTGCTCCGTGGTGCGAGTGGTAGTTTTCATTTAAATCATTGATAAACAAAGTTTTACTGCCGTCATTTGTGGTCTTAATTTCTCGTTTCAAGCTTTTTTTTGTCAAATTTAATGTAAAATTTTTATATTTAGAAAATTATGTTAAATTTGTAGAACATCATAAAAAATTTTAGAAATGATAATTCAAAAAACTGAAAACTCCAGAATTTCTACATTCGACCCAAACAATTTTTCTTTCGGAAATACTTTTATAGATCATATGATAATATGTGAGTATGAAGACGGAAAATGGGGGGATGTAAAATTAGTTCCTTATGGTCCTTTAATGTTTACACCAGCGATGATGGGGGTAAACTACGGACAGGCTTGTTTTGAGGGTATGAAAGCCTATAAAGACAAAGACGGGCAGGTTTTCCTTTTCAGGCCTGAAAAGAATTTTGAGCGTATCAACAAGTCGGCTACGCGTCTTGCAATGCCGGAAGTTACGGAAGAAATGTTTCTAGATGGTTTAAAGGCGTTGGTAGATTTAGACAGAGGCTGGATTCCTTCTGGAGAGGGAATGTCGCTGTATATTAGACCATTGATCTTCGCTACGGAAGAAGCATTGAAAGCTAGAGTTTCTAATAAATATATGTTCGCTATCGTTGCAACACCTGCAAAGAGCTATTATACAGAGCCGGTTTCTGTTAAAATTTCAGACCACTATTCAAGAGCGGCAAGCGGTGGTGTAGGTTCTGCTAAAGCAGCAGGAAACTATGCAGCATCTTTTTACCCGACTCAATTGGCAATGGATGAAGGATATGAGCAGATTATCTGGACTGATGATGCTACACACGAATATTTCGAGGAAAGTGGAACAATGAATGTTTTCGTTAGAATTAACGATACAATTTATACTCCTCCAACTTCTGAGAAGATTTTAGATGGTGTTACAAGAGACAGTTTTATTCAGTTAGCTAAGAAAAGAGGAATTGAAGTAAAGGTTGAACCAATTCCTGTAAAAGCTGTTGTAGAAGCTCAGAAGAACGGAACATTGAAAGAAGTTTGGGGCGTTGGAACTGCGGTTGTAACTACAGTTTTCCAAGCTTTAGGATACAATGGTGATAAATTACAGTTACCTGTACTTTCTGATGATGAAAGTTTTGCTGCTACACTTAAAAATGATTTAGTTAATATTCAGACGAACGTTGCAGAAGATACTTTCGGATGGAGAGTAGTGGTTGAGAAAAATGTTCTTGAAACAGTTTAATTCAACTCAGAAAAATTATATAAAAGCCAAGAGATTCTTGGCTTTTTTTGTTTTTTATATCCTGTGAAATGCGTATTTTCGCAAAAGTTTATGAAAAAAATTCTCTTCATATCGATATTAGGCTTACTGAGCTGTAACAGAAATACACAGGTTCATCCTCCCGTGGGCGGGGTATTGAGTAAAAAAGATCTTGATGTCTCTAAAGACAGAATGAAAAATCTTAATTCAATAGAAAGAAACCAGATCCAGCAATGGATTGGGATGCAGTCTGTAAAATTCTATCCTACACAGCTTAATTATTGGGTAACTGCCGAAGGTTTTGATCAGAGAGAAAGAAGACAGGATAATTCCCTTATTTCTTACTCTTATGATCTGTATGATTTTGATGATACCAAGATCTATGACGAACCCGTTGCAAGAAGAGATGCCAAATTCGGACACTTTGATGAATTAAAAGCTGTAGAAAATGCACTGCGTTTTATACATGATGGGGAAGAAGTTACGCTTTTGGTGCCGTCTGCACTGGCTTATGGAACCTATGGAGACGAAAAAAAAATAGATAATGATATCCCATTAATCATAAAATTAAAAGCATTATAATGAAATTGTTTAACAAGAATATAATTCTGGCAGCGGCTAGTGTTTCGCTGATGAGTTGTACACCAATTTATAAAAAAATGAACGTAGACAAAGAAACTTACGAAGGGCTTAAAGACGGACTTTATGCTAATCTTCAAACAACTAAAGGTAACCTTATTGTAAAGTTTGAAGACAAAAAATCGCCTGTAACTGTGGCTAACTTTGTTGGTCTTGCAGAAGGTAAAATTGATAACAAAGCTAAGGCTAAAGGAGTTCCTTTCTATGACGGAACGATCTTCCACAGAGTAATCAAAGATTTCATGATCCAAGGGGGAGATCCTAAAGGAACTGGAGCTGGAGATCCTGGATATAAATTCGAAGACGAAAGAAACGATCTTCACCACACAGGAAAAGGTATTTTATCAATGGCGAACTCTGGACCAAACACAAACGGTTCTCAGTTTTTCATCACTGAAGTAGCTACACCTTGGTTAGACGGAAAACACACGATTTTCGGAGCAGTAGTAAAAGGTAATGATGTTATTGATGCTATCGCTAATGTAGACAAAGGAGCTCAGGATAAACCTAAAACTGATATTGTACTTGAAAAAGTATCTATTTTCAGCAAAGGAGATGAGTACAAAAACTACGATGCAGCAAAAACTTTCACAGAAGGAAAAGCTAAAATCGCTGAAAATAACAAAGCTTATATCGCAAAAGAAGAAGCTGACAGAAAGAAAAAAGAAGAGGAATTCAAAGCAAATCAGTTGAAAATGGTTGAGGATTTACAGGCAGGAATGCAAAAAACTGAATCAGGATTATACTACAAGATCACAAAAACAACTACCGGAAAAGCTCCAAAAGCAGGTGACAACATTTCTGTACACTATGCTGGAAAATTGGTAGATGGAACTGAATTCGATTCTTCATTCAAAAGAAACGAGCCTATCGAAATTCCTATCGGAATGGGTAGAGTGATCAAAGGATGGGACGAAGGTATCCTATTATTAAAAGAAGGTGAAACTGCTACTTTATTGATCCCACCAGCATTGGGTTACGGAGAAAGAGGTGCAGGAGGAGTGATCCCACCAAACGCATGGTTAGTTTTCGATGTTGAGCTTGTGAAAGTTCAGTAATTGAATCTTTATGATATTGAAAGCCGTCCTTTTTGGGGCGGCTTTTTTTTGTTTTTATATGTTTAAATAGTTGAAAATTAGGTAGAAATACGGATTCCCGTAAGGTTCCGGAAATGTATCTTTATATATTTAAAAATTAAAAAATATTATAAAATGGATGTTAGAAAAAAATCTATTACTCAAGAAAATATAGGGATTAATGATAATGGTATTTTAGTATCAGACTTAATTCAATTATTAGATCAGAATGAACAAATCGTTATAGATTTACTAGAACAATTAAATGTTAAGGAAATTTTAGATGAATTTATTCCTATTAAAGGGGCAACGACTTTATTTAATGCTCAAAACAGCTTGAAAAAGCAAATTAAGAAAATTGATCTATTAAGTAAGTTAAATAATATTTCATTCTATAATGATGATAATGAATTTTGCTTTAATTTTAATGAGATTAATGATCCTAAAAACTTTCATAACATTCATAGCATTAATGCATATCCTATATATTCAGCACAAAGAGATTTTTTCTCGAAGTTATTTGGAATGGATAAGTATGCGAAAAATTTGATTGATCGAGGTTTTAAAAGTGTTGTTAATAAGAACCTTGAATTAATTAAAGAATTAAAGCAAACAGAAAATAGATATAGATTAATCAATGATTTGAATAATGATAAATACTATCTAAGAGCTATAGTTTCTAAAAATTCTTATTTTGATTATAACAATAGTATAGCAGTTGTTGTAGGATTATTAATTTTATTTGAAGAAATAAAAAATACCGGTACTGTATATTCTTTAAAATCATGTGAATATAATGAGTCATATATTAGAATGTTTTTTGATACATCAGAAACAAAAGAACTAGAGGGAATTGGTTTTGTAAGAAATATAATTGAAATTTCTAATGATGAAATTAAAAGAGAGTCGTTGAAGTTTTTAAGTATTTGTTCAATTAATTATGATGATGGAAATAACAATAAAGGTGAATTATTTATTAAACCAACGGATATAAAATCTAAGATTTTCTCAATTAAACACAATCAAAAACCAAAAACCGCTGTAGAAGTTCTTTCTGATATTGAAAATTACAAGGATATACATGAAGAATTATACAGAGAAATAGAAAATATAAAAGGTATTCAAAATACGGAACAAATTAAGTTTATCATTAAAAGAAAAATAGATAACGCAAAAAATGAGGATATAAAGAAATTTCAATCTACTATGTCAAATGAATTGACCTTAACCATAACAAATAATATTATGGACTTATTAAAATTATTTAATAAACTACAAGTTATTGCAAATGAAGATATTGAAGCAAGTGAATATTTAAGATTTTTATTTTATGATGCAGTTGTAAATAGAAAGAAATAGTAACTAACTTTTATTCGTTAATAATAGCCGTCCCCAAAAGGACGGTTTTTAATTTCCATCCAACAATAAAAATTTCCCTACTTTAGCCCAAAATAACTCCAATGCAAAAGATCCTCCAACTATTTTTAATATTCTTCACAATCCTCATTTCCGCGCAGGGCAAAAGATTCTTCGAAGACGGAGAGGTGCAATTAAAAAATCCAGTTGAGAAGATCAATCTAATTTATACAAGCGATTTACCTTTTGTAAAGGTCAATATCAATGGAAAAATCTACAATTTTCTGTTTGATTCCGGTGCGCCGACTGTGATTTCCAACGCGATCTACAGCGAACTGAATCTTGAGAAAAAGCACTCAAGCAAAGTAAAAGATTCGCAGAAAAATAAACAGGAACAGATCTTCACACAGTTACCGGAAATGACGGTTGACAATGTTGTTTTCAAAAACATCGGAGTTGTTGTTATGGACTTAAATGGTTCAGAGTTGGGCTGTTTCAAAATTGATGGAATTTTAGGAGCAAATCAGATGGCAAAATTATTTTGGAGAATCAATTATTCAGAAAGTTCGATTGAAACGACAAAAGATCTGGCAAATTTTGATCTGAAAGACTATGAAACGGTCATTCCATTTGATGCAAAGACGCAGAAAACTCCAACCGTTCTGGCAAAAATTTTAGATAAAAAAATTGAACTGACTTTCGATACAGGATTTACAGGAAGGTTGAAGATCTCGGACAGCAATTATAATTCAAAAAAGGTAAAACAAGCGGTTGAAACTTACGGGACAAATTCAGTTGGAGCTTTTGGAGCAGGGAAATCGGTTCCGGGATATATTTTCAGAACGGAGGAAATGACGCTGGGAAACCAAACTTTTCAGAATGAATTAGTAATGACCGGAAGTACAAGCCTGATCGGAAATGAATTCTTCAAAGACTTTATTTTCATCATGGACTGGAAAAACAACAAAATCTACATGAAACGCATCAAAAACAATCCTCCAAAACTGGAATCTTTCGGTTTCGGATATCGTTTTATAGATGCAAAACCTGTTGTGGTTTTTGTGTTTAAAGATAGTGGCTCGCCTGTTCAGATCGGTGATTCTATTTTAAGCATCAATACTATTGATCTCGATCATTTAAATAAAGAATCTGCCTGTAACTATATGATCAATAGAGTAGAAAAGGATTATAAAACCATTGAAGTCAAGGTAAAAAGAGATGGAAAAATCCTTGATTTTAAACTCGATAAAAATGAGTATTTGAAATAATTATAAAATAATATTAAACAAAAAACCGTCTTTTTAAAAAGGACGGTTTTTTTATGCAGAGATTGTTGTCCAATATCTGTCTATTTTCTTCTCATATTTCTCAGCAAAGAGCTTATAAATAGTAGGGAAAAACCTACGTAAGCAAGAAAAGCAGTTACATATACAAGCAAGCTGTTTAAATGGATTTTTGCCGTAAAAATGAACAGGCAAAAAAGGCCGAAGCCAATCAATAAGAAAATGCTTAATACCTGTACTTTGGTGGAATCTTCCCGTGTTCTGAATATCATTTCAAATAAATCTTTCATCATTATAATTTTTAAAGTTGTGTTTCTGTTTTGTTTGCGGTTCTTCTGGCAAGAACGGTTTTTGAGAAATAGTTTCTTCCGTTGTTCAGGATTGCCAGCAGATCGGTATAGAATGGGTCTTCCTTTACATTCGCCAATGTCACAATATAGTTGGCCATCTGCTTGTAATCGTGAGTTAAAACTTTTCTTAAAGCTTTAACATCAAAGTTCTGCTTCTGAAAATTTCCTGAAAACCGGGAAGAAAAGATCGTATTAAATGTAGCATTGGAATCCGATAAATGATTGGTGAATTTTACAATTCCCAATGAAGAAACAGCAGAGCTATATTCCGAAGAAAGGAGCTTTCCAACCAAAGTAGTAAGTCTGTTGGTTTCTTCCTCGTAAGAAGCGTGCTGTACATTTTTATATTGATTCAATAACAGTTTTATGGTAACGTAAGCATCTTTTTCGGTCTGTGTTTTAGCGTTTCTGTAAGGTCTTACGGCGTCTCTCAACGCTTGAAGATCTGCATCACGAACAGCGTCTGCGGCTGCAATTTTTGACGTTTCTTCACTTCCTCTTATCTGGTCTAAAGAACTGTTGTAGATCGGGATTTGTGTCTGAATAGCATCAAACATCTTCTTAAAATCAGGATCGGTATTGGCATCGAGAGAAGAGCTGTTGAAGTCTTCAAAAAAGCGTACGATAAACTGCCCGAATTCGGCATGATGGAGCTTCATAAGATCCACCGGGATTAATTTTTTCATCTTGTGTGTATTAATTGTGTTTTTCAAGGATTTCTGAAGCTATTTTTGTGCCAAAAACAGTGTTTCTATATTAATTATTAAGGATATAGACATAGAATAATATCTATAATTTAATGTTTGATGATAAATGGAGTGTAAAAGTTCATTTCTTCTTCCTAAAATACAGGTTTGCATTGTCGGAAGTTCCGACGATCTAAACCGAAACATATTCACGCTGTCGGAAACTCCGACGAAGAGAAATGAATTAAGTTTAACCCGTCGGAACTTCCGACGACAAGAAATAAAAAAGGTTTGCACTTTCGGAAACTCCGACAATGCAAACCTGTATTTTTGGGGTAATATAATCTTATTTTTTCAATAAACTTTCTATCAGCT
This sequence comes from Chryseobacterium sp. GW823-FHT05E08, assembly GCF_058795655.1. Lineage (NCBI taxonomy): Bacteria > Pseudomonadati > Bacteroidota > Flavobacteriia > Flavobacteriales > Weeksellaceae > Chryseobacterium > Chryseobacterium sp. GW823-FHT05E08. Next base: position 916,956 of record NZ_JBXAHY010000001.1, on the reverse strand, counting down.
TACTTTGAGCTTCCATCAGTTTGGCGATCTGCTCCTGATTTTTTAGAATAGCTTCTAGTAATTCTGGTGATTGCATATTTACGGTTCCACTTCCTGTATTTACAACACCATCATTCTTTTCTATATTACTAATATTCGTTATTTTATCATCATATAGATCATTTAAATTAACTTCTAATTCATCAGCAATCTTTTTTAAGAGCAAAGAATTGGGGATATTTTTATCAGATTCTATATTGGAAATCGTGGTCTGTGTAGTATCAAGACGTATTGCCAGATCCTCCTGAGACCAGTTTTTAGCTTCCCTGTATTGCTTTACCCTAGTACCTATACTCATTTTATAAGAATTTTTATCAAAAATATAAAAATTCTTATGATGTTGGGACAAATTTTATTTTAGTTTTGTCAAAAGTAATCACAGCGATGTGATTAAAGAATTTTTTATATATTTAACGAATTAAAAAACAAGTGAATGAAAAACAAATTTATTATCAGGTTACTCCTATTAGTAGCCGTCAGCATCTTGCTGTACTCCTGTGTTCATGATGAGATTTCTTCATCATCTGATCCTTCTTCTAAAGAATACCAATCTAAAAGTCTTTGGAAAGAAGATGAAATTTACATCAAGAATGTAATGCAAGTTTATAAAGAACACGAAGCAGAAATCCAAAAACTGTCTGGAACTCCACTTTGGGATTATGCCATGACCATGGGATATATGAATGAAAGTTTTCTGATTGTTCCCGTATCAGTTAATAATAAGATTGTTTCCTGCATACAAGTGCCGAGATATGGAGACGTAATCAGGTTTGTATATGATGATGATCCGGAAAAAATTAAATTCTTTCAAGCGTATACTACAGCAAAATATAGAAAAGCAATAAAGCAGGAGCTTCTTGATAATCAAAATGCAAAAGGAGGAAGAGAATGTAGCTTTACATCAATATCTGTATGGCTTCCTGATAGCCCATCAGATCCTGATGGGCCGGGTCATTGGCAAACAAATTATATGACAAATTGCCAAGGCTCAGACGGAGGTGGCGGCATGAATGATGGAGTTTGTTCAGGATATTATGATACTGCTGGAAATTGTGTTCCTTTGGGCCCCACTTATCCTTATCCGGGAGGGGGAAGTGGAAATCCTCAGCAAAATCAAACGCCTTGTGCGAAAACGAAAGCAATCGTAAATAATCCTAAATTAAAAACAAAAATAGATAGTCTAAAAATTTTTGCATTAACTGCGATAAAGGACGAAAAAGGATTTCAGCAGGATAAATCTGGAAATGTAAATCCTGCTCATGTAGATGGAGAGCATCATGTAGATTTCATAGTAGATCATAATTCTGTAGGTGGAATTCATAATCATACACTTACAGGTATTCATATGTTTTCTCCAAACGATATATTAGCTCTATTGGGGTTCGCAGGCGTACAAAACCAAACACTTCCTGTAGGAAGCACGGCTGATAATACAGGAGATGCATTTGTAGGAATGATTTCTCAATCTGGAACTTATTTTATTAACTTTAACGGAGGAGGTACAGCTTTGCCTCCAAATATGACAGAAGCTCAACAAACTGCTTATTTAATCAAAATGAATGATGCATATTTGAAGCTATATAATGACATAAGACGTTCAGAAGGAGTTTCCTTAGGAGATGCAATTTCTGATAGTGGTTTACAAAAATTGTTTTTTGGAATATTAAAAGAAATGAACTTGGATGGAAAAGTAAACCTTATCAAAGAAAATGGAGGAAATACTTCTACAATTGAACTAAAACCAGATGGTACGACTTTGCCTGTACCTTGTTAAACTTTTAAAAACAAATTATATGAAAAATATATTTTTATTATCACTTATTTTATTATTTCTTTCTTGTAATGCGCAACAAACAAGTTTAAATACCCCATATAATAGCATTACAAATGGCATGCATATTAAAGATACAAATAATGAATATAATAAATTTTTAGGTACATGGAAATCAAATTTCAACAATCAAGCTATATTCATATATATAGAAAAGCAATTGGATAGATCAATTAATTCAGGTAATAAAAACTATTACAGCGACGTACTTATGATAAGATATGAAGTTAAAAATAGTTCAAATCAAATAATTAAGAGTACAAAGAATTTTACTAATGATAATGTCAATATTATAAGTGAAGGAATGGATCCTAATAATCTAGCCATATTTTCTTACTCTGGGGGTGGATGCAATGTAGGATGGGGAAATATTGGCATACGATATGTAGATACAAGTCATATAAAATGGTCATATTATCCAAATTCTACACTGACAATAAATTGCCCAAATAGTGCAGATACAACAATTTATCTTCCTGAAACAAAAGATTTAGTATTTACTAAACAGTAAAACACAAAGCCTCTGCAAAGAGGCTTTTTAAATGATGAAATATGAAACAAATATTATTTTTTTTAGTTTTTTTATCTGCTTATTTTAATTCTCAGGTTATTAAAGATTCAATTTTAGGGAAGCCTAAATTTGTGAAAGAATCTGTGGTTTTTCTAAACGATTCTGGTCCTTTTACTTTTATGAAAGGAGATGATGAATATGGTCATGCAACAATTATGGCTCCTAAAAATTTGAGATCAAGAATGTCTGGAACATGGTTTGAAACAGATTTTTGTAGATATATAAACAATGAGACACATTATGCTAAAAACAGAAATATTACCAAAGAAACGTGGTATTATAAGTCTGGTGAAATTGTTGATGATTATGATTATACCTATGATATTTTGAATAGATTAATCACAGAAAAATCTAAGAATAAATATTCAGAAGATACTTCTCGTTATTTTTATGATAAAGATAGTAAAACGGCAAAATTTAAAGAATATTATTCTAAATGGGAAAATGAGCCTATGGAAAAATATGTGAATAATACTGAAACTTTTAAACCTTTGTTTGTTACAAAATTTGACACGATTACAAAGACAGATAGTATTTTTACGATTACCAATGATATTTGGAAAAAGGTAGATAAAGGCTATACTCAAGTTAAAGATTCAATTTATCATAAGAAATTAACTAGAGTGAAAGTTTACAATAATCAATACAAAATAATTGAAGATAAGTTTTTTAAGTATGAAAGTGATTTTCAAAACAGAACGGTTTATTTAGATAAGTTTCTTAAATATGAGTATGATAATTTTGGAAATATAATAAAGGAAACTAACTTTTCGGATGGAAATCTTTACTCTTACATTATTTCTGGAAGTGGAAAAATAATAAAAGAGGAAAAAAAGGATAATGCTGAAAAAACTTTTTATACAATTTACAGCTATACTAAAGATCAAAAATTAGAAAGAAGAACAATGTATTATAACAATAAAGTTTCAAATGATATAAGGTTTGAGTATAAAGATAATTATATAAGCAAAGTACTTTATTTAGATACATATAATAAAAAAGAACCTTCAGTTATCACCTTCAGGTATATCTTCGACAAACAAAAAAACTGGACAGAAGTTATCAAAAACGTAGACGGAAAAGATCTATACAAATGGATAAGAAAAATTGAATATTATGAAAAATAATAATTAATAATTTTCACAAAACAATAAAACAAAAAACCGCTGACCCAATCAGCGGTTTTCCTATATTTTACCAGTTCTTATCAATCATATAAATAATCTGCGTCATGGCGACGGCTCCTAAAAGTAACTCTCTTCGATTAACCTTTTCGAAAGTATCTTCTTCGGTATGATGAATATCAAAATACCTTTGAGAATCAGGAACCAGCTCCGCCGTTGGAACTCCCATATCATGAAGCGGATAGATATCTGTTCCTGAATATTTCCCTTCAAAATTATACACTCCGTAAGGGAAGAATAAAGCCGACCAGCCTTTGATCTGGTTTCTTTTGGCATCATCCATTTCAAGAGCAATTCCTCTTGGAGTAAAACCTCCGGCATCTGATTCTAATGCAAAAAGATGTTTTTCATTGTTTTCTTTTGCTGTTTTTCCATACTGAATTCCGCCTTTTACACCGTTTTCCTCGTTGGCAAAACAGACAACTCGTATTGTATGATTATTTTTAATTCCTAACTTTTTGAACGTTCTTAAAACCTCAATACTCTGTACAATTCCGGCTCCGTCGTCATGTGCGCCTTCTCCAACATCCCAAGAATCTAAATGTCCGCCTACAACGATGACACTTTTATCTTTGTTACCTGTGATCTCACCGATAACAGAGTGGGAGAGTTTCTCGCCTTTCATCCCGCAATTAGAATTGAGTTTTGCAGTGATCTTTTGAGATTTTAATAATGCTTCTAATTCATCTGCCGTTGTATTTCCAATAGCAACAGCCGGAATTTTATTGACTTTATCCTCGTAACGCATGGCTCCCGTGTGAGGAACATCATCAAAAGCAGAAGAAAGCGAACGGATAATCGCAAATTTACCACCTTTTTTAGCCGTTAATGAGGCGGCTGTTGTTCTATATTTTGCGGCATCACCATACCCTCTGAAAGTCTCAACAAAAGACTGACTGAAAGAGTAATTGAAGAAAATTATTTTGTCTTTTACTTTTTCGGCAGGAAGTTTTTCGTATTCTTCCATGGATTTAACCATGATAATTTCTCCCGAAATATCTTTTCCACCTGTACCTTCAGAATTTCCTAAAGAAAGCATTTTTAAGCCTTTCCATGTTCCGTTGGAGGTTTTGATCTGCAAAGATTCTTTTCCTCTTTCCCAAACCGGAATCATCACTTCCTGAAGCCAGACTTTATCAGCTCCGGCATCTTTAAGTTTCTGTTCAGCCCATTTTACGGACTTTTCGTAAGCTTCGGAACCGCTTAAACGGTGACCAATATTTTTAGTTAAATCTTTTAATTCTGTGTAACCTTTTCCGTTATTTAAAATCTCTGTTGAAATTTTACTGAATTGTATTGAATCTTCTTTAACCTGACCAAAAACCGTCAAGCTTAGAACTAATAATGATGTTCCTAATAGTTTTTTCATTTTACCAATTTTTATCGATCATAAAAATCATTTGCGTCATAGCCACTGCGCCCAAAAGAAGTTCTCTTTTGCTCACTTTATCATAAGTATCTTCAACCGAATGATGATAATCGAAATATCTTTGAGTGTCCACAACCATTTCAGCCAAAGGAATATCCAGTTTTTTCAAAGGAGAAATATCCTGAATGGCATCGGTTTGATCAAAATCATAAATACCGTACGGAAGAAAGTAGCTTTTCCAGTCAAATATCAATCTTCTTCTCTGAGGAGACATATCTAATGAAAAACCTCTCGGAGAATAGCCTCCTGCATCGGTTCCTAAAGCAAAAATATGTTTCTCGTCTCTCTTTTTAACGTAAGCTGCATACATGTCGCGACCCTGTCCGCCATTTTCACTATTCGCGTACAAAACAACTCTGATGGTATGATTATTTTCGATGCCAAGCGCTTTTAAAGTTCTTAAAACCTCAATACACTGAACGACTCCCGTGCCGTCATCATGAGCGCCTTCGGCGAAATCCCAAGAGTCTAGCTGAGCTCCCAAAACAATCACCTTAGAATCTTTTTTACCTTGAATTTCAGCAATGATATTTGGATTGGTCGTGTCGCCTTTTGATTCGGCAGACATGTTTAATTTGGCGGTTACTTTTTGTTTTTTTAATAATTTTTCAAGCTCATCTGCGGATCTTACTCCGATTGATAATGCGGGAATTTTTACTTTGTCCTCCGGTTCATAATACACCATTTTTGCATGCGGTGTATCGTCTGTTGCCGTTGTTAATGATCTTATAATTAAAGCTTTCGCTCCTGTTTTTGCAATGACAGAAGCAGATATTAATTTCGATTTTGCTGTAATTAAATAAGAATCACTTGTATTAATAATTTTCGGATCCATCGGAAGATTAACGAAAACTATTTTGTCTTTTAATTGTCCGATTGATAGAGCATTAAGCTCAGAAGTGGTATTAATTAAAACAATTTCAGCTGTAAGATCTTTTCCGCCTGTTCCTTCGGAATTTCCGAAAGAGAGCATTTTAATATTTTTCCAATCTCCATTGCTGGCTTTAATTTGTAAAGATTCCTTTCCACGTATCCAAACAGGAACTTTTACTTCCTGTCTCCAGATCATTTCTACACCAGCATCTTTAAACTTCTTTTCAGCCCATTCCACAGCTTTCATATAACCCGGAGTTGCACTGAAACGAGATCCAACGCCTTTGGTTAATTCACCAAGGTTTTCGTAGGCAGTACCGTTGGTCATGATTTCGTCTGAGATCTTTTTAAACTCATCATGATAGTTCATCTTGGTGACGATTCCTTTTTTTACCGGCTTTTTTTGAGGTTTTTTCTGAGAAAATAAAAATCCACTCAAAAAGAGTGGAAGTATGATAATGAATATTTTTTTCATTTTTTTATTTACCTTATTCTTTTCCGTGCATAAAAGTAGGAAAAAAATAAGAATATTTTATTGTTTCATGTCGTACATTAGCAACGCTGTAACCAATTTAGGCTCAATGAATGTACATTTTGGAGGCATGCTTAATTTCAGATCAGAAATTTTGATCATATCATTAAAACTCACAGGGAAAATTCCGAATCCGACTCTTCCTTCTCCGCCGTCTATTTTTTCTTTTAAAAGATTGATTCCTTCAAGATTAGAAGTTCCTTTTACATAAGAAATTTTATCTGAACTGTCCGGATCGTCAATTTTTAAAATGTCTTTAAAGATATATTTATCAATAAGATGGTGGTCCAGATTATCCAGAGACATCTCCTGAGAACGAAGCTCATGCTTTACGTGAAGAGAGTAGAATTTACCATCCAAATACATAGAAATGTGGAATTTTTGAGAAGGATAATATGCCGTACCTTCTTTCTCATGAATCAGAAAATATTTTTCTAATTGCTTTAAAAAATCCGCAGTTTCTAAATTATTTAAATCAGTCACAATTCTATTATAATCATGAATTTTAATAGACTGGTTGGAAACTATAAAACTATACACAAAGTTATAAGCCTCAGTACCGTTGTGCCTTTTGTTCTTGTCCTTATGATATTTTGCATTCAATGCAGTAGAACCAATTCTGTGGTGTCCGTCTGCAATATAAAATGCATCGATCTGATCAATAACTTCCTTGAACTGTTGTAATTTCAATCGGTTATCAATTCTCCATATTTTATGTCTTATTCCTTTTGTATCAACATGATTGAAGATTGGAACATTTTTTTCCTCATGATTCATCAATAATTCAATCTTTGAATTGGAAGGGTAGGTCAACAATACAGGTTCTGCCTGCAAGTTTACTTTTTCAAGGTAATGTGCCAGTTTTTCCTTTTTCTGAGGAATGGTACTTTCGTGCCTTTTGATCTTTCCGCTCCAGAAATCTTCGATACTTGCCAAACCCAGCAAACCTCTGAAAATCTGTTTACTCGGATAGATCTGCTCATAAAGATAATACGCCGAACTGTCCTGGACGAGTTTTTTCTCTTCCACTAATTCTTCAAAAGTAGAACGGATCTTCCTTAAATTTCGGTCAATATCTTTGGATTTACTTACAACATATGGCTTAATCATATTGATGTAAGTATTTTCAACTTGAGCTTTCTCCGCGATCTCTTCCTGAGTAAAATTATCAAGAGGATGCGTAGGGAAAGTACTCTCAAAGTCTTTGTGAGGTCTTATTCCGCGAAAAGGTTTAAAAATAGGCATATTTTATAGTATAGTTTCTTTTTGTAGCTTAATAATTTGTTCTGCAAGTTCTAATCCGATTTTTTCCTGAGCATCAACCGTATTTCCACCTACATGTGGAGAAAGGGATAAAGCAGGATTCATTAATAATGGAAGTTCCGGAGTAGGTTCGTTTTCAAAAACGTCTAAAGCTGCTCCAGCCACTTTTCCTGACTCAATAAAATCAATTAAAGTAACTTCATTAATAACGCCGCCTCTTGCAGTGTTGACAATATAAACACCGTCTTTCATTTTTTCAAATTGGGCGGTATCTATGATATATTCGTTTGTTTTTGGAGTGTTAATGCTAATGAAATCAACGTCTTTAAGGAATTCATCTGAATCATTAGTTGAAGTGATTTCAAAATTTATAGTCTGTCCGTCAAAAAAGTCTAACGTAAGAACCTTTGTTTTAGGCTTTCTTGTTAAGACTTTAATTTTCATTCCTAAAGCAATTCCCATCTTCACAACTTCCTGACCTATACCTCCAAAACCTATAACACCTAAAGTTTTACCTGAAAGTTCATAAGCATTGCTGAAAGATTTTTTCATCGCATTAAAATGCGTTTCACCTTCCAAAGGCATCAATCTGTTTGATTCGTGAAGGAATCTTGCCAGAGCAAAGAAGTGTCCAAAAACCAATTCAGCAACCGATTTTGAAGATGCATTTGGAGTATTGATCACTTTTAAGCCTTTTGTTTTGGCATAGTCAACATCAATATTATCCATACCGATTCCGCCTCTTCCTACAATTCTAAGAGTCGGGCAAGCATCAATAATATCTTGTCTTACCTTGGTTGCACTTCTTACCAAAAGGACATCCACATTATTTTCATTAATGAAATTAATAACGTGATCCTGAGCAACTCGGTTATCTAGTACTTCGATTCCTGCATCTTGCAATGCTTTTCGTCCTGCTTCGGAAATTCCGTCGTTAGCTAAAACTTTCATGGTTTTATATTTTTCTGAAATGTCTTAATTTTTCAATTTTTTCAGTCGCCTAATATAGTTATTTTATAGATTTCATTACATCTACCAAAACTTGCACGCTTTCAATAGGTAAAGCATTGTACAAACTAGCTCTGTAACCACCTAAACTTCTGTGACCATTCAGTCCGCTGATTCCCGCAGCTTTCCAAGCAGCGTCGAATTCTTCTTTTTTGCTGTCATCGATCAATTTGAACGAAACATTCATCAAAGAACGGTCTTCTTTTACACAAAACGTCTCAAATAACGGATTACTATCAATTTCATCATATAAAAGTTTTGCTTTTGCTTCATTTCTTGCTTCAGCAGCAGCAATTCCTCCGTTGTTTTCTAGATGTTGCAAAGTCAATAGAGATGCATACACAGGGAAAACCGGTGGAGTATTATACATAGATTCTTTTGAAATATGCTGAGAATAATCTAAAATCGACAACATATTTTCTCTTCCTGTTTTTCCAAGGATTTCCTTTTTAATTACGATCAAAGTAACTCCTGCAGGTCCCATGTTTTTTTGAGCTCCGGCATAGATTAGATCAAATTTAGAGAAATCCAATTGTCTTGAGAAAATATCAGAACTCATATCGCAAACCATCAAAGTATCAACTTCAGGGAAAGACTTCATTTGAGTTCCGTAAATCGTATTGTTTGAAGTACAGTGGAAATAATCGTACTCTGAACCTATCGTATAATCTTTAGGAATGAAAGAATAGTTTTCCTCTTTTGAAGAACCTACAACATCTACATTACCTAATTTTTTTGCTTCCTTGATTGCTCCTGCAGCCCAAGTTCCCGTATCTAAATAAGCCGCTTTTCCGCCAACTTTTAGCAAGTTGTAAGGAACCATCGCAAACTGCAGACTAGCGCCACCTCCTAAATATAAAACTTCATAATCATCCCCAAGGTTCATTAATCTTTTTACAATCGCACGCGCTTCGTCCATTACTGCAACGAAATCCTTGCTTCTGTGAGAAATCTCAAGAAGAGAAAGACCAATACCGTTAAAATCTAAAATCGCTTCTGCCGATTTTTCGAATACCTCTTGTGGTAAAATACATGGTCCTGCGCTGAAGTTGTGCTTTTTGCTCATATTTTTATTTTTTTGGTTTTGGTAAGAACTTTCGGGCTTACCGTTTCATTTTTAATATTTTACTTAGATCTTTTGAAATATTTGGTTAAAAAAACCGTCTCATACTGGCTGAGACGGCGTTTTTTATTCACCGTGTAAAAATGCTTTCTTGTTAAGCAATGCTTCTTCAGATTCTACATGATCTTCATCAGGAACACAGCAATCTACCGGGCAAACCGCTGCACACTGTGGTTCTTCATGGAATCCCTTACATTCTGTACACTTATCTGTTACAATAAAATAAACATCATCATTTACAGGCTCTTGCGGTGCATCTGCATCCACTGTAAGTCCTGATGGCAATGTGACAGTACCTTTAAGCTCAGTACCCTCGGAAGCTTTCCAGTCTACTGCTCCTTCATATATTGCATTGTTGGGACACTCTGGTTCGCAGGCACCGCAATTAATGCATTCATCAGTTATTTTAATAGCCATCGCTAATTTTTTTTAAATTTGCACAAAATTACAAAATATTCCCCAATTTTACAGTAATTATGAATATCGAAAATCAAGTTTTAGGACTTATTAACCTAAGTGATTATATAAAAGAGTTTTTAGCAAAAGATATTGCTGAATATAACGAGAATGATTCTGATTTTGAATTATTGTTAAGAAAGTCTGAAATGGAAAATCCATGGTTTACCATTGATAATCAGAAATTTGCTTTAAAACAATGGTCGGATCTGCTGACGGAAGAAAATATTAAGGATTGGATTAAGCAATATTCTATCTCTAAAATCACAAAAAGAGTAGGATTGATCCTTGCCGGAAATATTCCTTTGGTTGGATTGCATGATGTGATTTCAGTGGTGTTGAGCAATCATATTCCGGTGATTAAATTATCTTCAAAAGACAGATATATGGTTCCGTTTTTATTAAAAAAATGGAAAGAGTTTTCTAACGATAATGTTGAATATGAATTTGTTGAAAGGCTAGAAAGTTATGACGCAGTGATTGCAACAGGAAGCAACAATACAGCAAGATATTTAGAATATTACTTTAAAAATCATCTGAATATTATCCGTAAAAACAGAACTTCAGTTGCCATTTTGAAAGGTGACGAAACTGTTGAAGAATTAAAACTTTTAGCGAATGATATTTTCCAATATTTTGGATTGGGTTGCAGAAATGTAACGAGAATTTTAATTCCGGAGGATTTTGTAATTGACAGATTGTTTGAAAGTTTTGTAGGTTATCAGGATATTATCAATCATAATAAATATGCGAATAATTATGAGTACAACAGAGCAGTTTATCTTTTAAATCTGGATAAATTCTGGGATAATAATTTTGTGATGATGAAAGAAGATGATAAATTATTCAGTCCACTTTCTGTCATTAATTTCAGCAGATATTCTTCTTTGGATGAAGTTAAAAGCTTTATTGCTGAAAATGAAGAAAATATTCAATGTATTGTTGCTAAAGAAGAACTTGGCCTGGATTCTGTATATTTCGGACAAGCGCAAAATCCAGGTTTGGATACTTATGCGGATAATGTGGATACGATGAAATTTTTAGAATTAATTTAATTTTACGTATCTTCAATTGTAAATTTATATCCGAAATTACTAAAATGAAAAAAATATTTTTAATACTTTCAATCTTATCTGTACAGCTTTTCTTTTCGCAGGAAGTTGTTGATTTAAAGGTAGAAAACAATCGAAAGACAGAAACTCCTTTAGATCTGAATAAAAAACAGATTGATCTATACAACGGGAAATTTCTGCAATTTATCACTGCCCTGAAATCATCTGACAGAAAAGGAATGGAAGCTTTACTTTCCGACAAGGCAAAGCAAGTAGTGACCGATAAAGTGTTTACAAAACTGTCGGCAGATATCAATACAAGCAAAAAACTTACGATCATTAAAACAGGCTATAAACCTTTGATAGACGGTAATAGTTATCCGATGATCCAATATAAATACGCTGATGATAAGTCTGCTGATCCAAAGGAGGTAATTACAGCAGTTTTTGAAAATAATGGTAAGATTCTTGGAGTTAAGCCATTCAAAAAATAATTTATTTTTAATTATATTTAAATAAAAAATATAAACTATGATGACAGATGTTTTAGTGGCGAATTCTACAGACGTAGAAAAGGCCAGTTTTTACAAGAAAACGTATTTGCATGTTGCTTTGGCGATTCTTGGATTTATTGGAGTTGAAACCGTTTTATTAAAAGTGGTTCCTGAGCAATTGATCGTTGCAATGTTCGCGCAAAGATTCGCTTGGTTGTTGATTATTGGTGTGTTTTGGTTAGCTTCAGTTTTAGCTGCAAAATGGTCACTTTCACAAAGTAAATCAACGCAATATATGGGACTTGGATTTTATATTTTGCTTGAAGCGGTTATTTTCTTACCGTTAATTTATATTGCGATGGTGTATTCCGGAGCGCAAGTGATTTTCCAAGCAGCGACATTAACAGTTGCAATGTTTGCAGGAATTTCAGCGGTTGCTTTTACTTCTAAAAGAGATTTTTCTTTTCTAAGAAATATCATCGTAATTGGTGGATTTATCGCATTAGGATTAATCGTTGGCGGAATGCTTTTCGGTTTCAATCTTGGACTTTGGTTCTCTGTAGGAATGGTGATTTTGGCTTCTGCAACAATTTTATATCAAACAAGTAAGCTTAAAGATTCTTACGCTACAAATCAATATGTAGGAGCTTCGTTACAGCTTTTTGCTTCTATTATGTTATTGTTCTGGTATATCTTGAGTATTTTGATGAGCAGAAGAAGCTAATTTAAAATAAAGAAATTTTATAAACCCAAAAAATCCTGATGTCTTTTCATCGGGATTTTATTTTTGGTGGTTTAAACACAAATGACACTAATTTTATCACAAATAAACACTAAATTTTTATAAGCTTATTTGTGTAGATTCGTGAAATATTTGTGGTATTAGTGTTTAAGTTTTATTTATCAATCGATCCTAAAACCTTTTGAGCAAAAGAATTTAAAGCATCTTTCTCGCTCATTCCGTTTTGTACGTTGGCGTGAACTTCCAGTGCTCCACAGATGTTTGTAATTAACTCACCTGCAACGTTTAAGTCCTCCTCACTTGTTCCTCTGAATTCACTGAAACTTTCTAAAACTTCTAATGTTTTTTCAAGATTTTCAGGAGTTTGATTTTGGTAAAACTGTCTTATTACGGGTAACTTCATTATGCTAATTCGTTAAAAAGGTTAATTAAACTTTCAGCCTGATTAGATTGAACCTGATTTACCAATTCACCATTTTTGAAGATCGCGAAAGTAGGTAAATTGTCAACTTTAGCTAATTTTCTGCTTTCCGGTAATTTTTCTGCATCTACATAAAGGAAAGGGATACTGTCATTTTCAGAAGCTAATTTCTTGAATTTTGGCTTCATAATTCTGCAGTTTCCGCACCATGTTGCTCCGTATTGAACAACTACTTTTTCATTGTCTGTTACGATATTTTGTAACGTATCTTCGGTTAATTCTGTGTACATAATTGATTTGTTGATTAATAATTTAATTAAAAAAGGAATGAGATAATTTGAAAATGCTCCTAAGAATCATCAGCAAACTATCTCATTGCCATATTAACACATTAAATTAATTCTTTGATAAATATTCAGCAGTTGAATTTCTGTCAGCTTTCATTGCATCTTTTCCTTCTTCCCAGTTTGCAGGACAAACTTCACCGTGCTTCTGAACGTGCGTGTAAGCATCGATCAATCTTAAATATTCTTTTACGTTTCTTCCTAAAGGCATATCGTTTACAGACTCGTGGAATACTTTTCCAGTTTCGTCGATTAGGTAAGTTGCTCTGTAAGTTACGTTAGAACCTGTGAAAACTTCTTCTCCCTCATCGTTATATTCGAAATCCTGATCTACAATTCCTAGCATGTTTGCCAATTGTCTGTGAGTATCAGCTAAAAGTGGGTAAGTTACCCCTTCAATACCTCCGTTATCTTTTGAAACGTTCAACCAAGCAAAGTGTACCTCGTTTGTATCGCAAGAAGCACCGATTACTTTAGTGTTTCTTTTTTCGAATTCACCTAAAGCCTCTTGAAAAGCGTGAAGTTCAGTGGGACATACGAAAGTGAAATCTTTTGGATACCAGAACAAAATTACTTTCTGTTGGTTTTTAGTTGTTTCTTCGAAGATGTTGATTCTAAGATCATCACCCATTTCAGACATTGCATCAATTGCTACATTCGGGAATTTTTTTCCTACTAAAGACATAATTTTCTCGTTTTTATAATTAAATTTTCTGTGGCAAAGATAAGAGTATTTCATCTATCGAACAAGTTGATTTCGATAAATAAAATCTATAATTGTTTTTGATGTAGTACAAAGAAAAAAGCCCTGTTTCCAGAGCTTTTTCATTTATTTTAGTAACCGAATATTTCGTTTAAATTAAGTTTTTTTACTTCGCCTAATTTCTTCATATCGGCTTCATTTACTTTGTCTTGCGATGCTACTAAGCAGTAAGTGAAGTTCTTGCCTTTCATTTCCTTGTCATGGAAGCTGTTGATGTCTGTAAAAGCTAATTTCGGAGCCTGATCGTAGACATTCTTTCTCATATCAAAGTTATTTCCAAGCTTTTGGGATCTTAAATAAGAGAAGATAATTCCGTCCTGGGTTATTCTTTCGGAAGCAATAGATTTTTTCAATCCATTTTTCGCTGTTTCGAATAATTGATCAGATTTTGGAAGTGTTGTCAGAAGTTCATTCATCGCTAGAGTAGAGTCATTGAACTTATCAGCCTGCGTTCCTACGTAAGCCATAACGATATCCTTATCTTCTTTTTTGCTCGGAAGTGAGAAATAAGAATAAGTAGAATATGCTAAAGCCTTAGATTCTCTGATTGTCTGGAAAACAATAGAACCCATTCCGCCTCCAAAATAATTGTTGAATAAGCTTACAGTCGGCGTTATAGAAGCATTGTACTGATCAGAATTTCTCACCCAGAAGATCTCGGCTTGAACCATATCATAATGAGCAAATAGAACTTTGCTTTTATCTGTTGGAACCTGCGTAAAAGTCTTAGACTTCGGCAATTCTTTCAATGTAGCAGGAAGCTTGTGAACTGGAGTTAAAGAAGCAACAACTTCATTTCCTGCTTTTGGTCCGTAATACAATACTCTATGCTTGAAATTAAAAAGATCATGAAGAACATTAATTAAATCTTCCGCTTTTAAAGCATCTAATTCAGCATCACTTAAAACATTATTGAAGGGATTTTGAGCGCCATATTGTGCGTAACTTCTCAAACCTGCCATAATGGTAGATTTGTTCTGTTTTGCATTGTCTCTTGATTTTTTCAGTCTTATTTTATAGGCATCCAAAGCTTTTTGATCTGCCTGAGAATTTTTAATTAAATCTTCAAATAAAGCGATTGTTTTATCGAAGTTTTCATTTAAACCTTCCAAAGTAACATAAGTTTCTTCGTTTCCTGCGCTTACATTAAAGCTTGAAGCTAATTTGTAAAACTCTTTACTTATCGTTTCGGAAGATTTATCTTTTGTACCTAAATACTGTAAATATTCCGCTGCCAAAGGAAGAATTTTGTTATTCCATTTTCCGGAATCGAAATGATAATACAATCTGAAAAGCGCATTATCTGTATTTTTTACAGAAAGAACATCTACATTTCCAAGCTTGTTTTTAGTGATATCTTTATCAAAATTCAGCCAAACCGGAGCAATTGCATTTTCC
This sequence comes from Chryseobacterium sp. GW823-FHT05E08, assembly GCF_058795655.1. Classification (NCBI taxonomy): domain Bacteria; kingdom Pseudomonadati; phylum Bacteroidota; class Flavobacteriia; order Flavobacteriales; family Weeksellaceae; genus Chryseobacterium; species Chryseobacterium sp. GW823-FHT05E08. The sequence continues at coordinate 901,433 of NZ_JBXAHY010000001.1, read as the reverse complement.
GGCATTTCCTCAACTTTTTTCAGGAATTCAGATTGATCTTCTCTGTTTACAGAAATCGGAGTAATGGTAGGCTTGTCAACTTTTACAATACTTTTATCTTCACCTTTTCTTTTATAAACAGCAACATAATTGTTAGCTTGAAGATATTTTGAAGCGAAATCCATAATATCTTTCTTGGTAAGCTTTGAGATCTCTTCTACATATTCAAGAGAAGTTTTATGATCGATATCAGAAGTAAATTCATCCATCAAAATACCAGCTCTTGACGAATATTTTTCATCTTTCTGAATGATGCTTTTCTTCTCGTTGTTTACGATAGATTGGATAAGGTCATCCGAAAATTCACCTTTTCTTAATTTATCGATTTCCTGAAGCAATAAGTTTTTAACTTCATCTAAAGACTGTCCCTCAGTAGGTTTCCCCTGTAATAAAAGAACAGAATAATCTTTTAAAACATAAGGAAAAGCGTAAGCTCCCAATAATTTTTGCTTTTTAACAAGATCAAGATCAATCAATCCTGCCTGTCCGTTGGTAAGCATGTTTCCAACGAGAGTTAATAATCTTGCATCTTTAGTTGTAGCACCCGGAAATCTGAATCCCATCATCAAACTTTCAGGATTTGGACCTAAAACTTCTTTTGTGATCGGAGCCGTAATTGCTTTTTCCTGACCGATATTGTAAGTTGGGATTGGCTTAGATTTCATATAAGAAAAAGCCTTATCTATTTTTGCGATTATTTCATCAGGATTAAAATCTCCCGACATAATAATTCCCATATTATTAGGAACATAGTAATTGTTGAAATATTCTCTAATTGCTGTAAGAGAAGGGTTTTTCAAATGTTCGATAGTTCCGATTGTTGTCTGTTTTCCATAATTATTGTTTGGGAAAAGACTTTCAAACATTTTATCGTAAACTTTGTCGCCATCATCATCAAGAGATCTGTTTTTTTCTTCGTAAACAGCCTCCAATTCAGTATGGAAAAGTCTCAAAACAGGTTGCCTGAATCTTTCTGCCTGAACCGTTAAAAATTTATCTACAACATTCGAAGGAATATCTTCTGTATAAACAGTTTGCTCGAAAGAAGTGAAAGCGTTTGTTCCATCTGCTCCCATATCTGCCATTAATTTGTCATACTCGTTGGCAATGGCAAATTTTGCGGCTTCTCCAGAAGTTTTATCGATTTCTTTATAAATTTCCTTTCTCTTGGCTTCATCTTTAGTTTGATTATACTTTTCGTAAAGTGCATCAATCTTGTCTAAAAGTGGTTTTTCTTTTGCCCAGTCTTTAGAACCGAATTTGTCTGTTCCCTTAAAAAGCATGTGTTCCAGATAATGCGCAAGACCTGTATGATCTGCGGGGTCTGTTTTACTTCCTGCTTTTGTAGCAATATAAGTCTGGATCCTCGGATCTTTATTTGTAGGACTTAAAATGACCGTTAGCCCATTTTTAAGTGTATAATATCTCGCCGAAGTAGGGTCGTTCGTTACATATTTGTAAGAATAACCGTTAGATTTGGCTTCTTTCCACTGGAAATCCTGCCCAAAAGCGTACCCTGTGAAACTTGCCGCAGCAATACTTGTGGCAATGGTGAGTTTTTTGAAAAAGTTCATTCTTCTATTGTGTTGGTTGTGTTTTATTTATATAATTTTTTAATTGAATTTGCTTAATAATTCTTTAATTCTTCTCATCGCTTCTCTTAAATCATCCTCCGAAGCTGCATAAGAAAATCGGATACATTCCGGGCTTCCGAATGAAACTCCGCCAACACATCCAACATGAGCTTTTTCTAAAATAAACATAGCGAAATCATCAGCATCTTTAATTTCTGTTCCATCTAAAGTTTTACCGATATAATGAGAAATATCCGGGAAGAAATAGAATGCAGCTTTAGGCAAAAGAACTTTAAAACCTGGAATTTCCTGCATCAGATCGTACACAAGGTCTCTTCTTATTTTAAAAGCATCGATCATGTATTTGTATTCAGAAGGATCGGTTTGTAAAGCAACAATTGAAGCTCTCTGAGCAACTGTATTCGCGCCGCTTGTCATTTGTCCCTGAATTTTTTCACATGCTTTTGCCAGCCATTCCGGACATGCAGAATAACCGATTCTCCAGCCCGTCATTGCGAAAGCTTTAGACATACCATTAATTACAGCAGTTTGTTCATACACTTCAGGAAACTGAGCGATAGAAGTCGTTTTTGTTTCGTAATTGATATATTCGTAGATCTCGTCAGAAATTACCGTTATTTGAGGATATTTAGCAATAACCTTAGCTAAAGACTTTAACTCGTCATACGTGTAATATCCACCTGACGGATTACACGGAGAACTGAATAAAACAGCCTTAGTTTTCTCTGTAATCGCCTCTTCTAATTGTTCTGCAGTGATTTTAAAATCATTAACATATGAAGTGGTGATCATGACAGAGTTTCCGCCCATCATTTTTACCATTTCATCATAACTTACCCAATAAGGAGCAGGAAGTAAAACTTCATCACCATCATTGATAATCGCTGCTAAAACATTAATAATGGCTTGTTTAGCACCATTAGAAACACAGATTTGTGTTGGTTTATAGTCTAAATTGTTATCTCTTTTTAATTTATTAGAAATTGCTTCACGAAGTTCTAAAAATCCCGGAACGGGAGAGTAGTGACTGTAGTTTTGATTAATTGCATCAAAAGCGGCTTGTTTTATATTGTCCGGAACGTCGAAATCGGGTTCTCCCAATGTTAAACTGATGACATCTATTCCGTTAGCTTTCATTTCTCTTGCCTTGTTAGACATTACAAAAGTTTGAGAAAAGCCTAGTCTTGTTACTCTATCTGAAAGTTTGCTCATGTAGTATTTTTGTATTGTAACAAATATATAATAAAAACTTAACGTGAATAATGTCTGACTGAAAAAAATGGTAACTCAAACTATAGATTTCTTATATTTACAATACTCTCGTAAAATCACATTTGTTATGAAATATTCTCTTTTTTTATTATTTGCTCCTTTCTTTATTTATTTATTCACAGGTTCCTCCAAAAGACGATGAAGTGAAAAAATATGTTTCTGAAGTAAATTCTGATTCTTTAAAATCATACATCAATACGCTGGTTGGTTTTCATACCAGACACACTTTAAGCTCAACTGATGATAAAAGTAAAGGAATAGGAGCGGCAAGAAATTGGGTGCTGAAAAAATTTAAAGATTATTCAAAAAACTCCAATGGAAGAATGGAGGTTTATATACAACAACAAGACATTCAGCCGGATGGAAAAAGGGTAGACCAAGTAACTAACTTAGGAAACCCAATTGCTTATCTCAAAGGAACAGATCCAAATGATAAAAGAATTTTCCTGATCTCAGCACATTTGGATTCCCGTGTCACCAATATTATGGACAGAACTTCTTTTGCTCCCGGCGCAAACGATGATGGCAGTGGAGTAAGTGCAGTTATAGAAGCCACAAGAATTTTAAGTAAATCTTCATTTCCGGCATCTGTAATTTTTGTTACGTTTTCCGGTGAGGAACAGTCGCTGTTAGGTTCTAAATTATTGGCAGAAAAAGCCAAAAATGAAAATATGCAGATAGAAGCTGTTTTAAATAATGACATGATCGGCAACAATAAAGCCGGAGAAACCGGTGAAATAAATGATCACGTACTCAGAGTTTTCAGTGAGGGAATTCCTTACATGGATTTAGATAAAAAAGCAATGAGCATAAGAAATATCGGACTGGAAAATGATGGAGATTCCAGACAACTGGCTCGCTACATAAAAGAGATTGCAGAAAAATACGTAGATAAAATTGAAGTGAAATTAATATACAGAAACGACAGATTTCTACGTGGTGGAGATCATTCAAGCTTCGTCAATTATGGATTTCCCTCAGTAAGACTTACCGAATATTATGAAAACTATGACCATCAGCATCAGGATGTAAGAACAGAAAAAAACATCAAATATGGAGATCTTCCGGAGTTTATAGATTACAATTATCTCAAGAAAAATGTTGCCTTAAATATTGCTGCACTTGCCAGTCTTGCCAAATCAACTTCGAAACCCGAGCGCGTAGAAATCGAAGTGAAAGAACTTACTAATTCTACCGTTTTGCATTGGGAAAAACCGAAATTCGGGACTGTTGCGGGATATTATGTTTTAGTAAGAGAAACAGATAGTACGATTTGGCAGAAAAAGATATTTACGACTGAACTTTCTATTAAAATTCCGCTTTCTAAGGATAATTATATTTTTGCAGTACAGGCTGTTAATCAATTGGGAAATTTGAGTTTACCTGTTATTCCGAGCATTGCGAAATAATTTGAGATGGATGAAAATTCATTTAATTTGAATAAAAGTGAAATAAAACATATTTTTGCAATATAATAATTCACATGTCTATATCGTTACTATTAAAATATTTTCCGGATCTTACAGAAATTCAGATTGAACAGTTCACAAAATTGGAAGCACTTTACAATGAGTGGAACGAAAAAATCAACGTAATTTCCAGAAAAGATATGGAATCTCTATATGAAAAGCACATTTTACACTCTTTAGGAATCGTAAAAGTGATGGAATTTGCTCCCGGAACCAAAGTTTTGGATATCGGAACAGGAGGTGGCTTTCCCGGGATTCCTTTAGCGATTATGTTTCCTGAAGTACAATTTACTTTAGTTGATTCTATTGGAAAGAAAATAAGTGTAGTAAATGCTGTTGCAGAGGGAGTTGGGTTGAAAAACGTAACTGCAATTCACGGAAGAGCGGAAAAAGTAAAAGAAAAATTCCATTTTGTAGTAAGTCGAGCGGTTACTCAAATGCCCGAATTTTTGAGATGGTTGAAAGGCAAATTTGAAAAAGAACAATTCAACGCAAAACACAATGGAATCTTATATTTAAAAGGCGGCGACCTTGCAGAAGAGCTTGCCGGACTTAGATGTGAGATCTCCAACCTTAAAAACTATTTTGATGAAGAATTTTTTGATACTAAAAGAGTAGTTTATGTATCAAAAGGTAATTTTAATTCTTAATTTATTATAATTAGGGAATAATTTTTGCTGTTTATTTAATAATAATCAAAAATTGTAAAATGTTATGAAAAAACTTTTAAATATTGGGTTTTCGGCAATAGTTTTAGGGTTATTTTTTACTTCGTGTAATGATGATGACGATTATCAAACCATCGAATCAGTCGATAAAATAAAGATCGATAGTGTGAAGATTCTTAATGATACAATGGATGTTTTCACCGTGCAAAGTATTAAGACGTATTCAACCTATTCATCTCAGTGTGAAGGGTTTTACGGGTATGATTATATTCACAACAGCAATTTAACAAGAACAATTACAGCTTACAAATATATCAGCAACGGGCCATGTGTGCAGGGAAATCATGTTGGGGCAAGCCAAATTAATTTTAGTCCGCAACAGATTGGAACCTATACTTTTAAATTCTGGAATGGTGGTAGCAACTGGATCACTAAAACAATTGTAGTAGAATAAATAATGAAATGGATTTTTTTAGTTTGTTTATTGATAACCAATGTCTTATTTGCTCAAAAAATAGTTTGGCAGGAAGGATTAAAACTGAATTGGAGCAATTTTAAAAGTAATATAAATAATCAACGCGGAACCAATGTTGTAGCCTATACAAACTGCGGTTGGGTATATTCTGTCGTAAAATCCTCAAATCCAAAATCTCCTGTAAAAATTAAGATCGAAACCATTTTTAACGAAGATAAATCATGGAAAGATGTCAAAAAGATTAATGATTATGTTTTAGGACATGAGCAGAAACATTTTGACATTGCAGAAGTATTTGCCCGAAAGCTTCGAAAGGAAGTTCAGGAAAAAATAAAGACTTCAGGTGATTTTAATAAAAATTTTCAAGCTATTTATAACAGGCTTTTAAATGATTACAGAAACTTTCAGGTTTTGTATGATAAAGAAACAAAGCATGGGATGGATGAAGCTAAACAGACTGAATACGACAAAAAAATCTCTGAAGAATTAGAAAATTTAAAAAGTTATAAAGCCTCTTGAAATTCCTCAACAAAATAATCAACGAATTATTAGCTCAAAATACAGATCTTTCTGCATTTAACATTGTTCTGCCAGGTAAGCGTCCAATCGTTTTTATCAGACAGATTTTAGAAGAACATAATTACTCAGGCTTTCTTCCCAACTTTTTTACAATCGAAGAATTAATAGATCAAATTGCTGACAAACAGCCGATTCAGGGGATTTCTGTTTGGCTTTTTGCTTTTGATGTTTATAAAAGCCTTAATCTTATTCCAAATGATGATTTTTCGGATTTCTTGAAATGGTTTCCGACATTGTTGAAGGATTGGGATGATATTTTAAAGTTTTCTGAAAGCGATCAGGCAGTTTTACAATACATGTTTGATGAAGAAAGGATTAAAGAATGGGCTCAGGATCTCGGAGAAGATGATGATGTTCCAAGAAAAAAATTCCTTAATTTCTGGAGAAATATGAATGTTTTTCTTCCTGTTTTAAAGCAAAAGCTACAGGAAAAAAACTGGGCAACATCTGGAATGATTCACGAAACCGCAAAATCTAAGATCATTAATTTTGCTAAAAATACACCAAATAAATTCGTTTTTTGCGGATTTAATGCCTTTACTCCGGTTGAAGAAAAACTGATAAGAAGTCTTTTGCAGTGGGATAAAGGGCAATGTTTTTTTCAGGGTGATCATTATTATTTTGATGATGAAAGACAGGAAGCCGGAAAATTTTTGAGGAACCATAAAACATGGAAAGAATTCAATGACAGCAGAGCTTTTCAATGGATTGAGGATGATTTTAATCAACCAAAAAATATAAAGGTTTACGAAGTTTCAGGAAATGTAACCCAAACAAAGATTCTTCCTGAAATTTTCAAAGAAATTGAAAATAAAACCTATTCAAATACAGCGGTTGTTCTATTGGATGAAAATTTGCTTCCTGCGAGTTTAGATGTAATGTACGCCGTTGAAAATCTGAATATTACCATGGGTTTTCCTTTGAAGAATTTGTCATTTTCTAATGCCATAAAACAACTGTTTTATTTGCAGAAACAACTGGAAAAGAACAAATCTTCTTATTATTACCGAGATATTTTTCCTATCCTTGAAGAGCTTCCGAAATCTGTTGAAGATGAGCAGATTATCATTCAATTTAAATCTAAAATAGAGGAGAGGAATATCGTTTATATTTCAAGAAAGCTATTGAATGAGCTTTTAAGCGAACTATCTTATTTTAATTTGCTTCAAAAAGCAAATTCTACGAATATCTATCTGGATATGTTGATCGACTTTTGTAAGCAGATCAAATGGCTGGAAATAGATGATATTCAGTATGAAAACGTTTCTCATTTTGAAAATGCATTCAGAATTATAAAAAATCAGGTTGCTCCATATGATTTCCAAATTAAAATGGAAACATTGGAAATTTTGATCAATCAGCATGTGAATACAGAAAGTATTGATTTTCAAGGTGAACCTTTGCGCGGGTTACAAATTATGGGGCTTTTGGAAACCCGTCTTTTGAATTTTGAAAATGTAATTATGCTTTCTGTGAACGAAGGAAAATTACCATTAGGAAATTCACAAAACACCTATATTCCTTTTGATATCAGACGATTTTTTGACCTTCATACTTTTCTGGAAAATGACAGTATTTATGCCTATCACTTTTACCGACTGATTCAGGATTCTAAGAATGTTCATTTATTGTTTAATGCTTTAAGTTCGGGTGTAAATACGGGTGAAAAAAGTAGATTTATCACTCAAATTGAAATGGAAAGTTCTCATCATATTGAACACCTAATTATTGAGAATTCTTCCGAGCCAATTACCACTCAGCCTATCGAAATTCCAAAGACAGAAATTGTCTTGGAACGTCTTGAAAAATGGAAAGAAAAAGTATCAGCTTCTCATCTTACAAGCTATCTTTATAATCCTATTGATTTTTATCTTTCGAAGATTTTGAAGACCTCAGAAACTGATGAAATTGAAGAAGAATTATCCGTGAAAAATTATGGGAATTTAGTTCATTATTCACTTCAAGAGGTTTATGAAGTATTAAAGGGTAAAGTGTTAAAGGAAAATGATTTAAAAGAATCAATTAAAGCGGTTGATAAATATATTGATGTCGCCATTGAAAAGCTTAAACATCAACCAGAGTTCTACGAAAAAGGAATGAATTTCATTCACAAAGCAATCGCTAAAAAGGTTATTGAAAGTGTATTGAATGTTGATTTAGAATTAGTAAAAAATGGAAATAAATTAGAAATTCTTGATATCGAAAAAAGGTTCGAAAATGTAGATTTTTATTTAGATGAAAACAATAAAGACCGAATTTCTTTCTTTGGATTTATTGACAGAATTGACCGTCTAAATGGAACATTAAGAATCATCGATTATAAAACAGCGAAAATTAAAAATCTTACCGTAAAAATCGATGAAAATAATGTAGATGAGTATTTCCTTAACAGTGACAGAAAACAAGCTTTACAGCTATGCATCTATCAGTATGTGGTACAAAATCTTCCGGAGTTCTGGGGATTACCAATCGAAACAGGAATCTGGAGTTTTGCTGAAGCGAGAAAGGGCGTTGTTTCGTTACAGTTCGAAAAAGGGAATATAGATGATGCGATGAAATCCATCAAAAGTTTAATTCTGGAAATTTTAGATCCAAATCTTACCTTTATTGAAGATATTAAATCGTATTAAATAAAAATGCACTCCATTTCTGAGGTGCATTCATTTAATTATAAAAATCTGTTATTGAGAATGTTAAATGCTAAAGTTTTACTTTTTTATTAGTTATCTTTCCATTGTTTTGAGTGATTTGTACGACATAAATTCCTGATTCCAAGCTTCTTGATTCAAATTGTGACTGATTGATTTCCTGGTTTAAAATTAAAGCTCCCGAAATACTATAAATACTGATATTTTTCAAATCATTTTTAGCTTTAACAATGATTTGGCGGTTTTTTGTAAAAATTTCCGGATTGTCATTTAATATAACATCACCAACTTGTTTTTTGAATTGAAGATTATAAAATTGAGTTACAATTTCAAAAGTATAATTCTGATTATCAATATCATTTAAATTAATTCCGCCATTTTTAAGATATTGCTCCTGAGTTACTGTTTTTACTAAATTTTTATTCTCATCAAAAATATTAACAGCCGATAATTCTTCCGGATTAATTTTTAAACTTAAAATATTATTGTTATTTGATTTTACGATCTCATTTTCAGGAACTTCTGTTGGTGTATTCTTAATGTAAGGAATTAATTTGTTTTCATTATTTTCAGATACTTTTAATAAGTAAACTCCATCTTTTAAGGTGCTTAGGTTGTTATTAGCCATTGATTTACGTTCAGATTTTTCTTTGTTGAAATCTGTAACTTCAACCAATTGCATGCCTTGCAAATCTGGTTTTATCTGAGAAGAAAGTAGTGAACTTGTTTTTGGCTGATTATCAGCATTTTTTGAGGTTAAAAGCGCCCATTCATTGAAAAGTCCGCCACTTCTTAATGTATTAAACTTTGCATTTGAAGCCAAAACAAATGGCAGAATTCCGCCTGCATGGCCTAAAGGCCCCCAATAGAAAGGTTCTAATTTATATTTATTCAAATCCCACCACGGATAGTAACCTCTCTGCACATCGATGGTTTTGGAGGTATTTTCGGGATGAATGGCAAGGTCTACCGTAGAATGTCCCAAAGTCATCGGCGTTTTGTTATACCAATCGTAGACATCACTTACTCTAAGACATTGTCGTAGTTTATTATTGTTGTTGTTGGTGACATCGTTTATAAAGTTTTGAGTGAATAATTTTCTCCAAATGAATGGTCCCCAAAGAAGTCCGCCATGTTCCTGAATAACATTTTCATTATATTTTTGAAGGTATTCCGGTGAAATAACCTCTGAAATATTGTTGGTATATGTTTTATAATCTGTATTATTACAAGTGTTTACAACATTCGCCAAAAATGCAGTAAACGGATAAATTTCTTTTTCTATAACTCCTTTTTGAAGAGTAACTCCAGAAAAATCATAAGGTCCGTCGCCCATGTAAGCGTACTTGAAATTCAGATTGGTCGGGTTTGAAATATTTAACTTTTTTAAGGTCGACATCGCAGCGTGAGCGCCTTGAGAATAGCCGGTTAAGAAATATTCGTTGTAACGTTTTATATTTAATTGTGTTAAAACTTTGTTGGCAGCCGTTACAAAATCAATCGTAGCAGAGGCTTCGGTAGGATAGTGGACGTATGGATGAACACCGTCGCCGCTACCCATCCCTACATAATCAGGAGCCATAACGATATATCCGTTAAGAGCGTAAGAAAGCTCAACTACAAAACCACCGTACAAAGTACCTCTTAAATTAGAAGGAACGTTATTTCTTGTGTCTGTTGTACCATGTTCAGAAACCACTGTAGAAAGCTTATAATTTACGTTGGGATACATTACAAGTCCAGTAGCTTTTACAAGTGTATTGTTTTCATTTTTAGTATAATAGGTTATTTTATAAGCTTTTAAACCTACATTAAAACCATTAAGGTAAGAAACAAAATCAGGCGTGCTTTCTTCCCCAAAACTGTTTGCGATGAAATTAACTGCTCCTTGTGGCGTTAAATCCAGTTTTTGTTCAAAGTTGACAACATCACCTGCCTGTTGTGAAAAGTAAAATGGAGCCGATAGTCCCAAAAATAAAAGACTTAATTTTTTCATAATTCATATTTTTAGTTCATGTTAAATTAATTTTTTTTAATAAAACAAACAGTAAGTTGTATAATCAATAATTATTCATTGAATACAAGTTCTATGAATTATGTCCAAAATAAAAGAGCCTGATCGATCGACCAGACTCTTATTTATCTATTTTTTTAATTTTTAGAAAGCGTTGATACCTGTAATATCCATTCCTGTAATTAATAAATGAACATCGTGAGTTCCTTCGTAAGTAATTACGGATTCTAAATTGGCAGCGTGTCTCATCATTGGGAATTCGCCCATAATACCCATTCCGCCAAGGATCTGACGAGATTCTCTTGCAATATCAATAGCCATTTTCACGTTATTTCTTTTTGCCATTGAGATCTGTGCCGGACTTGCTTTATGATCGTTTTTAAGATTTCCTAACTGTAGACAAAGCAACTGAGCCTTAGTGATTTCAGTTAAAAATTCCGCTAATTTTTTCTGTTGTAGCTGATAAGATCCGATTGGCTTTCCAAACTGCTTTCTTTCTTTAGAATATTGCACTGCAGTGCAATAACAATCAATTGCAGCACCAATTACGCCCCAAGAAATACCATATCTTGCTGAATTTAAACAAGATAAAGGTCCTTTTAATCCTGTAACTCCCGGAAGCAAGTTTTCTTTCGGAACTTTCACGTCATTAAATACCAATTCTCCTGTTTTTGAAGCTCTTAAGCTCCATTTATTATGAGTTTCAGGGGTTGTAAAACCTTCCATTCCTCTTTCAACGATCAATCCCTGAACTTTTCCTTCTTCATTTTTAGCCCAAATAACAGCAATGTCGCACAATGGAGAGTTTGTGATCCACATTTTAGCTCCATTTAAAAGATAATGATCTCCCATATCTTTAAAATAAGTTTCCATAGACCCCGGATCTGACCCGTGGTTAGGCTCTGTTAATCCAAAAGAACCGATCATTTCACCAGAAGCTAATTTTGGTAAATATTTTCTTTTCTGCTCTTCAGAACCAAATTCGTTAATAGGAAACATCACCAAAGAACTCTGTACAGACGCCGCAGAACGAACTGCAGAATCACCTCTTTCCAACTCCTGCATGATAAGACCGTAAGAGATCTGATCTAAGCCTGAACCACCATACTCAACCGGAATATATGGGCCTAAAGCTCCAATTTTCCCTAATTCTCTCATCAAACCTGGGATGTCTGTATGATCTTGTGCAGCCTTATCAATTTGTGGCATTACAAAACTTTCAACCCAGTCTCTTATTGATTGACGAATCAGTTTATGTTCTTCGGTAAGTAAAGCATCAATTCCGTAATAGTCGGGAATGCTTGTAAGAGGATAATATGACATGTAATTTAATTTTTCTAAAAATAAGACTTTTCGCTATTCCTGAGAAATTTTTTTTGAATGGAGTTTTTAATAAAATTCTCGGATTTATTTAATAATTTTCTGAACCTGAATATTACAATTTTTCATCCTCATCATTGGAGATAGGATACTGATTAGTAGGATTGTAAATTCTTTCTTTGAATTTGTACAGGTAAGGAGCTTTGTTGGCAGAACCGTCATAAAGCTTCTCTAATCTTTCAAGAATATTTAAACTTAAAATTTTTCGCTGAAAATTATTTCTCCTGAATGTCTCACCCAAAATGGTTTCATACAAAGATTGAAGATCTTTCATTGTAAATTTCTCGGGAAGAAGGTTACTTGCAGCTACCTCGGTATTGATATTCATTCTTAAATATTCCAAACCAGTTTCTATAACTCTGTCATGATCGAAAGCCATTTTTGGTAACTTATTGACCTCAAACCACTCACACGTTTCATTAAAAGCGTCAGGAAAGGTATTTGCAATAGAAAAATCGATCAAACTGCAATAACCTACCGTGATAAATCTCTGGAAGATCCAGTGATCTTTTGGAACTTCAATTCCTTTATTATTAAGCAAGATTTGATGTACATTATTCTCTGTACGGTCAATTCTTCCGAAAGTATGAAACTGTTTTAAAAATAAATCTTTAAGATGTGTTCTTTCGTATAAAACACGGGCTGCTGCTTCACGAAGATCTTCATCATTGAAAACAAATCCGCCTGGAAGAGACCACAAATCAAGGTCGTGATACTTCAAAAGAAGGACTTTTAAGATATTATTGTGAAAACCAAATATGGTACAATCCACCGACACATGTGCTACAAAGTCTTTTGTATCAATGAGTTCCCGTAGAGTTTCTTTGTTTTTTGTATCCTTGATTTCCATGACAGTAAAAATAAAATTATTTTTCTATATCTTTTTATCAGCAACCCTAAAATAAATTAAACTTATCGTAAAAAGCACAGTTACAGCGAGTAAAATATATAAAGGATAAAAATTTAACATTTGTTTTCCAAATAGTAAAGACATGATAATTGAGCTCACTGAACTTCCCAATGATGAAAATATAACGATAAGTGAAGTGAATAGATTTGCCTGTTCTTTATCGATCTGAGCGATCATTTTAGAATTAATAACAGGATAAAGCGGTGATAAGAAAAGACCAATCACAGGAAATAAAAATAAGAGCGCGATAGAATTATCGGAATGAAAATATTGCAGTCCTACAATAATAATTAAGACTAGAATAATTAGTGATAAACATAAAACATAATATTTTGATAATGAGAATCTTTGGATAATATTTGCTGTAATTGTTCTGCCTACATAAGAAAAAAGAGCTAAAAAAGAAGACGCCTGTAATGCAAAAAAAGAATTGACCTTCAAATGATTTTTATAGAAAGAGGGTAACCATGAATTAAAACTCTGCTCAATAAAAACAATGGAAAATATAACTCCTAAAAATATCAGAACTAAAGGATTAATTAATTTTGATAGCTCAGAAATAATTCCCTGATTATCAGATTGTACAGGTTCAGAAATTTTTATTTTTGAAAACAAAAATATAGTTATCATTGAAAGAACTGAAATTGATAAAAACCCAAATTTCCAGTATTCAGAAAACTGACTGGAAATCAACCAACCAAAACCTGTATTCACAACAAAAATCCCGATCATAAAAGAGGCTTCAACATTATTCATTGTTTTGGCTAAAGATTTTTCGTCTGAAACATTATTTCGGATAATTCCAAAAACACAAATTTTTCCGATCGCAAAACATGTCCCAATTATGGCAAACCACAATTTATAAAACCAAAAAACTTCCACAAAAGGCAAAATTGTTGAGCAGATACCAACAATTGTTAATGCTAAGATCAATGATTTTTTAGTTCCGATTTTGCTGATAAAATTAACGGCGAAAAGAGAAATAAATGCTATTGGAAGATCTTTAAAAGACTCCAGAAAACCCAGCTTTTCATAAGTGATATTTGCTTCCGAAAGTTGAAGAATTACAATGCCCATGCAGTTCAAAACCATAGAGAAAATTAGAAATGTAAGTTTTAATGGAAGTGAAATATTAGGAAGCTTGGTATTCATTTTGGGGATTTATTTTATTAACTTTTTATGAATTTTTATGAATTATGGCATCAAATATAGGGCTTTAAACCCCCAAAAATAAAAGGAAAATTAAAATATTTATTAATATAATGTTAATTATTTAAAAAAAAATATATTTTTATTGTCTCAATTTGAGAATTAAAAAACTAACTGTATATGAATGTAAGAATATCAAGAAGTTTGGGAATGGTTGCAGTGCTTTATTTTACTGCAAATTTCAGTGCCCAAAACAAAACGAATGACACCATTCCTAAAGAGCAAAAAATCGAGGAAGTGGTAATGATCGGTTACGGTACTCAGAAAAAGAGTAATGTGACTGGAGCAATATCAAGTATTAAAGCTTCGGACATTGAAAATTCTCCTGCTGCAGGAAGACCGGAACAAGTACTTCAGGGTAGGGCTGCGGGAGTTTCCGTAGTGTCAAATTCTGGACAGCCAGGAGCTACACCAACTGTAAGAGTACGAGGTATAACTAGTTTTGGTGCGGGAAGTAACGATCCGCTTTGGGTAGTTGACGGAATTGTAGTTGATAACATCGGGTGGCTTAGCCAGTCTGATATTGAAGGAATGGAAATTCTGAAAGATGGTGCTTCTGCTGCTATTTACGGTGTTTCAGCTGCAAAAGGGGTTGTTTTGATTACGACAAAAAAAGGAGCAAAAGGAAGAATGAATCTTTCTTATAATGGTTTCTTTGGAGTGGGAAGTGCCGCGAAAAAGCTGGACTTACTGAATGCCACACAGTATGGGAATATTATGAATGAAGTGATTGCCAATGACAATATGTATAACAATCTCAATCCTCCTAATCCTCCCATGTTTGCTAATCCAAACTCATTGGGAATTGGTACAGATTGGCAAAAACAGATTTTCAACACTGCACAACGTCAATCTCATGAATTCAGTATTAGCGGAGGAAATGATAAATCTACCTTCTTTACTTCATTCGGATATTACGATCAGGAAGGTATTGTATTAAGAGATATTTCGAATTATAAGAGAATTAACGCAAGATTTAATTCAACTCATAAAGTTTTTGACTTTCTAACCATAGGACAGACTTTTGCTTATACACATGTAACAGCACAAGGGATTAGTGATAATAATGAATTTGGAGGGCCTTTAAGTTCTGCTATTAATCTTGATCCAACAACGCCAGTTATAGCTACAGATCTTAGTCAGCCAGTTTATACTAATAATCCAAATATTGTAAGAGATCCAAATGGAAATCCTTATGGTATTTCACCATATGTAAGCAAGGAAATGTCTAACCCTTTAGCTTTCCAAGAGACTCAAAGAGGAAGATACAGATGGTCTGATGATATTGTTGCCAACGTTTTCGGTGATGTGAAAATAAATAAACACATTAATTTTAAATCAACAGTAAATGGAAAACTGTCTTATTGGGGAAATCAGGCCTTTACACCATCAGCATTCCTAAGTACAGCCAATAACAATCTATTTAATAATTTATTCAGAGAAGTTCAAAGAAAATTTGAATGGAATACGGAAAATACTCTTACCTATCAAAATAAATTTGGAGAACATAATTTAAGCGTTTTATTAGGCCAAGGTTATTATGAATATAACATCAGTTATGGGCAGAATGCGACATACAAGAATCTTCCAACGAACGATTGGCAAGAAGCTTCGTTTAATTTTGATGTTGGAGAGGGTAACAAAACTTCTAATGCTTGGGATGGGAAGCAGACGCATAAAGCTTCTTATTTTGCAAGAGTAGTTTACGATTATAATAACAGATATCTATTTACAGGTACAATCCGTAGAGATGGATCATCAAGATTTGGAAGTAATAATCACTGGGGGAATTTTCCGGCAATGTCTTTGGGGTGGAATGTTTCCAACGAAAGCTTCTGGCCAGAAAACAATGTAGTTACCAGCTTTAAGTTAAGAGGTGGATATGGAGTATTAGGGAACGATGCAATTGACGAATTTGCATTTGCAAACTTCCTTGTACCGGGTAGTAACTATGCTTTCGGAGATAATATCATTCGTGTAGGATATGCACCAAGTACATTAGAAAATCCTGATCTGAAATGGGAGAGAACATCACAATTCAACATTGCAGCAGATCTTAAAATTTTAAGAAATTTTGATTTAAGTGTCGATCTTTACAGAAAAAAGAGTACCGATATTTTAAGAAGAGTTGAGCTTCCTGGTTACTTAGGTTTAAGTCAAAATCCATATAGAAATATTGGAGATATGAATAACGATGGGATTGAGGTAACTTTAGGCTATAAAAAGAATTGGGGAGATTTTGGTATTTCTGCAAATGGTAATTTTGCCTATTTAAAAAATGAAATTTTAAGATTGGAAGGAAACAGAGAATATGTTCCATTCGCGGGTTTCCAAACATTGGGGAATGTATCTAGATTACAAGTTGGCGAATCTTACGGTTCTTTTTATGGATACAAAAATATTGGAGTTTTCCAAAATCAGGCAGAAATTGATGCTTACAGAAATTCAAATGGAGGTTTGCTTCAAGCAAATGCAAAACCTGGAGATTTTAAAAGACTGGATGCTAACGGAGATGGTAAAGTTGATATCAATGACTATGTTAACTTAGGTAATTCTGTACCAAAATATACATTTGGCTTTACTCTAAATATGAATTACAAGAACTTTGATTTAATGGTATTTGCGCAAGGACAAGCCGGAAATAAAATCTTCCAAGGTTTGAGAAGGCTTGATATACCGGAATCAAATTATCAGACATCAATTTTAGATAGATGGACAGGAGAAGGAACTTCTAATACGGTAGCAAGATTAACTAAAGATGATCCTAACCAAAACTATACAGCAATGTCTGATTATTATCTTCAAAACGGAGATTATTTGCGTATAAAATTAGTTCAGTTAGGATACACACTTTCTAAAGATGTAGCAAAAACTATCGGAGCTTCTAAAATAAGATTTTATGTAACAGGAGAAAACTTAGTAACCTTCACAAAATATACAGGTTATGATCCTGAAATCGCAGGTGCAGATACCTTCGGTATAGACAGAGCTTTTTATCCACAGGCTAGGACTTTCCTTTTTGGAGCTAATGTTCAATTTTAATTAAAAGAAAAATGAAAAATAAAAGTTTTATATATAAAAGTATTTCCGTTTTAATGCTTGCAGGAATTAGCTTTGGAGCTGTTTCTTGTAGTGATGGTAATTTGGAAGATGTTAAAAATACAGGAACCTTCGATTCAAATAATTACTTTAAGAATGAAGAGCAGTGTTTCGCGGGACTTGTTTCATCGTACGATATGATGAGAAAATATTCGGGCGGATTTGAAAATATGGTAACATTCTTTAATGGCGCTTCTGATGATTTCTATTCTGGTGGAGGGAATTCTTCAGATGGAGCAGGGATCCAAGGGTTTTCAAATTATACGCTTAATCCTGTGATTATGCCTGCTAGTTACTGGAGGGATTATTATCAGGGTATTGCAAAAGCAAATCTTCTATTGGATAGAATTCCCAATGCTAGTATGAATGATCAAACTAGGAAAAGATTTATTGCAGAAGCAAAAGTTTTGAGGTCATTATATTATTTTGAATTATTAAGAATGTTTAAAAATATTCCTTTAATATTAAAGCCTGTTCTGGTAACAGATGATTATTATAATATTCCTCAAGAAGATCCTGCAAAAGTTTATGCACAGATCGAAAATGATATTGCTTCAGCAATTGGAGATCTGCCGATGACTATTCCATCAAATAATTTAAACGAAATTGGCAGAATTACACAAGGCTCAGCGAGAGCAATCTTGGGTAAAATTTATCTGTATGATAAAAAATATACATTAGCTGCATCCGAATTTCAGCAAGTAAATGGTACACCTGGAGGAACAAGTCAATATGGATACAAGCTTGTACCCAACTTTTCTAGCCTTTGGGTTATAGATAATAAATTTACTACAGAATCCATCTTGGAAGCAATGCACACCAATACAGGAAACGGAGTTTGGGCCAACTGGGGAAGTGGTAAAGATGAAGGTAACGCAGTAAATCAGATGGTAGGAATTATTTCTTATGGAGTTAATACAAATATTCCGAATAATGACGCACCAAGTATCCATTCTGGGTGGGGCTTTAATCCTATTACAGATGATTTATTTAACTTTATGCAAGGTGATCCTCGTCTCAATGCAACAATTTTTAATGCTAAAAGCTTAAAACAACAAAATAAAATTAGTTATTCTCCAGGTTTTAGAGATACAGGATATTTCTTAAATAAATATTTACCAAGAAAAGCTGATGAGTCTACTCAGCCGGGAAATACAGAACTTAACTTCCGTCAAAACTATATCGCCATTAGATTAGCAGATACTTATTTAATGGAAGCAGAAGCCCTTAACGGTTCAGGAGCAAGAGCTCAAGCTTTATTAGATGCTGTAAGAGCTAGAGTAGGTTTAGCGCCGGTTACAGTTTCCATGCAGGCGATCAAGGATGAAAGAAGAAGAGAATTGGCTGGTGAAGGTCACAGATGGTTCGATTTAGTAAGATGGGGTGATGCTCCGGCTAAATTGGGATCAAGAGGATTTGTTGCAGGTAAAAATGAAATACTACCAATTCCTTTTAATGAATTAGTAAATACAGCTTTAACGCAAAATCCTGGCTATTAAAACATGAAGTTTCACAATTTATATAGTTTCTTTTTAAAAAGTACTACACTGCTAATTGGCGGTGTGGTACTTTTGCCTTTAACATCATGTAAATCAACTGTAAGTACGAAAGATCAAATTCAGAATTGGCTCACAAAAGGAGATGAAAGTGTAAAATTAGAACAACAGCTACCTTTAGTTTTTGTAAAAACATCCAACAACATTCAAAATATTGACATTGATGATTCTCAAAAGTTTCAATATGTTGACGGTTTCGGATATACATTAACAGGTGGAAGTGTTGAAGTAATTAACCGACTTTCACCATCCAAAAGAAAAGCTTTACTAAATGAACTTTTTGGAAATGATAAAAATTCAATTTCCATAAGTTATTTAAGATTAAGCATTGGCGCCTCCGATTTGGACAGCGAAGTTTTTTCTTATGACGATTTACCGGAAGGTCAAACAGATCCTTCTCTTTCAAAATTCAGTTTGGCAAGAGATAAAGATTTAATTGCGATGTTAAAAGAAATTTTAGCGATCAATCCAAAAATCAAGATCATTGCTGCACCTTGGTCGGCTCCGGTTTGGATGAAAGACAATGGAAAATCAAAAGGAGGAAGCTTAAAACCTGAATTTTACTATGTTTATGCTAAATATTTCGTAAAATACATTCAGGGAATGCAGAAAGAAGGAATTACGATTGATGCAATAACTCCTCAAAACGAACCTTTACATCCCGGAAATAATCCGAGCTTGTATATGCCATCAGATCAGCAAAAAGATTTCATCAAGAAAAGTTTAGGTCCAATTTTTAAATCAAATACTATTAAAACTAAAATTGTGGTTTACGATCACAATTGCAACAAGCCTGAATATGTTACCAATATTTTAGGTGATTCCGAAGCTTCACAATATATCGATGGTTCTGCTTTCCATTTATATGAAGGCGAAATTTCAGCTTTAGGTACTGTTCATGCTGCTTTTCCAAATAAAAATTTGTATTTTACGGAGCAATGGACAGGCGCGAAGAGAACTTTTAATGAAGATTTAAATTGGCATACCAAAAACGTGGTCATCGGTTCTATGAGAAACTGGAGCAAAATCGCTCTGGAATGGAATTTAGCCAATGACCCTCAATACAAACCTCACACAGACGGAGGTTGTACAGAATGTAAAGGAGCAATTACGGTTTCAGACAGTGAAAATTTCACGAGAAACGTTGCATATTATATCATTGCTCATGCCTCAAAATTTATTCCTGCTGATTCAAGAAGAATAGCTTCTACTCAAACCGACAATCTTTCTACTGCGGCTTTTATTACACCTGCAGGAAAGAGAATTTTGGTTGTGCAAAACGGAGCAAAAAATGAAGAAACATTTAATATAAAATATAACGGAAAAACGGCAACAGTCAATCTTTCGGGAAATTCGGTTGCGACTTACATTTTTTAAAAAAAAGAACAACATGAAGAAGAAATGCCTTTTATTACTATTCGTAGCACTCGGAGTTGGTGCTTCTGCACAGAAATCTATAGATCAAAGAGTTTCGGAGATCTTATCTAAAATGACTTTAGAGGAAAAAGTAGGTCAGTTAGTTCAGTACAGCGGTTTCGAGTATGCAACAGGCCCTCAAAATTCCAATTCTGCCAGTGTTTTAGATGAAATAAAAAAAGGTAAAGTAGGCTCAATGCTGAATGTAGCAGGAGCAGAAGAAACCAGAAAATTTCAGGAATTAGCTTTAAAATCAAGGTTAAAAATTCCTTTGTTATTTGGACAGGATGTAATTCACGGATACAGAACAACTTTTCCTGTGAATTTAGGTCAAGCTGCGAGTTGGGATTTAAATTTAATTGAAAAATCTGAAAGAATTGCCGCAACAGAAGCTTCGGCTTACGGAATTCACTGGACGTTTGCGCCAATGGTCGATGTTGCCAGAGATCCGAGATGGGGTAGAGTAATGGAAGGTTCGGGTGAAGATACTTATCTGGGAACTCAAATTGGTTTGGCAAGAATCAAAGGTTTTCAAGGAAAAGGTCTGGGAAATATTGATGCGATCATGGCTTGTGCAAAGCATTTCGCAGCGTATGGAGCAGCAGTTGGCGGAAGAGATTACAATTCTGTTGACATGAGTTTAAGACAATTAAATGAAACTTATCTTCCACCTTTCAAAGCAGCTGCGGAGGCTGGAGTTGCAACTTTTATGAATTCTTTTAATGATATTAATGGAATTCCGGCAACGGCAAACAAATATATTTTAAGAGATCTTTTAAAAGGTAAATGGAACTACCAAGGTTTTGTGGTTTCAGACTGGGGAAGTATTGGCGAAATGGTTCCTCACGGTTATGCAAAAGACAATAAAGAAGCTGCAGAAAAAGCAATCATTGCAGGAAGCGATATGGATATGGAAAGCCGTGCTTACATGGCTGAACTTCCAAAGCTTGTTCAGGAAGGAAAGGTTGATCCTAAATTAATTGATGATGCGGCAAGAAGAATTTTAGTTAAAAAATTCGAAATGGGATTATTTGATGATCCTTACAGATTCAGCAATGAAAAAAGACAGAAAGAACAATTAAATAATCAGGATAATAGAAAATTCGGAAGAGAGTTTGGTTCAAAAAGTATTGTTTTATTAAAAAATGAAAAAAGTATTCTTCCCCTTTCAAAAACTACGAAAACGATTGCATTAATTGGCCCTTTTGGAAAAGAAACAACTGCAAATCACGGTTTTTGGTCGATTGCTTTTAAAGATGATAATCAAAGAATTATCACTCAGTTTGACGGAATTAAAAATCAATTAGATAAAAACTCAACATTATTATACGCAAAAGGAGCTAACGTTGATGATAAAGATAAATCGATGTTTGCTGAAGCGGTGGAAACGGCAAAAAAAGCAGACGTTGTTATCATGACTTTAGGCGAAGGTTCAGCAATGAGCGGTGAAGCAAAAAGTAGAAGTAATTTACATTTCACGGGAGTTCAGGAAGATTTATTGAAAGAAATTGCAAAAACAGGAAAACCGATTGTTTTGATGATCAACGCAGGAAGACCTTTGGTTTTTGACTGGGCTGCAGATAATATTCCGACAATCATTTACACTTGGTGGTTAGGAACAGAAGCAGGAAATTCTATCGCAGACGTCCTTTTCGGAACAGTAAATCCAGGTGGGAAATTACCAATGACATTCCCAAAAACAGAAGGACAAATTCCAGTTTACTACAATCATTACAACACAGGAAGACCAGCTAAAAATGATACGGATAGAAACTATGTTTCAGCTTACATTGATTTGGATAATGACCCGAAATTTCCATTTGGTTATGGTTTAAGTTATACTCAATTTAAATATTCTGATATGAATTTAAGTTCAACAACCCTTAAAGGAAATCAGACGTTGAATATTAGTGTAAATGTTTCCAACACTGGAAATTATGATGGGGAAGAAGTGGTGCAGTTATACATCAGAGATTTATTCGGAAAAGTGGTAAGACCAGTGAAAGAATTGAAAAACTTCCAAAAAGTGTTCATCAAAAAAGGAGAAAGTAAAACAGTAAACTTTACGCTGACTCCGGAAAATTTAAAATTTTATGATGATGAATTAAACTATGATTGGGAAGCCGGAGAATTCGATATTATGGTGGGAACTAACTCTAAAGATGTTCAGACAAAAAGGATCAATTGGTCAAAATAAATATTAGTTTACAAAAACTGAGAGCGGGATGAAACCCGCTTTTGGTGGTAAAAGACGTGATTTTTTAAGTAAGCGTAATCTTTGTCATTCTGAAAAGAATCTAGATAATATTTGTAGAGATGCTTCCAACATGACAAACTTTGAAAATAAATTAAACTTAATCTTAATTGAAGAGTTTTTAACGCAAAGATTGAATATTGAGATTACATATTTTAAGGAGCAAAGAATTAATCAATGAAATTGATTGTAAGAAGAGAGCTTAATCAGCGACTTTGTCGCAACTCTTTGCTCCTTAAAATCAAAATATTTTTAAAATAAAACTTTGCGTTTTAAAAACGAGATATTAAAAATTAGATAGAAAACTTTGAACATAAAATTCCAACATATCATCATTTTAGTCGGCGGAACTTTAGCTTTTTCTGTTATAAGTTGTGCTTCCAACAAGCCCGATTCCAACAGAAAATTAATCTGGAATGATGAGTTTAATGGAAAAGGATTACCAGATTCTACAAAATGGAATTATGAAGTCGGTGGCGACGGTTATGGAAATAATGAAGCTCAATTTTATACCCAAAACCGTTTAGAAAATGCAAGAGTTGAAAACGGAAATTTAATTATTGAAGCCAAAAAAGAAAATTGGGAAAAGAACAAATATAGTTCGGCAAAACTTTTAACAAAGGGAAAATTTTCCTTTCAATATGGAACGGTTGAAGTTCGGGCTAAACTTCCAAAAGGTCGCGGAACGTGGCCTGCCATCTGGATGATGAGCGAAAATATGAAAGAATGGCCGGATGATGGTGAGCTTGATATTATGGAACATGTTGGATTTAATCAAGGATATATTCATGCGTCGGTTCATACGAAAAAGTACAATCATATTATCGGAACACAGAAAACCGATACGTTGATCGTGAAAGATGCAAGCGAACAATTTCATGTCTATAAAGCAGATTGGACGCCTGAGAAAATTGATGTTTATATTGATGATCAAAAGTTTTTCACCTATGAAAATAAAGAAAAAACCTATGAAGCGTGGCCTTTTGATCAGCCGTATTATATCATTTTAAATCTTGCAGTCGGTGGATTTTGGGGTGGAAAAGAAGGCATTGATGATTCTATTTTCCCTCAGAAATATTACATCGATTATGTAAGGGTTTATCAAAATAAATAATGAAGCGAGAGTGATTTTCTCTCCATAAAATAGAAAGAAATTATGAAGAAACTAGTAGTAAGTTGTTTTGTAGTGGGAGCTTTTTTTAATGCAAATGCTCAGAATTACTGGAAAAAAAATGCAGGAAAAACAGCGAAAGTAATTTTCACCAATTCCAAGACCAACGAAAAAATGGTTGATAAAGGAACGGTGACATTCGAAAAGATGGATCAGCCAAAAGAAACTGATGCCTGTGTTTTTGTAGATCCTGATTTTAAATATCAAAAATTAATAGGAATCGGAGGTGCTATTACCGATGCATCGGCCGAAACTTTTTATAAACTTCCAAAAAATAAGCAGAAAGAAATTCTTGAAGCTTATTATGGGAAAAATGGGTTAGGATACACGGTTGTTCGTACCAATATGAACTCGTGCGACTTCTCAAGTGATTCTTATACTTATGTAACAGAAAATGATAATTCATTAAAATCATTCAACGTTGCACATGATGAAAAGTATAAAATTCCATTAATTAAAGAAGCTCAAAAGGCAATTGGAAAAGATTTTACGTTCTATTTTTCTCCTTGGAGTCCACCAGCTTGGATGAAATCTAACAAAAGCATGTTGAAAGGAGGTCGACTGGAAAATAGTTTCTATCAAACCTGGGCAGATTATTACGTGAAATTCATTAAAGAATACGAAAAAAGAGGAATTAATGTTTGGGGATTGACCGTTCAAAACGAACCAATGGCAACACAAAGCTGGGAATCTTGTATTTACACTGCTGAAGAAGAAGGGGAGTTCCTGAAAAACAATTTAGGCCCAACCCTTTGGAAAAATGGATTTAAAGATAAAAAAGTAATGATCTGGGATCATAACCGTGATTTGATTTACCAAAGAGCAACAACAACATTAAGCGATCCCGAAACTTCAAAATATGCTTCCGGAATCGGTTACCACTGGTACGAAACATGGAATAATAAAACACAGCTTTTTGATAATTTAATTGAAACTCAAAGAGCTTTTCCGGATAAGTTTTTAGCGTTCACGGAAGGTTGTAAAGAGCAATTTGATATGTCAAAAATTTATGACGTAAGTTTGGGCGAATTGTATGGAAGAAACATGATCAACGATTTCAACAAAGGAACCGCTTTATGGACGGACTGGAATGTTCTTCTAGATGAAACTGGAGGCCCTAACCATGTTGGGAATTTCTGTTTTGCCCCAATCATCGCGGATACAAAAACAGGAGAAGTTCATTATACATATGAATACTATTATGTTGGTCACGTTTCGAAATTCATTAAGCCAAATGCACAAAGAATCGGAAGTTCATCCAACAGAGCTGCTTTAACGTCAACTACTTTCATGAATGAAAATGGACAGCTAGTTACCGTAATTATGAATGATTCTGACAACGATATCGATACCAATCTTTGGATCGAAGGAATGTCGGCCAAGTTATCTGCACCTGCGCACTCTATACAGACCGTAATTTTATAACATCATATTAACATTTTTAATTAGGATCGGCGGACTCAATTGAGCCCGCCGATTTGAGTTTATACTTTACTAAAATGCTGTTATATAATTGTATTTTCATATACTAGAAAATTTTCATTCTCGTTACTGAAATAAAACTTAAAATAAAATACATGAAAATGATATCATTTCTGCTAATAATTTTAGTGATATGTTGTTCTTCGAATAAATTTATTGCTAGAAATAATGACCCTAATAATATATATGAAATATTAAAAATTGACAGTACTAAAAACATGTATTTAATACAGATTCGAAACAATAATATTAAAGAATTAGTTTTATCTGAAAAAAACTGCAAATTAAAATTAGGCGCCTACATACAATGTTACACTAAATCTTAACACGCTATTTATTGTACATAGATTTTATTTAGTATTATATCTAACTTATCTTGTTGATAAAAATAAATGAAGACTAAAATAATTAGTCTTCATTTATTTAATTTTTTAATAAAAGAATTAAACTAATTCTTCAACATATTTAATAGTCTTTTTTTGTTCTTCAATCGTTTGTTCAAAAATATAATCTTCTTTAGTTTGAACAAAAAACCATCCATCAGTGTATAAAGTTGTCATTGTAGCTTTACATACTGGACAGATTATATTATCAGCTTTTTTTTCTTCGGGGAAGAATAACCTGTTTTCAATTACAATGCTTTCAGTATTACAGCATTTACATAAAACATAATTTTCCATAATATTATATGTTTGAGTTTATAAAAAAAGTCTTTTTAAATTTTCGGTATTATAATCAGTTTTATAATCTTTCCGGCATTTACACCATCTAACACAATCAGGACGATGCATAAATTTACCTTTTAATACATGATTGTCGGACAAATTTTTTATAATTTCATTTTTTGCAGAGTTAAATAATATAACATCTTCATTATCAATATTAATAGTATGTTGAGGGTCATCAACAAACACCCTTCTCACATAGTTAAATAGAATTGGTGAATCATTATTTCTAATTGTTATCATTTTTCTTTGTCTGTCAATAGTATGCCAAAGCTTTTTTAATTCGTCTACATTTTGAAAATATCTTTCTTCCATTGTACTATTGACATCCCAATACATAGGGTTATTTTTTGTTATCCAGATTTCAAAGTTTTCATCTTTTATTAGTTCCCTATCTAATTCAAATAATATTGGACCATAATAGTTTTCTCTATTAAATGCAATATGTAAATCAGCTGTATCTAAAAATACATCATTCCATACATTCACCTGCTTATCTTTATTATCAGATTTTAGTTGTGGAGTTTGAAACAAACCTTTATTTTCAACAGCTCCCCTTGAAAGTAATCCTCCATTTTGAAGGTATGTAATAGATGTACTCACAGTATTAGCATGATAAAGAGCTAATATTTGTTTTTCAACAAAAAAGTCATAAAGTTCATGGTTATTTAATCTCATCTAAATCATTTGTGTTAAACAAAACTATATTATATAAATATAAGAAAAACAAATGATTTAACAAGAACCTAATTTTAAAATTAAGGTTCTGTATAACTTAAGCTAATTTAAAGTCTCACAAAATTTAACATACACAATATATTGATATATAAATCTTGCATATTTTTAAATTTTGAATATTTATATATAAATAATAAAATATTCGAAAAATGGAAAATAACGAAAGATTAATAACAGTTTGTATAAAAGATGAAAATGAAAATTTCACGGCAAAATTTTGTTTCTTTAATAATGTTGAAGAACTGGTTAAAGAAATTGATGACTATATTTCTAATGAGTTAAATTTACAAAATGTGGAAATTTACATTGATAATAATGAAATCTTTTCTGAAGATGAGAAAAAGATTTTAACTGATAAGAGGTATCAATTTGACTAAATATAGTTGATGATAAAAATCGAAATAATTTTGAAAATAGTCTTCCGTTTGGGAGACTATTTTTATTTTGCTGTTAGCTTTTCATAGGTTAAATTACAATCTTTGATATTTGAAATCATATGCATGAATTTTTCACTAGGACTCATTTCTCTTGTATTATGCTTAAAGACAAATTCGTTGATATATAATTGTAAATGCTTCTTTGAAGTAACTCTATAAACACCAATAATTGCTCCTTTTACACGAGTCCAGAAATTCTCAATACAGTTTGTGCTTGCATTACCATTCACATATTCTTTCTTTCCATGATTAACTATTGAGTGATTGTAATATTTATGTAAATTTTTATATGCTGTCCATTCATCTGTGAAAACTGTATCATGTAAATTAATTGTTCTAAAAATAAAAGGCTCTAAATCATATCTACTAACTGTTGGAACCACTCTAGCGACTACTTTTCCACCACGTTGAATTAATCCCAATACAGGAACTTTATCTTTAAAACTTCTTCCTTGTGAATGTTTTACTTTTTTATCTGCATGACGATTTTTATTTTTCCCACCTACATACGTTTCATCAATTTCGACTTCACCTGATAATAAGTGATTATTTTCAAATGCAGAACATGCTCTTAATCTTTTAAGAATGAACCAAGTTGTCTTCTGCGTTAAATTGAGGTCTCTTTCTAATTGTTTAGATGATAAACCTCCTTTATGGCTTGTGAATAACCATATTGCAATAAACCAATCTTGAAGTTTAAGATTTGAGTTCTTAAATAAACCAATATTTCTTATGGTAAAATATTTTCCTGTGTTCTTACACTTGAATTTATTGTTCTTACATTTATAGACTTTTGATGTCTTATCAAAAGGTGAAACTGGATTTCCGTTCCAAAAAATCCCTTCTAAGAAATTTATGCACTTCTGTTCATCTGAAAATGTTAAAATTAATTCTTTTAATGATCTAATTTTCAATTCATTAAAAATATTCATATCTTCTATTGTTAGAAGTATACTATCCGTAAATGTGTGTTTATTATAAGATGAAAGCGCTAATGTTGCGCTAAAAAAACATCAGTCATGAAAAAACTCTTTATATTTGTTCAAAATTATGGATATAGCATATCCTAATAAGACATTTTCGAACACATAGAACGCTTGTCTAACGACATTCCTCAAGAAAATCTGGTACATTTAATTGGAGGGAATATGTTAGCAACTTTCATGTCATATCTATATGGCATGGGGCTGCTGCATTTTCGACTCCAACGGTTTACCAGAACCTTCTTGATAGAATTTGCTAGTAGTCCTCATGCTTTCTTTATTTACAAACAACTCTTTTTCGGGACTGAGAAGAAATTAAATCACATTTATGATTAACTCAATTATGGATTTCCGTAAGGAAATTATCACTTCACGAAATAGCTTTGTGAAGTCTAACACTATGAATGAAATTCTATTAAAAATCAAATTTTAAACCATGAAAAAAATCTTATTATCAGGAGCTATCATAGCTTCAAATTTTGTATTCAGTCAAATAACACTTGAAAAAACTTACACTGCAGAGAACCTTCAAGTTTATACCAATGCAACTGAAACAAATTATTATTCTGTTGGTCAGAATCTTACAACAGTTAAGATTTACAATGCTAATCACACATTGAAGAAACAATTTTCACCAACTATTCCAACAGGATATTCAATGAATATAAGTTCTTATAACAATTTCATTTTATCTAAAAACGTTTTTAATACGGATAATCTCTTAGAAATTGTTGTCGTTTTTAACAAGTATGATAATGGGTCTATAAACAAAATTGTAATCTTTAATGAAGATGGACAAATAGTTAAAGACTTTGGAGAGAATTATAGATTTGATGACGAATTTGATTTCCATGTTTATCATGATAATACAACTAATTCCAATAAATTAAGACTCTATAAAACCACAACAAACTCCACTGAAATATATAACCTACCAACAACCTCACTTGCAGCAAAAGAGGTTCAATTTCAAGGTAAACTATCTGCATTTCCAATTCCTACAAACAAAATATTGAACATTATGAATCCTGATAATGGAGCCAATAAAGTTCAAGTGTATGATACATCTGGAAAGTTAGTAATGAACAAAACTTTCAATTCTAATGAGGACAAAATAGCTATTGATGTTGAAACTCTAACGAAAGGAATTTATATCTATAAAATTGGAGAATTGAGTTCCAAATTTATTAAGAATTAAGATCAACCTTTGAATAAAATCCCACTTTATTACTAGTGGGATTTTATTATGGTTTTCCGTAATAGATATGATACTTTTCTTTGTAATTTTGTAAACTAATTAAAAAAATATGATTGAAATTATAAAATTTATTGTTCGTCTTGAGTTAAATGATAGTCAAGAAACTGATTATAATGAATTACATGAAATTATGGAGAAGGCAGGGTTTTTAAGAACTATTACTTATTTTGATGACAAAAAATATGTTTTTAAATTACCTCATGCAGAATATCTTTATGAAATAACTTATGATCCAAATAAAGATGAAAATGAAATTAACGAATATGATGTACTTGGTCATGTTGAAGATACTCTTAATGATTTGGATGAAGAACTTAGGATTATGGTTGTAAAGGCTAATGGAATTGCATTTAAAGGTTTAGAAGAAGTAAAAAAATAAAAATTAGATTTTTATTTTTTTACTTCTTTTCTCTACATTCCAATCTTTATATCTGGTAAAATGAATATCTTTTTTGGGTTCTTCAACCGAAACAACTATTGCGTCAAGACATTCACGACCTTCAATATTATTAGGCATTGTGAAAAATCCACGTCTTTTAAATTCTTGAAATAATTCAAGGTTTGTTAATTTTTCAATGTTTTTGTTTTCTGTATTTTCCATTTTGGATTAATTTTAAGTTATATTATTCACAAAAAGAGGACTCAATGTCCTCTTTTTCTTTATATAAAATCCGTAAACAAGAATCACTATAAGATAGTTCTATTAGAAAATTTTAAGTTGGTGTAAAATTGTATGTAGGCGCCTAAAATTAAAGAGTAAAATAATTGTAGGAAAGAAATATTTCCTGAAAATTGATCCTATAGATTCATATTTTAATGATGATGATTTTCAAAAGTTTGGGTTTATGGTAGAAAATGTTGATGTAAAACCTCTTACAAATGGTAGTATATATACAAGTGATAGCCTTTGTGGACTTTATGTAACTGAATAATTCTTCTATTGATTCTATTTATTTTTAGCGATTAAGAAAAAGCCAAAGTAAAATAGTCTACTTTGGCTTTTAATATTATTTAATAATTTGTATTAGCTACAATTTATTCAAGATCATATTTTTGGATAACCTTTTGAGAAACTCCAGTATTACTGAAACCTCCATCGTGGAATAAGTTCTGCATCGTTACTTTTTTAGTAAGATCAGAGAATAAAGTTACACAGTAATCTGCACACTCAAGAGCTGATGCATTTCCTAGTGGAGACATATCTTCAGCATATCCTAAGAAACCTCCGAAACCTTTTACTCCGCTTCCTGCAGTTGTAACGGTAGGAGACTGAGAAACCGTATTTACACGTACTTTTCTCTCACCCCAATAGTATCCGAAAGTTCTTGCGATGCTTTCCAAATACGCTTTGTTGTCAGACATATCGTTGTAGTCCGGGAATGTTCTCTGAGCTGCGATATAAGAAAGCGCTAAAATACTTCCCCATTCGTTCATACAGTCTTTTTCCCATGCCGTACGCATTACTTTGTGGAAAGAAACTGCTGAGATATCCCAACCTTTTTCTGTCCAGTCGTAATTCATTTCTGTATAATGTTTCCCTTTTCTTACATTTACGGACATTCCTATAGAGTGAAGGATAAAATCTATTTTACCGAATTTTGCGATTGCAGCATCAAAAAGTTTTCCAAGATCTTCTGTAGAAGTTGCATCTGCACCAATAACTTCAGAACCTGTTTTTTCTGCTAAACCATTAAGTTCTCCCATTCTCAAAGCAATAGGAGCGTTTGATAAGATAAATTCAGCACCTTCTTCATGACATCTTTCAGCAACTTTCCATGCGATAGATTGTTCATTAAGGGCTCCAAAAATAATTCCCTTCTTGCCTTTAAGTAAACCGTATGACATAATTTTTTAATGTTTATTAATATACAAATGTAGCAATAATTTGTGTTTAGAGCATAATAAAAAAACGGAGCCTTTGTAAAAAAGCTCCGTTTTTCTTGAAAATATTTATATGACTGAAATTTTTAGTTGGTTTTCTTGTTCCATTCTGCCTTCACATCTTCTGCGGCATCTTTGGTTTTCTCCCAAGCATCATTCGCATGATCTTTTACGCTATCCCAAGCGTCAGAAGCGTTATTTTTTACTTTATCAAGCCAGTCTTCCTGAGTTGCTTCCTCATCGTTTGCTCTTTTTTCATTGATGTAATCTTTGGCTTTATCTGCCAATTCATTCACTTTCCATTTTGCTTTTTCAGCTGCATTCTCTAAAGAGTTTTTTGTGTCGTCTACTGCATTTTCTGCTTTGTTGTAATCTGAATTATTCATAATAGTAAATATTTTTGTGTGTTGATAGTAAATAATCAATAACCATTCCTAAAATCGGGAGTCTTTGTTAAAATTTTCATAATCTTTTGTTATACTTTTCCGAACCAGATTTTGCTTTTATCTAAAATAAATGATTATGGATAAAAGCTTATTCAGATTTAATCTAAAAATTTTTAAAGACATTCTGGCAACGATCTAAATTTTAGATATTTTATCGAGTATCTAAGGATAAAAAAGTTTGAAATTTATGACTCAACGCATATTTAAAAGATGAAAATTGGGAGTAATTGTCTCGAAATTCGTATCATCAAACAGTGAATAAAATTATATTATTCACAATTTTGTGTTATTTTATTCATTAATTGATAATATTAAATCTGCTTTTTATTAAACGGATTTTTTTATATGCCTATGGATAAAGGCTTTATTATGATAATAGAAACTATTATTTTATCATTAAATAGTGAGTAACAGGTACATTTATCACTGTAGAGTATAGTTATTGCGAAATATTTAAAATAATAGTGTTTTTATTGAAAAATTCATATATTTGTGGTTCAAATAATTGTCTATTACTAAATAACTATAACTCAAGTGAAAAATTTAATCTTAAGTGTAGGACTATTTTTAGTCTCTCACGGTTTTACTTATGCTCAAGTTGGGATCGGAACTTCCTCTCCGAAGACCTCAGCAATGTTAGAAATCAATTCCAATAATAAAGGATTGTTAATTCCAAGCATAGCCTTAAACTCGTCAACGGATGCTACTACGATCGCATCTCCGGCTACAGGTTTATTGGTTTGGAATAACGGAACAGGCAGTTTAACAACAGCCGGATTCTTTTACTGGAATAATACCCAATGGAATTTAATTTCCAGTGCGTCTGGCAACAATATCAATAATGGCAACAACGGAACCAACAGTTTCAACGGATGGAATACTACCGGAACAAACGTGGGTAACTACGGAGCTGCCAACACTCCTTTATCTCTAGGAACATCTACTTTAGACGATTTAATCTTTAAAGTAAATGGCGCTACCATGGGAAGATTAGGGACAAACAATTCCATAAGTTTTGGTTCTGCAGCAAGTGCGGCTCAAAACGGGATTGCTTTAGGAAACTCAAGCAGTTCATATCAGGGAATTGCAATAGGAACAAACGCTTCTGTAACAGCCAACGAATCTGTTGCAGTGGGGGCAAATACACAAATTTCAGGTTATCAATCGACTGCTTTGGGCTACGGTGCCAAAGTGACGGTGAACGAAGCTAGCGCAATTGGATATGGTTCTGAAGCTAATGGCTATCAATCAACAGCGATAGGACATAATGCCAAAACAACAACGAATGAGGCTACTGCGATCGGAAAAAATTCTGTTGCAGGAGGTTATCAGTCGATTGCGTTGGGGCATAATGCAAAAACTACATCCAATGGTGAAACGGCTTTGGGAATCAATTCTCAGACGAATAATCAGAACTCTACAGCATTGGGTTCAGGAACCTCAGCAACGGGGCAAAACTCAACGGCAATTGGGTATGGAGCAACTACAACACAAGCCAATGCTATTATTTTAGGTGACAGCAATGCTTCTGTAGGCATAGGAACAAATTCACCGACTGCTGCAACTAAAATTGATGTAAACGGACAATATAAACTAGGTGAAAAGGGTAGTGTGCAGAAGAATCAGATCACTTTTGAGGTTTGGCCGAATCCTTCTATTAATAATTTGCCAGCAGGAAAAACGACAACATTAAGTATTACAATTCCAGCGGCTTATCAACCGACTTCAACCAGAGCGTCTGTAGTTGTATCTCCTGCGAATGATTTTGCGGGTATTGCAGATTTTGGAGTTTTAAATCCAAGACTTTCTTCAACCTCAACAATTACAATAGCTTTAAATAATATTTCAGGCAACGCTGCAAGTCTTTATTCGGGACATTTTTATGTAACGATTAATGAATTTTAGTTTTCAATATGGTTAAAAGGAAGGATCTCAATAATTTGAGATCCTTTTTTATTTTTATGGTGGAAAAATTACTTGATAATTCTATCTAAAACCCAAGTAATCAGGTTCTTTTCAGAAGCATGATGGTCTGCTGAGAATTCTCCACGTCTTCTGTTGGCAATCACGTTATTTACGGTAATCGCTTTATGTCCTAATAATTTTGATAAGGCATAAATTGCAGAAGTTTCCATTTCGAAATTGGTAACACCAAGATCATTTAATGTTTCCAAGAATTTATCATCTAAAGCTTTTAAACGAAGCTGTCTACCTTGTGGAGCATAGAATCCCGGGAAAGTAGCCGTATTTCCGTGGTATTTTGCATCTTTATATAATTCTCCCAATTCTTCTGACCAGTCTGCGAAATAAAGCATCGGTTTGATTTTCGCATAAGGAAATTTTTCCATGAAGTTTCTTGAAAAATCATTTTCAAATTCGTAATCTTGATAGAAATGCATTAATCCGTCCAATCCTACAACATTTTGGGTAACCAACATGTTATCAACCTGAACATCAGGATTTACACTTCCGCAAGTTCCCATACGGAAAAGCTCAAGTGATTTATGTTCTTTTTTGAATTCTTTTTCCTTTAAATCGATATTCACCAAAGCATCAAGCTCGTTCATTACGATATCGATGTTTTCTGTACCGATTCCCGTTGACATTACAGAAATTCTTTCTCCGCGCAATGTTCCTGTGTGCGTGTAGAATTCTCTTTTGTTCTTTTTAACCTCAACTTTATCGAAATATTGAGACACTTTTGGTACTCTGTCCGGATCTCCGACAAGGATTACTTTATCGGCAATATCTTCGGGTAAAAGGTTTAAGTGGTATACACTTCCGTCATCATTCAGAACCAATTCTGAAGCTGCAAGTTTATTTAGCATATTGTATATTTATTTTTTTATATCAATGAAAATAGCGTCTTTATATGGCGACATCACGAGTTCCATAATAGATCCGTATTCTTCTACAATTCTTTTTTGTCCGTTAGAAACTTCGTAAACTGTAACGATTGTTTTTTCAAAATTATTAGGATCTTTTCTTTGGGAAGTGATCTCGTAAAAATGATTGTCTTTATTAAGAATAGAAACCAATTCTTCTTTTGTAGACTTGTTAGACGTTATAATTCCCGGAAAATCCATGGCAACATCTTTTAAATCTTTGTAATCCTTGTAAACTTTCGTTTGCCCGTTGGAATAAACGTAAACTTTAGGTACAGGTTTATCTTGTTCAAGACGGAGCAGATAATAATCATTACCTCTTTTTTCCGCATAAACAGCCATTTCCTGACCTAATTTCTGAGCAAAAGCAGAAAATGAAAAAAGCCCTGCCACAAAAGCCAGCAATAGTTTTGTTTTCATAGTAATATTTTAGTTTGATTTGTTTTAAATCTTTAAAATCCTCGCCCAATATCCTTTCTTCATCATTTTAAAATAGGTCTTTAAAGTGTAACGACCATTTTGAGTATCATGAATTTGATTTCGGGGTTTAAAATTAATAAAAAATCCCGAAGTAAAATATAAACATTATTTAATCCTGAATTAAAGTTGTGGTAACCTACGAACCATAGCTTTGCCGTTAAAAATTACATGAGATCTTATCCGATAGTTATCATCATTTTGTTGATGGGTTTTGCAACAATGTCATTTAATCCTACTTACACAGGTACAGAAAATGAAAATACCGTTGTAAATAAAGGTTTAACCGATTTTAAAAGCAAGCTTGAGCAACTAAAATCTGATGTTTATCAATTTTCTGAGGATAAAATCTCTCTTGAAGATTTACGAAAATCATTAAGTAACACCCGAAATTCATACAAAGAAATTGAATTTTACATTGCGTATCATTACCCTGAATTTTCTAAAACACATCTTAATGCCGCGCCATTATTTCACATCGAGGTAGCGGGAACTTCAGCTTATACGCTTCCTCCGGAGGGTTTGCAGGTTTTGGATGAATTGATATTTTCTGATGAAGCAGGAGAGCAAAAAGAGGAAATCAAAACGATAACCAATTTTCTTTATAACAGTTATGCAAGTTTCTATTTAAGTTCTGTGAAAAACGGCTTGAGCAAAGGGAATAATAAAACTTTGCCTTTAAGAATTGAATTAATCAGAATTTATACATTAGGTGTAACAGGTTTTGATACGCCGGGTTCATTAAATATTTCCGAAGAAGCAAGCCACGCCTTATTAGGAATGAAAAAATACATCAATAACGATGTTTACTTTAAAAATTTTCAGGTTCAGAAAGCAAATGGAATTTTAACTGAAAGCATCGATTATCTATCAAAAAATAAAGATTTTGAAACTTTTGACAGAATAGAATTTTACAAAAAATATATTCAGCCGTTGTATGAAGAGTTTGGAAACTGGGATGGAAATTCAGATAATTTGAAAGAATTTTCAGGCTGGAATGTGAAAAGTAAAAACCTTTTCAGCAGTGATTTTCTCGATCCTTATTTCTTTACCCTATTAAAATCTTCCGAAGATAATCCAGACCTGAGAAAATTGGGAAAAGATATTTTCTATGATCAAAATTTGAGTGAGAACAACAAAATGAGCTGTGCAACGTGCCATTTACCTGAAAATGCTTTTACAGATTTAAAAACAAGATCTCAAAGCAATGTTGAAGGGAAAACAGTACTGAGAAATTCGCCTTCTTTATATAATGCAGTTTTTGCAAAAAGGTTTTTTTATGATTTAAGAGCTTTTTATCTTGAACAACAGGCTGAACACGTAATTTATAATCAAGATGAATTCAATACAAGCTACGAAAGCATCATTAAAAAATTAAAGACAAAACCGGAATATAAGAAAGCGTTCCGTTCTGCTTTTAAAAATGGAGAAATAAGTAAAGAGAATTTTTCTAAAGCATTAAGTTCTTACGTTGCTTCTCTCTATTCTTTTGAAAGTGATTTTGATAAATTCATGAGAAATGAAAAAGAAATTTCTGATGATGCTAAAAAAGGCTACAATCTCTTTATGGGAAAGGCAAATTGCGCGACTTGTCACTTCGCACCGCATTTTTCAGGATTGGTTCCTCCATTTTTTAATGAAAATGAATCTGAAGTGTTAGGTGTGACCAAAAAACCTTTAAATCAGCTTCCAATCGAGCTTGATACAGATAAAGGAAGAGTAAACAGCCCTGTGAAAAAAGAAAATTCTTGGATCTACGAGAATTCATTTAAAACTGTTACTGTCAGAAATATTGCGCTTACAAAACCGTATTTCCATAATGGAGCTTTCAATACACTGGAAGAGGTTATGGATTTCTACAACGAAGGCGGCGGTGAAGGCGCAGGTTTAAAAATGAAAAATCAAACATTACCAGCAGATAAATTAAATCTTACTCAGACCGAAATCAAGCAGGTAATTTCTTTCCTAAATACATTAACCGATATCAGTCAGACCAAAAAATAATTACTAGTGAAAGGGTGGTTTAACGAATGTAAAAGTCAAAACTTGCATTTCCTTATCCACTCTTCGCTTTTTAATATTTTTTTAATTTAACATAAAATTAATCTAATTAACATTAGGTTCCTGATTTATTAATATTCAGCAAGATTTATTTAAAGTCCTATTAATAGAGGGATGGTGATAATAAAATAGTTTTGCAGTGTCTAATAAATCAAATTTAAAATGAAGAAAAAACTACTAACAGTTGCAGGCCTTATATTAGTGACAAGTTCTCTATTTCAGGCGCAGACTTATGTGTTCGACAAGAATTCGTCGTGGAGCTACAAAGATAACAATCAGGCACAGGTTGCTCAATGGAAAGACAAGACTTTTGATATTTCAACTTGGACTACCGGAGTTGGTCCTCTAGGATACGGTGATCCTGTTACAACGACTATCAATTCAGGTCTTATGACGGCTTATTTTGCTAAAGATATCACGGTAAATTTATCTACTTTAAGTGATACGATGGAATTAGGCGTAATGAGAGACGACGGTATCGTTGTTTATCTAAACGGTGAAGAAGTAGTAAGAGACAATATGCCAACAGGTGTTATTGATTTCAATACATTATCAAGCACTACAATTGACGGGGCTGCAGAAAGTGTTTATAATATTTTCTCAATTCCAAAATCAAAATTCGTTAACGGAACCAACAGGATTTCTATCGAATTACACAACAGAGGAGCTTCAAGTTCAGATTTAAGAATTGATGCTTATCTTAAAACAACAACAAATACAACAAACCCGACTGCTTGTAATTCAATGCACATCAGTTGTTTTACATCTATCGTTCCTACTGCACAAACAGCAAAATTAATCATTCCAACTGAACATAAATATCAGCTTATTTTAAAAGAAGGTGATAATTACACAGAAGGAGGTGGATTAGTTGGAGGTCAAAATGACTTTACGGCTTATGTTGCTAAAAATGCAAGCAGCACAAACGGTTACCTTTCTGTAAACCACGAAACAAATCCCGGTGGTGTTACCATGGCGGAAATCAATTATAACGCTACAACAAAACTTTGGCAATTAACAAAATCTAGAGCCGTAAGTTTCTCAGCACCAAGTTTAGTACAAACGATCAGAAACTGTTCTGGTGGGGTTACACCTTGGGGAACTGTAGTTACAGCTGAAGAGCAGACAACTGCAAGTGATGTAAATGCTGATGGAA
Source organism: Chryseobacterium sp. GW823-FHT05E08 (assembly GCF_058795655.1). NCBI lineage: Bacteria > Pseudomonadati > Bacteroidota > Flavobacteriia > Flavobacteriales > Weeksellaceae > Chryseobacterium > Chryseobacterium sp. GW823-FHT05E08. The sequence goes on along the minus strand of NZ_JBXAHY010000001.1, from coordinate 863,150 downwards.
TGAAGGATTACGGATGGTTGGTAGAAATTGACCCGGCAACAGCTCAGGTTATTTCTCAAAACGCTGACGGATCTAAAGGAAAACTATGGCAGATGGGTATCATGAACCACGAAAATGTTGTGGTGAATAATGCAGGAACTACAGCATATTACGGTGAAGATGGTGGAACTCACATGGTTTATAAATACATCATGGATACTCCAAACAACCTTGCTTCAGGAAACTTATATGTTTTAAAATTAGATCAGGGATTAAGCAATGGAGATCCTGTAGGAACAACAGCTACATGGATTCAGATTCCTAACAAAACTAAAGCAGATCAAAACAATACAGCTTCTCTGGCTCAGTCATTAGGCGGAACTTCTTTCAATGGAGTAGAAGATGTGGATATCAGCCCATTAGACGGAAAAATCTATTTTACGGCTAAAGGTTTAAATAAAGTATACCGTTTACAGGATAATGGAACTACCGCTTCCCAAGTAGAAACTTTCGTAGGAGGTCTTTCTACTGTATATTCTTTCACAACTGCACAGGGAACGAAATCTGAAGCTTGGGGAGATGGTAATGACAATCTTACTTTCGATGAATTAGGAAATCTTTGGGTACTTCAGGATGGTGGTAAAAACTACATCTGGGTAATCGCTCCGGATCATACACAGGCGAATCCAAAAGTGAAATTGTTTGCTTCTATGCCGGCAGGATCAGAGCCTACAGGTCTTACATTTACACCGGATCATAAATTTGGTTTCTTCTCAATTCAACACCCGGATTCTACGATTCTTACGGATGTAGATGCTACTGGAAATACAATTGACTACAGAGGAAAATCGGCAACGATCGTTGTAGCTCTTAAAGATAATTTGGGAACAACAGGATCTCTAGGAACGGTTGATCACGCTGCAGAAAATACAGTTACAGTTGCTCCAAATCCAACTTCCGGAATGGTTAAAATTAACTCTCCAAAAGGATTGAAAGACATTACTGTAACAGCTTACAGCATAGACGGTAAAATTGTTTTCACAAAGAAATATGCAGGTTCAAACAAATCATTAGATCTTGATTTCACTTCACAACTTGAAGCTTCAAGAGTATTGATCTTGAATATTGAAGCAGAAGGTTTCCAGAAAACAGTGAAACTTTTAAAGAAATAGTTATTAATAATTTTAGCTGCCGGTAATTTAATTATCGGTGGCTTTTTATCTTTTTTATGAAAAAATTTTTCGTTCTTATTTCTATTATAGCGCTCAATCAGGCAAAAGCTCAGATCGATCCTGTAAAATATCCTACTTATACGAATGTTGATGATGCTTTAAAAAGCGGAAAAACCATTTACAGTATGAGTTTTAGAGATAAAGGATTGTTCAATCTTCCTCCTGAAATTAAAAAGCTCAATGCGATATTTTTCCTGAATATCATGGGAAATAAATTAGAAAAAATGGATGACGAAATTTTTTCATTAAAAGAACTGGAAATATTAAATTTGAATGAAAACAGTATTAAATTCATTCCAGACGAAATAGGAAATTTAACAAAATTGACCTCATTTTCTATCAATCTTAATAGTTTAACTAGCATTAATCCAAATCTGGCGAAACTTCAAAATCTTAAAGTAATTCACCTTGATGCCAATAGTTTAAATGTTTTTCCTGAAGCATTAATGAAGATTCCAACGCTGGAAGAGATAAATTTACAGGGAAACCAGATCAGTTTTATTGCTGATGATTTAGATGAAATTAAAAATTTAAAATCTTTAAATCTTTCAGGAAATCAGATCAATGACTTAGGAAATTTAAAGTTTCCGAAAGAAATTAAATATTTAGAATTACAACAAAATGCGATCGCAAAACTGCCGGAAAACTTGTTTAGTTCAAAAAATCTAGAGTTTCTGAACGTAAGCGACAACAATATTCAGGAGATTTCTCCTAAAATAAAAGGTTTGAAGAATGTTGTGAGTATGAATTTAGCGAACAATAATTTAAAAGACCTTCCAACAGAAATTAAACACTTGAAAAATCTTAAAACATTGATTCTAACAGGAAATCCAATGACAAAAAATAAAATTGAGGAGTTAAAAACCTTACTTCCTCAGGCGCAGATCTATTTCTAATTTATCCGCCGACTCTTTTGGTTTTATACCCCATTTCTTTAAGGATATCCATTATTTTATCACGATTATCCCCTTGAATAATAATCGTTCCATCCTTTTCAGAACCACCTATTCCCAGTGTGGTTTTTATTTTTTTTGAGATTTTCTTTAAATCTTCCTCACTTCCTTCCCAACCTTCAACAATCGTTACAGGTTTTCCGTTTCTCCCTTTTTTCTCAAACTTACATACCAAAGGCTCTTTTTGCTTAAATTGCTCTTCGGGCATCTCAAAATCCTGCTCTTCATGAGTAGGAAAAAGGTTTTTCAATTGATCTCGTAAATCCATAAAGCAAAATTAAAAATAAAATAATTATTATCTGCAATCATCTGTGCAAATCTGCGTAATCCGTGGGAGAAAAAAATCATTAATTCAAAACCCAATCTTTACATTCGTGAAAATTTGTGTAAAACATTCGTGAAATTTGTGTTTAAAATATTTCCCACGGATTACGCAGATTTGCACAGATGATTGAGTTTTAAATAAAATATTTTAATAAAAATTTAAGTCTTTCAAATTCTTCAATTCATTCTAAAATAGATAAATTTGTAGTACAAAAGTTATAAAATAATGTCAAAAAAAGCAATATTAGCGATCCTTGACGGATGGGGATTGGGTCTTAATCCAGACGTTTCAGCATTAGACAAAGCAAATACACCATTTATAGATAGTTGTTATACAAAATTTCCTCACACAACGCTTGAGGCGAGTGGTTTGGCGGTTGGGCTTCCTTTCGGTCAGATGGGAAATTCTGAAGTTGGACATATGAATTTAGGAGCAGGTAGAGTAGTATACCAAAACCTTGTTAAACTGAATATGGCCGTTGAAAACGGAACATTAGGTCACGAAAAAACTATTCAGGAAGCATTTGAATATGCTAAAAGAGAAAATAAAAAAGTACACTTTATCGGATTGGTTTCTAATGGAGGAGTGCATTCACACATCAATCACCTGAAAGGTCTTTTAACAGCTGCAGGAGAATTTGGTTTACATGATAATGTTTTTGTTCATGCTTTTACAGACGGTAGAGACTGTGATCCTCATTCAGGATTTGGTTTTATTGATGAGCTTCAAAAGCATATGACTCATACAACCGGAAAACTAGCAACTGTTATTGGTCGTTATTATGCGATGGACAGAGATAAAAGATGGGAGCGTGTAAAATTGGCTTACGATGCAATGGTTGATGGAGTTGGTTTGCAATCAACGGATGCTTTAGCTTCAATCAAAGAATCTTACGATAATAATGTAACGGATGAATTCTTGAAACCGATCATCATGATCGATCAAAAACAAACCGGAAACATTGTTCCGGTAGCTAAGATTACAGATAATGATGTGGTTATTTCTTTCAATTTCCGTACAGACAGAGGTCGTGAGATTACAGAAGTACTTTCTCAGCAGGATTATCCTGATTATTCTATGCGTAAGTTGAATTTATATTACGTTACACTGACGAATTACGATAAAACTTACCAAAATGTACATGTTGTTTTTGACGAAAATGTTCTTCAGGATACAATGGGAGAGGTTTTAGAAAGAAACAATAAAACGCAGATCAGAATTGCGGAAACAGAGAAATATCCTCACGTTACATTTTTCTTTTCAGGAGGAAGAGAAGAGGAATTTATTGGCGAAAGAAGATTGCTTTGTCCAAGCCCCAAAGATGTTCCGACTTACGATTTAAAACCTGAAATGTCGGCTTACGATATCACAAACGCCATCGTTCCCGAATTAGAAAATGGAACGGCTGATTTTATTTGTTTAAATTTCGCAAATACAGATATGGTTGGTCATACAGGAGTTTTCGAAGCTGCTGTAAAAGCTGCCGAAACAGTTGATAAATGTATCGAGAAAGTAGCAACAACAGCTTATGAAAATGGTTACGCGGTTTTCATTTTGGCGGATCACGGAAACTCAGATGTAATGATCAATCCGGACGGAACTCCAAACACACAGCATTCAACGAATTTGGTTCCATTTATTGTGATGGATAAAGATCATACTTGGAATTTAAAGCCCGGAAAATTAGGAGATGTTGCTCCAACAATTCTTAAAGTAATGGGAATAGAAACCCCTGAAATTATGACTGGAGATATTTTAGTTAGCTAAAATCAATAATAATGTTAAAAAAATACCGTTCTATCTTTAGAATGGTATTTTTTATGATTTATGTCAGACATATTATGAGTTACATATGTTATTATGCGCCAAATAATAAATAAATCCTATCTTTGTAAATTAAAATCTAAATAGTTAAAATGTATCACAGTCTTGTAAGGAAAGAAGTAATGGGAATATTGGAAAAGGAAGTAGGTTCTTTTCTGGAAAAATTTTTGACGCCAATTGAGAAAATTTGGCAGCCCTCAGACTATCTTCCGGATCCGTCAAGTGATGATTTTAAGCATGATTTAGAAGAAATTCAGACTTTCGCACGTGAAATGCCTTACGATCTTTTCGTAACATTAATCGGAGACTGTATTACGGAAGAAGCTCTTCCATCATACGAATCTTGGTTAATGGGTGTTGATGGAATCAATCAGGAAGAAAACAAAGTTGGCTGGGCAAACTGGATCAGATCTTGGACTGGTGAAGAAAACAGACACGGAGATTTATTAAACAAATATCTTTATCTGTGTGGAAGAGTAAACATGAGACAGGTCGAGATCACAACTCAATATTTAATCAGTGACGGTTTCGATATCGGTACAAGTATGGACCCTTACAGAAACTTCGTATATACAAGTTTTCAGGAAACAGCGACCAATATTTCTCACAGAAGAGTAGGAACATTGGCAAAGCAGTCAGGAAACGGAAAACTAGCTAAAATGTGCGGTGTAATTGCTGCCGATGAAGCGAGACACGCTAAAGCTTACAAACATTTCGTAGCAAAAATTTTAGAATTAGATCCATCAGAAATGATCTTGGCATTTGAAGATATGATGCGTAAGAAAATTGTAATGCCTGCACATTTGATGAGACAATCTGGTCAGAAAGCCGGTGAACTTTGGGGGCATTTCTCAGATGCAGCGCAAAGATGTATGGTGTATACAGGTCAGGATTACATCAATATTATGAAAGACTTATTGGATGAATGGAAGATTGAGCATGTAACAGGTCTTACTGAAAAAGCAGAAAAAGCTCAGGAATATCTAATGAAATTGCCGGGAAGATTACAGAAAATCACAGACAGAGTTTCTACTCCGGATCTACAGTTTCAGTTTAGCTGGGTAAAAAGTTAGTTCCATATTATCATTAAATTATAAAGTAAGAGTGTCAAGTTTTTTGGCACTCTTTATTATTTCTTATCTTTGCAACTCTAAATCATAAGGTAAATGATGAATAATAAAAAAATTGCTGTGGATTTTGACGGAACAATCGTTGATGATGCATATCCGGCAATTGGAAAAGCGAAGATTTTTGCTTTCGAAACATTAAAAAAATTACAAGGTCAGGGATTCAGATTAATCCTTTGGACATACAGACACGGAAAAACGTTGGATGAAGCAGTAGAATTCTGCAAACAAAACGGAATTGAATTCTATGCTGTAAATTCAAGTTTTGAAGGCGAGGTTTTTGATCATGAAACACAATCAAGAAAACTGGATGCCGATTGGTTCATTGATGACAGAAATTTAGGTGGATTCCCAGGTTGGGGTGAAATCTACAATATCATTAATGAAAGAATAGAATTTCGTGTTGAAGGAAAAGAAGTTTTAGCCTATTCTAAACTTAAAAAAGAAAAGAAAAAAGGACTTTTCTGGTAGATTTTTATAAGAAATTAGAAGTTAGATGTTAGAAATTAGTTTTTAAATCAGCTTTTAATTTTAAATTTTAATCAGAAAATATTAGATGTTATGAAAAAAGGCATAAGCTTTTAATCTAGTTTCTAACATCTAATTTCTAATATCTAAACAAAAAAATGATTCAATTAAAAACAATAGACGAGCTTCGTCTTATGAAAGAAAGTGCTCAGTTGGTTTCAAGAACATTAGGAATGTTGGCGAAAGAAATCAAACCAGGGATCACCACTTTATATTTAGATAAATTAGCGCATGATTTTATTAAGGATCATGGTGCTGAACCTGCATTTTTAGGGTATGGAGGTTTCCCGAATTCTTTATGTATTTCTCCAAACGATCAGGTGGTACACGGTTTTCCAAACAATGATATTGTGAAAGAAGGGGACGTACTTTCTGTAGATTGTGGAGCTGTTTTAAACGGTTTTGTTGGAGATCATGCCTATACTTTCGAGATCGGAGAAGTAAAACCTGAAGTTAAAAAATTGTTGAAAGTTGCTAAAGAATCTTTGTATAAAGGGATCGCGCAATGTGTAAGAGGGAAAAGAATCGGTGATATTTCTCACGCAATCCAAGCTCACTGTGAAAAAGAAGGATATGGAGTTGTAAAAGAGCTTGTTGGTCACGGTTTAGGCAGAAAAATGCACGAAGATCCTCAGGTTCCAAATTATGGAAAACAAGGAAGCGGAAAAGTAATCAAAGACGGTTTAGCAATCGCTATAGAACCAATGATCAATCTTGGAACTGAGAAAGTTAAATTCCATAATGATGGTTGGACGGTTACGACTTTAGATAATTTACCTTCTGCACATTTCGAACATGATGTAGCAGTAATCAATGGAAAACCGGTCTTGCTTTCTACATTTAAATATGTTTACGAAGCTTTAGGAATCGTAAGTAATGAAGAGGAGCCTTTCCAAATGGATTTTTAATGAAAAAAGTAACGAAATTTTTATTAAATAAAATTCCGCGGCCGATGCTTATTAAGATGAGTATCTGGGCGAGACCTCTTATTTATCAGTTTTTTAAAGGAGAAAATTTCTTTGATCCTATCGACGGAAGATCTTACCGAAAGTTTCTTCCCTATGGCTATGGAAATCAGAGAGAAAACGCTTTATCTCCGGGAACTTTAAGCTTGGAAAGACACCGCCAGATGTGGCTGTATCTTCAAAATGAAACTGATTTTTTCATTAAAAATGCTAAAGTTTTACACATCGCTCCCGAGCAGGAATTTTTAAGAAAATTCAAGAGAATGAAGAATTTGGATTACATTTCAGCTGACTTATTTTCTCCAATTGTAGATGTAAAAGCTGATATTCTGAATCTTCCTTTTCCTGATGAAAGTTTTGATGTTATCTTTTGTAATCATGTTTTAGAACATATTGAAGACGATGCAAAGGCGATCAGTGAACTATATAGAGTCATGAAACCAGGTGGGTGGGGGATTTTTCAAGTTCCGATGAGAAATTCATTGGAGAAAACCTATGAAGATTTCACCATTAAAGATCCAAAAGAACGTCAAAAACATTTCGGACAATACGACCACGTCCGTTGGTACGGAATGGATTATTTTGACCGTCTGAGAAAAGCCGGTTTTGAAACAGAACCTAATTTCTATTCTCAAGAGTTTACAGAAGAAGAAATCAAAAAATATGGGTTAAGACAAAATGAAATCTTACCTGTTGTTTATAAAAAATAAAAAAACGTCTCTATTTTAGGGACGTTTTTGTCTTATAACTACAAAGTTTAAATAAAATTAATTTGTGAAAATTAGTGTCAAGAATTTGAGCAATTTGTGTTTAAATTATTAATGAGAAACTGCCTTCAATCCAATCACGGAACCTACTAAGGTTACAATAAAAAATATTCTCCAAAAACTTATAGGATCTTTAAAAAAGAAAATCCCCATTAATACAGTTCCTACTGCACCGATTCCCGTCCAAACGGCGTAAGCGGTTCCAATCGGCAAGGTTTGCGTTGCTTTGATCAATAAAAGCATACTTACCGTTAATGAAACCAGAAATCCTGCAAACCAAAAATACATGGTTGTTCCCGTTGTTTCCTTTACTTTTCCCAGACAAGATGCAAAAGCAACTTCAAATAATCCTGCGATGATTAAGATGATCCAATTCATTTTTTTAAATTTTTCTGCCGCAAAGTTCTGTATTTATCAGCAATTAAAATTTTACAAATGTTAAAAAATAAAAGTAAAGCTAAAAAACAAACCCACTCACACTAAAACACTCAAACTCTAAATCCCTCAAACTCTAAAACTCTCACACCCTCAAACACTTTCACTTAATCTCCGCCCGAATCCTACTCAAACTCACCTGTGTAATTCCCAAATACGAAGCAATATGACCCAATTGAACTCTTTTCAAAAGATCAGATTTATCGCGCATTAGATCTTTATAACGTTCCAAAGCTGTTTTAAACTGTCTTGAAATAATTAATTCTTCGGTTTTTATCAGTTCCCGTTCTGCAAATTTCCTTCCCCAATTGGCAATATGAATATCTTCACTGAATAATTTTCTTAAACTTTCTGTTTCAAGTTTATATAATTCGCAGTCTTCTAGTAATTCAATGTTTTCATAACCGGGTTTATCTTCAACATAACTTCTCATTGAGATCACGGTCTGACCTTCACTTCCAAACCAAAAAGTAATATCATTTTCAGCTGTAGAAGCATAAGCACGGACAATTCCTTTCTTTATAAAATAGATATAAGGAACGATTCTTTCGGCCTCCATTAAGCAGAAATTTTTGGGGTATGAAACCTCAGTTATATATTTCTTTAAACTTAATTTAGAGCTTTCCTGCAGAGGATAAATATTGTCAAAGATTTCGTCTATATTCATAAAAATGAATTGTAATATTTCAAAAATATTGGTTTTAAAAGGTTAAATAAAAGGATATTTTTATCAAGTTTTAAATTATTTTCAAAATATATTAAAATTTAATAAGCTAAACGTTTAACCAAAAGTATAACTAAATTAACATCAAAAGATTTCATTTTTGATTAACATTAAATTAATATTAATGATATTTTTATTTAAATAATTGATAATAAGTGTTTTATATATTATTTAATTCTAAAATTTAAAAAGGCGCGAAAATACAATAATTTTCCAAATGACCAAAAAAATACAGCTATTGTTTTGTTTATATTTTATAAGATACTTTTGCATCGTAAACTGATAAAATAGTATGAAGAGAGCTTCCATTAAAGACATAGCGAGAATTGCAGGAGTTTCTGTTGCAACCGTTTCCTATGTTTTAAATAAAAAAGAAGGAAGCAGAATAAGTGAAGCCACAAAAGTAAAAATTCTTGAAGTGGCTGAAACGATTAATTATACTCCCAATAAGATTGCAAAAAGTCTTAAAATGAGTAAAAGCAAGCTGATAGGGCTTATTTTGGCAGATATTTCGAATGATTTTTATTCTAATATTGCTAGAAATATTGAAGATGAAGCCATGAAATTTGGTTATACTTTGCTTATCGGAAGTTCTGATGAAAATCCCGAAAAATTCAGAAAATTAACAGAGCTTTTCTCTGAACAGCAGGTAGATGGGATGATTTTGGCACCGGTTGTAGATTCTGATGAAGCAGTTTTAAAACTTTTAAAAGAAGAATATCCAATCGTAACCATCGACCGTTACCTTAAAAATGTAAATATTCCAGGAATTATGATCAATAATTCTGAGATTTCGGAAAGTATTTGCGAATTTTTGGTTGAGAAAAATTTTGAAGAAATCATTTATATCGGTTACGATACCAAACTTCCACATCTACTAGACAGACAGGAAGGATTTGATAAACGCATTTCTACAGCTGATATTCAGTATAAAAAAGTATTGATTGGTATTGATAATATAACGGAAGATATCTATAAAGGTCTTGATGAAACTTTAGATCTTTCAAAGAAAACAGCTTTGTATTTTTCAAGCAACAAACTTGGAATTGCAGGATTAAGCTATTTAAATCAGAAAAATATTAAAGTTCCGCAAGATGTATCAGTAATTGCTTTTGATCAGACAGAAGCGTACAGTCTTTTTCCAACAGAGATTAGTTTTGTACAACAACCTTTGATAGAAATGGCAAGAGAAGCAGTGAAAGTTCTTGATGCTCAGATTGATAATTATTCAGTCGACGGTAGAAAAATAACCTTTCCTGCAAAATTGATTAATAAAAAATCAGTGAAATAAAAAATTTAACGAATAACTTAAACGTTTAACCTTATGATAAAAGAAAATCCTTATGTAGTTTGTTTTGGTGAAGTTCTTTGGGATATATTCCCTGAAGGTACCAGAGCGGGAGGAGCGCCCTTCAATGCTGCATACAATGTGCACAAAATGGGAACTGATGTTAAAATGCTAAGCAGAATCGGGAACGATGAGCTTGGAAAAAAATTAACAGACCAGATCAAAGGATGGGGACTGACCACAGAATACATCCAGGTTGATAATGAACATCCGACAAGCACTGTAATTGCAAAAATTGATGAATATAATGAAGCAACTTACGACATTGTAAATCATGTAGCTTGGGATTACATTGATTTTTTACCTGAACATAAAGAATTGATATCCAATGCTGAAGCTTTTGTTTTCGGAAGCCTTTCTGCAAGAAATCCAAAGTCTAAAGAAACACTTTTAAAACTTATAGAATTCGCAAAACTTAAGATTTTTGATGTTAATTTCAGACCGCCATTCATTGATATTGATTTGATTAAAGAGCTTTTACACAAAGCCGATATCGTAAAAATGAACAAAGCTGAAATGAGACAGATCATGGAATTCTTAAGCGAAGAATATATCAGCGAAGACGAGAGCGTAACTTTCATTCAAAATCACTTTAATATCAAGGAAATTGTACTTACGAAAGGAAGTAAAGGTGCCAGATATTTTATTGGAGACAGAAACTATGGATTTGGCGCTGTTCCTATTAAAATTGCAGATACGGTAGGAAGTGGAGATGCTTTTCTTTCAGGATTCATTTCTAAAAGAATTCAAGGTAAAAGTCCGGAAGAAATCATGACAGAAGCAATTTCCCTTGGTGCTTTTATTACTTCAAAATCAGGTGCTTGCCCGGATTATGAGTATGAAGAATTTCAAAAATTTAAAAATTAGAATTTATCAATAAACTTTTAACACTTTAAAAAACACACTTATGAATTCAGCTAAATTTACTGAAAAGAAGTACCTTGTTGTATTCTCTTTCGTGATCTCCCTGTTCTTTTTTTGGGCAATTGCCCTGACGATGGGAGATGTATTGAACAAGCATTTCCAAAATGTGCTTAGTATTTCCAAATCAAAATCCGGACTGGTACAGCTTTCAATCTTTGGAGCGTATGCTTTAATGGGAATTCCAGCGGGACTTTTCATGAAAAAATTTGGATATAAATTAGGAGTTATTTTGGGATTGTCATTGTTCGCAGGGGGATGTTTTCTTTTTATTCCTGCGGCGAACAATATGTCTTTTGATTTCTTTAGAGTAGCATTATTTATCCTTGCAATGGGGATGGCGACTTTAGAAACTGTGGCTCACCCTTTCGTTGCGGCGTTAGGAGATGAGAGAACGAGTGATCAGAGAGTGAATTTCGCTCAGTCTTTCAACGGATTAGGAGCGATTATCGGACCTTTGTTGGGTGGTTTTTTCATCTTTGGAGCAGGTCAGGAAGATAATTCTTTGGATTCTGTGAAAAGCTTGTATGCATGGATTGGAATCGTAATTTTAGTGATCACTATTATTTTTATGTTCATTAAAGTTCCAAGTTTAAAAGATCCTCACGCGGAAGAAATTGAAATGTTGGAACATGCAACTGGCGAAGATCACCACCACGACAGCGATCCAAATGCACCGCTTTGGAAGCAAAGACACTTTATTTTTGCAGTTGTTGCTCAGTTTTTCAATATTGCAGCGCAAGGTGGAACATGGGCATTCTTTATCAACTATGGAGTTGAAAAAATGCACCTTCAGGAAACTCAGGCTTCATATTATTTCTCTTTAAGTATGGCAATGATGATGATCGGACGTTTCGTTGGAACATTTTTAATGAAATATATTGCGCCTAATAAGCTTTTAGCAATTTTTACAGCTTGTAATATTGTGCTTTGTCTTATTATTTCTCAAAGTTTTGGATGGGTTTCATTCATCAGTTTAATTATGTTGAATTTATTCTTAAGCGTAATGTATCCAACAATTTTCAGTCTTGGTCTTAAAAGATTGGGTAACAAAGTTCAGCAGGCATCTTCTTTCTTGGTAATGGCGATGTTCGGAGGAGCACTTTTCCCGCCAATTATGGGTAAAATTGCTGAAACAGACGTTGCACATGCATACTTATTGCCAATTATCTGTTATGTGATCATTATTGTTTTTGCTTTAAAATTCTACAAACCAAAAACTTTTAAATAATAAATATGAACACAAATGTTTTTAAATATAGTTTTTGGCTTTTAATAGTTTTCAGTCAAATTTCAAATGCACAGATCGTTATTACCAATAAAAAGTTCTCTTTTGGAACAACGGGTAGGATTGGAGCAGCGTATTCTCCAAACGCAGACGGACGCACAGGTAGGCAATTAAACCTTAATAATCAAGGTTCTTTAGGAGGAAGAATGGATCAGGGGGATTATGTAGATTTCCTACCGGCTTTTCATTTCACTCCTGTTGTGGGTGGTGACAGTACGAAAGGCACCAAAATTGATATGCAGGCGAGATTAAGTTTCTATTCTGGCGGAACATTTTTAGGAAACGTAGACTCTAAATCAGACCACGGAATGATCGTTGCTTTACCGGAAGCTTTCGTTGAAGCAAGAAATATCATGGGAAGCGATTGGGATGTTTGGGCAGGATCCAGATGGTTGAGATTTAATGATGTACATATTGCAGATTATTTTTATTTTGATGATCACTCAGCTACAGGTTGGGGTGTGAAACATAAAAATACAAGCTTCTCTATGTTTTTCCCTGCAGCGATAGACACGGCAGCGAGCAATTCTACACCCTATTCTTATACAAATGTGATCAGCGGTACAAAAAGTTTGATTTACAGGCAAAGAGAAGTATTTGTTTTGGAGCATACCATTCCGTTTAAAAATGGCGATCATAAACTGAAACTTCTTGCAGAATTTCATAATGTAGATAAATCAGGGAAAAATGCTATGCAACAGTATCCATCAGACAAAGGCTGGGTTTTGGGAGCAAAATTAAATACAGATTTAAAGACAAAACTTCCGGGATCTTTTAACCAAATTTCCTTGAGATACGGAGGCGGAATTGCCAACGGGGGAGATGGCGGAAATACCCAGACATGGCGAACTTACGGAGCTCCGGATGAAGTTACAAAGACTTATAAAGGCGCGTATTCTTTAACTGCGGTTGAACATATTTTGTTAAATCTTTCTGATAGATGGTCTGTAAATGCTTATGCTGTTTACACTCAAAGTAAGGGTGGAGCAAACAGTGATAATAAAGCAATGGATTATTATAATCGTGAAATTTTCAATAAAAAATCTGAATTTAATACAGGTTTAAGAGCAACTTATTATTTCAACAATTGGTTCCATATTGTTTCCGAATTGCATTTTGCTACAAGAAAAGACGGAATTCAGGATCCTGCATCAATGACAAAATTGGTTTTGGCTCCAACATTGGTTCCTACTGCTGAAAGAAGCGTTTGGGCAAGACCACACATCAGATTGATCGCGGAATTATCAAGATACAACGATCAGGCGATGAACAGTCTTTACTCTCCATTTTTACAGCAATCGGGAGCAAAAAGATTCGGAACTTACTTTGGTGTAAGAACAGAATGGTGGGTATTTTAAATGAATAATTAAAAATCAATAATTATAATGAATGTAAAATTTGGAGCTTCACTTCTTTCATGGATCACCCCAAACTGGAATCCTGAAGCCGGAAAATATGCAATAGAAAAAACGGCAAAAGCAGGTTTTGATTTAATTGAAATTTTGCTTCCCTCGTCAATGGAATTTAATTCTAACGAAGTAAAACAACAGCTTAAAAATAATAATCTGGATGTTGTCTGTTCATTAAATCTTCCAAAAGAAGCTCATATTGCTTTCTATCCTGAGGCTGCAGAAAAGTTGATGAAACAGGCTGTAGATAAAACCTCAGAACTAGAAACCAATTTTTTAGGAGGTGTTCTTCATGGCGGAATTGGATCATTTTCGGGGAATCCTTTAACTGAAAATGAAGCTGGAATTATTGTTGAAGTTTGGAGTAAAGTTGCAGATTATGCCCAAGCAAAAGGCGTAAACATTGCAATTGAACCTATCAACCGTTATGAAACTTATGTTTGTAACACCGCAAAAAATGTTTTAAATCTGATCTCAAAAACAGGGAAAGATAATTTATTCCTTCACTTGGACACTTTCCACATGAATATTGAGGAGAATAATTTTTACGATCCGATCATTCTTGCAGGAAGTAAGCTTAAACATGTTCACATGACAGAATCTCACCGCGGAATGCTGGGTGAAGGTACTGTAAATTGGAACGAACTTTTTAAAGCTTTAAAAGAAATCAATTTTGAGGGGAATTTGGTATTGGAGAATTTTTCTTCTTCTATTCCCGGAATGCAGCAGATGGTTTCTTTATGGCAGAAATCTCCACACGATGCCGAGGAATTGGCTCGTGGCAGTTTAGAATTTATGAAAAATCATATCATTTAGTTCAATTTCATTTCCAGAGAAAGTCTTTCCTTAATTGGGAAGGCTTTTTTATTTTAAATCTTTTAACATTAGCCGTAAAGACCAGTTTTGTTTTAGTAACTTTGCACTTTGTAATATTATTTTTATGCACAAAGCAGGATTTGTAAATATAGTTGGGAAACCAAATGCCGGAAAATCTACCTTATTAAATCAATTAATGGGGGAAAAACTGGCAATTGTAACCCAAAAAGCACAGACAACACGTCACAGAATTTTTGGAATTTATAACGAAGAAGATCTACAGATCGTATTTTCGGATACGCCTGGAGTTTTAGATCCTAAATACGGCCTTCAGGAGAAAATGATGGATTTTGTAAAGGATTCTTTACAGGATGCGGATGTTTTCCTTTTCATTGTAGATGTAACAGATAAATCTGAACCATCAGCATTTTTGATTGAAAAATTAAATAAAATCCCTGTTCCTGTTTTACTTTTATTGAATAAAGTAGACCAGACAGACCAAGCTGGTTTGGAAAAACTGGTAGAGGAGTGGCACGAAAGAATTCCTAAAGCTGAAATTCTTCCTATTTCTGCGTTAAATGCATTCAACACTGATATTATTCTTCCTAAGTTGAAGTCGATGCTTCCTGAAAGTCCGGCTTACTATGATAAAGATCAATATACTGATAAACCTGAAAGATTTTTCGTGAATGAAGCTATTCGTGAGAAAATTCTTTTGAATTACGAAAAAGAAATTCCATATTCTGTGGAAGTTGTTACGGAACAATTCAAGGAACAAGAAGGAATTATTTTCATTGATTCAATTATTTATGTTGAAAGAGATACCCAAAAAGGGATTATTATCGGACATAAAGGAGAAGCAATTAAAAAAGTTGGAACAGAAGCAAGATTAGATCTTGAAAAGTTTTTCTCAAAAAAAATTCACTTGAATTTATTCGTTAAAGTGAAAAAAGATTGGAGAAAAAACGATAGAGATTTAAAAAATTTCGGATACAGATAGACTAAAAAGTCAATATTCATCGTTGTATTAAGGAGATTTTTTATTAACTTTATCTTTAAATTTTCAATGAATGAACTATTTAAGCTCAAAGTCTAACCCGATTTATGTAGATATTATCTTGTTAATTGTAAGAGTGTTTATAGGATTTGCTATGCTTTCTCACGGTTTTCCAAAACTTCAGATGTTACTGGAAGGTGGAGATATTAAATTCTTTAATTTTCTGGGATTAGGTCCTACAATATCTTTGGTATTAACTGTTATAGCAGAATTTGCATGTTCAATTCTTCTTATATTAGGTCTTTTTACAAGAATCTCATTGGGTTTTTTAATATTCACAATGATTATTGCAGGCTTTGTAGTTCATGGAGCTGATGCATTTGATAAAAAAGAATTAAGCCTGATTTATTTATCAGTTTACCTTCTTTTGATGGCTTACGGTGCCGGAAAATTCTCAGTAGATTATATGATTGAAAAGAGAAGAAGAGCTTCAGATTGGTAATCAAGACTTAAAAATAAATATAAAGAGCAGTAAGATTTTACTGCTCTTTTTTTATTTAATCGCAATATGGTGGATTAATTGTGATTATTTTTTATGTATTTAAAAATTCATTACTTTCGTGAAAAATGAAATATTATGAAGATAAAGCTAACAATCTGTTTACTTGCGTTTCTTAATTTCTACGAAGCTCAGGAAAATATTACCTATCAAAAGCCATCTGCAGAAATTCTTAAACTTGCAGACTATGAAAGACCACCAAGCGTTTTAATGAATAGCAAAAAAGATTGGATAGTTTTCACTTATCGTCCGACCTATAAAACTTTGGAAGATCTTAGTCAGCAAGAAATGAAGTTGGGCGGACTTAGAATCAATCCCGTAACTAATATTTCGAGTACAGCAACCTATTCAAACAATTTGAAGGTTAGAAAACTGAATGATAAAAATGAAGTTCAGGTTAAAAATTTACCATCAAATCCTAAAATCACCTATACATCTTTCTCACCAGACGAAAAAAAGCTGGCTTTTACCAATACAACTGCAAAAGGAGTAGAACTTTGGATCATAGATCTGGAAACCGCTACTGCAAAGAAAATAACTGCCGATAATCTGAATGCGAATTTAGGAAGTCCGTATGTTTGGTATAAAGATTCTCAGGATATTTTAATTAAAACACTTCCTCAAAACAAGGGAACTTTAATAGATTCAAGCAAAGATCTTCCAACGGGACCGATCGTTTCTACCTCAGACGGAAAAGTTTCTCAAAACAGAACGTATCAGGATCTTCTTAAAAATCCACAGGATGAAAAGAACTTTGAAATCCTTACAGCTTCTGATATTTACAACGTTGACTTAAATGGAAGCTTGAAGAAAGTAAAAGAACAGGATTTGTATTCAGGATTAAGCTTTTCACCCGATGGAAATTATATGATGGCAACAACAATCAAAAAGCCATTCTCATACATCGTTCCTTTAAACAGATTTCCAACAATTACAACAGTCTATGACATCAATGGAAATGTTGTAAAAGTTGTGAACGAAGTTCCGCTAAACGAAATAATGCCAAAAGGTTTTTCTTCTGTGCGAACAGGAAAAAGAGATATGGGTTGGAGAAGCGATATGCCCGCAACATTGGTCTATTCTGAAGCATTAGATGGCGGAGATCAGGCAAAAACAGTTGATTACAGAGATGAGATATTTACTTGGGAAGCACCGTTCAGCACTGCTCCAAAATCATTCTTTAAAACAAAACAAAGATATGAGGGAACGAGTTGGACAAACGATCATTTTGCCATCGTTTATGAAGGCTGGTACGATACAAGAAACACAAAATCTTATTTGGTTGATCTAAATAATAATGAGTCTAAAGTAATTGATGACAGAAATTATCAGGATGTTTACAGTGATCCTGGAAATTTCAACACGACAAAAAACCAATTCGGAAGAACAGTTGTTGATATGAAAGGTGGAAAATCTTATCTTATCGGAGACGGATTCACGAAAGACGGTCAACATCCATTCATTGATGAAATGGATATGAAAACCCTGAAAAAGAAGAGACTTTACACCTCAAATATAAAGAATGCCAAAGAGGAAATTATCGATATTCTGAATCCGTCAAAAGGAGAGGTGTTGACCATTCAGCAGTCTGCAAGTCAGTATCCTAATTATTTTAAGAAAAATATTAAGTCTAATAAAACTGAAACAGTAACTAATTTCGCCAATCCATTTGAAAGCATTAAAGATGTTTATAAAGAAGTCATCACATACAAAAGAAATGACGGAGTTACTTTAACTGGAACGCTTTATCTTCCTGCAAACTACGACAGAAAAGCGAAAAAAGAAAAACTTCCTTTATTAATTTGGGCATATCCGACAGAATATAAAGATAAAAATACTGCGGGACAAAATACTCAAAACCCAAATGACTTTACGTTCCCATACTACGGATCTTTCGTGTATTGGACGACCAAAGGATATGCGGTTTTGGATGATGCTGCTTTCCCAATCATTGGAGAAGGAAAAACAGAACCAAACGATACATTTATTACTCAATTAGTTGCCAACGGTAGGGCGGCAATTGATGCTGTGGATCAGCTAGGATATATCGACAGAACGAAAGTTGCGGTTGGAGGTCACTCTTACGGTGCTTTTATGACTGCCAATCTTTTAACGCATTCCAAAGATTACGCATGTGGAATTGCAAGAAGTGGAGCATATAACAGAACGCTAACGCCTTTTGGTTTCCAGAGTGAACAAAGAAATTATTGGGACATTCCGGAAATTTATAACGCTATGTCACCGTTTATGAATGCTGATAAAATGAAAACACCATTGCTTCTGATTCATGGTGATGCAGACAATAATCCGGGAACTTTCACTTTGCAGACGGAAAGATATTTCCAGGCATTGAAAAACCTTGGAGCTCCTGTAAAAATGGTTCTTTTACCAAAAGAAGCTCACGGTTATCAGGCAAAAGAAAATATTCTTCACCTTCTTTGGGAACAGGATCAGTTTCTTGAGAAATGTTTGAAAAAATAACAATTGATTATAAAACTCGTTCTTTTTAGAGCGAGTTTTTTATTACTTTTAGAAATAATTTTTAAAGTTATTTATTAATGCCTATAATTAATTGCTCTGCACAAAAAAGTCAAACTTTAGAAGAATTTTATACAGAATTTATTCCTAAACCGGAAGATAAATTTGAAGATATTGGAACATCGATGTTGAAAGTTTTAGAATTGTTTAATAGAATATTTAAAGAAACGACAATCTTTGGCTTAACATCACATGCAACATTACTTTTATTTGAAGAAGATGATTATACATCGGATTGGTTTGTCGCTATAAATGGATTCAGAGATACATTTTATATTGAATATATAATTCCAAAAGAAAAAAGGCCATGGGAAAATGCAATTGTAAAAGGAGCTACTAACTCATTAGAAGAATTTGAAGAAATGATTATCATTTCAATGAAAGAATCTGCCGGCTGGAAGGGCAATGTTGAAATAGATAATTTATATCAAAAGTTAAAAAAATAAGTCCTTAAAAATGGAAGAATTAAAATTCAGGAATGCAAACCCTGAAGACCTGTCAAGAATAGTAGAAATCTATAACTCGACCATCCCATCAAGAATGGTAACTGCCGATACGGAAAACGTTTCTGTAGAAAGCAGACAACAATGGTTTAATGAACATAATTCTGAAAACCGCCCGCTTTGGATGATTGAAGATCTTCAAAATAAGACGATTGGTTGGGTGAGTTTTTCATCATTTTACGGAAGACCGGCTTACAACGGAACGGTTGAAATCAGCATCTATATGGATGAGAGCTGTCGTGGAAAAGGCTTCGGCAAGAAAGTTCTTCAATATTGTATTGATAACGCAGGAAAATTTGGCGTTAAAACATTATTAGGATTTATCTTTTTGCATAATGAACCGAGCTTGAAACTTTTCAGGCATTTCGGATTTGAAGATTGGGGTACCTTTCCTGATGTAGCTGTTTTGGATGGTGTTGAAAGGAGTTTGGTGATTTTGGGGAAGAGAATCGGATAGTCTATTGTGTCATTGCGAGGAGCGAAGCGACGAAGCAATCTCCAAAATAACTCATTATTTACTTTCAGAAGCTATTTCCCGCTTTCCGCACTCGCTATTTTGAGGGTTTCGGGGGGGGGGGGGGGG
>NZ_JBXAHY010000001.1:331017-843319 GCF_058795655.1 Chryseobacterium sp. GW823-FHT05E08 | reverse complement strand
CCAACCCCCCCCCCCGAAACCCTCAAAATGAGCTCAAACAAAGCTGCAATCGGGGCTAGGGATTTTGCCTTTTCTTTCAAAATTAGTTAAGAGTCAAACAATCCAATCAATCTTCTTCAATTCAAAAAAAACTCTACATCAAAAGCAATTGTTGTTATATCATTGTTCATATTCTGTTTACTTTAGTTTTTGTAATTTTCGGTCGACAAAATTCAGTATAAAAATTAAAAAAGAAGAGGACGATTGTCCCAAACAAGAATATGTTACGTACGAATCCATTATTTTTAGACTATCTGGAAGAGCTTTACAATAAGCAGGAAAATAAAGACGATATTACCCTGAAATCTTTTGAAAAAGGAGATAGGATATTAACACAGAATGAAATTTCAACTAAAATAATGCTCATCAAAAGCGGAATTACGAAATGTTATTTTGTTGAAGAAGACGACAAAGAATATATCGTAGAGTTTTTGGGAAAAGGTGAGATTATAGGTGAAATCGAAGTTATTAAAAATGTTTCCTGTCTTTGTAGCATCGAAGCAATGACGGAAGTAAGCGTCTATTCAATGTCAATTCCTTATTTTCAAGCATTAATTAAAAGCGATTTGACTTTGAATAATTTACTACTCGATGTTTTCGCAGAACGTATCGTTAATACTTCAAGCAGAGCATCATATCAACAACTTCGTACCACAGAACACACCTTGTCCCAACTTCTTGATTTAAAATCAAAAGAGATGGAAATCTCAAAAGAAGATATGGCAGCTTATTTGGGGATTACGGTAAGGAGCTTGAACAGGGCTTTGAAGGAAATAAAAGAAAATAACAGCGAAGAGTAATTAATGTAATGAACTTGTTTAAACTTTTTATTTTAACCACAAAAGATACAAAAGATTAAACATGTTATTTATTTAAGATCATAATGAACAGCAAACTAAGAACACATAAGTTTTAAAAAAAATCTTTGATTTTTATTCTTTTGAGAGCTTTTGTTTTCAAAACAGTTAAATTTTGAATTTTTCAATCATTGCTTTTGCGTCTTTTGTGGTTAAAATAAAAAGTTTAAACAGGCTTAATAATAAAAAATCTGCATGAAGAAGACTTCACGCAGATTTTTTTTAATCAATTGCTTTTAAATATAGGCTCTTTATCCTTTTCAATATAGATGTAACGGTTTTTTATACCATTTTGAAGCATTCCTCTTTTTTTATTGAGTTCTTCAATAGATTCTATACTTTCATTTTTAAATGTAGCTTTCTGTCCGTTTTTTATCCCTTCTGAAAGCATTCTTGTTGGATTCTCGTAAATATCTTCAACGTAGGTATTGAATTTTTTATTGGAAATAGGAATCGCCGGTTTACCATAATGAGTTTCTACAAATTGATGGGTATCATAATTGGTGTCTAGCTTTTTATTACTAACCAGCTTATAGATGAAATTTTTATCAGCGTCTTCCAGAATAAAAATAAGCCCGGGAAGTCCTCTGAATTTATAAGGACCTTCTTTGATATTAACTTCATTGGAAAACCATGCATCCCATGTTCTTCCACCAAAATCGGTTGTTGCCTTTTGTAGTTTGTATCCGTTATATTCTTGGGTTTCCTGAAGAACTTTCCACTTCATTTCATCATTTGTTTTTACAACGAAATATTCGAAAAAATCTCGGTACCATTTATTTTGAAAAGAATTGGGAGCCCTTTCGATGACCTGATCTGTTTTTGTACTATAATGAGAAATTTCTTGGTTTCTTGCTTTATTTATAGAATCATACTCAGCAAATTTAGTATCATAAAATTTTACTGATTTCGGGCTTATATCAAGATTCATGAGGGTTTTTCTATACTCTTCGGAAGCCTCTTTTCTAGACTGAAGCTCATAAATAAATCGGTTGGTTTGTGATTGGTACAATGAACCTGCATAAAAAGCCAGCAGGAATATCAATTTTTTCATTTTTTATTAATTGTAATAAGTGAACAAAAATAAAAAAAGCTACGGAAAGTCTTAGACCTTGCGTAGCTTTTTTAGCAATTTATTATTTAATTATGCATTCTGCTTAACTCTTTTTGCAGACATATTTAAAAATCGTTTGACGAGCATCACGGCAGAAACCGTTAAGCCCAATCCTAATGCGATCCACATTCCGAAAGCTCCCATTTCCATCGTTACACAAAGGAAATAGCCTAAAGGAATGGTAATCACCCAATACGCAATAAACGTATAAATAGAAGGGATTTTAACATCCTGCAAACCTCTCAACATTCCTAATGCCGTCACCTGAACTCCATCCGAAAGCTGGAATAAAGCAGCGATGATCATTAATTTTGAAGCTAACTGAATCACTTCAACTTCTTCTTTTTTAGTGAAAAAAGTTGGAAGAACATCTTTACCAATAATGAAAATTACTCCACAGATACACATGAAAATAAAAGCAATTTTCAGGTTATTGATCCCGACTTTTCTTAGTTCAACAAAGTTTTGTTCACCCAGTTTTTTACCGATCATCACGGTTGATGCAACACTGAATCCGATACATAAATTAAAGGTAAAGGAAGCCATACTTAACGCGATCTGGTGAGAAGCAATATCATGAGCCGAAATCAATCCGCAAATAAAAGCCGCTCCTGCAAAAGCCGTTACTTCAAAGAACATTTGTAAAGCAGTTGGGAAACCCAATCTTACCATTTTTTCAAACATCGCTTTCGTGAAAACTTGAATTTTTAGCGAAAAATCTTTGATATATTGTCTTGTTTTCTTCTCTTTTAAAAGCACATAATACAAGAAAACCACCATGAAAATTCTGGCAATTAAACTCGCTAATGCAGAACCTTTTACACCCATTTCAGGGAAGATCCAAAGTCCTTTAATGAAAACATAGTTTAAAACAATGTTAATGACGTTCGCGATGATGGTCGCTTTGGTAACTCCAATCGTATAAGATAATCCTTCTGAAACCTCTCTCAATGTCTGAAAAGCCATGAAAGGAACGATACTTATTGCCATAATTCCTAAGAAATCAACCGTATCAGGAACAATCTTTGCCGGCTGACCTGAATGATAGAGTAGAGGAAGTCCCAAAAGTAGGATGCCCATCAAAATAATTCCAACCGTCATATTGATAACAAATCCGTGACTGAAAACAGAATTAATCGTTTTGTGATCACCTCTGGATTGCGCTTCCGAAACCAATGGCGGAATCGCAAAAGAAAATCCCAATGCCAATACAAACATTGAGAAGAATACCGCATTTCCTAAAGATACAGAGGCCAATGCGTCGGCTCCTAATAATTTTCCGACAATAATATTGTCGAAGAGATTCACCGAGACCTGCCCCACCTGCGTCAACATGACAGGAAGAGCCAAAGTGAGGCATTCTTTTGTGTATTTTTTATCTAAAAAGTTCATAATAGTTTATAATTCATATAGTTTTAATCAAATTGTTTTGTGGTTCAAAACAAAAAAAATTGCAGTAACAAACGATACTGCAATTTTTAATATATTTAAAATAATAATTAAATTATTTCCTTACAAAACTTGCAACATCCTCTTCGGAAACAGTAGCTCCACCAAGAATAATTAATCTTTCCACAACATTTCTCAATTCTCTGATATTCCCAGTCCAAGAAAGGGCTTTTAATGCTTCAATAGCTTTATCATCAAATTTTTTCAAAGCAGTACCGTGTTCTTCAGAGATCATAGCCGAGAAATGATCTACCAATAATTTGATATCCTCTTTTCTCTCATCCAACGGTGGAACATAGATCTCGATCACAGAAAGCCTGTGGTAAAGATCTTCTCTAAATTTCCCTTCTTCAATTTCCTTCTGCATGTTTTTATTTGTTGCTGCAAGAACTCTTACATCAACTTTAATTTCCTTGTCGCTTCCAACTGGAGAAACTTTACTTTCCTGTAAAGCTCTTAAAACCTTAGCCTGAGCGATCAAACTCATGTCTCCGATCTCATCTAAGAAAATCGTACCGCCAGTAGCTTGTTCGAATTTTCCCTGCTTATCTTTAATAGCGCCTGTAAACGAACCTTTTACGTGTCCGAAAAGTTCAGATTCAATTAATTCTGAAGGGATTGCAGCACAATTAACTTCAATCATTGGTCCTCTTGCTCTTTCACTTTGATTGTGAATAGCGTGAGCTACCAATTCTTTTCCGGCACCGTTGGGACCTGTAATCAATACTCTCGCATCAGATACAGCTACCTTTTCGATCATATCCTGGATCTTCTGTAATCCGGCAGACTGACCAATCATTTGGTACTTTTTGTTAACTTTTTTCTTTAAAGTTTTATTTTCAGTTTGAAGATTTTTATTTTCTTTCTTCAAAGTTTCTTTAACCAAGGCATTTTTTACGCTTGTAATCAAACGGTTGATGTCAATGGGTTTAGAAATGAAGTCGTATGCACCATCCCTTAAACAAGAAACCGCAGAATCAATGTCTGCGTGTCCTGAGATCATGATAAAAGTAGTTTCAGGTTTTAAAGCCAGACTTTGCTTTAAAAGTTCTGTACCTGAGAGTTTTGGCATTTTAATGTCCGAGATCACCAGCGCGAAATCTTCTTTTTCTACTTGCTTATAGCCTTCTAAACCATCTTCGGCGATTACAAATTCATAATTGGTAAGTTCATCCGAAAGAATACTGTGAAGTACTCCGGAGATTGCTTTTTCGTCTTCTACAATAAGGATTTTTTGCATAGTTGCAAATTTAATTTTTTTGATTGAATTATTAGCAAAAACTGTACCTAAATGTTCTATTTTGAATAATCTCTTCTTCCAAAAATAGCCGATCCAACCCTTACGGAATTGGCACCGCATTCAATGGCTGTCGGGAAATCGTCACTCATTCCCATTGATAATGTTTCGAGATTTTTTAGTTGATTTAATTCATCAAAAACTTTTTTCAGTATTAAAAATTCCTTTTTTACCTGATTCTGGTCGTCTGTGAATGTCGCCATTCCCATTAAACCTGTGATTTCGATATTTGGAAAATCTCCATTAATATATTTTTCAAATAAATCCTTAGCTTCTGTAATTTCAAGCCCAAATTTGGTGTCTTCTGCCGCAATTTTTACTTGTAAAAGAACTTTGATTTTACGTTCGTGTTTTCCTGCTTCTTTATTAATTTCTGCTAATAACTTCTCAGAATCAACACTTTGAATAGTATCGATAAATTCAGCAATATATTTTACTTTATTGGTCTGTAAATGCCCGATCAGATGCCATTCAATATCTTTTGGAAGTAGGGGATACTTCTCCAATAATTCCTGAACTTTATTCTCTCCAAAAACTTTTTGTCCAAGATCATAAACTTCCTGAATTGCTGAAACAGGGTGTGTCTTTGAAACTGCAACCAACTCTACATTTTCTGGAAGTTGATTTTTTATAATATGATAGTTTTCTGTAATGCTCATAATTGCAAATTTCTGAATTTTAAAAGCAAAAAACTAGCGAATATTGAATTTAAAATTAAAATCTCACTGATTACACAGATTTTCACAGATGATTGTGTATAATTCAATTCTTAAATAAAAAATATAACATAAACATCTGTGAAAATCTGTGTAATCAGTGGGAAAATAAAAGAATTAATTCAAAATCTCATTAATCTTCGGATAAGCAGATATTTTCCTGAAAACAAATCTATTAGTTTTTTGAAGCTTTTCAATGAAAAGATCAAGTTCGTCAATAGAATCCGCATCAGTTAAATACTGATCATGCGTAAGAAAAACCAAATGTCTTGATGTTTTTTCAAGATCATTAAAGAAAATACTGTCTACTTTTTTTAACATGGCCTGATGGTTTCCTTTTAAAGCCATTTTGTTGGTTGGTTTCCATTCCAAATCCCAACCGATGACTTTATATCCTGCTTTTTGAAGACTATTTGCAGCTAGAGTAGAGCTTTTTAGATCTGTAGCGGTAATATTATTAAGTCTCCAGATATTTCTTCCGGGAGTTCTTGCGATTTTGTCGGTTAGTCTTAAACTGTCTTTTGCAATGTCAAAATCACGGACTACAGCCTCAGGATTTTTGTAGAAATCTGTGTATTTATTATGGGCGTGGGTATAACTGTGATTGGCTAATTCAATCAAAGGATCTTTTCTTAATAATTCAAGACCGTCCTTTTGTTTTTTGCTTCCATAAGCATGTTGCCCAACGAGGAAAGCGGTGGCGCATACGTTTCTTTTATTTAAAATTCTCAGAAGATTTTCCGTTCCCTGATTAGGACCGTCATCGAAAGTAAGGTAAATAACCCTTTTGTCTGACGGTACTTCTTCATCATCAATTTGGGGGACTATCTTTGCGACGGGATGGACGGTGGAAATCGTTTTTTCAGATTTTTTCTTGTCTTTTGGCTGATCACAGCTGTTAAATAAAAACGAAGTTGCACTCATCAATGCAAGCATCCCAAGAAAAGTCCCGTTTTTAGACTTTTCCGCAAAGTTTTTTTTCATAAAAGTAAATGGAAATTAAATTGTTAAAAATCGTTAAAATTTTCAAAATAATGTTAACAAATTACATGCCACATTTTCTTAAAATTTCACTTTTTAAGGATTTTTTAATTTAATTTTTTAACTGATTTTTATTCCAGAATTTTCTTCAAATACAGCGAATTATGAATTGCTGCAGTTCCCCAAGTGTTATTGAAAAATATAAATATTTTATGTTGCGATTTTCTAATTTTATTAGCTAAATCATTAAGAAATTCTTTTGAATATTCGGACTTATAAAGGATGGGTTTTCCATGGAGTCGGTAATATAATATTTCAGAATGATTAATAATAAAATCTTCTGGCAGATTTCCCGGAAAACTTACTCCGGAAAAAACGATTTCTTTTTCTTTTAAGATGTCGAAAATTTCCTTTGTCCACCAAGATTCATGACGGAATTCGATGACATTTAAAAAGTTGAAATCAATAGTATTTAAAATTAAATCAATATTTTCCTGAGTATTTTTAAAAGATGGAGGAAATTGATATAAAAATCCTGAAAGTTTTTCCTTTAAATTAGTTTGAATATGATTACAAAATTCTGAAACTTCTTCTTTACAATCTTTCAATCGCTTTTCATGCGAAATCACTTTTGGAATTTTAATGAAAAATTTAAAGTTATCGGGAGTTTCATCAAACCATCTGATAAGTGTTTTTGCAGTTGGTTTTCTATAAAAAGTAGAATTGACTTCAACACAATTAAAGGTTTGAGAATATAGGGTAAGAAAGTCTTTGTTTTTGGCGTCTTCTGGGTATAAAGATCCTTTCCAATCTGCATTGTAAAACCCTGAACAACCGATATAAAGATTTTCTTTTTTCATATTTAGAAATGTATTAAATATTTTAAGTTTTGGCTAAAGCCAATTGATTGAATATATTTTCTAAATGGGCTAAAGCCCATTCCTATTGATGTAAGAACCTATGTCTTTCGCAGATTATATTCAATTCAATTGTTTATAAAATTAAGATCAATAAAAATCTGCGAAAGAATTAAAAATTTATTTAATATTCAAATCAACAGAATTCAATCGTAATGAATTTAAGATCACAGATAATGAACTGAAACTCATCGCTGCAGCCGCGATCATCGGGGATAATAAAATTCCAAAAAATGGATACAATAATCCTGCCGCAATCGGAACTCCCAACACATTATAAATAAAAGCAAAAAACAGATTTTCCTTAATATTTTTCAATAATTTTTCGCTTAATAATTTTGCCTGCGCAACGCCAATAAGATCTCCTTTTAATAAGGTAATTTCAGAGCTTTCAATCGCAACATCAGTTCCGGTTCCCATGGCGATCCCGATGTTGGCTTGTGCTAAAGCAGGGGAGTCGTTGATCCCATCTCCAGTCATTGCTACAATTTTACCTTCTTTTTGCAGTTTTTTTACTTCATTTAATTTATCTTCAGGAAGACAGTTGGCTTTAAAATGTTTGATGCCTAATTCATCAGCAACAGCTTTTGCAGTATGTTCGTTATCACCTGTCATCATCATAACATCAATTCCTTCGCTGATCAATTGCTGAACCGCTTTTTTAGAACTTTCTTTAATTTTATCGGTAAAACTAATGAATCCTAACACTAAATTTTCTTCAGCAACATAAGAAATTGTATGAGCTTTTGACTGAACTTCAACAGCTTTTCGTTTAAGATTTTCGGGAATTATAATTTGATTGGAAGTCAATAACGTTTCATTTCCTACATAGATTGCTTTTCCATTGATGTTTCCTTTCACTCCTTTTCCAGAAATATTTTCAAATTGTTGTACTTTTTCAGCAGTAATATTTTGTTCTTTTGCTTTTTTGATCACAGCATTTGAAAGTGGGTGTTCTGAATTTTGATTCAATGAAAAAGCTAATTTCAAGAGTTGATTTTTATCTTCATTGTTCACAGGTTCAATATGCTCTACAGACGGTTTTCCTTCCGTTAAAGTTCCTGTTTTATCGGTAATTAAAACGTTTACTTTGTTCATTTGTTCAAGCGCTTCGGCATTTTTAATTAAGATACCGTTTTTGGCACCTTTTCCAATTCCGACCATCAAAGACATCGGTGTTGCGAGACCTAAAGCACACGGACAAGCCACAATTAAAACAGCAACAGCATTTACAAAAGCAAATAATGTTCTTTGACCTTCCGGACCGAAAAATTGCCATAAAATGAACGTAAGAACTGCGATCAAAATAACAGTAGGAACAAAAATTTTAGCTACTTTATCCGTCAATTTTTGAATGGGAGCTTTACTTCGGCTTGCATCATTAACCATTTTAATGATCTGTGAAAGCAATGTCTCATCACCCACTTTTTCGGCTTTCATGATGAAAACCTGATTTCCGTTAATGGTTCCCGAAGATACTCTGTCGTTGACCGTTTTCTCAACAGGAATTGGTTCTCCCGTGATCATACTTTCGTCTACAATAGAATTTCCTTCCGTTATTTTTCCGTCAACAGGTATTTTTTCGCCCGGTTTTACTTTTAATAAATCTCCAATTTTCACCTGAGAAAGAAGTACTTTTTTATCTTCACCATTCACCATCAAATTGGCTTCATCAGGAGAAAGATTAATTAATTCACGTATGGCATTTCCTGTCTTTTTGTGAGCGGCAGCTTCCATTAACTGTCCTAAAATAACAAGCGTTAAAATCACAGTAACCGCCTCAAAATACAACGGAATTTCATGATTGTGACCTCGTATTTCATGAGGCATAATATCAGGGAAAACTAAAGCTATAATGCTAAAAATAAATGCTGCTGCAACACCTAAAACGATCAAACTGAACATATTTAAGTTCCATGTTTTGAAAGAGATGTAACCTCTTTTCATTAAAAACCAACCTGAATAAAACAGAACGGGAAGTGTTAAAATTAGTTCAATAATTCCCTGAATTTGATGAGTAAATGGAAAATTAATGAACATTCCACCCATTGAAAGTATAAAAACAGGAATGGTAAAAGCCAGAGAAATAATGAATTTTCGTTTTAAAATATTGTAAGTTTCATCCTCTTCTTCACCATCTGTATCGGGCATTCTTACTAAATCCATTCCACAGATTGGGCAGTCGCCAGGTTCATCGGTGATGATTTCAGGATGCATCGGGCAGGTGTATTTTGCCACTTTTTTCTCTGGATATTTCACCAAATCCATTCCGCAAACAGGGCAGCCAACGTTGCTGTCGTAAACTTTGTCGCCTTCACAATACATTGGGCAGAAATATTTTCCCGCCATTTCATCCGTAACTTTTGGAGCTTCATGATTATGACTGTGATCGTGAGAATGAGAATGTGTATGCGAGGTCGAATTTTTAACTAAATCTTCCTTAATCTCCTCCAAATGCATGTTGCAAATAGGGCAGTCAACTTTTTCATCATATACTTTATCACTTTCGCAGAACATTGGGCAATAGTATTTTGCAATATTGTCTTTGAAGTTTTCAGGTAAGTTGGTGGAAGAATAAGTCGGTTTATAATTCGGGTCTTTTGCTAATTTCTCTTCGATCGGAACGAGATACATATTGCAATCCGGGCATCTTTGTCCTTGTTTGAAATATACTTTATCGCCTTCACATTCCATCGGACAATAGTATACCGAAGATGGAGAAACTCGGTCTTGAGGTTTTATAAAAGCTTTGTCAGGGCTGTTTGCATCTTCCAGCTTATAATTTCCAATTTCTTCTAATGCTTTATTTAAAGTAGACAGTTCTATTTTTTTATCAGAAATGATAGTTGCCGTGCTGTTTTCCAGATTGATATCAGTTTTAATATCTTCCAGGCTGTTAAGCTTTTCAGATATTTTTTTCTGACAACCGGAACACGTCATTCCGAGTATTTTATATTGTTGTTGCATGATCCTAAATTTATACTACAAATTTCCAAAATGAAAGTGGAAGCTTGTTATAAATTTAAGGATAATGTTTATAGAATTTGGTTTGAGAGGTTTTTAGGTGGGAGTGTTGGGGTGTGTTAGGGTTTTAGAGTAGGAGTGTATTAGTGTTTGAGAATGGACAGTTAGTTTACACAAAAAAACTCTAATACACTCCGACACTCAAACTCTCAGACAAGATCTAGAGGTTTTCTAATGTGAATTTTCAATTTTTTGAATTCAGTAGGAGTGAAGCCTGTGCTGTTTCGGAATTGGGATGATAAATGCTGAACACTTTTGTAGCCTAATTTTCCTGCGATTTCTGTTAGCGTGAATTCATTATATAAAAGCAGTTCCTTCACCTTTTCAATTTTTTGAAGAATAAAAAACTGCTCCAGCGTAATATTTTCGTTTTGGGAAAAAGCTTTTGAAAGTGAACTGTAATCTTTGTGAAGTTTCGAGCTTAAAAATTCGGAAACTAGGAAGTTTTCATCAATATCAAGTTCGCTGATCTTTTCTATAATGAGTGTTTTTATTTTATCGATAAGTTGATGCGCGGAATCTTTTATTCTCTCAAAACCAGTTTCTTCCAGTCGTTTTTCAAGCAACTCCAGCGTGTTGTTTGAAACTTCGGACTCGGATTCGACCTCGCCAAGATTAATTGACGTTATTTTTATATTAAAATCATTAAAAATATTCTCAACGGCAGAAATACACCTTCCGCAAACCATATTTTTTATGAAAATTTTCATAACTGACTATTTAATCTGTCTTTAACAAACTCAACCTTCGTTTTTCCGTGTGGTAAAGGATTTCCGTCTTCTCCAAGATTTACCATTACAATTTTATCTACTGTAATGATGGTTTGGTGAGTCATTTTATTTCTTACATCACATTTCAACGTGATAGAACTTGAGCCGAATGTTGAAACTTCAATTCCTATTTCTATGATATCTCCTTGTTTTGCTGAGCTTACGAAGTTAATTTCAGATATAAATTTGGTAACGACTTTTGTATTTTCTAATTGAATAATGGCGTAAAGTGCAGCTTCTTCATCAATCCATTGCAATAATCTTCCTCCAAAAAGTGAATGATTAGGATTAAGATCTTCCGGTTTTACCCATTTTCTAGTGTGGTAATTCATGTTTCAATTATTTGTGATGCAAATTTAGTGTTTAAAACTGGCTTTATCAAAGGAATGAGATTTAGTTATTAAAAGAGAATTATTTATTTTCTCAATCATTTTCTTTTTGATCGCATGGCTTTTACTTTGATTATTGAATCATCATTTAAGAATGTCTGATAATCTTTGCTTTCTACAGGAAATAAGGCTACTTTCCCTTCTGAATCATGATGAATTCCAAAACCATATCTTTTTGCTAATGGTGAAGTACGAAGACATGGCTGACCTTTTGAAAAGAACTTTTTCCTTTCTTCTTGTTCTTCACTTTTTGAGATATCATTTTTAATCGTGTAACAAGTGAAAATAATATCGTCAGAAGAATATTTGTAAGGATTTTTTACTATTTCATCATATTGTAGATTGGCTAAAGATTTTTCCTTCTTTTCCGGCGGTATCTGTGCTTCTGAAACAGGGCAGTCTTCCGCCACTTCAATAAAGGTATTGATGTAGTTAGTGGTATGCTCTTTCATATTAATGTGATTAAATATATTGCAATTTACATTATTCCTTATATTCTAATAGGTCACCAGGCTGGCAATCTAAAGCTTTACAAATAGCTTCAAGTGTACTGAAACGAATGGCTTTTGCTTTTCCGGTTTTTAAAATCGAAAGATTAGATAAGGTAATATCTACTTTTTCTGACAATTCGTTAAGAGATATCTTCTTTTTAGCCATTATTACATCTAAATTTACTATTATTGGCATATAATTTTCAGAATTAATGATTGTTTTTTATGTTAAATAATTCTTAATTTTAATACAAATATCAATGAATATTTATTGAAAAACAATAAATATTTGCCTTTTTTTAATATACAGGCCTTGTGAGCTTTAAAATTGTAGAAAATACGGATAAAAAAAACTTTGATTTGAAATTTTTAATTGTATCTTGCATACGTTTATATTTGGAATCAATATTTGTTCATTAATTTATGTTGCTTTTCTTTTATATACCAAATTTTTATTAATTTTTTAATTTTATTCAAAATGAACATTTTTGTTTCAAACATTAATTACTCAACTAAAGAGTACGAGTTACACGATTTATTTGCAGCTTATGGTGAAGTATCATCTGCTAAAATAGTTACAGACAGAGAAACTGGTCGTTCTAGAGGTTTCGGTTTTGTAGAAATGGGTGATGAAGAAGGAAAACAAGCAATTGAGGCTCTTAACCAGTACGAACTAAACGGAAAAACGCTTAACGTTTCTGAAGCTAAGCCAAGAGAAGAGAAGCCAAGAAGAAGTTTCGACAACAACAGAAGCGGCGGAGGCGGCTATGGTGGTGGTGGAAACAGCCGTGGCGGAAGTGGTTACGGTGGTGGTGGAAACAACCGTGGCGGTGGTAACGGTGGTGGAAATCGTTGGTAAAAAAATATAAGCGGCTTTTTTAAGCCGCTTTTTTTATGCACTATTGTGATGGAATATTAATTATAGCGCATTTTTTCATACTACTTTCCATTTTTATTTTGAAAACTGACATGAAATTTGTAAGTTAACGTTCAATTTAAAAATAAGGTTATGAAAAAACAACTACTTTTGGCATTGTTCGCAATTCCAATTATTGCGAATGCTCAATTTTTCCAGAATTTTGAAGCCTCTACTGCGCTTCCTACAGGATGGACGGCTCTTAATGGAGGAGATACAAACACTTGGGAAATCATAGATTATACAGGCGGAAGTATTACAGCATACAGCGGTGCGAGAACAGCGTCATTAAGATTCAATTCTGCTGCTCATGATGATTATTTGGTTACACCGGCTATCACGGTTACTGCGGCGGTAAGCGATTACCTTTCCTTTTATGCAAGAAGCCGCGATCCTTTGTATCCGGAAACAATCAGTCTGAAAATCTCTACAACAACACCTACTGCTGGAGCATTTACAAATACGTTAGCTGCTACAGTTGCTCCTTCGAGTGGACCAAACTTTTACAGATATTCTTATGATCTTTCTGCTTATATAGGACAGACGATCTATATCGGATTCTATTCTTCAACTACGGATCTTTTCTATTTTGACGTTGATGATGTTTTTGTTGGCCCGAAACCTGCATGTGACATTCCATCTTCTATTGTTGTAAATGGCGTTACATCAAACTCAGCGAATATCAGCTGGACAGCATCACCTACACCGGGTGCAACTTATCAAATCGAGTATGGTCCAACAGGATTTACTCAGGGAACAGGAACGATTGCAAATAGTTCAACTACATCTGCTACGCTTCCATCTCTTACTCCGTCTACGGCTTATCAATTTTATGTAAGATCAAATTGTGCAGCCAACGGATTCAGTACTTGGTCTACTGCTCAGTCATTTACGACTACTTGTGCTCCTTTGGCAACATTCCCATATGTACAAAACTTTGACAACGCTACAATCCCTTCATGTTGGGGTAATGAAGCGGTTTCAGGGGCCGGTGTAGCTACATGGACGTATGTTACGACTAATGGAAACTCTTCAATTATGCCTAAATCAGCACCAAGAATGGCTGAATTCAGAACAGAAGAACCTGGTGAAAAAGCAAAATTATTATTACCTCCATTGAATATCTCTGCACTTGCAAATCCTGAACTTAGATTTAGCTTAGCAAACGTAAACTGGTTTGGCGATATTGATGAATTGAGAATTTTTTATAAAGCAAACCCATCTGATGCATGGACTCAGGTAGGAAGTTCTTATACTACAGAAAATGCAGCTTGGCTGGATGTAAGTATTCCTCTTCCGAATAAATCTGCAAACTATCTTATTGCTTTAGAAGGTACTTCTAACTGGGCGAGAGGAATTGATGTTGATAATGTTTCTGTGGTTGATGCTTCTGCAACATTAGCAGTTAATGATGTTGCTAAAAACAGTGGTGTGAAAGTTTATCCAAATCCTGTAAAAGATGTTTTAAATATTAATACTGATAAAAAAGTTAGCAGTATTGAAATATTCTCTCTGACAGGTCAATTGGTAAGAAAATTAGATAATAATTCTAAACAAGTAAATGTATCTGATCTTAAAAAAGGAGTTTACTTACTACGAGTAAAATCTGATGGAAAAGATGAATCATTTAAAATTGTTAAGGACTAAATACAATGAAAGCGGCTTTTAAGCCGCTTTTTTTATGTCTTTTTATTTCTCTTTTATCAGCAGTACTGCATTGTCATAATAGATGTTACCTGCTTTATTATATGGTGATTTATCATTCGAAATATTAAGAAAAACCACTTT
The DNA here is from genome assembly GCF_058795655.1 of Chryseobacterium sp. GW823-FHT05E08. Classification (NCBI taxonomy): domain Bacteria; kingdom Pseudomonadati; phylum Bacteroidota; class Flavobacteriia; order Flavobacteriales; family Weeksellaceae; genus Chryseobacterium; species Chryseobacterium sp. GW823-FHT05E08. Next base: position 828,571 of record NZ_JBXAHY010000001.1, on the reverse strand, counting down.
GATATGATATTTACCAAGATCTTTTTCAAGGGAAATTTCGGGTAATTTTATAATTCCTTTTCTGCCCGAATATTCTTTAAATAAATTATTAATGCCTGGAGTGAAGTCTACTTCTTCTTTTGAATTAAGGTCTACTTTTAATATAATTCCTTTATCGGATCTTTCGATTATATTGAATTTATCACCATTTATTTCCTTAGTATCATCATTATAATTTCTTAAATTAAAGAAATATTGATAGTTATCTATCGTGATATATTGTTTTTCAGATTCTAAGCTAAGTCTTTCGTAATCAGAAGCTATTGTCCTGTTTGTATTGGTGAATTCACTTTGAACACTATATCTTAATGATAAAAATGGATTTACTTTAATCTCATTTTCTAAGGCGTGATTCTTTTTTGTATCAACTAAATCTAAAAGAAAATCTTCTTGTTTTCTTTCTGCTAAAAATTCAAATTTATCTCCAATTTCATTAACGATTGTGTCGGTTACTTTCTTTTGAAAATCGATTTTGTTGTTGCTTAATAATTGTTTTTCATTTAATAATTTAAGCAATTCAGATTTTTGACTTCTTTTTGCAACACTGAAAGCATTCAGATAAGGAAATATCAACGCAAAAACTCCAAAAGCAAATAAGCTGATCGGAATAAATTTTATACTAGAATTCTTCTTAAACACAAAATAAATTACGATACTTAAAAGCCACAAAGCCAGAAGAAGCACAAAATATCTCGGTTCAGTATATCCGTACTCTAAAATCCTTGTAAAAATCGCAGTAAACAAAAGAATAATAAGCGGAATAATCGTGAAATAAAAGACCTTTGAAAATATTTTAACCCAAGATTTTGTATTATTTTCTTTCAATGGATGAACCAGCAACAAAGCCAGAATTCCTACAATACTGTAAGCTAAAACAAGATAAGAAACCCAACCTCTCGGAAGTTGCCAGTTGATCAGTATTTTAAATGAATAGAAATACAAAATAATCACATAAATAAATAATAATGGAATTAAAATAAATTGCGTGAAAAATTTCAATATAACAGGATATTTCCCGTCTTTTTCGAGGTAATCAAGTCCAATTTCATTAAATAATAAAAAGATGAAACAGCTTCCGAAAATAGCCAGAACAAAGAAAAGATCTGCATAAAGCTTATTATTGAAATCAAAATCAAAAAGCTTATCAACCGCCAAAACAGCCAATTCAACACCTCCCGTCAATACACCCGTAAAAATAACCGTAAGGAAAATATTGACAAAAAGATTCTTGTTATACTGCCAGAAATTAAGCTCTCTATTTTTAGCTAAAAAAGGGATAAAAGAAACCAGCAAATGGGAGAGTAGGAAAGTGATGGCGATAATATATCCATAAGTTTCTATGAACTCTTTTTTCTCATCAGGAAAGACAAAATAGAAGCCAATCAGGAAAATAACTCCAAAAAATTCCAATAAAAAAGCCTTACCAATTCTTTGGGAAAGCATTTTTAAAGCAAACAGTAAAGAGATTCCAAGGCCGCAACACATGGTGATTTTGGAATAGGTAAACAGCAATTTATCGCTATAATTGGTTTCAGCCATGTAAATAGCTCCAACCGAAGTAAGTAGAGCAATGACCAAAACCATCGGATAGAGAAATACCACATTGCCGGCTTTTCCGATGATTTCCCGGAATTTTGTTTTCATGATTTTAGGTGTTTTTTGTTAATCTTATTTTTTCTTCTTTTTCTTGTCTTTGCCTTTTTTATCTTTTTTTGGATTTAAAATTTCGTTGGCAATTTCCAGTTTTGGTGCTTTTATTTTTGTAGGTTTAAGTTCCATTTTAAGATCAAAATAGGCTCTTAAATCATCCTGAGAAATTAATTTTTCAACCATCAAAAACTCTAAGATCTCTTTCCCTGAATCATGAAAGAAATTATGCGAAAGTTCTTTTAATAAGAATTTTTTATAGTTTTCAAAAGGAACAATTACAGTATATTTAAAAATTCTGCCTTCTTTTTCAGTTGATAAATAACCTTTTTCAACTAATATTTTTAAGTAAGTAGAAACTGTATTCTGGTGCGGCTTAGGCTCAGGATGCTGTTCCATAACTTCTTTTAAATAAAATGAATTCATTGCCCAAAAAAGTTTCATTAAGTTTTCTTCAGCAGAAGTAAGATGATTTATTTTCATATAATATGATTAATGTTGAAATTGTATATTGCAATAAAGATAAATAAAAGATACCAGAAATGCTATTCCGGCGCCCATAAATACTTCTTTTACGGTGTGTCTCTTTAAAATAATTCTCGTAATTCCTACCAAAGCGGCAACTCCAAGCCAGAGAATTCCCATTTTCCAGTTTATTGCAAAAAATAATGCTGCTACAAACACATTAAAGGCTGTGTGCATCGAACTTTTAATGAAAAAATTACTTATTTGTAAAGAAAAAAGAAGAATTAATATAAAAAGCATGATAAAATCAATGTATCCGTTTTTGATATAATTGAAAATCATGTAACCGATAACGCAAACTGCAATAAAAATGTATAAAGTTTTCCTTTGAACCCGATTCGAAACATCCATATTGGTATATCTTCCGGTCTTTACATTCCATACAAGCCAGATCACCACAGGTAAAATCACAATTAATAATATAGGAAGAAAGTGCGCAACGGATTCCTCAAAAGTATACTCCCGAACGCTCATATAGATGAAAAATATAAACAGAGAAGTCAGAGGATTAAAAAAATCTGAGATGATTTTTGAGATTTTATGTATGAGTGAAGGCTGTTTTTCTTCCATATTTAAGTTTGATAATGTAAATATAATACTATAACTAAAAAAACAATTGGTATGTATACAATAAAAATGAAGTTTTTTTTATAATTTTGCTCAACTATTTCATAATAAATAAGCAAGAGCTAACACATGAAAGAATTTTCTAAAGAGGTATACCTGAAGTGGTATGAAGATATGACAATGTGGAGAAGGTTTGAAGACAAATGCCGTTCTCTTTATTTAAAACAAAAAATCAGAGGTTTTTTACATTTGTATAATGGTCAGGAGGCTATACCTGCTGGTTTCACGCATGCAATGGATTTAACTAAAGATAGTATGATCACGGCTTACAGATGTCACATCCATCCAATGGCAATGGGAGTAGACCCTAAGAGAATCATGGCAGAACTTTGTGGTAAAGCTACAGGTACGTCAGGAGGTATGGGTGGTTCTATGCACATTTTCAGTAAAGAACACCGTTTTTATGGTGGTCACGGGATTGTGGGAGGTCAGATTCCTTTAGGTGCTGGTATTGCTTTCGCGGATAAGTTTTTTGACAGAAAAGCGGTAAATATCTGTTTCTTCGGAGATGGAGCGGCTAGACAGGGTTCATTACATGAAACGTTTAACATGGCGATGAACTGGAAACTTCCGGTAGTATTCGTTGTAGAAAACAACCAATATGCAATGGGAACTTCTGTTAAAAGAACAGCTAACCACGAAGATATCTATAAATTAGGTTTAGGATACGAAATGCCTTGTCTTCCTGTAGATGCAATGGATCCTGTAAAAGTAGCAGAAGCTGCGTACGAGGCTATTGAAAGAGCAAGAAGAGGAGACGGACCAACTTTCATCGAAGCTAGAACTTACCGTTACAGAGGTCACTCTATGTCTGATGCTGAACCTTACAGATCTAAGGATGAAGTAGCTATTCATAAAAATGATGACCCTATCGAATTGGTAAAATCAAGAATCTTATCAAATAATTGGGCAACTGAGCAGGAATTAGAAGTGATCGATAACAAATCAAGAGATTTCGTTGACGAGTGTATCGAATTCATGGAAAATTCTCCATACCCGGATGTTGATAAAGTATATGAGTATGTTTATTCTCAGGAAAACTATCCATTCTTAGATAAATTTGAAAATCAATAATAATTTGCTGATAGGATGATATGGTGTGTTATTTTTTAACTTTCACTTTTATTATCATCACTTCATCACATTAACAAATTAATAAATTAAATTATGGCAGAAGTTATTACAATGCCGCGTCTTTCCGACACTATGACGGAAGGTAAAGTGGCGAAATGGCATAAAAAAGTAGGAGATACAGTAAAGGAAGGAGATATTTTAGCTGAAATTGAAACAGATAAAGCTGTTCAGGATTTCGAATCTGAATTAAATGGTACTCTTCTATACGTTGGTGTGGAAGAAGGAAATGCTGCTGCTGTAGATTCTGTTTTGGCTATTATTGGTAATGCAGGAGAAGATATTTCAGGATTAACGGGCGGAGCTGCTGCTCCTGCTTCTGGAGGTTCTGAAGAGAAAAAATCTGAAGAAGAATCAAAAACAGAAAATAATTCTACAAGCGTAGAGCAGACTTCTGCGGAAGTTCCTGCAGGAGTAGAAGTAATTACAATGCCAAGACTTTCTGATACAATGACAGAAGGTAAAGTAGCTAAATGGCACAAAAATGTTGGCGATACAGTAAAAGAAGGAGATCTTCTTGCTGAGATCGAAACAGATAAAGCGGTTCAGGATTTCGAATCTGAATTCAATGGAGTATTATTGAAGCAAGGTGTTGAAGAAGGCGGTGCTGCTCCTGTTGATTCAGTATTAGCAATTATTGGCCCTGAAGGAACTGATGTTTCTAGTGTTGGTGCTGCAAAACCTGCTGCTCAATCATCAGAAAAGCCTGCAGAACAAAAAGCTGAAGCTAAAACAGAAGAAAAACCTGCGGCTCAGGCTGTAAGTTCTTCATCTACCGACAGAGTTGCAATTTCTCCTTTGGCTAAAAAAATGGCTCAGGATAAAGGAGTTGACATTCACGGTATTCAGGGTTCTGGAGAAAACGGAAGAATCGTTAAAAAAGATATTGAAAATTATCAGCCATCTCAGACAAAACTAGCAGCATCTGCGCCGACTGCAAGTCCGGCAGCTCAGGTTGCATTAAGTTTTGTTCAGGGAGAAGATACAGAGACTCCAAACTCACAGGTAAGAAATATCATCGCGAAACGTCTTGCTGAAAGTAAATTCTCTGCTCCTCACTATTATTTAATGGTGGAGATCAATATGGATAAAGCAATTGAGGCTAGAAAAGAAATCAATTCTTTACCTGATACTAAAATTTCTTTCAATGATATGATTATTAAGGCGACTGCTGTTGCTTTAAGAAAACATCCACAAGTTAATTCTAGCTGGGCTGGAGATAAAGTGATTCACAGAGGAAACATCAACATCGGTGTAGCAGTTGCTATTCCTGACGGATTGGTTGTTCCTGTTCTTAAAAACACAGATCAGATGACGTATACTCAGATTTCTGCTGGTGTTAAGGATATGGCTGGAAGAGCTAAATCTAAAGGTCTTAAGGCAAACGAAATGGAGGGTTCTACTTTCTCAGTTTCTAACTTAGGAATGTTCGGAATTGAAACATTTACAAGTATCATCAATCAACCAAACTCTGCAATCCTTTCAGTAGGAGCAATCATCGAGAAACCGATCGTAAAAGACGGACAGATCGTAGTTGGAAACATCATGAAGCTTTCATTAGCTTGTGATCACAGAGTGGTAGACGGTGCTACAGGTGCTCAGTTCTTACAAACTTTAAAAACATATTTAGAAAGTCCTTTAACTTTGTTACTGTAATTTTCTAAGTTTTGAAATATTAAAACCTCTCAATTTTGGGAGGTTTTTTTGTTTTTAATTTATTTTGTAGATTCAAAGCATCAAGGTTTTAAAAACCTTGATGCTTTGGTATAATAAACACAATTTCCACTCACAATTCATCTTAAATTTCTCTCATATTTCAAATCAAATCACTATTTTTGGCTCATGATTAAAGCAAGAAATATCCATAAATCTTATGGGAATTTAGAAGTATTAAAAGGGGTTGATATTCATATCAAAACCGGAGAAGTTGTATCTATTGTTGGAGAATCAGGTGCAGGAAAATCTACTTTACTGCAGATCTTGGGAACATTGGATTCGCCTTCGAACTCTAATAAATATGATACAGAGATCTCAATGGCAGGGGAGTCATTTATTAATATGAATGACAAACAGCTTTCTAAATTCAGGAATCAGAATATTGGTTTTGTATTTCAGTTTCATCAGTTATTGCCGGAATTTACGGCACTGGAAAACGTATTGTTGCCTACGAAAATCGCCGGAGCCAACGAAAAAGAATCATTGGAAAAGGCGTATGCTTTGTTTGAAGATTTAAAGATCGAACAGAGATTACAGCATAAACCCAACCAATTATCGGGTGGGGAAGCGCAAAGGGTAGCAGTTGCCAGAGCGTTGATTAACTCTCCTAAAATCATCTTTGCAGATGAACCTACAGGTAACTTAGATTCAAAAAATGCAGATGATTTACACAGATTATTCTTTGATTTAAGAGATAAATACAATCAGACATTTGTGATTGTAACGCATAACCCCAATCTTGCGGAAATTACTGACAGAAAATTAGTCATGAAAGACGGAATGATCATCGAGTAAATTCCTGTCAGATGATGAAACACTTTATTTTTTTATTCCTTTTTATTATTTCCTGTTCAAAATTTGAATCTCAGGCCAATAATGTTGTTGATTATCTTCCAAAATCAAAAATTTCGGAAATTAAAAACTATATTAAAGGGAAAAATTATAATCAAAATTTGGCAGTTTTCATCAATTTTAAAATTCATTCAGGAAAATACAGGTATTTCGTTTATGATCTGAAAAATGATAAAATTTTACAGAAAGCAGTTGTTGCACATGGTGAAGGTTCCGTAATTGCTAACTCAAATAATTTGCAGTTTAGCAATGTTGACGGTTCTCACCAGTCATCTTTGGGAAAATACGAAATACGTGAAAGCTATAACGGAAAATTCGGGAAAGCGTACCGTTTAGATGGACTTGATGAAACAAATAGTAACGCAAGACCGAGAGCAATCGTTCTCCACTCTTATTATTGTGTTCCGAATCAAGAATCGGTAAATCCAGCTTGTTTAAGTTTTGGCTGTCCAATGCTTTCAAAAGATGCATTCAACGAAACGGCGAAATACATCGATCAATCAAAACAGCCAATTATTTTATACGCATTTTATTAAACTAATCCCCAAACCCTAATTCCTGCCATCTAAAAAATATGTCAATAAAATTCCTTGCAGAAGACGACAGACCCAGAGAAAAGTTTTTGCTGAAAGGCAAAGGCTCACTTTCTGATTCTGAACTCCTTGCAATTATTATGGGAAGCGGAAGTAGGGATGAAACTGCCGTAGAATTGGCAAGGAAGATTCTAGCTTCTGTCAATAATAACTGGCATCAGCTGAGTTTATTATCTGTGAAAGATTTAACGAAATTCAAAGGAGTAGGCGAGGTGAAGGCTATTTCCATTGCAACAGCTTTGGAAATTGGGAGAAGAAGATCGAATCAGGAAATTCCTGAAAAACCAATGATCTCCAACAGTAACGGAGCTTATCAGATTTTTAAAAATCATTTGGCAGATTTACGAACAGAAGAATTTTGGGCTATTTTTCTGAATCAAAGCAATAGAGTTATTCATATTTCTCAATTAACGCAAGGTGGAATTAATCAGTCGATTGTAGATATCAGGATTTTATTTAAAACTGCGCTAGATCATTTTGCGACCGGAGTTATTGTTGCCCACAATCATCCCTCAGGAAATTTGAAGCCAAGCAAAGAAGATATCGACATTACTCAAAAAATAAAAGAAGCGGGAAATACCTTAACTATTCAGCTTTTAGACCATTTGATTATTACACAGAACTCATATTTTAGTTTCTCAGACGAAGGATTATTATGATTAGAAGATTGAAATACAACGAAATTGATTTCAAAAAATATACTGAATGTTTAGAAAATTCTGAACAGAGAAATTGGTATGCCAATAAAGAAGTTCTGGACGAACTTTCTGGAAACTGGCAGCTTTTGGTGTATGGCGATTATGAAGCGGTAATGCCTGTTCCATTGAAAAAAAAAATAGGTTTTAATTTTGTATTGATGCCACTTTTCTGCCAGCAATTAGGCATTTTTTCAAAAAAAGATGATCGTAAAATTAATACCGAATTTCTAAATTTTTTAAAGAAAAGCTCAAAAGTATTTTTATATTCTTTTAATCAAAACAATGATTTTGGAGAAATATTAGAAAAGAAAAAAAACTACGTAATTCCTATTTCTGACTATGTAATTTTAAGGAGGAAAAAGTATTTTAAAGGAAGAAAATCTACCGCAAAATGGGCACAGCATCTTTTTTATAAAGAAATTGATTTAAACGCCGATTCTATCAATTTCATCGAAAACAATTATAAAGGAATTCCCAAAAGATCCGATTACGAAAAGTTTTTAAGGTATTTAGAATTTCTGAATAAAAATGGTTTCCTCAAGCTTTGTGGAGCCTATTTGGAAGAAAAACTGATCAATTTAGCCGTTGTAATTTCAGAAAAAGAACAACTTTCTTTATTGGCATTAATCAATGATGAATCTTTTAAAAACGAGAATGGCCCCTCTTTTTTAATAGATAAAATTCTAGAAAATTATATTCATGAGAAGAGTTTTAATTTCATGGGAAGCAATATTCGCGGGATAGAAGTTTTCTTTAAAAGTTTTGGTGCAGAACTTCAGGAATACGGTTATTTGGAAAGTAAGATTTTAAAGCGAATCTCATAAATCGGTTAATCTTATTTTATTGTTGATAATGACATGTTTTTCAGTCATAAATTCAGAAAATATTAGTAATTTTGCTTCCTCAAATTATGACAAGTTTTTCAGGATACCTACCATATGCATTTGCATTGATCATCGCAATACCTTTTTTGGTTTTGTTGAGGCAGTTTGTACACAATTATATCAATCTTAAAAATCAGGAAATAAAGCTTCTTACCGTAAAATCGAATTCAGAAAATAAGACCCAGTCTTATGAAAGAATGACACTTTTTCTGGAAAGGATGAAGCCTTCCAACCTTATTCAGAGATTTGATAAAGATCTTGCGGCTCACGAATTCATTTTTCTTACGGAAAAAACGATCAATGAAGAGTTTGAATATAATTCTTCACAGCAATTATACATCACAAAAAATTCGTGGAAAAATATTGTTGATTCCAAAAATGCAGTGATGGATTTACTTCACAAAACCTATGACGGATTAAGCGGAAATGCCAATCTTGATGAGTTTAAAACCGTTTTCATCATGAATTATATGGAAAATGAAGACTATATTTCGGCAACAATAGAAGACCTGAGAAGAGAAATTTTAATAATAGCTTAACTAAAAATAAAAATAAATAATGATTCCAAATTTTAAAGCACATCCATGGCATGGAGTTTCTGCAGGAGAAGATGCGCCAAATGTTGTTAATGTATTCGTGGAAATCGTTCCTTCAGATACTATTAAATATGAAGTAGATAAAGAAACAGGATATTTAAAGGTAGACAGACCTCAGAAATTCTCAAATATCATCCCGGCATTGTACGGATTTGTTCCAAGAACATACTGCGATAATGAAGTAATGAAATTGGCGGTTGAAAGAGGAGCTACAGACGTTACAATGGGAGATCATGACCCGTTGGATATCTGTGTTTTGAGTTCTCACAACATTCACGGAGGTGGATTATTCATGGAAGCTATTCCAATCGGAGGTTTCAAAATGATCGACGGAGGTGAAGCAGATGACAAGATTGTTGCAGTAATGATCGGTGATCACGCTTTCGGACATTTCAGAGATATCACAGAATTGCCTGAAGCTGAAGTGAAACGATTAATGCACTATTTCTTAACGTACAAAAACCTTCCGGATGAGCCTGCAAAATGCAGAATTCAAGAGGTTTACGGTGCTGAACATGCTAGAACAGTGATCAAAGCATCTCAAAAAGATTACGCAGACAAATTCGGAGGATAATATTCTCTTAATTAAATATATCAAAGGATAAATGAATTTTTCGTTTATCCTTTTTTATTGAAATTTAGACCACAAACGATAAAATTAATAATACATTTTTGGGCAGCTATTTCCGCCTTCCGTTCCCGCAATTTTGTAGTTTTGCCAATGCTTTTTCCCTTCTCAAAAACTACAAAATGTGCTCCACTCAAGTCGGGCTGCACCTTTCAACCTGTTTTAAAAATTCAACCCTTTCAGAATTTCAAATTCTAAAAAAGTTTTTATACCACTAATGGTTTTCTACAATTAAAAAAATAAAAATCATAAATATTCCCTCCACTAATATCCACAAACATCTGTGAAAATCCGTGAAATCCGTGGGAAAAGAAAAATCGTAATAGCTTAAGCGTTTAAACACTTATTTTTAATCAGTTACAATTGTTTTTGTCAATTTCGTGAGAATTATTTGTTATATTTAATTTTCTATTACCAAAAAAATATTAAACTATGGATCTATTTGTGTTAGTACCAATTTTTGGTGTGATTGCCTTGCTCTATACTTTTTTCCAAAGTAATTGGGTAAGTAAGCAAAATGCCGGAAATGAAAAAATGAAAATTATCAGCGGACATATTGCTGACGGTGCGATGGCTTTTCTAAAGGCCGAGTACAAAGTTTTAACCTATTTCGTAGTTATTGTAGCCATTTTATTAGCCGTAATGGGAATGACGAACGCCAATTCGCATTGGAGTATCGGACTCGCCTTTGTGGTTGGAGCAATATTTTCGGCATTGGCAGGCTTTATCGGAATGAAAATCGCTACGAAAGCTAATGTAAGAACAGCAGAAGCAGCAAGAACATCGCTTTCAAAAGCGCTTAAAGTTTCATTTGCAGGAGGTTCTGTAATGGGAATGGGGGTTGCCGGATTGGCTGTATTAGGGTTGGGATCTTTGTATTTAATTATAAAACAAATTTTTGCACCCGATGCCACCGTAGATTCCCGTGAAATGGAAACAACGATTGAAATTCTTACCGGATTTTCTCTCGGAGCCGAATCTATCGCACTTTTTGCAAGAGTTGGAGGAGGTATTTACACAAAAGCAGCCGATGTTGGAGCCGATTTAGTTGGAAAAGTAGAAGCCGGAATTCCGGAAGACGATCCCCGCAATCCAGCGACAATTGCAGATAACGTAGGTGATAATGTTGGGGATGTTGCCGGAATGGGAGCCGATTTATTTGGATCTTATGTTGCAACAGTTTTAGCGACGATGGTTTTAGGAAGAGAAACAATTTCCGATGATTCATTCGGAGGTTTTGCACCGATTCTTTTACCTATGTTGATTGCCGGAACAGGAATTATATTTTCAATGATAGGAACTTTATTTGTCAGAATTAATGATAATGAAGGTTCATCAACTTCAAGTGTTCAAAATGCTTTAAATCTGGGAAATTGGGGAAGTATTGTTATTACGGCAGTCGCTTCTTATTTCTTGGTTACTTATATTTTACCGGATAAAATGATTTTAAGAGGTCACGAATTCACTAAAATGGGTGTTTTCGGAGCAATCATGGTTGGATTGGTTGTTGGGACTTTAATGAGTATCATCACAGAATACTATACAGCAATGGGCAAAAGACCTGTTTCAAGTATAGTGAGACAGTCATCCACAGGTCATGCCACCAATATCATTGGCGGACTTGCTGTTGGTATGGAATCTACCTTACTCCCAATCATTGTATTAGCAGGTGGAATTTACGGTTCATTTTTATGCGCTGGACTGTATGGTGTTGCCATTGCCGCCGCAGGAATGATGGCTACAACAGCCATGCAGTTGGCAATTGATGCTTTCGGGCCAATCGCAGATAATGCGGGTGGAATTGCCGAAATGAGCGAATTACCCAAAGAAGTTCGTGAAAGAACAGATATTTTAGATGCTGTAGGAAATACGACAGCCGCATCAGGAAAAGGTTTTGCCATTGCTTCTGCAGCTTTAACGGCTTTAGCATTATTTGCAGCCTTTGTCGGAATTGCAGGTATCGACGGAATTGATATTTACAGAGCTGATGTATTAGCCGGATTATTTGTCGGCGGAATGATTCCGTTTATCTTTTCATCATTGGCAATTACAGCGGTTGGACAAGCCGCAATGGCCATGGTTGAGGAAGTAAGAAGACAGTTTCGTGAAATTCCGGGGATTTTGGAAGGAAAAGCAGAACCGGAATACGAAAAATGTGTCGCCATTTCTACAGATGCTTCCATTAAAAAAATGATGCTTCCCGGAGCAATCGCGATTGTTTCTCCTCTTTTGATCGGATTTATTTTCGGCCCAGAAGTTTTAGGAGGATTTTTAGCGGGCGCTACCGTTTGCGGAGTTTTGATGGGAATGTTCCAGAATAATGCAGGAGGAGCTTGGGATAATGCTAAAAAATCATTCGAGAAAGGTGTTGACATTAATGGACAGACCTATTACAAAGGTTCAGAGCCTCACAAAGCTTCAGTAACGGGTGATACGGTTGGGGATCCGTTTAAAGATACTTCAGGACCATCAATGAATATTCTGATCAAATTAATGTCGATTGTATCGTTGGTGATTGCGCCTACACTAGCAGTTTTACATAAAGATAAAATTGATGCCAACAGAAAAGCTAAAATTGAAAGCCTGATGGGAATGGCAAACCATAATTCAAGTTCTGAAATTACTGCAGGAGCAGTTGCTGTTCCTTTAACAAGAGAAGTAAAAGGGCATTTAAATGAAAACGGAGATTTTGTGTATGAAACGGGAGATATTGAAGAGATTAAACTAAAAGGGGGAAAATCTATTTCTATAGGTCATGAAAGTCGATTGTATCAAATGTACAATGACATAAAATTGAAGAATAAAGCTGTTTTAGATCCAAATAATTGGTATACGATTGAGAATTTATATTTCCAAAGTGGATCAAGTGATTTGAAGCCTGGTTCAGAAACTCAATTAAATAATTTAGCTGAAATTTTGAATGCCTATCCTGATTTGAAAGTAAAACTAGGAGGTTACACGGATAATACAGGAAATGAAGAAAGCAATCAAAGACTGTCTAATTTAAGAGCGCAAACGGCTAAACTTAAATTGTTAGAATTAGGAATCTCAGCAGAAAGAATAGAAGCCGAAGGTTACGGTTCACAACATCCCGTTTGTGAAGCCAATGATACCGATGAATGTAAAGCAAAAAACAGAAGAATCGATGTAAGAGTTCTTTCTCTGTAAATAAGTTTTAAATATATAATCAAAGCACTGCAATAAGCGGTGCTTTTGTTTTATACGCAATCATCTGTGAAAATCTGTGAAATCTGCGGGAGAAAAAAATTATCATAATGAAGAGCTTTCTTCTTTTCTTGCAATGAAAAAAAACTATAAACTCTTCCTCAAATGCTCCAACGCCTTAATAATAACTTCGTCCTTTTTAGCAAAACTAAATCTCACATAATCAGAATTTTGTCTCGAATTATAAAATGCCGAAAGCGGAAGACAAGAAACCTTTTTCTCAATAGTCAGCCATTTTGAAAATTCTACATCACTCATCGTTTTAGAAATATTTCTAAAATTAACCACCTGAAACACACTTCCTTCTGCCTTTTGCTCAACTTCAAACGGAGTATCTTTAATCAATTCATTAAAAATATCTCTTTTATTCTGCATGAGTTTTTGTGTTTCTGAAGGATCAAAAACCTCTAAATATTTTGCCAGAGCATATTGAGCCGGAGCATTCGCACTGTAAGAAATATATTGTTGATGGCATCTGAATTTTGAAGTTAATTCTTCCGGTGTCAATAAATAGCTCACTTTCCAACCGGTGCAATGAAACATTTTGCCTAAAGAAAAGATACAGAAAGTCCTTTTCTTTAATTCAGGATGAAGAAAGGAACTGTAATGTTCAGTTCCATCATAGCAGTAAATATCATAGATTTCTTCTGAAATTAAATAAATTTCCTGATCTTTTATTAATTTATAAAGGTTATTCCAGTCAGATTTCGACCATATTTTTCCGGTCGGATTTTGTGGAGAATTGATAATAATTGCTTTTGTTTTTTGAGAAATACAATTTTGAAGTTTCTCCCAGTTTATGGTGAAATCGTTATCAAGATCATAATAGACAGGAATTCCGCCATTTAATACAATTGAAGGCCCATAAGTATAATAAGAAGGTTGAATTACAATAACTTCATCTCCTTGATTTAAAATAGATTTAAGGGAAGTATGTAAAGCAAAGGTTGCACACGGAACAATAGTCACCTCATTATTTTTAAGCTGAATACTGTTTTTCCGGTTTAAATTAAATTGAATAATGTTTTCAATTAACAAAGGATTTCCCGCAAGTGGCTCATAATTATGATGGTTATAGTCTGCAGATTCTTTTAAATATTGTTTTAAACGGTCGTCAATATCAAAATCAGGTAGACCTAAAGACAAGTCAAAACTATTATGTTTTGAAGCGAGTTCGGCCATATCGGTGAAAAATGAATAATGAGTAAATCCGTAAATTTTTTCCATCTATTTTGCATTTAAATCAAATATAAGAAAAATTGTAATTCGCCAAAGATTAAATAAATTTTGTTATTTTTAAACAAATTATTCTAGAATGAAAAAACTGCTTATTCCAATATTTTCTGTTGCTTTACTGGTAAGTTGCGGAACTTCAAAAGTTTCAAATAATACCTCAAAATCCACTGCACCGGTTGTTACTGTTGCGAAAGGAGATAAAGCTTTTCTTGCTGCTTACAAGACGATTACGGCTGATCATCTAAAGAAGAACTTATATGTAATTGCTTCTGATGAAATGGGCGGCAGAGATACTGGAAGTCCCGGACAGAAAAAAGCGGGAGAGTATATGATTAATTATTATAAAACTTTAGGGATTTCTTCTCCAAAAGCCTTAGGTTCTTATTATCAGAAGGTTCCGGCTGACTTTATGAAGAAAAGAGGCGGTGGAAATCTCCCTGATTCTGAAAATATTCTGGCTTTTATCGAAGGAAGTGAAAAACCTAACGAAATTGTTGTTGTTTCCGCACATTATGACCACGTGGGTACAAAAAATGGAGTAGTTTATAACGGAGCCGATGACGACGGAAGCGGAACAGTTGGCGTAATGGAGATTGCAAAAGCTTTTCAGAGTGCTAAAAAGGCTGGAAATGGTCCGAAACGATCAATTCTATTCCTTCATGTAACAGGAGAGGAACACGGCCTGTTTGGATCCGAATATTACACTGATAATCCTGTTTTTCCTTTAGCGAATACGGTGGTGGATTTAAATATTGATATGATCGGTCGTGATGATCCTGAGAATAGAGGAAAGCAATACGTGTATGTAATTGGTTCTGAAATGTTAAGCTCTGAATTGAAAGTGATTAATGAAGCCGCAAATAAGCGTACCAACAATCTCGAACTGAATTACAGATACGACGATCCAAATGATTCTGAAAGATTGTATTACAGATCAGACCATTATAATTTTGCTAAAAATAATATTCCTGTAGCATTTTTCTTTGACGGAATTAATGAAGATTACCATAAACCGACGGATAAGCCAGATAAAATTGACTATTCTCTATTGGAAAAAAGAACTCAATTGGTATTTGCAACGGCTTGGGAAATTGCCAATCGTGCAGAGAGAATTGTAGTTGATAAAAAACAATAAGTTACATTAAAAATAATAGATAAGCCTATATTAAATAAAACTTTATGGGCTTTTATTAAAGCTTTAATTAAAGAGTATGACCATTCGTGAAGCCAGAATTGAAGACATCCCACAGATTCAGATTGTAAGAAATTCTGTGAAGGAAAATATGTTGTCTGATCCTAATCTTGTAACAGATAAAGACTGTGAAGAATTTTTATTTGAAAGAGGAAAAGGCTGGGTTGGTGAAGTTGATTATCAGATCGTTGGATTTTCCATTGTTGATCTGAAAGAAAATAATATCTGGGCTTTGTTTCTGCATCCTGATTTCGAAAATCGAGGAATTGGCAGAAAACTTCATGACATTATGTTGGACTGGTATTTTGAACAGACAAAAGATAACATTTGGCTCGGAACTTCACCCAATACAAGAGCCGAAACTTTTTACAGAAAATCCGGCTGGAACGAGATCGGAACGCACGGAAAAGGAGAAATTAAGTTTGAAATGACTTACAACAATTGGAAAAACAGGAAATCATGAATCAAAATATAAAATCCATCAGACCTTTTATTGGTGCTAAAAATTTTGAGATCAGCAGTAATTTTTATAAAGATCTGGGTTTCGAAGAAATCGTTTTAGAGCATAATCTTTCTTTGTTTAAAAAGCAGGATATCGCATTCTATCTGCAAAATGCCTACGTAAAGGATTGGATCGAAAACACAATGCTTTTTATTGAAGTTGAGAACGTTGACCAATTTTGGGAAGAACTTTTATCTTTAAACTTAACAGAAAAATATGAAGGTGTAAAGTTAACACCCATCAAAACAATGGATTGGGGAAAAGAATGTTTCGTACACGATCCCTCAGGAATTTTATGGCATTTTGGAGAGTTTTTTAATAAATAAATTTGAAATTCACTGCTAAGCAAAATTTACTTTTTCACCATTCACAACTAAAATTCACGACCTAGATAAATGATTTACGCTTTCGATACGTATTATTACGATGATTATGCCAATACGATCTGTATTGCTTTTGAAGACTGGACTTCCGAAAAAGAGATTGAAATTTTCAGCGAAAAAACAAATATCACTTCCGATTATGAAAGTGGAGCGTTCTACAAAAGAGAACTCCCGTGCATTGTAAGCTTGTTACAAAAAATTGATCTTAAAGAAGGCGATATAATCATTGTTGATGGATACGTAACGCTGAATAATGATGGGAAAATAGGGTTGGGCGGCTATCTTTACGAAGCTTTAGATCAAAAATATCCAATCATTGGAATTGCAAAAAATGAATTCACAACACCGGATTCTCAAAGAAGAAATATTTACAGAGGAGAAAGCAAAACTCCTTTATTTCTTACTGCAATGGGAGTAAATGTAGATGAAATGGTTCCTAAAATCGAACAAATGCACGGTTCATACAGATTTCCCACTTTATTGAAAAAATTAGATCAATTAACAAGATTGTAATCTGATTTTCAATTAAATACAGATAACCTGACAAAAGTCATTATTATTACTATTTTTATTAAGTCTAAATAAATATAAATTTGTCTCAATAAAAATAAGTAGTAATGAAGAAGACATTTATCCTTTCTGCTATTGCCTTTTGCTCAATTATTGAAGCTCAATATTGTACACCGACGTTTCAATATGGAGTAGATGGCAATACTTCACAACTTCAATACGAATCTACACCAATGCGTGTTTCTGGAACTTATTTAATTGAAATTCAGAACAATAATCAAAAATAATCACAGAAAAAATTATTAAAAACTAAAAACACATATCTAATCATATCCATATCAATTTTTGTTTTTTTCTAACCGACAGGCTATATCTGTCGGTTTTTTTTGAATTTATAATTCTGAAAGCCATTTAATAAGACTTTCTTCAGAGGCCAAACCTAATTTCTTTTTAAGTCTGTATTTTTTTGTTTTCACAGATCTTGCAGTAATATTTTCATACTGAATAATCTCTTTTGTGTTAAGATTAAGCATCAGATAAGCACAAAGCTTTATTTCGTTATCCGTAAGATCAGGATTTACTGTCATTAATTTCTCATAAAATTCAGGATATAGTTTCTTAAAGCTTTTTAGAAAAAAAGGATCTTTATTTCTTGCTAATTTTACCAGTTTATCAAAGGAGGAATCTAATTTTTTCTTTAAGACATCAGTTTCTAAAGATTTCTCTTCAATAATTTCAGTATTTTTCTTCTGTTTTTTAATGTAAATCTTGCGTAAAAAATATAATAAGAGCGAAAAAGCTGTTACAATTAAAGCGATAAAAATATAGAGCTTATTTTTCTTTGCTTTTTCTTCATTTTCATTTTCTTTTTCTTTAATTAACTTATCTACAACATTTTGAAGTGTTTTTTTTTCATCTTTTTTAATTTCTTCGCTTGCAGAATTATAAAGATCAAGATATTCTTTAGCTTTATCGGGCATATTCATAGCACCGTAAACATTAGATATTTCAAGATAAACATTTCTTATGTCTCTGTAAACTTTTGCTTTTTTATTAATCTCTAAATATTGAAAATAATAATCTAAAGCCTTTTCATTTTCATTTTTTAAAGCATAAAGAGCTCCGAAATTGAAAAGCATGGATGCTTTATTATAAACATCCTCTTTGCGGGTTAATGGAAGAGCTTTATTTAAATAGTATTCTGCGGAATCCAGATGTTTATTTTGTCTCAGAAACCTATTTGCAATTTTAATATAAACTAAAGATTTTGGAGGAAGTTTCAAACTCTTATTTTGTACACTGTACATGGAATCTACTTCATTTAATGTTTCGAAATTATACCATTTCCATCCATAGCTATAATAAAGAATATCATTTTTCTGCTTTTGATCAGATATCTGTTTCGTTATTTTAATGGCTTTATCAAAACTTAAATTAGCTTGTTTATGTAGCCCCAATAAAGAATAATTAATACCATACTTGTTACTTAATTTAGCTTCCAGTACAGGATTTTTGATGTCTTTTAGTTCTTTTTTTGCCTGATCAAGATAACCTATACCTTCTTCAAACTTATTAAGTATCGAGAGTAGGTTCCCAATATGTATTAATGCTAAAGCAATACCTTCTTTATTGTCTTCAGCTTTGTAGTAATGTAGGGCTTCAATATTAAGATCTACAGCCTCTTGAGTTTTGCCATTATTTTTTAATTCATGATTAATACTGTCCAGCTCAGCTACTGTATATTTCTGAGAATAGCAGAAAGTATTTATAAATAATAAAAGAAAGATTGATCTTATGATGAAACTGCTTGGGAACATATTATGTTTTATACAAAAATAGGAATATCTATTAATAAGAATGATGATATTTAAGTAAAATTATACTCAATAAGTCATTTTTTTTAGTGTAAAATTTACATATCAGATACATCAAATTATCAACCTATTCCTTTGTATTTGTTTATTATTCAGTTGATTGTAATTATGCAGTACTATTGAAGTACTGCTTTTTCTTTATACTCACTGTAATTTTGCCTCAGAAAACTTCATAAGATGTACCGGTCATTTTTATGAGATACGATTCTAAACACACAATAAGGAAAACAAGAACAAAATTTAAAAATTCACTAAAACTTTAAAAAATGAAAAAAAAAGTAATTCTATTATCAATGCTAGCTTTTTCTTCTGCTGCATTTTCCCAGATTGGGATAAACACTCCAGATCCTAAAGCTTCTCTAGATGTTACTGCTAAAAATACTACAGGAACATCTACATTACCCGAAGGTATCCTAATCCCAAGAGTAGACAGGCAGAGAGCGCAATCTATGGCAAACGTAGTAACTTCTACTTTAATCTATGTAAATAATGCTTCTACGGGTTCCCAAACCGGAAGTGCTGCTAGGATAGATGCTGTAGGTTACTATTACTATAATGGTATAGAATGGACCAAGCTAAACTCAGGTTCAGGAACTAATGAAAATATTTTTAATACAAGTGGCTCACTTACTGAAAACCGATTAGTGACACAAGGAGACTACCTTATGACATTTGATACTAATGTTGTTAACGGTCTATCTGTAAGCAATATTAGCAAAGGAGGGTATATTTTTTCAGTTGATGGAAATAATAGTAGGGTAGGTATAGGAACAGTAGCTCCTACAAATAAATTGACTGTAGTAGATGGAAGTGCTAATGGTATTGCTTCATTTTCACACTCAAATGGAACTCAAGGTATCGGAATTGGATGGGCAGGTATTCAATCTTTAGGAACTAATTCAAATATAGATTTTAATCTTAATGCAAAAGGAACAGGGAAGATTATACTTCAGACAGAGAGTACTGGTAATGTTGGTATAGGAACTGCAACTCCTACAGCAAAATTAGACGTAGTAGGAGATAATATTTCAATTGGTAGTTCGCAACTAGGATCTTCATATCGAGGTAAGATCTCTGCTGAGGGTTCTGCGCTTAATAATCGTTGGATGAAATTTGATTCTGATTGGGATAGTTTGTTAGATGGAACTCGAGCTTTTGGTTTTTTTCGAGGAGATAGTAATGAATATATGACAATTTTGAATAATGGTAATGTGGGTATTGGATTTTCCACTCCTACGAATAAACTAGATGTCAGATCTACCACCGCAGGAGCTTTAAAAATAGTAGATGGTACACAAGGGAATAATAAGATTCTAACATCGGATGCTAATGGTGTTGCTACATGGCAAAACCCTGTTACAGATACCAATACTAATATTTACAATGCAAATGGTACCCTTTCAGGAAATTGTGTAGTAACCCAGGGAGCCAATACATTAGCCTTTACAGGGACAGCCGTAAATGCTTTCTCTGTAGATGGAGGTACATTTTCTATTGATGCAGCTAATAATAGAATAGGTGTAGGAACTACAGCA
The DNA here is from genome assembly GCF_058795655.1 of Chryseobacterium sp. GW823-FHT05E08. Taxonomy (NCBI): domain Bacteria; kingdom Pseudomonadati; phylum Bacteroidota; class Flavobacteriia; order Flavobacteriales; family Weeksellaceae; genus Chryseobacterium; species Chryseobacterium sp. GW823-FHT05E08. The sequence continues at coordinate 808,178 of NZ_JBXAHY010000001.1, read as the reverse complement.
CCCAATTACAGGTTAGATCTAAGTAGCGGATATGGAACAAGTCCAACGGATCCAAATGGAAAGAAGCTAGCAATCTATTCAGCTGTTGATGGAAATGGTTTTTATGGATTCGGAATCGGTGATAATGGAGATTTACATTTTCATGCAAATTCAAATAGAGATGGAGCTCCGAAAGCTGTATTAATGTCGTCAGGGAATATGGGTATTGGAACAACTACGCCACACGCCAGCGCCATACTAGATCTAAGCTCTACTACCCAAGGTTTTCTTCCTCCAAGAATGACAACAGCGCAAAGAGATGCGATTAACCCAAAACCTGCAGGCTTAATGATTTATAATTCAACTGTAAATATCATGCAATATTATAATGGTACTACTTGGATAAACTATAATTAAAATTTAATTTGAGATGAAAAAAAAAATAATATTTTATTTATTAGTTATATCTAATATTATATTTGGGCAGAATTCTCCTTACAAGGGGTTTCTTCCTCCAAGAATGACTACAGTACAAAGAAATGCCATTCTTTCGCCACGTCCCGGCTTGATGATCTATAATACAACAGTAAATTGTATGCAGAATTGGAACAATACAATATGGGTATCCAAGTGTGGAACTACTCCTCCGCCGACAGGAAGTATTACAACCCTAAACTGTGCAGGAGCTACTTCTACAGGTACACTGACAAGTGGAGTAGCCGCTTCTGGAGTTTCTTCCAACATTTCGTATACTGGAGGTAATGGAGGTCCTCATAGTGGACAAAGTATTACTTCTACAGGAGTGGCGGGGTTAACGGCAATTGTAGCAGCTGGAAATTTTGCTAATGGAAACGGAAGTTTAACTTATACAATTACGGGAATACCTTCCACATCTAGTACTGCAAATTTTGCTATAAATATTGGTGGAAGGACCTGTACATTGTCCAGAACAGTGGCTGTTGGTAATCCTCCTCCTTCAGACAATTCTGCTTATTGTGGTGGGTGGGCTGTTGCTATGAACACTGCTAGTGGTAATAGTCAATACACTACTACAGGATATGTAAGTGGACAATATATTACTGCTAGTGTTTATACGACAAATTTGATGGAGGGTATTTATGGATCGTCCTTCTATTCTCATGGACAATACTCAAGATGTAGCATGACAAATATACCTCAAATATTTATGTCTAGAACAGCAACTGCAGGAAGAATAAGAATCGTTTTTAGTAGAATGGTAAGTAACGTAAAAGTTGGATTTTATGATAATTTTTCATCAAACGTAACTTACACTATTTCTACAAAAAGAAATGGAAGTAATGTATTACCTACTTATACAAAACTAAGTAATTGTCCAGATTTATTTACCGTTTCTAATAATGGAACTGTAAGAATGAATATTAATTATAATCAGGGAGGTAACGGACCTAACGTTGCAGCTAATGTAGGAGGGGTATGGTTTAATGAAATACAGGTAGATATTCCAGCTAGCCCTAATAATCAAGCCAATATAAATTTCTGTGTTAATGCAGCACAATAAATAGAAATTTAATTTACATACTAAGTGTTTTAGCCATAGGTTTCTGTATTTCTCTTTGGCTTTTTTTTCAATAGATTAAAAATTTCATGAAAGAGATGAAAAAAAAAATAATATTTTATTTATTAGTTATATCTAATATGATATTTGGGCAGAATTCCCCTTACAAGGGGTTTCTTCCTCCAAGAATGACTACAGTACAAAGAAATGCCATTCTTTCGCCACCTCCCGGGTTGATGATCTATAATACAACAGTAAATTGTATGCAGAATTGGAACAATACAATATGGGTATCCAAATGTGGAACTACCCCTCCGCCAACAGGAAGTATTGCAACCTTAAACTGTGCAGGATCTACTAACTACGGTACTTTAACAGCAGGAATTGTCGCATCTGGAATCTCTTCTGTTATCTCATATACTGGAGGAAACGGAGGCCCTCATAGTGGACAAACAGTAGCGTCTACAGGAGTTACAGGTTTAACTGCCATATTAAGTGGAGGAAGTTTTGCCAATGGAAACGGTACTCTTACTTATATTATAATAGGAACACCTTCTGCATTTGGGACAGCATATTTTGCGATTAATATAGGAGGAAAAACATGTACATTAACAAGACAGATTGTAGAACCACCTGTGCCAAGGTACAATGGTTGTTCATGGAATATACCAAAGCTAGGATATAACCAATTTTCTACAGGAAACATAAATAATAAATCAGTAACAGCTACACTAATTGCTGAAAACAATACTCAAGGAATTGCCTCTGCCAATGCAACAAATTGTGGTATTTCCTATCCTTCTAACTATTATTGGTTTGGAAGAAATAATAATCCCTCATCTTTAACGATGAAGTTTAGCCGAAAAGTAAGCAATCTAGCAATAACAATTTATGGGGCAAATAGAAACGAAAATTTTAGCTTTACATTGAAAAAGAATAATGTTATTGTTACTTCAACAAATACAATTACTGCTGGAAACTGCTCAGGTGATTTTAATATATATAGTTCATCAGTATACTGTAATAATCCACCTAATCCTATTTTTATAGGCCAGAGAGCAGGTTCTTCTATAATAGTTAATTTAGGAAGCGTTTGGTTTGATGAAATCTCAATAAATACAAACGGTGCTGGGAATGGTTCTGCTGTAGCATTATGTGTAGGGAATACCTATTAATCAATAAAAGAAAATATTAAAAATACTTGATTTTCCATTTTAGTACCCTCGCCAAAGGTCTTTATTATTTAAAACCTTTGGCGAAACTAAAAAATCAATTTTATATTAATTCATATTAGACTACTAAAATCAATTTTATGAAAAAAAATCTATTACTAGGAGTATTTGTAATGCTCCCCTTTATATCTCACGCACAAACGGTTGTGTTTCAGGAAACATTTGATAATAATTCTCCCACAGTTTCAAGCTGGGAAATGATCGACCGTGACGGCGATACAGGAGAGTGGTTTTTTACAAATACGACACCAACATTGGTCTATTGGGGATTTTCCGGAAGAGTTGCTATTTCTTACAGCGCATTCGGAAATGTAGATAACTTGCTAGTTTCTCCCGCTATTGATCTTCCATTGGTCAATCAGCTGTCGTTATCGTATGCTGTAACGTCCAGATCAGATGTGCCGGCAGAACATTATGCTGTCTATGTATTGCCTTCAACGGTAAATTTTACAGGGAATGAAATTCCTCTTTTTGAAGAAACATTAACCGTAGCAGATACCGAAAAAGCTTCATTGAAAACAATAGATCTATCATCATTTGCAGGACAAAACGTGAAAATCTATTTCAGGCATTTTGATTGTGAACAGGATTATTTAATTATGGATGATGTAAAAATTACCCAATCTAATGTTTTAGGATCTCAGGAAACGAGCAAACGTAAAATAGGTATTTATCCGAACTCTGTTACAGATTATCTTACCATACAATCTGCATCAAAAATATCCAAAGCAGAAATATTTGATATGATGGGACGAAAAATAAGCACCCATTTTAACGATAACAAAATAGATGTTCGAAACCTGCAACCCGGAAACTATATCATTTCAATAGAAACATTACAAGGTATTACTTCTGAGAAATTTATAAAAAAATGATGGTAAAGAAATTTAAAAATCATACAAAAGATAAAAAATCCTAATATTTACTTAGATTAAATTTGTTTTAGTGTTAACCGGAGATTATGGTGTTGATAATCTCCGGTTTTTTATTTATAAACGAAACTTTAAACTTCAATAGCCAGTCTTTTAACCTCATCGTTGAGTCTTTTTATCTCAACAACCATACAAAAAATATCTCACGCGAGCCTTTTATACTCAATGACGACTCTTTTAGTGTCGCGGTTGAGTCTTTTTGATTGGAATTTGAGGTTTTTATACTCAAAGAAGAACCTTTTAACCTCAACGTTGATTCTTTTAGGCTGGAGTTTGACACAAAAAGAGTCAAATTGTCAGTTTTGAAAATCATATTTGATGATTTCATTCATTACAAAATCAATTTCCGTTTTGGCTACATCTTTATCCAATTTGGCAACTTCAGCCTTTCACTGAATGCAGACCTTTGTCATGTAAAATTTAAACAAACAAAAAAAATGAAAACAATTTTTATAACAGGTGCCTCTACAGGATTAGGAAAAGCAACAGCAAAATTATTTCAAAGCAATGGCTGGAACGTTATCGCAACAATGAGAAATCCGGAATCGGAAACAGAACTTACACAACTTGAAAATGTATCTGTTCTTCCGTTAGATGTTACCAATTTTGGACAGATTCAGTCGACTGTAAAAAAAGCATTGGAAATCAGTGATATTGATTTGGTTTTCAATAATGCAGGATATGGTTTGATTGGCCCGTTGGAAGCTTTAAACGATGATCAGATCGTAAAACAACTGAATACCAATTTATTAGGTGTTATTCGTGTAACTCAGGCATTTATTCCCTATTTCAGAGAAAAAAGAAAAGGAATGTTCATTACAACAACATCTATCGGTGGATTGATCGCATTTCCATTAGGATCAACCTATCACGCAACAAAATGGGCATTGGAAGGCTGGAGCGAGAGTTTAGCTTACGAACTTAATACATTTGGAATTGATGTAAAAACGGTATCTCCTGGAGGAATTAAAACAGATTTTGTAAGCCGTTCTTTAGACGTAGGAACTCAGCCGGAATATCAGGAAATGGTAGATAAGCTATTTTCCAGCATGGATGGAATGATGGAAGCAGCTTCTGAACCAGTACAGATTGCAGAAGTTGTTTACGAAGCTGCAACAGACGGGAAAAATAAATTGAGATATGTAGCTGGAGAAGATGCCAATGCAATATATGCACAACGTCAGGAATTGGGAGCCGAAGCTTTCAGAGAGCAGTTCGGGAAACAGTTTATTTAAGTGAATAGGGTGTGAGTGTTTAAGTGTAGACGAGTTTTAGGGCTTGTTCTTATTCAATTTATGAGTAATTTACACTTAAACACTATTGCCCTAAAACTCTCAAACATAATTTTGTAACTTTAAATTATGGAAAAGAAAGAAAATGCTCCGTTAAAAATTTCATCCATCTGGGAATTGCATCAGATATTACAGCTTCCGAAACCTTTGCATCCGATGATCAGTTTGATAGATAATACGCAAATGGTCATTAATAAAGACATGCTCAAACGTAATTTTATAATGGAATTTTATAAAATTTCTTACAAATTTTCTGAGAACGGAAAAATGGGATACGGGCAGGGTTATTACGATTTCAACGAGGGCGGAATGATGTTTACAGCTCCCAATCAGATCTTATCGACGGATGAAGAGGCGTATTATCATGGCTATACATTGCTAATTCATCCTGATTTTTTAAGAAATTATCCGTTAGCGAAAACCATTAAAAAATTTGGCTTCTTTTCTTATGACACCAATGAAGCCTTGCATTTATCAGACAAGGAAAAAACAATTGTTGTTGGATTATTAAACAATATTTTGGGTGAATTAAATACAGCCATCGACGAGATCAGTCAGGATGTAATTGTATCTTATGTCGAAGTTTTATTGAATTACAGCAACCGATTTTACAAGAGACAATTTATCACCAGAAAGAGTTTCAGTAATGATCTTCTTACTAAAATGGAGGATTTGTTGGATAACTATTTTAACCAACAAGAAACCTTAACAAAAGGTCTTCCAACGGTGGAATTTCTGGCTTCCGAGCTTAATCTTTCGCCACATTATCTGAGTGATATGCTTCGTAATTTGACAGGGCAAAATGCTCAGCAACATATTCATGAAAAACTGATCGAAAAAGCAAAAGAATATCTCACAACAACCAATTTCTCTGTTGCAGAAGTTGCTTATCAATTAGGTTTCGAACATTCGCAATCTTTCAATAAATTATTTAAAAAGAAAACGGATACAACGCCTTTGATTTACAGGCAGTCGTTTAATTAAAAAATATTCAGATTTAAAATCAAGTGCCTATAAATTGTATAGGCATTTTGCTTTTTATTGAGCTAAAATTTTATTTTTGCAGTTCAAAAAAAACAATTGCATGAAAAAAATTATAGCATTGGGATTACTTAATCTCTCAACTCTCGGTTTCGCACAAAAAATTTATACAAAAATTAGTGATTCTAAAATAAATCCTGAAAGACTTCAGGTTGCACAAAGTTTTATTAATCAGTACTTGGATAAATGTAAAAATAAAGATTATACAGAATTTAAAGGTTTTATTATTTCTAAAAGAATAGAAAAGGAGATAAACCAAGATAGAGAAAAAGCATGTTTAGATACAGAAAATATAAAAATTTTAGGATTAAATTCAGTCTATATTCAGGATTATACTAAAGATTATGATCCTGTTGAGCTGTTTGTTTACGATATCAGTGATGAAAAATTCCCACCCACAAATATTTAAGCACTTGGGTATATCACGATAAAAATGTTATTGGCGGACTTTGGATTTCTCAAGAAAAACCAATCTATAAAAAGAAGAAAAAATCTGAATAAGCTACACCCATATTTATCTGTTTTGCAGCCCCACCAGGAATCGAAGCAAGATCTAAAGTTTAGGAAACTTCTATTCTATCCATTGAATTATGAGGCCTTTATATACTCAAAGTTATTAATTAATTAAAAAAAATAAAGTACAGCAGCAATACTGTACTTTATTTTTTTTAATTAATCAGTATTAATATTAAATTTCAAATTATTAATTGATAACTTAGATTTATTGTTATAAATGACAATAAAAGTATTAAATGTATATTATTTTTAATAATCCTCAAATGCAGAACTTTAAAATAAAATATTTTTTCATTATTGTCTTTTTGACCTTTCATGTGTATTCTTTTGCACAAACAGATCAGAAAAAAAAGATTGATAGTCTTTCTCATTTGATAATGAAAACGTATGTTGAGGGTAACTTCAATCAATATGCTATTTTACAGAATACGACAGAATTATATTATATTTCTAAGGAAAATAAAAATGTTGATGCTCAGCTTCTTTCTCTTTTTGAGGAAGCCAAAGTATATTATATTAATGGCAGCATCGATACGGCCCTTTTGAAAATAAGTGAAGGTATTGATCTGGCAAAATCAGAAAAGAAATATAATTTTCTTTGTCGTTTTCTGCTGATCTATCAAAGATTACTTTTAGAACTTGATCATCTTCAGGCATCAAAAGATATTTTATATAAAGCTATAGAATACAACGGTTTAGTAGAGTTGACGGAAGATAAAGTAACAAATAATGTTTATATTCTTCTGGCAAAAGCTGATATTCTTGCAATAAATGATGCCAAAAAAGATAAAAACCAGATTATTGCTCTAAAAAAACAGGCTTATACCGATGCTCAGAATCTTAAAAGTTCTAACATTTTAAAGACTATTACAGTAATTTTTTCATCAGAATCCTTCGCTTTATCACTTGTTTCTTATGGAATGACGGATGAGGCTAAAAAATATTCTAAAATTATTGATGATATTCTTATACATTATCCAAGTGATGCATTAAGGTTTCAAAATTTTATTATAAAGGGAAAAATAGCAAATGCTGAAAAAGAATATGTTGCGGCAATAGAAATTTATACTCAGGCAGCAGCAATTGCAAAGAAAAATAAAAACTATTTTAAATTATATGAAGCCTATCCCTTAATTTCTGAATCCTACAATGGATTAAAGGATTACGAAAGATCTTCATTTTATTCAAAATCATATAAAATCCTGGTTGACAGTATTAATATTGTGAAGAAAAATGCGGGAGATGTAACGGTGGTAAATAGAATTAATGCAAAAGTTTTAAGTCCGGCAGACAGTAAAATCTCGATAAAATATATAATAATTTCAATTTTAATCGTTTTGTTGGGTATAATTGCATTTATTTTTTACAGAAAAAAAACTAAAAAGAAGGAAATTGATAGGGTAGAAACTCATGAAAATAATATTATTTCTGAAAGCAACACAAATGAATTGAATGATGATTCTGCGGTCACGAAAAAATTAGTTGAACTGGCAAAAGATGATATCAATACATTTCACGTAGAATTTAGAAAAGCGTATCCTACATTTTATAAGACGCTCCAGGAGAAATACCCTGAGCTTAACATATCTGATATTAATTTTTGCTCGCTTATAAAAATGAATTTCGGAATTAAAGAGATCGCTCAGTTTACAAAATCAAGCGTAAGAGCCGTTGAAGCAAGGAAATACAGAATAAATAAAAAAATGCAGTTGAAAAATCAAAATGAACTCTTCATTATTCTTTCAATAATTAATTAAAAAAAGAAGCACAAATTTACACAAGTTCTTACCAAAATATCACATTTTCATGGCTGTATAAGTATATGGTATTGATAATCAAATTGTTTCAAATTTGGAGTATAAATGCAGTAGCATAGTTTTTTTATGCTATCAATAATTTTGTACCAGAAGTTGCAGTGAATTATTCAAATGAAACATTATTTTTTCTACTGAATTTTTACTGTATTATTCAAAATACACACACCCCAAAATTAGAAGAAATGAAAATTATTTGATCGGAAGCAAAATACCTGAAATCTAACCGCCTGTATTCTTATTATTCTGTTATAGACAGTTAAAAAAAAGACTTTCTGCATATCTTCAAGAGAAATCAGATTCTATTTTTTTGAATTCTTAGTTTAAAAAATTAATTAAAATTTTCCGTCGGCTTAAAAATCCTATGATGAAAAATACTTAGGATGAACAATCATGTCTTCACATATCACAATTCAAAATTCCTTTTAAAAAGGAGTTTAATCACACACCACTTAAAAAACAACTCAAATGCAAAGGATTAAAAGGGTAAAAAGAACATTTTTTACTATTATATTTTTTCTTTTTTACAATTGCTTTTATGCTCAGAAAGATTATAAAAAGAAAATTGACAGCATTAACGGTTTAATAGAAAAAAGTTATATAGAAGGTAACTTTGATGAGAATATTATTCTAAAAAATCTTACAGATCTTTATTATTTATCACGTGAAAATAGTTGCAAGGAAGGTCAGATCATTTCACTTTTTGAGCAGGCAAAGATATACTTCATTAATGGTGATCTAAATAAGACTTTAGTGAAAATTAATGAAGGTATTGATCTGGCAAAATCACAGAAAGACTACAATTCACTGTGTCGCTTTCTGCTCATATATCAGGATTTGCTTTTTAAAATTGATTATTTAAACATTTCAAAACAAATCTTAGCAAAGGCGGAAGAATATAATGACCTTGTAAGTTCACAGGAAGAAAAAAATATTAATGATATTTATATTCTTTTGGGAAAGGCAGATCTATTGGCATTGAATGAAAATATGATCAGCATTAATCAAATCATAAGATTAAAAAAACAGGCCTACGCAGAAGCTTTAAAAATTAAAGACTCCAATAAGCTTAAAAGGCTTACGCTGATCTATACCCTCGAATCTCTTACTGAATCTCTCGTGAAATTTGGGAAAACAAAAGAAGCCAAAAAGTATATAAATAGTACTGATACACTTTTAAAGGCTTATCCCAGTGAAGGTTTGGTGATTCAAAATTTAGTGATAAAGGGGAATGCCGAAAATACAGATGAAAATTATGATCAGGCTATAAAGTATTTTTCTCTTGCCATTTCAAAAGCAAAAGAAAGCAAAAATGCTTATATACTCTACGAAATCTATCCGCTGATTTCCGAGTCATATGAAGGTCTGAATTCTCCTGAAAAAGCAAAAATTTATTCTCATGCCTATGCCCAGATCCTTGACAGCGTTGATACTGTAAAAGATAAAACAAGTGAGATCAATTATATTGACAGCATACGATATAAAGTTCTCAATAAAAATAAACAAAAAATAACAGAAAGATGCTCTCTTATAATTTTCAGTGTTATTTTTGGAATCATATCGATAATTATTTTGTTGAAAATTAAGATCAAAAATAAACAGAATTTAAATCTTTCAATATCGGAAACTCTTCACGAAACTGAAATTCCGTCTGAATATGGAGTAGAAGACACAAAAGAACTTGTTTTTCTTGCCAAAAAAGACATCAATACTTTTTATCTGGAATTTCAAAAGCAGTATCCTTCATTTTATAAAACCCTCAAAGACAATTATTCCGAACTTAATGTTTCCGATATCAATTTTTGTTCATTAATCAAGCTGAATTTTAGCATTAAAGAAATTTCACAGCTTACAAATTCAAGTTTAAGAGCTGCCGAAGCCAGGAAATATAGAATCAATAAAAAGATGCAGCTTAAAAGCCAAAACGAATTATTTATAATCCTTTCGATATTGAATAATTAGCATACACAAATTTACACAACCACAATAAAGGGAATAACCATTTTATCACAAATTAATTTTCAAATAACTAAAAATCAATCAGTTGAAAAATTAAAGTAGCATTGCAGTAGTTATAATCCGGCTATTTCGGGGCTAAATTTGCAAAGTAATTGATCAACTACAATCCGCAATCAGACTAGTCATTTGGGATACGATTCTAAGAACACACTCAACAAAAAAAAATTAAAATTCACTTAAAAGGAAAGGAATGAAAAAAAACATGATCGCTTTACTAGCGTTGACCACATCATCACTAGTTTTTAGTCAAGTAGGTATTAATACCCCGACACCAACTTCAACAATGGATATTTCCGCCAAAAATGCAACAGGAAAATCCAATAATATAGATGGTCTATTAATTCCCCGAATAGACAGAGAGAGAGCACAGAGTATGACCGGCATACCGGTTTCCAATCTAGTTTACATAAACAATTTTGCTTCAGGAACACAAACAGGGCAAGCAATAAATATCGATGAAAATGGATATTATTATTTTGATGGCTCTGTATGGATGAAATTGAATTCCGGAGGGAGAAATATTAATCTCTATAATTCAGACGGAATTCTTTCCGATAACAGAACCGTTGCCCAAAATGATAAAGTACTTGCTTTCACAGGAAATAGCGTTGATGCTTTTTCTGTAGACGGCACTACATTTTCTGTAGATGCAAGAAATAACAGAGTAGGATTTGGTACTAAAACACCACAGTCTCTATTTGAAATTGTAGCTGATAATAAAGGAAGTAATGCTGAAAATAATTTTTATTTTAAAGGATATGGAAGCTCAAAAGAACCTGCGCTTATTTTAGCTTCGGCTAATGGTACAGCAGCAATTCCTTCTAATTTAGCAAATGGAGATAATATTGGTTCAATTTATTTTAGTCCGAGGTCGAATGACATTTTTAATGTTGCCACTGGTTCTGCCATTAATTCTTATTATCGTGGAGATGGTAGTTCATTACTTACAGACCTTATATTTAAAACGTCAAATGCTGAAAGAATGCGAATTGACCCCAACGGAAATATAGGTATTGGAACAAATGTACCAGCAAATAAGCTTGATATTCGCTCTGCTACAGAAGGTGCTTTGAAAATTGTTGACGGAAGTCAGGGTGAAAACAAAGTCTTAACTTCAGATGCTAATGGTGTAGCTACCTGGAAGAATATACCGGCATTCGGTTCTACAAATATTTACAACTCAAACGGGACGCTTACAGGAAACCGTGTTGTAAATCAAGATGGTAATACATTAGCCTTTAATTCTACATCAGCAAACGGCTTCTCTGTGGGGGGCAATAATTTTTCTGTAGATGGTACCAACAACAGAGTGGGAATAGGCACCGTAAACCCGGCTTCCAAATTACATGTTGACGGCGGTGAATCCCGTTTCAGTTCAGGTACTTCTGTGTGGGCATTATCTCCGAGTTTAGGGGGAACAACAAGTGCCTCAAACTCTTTTGAGATTATAGATCGTGTAAAAAGTATCAGAAGAATGATATTTAATGATAATGGTGATGTAACATTAGGAGGCTCAATCAGTGCAAATTCTGCTGCCGGAGTAGTATCGGTAAGATCAGGAAATAGTGTTGGTATTAATACAGGTGCCCCAAAATCTACTGTAGATATTGTAGGAAATACATTAGGTATCAGAAGACAGCTTGATTCTGGAAGTTGGGATAATATGTGGTTAGATGTAAGTAATACATCTGCTCCGTCAATCAATGCTGCAGGAGCAGAAAGAGGATTACAATTTAAAGTTGGAGCTAATGCTTCCGGGACTTATGGAGATGCTGGCCAAGTTATAACAACTGTAGCTACAATGACACCTACAGGAAATGTAGGTATAGGTACGGAAACACCTGCTGCCACTGCAATATTAGATCTTAATTCTACAAACAAAGGTTTTCTTCCTCCAAGGATGACAACTGCACAGAGAGATGCTCTAAATCCTAAACCTGCAGGTTTGATGATTTATAATACCGATCTGAACTGTATGCAATACTGGAATACAAGCCAATGGAAAGGTGACTGTTCCGGCACAACTATTCCAGGAACTGTTTTAAGTTTAACCTGTGCATCAGCTACGAATACTGGTAATTTAGCCAACGGAACAGCTGCTTCAGGGGTAACTTCAACTATTCCTTACACGGGAGGAAATGGCGGCTCCCATGGAGGTCAGGCAGTCTCTTCAACAGGAGTAACCGGATTAACAGCCACATTATCGGCAGGAAGTTTTGTTAATGGTAATGGTACGCTTACCTATGCCATCACAGGAATTCCTTCAGGAATTGGGACAGCTAGTTTTGCAATTAATATAGGAGGTAAAACATGTACTTTAACACGCCCTGTAGTTGCAGCAGAAGGAGTTATTTCAACTCTGAATTGTGCAGGTGCCACTCATGCTGGTACTTTAACAGGAGGAACGGCAGCTTCAGGAGTAACATCTACAATTTCTTATACAGGAGGAAACGCAGGTTCACATTCAGGACAAACAGTAACTTCAACAGGTGTTACCGGGTTGACAGCAACTTTATCAGCAGGTAACTTTGCCAACGGTAACGGAACTGTTATGTATACGATTACAGGAACTCCTTCATCTGCCGGAACGGCTAATTTCGCCATCAATATTGGCGGAAAAATATGTACACTTACAAGAAATGTGAATGCACCGGTCGGTTCTGTTTCAGGAATAAACTGTGCAGGAGCTATTACTACGGGTACATTATTAGCAGGAAGTTCAGCATCAGGAGTAGCATCTACGATATCTTATACAGGAGGAAACGGTGGTTCTCATGCTGGGCAGACAGTACTTTCTACAGGAGTTGCAGGATTAACCGCTACTGTAACAGGTGGAAGCTTTGCAAACGGAAACGGTACACTTACCTATACAATTACAGGAACTCCTACTTCGGCAGGACCTGCAAATTTTGCCATCAATATTGGTGGAAAAACATGTACGCTTTCTGTACCGGTAGAAATCACATCATATGTTTGTAAAACTGAGGGTACTTTTATTGATCCTAATAATCCTCAAAACTATTACTTGTGTATAAGACAAAATGGTATAATGTATTATTATGTATTCACTTGTCCTCAAGGATCATTGTTTGATAATGTTTCAAAAACATGTGTCATTCAATAGGAACAGTAAAATAGAAAAGCTTAACTGCAAATTTAGTTTTTGACAAATAATTTCATTAGTGTTTGTGTTGAAGAATGCAGGGACGAATAATTCCCAAGTCCCTGTTATTCTTTTTTATTTTTTAATTTAAATATTCAACATAAAAGAATCCGCTCTTTAGAAGCGGATTCAGTAGATAAATACATCTCATTTTTTTAATTAGACAACAATAAAAAAGCACAGCCGACAATGCTGTGCTTAAATTTTTATTTCAAATTTAATTGCAATTCCAAAGCTGAAAAAGGCAAAAAAAGAATTCATTTCAGTTTTATTACATAGTAAATTTAGCTATTATTTTAATACGAAGTGTAAATTTAATGTTAAAATTCACAAGTTATCAACAATTTTTTGTGGATAACTTGTTTGTTAGTTTTCATTAAGATACTTTATAATTAAATCTGATAATGTTTGCTTGTCTTCGTCACTTCCTTTATCGTCCATTTTTCCATGGTTGATATCGGTAGGTTGTACTGTAATATGGTATTTTTCCTGTTCTTCTTTTGTAGGCAAAACGCCTTCGTCAGCAGGATAATCATTAGAACGCAACGTATAAACTTTTGGAGTTGAAGTCCTGGGAAGATACATTCTTCTGTTATCCATCGTAATGATTTTATAGATCAGATCCGGATGTTTATTGGCGAATAAAGCAGTCATATCACCTCCGTTGGAGTGGCCAATTAAGGTTATATGTTGATAATCCAGTTCGGGTTTAGACTTCTTTAATTCATTCAAAACAAATAAAATATTACTGGCACCCCTTTCCCAGAAAGGCATTCTTACGATTTGTGGCTTCCCATCTGTCGGAATTAATTCATCGGTTGGTAATTCATGCTGAATACTAACGACAAAATATCCGGAATAAGCCAGTTTTTCGGTCAGATAAGAATAAACAAAATAGTCGCCGCCTTTGTTGGCTCCATAACCATGACTGAAAATTACAACCTGTTGATTTTTAATTCCTTTTTCAGGATGATAAAAAGCAACAGGAATTTTACGATTTCTATTTTTATCAAACATCGTCAAAGTATCTAGCTTTATTTCGTAATTCGAGAATGAATGTGTGGTCTTTTTTGTAGAACAGTTCAATAAAAATAAGCTTAATAACAGAAAGGAGATGGCTTTATATTTCATGATTAAGTTAAAAGATTATATAAATCAAAGATAAAACTTTGTGCATCACAAAAAAAGGTCTAATTTTATTCCATTAATATCTCTTTATAAATATTACCATTTATTCAAGTGCAATTTCTTTTGCCTTGAAACTTTAAGGTTCAAATTTTCTGAACCCAAATAATCTATTACATTAAAATCAAAAGGTGAAAGCATATTGCTTTTTTACGGCTTGTTATTTACCACAAATAAAGAGATCATTATGAAAACAAATAAAATTGCCGTTATTGGCGGAACAGGAAAATCCGGAAAATATCTTGTTCAAAATCTTTTGGAAAAAGGATATCCCATCAAATTATTACTTCGAACTCCTGAAAATTTCACCTTAGAAAATCCTTTAATTGAAATCGTAAAAGGTGATGCAAGAGATTTTGATACGGTTGACCGTCTTATCAAAGATTGCAGTGCTGTGATCAGCAAAATTGGACAGCCGGTAGGAGAGAAGTCAATATTCACTGATGCTACAAAAAATGTGATACAGTCGATGAATTCACACGGAATCACAAGATATATCGCCATCACAGGTTTGAATGTTGACACTCCTTTTGATCATAAAAATGACAGGGTAAAAATGGCAACAAACTGGATGTATGAAAACTATCCAAAAACAACAAAAGACAAACAGGACGAATACGAAATTCTCGTAAATTCTAATGTAGACTGGACGTTGGTAAGACTTCCATTAATCATCCCGACTTCTGAGAGTTTCCCTGTAGAAACAAGTTTAGAAGATTGTAAAGGAGAAAAAATCAGTGCTACAGATTTATCTGAATTTCTGGTTTCTCAGATCGAGGATACAACTTTTATTAAACAGAGTCCGTTTTTGTATAATATTTAATTTTTTAAATACAAATTTCACTAATACTTTCACAAATAACACAATTTTAAAGCTTTGAGAAAATGATTTTTATTTTTAAAACGCAATAATCAATTCGTGAATATTAGTGAAAAATATTTGTGCCATTAGTGTTTAAGCCAAAAAAAATAGAGCGTCAATTCGACGCTCTATTTAATATTTACTACTCCAGCTTTTCTTTAATATACTTTGCTGTATGAGATTTTTTATTTTTTGCCAATTCTTCCGGTGTTCCTGTGAAAACTACTTCACCACCGTATTTTCCGGCTTCCGGACCGATATCGATAATATGATCGGCTGATTTTATAATGTCGGGTTGATGTTCAATAACAATCACAGAATGTCCAAGATCAATCAACGCTTGCAGGGATTTCAATAATTTTTGAATATCATGGAAATGCAGACCTGTTGAAGGCTCATCAAAAATAAATAAAGTCTTGTCTGTTGTAACGCCTTTCACAAGGAAAGAAGCCAATTTCACACGCTGCGCTTCACCTCCGGAAAGAGTAGAAGAGCTTTGTCCCAGCTGCAGATATCCCAAACCAACTTCCTGTAAAGGTCTTAATTTGGTGACGATTTTTTCTTCTTTATTTTCTTTGAAAAATTCTAACGATTCATCAACCGTCATGTGAAGAATATCGGAAATGTTTTTCTCATCGAATCTCACTTCCAGAATTTCGTTTTTGAAACGGGTTCCTTTACAAACTTCACATTCAAGTTCAATATCTGCCATGAACTGCATCGAAACATTGATCACACCTTCACCTTTACATTCGTCACATCTTCCTCCATCGACGTTGAAAGAGAAATGCTTAGGCTTGTAACCCATCATTTTTGATACTTTTTGTTTAGCAAAAAGATCTCTGATATCGTCATATGCCTTCAAATATGTTACTGGATTCGAACGGGATGATTTTCCGATAGGATTTTGATCAATTAATTCAATATTTTTAATCAGCTTTTTCGGAAATTCTACAGAATCGTAATCACCTTTTTTACCGCCCATTCCAAGCTGAATCTGAATGTCATTCGTAAGAATTTCTTTCATCAAAGTAGATTTTCCACTTCCAGAAACTCCTGAAATTACAACCAGACTTTCCAACGGAACGTCAACATCTATATTTTTAAGGTTATTTTGTCTCGCACCTTTTATGTGGATCCATTCTTTTGCTTTTCTACGTTTTGCAGGAACTTCGATTTCTAATCTTCCGGTCAAATATTTAGAAGTAAGCGTGTCAGCATTTTTCAATTGCTTGTAATCTCCTGCAAATACCAATTCACCACCAAGATAACCCGCTTCCGGACCAATATCGATGATATAATCGGCTGCTCTCATCACATCTTCATCATGCTCAACAACGATTACGGTATTTCCAAGGTCACGAAGATTTTTTAAGACTCCAATTAAATTTTCGGTATCTCTTGAGTGTAATCCGATCGATGGCTCATCCAAAATATAAATTGAACCTACCAAAGAACTTCCTAAGCTCGTTGCTAAGTTAATTCTCTGACTTTCACCACCGGAAAGTGTATTTGAAGTTCTATTTATCGTTAAATATCCCAAACCAACTTTTAGTAAAAATTCAATACGGGTTGTAATTTCGTATAATAATCTTTTCGCGACTTCTTTATCGTGATCAGACAGTTTAAAGCTTTCAATTAGCGGGAAAAGTTCATCCAAAGGAAGCTCGATAACGGATTGAATATTGTGCCCGTCAATCTTTACCCAGCTCGTTTCTTCACGCAACCTCAGACCTTCACAAGTCGGACAAAGCGTTTTTCCTCTGTAACGGGAAAGCATCACACGATACTGAATTTTATATAAATTTTCCTCAAGCATTTTGAAGAAATTATTAAGCGATGGAAAACTGCTGCTTCCGTCACCTTTCCAAAGGTAATTTTTCTGTTCTTTTGATAATTGATGATAAGGCTTATGAATAGGGAAGTCCTTTGCTTTTTTAATGAAATCTTTCTTCCATTCGCTCATGGTTTCACCTTTCCAGGAAGCTACTGTATCTTCAAAAATGGATAATGCCTTATTTGGAATTACTAAATCTTCATCAATTCCAATCACTTTTCCGTAACCTTCACAAGTCGGACAAGCTCCGTAAGGATTATTAAAACTGAAAAAATGAACGTTTGGTTCAAGAAATTCCATTCCATCCAATTCGAATTTGTTGGAGAATTCTTTTACGCTTTCTGTTTCAATATTTTTAAGGGCACAATGACCTCTGCCTTCGTAAAAAGCCATTTGGATAGAATCTGCCAGTCTTTGAAGGAAACTTTCATCTTCTTCGTAAGAAAAACGGTCGATCACCAAATTGATGGCCATCCCTTTTTCTGGAACGAAACCAAAACTTTCCAGATCTTCAATTCCGGCAACGTTTCCGTTGATCTCCAGTCTCGTAAAACCTGCAACTTTTAAGATATTCAATGTGTCATTAAAGTTTGCAACGTCATATTCCAACGGGGCGATTAATAAGAAAGAAGTATCTTTTTTGGATGATTTAATAAAATCCACCACATCCGTCACCGAATCTTTTTTCACTTCTTCACCGGAAACCGGAGAAAATGTTTTCCCGATTCTTGCGAATAAAAGTTTCATATAATCGTAGATCTCCGTAGAAGTTCCTACTGTAGAACGCGGATTTGAAGAAATTACTTTCTGCTGAATGGCGATGGATGGAGCCAAACCTTTAATATCATCAACTTTTGGTTTTTCTAATTTACCCAAAAACTGACGTGCGTAAGAGCTCAAACTCTCGACATATCTTCTTTGCCCTTCAGCATAGATCGTGTCGAAAGCCAAAGATGATTTTCCGCTTCCGGAGACTCCCGTAATAACAATAAGTTTGTTTTTCGGGATTAATACATCTATATGTTTCAGGTTGTTAAGGTGTGCGTTTTTAACAAAAACCTGTTTTTTTATATCTATTTCTGTTGTTGAAGCCATAGTAAATTTAAGACTAACAAAATTACGAATTTTAAACGGAAAATTTTACCAAGAAATGTTTCATTATCATTCAAAGAATCTATTTAAACATAATGCTGATTTTTAGGGCTAAAATACTTTACAAATTGAGGAGGAAAAATTAAACAATCATCAACTAAAAAATAATATTCGTAGCATATCATTGAGTGCTAATGTTAAATTTTGCAGTTTTCATTCTATTTTTTCATTTTAGTATTGTTTTGTATATTAAAATTAATTAAAATTGTATTCATAAATATGTAATATAGAAATGAGAAAATTATTCAGAGATCTAGTTACACATTTAATGAGAAAAAGATAAAATTTACTTCCCAAAAAGTCTAAAGATGCAGTTTTCTGCATCTTTTTTTTATGACAACTATCATTTGCCTGTCTTGATTATCTCTGTTATTTTTGGGCTTGCTAATCTGCAAAAAACTAACTGAAGAATAATTCTGATAAGACATGATTAAAAAAGTAGGAAGTGTTTTTTTTCTTGGAACGATGCTTTTCGCTCAGGCACAGGAAAAAACAACCGATATTGATACCATTGCTGTACAAGGTAAATTTATTTCAACACCATATAAAAGTGCCAACCAAAATATTACCATTATTACAAAAGCGGATATTATAAATTCTCCTGCAAAAAGCATTGACGAAATTCTTCAGCAAATTCCCGGAATGGATATCAGAAGGAGAGGAGCGAACGGTGTACAGAGTGACATCGGTTTCCGTGGAAGCTCTTTTGAACAGGTGCTTTTGCTTCTAAACGGAATCAGAATGAATGACTCCCAGACAGGTCATAATTCTATGAATATTCCTGTAGATCTTGATGATGTTGAAAGAATTGAAGTGATAAAAGGTCCTGCAGCAAGGAGATTTGGACAAAATGCCTATGCCGGAGCCATTAATATCATTACTAAAATAAATCCGGGAAAAAGAGTTAAAATTAGCGCTGAAGGTGGAGATTATGGATCGTATGGTTTAGGATTAAATGCAAGTATTGGAAATGAGAAATTTTCGAATTCAATTCAGGCTAATTCAGCTTCATCTGAAGGATATATGCATAATACGGATTATGAGATCAGAAATGTTTTCTATCAGAGTAGATTGGCTATAAAAGACGGTGATATTAAGTTACAGGCAGGATTTTCGGAGAAAAAATTTGGTGCTAATGGTTTTTATTCGTCTCCGCTGGCAACTGAACAATATGAAGAAGTTCAGGCTTCAGTAGTGAGTTTGGCCCATCAACAATCGTTTGGAAAATTCAGATTAAACTCAAATGTATATTGGAGAAGAGGGCAGGATATGTACCTTTTTAACCGTGAAAAACCTGAAATATACAGAAATATGCACATCGGAAATAATGTGGGCGGTGAAGTAAATTCAAGCTACCAATGGGGATTGGGAACAACAGGTATTGGTATTGAATTAAGGAAAGAGTTTTTGGCAAGTAATAATTTAGGAAACAGAAATCGTTTTGTTTCTCAGGTCTTTTTCGAGCATCATTTTTCTCTATTAGACAAAAAATTAAATATTACACCCGGAGTTTCTTGGGCAAATTATTCCAATGAAGGTAATTTCTTTTATCCTGGATTGGATGTAGGGTATAACTTCGATCCAAACAATAAAATCTACGGAAATATTTCAAAAGTTCACAGAGTTCCGACCTTTACGGATTTGTATTATGTAAGTAAAACGGAGCAAGGAAATGTTAATTTGATACCTGAAAGTGCTGTTTATTCAGAAATTGGATATCAGTTTCAAAATAAAAATATCTTAGCCAAAGTAAGTGGATTTTTAAGGGGAGCCAATAACTCTATCGATTGGGTTAAAGCTTCTTTAAATGATCCGATTTGGTATGCTCAAAATGTTGGAGATACAACTGTAAAAGGAGTAGAGGCAGAACTTAATCATCGAGTTTTAGATTGGTTGAAATACAGTGTTGGATATACTTATTTAGATAATAAATTTAATGCTTCCAATGAATTTGTTTCAAGATATGTTCTGGATAATTTAAAACATCAGTTTATTGCTAAATTAGAAACAAAATTCCTGAAAAATTTCACCAACGAACTCGTTTACAGATACAACGACAGGCTAAATTTAGGCAGCTATAATCTTTTAGATGAAAAATTAAGTTTCGTTAAAAAAGACTTTTCTGTGTACGTTTTAATTAATAATGTTACCAATACCAATTATACAGAAACGTTTGGCGTAGCAATGCCTCAAAGATGGTTCCATATTGGTTTTTCTTACAATATCAATATTAAATAATTGTTAAGTAAGAATGAATTAAAGTTAATATTACGAAATTGTTAATTCAATTACATTTGCAAAAAAAATTTTTAGATGAAACTCTTTTTAAGTCTCAGTTTACTATTAAGTCTAACATTTTTTAAAGCTCAAGAACATGTTTCAAGCTTCAATGCTTTGACGCTGACTTATAAATTTCATCCAAAATTTTTCCTGTATGCGGAAGGTCAGATGAGAAGTATTGAAGACTATACTTATCCTGATTATTACGAAATAAAAGGTGGGCTAGGATATAATCTTACTAAAAATCACAAGCCTTTTGTTGGATTGGGAAGATATGCAACCTATAAAGATCACGCCATCAACAAAGAAGAATTCAGAGTTTGGTTACAGGATGTGATTGACATTAAAAAAGGTGTCGTAAAATTTGAAAACCGTTTTCGTGTTGAGAAATCTTGGTTTCACGAACCTCAAACGGATAAAAATTCCCAGAGAATGCGTTATCGTTATCGTTTGAACGTAAGTGTTCCTTTAAATTCAAAAGAGGTTAAAAAAGGAACGGTTTTCGCGAATGTATACGACGAAATTTTCCTTGTAACACCTATGAAACCTACCTTCGCAAGAAACAGAGTGTATGCGGGAGGTGGTTATCAGATTGACAATAATTTAGGAATTGCAGCAGGATATCTTTGGCAGAGAGAATTTAATGCAGCCTCAAACCAAAATTTCCATTTTGTTTATCTTGCATTAAACATTAATATCGATGGAACAAATCATCCTGTGAAAACGTTTGATTATCCGGGAGCGGATTAAAAATAAATTTCTCTTTTAGCTGAGAATAAAATAAATTCTCCTTATATTCAATAGAATGTAAGGAGTTTTTTATTTTAATATTTATCAATTAAATAATGATAAGCTTTTAAATATTTATTAAATCTTTTGATATCCTTAGGAAGAAGTTCGCGGTTTACTCTGCGAAGATCCATATTATCCCGAAGATCGTTGAGTTTTACAGCTACAGCCAAAGGAGATCTTTCGGTTCTTTTTACAAAATCGTCATATTCTTCATCAGGATCGAATTTCGTAAGACAACTGATCGCGAAAATAATATATTCCGGAAAACCTTGATCTCGTAAATAATCCAAACTGAATTCTACAGGATGGTCTTCAACAACGTCGTGAAGTACGCCTACGATCTTTTCATCCATTGTTTTACCGTACTCCATCACTCGCATGACGTGAGCAATGTAGGGAGCGTGATATTTGTCTGTCTGACCTTTATGTGCCTTATCAGCTATTTTTATTGCTCTGTGAAGCAGTTCGTCTTTTGTCATTGTGTGTAAAGTAGAGTACAAAAATAGAAAATGCCTCAAAATTTGAGACATTTTTTTATTATTATTTTACAGAATATTTTTAATTGGTCTGATCTTCCACAGAAGCGCCTGGTGCATTGCTCTTTACGGATTCAATTCCGTTTTCCATACCGTTTTCGGATTCATACATTTGGCTGGTTCCGATGATCTGTCCGTTTGAAGCTTTTAGATTGAAATAACATCGACCGTCTTTTGCAGTATGTCTTTCAAACATATTATCATCCTGAGAATTTCTTTTCACAGATTCAATTCCATTTTCGCATCCTGATTTTGAGTTATATCCCTGACTAGTCAGAATAACCTGTCCGTTTGCTGCTTTTAAGTTAAATTGATAATCGCCATTTGTTCTTTTAGAAATAATAAATTTTCCCATTGTTTATATTTTTGAATTTGGTTATTTAGTAATTGTTTAATAAAAATAATGAAAATTTATGAAAAAATTAAAAACGTCTCAAAAAATTGAGACGTTTTCAAAATCAAATTTATATATAAAAGACTAATAAGCTCCTTTTTCAATATAATGAGCAGCCACTTTTTCAGTTAATGCCACTACATTTGGACTATTGGTATATTTCGTGAATCTTCTTAAACCAGAAAGCATCATTCTCTGTTCGTCACCTTCGGCAAAAGAAACAATTCCTTCTTTTGCACCGGCAATGATTTTGTCAATTGCTTTGTAAAGATTTAACTGAGCCATTGCAGCTTCTACAGAATCAGCAGAGAAATGTTTTTCAGCTCTTAAAACTGCAGATTCAGCCATATAGATTTGGTTAAGAATTTCAGAAGCATTTAATAATAAATGTTGCTGTTTCTCAATATCCATCATGAATTTTTGAAGAGCAGCTCCTGAAACCATTAAGAAAACTTTCTTAAGATTTGCAATAATTGCTTTTTCTTCGCTCATAAATGCAGAATAATCAGGAACTTCGAATGACGGAATTCCCATCAATTCTTTGCTGATTGCCATTGCAGGAGAAAGTAAATCTAATTCACCTTTCATTGCTCTCTTAATCAACATTCCAACTGCTAGAAGTCTGTTGATTTCGTTGGTTCCTTCATAGATTCTACCGATTCTTGCATCTCTCCATGCAGCTTCCATTGGTGTGTCTTCTGAGAATCCCATTCCACCATAGATTTGGATTCCTTCATCAGCCGTATTTTGAGTAAGATCTGATACGAAAACTTTAAGGATAGAAGCTTCTACTGCGAATTCTTCAACACCTTTTAATTCAGCTTGTTGATGATCCATCCCTCCAGCAACTAATTCTTCAATTTTATCTTCAACATTTTTTGCTAAACGGTAAGAACCAGCTTCACTTACGAAAACGCCAGTTGACATTTCTGCAATTTTCTTTCTGATCGCTCCGAAAGTTGAGATAGAAACGCCAAATTGTTTTCTCTCGTTTGAATATTGGATAGAGTGGTTTAAAATTCTTCTTTGTCCGTCAAGGTTTGCTGCAGCTAATTTAATTCTACCAACATTTAATGCATTCAAAGCGATTTTGAAACCATTGTTTCTTTCACCCAACATATTCTCAACAGGAACTTTCATATCATTGAAGAAAACCTGACGAGTAGAAGACGAACGAATACCTAATTTATGTTCTTCCTCTCCAAAAGTTAAGCTTTCAGGATTTTCAAGCTCTGAACGGTTAATTACAAAACCTGTAATGTTTTTATCATCATCAATTTTAGCAAACAAAGTGAAAGTATCTGCAAAACCTGCATTGGAAATCCACATTTTTTGTCCGTTGATGATGTAATGTTTGCCATCTTCAGACAATTTTGCTCTTGTCTTTCCTGAGTTTGCATCAGAACCAGCATCCGGTTCAGTCAAACAATAAGCTCCGAATTTTGTTCCTGTAGCTAAATCCGGAAGATATTTCTTTTTTAATTCTTCACTTCCGTAAAGAAGAGTAGGCAAAGTACCAATTCCGGTATGTGCTCCATAAGCTGTTGCTAATGAGCCATTTCCTCCTGAAACATAGTCGCAAGCCAACATTGTACTTACGAATCCCATTCCAAGACCGCCGTATTCTTCAGGAACGGTGATTCCTAACAATCCCATTTCTCCTAACTTACGCATTGTTTCTTCAGTCAATGCATAATCTTTTTTCTCAAAACGATCGTGGTGCGGAATAACTTCTCTATCTATAAATTCTTTCGCAGAATCACGAAGCATTTTTTGTTCTTCACTCAGTTCTTCAAGACTAAAAATTTCGTTTGCAGGAATTTCTCTGATAAGGAATTCACCACCTTTTAATATATTTCCCATTTAATACTTATTTTTTTAATTAATTTAATTATTCTAGAACTTCAAACATATCTGGATGTTCTAAAGAATATTTTAGTTTAACTTTTTGATTTAAAATGTACTTCCTATTTTTGTTAAGAAGTTCAAAATTATAAATCTTCTTTGCTACCTTGTAATTTAAATATGCAACAGGCTTTTTACCGTTTCTAATCATTACAGTATCAATTTTATTAATTCTACCTTCTGTAATATTTACGTTGGATGAATTCAAAAATCGATATTTCCTATTTTCTGATAAAAATTTTGAAATTGCGAATATAAAGCACATTAAGCCTATAAGAAATGAATAACAAAATATATTGAGTATTATATATTTAATTTTTTTCAAAGGATATAATAAAAAGCTTCCTGGGTTTTGACCTTCTATCTTTTCCAAAATTGGAAAAAATAATATTATCAGACTAAAACCCAAAGAAAGAAAAATAAGTATAAAAAATATTGAATCATTATTATACTTTATATTATATCCAAAGAAATAAATTATAACTATTATCAATAAGATAATAATGCTTGAAATAATCCTCAAAATAATTTCATTTTATAAAAGCTCAAAAATACTAGCCGCTCCTTGACCTGTTCCAACGCACATAGAAACCATTCCGTATTTGTTTCCGCGTTTTCTCATTTCGTCAAGAAGTTGAACCGTTAATTTTGTTCCTGTACATCCAAGTGGGTGACCAAGAGCGATGGCACCTCCGTTTACATTTAAGATATCAGGATTTAAATCTAACTCTTTTTTGATGGCAACAGATTGTGATGCGAATGCTTCATTTAATTCAATTAAATCAATATCTTTTAATTCTAAACCTGCTTGTTTCAAAGCTTTTGGAATAGCATAAATTGGTCCCATTCCCATGATTCTTGGCTCAAGACCTGCAGCTGCATAAGCAACTAATCTTGCTTCTGGCTCCAATCCTAATTCTTTTACCATTTCTTCACTCATTACGATTACGAAAGCTGCTCCGTCACTCATTTGAGAAGAGTTTCCGGCAGTTACACTTCCTCCGTTTTTAAATACTGGTCTTAATTTAGTCAAACCAGCTAGTGAAGTATCTGCTCTTGGACCTTCATCTACGGAAAAATCAAACTTTTTAGTCTGCATTTTCTGGTTTTCATCCAGGAAGTTATATTCAACAGGAATTGAAACAATCTGGTTGGCAAATTTACCTTCCTGATTAGCTTTTAAAGCCTTCATATGAGATTCAAAAGCGAACTGATCCTGTTCCTCTCTAGTAATATTATATTGTTTTGCAACCTCTTCTGCAGTGTAACCCATTCCCCAGTAGTAATCGGGGTTTGTTTTTGCAATTTCAGTTTCAGGAACTGGTTTATAACCACCCATTGGTATGTAAGACATTGATTCTGTACCTCCTGCGATAATACAATCAGCCATTCCTGCCTGAATTTTTGCAGAAGCAATCGCAATCGCCTCACTTCCTGATGCACAATATCTGTTTACGGTAACTCCGGGAACTTTATCTGTATTTAATCCCATTAAAGAGATTAAACGGGCAACGTTTAAGCCTTGTTCAGCTTCCGGCATTGCGTTTCCTACGATAAGGTCATCAATTCTGTTTTTGTCTAATTGCGGAAGTTCAGCCATTAATTTTTCAATAACTGTAGCCGCCATTACGTCAGGACGAGTAAAACGAAGGGAGCCTTTTGGTGCTTTTCCTACCGCTGTTCTAAATCCTTTTACTATGTATGCTTGTTTTGACATTTTAATTCTTAATTATTAGATGATTAATTTCTAAGTGGCTTTCCGTTTTGTAACATGTACTGAATTCTCTCCAATGTTTTTCTTTCACCACAAAGCTGTAAGAAAGTTTCTCTTTCAAGATTCAATAAATATTGTTCAGTTACGATTGTAGGTTCAGAAAGATTTCCACCGACCATTACGTTGGCTAGTTTATCTGCAATTTTCTTGTCGTGCGCAGAGATGAAGTTTCCTGTCAACATTTGGTCAGTTCCAACATAGAACATTCCCAATGCATCTTTACCAAGAACTTTTACTTTCTGCTCGATTGGTTGAGTATAGCCATGTTCAGCTAAACTTATTGCCAACATTTTTGCTGTTTTTATTTGCGTTCTTTTATCAACCGCCACAATATCTTTTCCTTTTTCAAGAATTCCCATATCGTAAGCTTCATAAGCAGAAGTTGCTACTTTACCCATTGCGATATTCATGAAAGCTTCACGAAGTCTGTTGTTTTTAACATCATCGCTGTGGAATTCTCTAGAAGTTCTCAATGTCAACTCTTTTGTTCCACCACCACCAGGAATTACTCCAACTCCGGTTTCAACTAATCCGATGTAAGTTTCTGCTGCTGCGACAACTCTGTCAGCGTGCATGGTCATTTCGCAACCACCACCAAGCGTCATTCCGTGAGGAGCAACAACCACAGGAATAGAAGAGTAACGAACTCTCATCATTGATTTTTGGAAATAAGCAATCGCCATATTCAAATCATCCCAATCCTGTTCGATTGCCATCATTAAAATCATGGCTAAATTGGCTCCAACAGAGAAGTTTGTGCCTTGATTTCCGATAACTAAGCCATCATATTCTTTTTCAGCTAAATCAATTGCTCTGTTTAATCCATCTAAAACTTCACCTCCCAAAGAATTCATTTTAGAACGGATTTCGAAGTTGATAATTCCGTCGCCTAAATCTTCAATCGAAGCTCCCGAATTACTCCAAAGCGTTTTGTTTTTTCTGATATTATCTAAAATAATGAAAGAATCCTGACCTGGAATTTTGTTGTATTCTCCTGAGTTTTTATCAACGAAAATAGTTTGTCCTTCATCATTAACTTTATAGAAAGTCTCTACATTTTTCACCCAGTCAGAAACTTCATAACCAGCATCTTTAGCCAATTCGATACCTTTTTGAACCCCAACGGCATCCCAGATTTCAAACGGACCGTTTTCCCAACCGAAACCTGCTCTCATGGCATCGTCGATTTTGTAAACTTCATCAGAAATTTCAGGAACTTTGTGCGAAACGTAAGCGAATAATGCACCTAACGATTTTCTATAAAGCTCTCCAGCTTTATCTTTTCCACCAATTAAGACTTTAAATCTGTCAATTGGCTTGTCAATATTTTTAGTTAATTCTAAAGTAGGGAAAGAAGATTTTCCTTGAAGTTCGTATTCTAGTGTATCAAGATTTAATCCGTGAATTTCAGATTTCCCTTCTGCATTTTTCACTTTTTTGTAGAAACCTTGTTCAGTTTTTGAACCTAACCATTTATTATCAACCATTTTCTGGATGTAACCTGGAAGTGCAAAAACATCATTGAAATTGTTAGCTTCAGCGCCGCTGTTACGAACGCCGTTTGCAACCATCACCAACGTATCCAAACCAACTACATCAGCAGTTCTGAACGTTGCAGATTTTGGACGGCCGATTACCGGACCTGTTAATTTATCAACTTCAGAAACAGTTAAACCTAATTTTTGAACATTGTGAAGCAAATCCATCATTGAGAAAACCCCGATTCTGTTCGCAATAAATGCAGGAGTATCTTTTGCTAAAACGGTTGTCTTTCCTAAAAATTTTGCTCCATAATTCATATAGAAATCAATGATTTCCGGAGCTGTATCAGTTGTTGGAATAATCTCTAAAAGAGGGAGATATCTTACAGGGTTAAAGAAGTGTGTTCCTGCAAAATAATGTTTGAAATCATCACTTCTTCCTTCCACCAACATATTGATTGGAATTCCGGAAGTATTTGAAGAAACTAAAGTTCCGGCTTTTCTGAACTGTTCGATTTTTTCGTAAACTGATTTTTTAATGTCTAGTCTTTCAACAACAACTTCAATAATCCAGTCTGTATTTTTTATTTTTGGTAAATCATCATCAAAATTTCCAACCTTGATTCTGTCTGCGAATTTTGGAGAATAGAGTAGAGCCGGACTTGCTTTTTTCAGTTTTTCAAAGTTTTCAGAAGCGATTCTGTTTCGTACCGCTTTGTCATCTTTGGTCAAACCTTTTTTCTGTTCTGCTTCAGTTAATTCAAAAGGAACGATATCCAAAAGCGAAACCTCTACGCCAATATTAGCGAAGTGAGCCGCAATACCGCTTCCCATAATTCCTGAACCAAGAACCGTTACGTGTTTGATTCTTCTTTTCATTTGATTTATTGATTTGTTATGTTATTTTTTATTATTTAAATCGATCGCAATTTTCATTATCTCAACCATGACTTCTTTGAAAGTATCTAACTTTTCGGGAGCAATTTTTTCCATCACTCTTTTGTTGAAGTTAACGACAACCTCTTTAGACATGTTTCTGGAATTCAAACCTTTGTCTGTAAGTTTGATGATTACTTCTCGCTTGTCTGTAGTTGTTTTTTCTTTATAGATATATCCGTTGTCTTCAAGAAGTTTGATAATCCTTGTTAGTGAAGTCGGTTCGATAGCCATTTTAGGACCTAAATTCGTACTTCTAGTCCCTTCTTTTGGATCAATTTTAAGAAGAGTAAGCGCCTGAACAGCTGTGGAATCGTGTTCCTGAGCAAGATCTGTGTACATTTTAGAAACAGCCAACCAAGTCTGCTTTAAAATTAGATCTACATTTTCTATTTTATCTTTATTGTTGTCCATCATGTTTGTGGAAATGGTTTAATTCAAATGTAGTAAATATTATGCATGCATAGTATTTATTAACGTTAAATTTTGTTAATAACCTGACAGTTAGATGATTAAATTGTATGATTAGCATAATACTATGCATGCATAGTATATGAAGTTAATAAAGAAAAACGTGTATTAGTAAATGGTTTTCACTAAATTAACTATTTCTTCGAAGGATTCGCATTGTTGTTTCATTGAATCATTGGAAATAACCCAAAAGTTGTTTTGAAACTCAAAATTTAGAGAAGAGAGGTCTTTTTGGAAGTTTTTTTGAAGTAAAGAATACAACATTTCTTTATAAAAATCGGATGCGATGATTTTTGGAGACACAAAATTTTCATTAACCTGAAATAAAGAAGCGTTTGTTAACTCGTCATGTTGAAGCAAAAGATCTTCAACAATTCCGGAGTATAAATGGCTATCTTTTACGTACCATATTTTATCTGCAAACTCTTTAGCCAATCGCCAGTCGTGGGAAGAAAAAAGGATCAGTTTATTTTGTTCTTTGGCTAATTTCCTAAGCGTTTTTAAGATGATAATTTTATTTTTTTCATCTAAATGCGTTGTCGGTTCATCAAGAATAATGATAGGAGAGTTTTGTGTTAAAGCGCGACCAATAAAAGCTTTTTGAAGATTTCCGTCTGAAAGATTTCTCAATAAACTATGTTTATATTGATCTAAATCTAATGCTGTAATAATCTCCGAAACTTCTTCTCTATCTTCTTTTTTAAGCTCAAAATAAAAAGGATAGTAAATATATTTCCCTAGTGAAATAAGGTCTTCAACCGTATAATTCTGCGGAATAATCGACTTTGAAAATACAACCGCGATATTTTCTGCAATTTCTTTAACGGAAAGATTCTTTATATTTTTATTATTGATAGAAATTTCTCCGCTTAATAAAGGATTTTGATGGAGAATAGATTTGATTAAAGTTGTTTTTCCGACACCGTTGTTACCAATCAATAAGCATACATCTCCTAAATTCAAATGGGCAGAAGCATTTGAGATTAAGGTTTTGTTATAGCCGATGTTTGCTTGGTTGATTTGTAGGTGCATTTTGATTTAATTTTTGTTTCCCACGGATTTCACAGATTTACACAGATTTCTTTTCTTGCAGATTTTATTTACTTTTAGTTTGTCATGCTGGAAGCATCTCTAAAAAGAGAGTTTAGATTCCTACGGAATGACAATTATAACGTATTATTTTAAATTGACAATTGACTCGTTCACAATTCACTTTTATACTTTATTCTGCTTCAAAAGCATCATCAATATCACAGGAATCCCAAATATAGAGCTTATTACATTTATTGGAACTTGCGTTTTCTCAGCAATAATTGAAAATACTAACATCATCAACATTCCCAAAAACATATTTAAAATCCATTGCTGCCAAAGTTTTGCGGGATTATAAACCAATCTGCAAAAGTGAGGAACAATGATTCCTATAAATAAAATAGGTCCCAAAAACGCTGTAATAGAAGCCGAAAGTAGGGAAGAAGCTATGATGATTAATAATTTTAATCGATTCAAATTCACTCCTAAACTTTGTGCATATGAAGTTCCTAAAGAATTTCCAATGAGAGGTTTTATGGTTTTAAAACAGATAAATAATCCTATCAAAACTAAAATTGACAAAAGATAAATCTGATTTCTCGTCACCATATTATTAGCTCCAAAAGACCATAAAATATAGTTTTTCAGGCTTTGATTTTCAGCATAAAATTGAAGCAGTGAAACGATCGCTCCGGCAAATGCGGAAACCAAAAATCCAAAAATAATTAAGTAAGATTTATCCTGAAATTTATTCGACATTGACAATAAAACCAGCATCAAAAGTAAACTTCCACCAATGGCAGACAAGCTCAGAAAGCTGTTTTGAAGAAATTCCGGAAGGAGAATATTGTATGAGAAAAAAATATAAAATGCAACAGATAAACTGGCGACAGAGGTTATACCTAAAATATCAGGTCCGGCTAATGGATTTTGAAAATATTCCTGCATTAAAAAACCGGAAGTCGGAATTGAAATTCCTGCCAAAAGCATCACTAAAACTCTGTTAACACGAATTTCTGCAATTTGATTATTCTCAGAACTCATGAAAAAATCCTGAACATTGAGACTTAAAAATCCTGTGTTCAGATTAATGATCGCTGTAATAATAATGGCGATTAAAAACAGTAAACACAGGATTTTAAATTTATTTGACATCATTCAGAAAGAATTCTGTAAGATTTATTTTAGAAAAGATTTTATTTTAGAATCTAATAGCTCAGGAGTTATCATTCCCAAGTATTCATCGGTCTTATCACCCTTTCTCATAAAGGTAAAAGGAATGGCTCCTCCGTCCCATTTTGTAAAGTTGCTTTTGAAAAAGTTGGCATCAAGAAGTTTTCCGTCAAGCAATAGCGTGTTCTCACTAATGCCCTGTTCGTTTACAAAACGAGGAACATCTGTATTCCAAACATCTTTATTATCAACGCTTACAAATGTAATTTTTACAGGTTTTCCTTTTAATTCCGTAATTTTTTCTTTAAAATGTGGAATTTCTCTTACACAAGGTCCGCACCAGGTTGCAAAGAAATTGGTTACATATAAAGTGTCATTTTTAGTTTTTAAAAAGTCGGAAGCCTGTTGTGTAGTCAAAACTTTTAATGCTAAAGCAGGAGAAGCAGGTTCTGGATTTTGTGAAACAGTAACCGAATCTTCGGTAACAACATTTTCATCAGTTTTCTGGCTTTCTTTTTTACAGCTTGAAAGTGCAACTAGAACAAGCGTGGATAAAATTATCTTCCTCATAAATTATTTTTTAGCTATTTTTGAATTGAAGTATGGAACAACAAATCTATAAAGGGAAACTGACGCAGTTTCATTGGTTAAAAGTAGCAAAAAAGGAAGAACTTACCAAAAATACTTTTTCTCTGGAGTTTGAGATTCCCGAGAATTTGCAGGAAAATTTCGAATTTGAAGCGGGGCAGTTTGTAAGTGTAAAATTTCAATCTCATGGCAAAGATGTTATTAATGATTATTCGATGACGTCTGCTCCTTATGAGAAAAAAATAAGTTTAGGAATAAAAGTAAATTCGCCTGATGGAGAGACTTCCGAATTATTTAAAAACTATAAAGTAGGAGATGAGTTGCTTGTGAGTGAGCCGAGCGGAAGGTTTACATTGGTTTCCAAACCTCATGAATTCAGAACGATTGTCGCTTTTGCTGCGGGAATTGGAATTACTCCAATATTAAGTCACTTTAAAAATATTCTTCACACAGAACCAAGAACGAGATTGTTTTTATTCTTTGGAAATAAAAATTCTGAGGAATTGGTTTATCGAGATTTGTTAGATAATCTCGCCAGAACTTGTGGCGACAGATTACAAATTTTCTATTTCTTTTCTCAGGAAAAAACTGCCGATCAATTCTTTTATGGAAGATTGGATGCCAAGAAATTGAATTTAATTATTAATCAAATCCTACATTTGGATGATACTGATGAAGAATCTACCATTTGGGATGCTGTAGATGAAGTATTGATCTGCGGAAAAGGTGAAATGATTAAAACGTTGGCGAATGCATGTTATCATCACGGGATTCCTAAGAAAAATATTTACTTTGAGCTTTTTGAAGAATTTAATGACGATATTTATCCAATAGAAAAAGAATTTCCTTTAATTGAAAATGTGGCAGTTGATTTTACCATGTTCGGAAAAGAATATCATGCAGAATTGCCGGATAATAAGGATAAAATTCTTCAGCAGTTATTGATTCAGAAATTTTCTGTTCCTTATTCATGTAAATCAGGGATTTGCGGAAGTTGCGAATGTTATCTTGAAGAAGGGGAAGTTGAGCTGTTGGAAAATGAATATTTAACGGAAAAAGAAGAAGCTCAGGGAAAAATTTTAGCCTGTATGTCTATTGCAAAAACTAAGAAAATAAAGCTTAACTTTGATTTCATTTGAGAATCGTAAAAAACATATTTAACCTTGCCTTTATATCCGTAGAAATTGGAATTCTGCTGATATGTCTTGCCAATGCCTGGGTGTTTGCTCTTACAGGAGGTCGTACGTATACGAAAATCTCAAAAATTCCGCCCCGTGAAATTGCCTTGGTTTTGGGAACATCGCCCAAAATGAGATCGGGAATGTCTAATCCTTATTTTACGAAAAGGATGGATGCAACGGCTCTCCTTTATCACCACGGAAAAATTAAGCAAATTATTGTAAGCGGTGAAAAAAGTAAAGGCTACAACGAGCCCGCTGCCATGAAAAAATATCTGGTATATCAGGAAGGTGTTCCGGAAGATATTATTACAGAAGATCCAAAAGGTTTTAATACTTATAAAAGCATTTTGCGCTGCAAAGACGTTTACAAAAAAGACAATGTGATTATTGTTTCACAAGGTTTTCATAATCTTCGTGCGCTGTTTTTTGCAAGAAATAATAATATGAATGCATTAGGTTTTGATGCTCAGGATGTCAACAAACCCGAAAGTTTCTACAGAAATCAAGCCAGAGAGATTCTGGCTCGAGTAATTGCTGTCGTATATTTTGTATTGGGAATTTCTCCTGATTAGAAAGGATATCCGAATGCGATATTCAGAGTTGGTTTGAAGGGCTGGAAATCTTTAAATCTCCATCTGTCGCCATCCGGTTTGTTTGGGTCATAGATTTTATAGGCAAGATCCAGTCTAAGCGTAATATAAGCCACATTTACCCTCAATCCGAAACCACTACCTACACCGACTTGACCTAAGAATTTATTGAATTTAAATTCATCTCCATATCCGTCATTATAGTTTTTAAGACTCCAAGTGTTACCGATATCCGTAAAAATTGCTCCTTCATACATATCATTGAAAGGAATTCTGTATTCGATATTCGTCGTCAGTTTTACATTGTCTGTCATGTAAGTACGAACTCTTTCATCAACCTGAGAATCAGATGGTCCAAGACCTCCGTAAGCAACCCAGGCTCTGATATCGTTGGAGCCACCATTGAAATAAGATCTAATCACCGGCATTGAAGACGAGTTCCCATAAGGAATACCCACCCCAATAAACTGGCGTAAAACTAAGGTCTGATTGCTATTGAATTTGAAATATTTTCTTACATCAACATCAAATTTTATAAACTGAGCATAAGGAATTCCAAAAATGGTTCTTTCGGGGCTCGTTACGATCCCTCCGTCATTTCTTTTTTGGTTAAATGCGCTCAAAATATTCCCTGCTAATTCTACTTTTCCGTTAAAATAAAATGCGTTTGGATAATCTTTTTTACCAATTTCATTATAAACAAAATTATAGATCATTGACGAAATAATAACATCCTGCGTCTGTCTGTCTTTATTTACTAAAGTTCCAAGAAATGCTGTCAATCGATCTCTTCCAGTTTGATCAAGAGTTCCTATATAATCGGTGTCATTAATAATTTCCTGAGAAATTTCATCAATTGTTTTCTGCCCA
Organism: Chryseobacterium sp. GW823-FHT05E08; assembly: GCF_058795655.1. Lineage (NCBI taxonomy): Bacteria > Pseudomonadati > Bacteroidota > Flavobacteriia > Flavobacteriales > Weeksellaceae > Chryseobacterium > Chryseobacterium sp. GW823-FHT05E08. The sequence goes on along the minus strand of NZ_JBXAHY010000001.1, from coordinate 773,614 downwards.
GAATTAAATTCCTGCGCCGCATCTGTATTATGCTGAAAATAATCAGTGAAAATTTCATTTCTGATAATATTATCATTTACAAAATAATCGTAATAAGCGTCTTTATTTTTCGTTAAACTTAACTGTGTATTGAAAAGGGTAAGTCTGTGAGAAACCTTATCATTTACAGTTGCGAAATAATTTAAACCTGTATTAAAGTTAACTCTTCCCAAACCGATATTATTTTGAACGGCAGCTCCTAAAACAATAGAAGAGGTCGGACTGTATCTTTTTGGAAGGAATTTATAATAATCAAAAGGAAGCAATAATCTTGGGAAATTTAATGAAGCCTGCGCCGAAATTTCGTAGGCTAAAACACGTTTACTGATATCTTTCGTACTTCTTATAGAACCAAAAGTTCCGGAAAGACTTGTTGAAAGGTTTTCTGCACCGTTGAAAACATTTCTCGTTGTTAAATCTATCGAAGGAGAAACTCCCAGATTTAATAACTGAGAATAATTAACGTCGGTTCCTACCTTTAATTCATATTTTGGAAGTGGTTTCAGCAAATACATTACGTCAACAATACTGTCGTTGGGAGATGTTCCGCCGCCATGTCTTAACGAGTCTTTTGCTTTTATGATGCTGAAATTATTCATCGATAAAAGGTTTCTCTTCGTGAGATCCAATTTCTTCTGATCATAAGGTTGTTTACTTCCCACAATAATTGATCTCCAAATTGATCTGGTCTTATATTGATCATTTACCTTATGAAATCTGATGCCTCTTAAACTATCTTTCGTTGTATTTTTAGGATAATCTCCTGCTTCATCAACGATAGCAACGTCTATATTTCCTATTGTCGCTACTTTATACGGTGTGTCAATAGAATCTTTATGAATTTCTAAAGTAAGAGGAATCTGTTTTCTGCTTTTTAAAGAATCTGCAACGAAATAAATTTCATCATTAAAGTTATTAAACTTATAATAACCGTATTCTCTCATGAGATCTGTAATTCTTGTCACCTCTTTCTCAAGAACGGTCTGATCAAGGATTTTCCCAGATCTTATAAGAGTTTCATGAATCTTTTGCTGATAAATATTTTTAACCTTCGGATCCGGAATGTTATAATAGTATTCTTTGATAAGAGATGGATCTTTATGCGTAATAAAGTAGGTCACTGCCGCTTTTTTAGAAGCTGAATCTAAAACATGCTTAAATTTTACTTCTGCATCCCAATAACCACGATACGTCAATCTTTTCTCAATAGATTGAGCACTTTTCTCAGTTTTTGTCTGATCTAAAATTATCGGTGGTGATCCCCAGTTATGATATAATCTGTCAATCAAAAGGCTTTTCCCGACGCTACTTTTCATGTTATACTTAATAAAAAGAGAATCACGTAATTTCTGATTTCTCATTTCATTAGGATAGGTCATGTATTCGTTAAGAATCGTATCGTACTTAGGATTAGCAGAATTGTACAGCCATAAACTTAAAGGCATAAAGAGAAACTGCTTTTTATTTGGCTTTTGCTGAACGTAATTTTTCAGTTCACCATCAAAAAGTTCTTTCTTATCTTCAAACTCAAAATTGTTTTGTGTAAGCAGATATTCACCATCCGGAACTTTCTTTGTTGTACTACAAGCATAAAGAAGGCCAACAAATGTTGCAAATGAGATAATTTTATAATATTTTTGAGGAGAATTCTTATAATGCTTACAGCTCATACAATAAAAATTTTACAGTCTTTAGATAAAAAGAAGTTCAGACAAAAATACAATTTGTTTTTGGTTGAAGGTAATAAAATCATTTGCGAACTTCCCAATTCTAATTTTAAAATTAAAGAAATATTTTCTACCGATCCGCAAAAATTGGACCGTACGGATGTTCCCATCACTCATGTGTCTGAAAATGAGTTGAAAAAAATTAGTTTCCTCAAAAATCCGAAAGATTCTGTGGCAGTTTGCCACTTAAAAACGGAAGAAATATTTGAGGATAAAAATGTTCAGCTTGTGTTGGACGGAATTCAGGATCCCGGAAATTTGGGTACGATCATTCGATTGGCAGATTGGTTTGGAATTGAACAGATTATTTGTAGTGAAGACACCGTAGATGTTTATAATCCAAAGGTTATTATGTCGACTATGGGCTCTTTTACGAGGGTAAATATTGTTTATACCGATTTGGTTGAATATCTTTCAAACACAAAAAATATAAATATCGGCACAGATATGGAAGGCGAAAATATTTATACTTTCAAAAAACCTGAAAAAATGAATTTAATTTTAGGTAACGAAGGCAACGGAATGCGCCCCGAAACAGAAAAATTACTTCAAAAAAGCATCAGTATCCCAAGATTTGGAAAATCACAATCTACAGAAAGCCTGAATGTTTCAATGGCTGCAGGGATTATTTTAGGACAACTTTTCAGAGTCTGAGAGAAATAGAGTTCTAGAGTTGGAGTTAAAATTGAGTAAAAAAACTCTAAAGCCCTCCGACTCTAAAACTCTACAAGATTATATAAGTTGTTCCAAGCTTGAAACACTTTTATTTTTCTGATAGCTTTCTAATTTTTTTCGTATAAATTTCAAAGCAATAGGAGCAACATAGATTAAAGCTGCACCCAAAAGTTTTTTCTTCCAATTAGAACTGCTCATGTTTTTCTTCGCATAATTCCCTACCAACGCAGTGATTCCTAGCTTGATAAGGCTATCCATTGCATTACCTTTCAATGCAGAACTTGCAATTCCCATGGCTGTATTTCTATTGACAAACATATCTTTAACCTCAGTGGTCAATTGTTTGGCAATCACATCTTTTCTGAGAACAATTTTTTCATCACCATCTTCATCTACCTTTTCCTGCAGATATTGATCTGTTAAACCATTAGTAAATGCGCTTAAACTCTCTTTTGTATTTTTAAAAGTCAGAAGATTTTCCAAATCATTGATTTCACCTTTCAACAAATCTTTTTTAATTCTTAATTCTTTTAAGCTGTCGTAGTTTCTGCCCATAGTTTAATGATTTAAAAATTTAATTACCTGATCTGCTACTGTATTTACGATTCTGGTTTTAAAAAGAATAACAAGAATCATAACCAAAAAATAAAAAGCAGCAACAATTAAAAATCCATAAGAAATATTATCTAAAGCTTTGCCAATAAGAAATGCTATCCCAAAATTAAAAAGGATGATAAAAAAAGCAAAAGCGGTAAGTAATATGGCAAGATAGGCAATGATACCGGCAGAAAGAGAAGACTTTTCTGTAGCTTCAATCTTCAGAAGATCTATTCTCTTAGATGCGTATTCTTTTATAGTTTCTATCATTGTTTTTTTTTAAAGTTACAAAAAAAGGAACTTTAGTGCACAAAGTTCCTTCTCATAATTTACTCAAAAAATAAATTATTTATTTTTTAAGATCATTCAATTCTGCTTCTACATTTTTTACTACATCTGTAGTTTTAGAAACAATTTGATCTTTATATTTATCGTAACCGTCTTTCATTGTATGAGCTACATTACTAGCTGTTTCTTTAAAAGTAGATGAAATGTTACCGTATTGGTCTTTCACTTTTTCAGAAACTTCTCCATACTTTTCTTTAGCCTGATCTTTAAGATCGTTAGCTTTGGTTTTGATTTTTTTTCTAGTTTCTTTTCCCTCTTCCGGAGCATAAAGCATTCCTAAAATTACACCTGCTGCAGCACCTGCAAGAAGTCCCGCTAATATACCTGCTGAATTGTTTCCTTTTCTAGACATTTTTCGTTTTTTTAATAGTTAATAAATATTAGTTTTTTACGCTTTAAATCTTGCAATTAATGTACCAAAACAGGGCATTGTTTATTAAAAATTGTTAAAAGTTTTTAATATGGGAAAGAATACTTTCAATAGTTTCTTTTTTGGTAAGGTTGGTATTGTCAATAACAATGGCGTCGTCAGCCTGCTTCAATGGGGCGATTTCCCTCTCGCTGTCTATCTTATCGCGTATAATGAGGTTTTCCTTTACCTGCTGTTCTTCGGCTTCGATTCCCAGACTTAGAAGCTCATTGTATCTTCTTTTTGTTCTTTCGTCAATACTGGCAGTAAGGAAAAACTTGAAGTCCGCATTTGGCAGAACTACTGTCCCGATGTCACGTCCGTCCATAATAATCCCGCCTTTTTCTGCCAAAGAACGTTGAGAATGAAGTAAAAAATCTCTTACTTCTTTTTGTTTTGCAATTAAACTTACATTAGAAGAAACCTCATTGCTTCTGATTTCTTTAGAAATATCAGTATGATTAAGATGAAGAACCAATTCGCCATCGTTATTTTTAAACTCAAGCTCAATTTGATCTAAAGAAGAAAATAATCCTTCCAAATTGATAGACCCATTATCATTAAGACAGTTTTGAAGCGCAAACCAGGTAATACCTCTGTAAAGCGCACCTGTATCCAGATGAACAATTCCTAATTTGTCGGCAATGACCTTAGATATTGAACTTTTTCCGGTAGACGAGTACCCATCGATAGCTATTACAGGTTTTTTCATACCGCAAATTTCAAAATTTTTTCTAAAAAACCAAGAAATACTAAGAAATTTTATTAATTAAAATAATAATTTCTCAATTGGTGAAAATTAATATCTGTGTCCGCTAAGATCCATAGAAACTCCTATTTGGTTGACGTTAGAAGAGTTATGATATCTTACGTGAGCATAATCTATCCTGAATTTTGCAATTTTGATCCCGAAACCTCCTGAAAGTCCAGAAAAATTTCTTTGATCTGCTACTGCCAATTCATTTCCTCTTTTTACGTTGTAACCCAATCTGATGTTAAAACTTTTTTCAGGGAATAATTCTGCTCCTATAGAGAAGTGATCGGCAATTTTTCGTCCGACATTCACTTCCTGACCATTTAAATTATAATCGGAAGAAATATCAAGCTGCTGCAAATCATGAGCAGTAATGGTAATTGCCAATGGGATAGCTGTCAAAATTTTAGTATATCCTAAATCTACTCTGAACGGAAGATTTTCTCTCGTCCCGTTGAAAGATTTAAACTGATATCCAAAGTTTCTGGCAACTACGGAAACAACTTCTTTACGTTTCTTATTGTGATAAGTAACTCCAAAATTCCCTCCAATGGCAGAAGATGTATAAGTATCAATTTTTGAAGTGATGAAATTTATCCCTCCACCGATCGTCCAGTCTTCTTCAAACCGATACGCATATCCGGCTCCCACAGCAACATCAGAAGCTGTAAAATTTCCGTTCTCAAAACCACTTTCATCCGTTCGCGGGATGTCACCATAGCTCATATACCTAGCATTGATCGTGGCCATGTGACCATTATCAAAATCTTTGGCGAAAGCTATCGTTCCGTATTTTGAGTCGGCTAGATACGCAGCACCGTTCACAGAGAGCTGTTTATCAGAATCTTTATTCAGTAACGCTGGGTTTGCAATAGCAAAAGAAACATCATAATCTCTTATGGTAATTGCGTCTCCACCCAAGGCCGCTTGTCTGGCAGATACAGGAATATTTAAAAATGGATAAACATTTGTTCCTGTTTGAGCAAAAGAAACAATTCCTGATAGAAACAATGAAAAAATGACAATTTTCTTCAATTCAATTTATAATTAATGCAAAAATAATCCTTTTTCGTACTTATCAAAATATTTCTAACATTATTTCTGATTAAATATTTTTCTTATTGCAATATTTTTAATGATTATATTTGCAAAATCAAATTTCTGGGAGCTATCCCTTCGTAAAAAAGTTATTAAAAATTAAAGATGAAATATAAAAGAATCCTTCTAAAACTTAGTGGTGAAGCCTTAATGGGGAACAGACAATACGGTATTGACACTGAAAGACTACAGGAGTATGCAGTGGAGATTAAAAAAGTAGTAGAAAAAGGCTGTGAAATTGCCATTGTAATTGGAGGAGGAAATATTTTCCGTGGAGTAGCCGGTGCTGCGAAAGGAATGGACAGAGTACAAGGAGATTACATGGGAATGCTTGCTACTGTAATCAACGGAATGGCTCTACAAGGTGCTTTGGAAGATGCAGGGATCAAAACAAGACTTCAATCTGCTATCGAAATGGATAAAGTAGCTGAACCGTTTATCAAAAGACGCGCTGTGAGACACCTTGAGAAAGGTAGAGTAGTGATCTTCGGAGCTGGAACAGGAAATCCTTATTTTACAACCGATACAGCTGCAACGTTGAGAGCAATCGAGATCGGAGCTGATGTTATCTTAAAAGGAACAAGAGTAGACGGTATCTACGACAGCGATCCTGAGACCAATGCAGATGCTGTAAAATACAACTCTTTATCTTTCGACGAAGTTTTTGAAAAAAATCTTAAAGTAATGGACATGACTGCCTTCACTTTAAGTCACGAAAATAAATTACCAATTATCGTATTTGATATGAACAAAGAAGGTAATTTAGTGAAGATTGTAGAAGGAGAAAATGTTGGAACTTTAGTTAATTTATAGGAAAGGGTTAAGGTAATAGGATTTAGGAATCAGGTGAGAGTTTTGATTTAAAAATTTAAATTATTTTTAAGATTTAGGCATTAAAAATTTACTCATTATTCATTACCCATTACTCATTACTCATAAAAAAAATGTGTAACTATTCAAATTTTAGATATATAATGGAAGAATTAGATCTTATAGTAGAAACTGTAAAACAAGACATGGAGGCAGCTATTAAGCATTTGGATCATGCATTTCAAAGAATTAGAGCAGGACGTGCATCTACATCTATGGTTCAGGATGTTATGGTAGAATATTATGGAGCTCCGACTCCTATTAACCAAGTTGCAAACGTTTCTGTTCCTGATGCTATGACCATCTCTATTCAACCTTGGGATAGAACTGCAATTGGCGCGATAGAAAAAGCTATTATCAACTCTAACTTAGGTTTTGCACCTTCTAACAACGGGGAAAATATTATCCTTAATGTACCGCCTTTAACGGAGGAAAGAAGAAAAGAATTGGCAAAACAGGCTAAAGCAGAAACTGAAGATACAAAAATCGTTGTAAGAAACGCAAGACAAAACGGTTTGAAAGAACTTAAAAGACTTGAAGGTGTTTCTGAGGACGTTATAAAAGGAGTGGAAGAAGATATCCAGACTCTTACAGACAAGCACGTAAAGGCTTGTGATGACCATCTTAAAGTAAAAGAAGCTGAAATTATGAAAGTATAATTTTCAGTTTTTAAAAATAAAAAAGAGGTTCCAAATTTTTGGAGCCTCTTTTTGTTTTATTTGAATAGTAGATTATTTACAGTTTTCGTTGTAATCGTAGATCACTTCGTTTACGATAGATAATTTGTCTACTGTTGCATTTTTGATCTCATCTCTAATGAATTTTCCAAGACCACTTCTTTGTTTTTCTTCATTTTTTAAAGATCCGTATTCACCTTTAGCTGCTTTTGCTTTTGTGACAGGGCAGTCTCCGATCGCTATTTTTACTTTTGCAGGGGTAAAATCTTCAACTTTTCCTCCTTTTTTTGAGTAAACATAATCAGGAGTAGTTCTCAATCTTTCATTTTCCACCGAATCGTAGGCTGAAGCAGAGGTAGGATAACCATACATTTTATAAACTCTAATCTTTCCATCTGTTACAATTTCTGCAAATTGTGAAGTTCTGGTCAGGTTGTTTAAAGCTTTTATTCCTGCTCCAATTCCTGTAGAATTATTTGAACTGTTAATTGCTTCTCTTGTATTGGTATATTTTATAGATTGAAAAACTCTTGGAGCATCACCTTCATACAACATATATTCTTTGATATCATCGGCATCGTAAGTTTTAAATTTGATCTTATTTTTCACCTTATCGATGTCAGCAATAGCGGCAAATTTTACTTTTAACTGATTCTGCCACGGACTGGAATAACTTCCATTTAAATGCACAACGCCTTCAACCTTCTTTCCAGATTTATCAATGATATATCCGTATTTTTCACCATTATAAGTTGTTGTTTCTTCCTGAGCATTTGCATTCAGAGAAAAAAGCCCGAATAAGCCAATTAGTAATAATTTCTTCATACAATTTTAATTAATTTCCGTAAAGATAATTTTTTAAATTTAAATAAATATTTAGACTAAAAAAAATTACAATCACTCATAAAAAAAGATCCAGAAAACTCTGAATCTTTTAATTTTTAAATGCCTTAATCTTAATTAAAACTATTGATATCTTTTATGTTCTTTATTCTTAGAGAACAGTTTCGTGATCGGTTTAAATAGCACTTTATACTTTTCAGCATCAAATAATTGCGAATCGGTAAGTGCTTTGTAAGTCATCCAGACTCCAAAAGGAAATAGGATGATATTCGGAAGCCACGCTGCGAGATAAGGGTTCATTTTTCCTGCCCAGGCAACGTTTTCAACTCCAACATTTATGACGTAAAATATGATGAAAATTACAATCGCGATGATCACCGGAAGTCCCATTCCTCCTTTTCTAATGATTGAACCTAAACTCGCTCCAATCAAAAAGAAAATAATACAGGTGAATGAATACGTTACAATTCTTTGCTGATAAATAACAACCTTACTGAAGTATTTTACATTCGGGTTGATATCGTTATTTTTTGTATCTAAAGTTGTTTTTAAATTATCCAGCCTGTTATGAGCGTTGTAGATCATATCCAGTTTTTTATCACTTTTTACGGTGTCTAATTTAATCTGAGCCTTAGGAATCGCTTTAGATTTATTCTGATCCATATACGTTATCACAGAATTGGCCTGACTCAAGGCGTCATTACTTGCTGAAGTGAAGAATTTTTCATTATCCTTCTTATTTTTATCAATCGTTTTATTAAGCTGATTGAAAGTCTGGAAACGGTAATCATCCGTAATTTGCTCTTCCTCGATGGCTTTATTAATGATTTCACTGATGTCGAAATGCGATGTTAAAGTATCAAATTTAATCGCCTGATCGGGCTGTTTTAACCTTACATTATCACCTTTTCCACCGAAATTATCTTCAAAAATATATCCGTTGTAAAGAACCAATTTTAAATAATTCTTGTTAGCTGCAGGAACAAATTTCCCTTTTTCAGCTACAATAGATTGTTGATTTTCATAAGTACTTGCTTTTCTATGAACGAAAACACCTTCAATATTTTCTCCGTTATCCCCGTAAATCTTATCAAATTTCACCATGTAACCGGGAAGCTGATCGATGAATTGTCCTGGAGTGAAGTTCAATGCAGGTTTGGTTTGAGCAATATTAAAAAGCATATTCTTCGCCTTCCTCTGGAAATCCGGAATGATGTTATTCGAAAAGAAAAACAGCATAATCGCCAGCATCGTGGAAACTCCCAAAAGAGGCATCATTACTCGGGTTAGAGAAATTCCGGCAGCCTTCATTGCGGCAAGCTCGTACCGTTCTCCAAATTCACCGAAAGACATGATGCTCGCCAAGAGGATCGTAAGCGGTAAAACCATACTTATTACACTCACTCCAAGATAGAACAGCAATTTAAGGATTTGCCAATAGCTTAATCCTTTACCCATAAACTGCCCCAACTGAACCCAGATAATGTTTACAATAAATATGAAAAACAATACGCTGAATATAAAGAAAAACGGTCCAAAGAAGGTTTTTATGATATATCGGTCTAGTATTTTTAACATGCGCCAAAATTAATGAAAAAGCCACAAAGTTTTCTTTGTGACTCTATATTTTATTATTTTTTTATCATTAAGTAAAAACGCGAAATCGTAAAACAGCAAATTTGCTTTTGAATAATTGATTCTGATACAGTTCTCCGATTTCGCTATTTTGCTTTATTTATAGTTCTGTAATAACGTAATTTTTGTATTTATTCTTATCAAATACAAACATATTGGCATCCAGATCCTGATTTTCCTTATATTCTTTAATGGCAATTACGGCAACGTCTTTATTATTTCCGTGTTGTTCCAGTTTTACCATTTGTTTTTTAGCAGAATCTACAAAAATGTAGACATATTTTAACCCGTTTGCTTTTACGGGAGTTAATTTAATGAAATCTGTGCTTACTCCATTTACAGTTTTCTTTCCATCATAGGTCACATTGTAATCATTTCTGTATGAAGAAAGATAATTGATAGGAGAGAACATCGTGCTGCTTGCGTTTGGCTTTGCAACAGTTACTTCCATATCTTCTGTATTAATGTTGTAAATTTTGCTACCGTCGAAGATCTGTTCTGTGTCCATGATCTTCAATTTATATTTATCTCCTGCAGCGTAATAAATTCCCGGTTCTGTTTTTCCAACCGTTCCGTTTACTCCGCTTCCGAAAGAAAATTTAAAATAGGTGTTCTTTTTAGACTTGTAATTTGCTGTGATGTCGTCTAATATTTTTTTAGCCTTAGCATCAATTTTCTGTGCATTGGTAAATCCAACTGCTCCAATTACAAATCCTCCTAATATTATTTTTGAAATACTGTTTTTCATTTTTTTAATTTTATACTCTTAAACATTTCCAACTTCAAAAGGTGTCGTCAAATGACGTTTATCCTTCTATCTACGCAAATCTTCCAAAAACTGTTCCAAAGAATGAAGATCACTGATAATCACTTCTCTTGCTTTTGCTCCGTTGAAACCTCCTACGATACCACTTGCTTCCAACTGATCCATAATTCTTCCTGCTCTATTGTAACCCAATTTCAATTGTCTCTGAAGCATTGAAGTAGACCCTTGTTGAGTCGAAACAATAATTCTCGCTGCATCTTCAAATAAAGCATCTTTTTCATTTGGATCAAAAGAACCGACGTTACTTGTAGCTTCTTCTGAAACATATTCAGGAAGTAGGAAAGCAGATGCATATCCTTTTTGTTCACCGATGAATTCTGCCAGTCTTTCTACTTCCGGTGTATCTACAAAAGCACATTGAAGTCTTAAAATTTCATTTCCATTAAAATAAAGCATATCTCCTTTACCGATCAACTGATCTGCTCCCGGAGAATCCAAAATCGTTCTTGAATCCACACTTGAAATTACTCTAAATGCAGCTCTAGCAGGGAAGTTAGCCTTAATCATACCCGTAATTACGTTTACAGAAGGTCTTTGTGTTGCTACAATTAAGTGAATTCCTACCGCTCTTGCCAGCTGTGCCAATCTTGCAATTGGTAATTCAACTTCTTTTCCTGCAGTCATAATTAAATCTGCAAACTCGTCAACAACCAAAACGATGTAAGGTAAATAACGGTGACCGTTTTCAGGGTTTAATTTTCTTTCCGTGAACTTTTTATTGTATTCCTTTAAGTTTTTACAGAATGCATTTTTAAGCAAATCATATCGTTGATCCATCTCTACACAAAGAGAATTTAAAGTATTAATTACTTTATTTGTATCTGTGATAATTGCATCATCCGTATCCGGAAGTTTGGCTAAATAATGTCTTTCAATTTTTGAATATAGAGAAAGTTCTACTTTTTTAGGATCCACCATTACGAATTTTAATTCGCTTGGATGCTTCTTGTAGAGTAGGGAAGTAAGAATTGCATTAATTCCAACTGATTTACCCTGACCTGTAGCACCCGCCATCAATAAGTGAGGCATTTTTGACAGATCGGCCATGAAAACTTCATTAGAAATTGTTTTTCCAAACACAACCGGAAGATCCATATCTGTATTTTGGAATTTATGCGACGCGATCACAGAACGCATAGAAACCATCGTAGGATTTTTTCTTGGAACTTCAATGCCGATTGTTCCTTTCCCTGGCATTGGAGCGATAATTCTAATTCCCAATGCTGAAAGATTTAAAGCAATATCATCCTGCAGTTTTTTAATGGCTGATACTCTGATTCCGGCTTCCGGTACAATTTCGTATAATGTAACGGTTGGCCCGATCGTCGCTTTAATTTCAGAAATACCAACGTTGAAATTCTTTAAAAGTCCAACAATCTTATTTTTATTTTCTTCTAATTCTTCTTTATTAATAGAAATTTCTTCATTACCATAATCAGTTAAAAGTTCAACAGGAGGCATTTGGAAATTCGCCAAATCTAATTTATGATCGTAAAGTCCGTGCTTGTCAACGAGGTCTTTAGATTTTCTGTCAGATTCATCCAAAATATCAATTACCGGAGCAACTTCTACATTGAATTTAATCTCATCTTTAACAACCGGTTTTGGAGGATTAATATCAAATGCTTCTTCCGGACTTGAAACTGGAACGGCAGGTTTTGTATTTAGATTTAAACTAACAGATGATGGTGAAAAATCATTTTTATCTTCTTCAAATGAAGTATGATTTGGAGTTGTGATCGGTTCTAAATTTGTTGAAACAGGAACCTCAGGAAATCCTTTCGGAACACTCACAGGTTCTTCAACTTTTATTTTCTGAGTCGTGTCTGTTACCGAAACATGAGGTGCCGTTTCTTGGATTTCTTCTTCCAATTCTTCATCAGCTTCAAAGTTTTCCTCAGAATTTGGCATCATAGATTTTACTTTTCCGATCGTATTTTCATTGATCTTATCCAATTTTGCCTTCATCGAGCTTGGACGAAGATTAAATTCCAAAATAAAATACAATGCAATACTAGCCACTAAGACTGTCCAAAGTCCAACACTTCCAATGATGGCATTCAAAGAATCCATGATCTGATAACCGTAAACTCCGCTAAAAACACCTTGTCCTTTAGTAATTGCTCCAAACAAAACAGGAAGCCAGCAAATAAAGAATAAAGAATGTCCGAAAGTCATCCAGGGTTTAAAGATCTTCTTTTTCAGGATCATTGTACCTGTCACCGTGAAAAGAAACGCTATAATAAAAGAGGCAACGCCTATGCTTTCAAAAATAAAGAGATTCCCGAGCCAGTCGCCGAGTTTTCCAAAAATGTTTGATGACTTTATAGTTTTGTCCATCATTGTTCCTGCCTGGCTTTGGTCTGCTTTCCAATTCATTAAATAAGAAATGAATGAGAAAACAAGCACTACAGAAAAAAGTATAAAAGTAAGCCCGATGAAAATACGTGGCTTAGATAAGATTTTGCCTTTTTCAGGCGATTCCGCTTGTTGTTTTTGTGTCTTTTTGTCCATAATATCAGTGTGGGCAAATTTAGTGTTTTTTCAATACTAATGAATTTTTTTTAGCCAAAATAGAACTCTAATTTATGTTAATTTTTTTATAATAAACTTCACTTTTAAAAGGAAATTACTCTAAAATTTAAAACCATTGAAGTAATAAATTGATTTCAATAAAAAAATCAAGTCATAAAATGCTTTTTTGAACTAGTTCAATTTTTTTGAATTGAAAGCTCTGTAGTTTTGCATCATAATAATTAAACAATAGAAATTATGAAAAATTTATTTAAAATCGCAATGACCATCTGTTTGGTCTTCATTTCATTACTTAAAATTAACGCACAAAAAAAAGAAAGCATGGAAAATACAGCATTATTAATCATTGATGTTCAAAACGATTATTTTAAAGGAGGAAATATGGAATTGGTTGGTTATGAAAAGGCAGGTAACAACGCGAAATTAGTTTTGGATTATTTCCGAACTCAGAAATTACCCGTTATTCATATTAAGCATATTGCAACTCAGGAAGGAGCTACTTTTTTCATTCCAAATACTTCAGGTGCCGAAATTAATAAAATAGTTTTGCCAAGAGAAGATGAAAAAATAATTACAAAACATTACCCAAACAGTTTTAGAGAAACAGAATTGTTGGAATATTTACAATCAAAAGGAATCAAAAATCTTGTAATTACAGGTATGATGACCGATGTTTGTGTAGAATCTACGACAAGAGCGGCTTTTGATTTAGGTTTCAATAATACAATTGTAAGCGATGCAACAGCAACCAGAGACAGAGAGTTATTTGGAAAAATTGTAAAAGCAGAAGAAATTCAGAGATCATTCTTGGCGGGAATTTCAACATTAGGAAATCTTTATTCTAGAGTTATTACGACTTCCGATTTATTAAAAGGGAAATAATAACAATCAAATCAATTATAAATAAAGATATCAATAATTATTGGTATCTTTATTTTGCTTTAAACAGTAATGATGCTCGATTTACTTTATAAAAATATTACTCGTCACATTTCACTTTCGGAAGAAGAATTTCAACGTTTTTCTGAGCCTTTTCAGCTTAAAAAATTTCAAAAGAAAGAAGTTGCATTAAGAGAAGGGGATTATTGCCTTTTTGAAGGCTTTGTTTTAAATGGATGTTTCAAAGTTTATTTTTTAACAGAAGACGGATTCGAGCAAACCCTATATTTTGCAGTTGAAAGTTGGTGGATTACAGATCTTGACAGCTTAATCAACAATGTTCCAAGCACTTTAAATATTGAAGCATTAGAAAACAGTGAAGTTTTAATGATCTCAAAAAAAGACAAAGAGCTTCTTTACGAAACGATGCCGCAGGTTGAAAAACTTTTCAGGATTATGAATCAACAATCTTCGGTGGCTTTGCAAAGACGGATTTTATCGTTGATGAATAAAACAGCAGACAAGCGCTATCTTGAATTTTTAGAAAAGTATCCTACATTAGAACAGCGGTTAACCCAACAGCAAGTTGCTTCTTATTTGGGAATTTCTCATGAGTTTTTAAGTAAAATCAGAAAGAAAACGACATTAGGAAAATAGATAACCTCAATCATCAGAATAGGTTTTATATATTCACATTTTCAGGCTATTTGGTTTTGAATTTTCTTCAATTTATTTTAACTTATTAAGAATGGTTCAAAATAGCGGAAATAGGCTTCAAAGTGACAAAAAACAGCTTTTTTTATCCTCTTTGTGGTTTATCATCCTTATTTTTGCATGTCAAGTAAAATAAATCATGAAGAAGCTCCAAGATATTCTTATCTCAACCAGAACAATGGCTGTGCTGTTACTGGTATTCGCATTTTCGATGGCCTATGCCACGTTTTTAGAAAACGATTACGGAACTCCAACAGCAAAAGCGTTAATTTATGAAGCAAAATGGTTTGAACTGATTATGGTTCTGCTTATGTTAAACTTCATAGGAAATATCGGAAGATACAGACTTTGGAAAAGAGAAAAATGGCCGGTTTTGGTATTTCACCTTGCATTCATTTTCATTTTCGTTGGGGGTGCAGTTACCAGATACATCAGTTTTGAAGGAACAATGCACATCAGAGAAGGTGAAACTTCAAACGAAATCGTAACCGACAAAAATTTCTTTAAAATTCAGATTGAAGAAAAAGGTGATATTCTTAATTATCAAGATGTTCCTTATCTGATGTCTCCTTTGCACAAAGATTTCAATGCGACTTATGATTTCCACGGTAAGGAAATTAAAGTGGTAACAAAAGATTACGTTCAAAGAAAAAAAGACAGCTTACTGGCTGATCCAAGCGGTGCCGAATATCTACATTTGGTATCTACAGGAAAAACAGGAAGACAAAATATCTTCATCAAACCGGGTGAAACTAAGTCTATTAACGGAACTTTGGTAACATTCAACAGAGCAATTGAAGGTGCGGTAGAATTCAAAACTGAAGGAGGAAAAATATTCATTAAAACTCCTGTTGATGCTACTTATATGACGATGGCAACTCAGGCTACAGGAAATACAACGAAAGACGAATTCCAGCCTTTAGCGTTGAGAAGTTTATATAGCATTAATGAACTGAAATTAGTTGTACCTGAAGGTCTTAAAAAAGGAAAACTACTTTCTATCGAAGGTGACAGAAAGAAAGATGCTAATATTCCCGATGTTTTGACAGTTGAACTTCAAGGGCCAAAAACAAAACAATTAGTAGAACTTTCTGTAGAAAGAGGAAATCCAAATGCTTACAAACAAGTAACAATGGATGGTTTAAACATTATGGTCGGTTTCGGTCCTAAAGTTTACAACACTCCTTTCGCACTTAAATTAGATGATTTCGTAATGGAAACTTATCCTGGAAGTACATCTCCAAGTGCTTATGAAAGTCACATTAAAATCATTGATGAAGGAAAACAAACGCCTTATAAAATTTATATGAATCACGTTTTAAATCATGGCGGTTACCGTTTCTTCCAGTCAAGTTTTGATCCGGACAGAATGGGAACAGTACTTTCTGTAAACCACGATTTCTGGGGAACTTTGATCTCTTATATAGGATACACATTATTATTTTCAGGAATGTTTGTTATTTTCTTCTGGAAAGGAACTCACTTCTGGAAATTAAATAAAATGCTGAAAGACGTTAACAAGAAAAGAGCAGCAATGGTTGTGCTATTGTTCTTAAGTTTAGGCTTAAATGCTCAGAAAATTGAAACGCACGGAACAACAGACGGAAGCAGAGAACATGTTCATGTAGAAGGAGAAAGCCATAACCACACTCCGACATCTGAAACGGTTCAGCCACAAGCCGCACAGCCATTTACAAAAATGAAATTGGTTTCGGCAGATGAAATTATCGCCAGAAACAAAATCAGTGCAGAACATGCCGATAAATTCGGATATTTATTGGTGCAGAATATTGAAGGAAGAATTGTTCCGATCAACACTCAGGCTTTAGATATTTTAAGAAAACTTTACCAAAAAGATGCATTCAGAGGTACGGATGGAAAGTCTTTAACAGCTGATCAATGGTTTATCTCAATTAATACCGATACTCCAAGTTGGACGATGGTTCCAATGATTAAAGTAGACTCAAAAGGAGGAAAAGCGCTTTTAGAAAAAACAAAAGCCAATGAAGATGGGTATACTTCTTTGATGAGTCTTTTCCCGGCTGATGCTAATGGAAATCTAACGTATATTTTAGAGGCAGATTATAACACTGCATTTCGTAAGAAAGCATCAGAACAAACTGAATATGACAAACAGATTATTAAAGTAAACGAAAGAGTTCAGATTTTTAATGAATTCTTCAGCGGTCAGTTCATGAAAATTGTTCCTGTGAAAAATGATGCAAATCACACTTGGCATTCTTGGTTAGATCAAAAATTTGAACCGGATATGGAATCTCAGCAAGTGATGGGACCTTATTTTGCAGAAGTATTGACGGCTCAAAAATCAGGAGACTGGAGTAAAGCAGATGCTGAATTGGCAAAGCTTTCAGATTATCAGCAAAAATGGGGGAAAGCGGTTGTTCCTTCAAAATCTAAAGTTGATTTGGAAGTATTCATGAATAAAGTGAATATCAACTTCAAATTATTAATATTCTATACCATTATTGGAGGGTTATTATTGGTCTTAGGTTTTGTTGAATTATTTAAGCCTAACAAGCTTTTAAACAAGATCATTAAAGTAATTATTGTAATAGGAATATTCGGATATATTTTCCACTTCTTAGGATTGGTTGCAAGATGGTATATTTCAGGTCATGCACCTTGGAGTAACGGTTATGAAGCAATTATCTTTATTTCTTGGGTCGGAATTTCAGCTGGTTTAGCGTTGTACAGAAACTCAAATGCATTAATTCCTGCAGCAGGATTTATGGTTGCAGTAATTATGATGGGATTTGCACACGGAGGTTCAGCGCTTGATCCACAGATTACGCCATTGGTTCCGGTATTAAAATCATATTGGTTGATCGTTCACGTTGCGATTATTGTTTCAAGCTATGGCTTCTTTGCCCTGTCGATGATTATTGCAGTAATCAGTTTAGTATTTTATATTATTTCTAGTAAAGAAATGTACAAAATTCATCATGATACAACATTAAAAGAATTAGTGATTGTATCTGAAATGTCTCTTACCATCGGTTTATTTGCCCTAACAGTAGGTAACTTTTTAGGAGGAATCTGGGCGAATGAATCTTGGGGTAGATACTGGAGCTGGGACCCGAAAGAAACTTGGGCTTTCATCTCGATCATGGTATATGCTTTTGTTTTACACATGAGATTGGTTCCTGGATTAAGAAGCAAATGGGCATTCAACGTAGCAACAATGTTTGCATTCTGTTCAATGGTTATGACGTATTTTGGAGTAAATTATTACTTAAGCGGACTTCACTCTTATGCAGCGGGAGATCCTGTTCCGGTTCCGGCTTGGGTTTACATCGGACTTGCATCGATGATTATTTTATCTGCAGTTTCTTACGTTAAGTTTAAAGCTTTAAATAAAAAATAGATTTTAAAATCATATTTAAATTAAATCCCGAAAAGTAATTTTCGGGATTTTTTGTTGGATAATAACTATTAAGATTTTTTAAGGAGTTAAGATTATTAAGAGATTTCTCCTCCGTCGAAATGACAATTGCAGTATCATTCTGAATAAAGCAAAGCGAAATGAAGAATCTAACTTAAATTCCTTAACTCCTTAAAAAATCTTAATGGTTTAAATTTTTAAACATCAACATCAAGAAAATTTCCACATTAAAAAAAGTATAATTTATATTTCATAATTCAAAATCCATTTATATCTTTATGATATCAAAATAATATCATTTTAAAATCTACAATTATGGAAAAAGTTTTAAAACCAATGTCAGGTTATCTTGCTTTGGTAATTTGTTTAGTCTTATTTATTGCATCTGTATTTCTATTTATTACAGGAGCGGGTAGTGAAAATATTGCAAACATTGTGTTGGCTGGAGTCTGTTTTGTTGCATTTTTCTTCTTTATTAAAGGTTTGATGATCATTCAGCCAAACCACTCAAGAGTGTTAAATTTCTTCGGAAAATATGTGGGATCTGTAAAAGACAACGGATTGTTTTTCATTAATCCTTTATATTCTTCACAGAAAATCTCTCTTCGTTCAGAAAACTTACAGGGACAGACTTTGAAAGTAAATGATAAAATGGGGAATCCAATCGAGATCGCAGTAGTAATGGTTTGGCAGGTAGGAGATACTTACAAAGCAGCTTTTGATGTTGAGCGTTATTCAGACTTCGTGAAAATGCAGAGTGAAGCAGCGGTTCGTCATTTGGCGATGAGTTTTCCTTATGATAATTTAGAAGATGATCACGCGCCGATTACTTTAAGAGAAGGTGGTGACAAGATCAATTCTATCTTAGAGCAGGAATTAACAGACCGACTTTCAAAGGCAGGAATTATTATTCAGGAAGCCAGAATTTCACATTTAGCATATGCCTCTGAGATTGCTGGGGCAATGCTTCAAAGACAACAAGCAACAGCAATTGTAGCAGCAAGAACTAAGATTGTAGAAGGTGCAGTTGGAATGGTTGAGTTAGCTTTAAAAAAGCTTTCAGAAGGCAATATCGTTGAATTGGACGATGAAAGAAAAGCAGCAATGGTAAGTAATTTAATGGTTGTTCTTTGCGGCGAAAAAGCAGCACAACCCATCGTAAATGCCGGAACTTTGTATAATTAAATTTCTTACAATCTTTGCTGAGTGAAACGCCTTTGCGAACTTAAAAATATAAAGTAAGTCAAAAAAAACTTTGCGCCCTTTGCGTTTAAAAAAGCATCAGAAAACAAAAGAAAATGAAATCAGAAAAAGCTCAAAATTCTACCGAAAACAAAAGCAAAAAATCTTTCGTCATAAGGATAGATGAGTCTACGTACAAACTTCTGGAAAAATGGGCAGGTGATGAATTCAGGAGTGTAAACGGGCAGATTGAGTATTTGCTACATCAAAAACTGGTGGAATCGGGAAGAAAGAAAAAAGAATAAAATAATCACCTTCAACAAAAAGAAAAGCAGAGAAATAATTCTCTGCTTTTTTATATTCAAATATATCAATTAATTAATCAAATATCCCTGTAAAGTAACCGCTGATAATGCTCCAGAAATTTTTCCCAAGAAAATAGATAAGAGTAGAAGTAATGATTCCTTTTACGGTAAAGAAGATAATTCCGCCAATCCCAAATTTTTTAAGCAATTGCTTCCATTTGGAGTTTTTCTTTTCTTCTACCGGCTCGTTTACCGTTTTATTATTTTCCATTTCTGAAATTCAAATGATTACCCTACAAAGATAAGCATGTTTATAATTAGTCCAAATAAAAAGTTGCTAAAAAATTAAAATTTTGGGATTCGCATAATATTTTTATCTTTAGAGGAAACGAAAAGTAATATTTATGTCTAAAAAAGTCAAAGATTTCGGGATCGAAAAAACACTCAAAAATCTAGGTATTAAAGATGAAAATAAAGGAACTTCCATAGGTGGAAAATACTTTGCTTCAGGCAAAACGATTGAAAGTTATTCTCCTGCTGATGGAAGATTGATTGGTAAAATAAAAACTTCCGGAGAGAGCGATTATGATAAAGTAATAGAATCTGCTCAAAAGGCATTTTTGGAATTTAGAATGATTCCGGCTCCAAGAAGAGGAGAATTAGTAAGACAATTAGGATTAAAACTAAGAGAATATAAGGATGATCTGGGTAAACTTGTTTCTTATGAAATGGGTAAATCTTTGCAGGAAGGTTTAGGCGAAGTTCAGGAAATGATCGATATCTGCGATTTTGCAGTTGGTTTATCAAGACAGCTTCATGGGTACACAATGCACTCTGAAAGACCTGGTCATAGAATGTACGAGCAATATCACCCGCTTGGAATTGTAAGTATTATTACAGCTTTCAACTTTCCGGTAGCAGTTTGGGCTTGGAATACAGCTTTATCATGGATTTGTGGGAACGTTACCATCTGGAAGCCATCAGAAAAAACGCCTTTCTGTGCGATAGCTTGTCAGAACATTATGGCTGAAGTTCTTAAAGAGAATAATATTTCAGAAGGAGTTTCAAACTTATTGGTTTCTGACCACGAGATCGGACAAAAATTAGTGGAAGACAAAAGGGTTTCTCTGGTTTCTTTCACAGGTTCTACCAGAGTCGGAAGAATGGTTTCTACTAAAGTGGCAGAAAGATTCGGGAAATCTATCCTTGAATTAGGCGGAAATAACGCTATCATTATCTCTAAAGATGCAGATATCGATATGTCGATCATCGGAGCTGTTTTTGGAGCTGTAGGAACGGCTGGACAAAGATGTACAAGTACAAGAAGGCTGATCATTCACGAAGATGTGTATGAAGAAATTAAGAAAAGATTGGTAAAAGCTTACGGCCAGTTGAAAATTGGAAATCCATTGGATGAAAATAATCACGTTGGACCGCTTATCGATGTTGATGCAGTAAATCAGTACGAAGAATCAATCAAAAAATGTAAAAAAGAAGGTGGGAAATTCATCGTTGAAGGTGGAGTATTAGAAGGTAAAGATTACGAATCAGGATGTTATGTAAAACCATGTATCGCTGAAGTAAAAAATTCTTTCGAGATCGTTCAACACGAAACTTTTGCACCGATTTTATATTTAATTAAATACAAAACGTTGGACGAGGCGATTGCTATTCAGAATGATGTTCCTCAAGGTTTATCTTCTGCGATCATGACTCAAAACTTGAGAGAAGCAGAATTATTCCTTTCTCAGGCAGGTTCAGACTGTGGAATTGCCAACGTAAACATCGGAACTTCCGGTGCTGAAATCGGTGGTGCTTTCGGTGGTGAAAAAGAAACAGGAGGCGGTAGAGAATCCGGTTCTGACGTTTGGAAATACTACATGAGAAGACAAACTAACACTATAAATTACACCGCAGAACTTCCTTTGGCACAAGGAATTAAGTTCGATTTATAAAAGTTTTAATTTAAGTTAAAACAATTAAAAAATTTAAGAGATTTAGACATTAAGAAATTACCAGTCACTAATTTCTAAATCTCTGAATTCTTAATCACTAAATTTTAAAAAATATGGAACACACATTAGATATACAGGCAAATAAAGTAAAAGAAACAGTAGGAAAGCACGTTTTGGCAGACGGTTTTGATTTCGTGATGGATATCGAAAGATCTCACGGATCATGGCTGTATGACAAGCTTTCAGACAGAGAATATTTAGATATGTTTTCGATGTTTGCATCGGCTTCCATCGGTTACAATCACCCTTACCTTCTTGAAAGATCGGCTTGGTTAGGGAAAATGGCTGTTAACAAACCCACTTTGGCAGACGTTTATTCTGAGGAATATGCGCACTTTTTAGAAGTTTTCGAAAGAGTGGTAATTCCTGAAGAATTGCAGTATGCTTTCTTTATTGAAGGCGGAACTTTAGGTGTTGAAAATGCAATGAAAGCATGTTTCGACTGGAAAACCCGTAAGAATTTTGAAAAAGGACTTCAAACTGAAGCCGGAATTTGTATCCATTTCAAGCAGGCATTCCACGGAAGAAGCGGTTATACATTGAGTTTAACTAATACTTCTGACCCAAGAAAATATCAATATTTCCCAATGTTCGATTGGCCAAGAATTCTGAATCCAAAACTAAGTTTCCCGATTACTGAGGAGAACTTAGAAGAAACGATCAAGAACGAAAGATTGGCTTTATTAAATATCGAGGAAGCAATTTTAATGCATCCTGATAAAGTAGCTTGTATCATCATTGAACCGATTCAGGCTGAAGGTGGTGACAACCATTTCAGAGATGAATTTTTATTAGGTTTAAGAAAAATCTGTGATCAAAACGAAATTCTTTTGATTTACGATGAAGTTCAGACAGGTATCGCAATTACAGGAAAAATGTGGGCTTTCCAACATTTCACAGCAAAGCCGGATATTATTTCTTTTGGTAAAAAAGCGCAGGTTTGTGGAGTTTTAGCAAATAAAGAGAAATTTGACCAGGTTCCGAATAACGTTTTTAGAGAAAGTTCAAGAATTAACTCCACTTTTGGAGGGAACTTTATTGATATGCTTCGTTTCCAATTGGTGATGGAAGTTATCGAGCAGGAAAACCTTGTCGAAAATGCGAGAATTGTTGGTGATTATTTATTAGATGGATTGAAAAATCTGGCTCAAAAATATCCTGAAAAAATTTCAAATGCAAGAGGAAGAGGTCTAATGTGTGCGATAGATTTGCCTACATCGGAAGAAAGAAATCATTTAATTAATGAACTTTTTAATGACGGATTAATTATCTTATCGTGTGGAGGTCAGTCAGTTCGATTCAGACCACACTTAAATGTGACGAAGGAAGAAATTCAATTAGCTTTAGATAAAATCGAAAATAATATTAAGAAAATTTAAAACTGAATATTTGTAATTTTAAAAAAAACATTGTACATTTAGATACTCAAACGATATAGAACATGGAAAGAAGTACGAGAGTATCCGTTTTTGAAAGTGATAAACCTTCAGAAATACAGTTAATCAAATCTAAATTGGATGATGCACAAATTACAAATGCAGTTGAAAACAGTTATCTGACTTTTACAACGACGCCAACAGCAACATCGTTAAAAGTTATGGTAGATTTGGAACAGGAGAGCAAAGCATTTGAAATTATCGATGCTTATCTTCAACAAAGTGAAAACCAATAAAAAAACAATTTCATAATTTTAAATTTTACTACTTCGAACCGAAAATTAACTAACATTAATTTTCGGTTTTTTTTATTCCTTTTTTGAATGCAGAAATAAGTATTTATGATTATTTGTAACTCGTAATTTGTAGCGCGCTTTGCTGAGTGAAATGCCTTTGCGAGCCTTAAAAACGATTAGTATTCAGAAAAAACTTTGCGATCTTTGCGTTTAAAGAAAGCATCAGATCAATTTCAAAAATAGTTTCTATAAACTCTTATTTAAACAAAATTTAATCATTTTATTTAATTAAATTATCTGATATTCAGGGATTAAATAATTATTTTCACAAAAATGTATGTTTAGCATTTAACTTCTGCTCTCAAAAACAATCAATAGATGTAGTTTTCATGAGCTTTTCAGCCTAAGATCAGGAGATAAACTAGACTTTTAAAATATTTCAATTTTCAATACTAAAATAAACATGACGCAAGAAATTAAACTAAGGAAAGCAGAAATTGAAGACAGAGATCTAATCTGGGAAATTATCCAACAGGCAATTGAAAGAAGAAGAATAGACGGAAGCACACAATGGCAGAACGGTTATCCCAATCTTGATACCATAGAAAGTGATATTGCAAAAAACTTCGGTTTTGTTTTAACGGTTGACGGAGAAATCGCCGTTTATGTAGCACTTATTTTTAATGATGAACCAGCTTACAGCACGATCGAAGGCGCTTGGCTGAGTGACGGAGAATTTGTCGTTGTTCACAGAGTAGCTGTTCATGAAAAGTTTGCCGGACAAGGATTGGCTAAAAAACTTTTCGATCATATTGAAATTTTCACCAAAGAAAATGGAGTGCAAAGCGTAAAAGTAGACACGAATTATGATAATATTGCCATGTTAAAAATCCTTGAAAAACAAGGTTATTCTTATTGTGGAGAGGTTTTTCTTTCAGGTGGAATGAGGAAGGCTTTTGAGAAGATTATCATTTAAGCCAAAAGTTAAATCAATCTTTATTGAATTTTTAAAAGATACTTCATTTATAAACTCTATTGAGTTTGTTCGTTTAGTTCTGAACTAATTATCTACTTTTGCTTCAAATTATATACAATGCATAAGAGTATAGAAATTGACGAAAAAATTTTTCAGGATGCTGTGAAATTCTATGGCACCGTTTTCAATTTACCACCGTTAGCTTCAAAAATTTACGCCTATCTTCTTTTCGATTATGAAAAGATGGGGATTACATTTGATGAGTTTGTTGAAGTGCTTTCTGCAAGTAAAAGCTCTGTTTCTACGAGTATTTCTTTACTGCTGAGCTCACAGCTTATTGTAGATCACAATAAAATGGATGAACGAAAAAGATATTTTTTTATCAATGATGAGTACAAAAAAATAAGATTTGAAAAAATAGTTCAAAAAATGAAGGACGAATTAAAATTACTGGATGACTTAGACAAGTTTAAAAAAGTTAAAGATGATGGTTACGACGAAAAAATTGAAGCTTATAAAGCTCTTTTAGATAAAAACATAATAAATATTCAAGAATCTCTTAATAAACTATAAAATGAATAATAAGCTAGTTATACTTTCTATTGCGGTATTTTCACTCACTGCCTGCAAAAAAGAAGCTCCAAAACAGGATGGCGCAAAACCATATCCTGTAGTGAATGTGGAGGTAAAAAATATCGTAGGTTATCAGACATTTCCGGCTACCATTCAGGGTAGGGTGAATAATGATGTACGTGCGAAAATACAAGGATATATCACTCAGGTTTTGGTGGATGAAGGACAATATGTTACAAAAGGACAGCCTTTATTCCGTCTTGAAACCAATATCTTAACAGAAAACGCTGCTGCTGCAAAAGCAGGAATCGGCGCGGCTGAATCAACAATCGCAGCTTCACAGGCAGGCGTAAACGCAGCTCAGGTTGAAGTAAATAAATTAAAACCTTTGGTTGCTAAAAATATCATCAGTGATGTTCAGTTGCAGACTGCACAGGCTAATTTAGCTCAGGCAAAAGCTCAGTTGCAACAGTCAATGGCAGCAAAACAACAGGCTTCGGCAAATTATAAAGGAGTAGCTGCAAACATCGAATATTCTATCATTCGTGCACCTATTTCAGGAGTTATCGGGAAGCTTCCTTTAAAAGTAGGAAGTTTAGTTGGCCCTACAGATCAAACAGCTTTAACAACAATTTCAGATACATCAGAATTATTCGCTTATTTCTCAATGAATGAAAAAGAATATTTTGATTTCTTAGAAAAATCTCCGGGTGCTACATTGCCAGAAAAGATTAAAAATCTTCCAATGGTAGAATTACAGTTGGCAAACGGAAGTATTTATTCTGAAAAAGGTAGAATTGAAGCGATTACAGGTCAAATTGATGCTACAACGGGAACAATTCAGTTTAGAGTTGCATTCTCAAACCCTCAGAAATTATTGAGTAATGGGAATAGTGGATCTATCAGACTTCCAAAAGCTTACGATAATGTATTGGTTGTTCCTGAAAGTGCAACTTACGAACAACAAGGTATTGTTTACGTTTATAAAGTTGATAAAGGAGACACAGCGAGAAATGTTGTGATTAATGTGATCGACAGAATCGAAAATATGGCTTTAATAAAATCTGGCGTAAATAAAGGCGAAACTATTATTGCTGCAGGAATCGGAGGTTTAAAACCTGGAACTGCCGTGAAGCCAAAACCAGTAAAAATGGATAGCCTTGTTCAATCTATAAAACCGAAATTCTAAAATGATTAAAAATTTTATAAACCGACCGGTTTTATCCACCGTAATCTCAATTTTGATTGTGATTCTCGGTGTTTTGGGATTAATTTCCCTGCCAGTCACACAGTATCCCGATATTGCACCTCCAACAGTAAGCGTTTCAGCGAACTATACCGGAGCCAACGCGGAAACTGTTATGAAAAGTGTTGTAGTACCTTTGGAAGAGCAGATCAATGGGGTGGAAGGAATGGACTACATTACTTCTTCTGCTGGAAATGATGGTTCAGCACAAATTCAGGTATTTTTTAAACAAGGAATTGATCCGGATATTGCTGCGGTAAACGTACAAAACCGTGTTACCAGAGCGACACCGTTGCTTCCAAGTGAAGTTACGCGTTCCGGGGTTGTAACACAGAAACAACAGACGAGTGCCTTGATGTATATGTCTTTCTATTCTGAAAATAAAGATTTAGATGACGTATACCTTCAAAACTTCCTGAATATCAACGTTATTCCAAATTTAAAAAGAATTAATGGAGTAGGTGACGCCAACGTTTTTGGGGGTAAAAACTATTCAATGAGAGTTTGGTTGGATCCTGCAAAAATGGCGGCTTATGGATTAACTCCGGATGATGTTACAACAGCGATCAACGAGCAGAGTAGAGAAGCTGCGGCTGGTTCTATCGGACAAAACAGTGGAAGTTCTTTTGAATATATCATTAAATATGTCGGAAAATTCAACGAAAAAGATCAATACGATAATATCATCATTAAAGCACTTCCTGACGGACAGAATTTGATGTTGAAAGATGTTGCTAAAGTTGAATTGGCAGGACAGTCTTACACAGGAATCGGGGAAAACGGAAACAATCCATCGATCAGTATGGGTATTTTCCAGACACCGGGTTCTAATGCTCAGGAGATCATTAAAAATATTAAAACTTACCTAAAATCAGCTGAAGGAAGCTTCCCTGAAGGTGTAAAATATACATTTAACTTTGATACCAACGAATTCTTGGATGCATCAATTGAAAAGGTTGTTCATACCTTAATTGAAGCATTTATCTTGGTATTTATCGTGGTTTATATTTTCTTACAGGATTTCAGATCTACGTTGATTCCGGCGATTGCAGTTCCGGTATCTATTGTAGGGGCGTTCTTCTTCCTGAATTTATTTGGATATTCATTAAACCTTTTAACCTTATTCGCATTAGTTCTAGCGATTGGTATTGTGGTGGATGACGCGATTGTCGTCGTCGAGGCCGTTCACGCCAAGATGGAGCATGGTATTTCCGATGCTAAAAAGGCAACCGTTGAAGCGATGGACGAAATTACAGGAGCTATTATTTCAATTACATTGGTAATGGCAGCGGTATTCGTTCCGGTAACATTTATTACAGGCCCAACGGGAGTTTTCTATCAGCAGTTTGGTATTACGTTGATTATTGCGATCATTATTTCTGCAGTTAATGCATTAACATTGAGTCCGGTTTTATGTTCATTATTCTTAAAACCTCACGATGCGCATCATGCAGAATACAAGAATTTAAACTTTTTACAGAAGTTTTTCTATAAATTTAATATTGCTTTCAAAACGACAACAGATCGTTACGGAAGAGGATTTGTGTTCTTATTAAGACATAAATGGGTTACCTTAATCATCTTTGCAGTTACAGGAGGTATTTTATTCTGGGCAAGTTCTACGATGAAAAAAGGTTTCGTACCAACAGAAGACAGAGGGATTATCTTTACTGATGTTCAGCTTCCTCCGGGTGCTTCAATGGAAAGAACGTACAATGCTTTGAAAACACTTCAGGCAAATGCAATGAAGGTTCCAGGAGTACAAAACGTTACGATTTCTACAGGTAGAGGTTTCTTATCTGGAAACGGAAGTAATAACGGTTTGGCTTTCATTAAGTTGAAACCATTTGACGAAAGAAAAAAAGACAATCAGACTTCTGAAGATATTACTAAAAAATTATTCGGAATCTCAGGAAAAGTTCCGGATGCAAAAGTAGTATTCTTCCAACCGCCAAGTGTACCGGGCTTTGGTAACAGTGCCGGTTTTGAAATGGTATTGCTGGATAAATCAGGTGGAGATTATTCCGCTCTTGATGATAAAACAAACGAATTTATCGGGAAATTGATGCAAAGACCTGAGATTGAATTTGCTCAGTCATCATTTAACACAAAATATCCTCAGTATCAAATGGACATTAATGTTCCTTTGGCCAAACAAGTAGGAGTTTCTGTAAGTACGATTTTAAGTACAATGCAGGGCTATATCGGAGGAGTTTATACCGCTGACTTTACGAAATACGGAAAACAGTTCAGAGTAATGGTTCAGGCACTTCCTGAAAACAGACAAAACATCAATAACTTAAATGAATTGTATGTAAGAACGTCTTCCGGAGTAATGTCGCCAATTTCTCAGTTCGTAACGCTGAAAAAAGCATACGGTCCACAATCTGTGAGCAGATATAACTTGTTTACTTCTGTTAAAATTACTGGAGCCAACTCCGCAGGATTCAGTTCTGGGGATGCGATTACGGCAGTTCAGGATGTAGCGAAGGAAACTTTAAATCAAAACTACGATGTAGAGTTTACGGGGTTAACAAGAGAAGAATTAAATTCAGGATCTCAGACATTATTGATCTTTGGATTAAGTTTAATCTTCGTTTACTTCATTCTTTCTGCTCAGTATGAAAGTTATATTCTTCCGTTGGTTGTGGTAATTTCTCTTCCTCTTGGGGTAATGGGAGCTTATTTTGGTCAAAAAGTAATGGGCTTGGAAAACAATATTTATTTCCAGATCGCCTTAATTATGTTGGTTGGATTGCTCGCGAAAAATGCCATCCTGATCATCGAATTTGCTGTTCAGAGAAGACATCACGGTGAAACGATTGTAATGTCTGCCATCAATGCTGCAAAAGCGAGATTAAGACCAATTTTGATGACCTCATTTGCCTTTATCTTTGGTCTATTACCATTGGTTTTAGCAAGCGGAATCGGAGCAGTTGGTAACAGATCTATTGCAACAGGTGCTGCAATTGGATTATTAATAGGTACAATTTTAGGACTTTTCGTAATTCCTGTTTTGTATGTGATTTTCCAAACGTTACAAGAAAAAGTGAAGCCAATTAAAAGAGAAGAAATCAATTTAGCAGAATAATTTAATTAGAGAAGTTAGAGGTTAGATTTTAGAAATTAGTTTTTAAATCTAGCTTCTAACCTCTAGTTTCTAACTTCTAATTACAAAAAATGAAGAGTTTATTAAACATCATAAAAGGAATAACTTTTTCAGTCGCAATTCTTGCAGCCGTTTCATCTTGTATGGCGAGAAAAGAATATGAAAGACCGAAAAGTGTTGTAGACGAAAAGCTTTTCCGTACAGATATGCTTCCTAAAGACAGTACCAATATCGCGAATGTTTCCTGGAAAGAAATTTTCACCGATCCGATACTTCAAGGACATATTTCTAAAGCTTTAGAAAATAATTTAGATATAAGAATCGCCTTACAGAGTATTACTTCTGCAGAGGCTTATTTAAAGCAAAGTAAAGCAGCCTATGAACCGACAATAAGTGTTGGTCCTGGATATTCTTTCCAGACTCAGTCTTTGAATACCCAAACGGGGCAGTTATTTGGAGACAGAAGATACATCAACCAAATTGACATTACAGCAAGTGTTGGTTGGGAAGCTGATATTTGGGGTAAATTAAAATCTCAGGAGAAAGCTCAGTTAGCAACTTATTTAGGAACTGTTGCAGCTCATAAAGCCGTAAAAAGTGACTTGGTAGCCTCTGTTGCATCTGCGTATTATCAGTTGTTGACGTATGATTCTCAGAAGAAAATCATTACGGAAACGATTGCCGTTCGTCAGAAAAATTTAGAAACAACCAAAGCTTTAAAAATATCGGGAACTGTAACAGAAGTTGCCGTTCAGCAAAGTGAAGCGCTTGTTTTCAATGCACAATCTTTATTGATTGATATTGATACTCAGATCCAATTATTGGAGAATACAATGAGCTTATTAATGGGAGAACCTTCTCACACGATCGAAAGATCAACGTTGGAAACACAGAATATTCCAATCGATTTAAAATTAGGATATCCTGCTCAGTTATTGGCAAACCGCCCGGATGTGATGAGAGCAGAATACAGTCTGATGAATGCATTTGAATTAACAAATTCAGCAAAAGCTCAATTCTATCCTACATTGAAAATTACAGGAAGCGGAGGAATTCAGTCTTTGGATATTGATCATTTATTCAGTGTGAATTCATTATTTGCGAGTGTTGTTGGAGGTTTAGTTCAACCTATTTTAAATAAGAGAACGATCAGAACCAACTATGAAGTAAGCTTAGCTAATAAAGAAACAGCGTATTTGAACTTCAGAAAAACTGTTCTTACAGCCGGAAAAGAAGTTTCTGATGCGATAAGAGTTTTCTCTGTTCAGGATTCTTTTATTACTTTAAAAGAAAAAGAATTGGCAGCTTACAAAAAATCGGTAGATTATTCTCAGGAATTGGTGAACTACGGTATGGCAAACTATCTTGAAGTATTGAATGCCAGCGTAAATTCATTAAACGCAGAATTGAATATCTCAAACGCAGAATACAGTAAAATGAAAGCCGGAATAGACCTTTATCAGGCTCTAGGAGGCGGATGGCAGTAATATTTACTAAATATTTTTATTAAAAAAAACGTATGCAAAATTTGCATACGTTTTTTATTTTTAAGATTAATTATTTATCTATAACGTTTTGATTGCATAATAGCAATAGCAATTGGAGTAGCACTAGTACCGGTATTACGAGCATATATAGCGCCGTTTTGGTAGAAGAATACTAGATCAATCGAATTCGCTGCAGGAAAATCAACTGTAAGACTAGGGTTGTAACTAGCTAAAGATGTTACACTATTTTGGTTATCTACCACAATACTAACAGGATAACGTGTGGATCCAGAACCAGAGCCAGAAACAAAATCAGAATATGAAAATCCTGTATTTACACCAAAGTTAACTGTTCCTAGTATGTTTGCTCCTGTAGCAACTACCCCAAATGTAAGTGATGATGCAAACTTAAATGTTATTAATGCAACCGGTGAAGCATCTACTATTTTTACTCCGGCAGTGGTATTTGGGACATTATAAACACCATCAAAATTTGCTGAAGTAGCAATAGCAGCATAAGGATCGGCTGCTTTAACAATGTTTCCGTTCACGTCAGCATACAAAGGGGTCAAGTGATTGTAATCTACTCCCGGTCTTGCTGTTCCATCCGACTGATTTTCTGTAGACGGTGCATTATTCAATTTCAAAGTTGATCGGTTAGTACTTCCATAAATATTAACTAAAGCATCATTCGTTACATTGGGAGTAACGCTGTCTGGTTTCCCCACATAGCTTCTACTGTCTTCATAAATACTGAGATTGTTGGCATTAGTAGCATTACTGTTTTGAATATTTAAAACTTTATTCGCAGGAACAGCAGTTTTAGATACAACATCTAATTGAGCTATAGGCGTGTTTGTGTTAATCCCTACTTGGGCGTAAGCATAAATTGACATTGCCAAAATAATTGTCATTAAACTTTTTTTCATTTTTCTATTTTTAATTGTTAATTATCATTTCTAATAATTGAAGCCTGTGAAGGTGCTTTGTTTTTATAATAATTCAATCATTTTAAATGATATCGTATAAAACTTATTACAAATATACAAAATACAATTTTATATTCATTTCTTTACTAATATATGCTATTATAAATGTTATTTAATGATTTTTATTCAATATAATGATGCTAATATAGAATGTTATTCTTTTTTTTCTTTGTAAGTGTAAATATTTTTAAATAGTTAATTAGTGATTTAATGATAATAAATTGATATTATATCATGTTTATTTAAATTTAATTTAAAATTTCTAATAATAACTGTTCAAATATTAACACAATTAAGTAAGTATAAAATTTAACTTGAAAGTGATAAATAAACATTTTTAACTTTTTATTTGTTAAAATAAAAAAATATTAATAGTAATTTAATAAAACTTAAACATCTCATTTAAAGAGTATTAAATTATTATTGCTTATTTTATTTGCATATATGTAGTTAGCTACGTAGTTTTGTACATAAATTAAATGCAATGTTAGAAATCAGTCCTGTAAATAATACACATTCAAAATCAATTATAAATTTGGTTCTGAATATTCAGCAAAAGGAATTTAATGTTCCTATCACAATAGATGATCAGCCGGATCTTATGCAGATAGAGGATTTTTATTTTGCCAATGGCGGAAGCTTCTGGGGAGCCTTTATCGATGGCGAGTTGGTCGGAACAATAGCTTTGGTAAAGTTTGACGATAAAGCTGCTGCGATCAGAAAGATGTTTGTGAAAAAAGAATTCAGAGGAAAGGAGCATAATATTGCCCAAAAACTATTAGAAATTCTGATTTCATACTGTCGCGAAAACGGAATAGATGAAGTATATTTAGGAACCGTATCGATATTAAAAGCTGCATTGCGTTTTTACGAACGAAATCATTTTACGATCATCGATAAGGAATTACTTCCTGCCAAATTCCCTGTGATGAATGCCGATAATGTATTTTGTTTTCTTGATTTAAAATCCAACTTATGAATGTCATCAATGAATCCGGCACTCTTGCCTTATCAACGAGATTGCAACGTCTTAGTGAGCAATTGCGTAAAGATGGAGCTTTAGTTTATAAAGAATTTGGGATCGATTTTGAGCCTAAATGGTTTCCGGTAATCTTTACATTACATCATAAAAAAGTACTCAGCGTCGTTGAAATTGCTAATGAAATAGGGTACACACATCCCTCAACCATCAGTCTTTTGAAAGAGCTTGAAAAACAAAAAATGATTGTATCTAAAAAAGATAAATCGGATGAACGCAAACGCTTAATCGAATTGGCTCCAAAAGGTCTTGAATTAATAGAAAAAATGAAGCCGGTTTGGGAAATTATCTCGAAAGTATTAGGAGAAATATCAAATAACGAGAATCATTTATTGAAAGCTATTAATGAAGCTGAGGAAAAAATTGCTGCTCAGTCGTTTTTACAAAGAATCTTAGAATTGAAAAATGCTAAGTAAACGGCTTAGAGATTTCAAACAAAAAAAAGACTACCCAAACGGATAGTCTTTTATATATTGTAATATTATTTTACTGCTTGTTTTTCGCGCCAGTCCAAGTTCCGGCTCTTGCAGGTGTAGGAACTGAATTTGTCCAACCTCCAGTACCTTTTTTATCTTCTCTTGTTAAAGTACCATGAAAATCACCGTCTGAAGGTGTACCTATTACTCCTGTTAGATCTCCTGTATCAGTTACACTTCCTGTGATCACATAATTTTCGTCTTTTACAGTAGAATGCATAGTGCCCGTTAATTTCCCGTCACTAGCGACAACGAAATTAAAATCACCTTTATCACTTCCTTCATAAGTCCCAGACCATGTTCCGATAAAATCGTAAATAGTATCATCATCAGAGCTACATCCGATAAATATAAAAGCCGTTAATAAGAGTAAAAAAAGTTTCTTCATAGTTTTTATACGTTTATGAAATAATCAAATCTGTGGAGAATACGGGGATCGAACCCGTCACCTTTAGACTGCCAGTCATAAATAGTGCCATATTTCCATTACCCGTTTGTTACCCGTTTATTGTTTAAACTACTGTAAAATAAGGAATTTTAGAAATTT
Organism: Chryseobacterium sp. GW823-FHT05E08; assembly: GCF_058795655.1. Lineage (NCBI taxonomy): Bacteria > Pseudomonadati > Bacteroidota > Flavobacteriia > Flavobacteriales > Weeksellaceae > Chryseobacterium > Chryseobacterium sp. GW823-FHT05E08. Next base: position 739,969 of record NZ_JBXAHY010000001.1, on the reverse strand, counting down.
AATCTCCCGTTGTTATCATTCTGTTTTGTGCAAATCGACTATTTCTTTGTGCAAATTTCTTGCAAATTTTATTAAAACCCGAATAGCCTTTTGTACATTTGTTTTCTGAATGTTACAACTGCGCTAAAATACAAATATTTTTGATATATGGATTATAGAATTGATTTTTATTTAGACACTCGAAGAGTTCTTAAAAACAGCTTATACCCTGTAAAATTAAGAGTATATAGCAATATTGAGAAAAAGACGAAATTATATGATATAAAAAAATCATATAGTAAAGAAGATTATAAGGAAATAAATAAACCAAAAGTCAATAAGAGATTTATTGAAGAAAGTATTTATTTGGAAGCGATCAAAAATAAGGCAAATGATATTGCCAAGAATATTACTCCTTTTGATTTTGATGTTTTTGAAAAAAATTATTCAGGAAATAGATATGATAAAACAAATCTTATAGATTTTTATAATGACAGAATAGAGGAAATGAAAAAAAACGATCAAATTGGAAATGCTCAATTTTATCAAAGTAGTTTAAATGCAATTAGGAAATTTATTAATGAAAAAAATCCTGAGAATGTTAATAATATTCATATTATGACAATCAAAAAGGAATGGTTAAAAAAATTTGAAAAACATCTTGAAAAAGAAAATAAATCTATTTCAACCGTTGGAGCATATTTAAGACCTTTAAGAGCCGTTTACAACATGGCACTTAAAGAAAATTCTATTTACGAGAAGACATCTCCTTTCAATAGCGGGTATCAAATCCCCTCTTCCACAAGAGTTAAGAAAGCATTAACTAAAAAAGATATACGAAAATTACTTGAAACAGAACCAAAAACGAATGAACAGCAAAAAGCAAAAGATTTTTGGTTTTTCAGTTTTTACGCTAATGGAATGAATATAAATGATGTTGCACGATTACGTTATAAAGATTTTGACTTTGATTTGAAAAAGTTTTACTTCATCCGTAATAAAACAAAATCTTCTAAAAGAGATAATCAGTTTCCAATAGATGTATTTATAAATGATTTTTTATTTGAAGTGATTGAAAAATATAAAGTTACTTTTGAAAATAAAAATCAGCTTATATTTCCTATTGTTTCAGATACAGATGATGAAAAGCAAAAGAAGGCTAAGATTAACAATTTTATTCGTTTTATTAATCAGCATATAAAGAATCTCGCAAAAGCTAACGAAATCACATCTGACATTTCTGTAAACTGGGCAAGACATACTTTTACCACTTTAGGGGTCAATGCCAGTCTTACACTTGAAGAACTGAGACAGTTTTTAGGACATAACAATATAAGAACAACACAGGCTTACGTTGGAAGTATTGAGGACGAGAATAAACAAAAAATCACCGAGAAAATATATAATTTCTAATGCTAATAACATTACCAATAATAAATAACCTCTCTTCAGATGAACTATGCATAAAGATTTTAAAAGAAATAAAGCAAGAAAATCAAATTATTTGCAAAAATTGTAAATATGATGAACATTACTGGAAGAAAGACAAAATTTCGTTTGAATGCAAAAAATGCAATTTTAGAACTTCTCTAAAATCAAATACTCTCATGCATAGAAGTAGACTACCAATTTATTATTGGGTATTAGCATTAAACTATATAATTTGTAAACCCCACTCTACAGTTGAAGCTATACGAGAAACTATCAATCACAAAAGATCTGAGCCTATCTATTATATGTGTTCTACAATAAAAAGCCAATTAAAGAAGTTGAAAAACAAAGAAAAAACAGAAAATTTAATAGAAAATAGGATTTTTTTTCATCAAATGTCATTTAATCTTTCCGAACCAAAAAATCATGACCAATTTACAGAGAGTTTAATCAAACTGCATCTTGAATGGTTATGTAAAAGCATTTAATAAATTTAGGTACTTAAACGGATTAAAAAAAACATCAATTTTCTCATTTTTTTTATGTATTTACAGATATTTTCAGCTAATTAACATTAAAATAATTTTAATATTTTTTTTTACTAAACAAAAACTCTTTAATCTTGCTATATGGAAGAACTATTTTTAGCATTAAAGAAGAATATTTTTGAAGAATTAGTAGAAATTATTCAACAGTTAAGGACGAATTAGAAAAATTCAAAGTCAATTTTACTCAATCTAAAGATGAAGAAGCAATCTTTACATTAGAGCAAACAGCAGAAATATTGAATATTGCTCCAAGAACAATGTACTCAATGAATAGAAGAAAAGAGATTTCGTACTGTAAAAGAAATAATAAATGCTTTTATCTTAAAGAAGATATTATGGATTATATTTGTAAAGGAAGAATCAAATCTAAATCTGAAATTGAAATAGAAGCAGTAAACTCTTTATTCAAGGAGAGAAAGTAACTAATACTCTCATATTTACATGATTTCAAAGCTAAATCATGTAATCGATCAGGTGACAGTTTGTTTATGTTTGGACATAGGTTAAAGACTACCCTTTATTAGTTCCATTTCCAGAACAAATACTTTTATCCATTAGGGCTTGAACCTCAAATAACAGCCCAGAAATCAACTAAAATTTTAAAACAATACAAACCCTCAAAAAGTACAGCAAACAAGCTGTATAAGCTATCGCTATGCCCTTATTTTAAATGAATCATTATGAAATACAAACAAAACAAAAAATCAAAACACAAAACTAGTATAACATCATTTTATCACGAAGATTTTAATTGGAAAGTTGTAGTTCCAACAATTATTTATAATTATCTGATGGAAAAAATCGAAGAACAGCCACCATTTAAAGAGTTCAAAATGGATAATGCCCTGTATTTTCTGAGTTTAGTCATCAGTATTCCTGCCTACAAAAAAGATAAAGTTTATCAAAATGGATTTATCCCTATGGATTCCAGACGTTTAAAAAAGAAAGATTCTAATTATAATAAGTATTTTGATTATTTTGAACAAATCGAAATTCTGGAATCTAAAAATCATTCAAAAGGTCGTTTCTGCACAAGTTATCGATACAATTGGGAAATTATCAATTTTGAGGGTATAGAATGTCTGGATTTTTCAATCTTTGAAATGACGGATAAGTTTCTGGTTAAAAATCTACTGAAAGAAAGTGTCAGTAATGAAGACTGTCCGCATCTTTCTAAATGGTTTGATGATGGTTTGTTTATCGATTTTGACCGTCTCAATTATGATTTACAATCAGAATTTTGTTATAATAAGTACAGTTTAAGTTACACCAGACTAAATCCAGTAATTGCTAAAGCATACAAATACTGGTACTCTGCATTAATGCTGAAAGAACAATGTTTCCGTATTTCTCGTAAACCTGAGTCAGATAATCGACTGCATACGAACCTGACGAATATGCCGTCTAAATTCCGCCCCTACCTAACGTATTATGGAGAAAACATACAAAGTCTCGATATTAAGAACTCACAACCCTATTTTATGGTTTTAGTATTGGAAAGTTTGAATAATAGTAAGATTTTAGAAATTATAAATAGAGTGTATATAAATAGTAATATAGGTACTATGTTGCAGAAATTACAAGAAACTACCTCCAGTAAGGCTTTTCAAGAGGAATTTAAATCATTAAAAAAAGCTGTTTTAGTGGGTGAGTTTTATGAATTCTTGATGCCACTTTTTACAGATATTCATCCTGATTATGACGGCTTGTTTAGAAAGAAATTTTATGATTCAAATACAGGTCTAGCAGAAATATTTGAGTTTTCTAATAAACGAGATTTGATGAAAAAACTCACCTTGCAGATTCTTTACACCCCGCTTAAAAGACCATCAAAAGAATATCTGATATTTAAACAACATTTTCCTTTGTTGTGTGAATGTATCGAAATTTTTAAAACTACTTCTGATGAAAAAGATTCATTTAAACTGTTTCCTAGACTTCTGCAACAGGTTGAATCTGATTGCGTAATTGATACTATTACAAAACAGATTACAAAGATAAATCCTGATATGCCACTTTGGACAATACATGATTCTTTCTGCACTACACAAAGCTGGTTTCCTGTATTAGAATCTATGGTGCAGGAGCTTTTTTTAAGCTATTCTGGGGGCGTTTTGCCGAGCTTCAAAGCTGAATTATGGTGTAATAGTGATGAGTGTTTAAAAGTAGCTTAAAATGAATAAGCATTGACCAAATTTGTCAATGCTTTTTTCAACATTATATTTGAATCCTATTTAATAAGTTTATTAGTATATCAATTACAGTTTAATCGGAATCAAAGCATTTATCATGTTGCCAATCTGATAGAAATATCAGAACAAAGTTGGTTACTTCTATTTATAACCTCACTAATTCCATCAATATTAAAATTATTTATGATAAAAAAATTCAGTTCTTTAATATTTTGTTCAGCTTCTAGTTTCATCTTTATTAATGCCATATAATTCTCATCCAATTGTCTTGTTGTGTCAATACCTCTTCTTAGATAATCTACAATCAGAGGAACTAGTGTGCCAATTAAACTTAATGCACCAGCTATATAAGTTATATTTTTATGATCTGTTGCAAGTGTAGTAATTACAGATGCACTACTAATTGTTGCTATAATTTGCCCCCACAGTTGCAGTTTTTGTGACGTTTTTAATCTATTTTTTAAATCTGGTAAAGTTTTATCACAAGCCATAACAACTGTTTCAAGAGCTGTAAAGCACACTTTCGCTCTGACTTTTAATTCTTCCGAATCATCAGATTCTCCAAGTACACTTCCTAATTTTAAAATTTCTTTAAAATTAGGGTTTGAATTTCTAATTTCTTCAATTTTTTCAGGTTGCTGTTTTTCAATAAAAGCAACCATTTCGTCTATTAAAGGTTGTCTATCCATTATTCTTCGGTTTAAAAATAAAATAAGCTAATACCAATGTCATCAATCCAATGATTGCGTATGTAGTGGTGTTTTTGTCTTCATCTTCATCGCCAATGTTTGGTTCTACAATTGGAGATATTACAATACTGTCAGATATAATTGGAATTGCAGAAGTTAAGGTTATTGGTTCAAGAAAAATTATTCTACCTATCGAAGGTTCGATAAGAGTTCTATCCTGTTTTGTATTATAAACTTCAAAATCAATTTTGACAACATTGTCATTAATTTCACTTTCTCCCATAAAAAATGTATCATCTAAAACAAAATCCAAAGTTTCATGAGATAGGTCATTTAGAAACGATTCAATATTATCATTCTTAATTGCGATTTTTAATCTCCTTAAAACGTCAATTGAGTTAAATTTATTTAATACTCCAGTACTTGAGCTATAACCCGAGTTACAACAGAGAAGTAATAGGGATAAATTATTTTCTTTTTGAAACTTTGTTATTTCTTCGATAGATATTTCAAAAATTACTTTCCCACTTTTATCAAGTGTTAAAAATTTCTCATTCTCATTATGTCCTAATATTATTGTTCTATTTCCTTTGTTTTCTAATAAAACTTTTTTAAAATCGTCAATACTATAATTCACATCCAAAGCATGAGTCGAAAACTCTTCTCGGATTAAATCTTTAGTATTAGTATTTTCCAGTAATGATACTATTTTCAATTTTTTAGAATCAAACTTTCTATTTTTTAAATTTGAAAAAATAAAATCTAAATTTTGATTTTTGATTCTTGTAGAGATATTATTATTATATTTTATTACAAACTCTCGAGTACCTTTTTTTCTGTTAATGATTTCAATTGCATCTCTGGAAGTCCCATCGGGGCATGCTATTTTTAGATTTTTATAATTATTGAAATTTAATTTTCCAAAATTATTATCGTTTAGCACAGATGGTTCTATAGTAATTTCTATATTTTTTTTTAAGTTATTAAAGATAGAATTTGCCTCATCCAATGATGGTGGAGTTTCTCTCCCAAAAAAATAAATATTTGTTAAATAATTATCTAAATTACTATAACCTTCCTGTGGGGGGGTGGCGAGTTTGATAGGGTATTCAAATGATTTATCAGGTTTAAAATTTGATTGTATATAAACCATATCGTTTTTCATGGTTATGTATATCTTTGACTTAGAAGCAATGGTTGTATTTTCTCTGCCATTGTATAAATAACCAGTTTCACATTCGTTTTCACAGCCAACTATACAATGTTTAGCACATACAACTTGTCCATAAGTGCTAGTCCACAATAAAATACTGAATAGTATAGCTAAGTTGAATTTTAAATTTTTTTTTAAATTAACCATTTTGCATTTTTTTAGTATTAGTTGATTTGATAGCCTTTCAGTTAAAAGCGATTTTTTTAGAATTTAATTTTCAATTTTGAAAAAAGAAACAAAAAAATCTATGAATGAATTTTATGTTTTTTAGATTTATTATTTGAATCAAAACTAAATGTATAAACTTTATTAATCAATTACCCTTTTGTGTAATTTGAAAGAATTTTATATTAAAATTAACTGAAAAATAAGAAAATAATACAGGGTTTTCCCTGAAAAACAATAAGGGTTTTCCCTATAGTTTATCCAATGACTGACATGAGGAGAAATATCCATATCAACTCAAAAAATGGATGATTGAGAATTATAAACTAAAATTGAATATAAAATAAAAAGACCACCTAAATCAGATGGTCTTTTATTAAATTATTTAGCAGCTCTATTTTTTTCATCAAAATTGATCTGCTTACTATTTCCACGAACTTTATTATTTCCGAAATTATAAGTTACTCCAAAATTTATTTGTCTGGAATCATAATATTAATTATAAAATTGTGTATTGTCACTAAAATACACTTCCCCTTTTTTGTTATAACTGTAAGTAAATTAATTAACACCTATCCAATTATCTAATTTATAATTATATATATCTAATTTTTTCTTATTTTCAGAGCCTTTTTTATATCTTTCTTTATCTTGTATTTCTAAAATACTTATAATTTCTTGATGAAATTGATTGCTAGTATTTAAAAACTTTTTAGCATAATCAAATGTTATAAAAATCCGAGTATTACAATGTTTTATATGCCTTTTTATATGAAGTAAACCAATTTCACTTAAATCTTCATTGTCTTTTATTGTACATAAAACTTGATAAACTTTATTGTCTGGAAAAATTTCATTAAAGAAATCCTTATCAAAAAATTTGAAGATATCCTCTTTATGACCTGTCTGTTGAAGAATTTCAATATTTTCGATGATTAAATCCTTAATAGCACTTAATTCATCAGAGCTTTTATAATTCTCTATTAAAATTGTCCACAGCTTTTTTGTAGTTGTTATGTTACAGCTACAGCGTGAAGTATTAAATAATAATCTTTGGAACAAATAATTTTTATTTTGGCTAGTTGAACAAATAGTTTCCCAAAGATTTTTCCAATCCCCCCATTTTTCTGTAGAACCATTAACACCATCACTTAAAAAATCCTCTAGACAAATTTTAAAACTTGAATTACTTTCATTTAATAAAATTTTCTGCATTACATTAAACCAAAAATCATGGTTGTTATTATGTAATGCTAACGACGATAAAGTGTTTGGAGTACCACAAAAAACATTTAAACAATCAAGTAGTAAATTTTCAGGAATTTTAGATATAAAATCTCTTATATCTTTATTAAAAAAGTCACCATCACCTAAAATCTTACCAACTAATTCTGTTGGTGGGGTTTCTGAAGTTAGGATTACAGCTCGAATCCATCGTAGATCTTCTCTTTCAATTTCTAGTAAATCAGAAATTTGTTGTTTTTCCGATTCCACTAAGTATCTCCATCCAGCTAATGCCCATTTTAAGTTTGAAAGTAAAAAGTTTGTATTATTATAATTAATGAGAGCGGTAAAGATATTTTCTCTTATTTCAAAATTATCATTAGTTAATTTCAATAAATCAATCATTATGGACATTTCATATTCTTCAATTATTTGATTTTCTGAAATTTGATAATCGAGTCTTTTATACCATGCGTTGAAAACTCCCATTCCATTTTCTAACTCAATATATTTTATAGCAGTAGATATTGTTGAGATAAACCTAGCACCATTTAAGTAAATTTTTAAAGGAATACTATTGACAACATACGGGTAAATTTCCCCCCATAAATTCCATAATTCTATTGTTTGCTCTTCATCAAAATCTTTCCATTCAACAATTGATTCACTACCATAATCTACAGAAAAGGTTGCTATTACTCCATAAGCTCTTATTGCGACATCTGTTTTGTTGAATGATTTTATCATTAAATCTTTAAATAAGCTTTTCAGTTCATCTGAAAAGTTAAACCAATTTTGAATTATAGAGCTGATTAAATTAAATATTACAGTTGGGTGCTCATCCTGAAATAAAAATTCAGTAAAATCCTTATCCAGAATTTCTGTATTTTTGAGGACTTTATGCATAATTTCAGCCCTTATAAAGGCTTCTTTTACTTGAAGTAAAATTTTGAATGAATTTTTATCAATATCTTCCCCCTTAACTGTTTTAATGTAGCCCCAAATTTGATAACTTGATGGGAATTCACTATTTGATAGTTTTTCTGAAATAATAGAGATATCATCATCAGGAAGTTTGAAAAATAAATTTTCAAAATTGCCATCTTCACTTCCTTTAAATGGGATACCTTCATACCATTCGATTTCATAATCATCAGTTCCTCCTCTTTGTATGTCTTCAAATAACCTTTCCTGTTGCTCTAAAGATAAGTCTTCAACAACCTTAGTTAAAAATAGAAGTGAGTTGTCCTCTACTGCTGGAAAAATTGATCTTAAACCTAAGAAGGCATAATCTATTATTTGTGTTTTAAAATTTGGACTTATTTGAGTGTATATAAAGTATAAATTCTTCGATGCAATATAGGCTGTTTGATCATTAAGACAAGAAATACATTTTTTGTATAATTCTAATTTTTTTTTCAATAAAATAGTGCTATTTTCAAAAAACAGATTTTGTCCTGCGACATGAAAAGTGGAATGAGTAGTTGCAAATATTTGTAGATCAGAATCTGTAGCTGAGATAAAGTTTCTTTCCTCCAAGTATCCTAAAGCATTTGTTATTGATTCATCTAATATAAAATTTTCAGAATATGTCGGAAACTCAGACTCTTCATCATTAAAAGATAAAACTTTTATATAAGCTTCTTCTTGTATACTAGGAAGTAATTTTTCATCCGACATAATATAAGCCAGATCTTCGATGTTAATACCATAAACGGGTGTTGAAGAAATAGATATTACTGATAATAAATTTGCAGATACTGGATTTGCGCTCTTTAACTGATTTGCGATTTCCCTTGAATCCCTTCTTGCTATATAAGCAAGATCTGAAAAATTCCTACCTTCTAATTTTTGAATATCTTCATTTGCTAAATATCTTAATTGACCAATTTGTAGTTGATCTTCATCTCCAGATTCTAATATGCCAGCATCAACAATACTTGTGATAGTTTGTGGTATAGATTTTTCTTGAGATATAGCTCTCCAAAACGATGATATTACATGAGCATCACTTAAAGTCATGTCATACCATTTTTTCTGATTTATAGAACAATCTTCTAAAGATTGAGTATTAAATGCTTCAAGAAGAATTTCAGAACGATTGGTAATTATCAATAAATGATGGCTTTGTTTTTCTGTTAATAACTCATCAATCCTTTTTGCTAATTCTACATGCCTTTCAACAAGTTCACTATGTCCAAACGGATCTGAAAGAATAGCTATTTTATTATCGTGAATATTGGTTTGTAAAAATTGTTTTACTTCAGTAATTTCGTTTTCTATGCAAAAATCATATCCTTTCAATACAAAGCTCTCGGATATTTTTTTTGCTAATTGAGTTTTACCACATTGTGATCTACCCGTTAACAATAAAAAAGAATCTTCTTTAAGTTTTGATATTAATTCATCCTCCTCAGGGCGGGTTTGGTAAGATTGATCGACATTGGGGCTACCTATCTTATTTAATTCTAAAGTTTTGTTTATTCTTTCACTAATATCAAATCCTTCATCTCTGCCCATTGTTACAATCTGCAAAAGTTTTAAATAAACTTCTTCGGCTTTTGATTGGGCTATTTGACAGTTATTATTTAAGATTTGCAATATTGCCTTATCGACTCTTTCATCTGTTAATTCTTCAACGATAATACATCTCTTTAATAGGTCATTAATTTTTTGACGATCAAGTTGTAATGCTTGTGTACGACAAAAAGCTTCTCTTCTTCTTTTTAGTGGAGTTTTTCCAATTCTTATTTTCTTAAGTTCATCTAAGAAAAAATCAGCAAACTCTTGGGAAATAGAAAATTGTGCTGTTTCATTGATTTGACTATACTCTTTTTTTAAAAACAAAATAGCATCACTACATCTAGAATGTGTTACAAACAGGATTTTAACGTTTTCGTAATCAATAAGTTTTTTTAATAAATTATTATCATCTTTATGTGCTTCAAAATGACATAACCATTCTATCAATTTAGGCAATTCTAAAAGCCCACTTTCCCTTTTGACTTGTATTTCAATACTCTGCTGAGTACCATCATCATTTTTGATTTCTACTACAGCATCTTCAGTGCCGCCTTTTTCAACATGCATTTCTATATTACTGTCTCTTAGCAGTAATGCTTTTAGTACGGTTACTTTGTATTGATATTCATATCCTTTTATTCCAGATAATTGTACGCTCATGTCAGGTTATTAGCTTTTTTGGGTATAGTTATTAGATTACAATTTTTTTCTGAGTACTTAATATATCTTGTTCTGTAAACTCTGAATATCGTTCAGAAAGTTTATCTCTAAGATTAAATAATCTTTTTTCAGAAGAGTCAACAATTTGAGAAAATAAACAAATTTGAACTTTACCCATTTCAACATTATTAGAGTTTGAAACGGTATGATTTGGTTGTATCTTTTCTGAAAATGATTCGCCAACTAAAAATGCATTTATGTAAGGATTTCCAAGGAGAGTACCACAGTTCATAAAATCTTCTACATAACCTACTGCTTGATTTTTTTCTTCTCTGCCGAGTTTATAGCCTCCTCTTTTTAATTCTATAATTAAAACTTTTTTGATATTTGAAATACTTGTTTCAGTATCGTAATCATTAATACAATTTATTGAAAAGGTGGAATTTCCCATTACAACGATATCTGGTCTTTTTTTGTTATTGTTGAAATTATCCTTATCGATTTTCTTTCCAAAAACTTTCTGTACTGTAGTATGTAACTGATTATTGTAGGAATATTCTGGAGAGTCGTATTCAGGACCAAATATCCATCTCGCACTAGCAATTAGTGGATGTAAAACATGAAGCTCATCAACTGTCTTGTCGGATGATAATTTTCTTATGGATTCTATAACAGAAATTCTTTTATCAATTTCATCTAAAACAATTAAAGCATCTTTTATTGACCAATTATCCAGAAGCTTATTCAAACCATCTATATCTTCGCTTGTAAGTGTGGAGATCTTTTGAAGCAATTCAGAACCATTCCTTGTATTCTCTAAATTAATCAATGTTTCCATTGCAAGATTAATTGATTCTTGCTTAGCAGTTGGGTTTGTTTTAGTAATATGATCTAATGCTTCATTAAATTCATATTTTGCCAATGGTGTAAGAGATGCATAATCTTTATTATAGTGTTGCTTAACAATTTTCTTTGTTTCTTCAACATTTTCTATTGCAATTTCGTTAAAAATAATTCCTATTTCTTCTGATAGTTTTTCAAAAATAAAATCTAAGTCTCTACTTTTTTTGAAGCCAGACCAATCTTCTCTAATATAACTTTCGAGATCATTTGTTTGGATAATGACAGAATATTTTTTTGCTTCCTGCGTTCTCCCATCTAAAATAATATTTGTTCCCAATGCCCATGATGGCTCACCAATTAATCTACCTGATTGCCAAATTGCCACACCTTGATAAAGCGTATTTTTTCTTGACTTTTTAGTATCTATTAAACTTATAATAAAACTACATTTCTCTATTTCAATTGGAATTGTTTTAACTACGCCCGAATGATTTTCTAAATTAATTATTTTTTTATTTATAGAAATTTTAAAATTAGGATCATGTAAAAATCTAGCGGAAATAATATCATTTATTTCAGAAGATTTGGGAATATTTTTTTTTACAATTACTTCCAATTTTGTCCCAGAATAGCTTGATTTTGCAAATTGTTCCTTTTTTATTATAAATGGCTCTGTATCATCTTTTGTAGTAATAGTAAATGTCGATTCCTTGCCATCTTTATTAGTGATTATTTTATATTCATCATTAAAACATAGTAATCCATGTCTTCCAACACCGTTTCGACCATATGCAATCCTTTTTAGATCTATACCCTTTGCAAATTCAACTTTTTTTCCTTGATTTTTCAATCTGTTGTACCCAAGTTTCATCCAACGAGCTTTGAATTCATCAGCAGTTAATCCAGTACCATTATCTTTTATGATTAGTGGCTGCCCATACTCATCTGGCAAGAAAATATCGACTTCAGTTGCTCCTGCATCCCACGCATTTGCAACTAGTTCAGTTAAAGCAATGTCAGGTTGAGATCCTAAATTGCCCAATGTTCTCAATAAAAAATCTTCTTCAAATAAAGAACCTTGTACAAAATCATGTTTTTTCATTGTGTGTTAGTTATTAGTTTAAATAGTAATATTAGACGTTGATCATAGATTTAGTATATAAAACTAATATTTTTATGTAAATATCTACAAAATTAATTTTTAAGCTTCAGTAAATGTGCCTTATTTCAATATCAAAATATTGCAAATACTTAAAGATAAATCCATATTACTTCACCTAAGTTAGGACATAAATATAAGTATCTCATATTTAGAAATTGATTTGTAATGATATTTATTTAATTTAGTGATTATTTGAAGTAAAATAATCGAAATAAAAAAATTATAAAATCTATGAATTACACATTAGAAGAATTAAAGAAGCAATTAATATCGCTTAATTACGAAAAAGAAAATGAAATTGAGATGTTGGATAAAGTAAGTTTAGATAACTATCTTGATAAACAATTAGATGAGATTAATTATTTGATTGCTATAAATATTGATAATATGAGTGATCCCAAAATTAAAAATATTTTTGACCTTGCAAAATCTAAAGAAACTACAATCGTATCAGGTGAACTTTTAGATTTAATTTTTAAAAATAATCTTCTCTATAGAATTAAATATGAATTAAGTAAAATTAAATTTTAACAGAATTATGAAGCACCCTTATTCTAGTATAGATGAAATTAATAAATTTCTTAGCGAACAAAACTTAGAAGAGCATGAAATTTTTAACGCTGATATATCAATAAATACATATTTAAATAGTATAGATATTAAAACGAAGGTCATAATATCTTTTGCAGATACATTTAATTGGGTTGTAGTAACTTTTATTGAAAGTACACTTGATACAGATTTGTATCCAACTGTATTTAAGGCAAAATTTGATGAAATGGTATATGAAAATGATAAATACCTTCTTATAAAAGGTTGTCACTCAAATAATAGAAAAATTGGAAATTATAAAATAATTATAACTCCAAATCGAAAAAATTAAAAAATACTGAAATGAAAAAAAATAAAAATATAAGCATAACCAATATTGAATTTCAAATTCTTCCTAAAGTTTAAAAGTTTAAAACATTAATAACCATGAATATAAAAAAAACTTTTTATTAAAAATTTTAGAATACTTTCTGATTTTCAAATTGACTTAGAAGATGAAATTTCGTTAGTTATAGGAAAAAACAACTCAGGTAAAACTTCTATTCTTACAGTTCTGGATAAGTTTTTAAATCAAAGTGATAAGAATAGTTTTTCAATTGAAGATTTTAATTTGTCCTTTAAACAATAATTGCAAATTCTTATTGAAGATACTACAGAGCTTTCTGAAGAAGAATATCTAAAATGCTACAATGGTATTTCATTAAGAATATTAGTATTGTATAATAATACTGATAGTTTTATCAACATTCAAAAATTAATGTTAGATCTTGATCCCGCAAATAATTATATCGTATTAGGATTTGATTACTATTTAAGTTATAAAAATTATTTAGGAATTAGGAAAGATCTCGCACAATACAAACATCGTGAAAATATCAAAAAAGCTGAGGCAAAAGCCTGTGAGCCACCTAGAAAATATAATGTAAAAGGATTTTCGGAATTTTTCAAATTAAATTATCAAAAATATTTTGAAACTAGGAAAAAATCAATTTTCTATGACAAGACTTCACAAAAAATAATTGAGGATAATTATATATTAATTGAAGACTTGAAAATATCTGATTTTATTAGTTTTAAATACATTTCAGCTAGAAGAGATGTTACTAATAAAGAAACAGATAAAACATTATCATTACAAACATCAAAGATATACGAAAGAAAAGAAAATGATGAAAATGAAGCTAAGAAAATAGATGATTTTCATGATACTATAATTAATACTGATGAAGAACTATCAAAAATTTACAAAGTCTTTTTTGAAGATATAATTGAGAAAATAAAAAGCCTAGGTGGAATACGTGAAAATGAATCAGTATTAAGTGTACTTTCCACACTACAGTCTAGAGAACTTTTAAAAGGTAATACAAATGTTTACTATAAACATGAACTGTCAGATTTACCAGAGCACTATAATGGTTTGGGATACTTAAATCTTATAAGTATGATCTTTGAAATTGAAATAAAAAAATATGAGTTTCAAAGGTCTTTATTAGAAGCTCCTGCAGATATTAATTTATTGTTTATAGAAGAACCAGAAGCACATACTCACCCACAAATGCAATATGTTTTTATAAAAAACATTAGAACAATTGTTGGAGACAAAATATCAAAAAAAATTAAAAATATTGATAATATAGAATTTGAAATTTGCCGTAGTTTACAGACAGTAATTTCTACACATTCTTCTCATATTGTTGCGGATAGTGATTTTGATGAAATTAAATATTTAAAAAAGACAGATACTATAACTTCTAAAAATTTAAAGGATTTAAAAAATCTATATGATGAAACTGGAAAACAGTATCAATTTCTTAAACAATACCTTACTATAAGTAGAGCTGAAATTTTTTTTGCTGACAAAGCTATTTTAATAGAGGGAGATACGGAGCGCATACTTCTACCAACAATAATGAAGAAAATAGATATTCAGTTCTCTCACTCTGATAAAGAAGAAAAAAAAATCCCATTATTATCTCAAAATATTTCAATCCTCGAGGTTGGAGCTTATTCTGAGATATTTGAACTTTTTATAGATTTTATAGGTGTAAAAACTCTTATTCTTACAGATTTAGATAGTACACATAAGATCAAAAAACTAAATAAAAAGAATGAAGAAATTATTGTTAACGAAGCTTGCAGAGTTGCAATGGGAGAAGATTATTCAAATCCCGCACTTAGATTTTTCTTAAATAATAAAACTCTCGAAGAATTAAAATCTCTTACATTAAAAGATAAATGTTTGATTAAAACAGATGATAAATGGATTCAAAATGAAAATGGAACTGTATGTATTACTTATCAAACTGATTATGATGGATATACAGCAAGAAGCTTTGAAGACTCTTTTTTAGTTATACCGCAAAATAAGAATTTAGTTACTAGTAAAATAGATAGCTTTAAAGGAGTTAAAAATCCTAGACATTTTGATGATGAAAATAAAGATTCTTATGATTTAGCAAATGAATGTATTAATAAGAAAACTCATTTTGCTTTAGATATCTTATATCATAGTAATGATGATTATTCTAATTGGGAAATTCCTGAATATATAAAAGAAGGTTTATTATGGTTGAAAGAGAATTAAAAAATGAAATAGATCAGATTTTTGATCTTATAGAAAAAGGAGATAATTTTTTATTAAGCGGGGGAGCAGGAAGTGGAAAAACGTATACATTAGTGCAGTGTATAATTGGAATAATTGATAAGTTTCCAGATCATAAAATTGCTTGTATCACATATACAAATTCTGCTGTTAAAGAAATTGAAGAGCGTATAGATCATGAAAATTTAAAGGTTTTAACCATTCACGACTTCTTATGGGATTGTATAAAAAATTTTCAAAATGAATTAAAATATGCAATAGTTACTCTAGCTAATAATCCTTTGCAGAAAAAAATAAATATAGAAAACCCTAGTGTAGAAATGTTTTCCGAAGGTATTAGATATATGGAAAATCTAAATTTATCTAAAGGAATAATTTCACATGATGAACTATTAGTAATAGCTGAATATTTATTTGAAAATTATGAAAAATTATGTGATGTAATCAAAGATAAATTTAATTTTATATTGATCGATGAGTATCAGGATACTAGCGAATTAGTGATAAAGATTTTTCTAGATCATTTCAGAAAGGGTTCAAAAAAAAATATAATAGGCTTTTTCGGAGATGCAATGCAATCTATTTATGAAGACGGTATTGGAGATTTAAATATGTATAAAGAAAATGCAGGTGACTTGGTTCAAGAAGTTAAGAAGCTAGAAAATAGAAGAAGTCCACTTAATGTAATTAATTTAGCTAATAAAGTAAGAAATGATGGTCTAGAGCAATTACCGCAATTGGAAAAAACGAACCCTATTCCCCCAAATATGAATGAAGATGGTACAATTAAAGAAGGGGAAATTAGATTTTTATATTCTGCGGAAAATAATTTGGATAAAGTTAGAAAATATTTAGAATGGGATTTTAATGAGAGGGATAAAGACGGTAATTTAAAGTGTAAAGAGTTAAATCTAACTCATAATCTTATAGCAAAAGAATCTGAATTTGGATCCTTAATGGACATTTATAACAATGACCAAATACTAGAATATAAATATCTTATTGATGTTTTCTTAAAAAATAATCCACAAATTCAAATTGATGAAAATGACACTTTTGGAGATGCAATAGAAAAATCTGGACAACTTCCTAATGGTGGTAAAATGTCTGACTTCATTAATTTAAATATTGATCTATTTAACGAAGCTAAATCATATAAATTTAATTTGTTTAGAAAAATTTATCTAAATAGTGATATTCTTACGGACGATAAAAAACAAAATGAAAAAGATTTAAATAAGAAAGGAACAAAAAGAGATAATTTATTAAAACATTTATTTAAAATCCAAAATTGTATAAGGCTTTATAACGAAAAGAGATATAATGAATTTTTGAAAATTACAGATTATAAGATTAATTCAATTGAAGACAAGAAAATATTACAAGATCATATAGAAGCTCTTTCAAAAACTGATGAAAAAACGATTGGTGATGTAATTGAAAAAGCAAGTGAATATAAATTGGTTTATGCTGACGATAAACTATACGAGTTTATGCACAATAAGCAATATGTCTATAATAGAATTTCTAAAGTTAAATATTCTGAATTCATTAATTTATATAATTATTTAAAAGGGTTTACTCCTTTCTCAACCCAACATAAAACAAAAGGAAGAGAATTTGAAAAAGTCCTTGTAATATTAGATAGAGGAGGTTGGAATAATTATAATTTTGAATATGTTTTTGATGATGGTACAGTCTATAAATCTTTGATTGACGGAAGATCAAAAACAAAATCGAAATTGTCAAGTTATCCTAAAATAAAAGAAAGAACTGAAAAAATATTTTATGTATGCTGTACTCGTTCTAAAGAAAAACTAGCTGTTTTTTATCATAATCCGAAACCATCTGTTATAAACACTGCAATAGCTTGGTTTGGTGAAGAAAATACAATAAATATTGATAACTTCTAAAGATTGAATCAAAATTTATATATTTGTAATTCAAATTTTATCGGAAAATAAAAGTGTAAAAACTTTTGCTTTTGTTCTGTGAATCGGCAAAATTCTAAAATGTTACAAAATGCAAACAGTTCAGCACACTTGTCATATGGCAAGTGGCTTATCCTGTTTCTATGTAACATAGGCTTTGCCGAGCCTTCAGAACTAGAGCAAGTGAGAACCACTTGCTTTTCTATTTTTCAGAAAAGCTGTTTACCGAAAAGCTAATCATAAATTCAAAAATTAATTATATGAAAAAGTTTTTATCATCATTATTGATAACAGTTTCAGCAATGGCATTTGCCCAACAGACAGAAAAAGACAATAAGTGTGATCTTCCTAAAAATTATCAAGAACCTCAACCAGATAAAAAAATCCAATCATGGTTAAAACGTGCTGATGCTACCATTGAAGATTTAAGAAAACATATTGCTGTAGAAAATGATTGTAACGAGAAGGATGTAATCTTTTTAAGAATATCAGAACAAAAGGGAAATGGAATGTATTCAGTTTGTGTTGCAGGAAAGCCAATGAAGTACAAAAGAATGGGAACAGTTTTTATGGGTGCAGGAGAAAATCCTTTTGATACAGTTTCTAAGTAAAATAATAATATAATTATGGCAATTCATAAAGTAAAACAATACAGGTATTATTTTACAAAACCCCACAGTCCAGTTTCGGAGAATGAATATGTGCAATTAAAAAGAACCCTTCCACCAATTCCCGAAAATCCTTCAACAGCAATTTTAAAAAAATACTGGTGGTGTATTCTACTTATTCCAGCTTTTCCCATATTATTTATATTGGCTCTCACAGGATTGGTGGACGAAATAATTAGTTATAGTGACTATATAAAGGACAAGAATAGATTTGTGCAAAGGTATTTTCATTTAATTCATACCTCAAATAATTACGTTGATTTTGTTAATGGATATAAAAAGTTATAGTTATGAAAAATATATTTTCAACTTTTTTTAATTCATTGGTCAACCCTATTGAGGAAACTGTCAAGACATTCGTAGGGATGTATAGGAAGGTAGAACATAGAAATATACGAGACAAACACCGCCAACCTATTAATAATAAATTCAAAATATATCACATAATATGAAAAATCACAAAATCCATTTAAAACAAACAGACAGCCAGTTTCCAACTGATAAAGAAATCAGAATGTCACTCCGAAAGTTAGGATTAAAAGATGTTGTTTTCTCAATATTAAAAACCGTTGAGTTTGCTGAATTATCTGAAAGAGATTTAAAAACAGTAATAACAAGCAAACCTCAAAATCCTTTAGAAGAATTATTAAAAAAAGAGTTATTAAACCTTTCTCTGATATAAAATAATTTACAATTGGTTTATATGTTACAAGCCTTATCATACAATACGATTGTCAATTTGATAAAAAAAATAAAACATTTCCAACTTTTTACAAAATAATTGCATCAATAGATTTAATGCGTCATGTTCTGTCGCTTTGCAAGCATATCTTTGCTATAGAACATTAAACCAAAGAGATGTGATAAAAAACACAAAAAAATAAATCAATAGATATTGAAAATTATGTTAAATTCGCAAAAAATTAAATGAAAACACAAAAATGAAAAAGAATTACTCTTCAAAACGAGTGCATTTTCTATGCACAGTTATATCAACAACATATATAAACTAACAATAGCACAAGTATGAAAAAACTTTACATGAGTGCACTTATGGTGTGCACAACTGCTGTATTGTATTCTCAGGAAGTAGTTTGGCAAAAGGATATTAAATCCAATACACAGGATTTCTTGTCGCAAGTCACCACAACAATTGATCAGCAGTATCTTATTACAGGAAGTAGTATTCAAGCTTCTAAACTTTCTACAGGAAACAAACAAAACAACGGCTACGACCTACATTTGGTTAAGCTTAACCAGCAAGGTGAGGAAGTGTGGGAAAAGTTTTTCGTAGGAAATAACCACGATTTTTTATCTGCAACTGTCGGAACTCAAGATGGTGGATTTTTAGTAGCATCAACTTCTTATTCAGGCAAAAGTCTGGATAAAAAAGATGATTCTAAAGGTGGAAGCGACATATGGTTGATTCGTTTAAACGAATTTGGGGACGAACTGTGGCAAAAAACCCTAGGTAGCAATGCAGATGAAGAAGCAAGATCTGTGATTCAAACTACTGATCAGGGATTCTTTGTTGCTGGAAACGTTCAGAACTCAACAAAAGGTTACGGTTCTAAAGATGTTTTGATCATAAAACTAGACAAAAACGGAAAAGAACTGTCACAATCTATATTTGGTGGAAAAGGATCAGACGAGGTTGAAAAGATGATTCCAACTAGAGACGGTGGTGCTTTATTAGGGATCTATTCCAGAAGTAATACAGGGGGTTCAAAAAAGACAGAAAACTTCGGAGAAGGAGATTATTGGGTTATCAAACTTAACAAGGACGGTAAGGTTGAATGGGAAAAGAATTTCGGAGGTAAAGGTGACGATCATTTAAGAACATTGGCATTGACATCGGAAGGATTTTTAATCGGAGGTGAAAGCCGTTCAGAGCACTCAGGGAATAAAACAGTTGGTATCGAAGAAGGAACTGATCTTTGGTTAATCTCACTCAATGAAAAAGGAGATGAAATCTGGCAGAAGTCATACAATTTCAAAAATAGGGATATTTTGATGGGAATGAGTGTATTGCACAATTCCGATGATAAAACTTCAAAAGGAATTTTGTTAGGAGGTTATACTCAAGCTGAGGGAAGAATTGAAAGTGATGATGAGAAATTCTGGATGCTGTATTTAGATCAAAATGGAAATGAGCAGTGGAGAAAGCACGTCCAAGGTCAATCAAATAAGAAAGAAGAAAGGTTATCTGATATAAAACTAAACAGAGACGGTTCAATCATTTTAGCAGGAACCAGTGCTGAGGAGCTTGGTAAAGAAAACTGGAAAATCATTAAGCTTGGAGACAAACAAATTGATCAGTTAATTGTAAAACAAGACATTAAAATCTATCCTAATCCTGTATCAGATTACACCTATGTTGAAATTGGTTTTGATTTCAAAGATGCTGATATTATTTTGTATGATATGTCTGGACGACAATTACAAAGTTTGAAAACTAAAAACAAAGTTACCAAGATTAATACTCAGAATTTGATTCAGGGAGCTTATCTGATTACGATTAAAACTGATGCCAATAAAACAGCCAACGCTAAACTCATAAAAAAGTAAACACAAATGAAAAAAAATAAATATAAATTAATAATTCTTTTTTCTTTTTTTATACATACTGAATATAAATCACAGCAAACATTACTAGAGAAGCAGTTATATAATGTTGCTTCTCCTGAAGTATCAAGTTTAATGAAGTATAGTGACTTTTCTGAGCTTGATTATATCGGGAAAACCAATATATCAGTTCCTATTTATGATATTAATTTTGGAAAAATAAAAATACCAATTGATCTATCATATAATACAAAAGGAAACAAAGTAGCTGATATTGCTACATCGGTAGGGTTGGGCTGGAATCTAAACGCAGGTGGAAATCTAACGATTAAAGTAAATGATCAGAATGATTTTACAGAAACCTATGCTTATTATACAACTTCTACTTTTGAACCTTCACAATCGTTGTCATGGCATAGGCAATCTAAAGGATATTTGTGTACAGCATGGCCAGAACAATTATTCTATTCAAATATTACTGGGCAACAATTATGTATAAATACCCGAATTGAATGGAATGACGATGGAATGGTAGATTCAGCTCCTGATTTTTATTATATTAATGCACCAGGATTTAACGATAAATTTTATTTGACGAGAATTAATGATACCCAATTTAAAGCCAATTTTTTTAATTCTACAAATGCTAAACTTAATAACAACCTTATCTTAACTATTAAACCTACTTGTGGAGGCTATGAAAGTACATTCTGGGGAAGTAGTGGGAAAGCAAGTGTTTTTTATCAGGTTGATAAATTTGAAATCGTAGGTGAAAATGGATATATCTATACTTTTAATGATTACGAAATAGGAAAAATAACCGAATATCCTCAGGATTTTTTCAGTCATGATGCTTATCAGGTAAATAACTGGTATCTCACCAAAATGAAAGATCCAGTTTCAGGTAGAGAAGTCAATTTTGAATATGAAAGTTATGTAAATAATTATGAACATCCCTCACTTAATACATTAGAAGATTTAAATTTTGGAAACTACAATGTAGCATCTAATTATGCTTTAGGAAGTAATTCCTCAATTTCTGAAACTCCTCCTGTGATATATAATAAAGTTACTACATCTAAGTTGGCTGCTAAAAGGTTAAAAAGGCTTATAACAGATCAAGAGACAGTTGAGTTTGCTTATGCATTTAATAGATTAGATTATCCAGGGAATGGGCTCACAAATATTCAGGTAAAGAATAAAAATGGAAATGTTATAAAGCAAGCCAATTTTACATATTCGTACTTTAATTCAAGTAATTGTTCAGCAGGTGATTATGAATGTAAACGTCTAAGGTTAGATAAAATTGAAGACTCTTCTTTAGGGAATTATAACTTTTCTTATGATACTAATAATTTTCCGCCAAGAAACTCTTCAAAAGTTGATTTTTTAGGTTACTATAATAATAACAACTCTAATATTGTCTTTTCAAAGACTGATTTCCATCCATATGAATGGAACTATTTTCCAAAAGCAAAAACCTATTTTTATCCTGATTTGGTTAATGATAATATCTTACCATTTAAATTAGTGAATAAACAGGCATATTTTGAGCCTACAGGATTAGATAAAACTCCTTCCAATATTTCTAAATTAGGATTGTTGCAAAGAGTAGTGTATCCTTCGGGGGGAGCTTTAGAATTAAACTATGAAAATGATGATTTTATCTATGAAGGAGAAAAATATATTTTAGGAAGTACAAGAATCAGTAATATGAAATTATATGATTCTCAAAATAGTATTAGTAAAGAGATTAAATATAAATATCTCAATGCAAACAATATATCTTCAGGGCAGATTAATTTTACTACAACTCCTTCTAATATAACAAGAACATATGTTTCACCAGGTATTGGATTTAATACAAGTGCAGTTGTTGGGTATTCGAGAATAGTAGAAGAAGTAACTGGAAAAGGTTCTGTAGAGAAAAAATACAGCAATTTTAGTGATTATCCTGATAAATTTATGGTATCTGACACCAATTTTAATGATCAGGGTGTTAAAAACCTCCTTAAATTTTTAAAATTCCCCAGCTCTTATGTACAGTCATTTGATGGCAGAAGAGGGAAATTACTTTCTGTAAATTATTATAAAGAAGGAGTGATCACGCCTATAAAGAAAGAAACTTATACATATGATTATCATGTAAAAGATTCTCTTAAAGTGCAAAAGGCATTTTCATCTTATCAATATGAGAATTTAAAGGAGATTTATACTGCCTCAAATTATTTATTAAGATATTTTAACAATACAAGCTCCAATAGTAAGGAAGAATTCTTCTCAGGAGGTAATATAAAAGAAGAAAATACTTTCAGTTATGATGATGCTAGGTTAATCTACAAAAAAACAATTTCAAGTGGTGACATTATGGAAGAGTATTACAGAAATGCTAAGGATAAATCCATACAAAAGTTGATTAATGCTAATATTCTTGATACCCACGTTGAAGTTGAAAAGAAGAAAAATGGTAAAGTATTAACTAAGCAGGAAGTGAAGTATGATAATCAATCTACAATTTTTCCAAGCTCTGAATTGACTTACGATTTGAAAACTAATTCAATGGGAACCGAAGTAACTTATGATAAATATGATGTAAAAGGAAACTTGCAACAATACACCACAAAAAACGGTATTCCTGTAGCAATTATCTGGGGTTACAACAATACTCAGCCTATTGCCAAAGTAGAAGGGGCAACTTATGCTCAGGTACAAAGTTTAGTATCAGCGATTTCCACTGCTTCCGACACCGATGTTTTAGCGGGCAGAAACAACGATGAAAATTCATTCTTATCTGTTTTAAAAACGTTCAGAGACAGTTTGCAAGGTTATCTGGTGACAACCTACACTTACGATCCTTTGATTGGAGTAAGAAGTATCACTCCACCGTCAGGAATCAGGGAGGTATATTTCTATGATACAGCTAACAGATTGGGAGAAATAAAACAAGAATTCAAGAATGCCAACGGTAGCTTAGAGTATAAAATCCTGAAAGAATTTAAATACAACTACAAAAACTAACACACGATGAAAAAGATAATTATTCCAATCGGAGCTTTGCTTATCACGAGTTTAGCCCATGCACAGAATTTACCTAACACAGAAAATTATATTGAAACCAGAACTTATCTTGAACCTGTAGCAATAAGTAGTTCAACGGCAAAGCAAATCCATACAGTTCAATATTTTGATGGCTTAGGAAGACCTAAACAGGTAGTGAATGTAAAAGCTTCACCATTAGGAAGAGATGTTGTAAATCATATCGAGTATGACGGATTTGGAAGACAGGCGAAAGACTTTTTACCTATCCCGCAATCTTCAACTCAAGACGGAGCTATTTTTCCGACACCACTAGGTAATGCCTCAGCTATTTATGGTGGAGAAAAAATCTATGCAGAAAAAATCTTAGAAAACTCACCATTAGACAGAATCCAGCAACAGATACAGGTTGGAACTGATTGGAGTACCAAACCTGTGAAATTTAGCTACGATGCCAATACAGTTGCAGACAGAGTAAGAAAGTTTACAACATCAACCATTTGGGAAAATGGAGCTACAAAAAGTACTCTTGGTGAAAACTGGTTGTATACCGATGCTCAATTGTACAAAAATTCTGTAAAAGATGAAGATGGAAACGAAACTATAGAATTTAAAAACGGACAAGGACAAACTATATTATTAAGAAAAGTAATTGCCAATGATGAATATGCTGATACTAATTATGTTTATAATGAATATAATCAATTAGCTTATGTAATCCCACCATTAGCAAGTATCAGAGGAGATATTGTTGCTAACACCACCAAACATGATGAATTATGCTACATATACCGATATGATGGCAGAAACCGTTTGGTTGAGAAGAAATTACCTGGCAAAGGCTGGGAGCATATGGTGTATGACAAAGCGGATCGTTTGATTTTTACACAAGATGCCGTAATGAGACCTGACAACAAGTGGCTTTTTACTAAATATGACCAATTTGGAAGACCGATTATAACTGGACGTGTTTCGGGGACTGACAGAAACGATATGCAGACTGCAATTGGTAATAATCTTATTCTTACCGAGTATAGAAGTGCTACAGGATTTACAAAAAACGGAATGCAGATCTACTATTCCAATGATAGTTTCCCGTATTTCGATACAGCTTTGACAGTTAATTATTATGATACTTATCCGACAGGATCACCAGCGATTCCTGCACAGGTTTTGGGACAGGATGTTTTACCGCAGGATACTTCAAACTCAACTGTAAGTACAAAAGGACTTCCTGTGATGAGCTTGGTTAAAAACATCGAAGATGATAACTGGACAAAGAATTACTCCTATTACGACACCAGAGGAAGAGTGGTTGAAAGCTATTCTATCAATCATTTGGGAGGATTTACGGAAACAAAATCTGAACTTGATTTTGCGGGAGTTACAAAGCAGGCAATAACCCGCCACAAAAGATTAGATTCTGATACTGAAAAGGTAATTACTCAAACATTTGAATATGATCATCAAAATAGGTTACTTGTTCAAAAACATAAAGTAGACAACAATACGGAAGAAATCTTAGTTCAAAATGAATATAATGAACTTTCACAACTCAAAAACAAAAAAGTTGGAGGAATAGTTGCTTCAAGTCCTTTACAAAGTATTGATTACACTTATAATATTCGTGGCTGGATGACGAAGATCAATAATCCTGCTGATCTGAATGGGAAATTGTTTGGGTATGAAATGAGATATACAAATCCTATTTTTACAAATAATTCAACAGGTAAATATAATGGGAACATTGCAGAAATTGATTGGAAAAACTCTTCAGAAGATGTCTTAAAAAGATATAGCTACGAATATGATAATCAAAATAGATTAAAAAATGGATTCTACGCAGAACCTGGTACAGTAAATCCTCAAAATGGTAATTTTGATGAATATCTTACCTATGACCTGAATGGGAACATAAGTAATCTCAAACGAAAAGCGACTCCTGTCTCAGGAATAACTTCTACTCTGGTAGATGATCTTGATTACCAGTACACAGGGAACCGTTTAGACAGGGTTATTGAAAATCAATCAAATAGTACAGGCTATGAAGGAGGAAATAATTTGATTGATTATGATCTGAATGGAAGCATGACCAATATGAAAGATAAAGGTATTCAAGGTATTGCTTATAATCATTTGAGCTTGCCAGATTCATATTCGATCACTCAGAATGATCTATTGGGGAATTCTGTAAGCTTTGGTTTAAATTATTTATATCGTGCTGATGGAACAAAAGTCCGTAAAACGTACACATCTGGGGGAGGAAGAGGTCAATCTACTACAAATAATATTACAGATTATTTAGATGGTTTCCAATATAGCTTTAAAGAGACAGTAGAACCTTGTGCATGGTGCAGAACAGAGGTGGCTTATGAACAGCAAGCATTCAAAGGAGTTACTCTGGATCCTATATTCCCAACACTTCCACCACAGTGGGTGCTTAATTTTGTACCTACCTCAGAAGGATTTTACAGTTTCACGGAAAACCGTTACATTTACCAATATAGAGATCACTTAGGAAATGCAAGGGTGAGCTATGCAAAAAATAGCACAGGCGCTCTTGAAGTTACAGATACCAACAATTATTATCCATTTGGATTAAACCATATTGGAGGATTGAAAGGAATGTTAGGAGGTTATGAAAATTATAAGTATAATGGCAAGGAGTTACAAGAGTCTGGAATGTATGATTATGGTGCAAGGATGTATATGCCTGACTTGGGAAGATGGGGCGTAATTGATCCACTGGCAGAGAAGTCTAGACGTTTTACTCCTTATACTTATGCACTTAATAATCCTATAAATTTTATTGATCCTGATGGAAGAGAAGGTTTAGGTTGGGGATTAAAGGATAATCAATGGCAATTTGTACAAGGAATGCAAGAGGGAGATGCAGCGTATCAAAAAGGAGGATATACAGACTTTCGTGCTGATGGAACTGCTGAACCAAATGTCGAAATTACAGATAGTAATGCCGAAAATACTGGTATGACTTACTTAGGCTATAATGGAGAATCTCATTATTTACCAACTGATGGAAGTAATGGATCAACAGGTCTTCTTGGAATGTCGAATTGGTTTAGAGATGCTATATCTGGGGCGGAATCAAATTTAGCTGGAGGATGGCATGGTAGACTTGCAAGAAATTTTGTTAATGATTCTTATACTGTTGGTTTGTCGTCTAGTGTTGCAGCATTTTTAGGAGTATCAACTACACCAGTTAATTTTACATTACTTACACGAGGAGAGCCAGGGTTATATTTTACACCATCAGTTGGTGGGTCAATTGGGGATGGTATAGAAGGCAATGCTGGAATTAGTTTCAGTGGAGGAAGATATACTGGAGATTCTAGAAATATTACAAGTAGTATGCTACAAGGACATGCTATTGGAGGTTCTGTAGGGATAGGAATTCTAGCTGATGCTTCTTTAAGTGGAAGCTATGCACCTTTAGATATTAAAAATCCTATTAAAGGAGGTGGCTTTATAAATGTAGGAGGACAAATCGGTGTTGGTATACAAGGTAGTCCTTTAACAGTTGTTAATGCACAAGCAACTTATCAGTATACTCCTGTTGTAAAACCTATTTTCCAAATTAAATAATAATTTATGAGAGTAATTAAATATTATCGCTTTATTGCTACTATCTTAGTCATTATTTCGTTTAGTTATTTCTATCTCTATAAATTTGTCTATGAGAATAGTAATTATTTTTATAAGAATAAAATTCAATCTAAAATTATAAATATAAAAAACTATGAAAATAAGTCATTACAATTTTATTATGCAGATGAATATTGTATAACAACCACAGATACCAAAAGAGATACTTTGAAAATTGGTGATTCTTTGTCAAAAAAACAAAATACAGGGAAGTTTGATATTTATAGAATAGAAAACGGTAAATATAAATTATACAAGAGTTACAATACTGATAAATAATAACAATCCCCCTAAATTAAAAAGGGGGATTTTATTTGATATCTAAATTGATTTTATAACCTACAATTTTGATAATATCATCTTCTTTTTGTAAAGAAAAAATCTCTTGTGTATTTATTGAATCTCTTTTAACATAATAAATGAGAGAATAGTCTGCTTTTGGATAAGAGCCTTTGACTATAAATGTTTCCCAACTAGCTAAAGTAAAATTAGAAAAATTACCTCCTTGTTTATTAGTCCAATCAATCATTTGATTCAACTGTTGCTTATTTGTTACTTGAAAAAATTTATTACTGAATAATTTAAAAGCTTTTTCTCGACTATTACTTTTTAACAAGAAATAGAATTCTTTAGTTATTTTTTCGGCATCTTTTTTATCTTCTTCTCTATTTTTATAAATCTGATTAAAATTACAGCTTACCAGCAATAAGGAAATTAATATTAAAATGTATTTTTTCATTGTGTATTGATGTTGTCTAATGCTGAGCAAATGTAGTTATTTTAACTTTTAAATTGATAAAGAATTGAAACTCTACAATAAAAAAACCACCCCAAAAGGAAGACTTTAAGAAGATAAAAATTCAAATGTGATATATTTTCAAATTAGATGGGGTTTACTTTTAAAATCGTGTTGACCTATCTGTCCAGTTGATCTTTTCTGACTTGATCATAATATTTCAAAAATACTATGAATAAAGGGCTTAACAAATAATTTGCAACGTAAAGGTATATATTCTATTATTCTATACTTATTACATATCAATCTACATACTACTAATAATTTAGAACTATCAGATTTTATTACTAAACAGAATTTGATCAGATCTGGAATAAAAATTTAAAGCCTCACATGTAATATAGTGGGGCTTTATTATTGAGTGTCTGGAAAAAAAAATGTTGAGAATTTTACCAATTAGGATTTACTTTTAAAATTTTGTTGACTGTTGGTAGGTAAGTGAATTCTATAAACTTGTAATTTATAATATTATATTTGTTTTGAAATTATTAATTGGTATATTTTACCTCACCTCCTCAATAATGATAATTTGCTCCCACTAAAATACTATACAAGAATACACTTATTAGGATGTGATTGTAATGAGGAACTTTTAGAGATCTTTCAATACATAGAATCATTAAAAAAAAACCATAGAAGTTCGTTTATTATAATAGACTTACGAACCCGTCTATATCCTCGATAAACTTTTCCACTGTATTAATTGCTTCGCTAACGGTTTTTCTATCTATAACAACTTCATTACCTTCTTTATCACGACCATTTCTATGAACATAATCATGCCTGTTGTTAACAATTTTGGCTATTTCAGCTATTTCGGGAAACTTATAATTAAAAACTATTTTGTACAGTGACCTTACAAAAGCTATATTGTGAAATTGAATACTTAATAATCTTTCTTTTACCAATTTTTCTAATTTCTCATAAGTATCGAATATTTGAGAAAGATTAAATGAACGCTTTGATAATTCTTTGTCTTCAATAACAAACTTTTTAAAAGCTTCTTTATCGTTTAGAACTTCCTGTATAAGAGTTGTAGATAAATAATCTTCCATACAAGTAATTGAGCTGGTATAGATTTGTTTTAATAACGTTTTACCAATATCAGTATTTTCTATAGGTATATTTAAAAGTTGTCTTAATTTATCAATTTCCCTTCTAAATATTTTCATTCTATTTGTGTCATATAGAAAAGTATCAATTTGGTCTTCAATTATCTGTTCTTCTAAAGTGAAATCAGTTAAAATAACTTCTGAATTTTCATTTAAATTCTCAATATTTATAGATGTTTGAGATTGATTATTTAAAATGTTACAATAAACTCTTTGTCGCATTTGTTGCATCTGTGTGAGGAAACAATTGAAGGGCTAATATATGTTTCGTTATTAGGTATAAATATTTGTTTAAAAATACCAAGTTTATTGCTTTCAAATGGATGATTACACTCATCGCAAATAAATGAAATTTTTATCAGGTCAACACCTGTAGAATTAAAAGTTTTTGTGTACAATTATCTAGGATTTATTTTTGTGATTTTTACAATAAAAGGTTTTGTAATTTACAAAAAAAGCTGTATTCATTCTAATGAATAGATTGTTTTTAGATATCATCTGCCAAAATAACTGTAAAGAAACTACACTACATTATTATTTGGGTGAAAAAAGACAACGGTAACCCCCCACTCACAAAAGTACCCCCACCAACTCTCTTCCAAAAATTCAAAATCCTTTATAGAAGATTTTACGACAATTTGACACCAAAAAAATATATAATGAGTGTACAGACAGGCGTGACTAAGAATAGAATGACGGGTGTCAGACGAACTTTTTTACCTCCCCCGCCCAAACTGTCTTACCTTTTCTCAAAAGTAGATTTTGTTTTATTTGGTTTTTGTGGATATGATTTTATTTTCCACTTACATTTTCTATTTATGATACTCTTCAAACTATATCTTTTATTGATGTTTTTTTTTGACAGTTTTTGTTGGTGGCGGTTTATGCTTAAAAATATTTTAAAACTTTAATTTTAAAGTTAAAATCTCTGTCAATTGGCATGAATATTGAGTTTACTAATATGTCAAAGAACTGTTTCAAGTTCTTTTTTCTACATAGATTCTCACAATAATATATAAAAAATGCCTAAAGTGCAACGAACACAATAGGCAATATCAATAAATTTTAATTACACTAAAACTTATCAACATGGCAAATTTACAAAATTGTCTCGATACTGCTAGTATCTATTGTGGCACGTACGCTAAGTACAACAACGGATGCCTTTATGGTGAATGGCTTAATCTTTCTTATTATTCAGACTATGACGAACTATTTAAAGCTATGAAAGAACTTCATAATGATGAAGAAGATCCAGAGTTTATGTTTCAGGATTATGAATACTGTGATTTGTTTGACAAACTCGGATTAATCGGAGAAAGTTATATTTCCAAAGATATATACGAAATAATAGAACAAATCAATGATTCTAGCTATGATCTTGAAGTTTTTGAAGCTTATGTTGATTGCATTGGAAAAATGGATTTTAACAGTCTTTATGACAGTGTAATAAATAATTATATTGGTGAGTATTCAGATGATGAAACATTTGCACAATATATGTTAGAAGAAAGTATTCCTGAGAGTTTGCCAAATTACATTTATATTGATTGGGAAACTACGGCAAGAAGTCTAATGTATGATTATTATTCGAGTGGAGGACATTATTTTAAAGCTTAATATACAAATATAAAAACAAAGAGTTTTTGTGCAAATTTTGTGCAAACAAAAAAGAGTTGCAAGTTTAAAACAATGCAACTCTTTGACTATCAAGTGGAGAATACGGGGATCGAACCCGTCACCTTTAGACTGCCAGTCTAACGCTCTAGCCAGATGAGCTAATTCCCCTCGTTCTTTTCGAAGCGGTACAAAAGTAAGTATTTAAACCACATATACAAATACTTTATTAAATTTTATTTAATAAGTTACCATATTAGCTATCTAATAATCATTTTTTTTAAAGCTTCGTTGAATGAAATGGCAAAAGAAAATTATTTAACTGTCAATTTATCAGTGCTGTCTTTAGATATTATTACACAAATCCCATATTAAGAATTTCCTCATTCTTTTTTAAAACAATAAAATAAAGAATTAAATCATCATTAGAAAATTGTTTGGTAAAAGATATTTTTTCTTTTTCTCCAACTAAAATTTTCTCTTCAAAATGTTGTGTTAAATAATTTCCGAAATCAATTTTTAAACTAATTAAAACAGCTTCATTCGCTGAAAATGTATTGTTTAAATATAATTTTTCGTTTAATAAATCTAAGGAAACAGAATTTTCACCATCAAAATTATTTTTATTTCCGAATTGAAATTTCCGAAGAAGAAGCTTTCCTTTTTCTGTTATAATTCCTCTTTCGACGGTTCTTTTTCCTCTTTCTGAAATTTCGTCCAAATCTTTAACTTCTGTCATTAATTTAGCAAACTTTTGATAGAGTAGAGGCTCATCCGCTTGTTTAATATATTCATCTAAAACTTGTCTGATGATTTTCCCAACTTTAGAACAATGGCCGAATTCCGAGCTATTTTGTCGAACTTTTTCATAGGCAGGACTTTTCTTAAAAGCAGTTTTATTAAACCCACTTTTTTTTCGAACAACATTTTTGCCATTCAAAGTATAAAAAACGAGGTCGCCGACTGCGCCATTAATTTTAATTAAACTTTCATATGTCGCCATAATTCATTGATAAACAAACATAATACAGATGTTTCACAGAAATAACAAAAGCGATTCGTGTAATTAGTGAAAATATTTGTGTCGTTTGTGTTTAAGTCTCAAATATAATGATTAATAATCAAATACAAAATTTTAACATATATTTATAGTATAGTTCTAGTATAGTTTAATTATAATTTAAATATAAAATGTATATTTGTAAATAATTAGTTACAATGTTAAAAATCAGACGAATATGAAAATGGGAATATTTGAAAATAACTTTAGAATAAAGCAGTTATCTGTTTTGCTGATTACATCCTCACTTATTATTTCTTGCGGAAGCTCAAAAAGTGTTGCAACTAAAAAAAATACAAATAAAACTGTTGTTAAATCTGAAAATCTCAGAAAACTAGACTCAAAATTCGACGGAAAAGTTCCAAAAACCATCAACAGCGTTTTAAAAGATGCTGAAAAATATATCGGAACACCTTATAAATTTGGCGGAAATACTTCTTCAGGTTTCGATTGTTCCGGATTTACCGTAAAAGTGTTTGAGGAAAATGATTTCAGTCTTCCACGCAGGTCAACCGATCAGGCGGAAGCAGGTAAAAAAATCGACATCACGGAAGTAAAACCCGGCGATCTTTTGTTCTTCGCAACAGCTGGCGGAAGCAGAGTTTCTCATGTAGGAATTGTTCACGATATCAATACAGATGGTGAAGTGAAATTTATTCATGCTTCAACATCAAAAGGCGTTATTATTTCTTCATTAAACGAAAAATACTGGAACAAAGCTTATCTCCACGCTCAAAGAGTTCTTTAGTTAGAAAAAAATTCACATACAGTTTGCTATTCCGCAGAAATCTTATCTATAAAAATCATGTTTAAATTTCTCAGAAATGACAAAGACTTTTCTTTGCTTTATAAAAATTTTGCACTTAATCAAATCTTGCAATAAAAAGGTTTTCCTGAACTTTTTTGTATCTTTGGGCTCGTATAATTATTCAAATTAATTTAAACTAGAAATATGTCGTTACAACAAACAATTGAAAACATTTGGGATAATAGAGATTTACTACAAAATGAAGATAGCAAAAAGGCAATAAGAGAGGTTGTTTCTTTATTAGATTCTGGAGAACTTCGTGTTGCTGAACCTACAGAAAACGGATGGCAGGTAAATGAATGGGTAAAAAAAGCTGTTGTAATGTATTTCCCGATTCAAACAATGGAGACTATCGAGGTAGGTCCGTTTGAATTTCATGACAAAATTCCTTTGAAAAGAAATTATGCTGCAAAAGGAGTAAGAGTTGTACCTCATGCGATCGCGAGAGAAGGTTCTTTCATTGCTTCAGGAGTTATTTTGATGCCTTCTTATGTTAATATTGGGGCTTATGTAGACTCAGGAACAATGGTTGATACTTGGGCTACGGTAGGAAGCTGTGCACAGATCGGTAAAAACGTTCACTTAAGTGGTGGTGTAGGTATCGGTGGTGTTCTAGAGCCTCTTCAGGCTGCTCCGGTTATTATTGAAGATGATTGTTTTATCGGATCAAGATGCATCGTTGTAGAAGGTGTTCACGTAGAAAAAGAAGCAGTTTTAGGCGCAAATGTTGTTCTTACTGCATCTACTAAAATTATCGATGTAACAGGTCCTGAGCCTATCGAGATCAAGGGAAGAGTTCCTGCTCGTTCAGTAGTGATTCCTGGAAGTTATACAAGACAATACCCGGCTGGAGAATATCAGGTTCCTTGTGCTTTGATCATTGGTCAGAGAAAAGAATCTACAGATAAAAAAACGTCTCTTAATGATGCATTGAGAGAAAATAATGTAGCGGTTTAAGATTAATTCTTTACACTAATACCACCCAATTTTGAAAGAAAAATTTCTTAAAATATTGCTAAACCCTAAATATATATTTGGGGTTTATCTTATTATATCGGTTGTTACGGCGATTTCCAAATATTTCAGAGGAGATTATGCGATCAATAATTATCTGATCTTTAAAAATGTATTTTTTAATACTATTCATCAGAAAAACCTGTTTATCCATTACCCTGATCTTTATTTTGATTTAAATCATTACGGAATATTTTTTAGTGCATTAATTGCTCCATTTGCAATGATGCCCGATTGGCTGGGAATTTCTCTTTGGAATTTGGCTAATACTTTCATTTTCGTCTATGCGATCTATAAATTACCTTTTTCAGATTCTAAAAAGGCAATTTTCGCATTACTTTGTTTGCAGGAATATATAACGGCAGCGTTAAGTTTACAGTTTAATGTGGCTTTAACAGGGCTTTTATTATTATCTGCAACCTATATTTACGAAAGAAAAGAGGTGAAATCTGTAACAGCAATTTTAATCGGAATTTTCGTTAAAATCTACGGAATTGTTGGTCTTAGCCAATTTTTCTTTATTAAAAATAAGATTAAATTTATTCTTTCAGGATTAGTGATTGCAGTAATATTTTTTGTGCTTCCGATGGCGTATTCCAGTCCGCAGTTTGTGATTCAAAGTTATGCAGATTGGTTCCATTCAATTGTTGAAAAAAACAGTGAGAATCAGGTATTAGGAAACATGCAGGACATTTCATTGATGGGGTTTTTCAGAAGAATTTTAGGAGACGCTTCTATTTCTAATCTGGTATTTTTAGCCGTAGGATTACCCTTATTTGCAGCACCTTATATCAGAATTAAACAATATAAAAATTATGCTTTCCAATTGATGATCTTAGCTTCAACATTACTGTTTTTGGTATTGTTCAGTTCAAGTTCTGAATCTCCAACGTATATTATTGCTGTAACGGGTGTAATGCTTTGGTTTTTCCTTCAAAAAGAAAGAACACCTTTTACCATAGGATTATTAGTTTTTGTTATTATTTTCACATGTTTTTCAAGTTCAGATTTATTCCCGAAAAGTGTGAAAAATGATTATATCATCAAATATTCTTTAAAAGCTGTACCTTGCATTGTAGTTTGGTTGAGGGTTGTATATGAACTTTTAACTAAAGATTTTGAAAAAAATTACAGCTTGAATTAAGATAAATATGAAAAAAATTTCCATCGTAATTCCCGCCTACAACGAAGAAGGAAACGTTGCCATGATCCATCAGAAAATCAAAGAAGTTTTCGAAGGATTGCGCCATTATGATTTTGAAATTATATTTGTAAATGACGGCAGCAGAGACAATACACAGCAAAAATTAGAAGAACTTTCCCAGCAGTTTGATGAAGTAAAATTCATCGAATTTTCAAGAAATTTTGGACACCAACCTGCCGTAAAAGCAGGAATGGACAATGCCCACGGAAACGCTGTCATCTCAATGGATGGCGATCTCCAACATCCACCGGAACTCATTCCTGAAATGATCAAAAAATGGGAAGAAGGTTATGATGTAATCTTTACAATAAGAACTTATCCAAAAGAAATTTCATTTTTCAAAAGAAAAACCTCTGATTTTTTCTATAAAATATTATCAAGCTTATCTGATGTTGATCTTACAAAAGGTGGCGGTTCAGATTTTAGATTAATGGATGCGAATGCAGTAGAGGTAATGAGAGGTCTAAATGAAGACGATCTCTTTTTGAGAGGATTAACCAGCTGGATGGGCTTCAAACAAACCGGAATCGAATTCACAGCGTGCGAAAGATTATCAGGAGAAAGCAGCTATAACCTAAAGAAAATGATCACTTTTGCTTTTACGGGAATCACTGCTTTTAGTGTAAAACCTTTGTCAATTGCAGCTTATTTAGGGTTTCTATTCTCAGGAATTTCTGTAATAGGGTATATTTTATATGTTATTTATGCTTTTGTAGTTGAAACAGAAATATCAGGTTGGGCATCTTTAATTATGACCATCGTTTTCTTTGGTGGATTACAATTAATTATTTTAGGAATTATAGGAATTTATTTAGGTAAAATCTTTAAGCAAGTAAAAGAAAGGCCTAATTATATCATAAAAAATAAAAATTTTCAATAATGGTTTTATTAAGTTTTGACATTGAAGAATTTGATATGCCATTCGAATACAAAGGTGAAATATCCTTTGAAAAGCAAATCTCTATCTCACAAAACGGATTAGAAAGAATACTCGATATTCTTAAAAAATATAACGCAAAAGCTACCTTTTTTTCGACTGTAGTTTTTGCGGAAAATAGTAAGTACCTTATTGAAAGATTGCTAAAGGAAGGTCATGAATTGGCTTCTCACACATGGTTTCATTCTGAATTTGAAGAAAAACATTTAAAAGAATCCAGAGAAAAATTAGAAGAATTATTTTCTACGAAAGTAACAGGATTAAGAATGCCCAGAATGATGCCCGTCGACGAAAAAGAAGTTGAAAAAGCAGGATATTCCTACAATTCATCTATCAATCCAACTTTTCTTCCAGGAAGGTATAATAACTTAAAAGTTTCAAGAACATATTTTAAAGAAGGAAATGTAACGCAGATTCCGGCTTCGGTTTCGCCTAATTTTAGAATACCTTTATTTTGGTTGAGCTTTCATAACTTCCCGTTATCATTTTATAAAAAACTGGCTTCAGATACCTTGAAAAAAGATAATTATCTGAATATTTATTTCCATCCATGGGAATTTGCAGAAATTAAAGATGAAGCGTTTAAACTTCCAGGTTTTACAGTAAAAAATTCAGGAAAAGATATGGTAGAAAGATTTGATGAATTTGTTTCTTGGTTAAAAAGTGAAAATTATTCATTCGGAACATTTCAGGAATTTCAAAAACAAATAGAATCATGAAAATCGCTTTCGATGCCAAACGTTTCTTTCACAATACCTCAGGTTTAGGGAATTATTCCAGAGACCTCGTAAGAATTCTTGCAAAATATTTCCCTGAAAACGAATACCTTTTACTCAATAAAAATAAGTCTGAAAGAGGTTCTGCTATTCTTGAAAATGCGAATATTCAGTTTGTTGAAACATCAAAAGGAACAATGTCTCGCCAATTCAAAATGGGAAAAGATGCACAGAAGCAAAATGCAGATATTTTTCATGGTTTGTCGGGTGAATTACCTTTAAAATGGGATAAAAAGCCAATTAAAAAAGTGGTTACAATTCACGATTTGATCTTTGTTCGTTATCCTCAATATTACTCTTTTTTTGATCGAAAAATTCATTTGTGGAAGTTCAAAAAAGCAGCTCAAACTGCCGATAAAATCATTGCGATTTCTGAACAGACGAAACGTGATATTATTGAATATTTAAAAGTTCCTGAAGGTAAAATTGAAGTCATTTATCAAGGATGTCATCATGCTTTTAAAGAAAATCAATCAGAAGAATTTATTCAAAAAACAAAAGAAAAATTCAACCTTCCGGAAAGATTTATTCTCAATGTTGGAACGATTGAAGAGCGTAAAAACTTATTAAATGTTGTAAAAGCCATCGACAAAACAGAGATTCCATTAGTCGTTGTCGGAAAAAAGACAAAATATTTCAGCAAAATAGAGCAACATATCAAGAAAAATAAAATGGAAAAGCAAGTTCATTTTCTTGAAGGAGTTTCTATGGATGAGCTTGCCGTGATTTATAAATTAGCCGATATTTTTGTCTATCCAAGTTTCTTTGAAGGCTTTGGAATTCCTGTCATAGAAGCACTTTTTTCAAAAACGGTAGCGATTACAAGTAATATAAGTTGTCTTCCTGAAGCGGGTGGTCCGGACTCAGTTTACATCGATCCTAAAAATCATTTAGATATTCAATCAAAAATAAAATTTTTATGGGATAATGAATCAGAGAGAAAACGCCGTGTTGATAAGGGGTTTGAGTTTGTTCAAAAGTTTAATGACGAGCCAATTGCAAACGAATTAATGAAGCTTTATCAAAAAATTCTGTAGAAAAACCTTTGAAGTTTAAAAATAAGTTCTACATTTGTACCACAAAATTTCAACAATGAAACCTAATTTTTTAACACTACATCATTATTATCATCATCTCTGTTAGACGGAATTGATTGATATAAACATGTGTTAAAATCAAAAATATTTAAAACCGTCTGAGCAATAGACGGTTTTTTTGTTTCTAAATTTTCGCGAGAATTTCTTTTCAATAATCAGTTTTTATTTGCTCAGACTCAATGTAGAAAAAATGAGTAAATTAAAAATTGCAATCCAAAAAAGCGGTCGGCTTTACGAAGATTCTTTACAACTTCTGAAAGACTGTGGCATTTTCGTTAACAATGGAAAAGATCAGCTTAAAGTTTCAGTAGATAACTTTCCGATGGAAATTATGTACTTGAGAAACTCGGATATTCCTCAATATTTGGAAGATGGTGTGGTAGATATTGCCATCGTTGGAGAGAATCTTTTGGTAGAAAAACAAAAAAAGATCGACATTATTCAGGAGCTTGGATTTTCAAAATGCCGTGTCTCACTTGCAGTTCCTAAAGAGGTTGAAACGAACGATTTGAGCTATTTTCAGAATAAAAAAATCGCTACTTCTTATCCCAATACCCTTAAAAAATTCTTGTTAGAAAATAATGTTTCAGCGGACATCCACGTTATTTCAGGTTCTGTAGAAATTGCTCCGAACATTGGTTTGGCAGATGGAATTTGTGATATAGTGAGCTCTGGAAGCACTTTATTTAAGAACGGACTAAGAGAAACGGTTACCTTGTTGAAATCAGAAGCGGTGTTGGCTAAAACTCCAAATCTCAATCAGGAAAAAGAAATCATTCTTGAAAAATTCTTATTCAGAATTCAATCTGTTTTAAAAGCGAAAAATTCAAAATACATTTTGATGAATGTTCCCAATGTAAAGATTGCGGATATTTCTAAAATACTTCCGGTGCTTAAAAGCCCGACGGTTATTCCCTTAGCTGAGGAGGGTTGGAGCAGTATTCATTCAGTGATCAATGAAGACCGATTTTGGGACGTTATTGATGAATTAAAAGAAAATGGAGCACAGGATATTTTAATTATTCCAATCGATAAAATGGTTATTTAATATGAAAATTTACAGATATCCCAATCATGAAAATTGGCAGGAACTTACAAAACGGCCAGCTTTTAAAAGAGAAGAAATTTCAAAAACTATTAAGGAAATATTCTCAGAAGTCAAAAAAAATGGAGATAAAGCATTGCTTGAATTCAATAAAAAATTTGATTCTGCAAATATTGAAAATATTACAGTTTCAACGGAAGAAATTCAAAATGCAGAAAGCTTAATTAGTGAAGAATTGAAGCAAGCAATTCAACAGGCTAAAGAAAATATTACAAAATTTCATGCTTCACAGCAGTCTGAAACTGAAAAAATAGAAACGAGAAAAGGAGTGATTTGTTGGAGAGAAAATCGAGCGATTGAAAAAGTAGGAATCTATATTCCGGGAGGTACAGCGCCTTTGTTTTCTACCGTTCTGATGTTGGCAATTCCGGCTCAGTTGGCAGGTTGTAAGGAGATTATTTTATGTAGTCCGCCAGATAAAAAGGGAGACATAAATCCTGCGATTTTGTATGCTGCTCAACTTTGTGGTGTTTCAAAAATATTCAAAACGGGCGGGGCGCAGGCTATTGCAGCGATGACGCTGGGGACAGAAAGTATTCCTAATGTTTATAAAATTTTTGGTCCTGGAAATCAGTTTGTTGTTGCAGCTAAAGAATATGCTCAAAATTATGGAGTTGCCATCGATATGCCTGCAGGGCCAAGTGAAGTTTTAGTGATTGCTGATGAAAAGGCCATTCCAACATTTTGTGCAGCAGATTTGCTATCACAGGCGGAACATGGAAGTGATAGTCAGGTAATTTTTATATCAACGGAGGTGAAAGTTTTCAACGAAACGATTGAAGAAATAGAAAAGCAGGTTAAAGAACTTCCAAGAAATGAATTTGCACAGCAATCCTTGAATAACAGTCATTTTATTCTTTTAAATACCATCGAAGAAGCAATAAAATTTAGCAACTTATACGCTCCGGAACACCTTATTTTAGCCTTAAATGAGTTTGATAACTATATTCCTCAAATTCAAAATGCCGGTTCTGTTTTCTTGGGAAATTATTCTTGTGAAAGCGCCGGAGATTATGCTAGCGGAACCAATCACACCCTTCCCACCAACGGTTTTGCAAAGAATTACAGCGGAGTTTCTTTAGACAGTTTTGTGAAGAAAATTACCTTTCAGTACTTGTCGAAAGAAGGACTTCAAAACTTAGGAAATACAATAGAAATCATGGCAGAAGCAGAAGGATTATTCGCTCACAAAAATGCCGTTACCATCCGATTAAATCAATAAAAAATGAAACAATTTACCTTAAATAATTTCGTTCGAAAGAACATTTTAGCATTACAGCCTTACATCAGTTTTAGAGATCATAATGAATTCAGCAATCCTGTTTTATTGGATGCCAATGAAAGTCCGTTTGGAGAATGTAACCGTTATCCGGATTCGACTCAGAAAAAGCTTAAAAAGAAATTGTCTGAGTTTAAAAATATTTCGTCTAATCAAATTGCTGTAGGAAATGGCAGTGATGAATTGATCGATTTAATTATTAAAATTTTCTGTGAACCTAAAAAAGATTCGATTCTGATGATGAATCCGTCTTTTACGATGTACGGATTTTATGCTACCATTAATGAAAACACAGTGGTAAAACTTGATCTAGACGAAGATTTTCAAATCAAAAAAGAGGAGTTCTTAAAAATCACTCAGAACATTCAAACAAAAATTTTCTTTTTATGCTCTCCAAATAATCCTACAGGAAACAGCCTTGAAGATATTGAGTTTTATATTCAAAATTTTGATGGAATTGTGGTTGTGGATGAAGCCTACATTGAATTTTCAGATCAGAAATCGAGTCTCGAACTTCTTGAAAAATATCCTAACCTTATTGTTCTTCAAACGTTTTCAAAAGCCTGGGGAATGGCAGGAGCAAGAGTGGGAATTGCGTATGCCAGTGAAGGAATCATTAAGTTGATTAATACAGTAAAAGCACCCTATAATGTAAATTCTTTAAGTCAGGAATTGGTTCTAAATGTGATTGATAATAAAGATCAATTCAATCAAAACTTGAATAATATTTTTGAGGAAAGAGAATGGTTAAAAAATGAATTTCAAGGTATAAGTTGTATTACAAA
This sequence comes from Chryseobacterium sp. GW823-FHT05E08, assembly GCF_058795655.1. NCBI lineage: Bacteria > Pseudomonadati > Bacteroidota > Flavobacteriia > Flavobacteriales > Weeksellaceae > Chryseobacterium > Chryseobacterium sp. GW823-FHT05E08. Next base: position 698,733 of record NZ_JBXAHY010000001.1, on the reverse strand, counting down.
AGTCTTTCTTACACATGCTAATTTCTTTTTAATCGAGTTTGAAGACGTTGAAAAAGTATATGAAAATCTTTTGGATAAAGAAGTTTTAACAAGTAAAAGAACTCCTCAAATTCCCAATTGTATCAGAATTAATATTGGAAACAGAGAAGAAAATATGCAGTTGATTACTATCTTAAAAAATATTTAATGATGAAAAAAGTATTATTCATAGACCGCGACGGAACATTAATTATTGAACCTCCAACGGATTTTCAAGTTGATTCCTTAGAAAAGCTAGAGTTTTATCCCGGAGTATTTCAAAACCTTTCAAAAATAGCCAAAGAGTTGGATTATGAATTGGTGATGATCACCAATCAGGACGGTCTGGGGACAGAAAGTTTTTCTTTTGAAGATTTTATTAAACCTCAGGAAAAAATGTTAAGAGCATTTGAAAATGAAGGAATAATTTTTAGTGATATTCTAATTGATAAAAGTTTTGAGCATGAAAATTTATCCACAAGAAAACCGGGAATTGGAATGCTTGGGAAGTATATTTACGGAGATTATGATTTACAAAATTCCTATGTAATTGGCGATAGAATCACGGATATTCAATTAGCCGAAAATTTAGGCTCAAAAGCAATTTTTATTAATAAAATTCAAAATGAAAATGCTGAATTGACAACCGAAAATTGGTCTGAGATCTATCAATTTTTAAAGCAAAAACCTAGAAAAGCGAAAGTCTCAAGAAAGACGAATGAAACTCAAATTGAGATTGAAGTTAACCTCGATGGAAAAGGGAATTCTGAGATTTCAACAGGTTTGCATTTTTTTGATCATATGTTGGAGCAGATTTCAAAACATGGAAATTTAGATTTAAAAATCAAAGTCGATGGCGATTTGCAGGTTGATGAGCATCACACGATTGAAGATACAGGAATTGTTTTTGGAGAAGCAATTCTTCAGGCTTTAGGAAAGAAAAAAGGGATTGAAAGATATGGTTTTCTGCTTCCGATGGATGATTGTCTGGCTCAGGTCGCAATAGATTTTGGAGGAAGACCTTGGTTGGTTTGGGAAGCTGATTTTAATCGAGAAAAAATTGGCGATGTTCCGACTGAAATGTTTTATCACTTCTTTAAATCTTTCACCGATTCTTCTAAATCTAATGTAAATATTAAAGTTGAAGGAGATAACGAGCATCACAAAATAGAATCTGTTTTCAAGGCCTTTGCAAAAGCTATAAAAATGGCGGTAAAACAGACTGATGAAAACTTTAATTTACCTTCAACAAAAGGAAGCCTTTAATATGATTGCAATTATAAAATATAACGGAGGAAACGTCAATTCGGTGCAAAATGCGCTGAATAGATTAAATACAGAATCAATGATTACAGATGATTTTGAGCTAATTCAAAAAGCTGATAAAATAATTTTCCCGGGAGTCGGAGAAGCTTCTTCTACGATGAATGTATTAAAAGAAAAAGGTCTGGACAAGTTGATCCCAAATTTGAAACAGCCTGTTTTGGGAATTTGTTTGGGCATGCAATTAATGTGTAAAAATAATGAAGAAGGAGACACTGAAGGATTAGGAATTTTTGATATTAATGTAAAGAAATTCCCACCAAAAGATATTGTTCCTCACATGGGTTGGAATACAATTTCAGAAATAAAATCTCCATTATTTTCAGGAATTGAAAAAGAAAATGACTTGTATTTTGTTCACAGTTATTATTGTGAATTATCAGAATATACAACTTCTGTTTGTGATTATATTTTGCCTTTCAGTGCGTCTTTGCAGAAGGATAATTTCTTTGCAACACAATTTCACCCTGAAAAATCGGGGAAGATTGGAAATGAATTATTAAACAACTTTTTAAAATTGTAAGTATGAAAATTATTCCTGCTATTGACATTATTGACGGAAAATGTGTACGTCTTTCAAAAGGCGATTACAGTACAAAAAAAATCTACAATGAAAGCCCTGTAGAAGTTGCAAAAGAGTTTGAAAGCTTTGGGATTAAATTTCTTCACTTGGTAGATTTAGACGGTGCAAAATCTAAGCATATTGTCAACCAAAAAGTATTGGAAAGTATTGCAAAAGAAACCAATTTATCTATTGATTTTGGAGGTGGCTTGAAAACCTTGGAAGATATTGAAATTGCTTTCAGTTCTGGTGCAAAGCAAATTACGATTGGAAGTATTGCCGTTCAGGATCCTGAGTTTTGTTTTGAATTGATTGAAAAATATGGAGCTGATAAAATTATCCTAGGAGCCGATTGCAATAACCGAATGATAAAAACTTCAGGCTGGCTGGAAAGCAGTGATAAAGACGTGATTGATTTTATTCTTCAATATCAGAGAAAAGGAATTCAGCAGGTAATTTGTACCGATATTTCAAAAGACGGAATGTTGCAAGGTCCATCAACAGAGCTTTATAAAGAAATTTTAGATAAAACTTCAACTCAACTTATTGCAAGTGGTGGAATTTCATGTATTAAAGATATTGAGAAAATGAAAGAAATTGGTTGCGCTGGAACTATCATAGGAAAAGCAATTTATGAAGGAAAAATAGAATTAAAAGAACTTCAAAAATTCATTGAAAATGCTTAAAAAAAGAATAATCCCTTGCCTGGATATCAAGGATGGAACAACGGTAAAAGGAATCAATTTTGAGGGGTTAAGAAATGCCGGAGATCCAATAGAATTAGCGAAAAGATACGAAGAAAATGGAGCCGATGAACTGGTTTTCCTTGATATTACCGCTACGATTGAAAAGAGAAAAACATTCGTTGAATTGGTACAGAATATCTCTAAAGAACTGAGTATTCCTTTCACAGTTGGAGGCGGAATTTCTTCCATTCAAGATGTACAAAAACTCTTGGAAGCGGGAGCGGATAAGATAAGTATCAATTCATCAGCAGTTAAAAATCCCCAGCTAATTTCTCACTTGGCTAAAGAATTTGGAAGTCAGTGTATTGTTGTGGCGATTGATACCAAATTCATTAATAATTCCGATTGGGTTCATGTGAAAGGCGGACGAGAAATAACCAATTTGAAAACAATAGATTGGGCAAAAGAAGCAGAATCTTTAGGTGCAGGTGAAATTCTACTGACCTCGATGGACGGTGACGGAACTAAAAATGGTTTTGATATAAGAATCACAAAATCAGTTTCAGAAAACATTAATATTCCCGTGATTGCTTCGGGGGGAGCAGGCAAAATAGAAGATTTTAAAATGGTTTTCAAAGAAACGAAAGCGACAGGCGCTTTGGCAGCAAGTATTTTTCATTTCGGAGAAGTGAGCATTTTGGATTTAAAAAAAGAATTAAGTAATCAAAAAATTGAAGTAAGATGGTAATAGATTTCAGTAAAACCAATGGATTAGTTCCTGTAATTATTCAAGATAGCAGAAGCTTACAGGTGTTGATGTTAGGATATATGAATGAGGAAGCTTTTGAGAAAACAGAGAAAGAAGGGATTGTTACTTTTTTCAGCCGTTCTAAAAACAGACTTTGGACGAAAGGTGAGGAATCTGGTAATTTTTTAAAGGTTGAAAATATTCAAATTGATTGTGATAATGATACTATTTTAATTAAAGTAATTCCTGAAAATGTGGTTTGTCACACGGGAAGCTTTAGTTGTTTCGGAGAGAAAGATGCAAAAGGTTTTTTATATGAATTGGAAGCTAAGATTTCTCAAAGAATTGATGATAAAGTAGAGTCTTCTTATACCTATTCATTGTTTGAAAGAGGTATTAATAAAGTAGCTCAAAAAGTAGGAGAGGAAGCCGTAGAACTGGTTATTGAGGCTAAAGATAATAATGATGATTTATTTAAAAATGAAGCGGCTGATTTGTTGTATCACTTTTTGATTTTATTAAAAGCTAAAGGTTTTTCATTAGAAGAAATTGAAAAGGTATTACAAACTCGCGATAAATAAAAAACTCGCTAAAAAAGCGAGTTTATATCTTAAATTTTCATTTTTATCTTTCAATCAAAACCTTTCTAACAACCGTCTGCCCATCAGCTTTAAACACTCCAATATAAGCTCCATTAGCTAGGCTAGAAGTATTAATCTGAGTCTTATTTCCTTCTTTTATCAAAGTATGGCCAATCAAATCTGTGATCTCAAAACTGAAATCTTTCACTTTGCTGGGTACTTCAATATGAAGAGCATCTTTTGCAGGATTTGGATAAATCTTTACAGATTCTAACTTATTTGCCGGAACATCTCTAGTTCCTAAAATCGTTGTAGCTGCCACTGCAAAATGTTGAAGTGCACCAACCGTTGCTTTTCCAACATTGTAAATATAAACAGGATCTGTATTCGCAAAAGTATCATTTGCCGTGTGCGGATAATTGCTTCTTATTTTTTCAAAATAGCCTGTAATTACTTCACCTTTAGTTTCAAAAGGAATATAATCTGTATCTTCTGCTTCGTCAATATCAGTTAAAAGAGGAGAATAAAGACCTGTAAGCGTTACCAATTCCTGAGTTGCAGCAACGCCAGCAGCTGTATTATTTGCATTTCCGCCCATGTCTTCGTCGCAGTAAATGGTATTATTGTTATTTCCCATTTTCCCGCCAACCTGATCCAGGTTAAAGACTAATTTTATATCTAAAACACGGGTACTTCCTTGATAAGCCACCGTATTTGCATAGTGCTGACTTCCTCTCAATCCTTGTTCTTCACCGGAAAAGTGAATAAATTTAATGGAATATTCTGTTGGAACATCCTTTAAAATTCTTGCAGCTTCCAAAATAATTGATGTTCCGCTTCCATTGTCGTTGACTCCGGGACCAACAATACTGTCGAAATGTCCACAGATAATTACATATTTATTAGGATAAACTGTTCCGGTTTTAGTTATTACTAAATTTTTTGAACTTGTTCCACTAAAAGTAAACGGATCTTCTACAACTTGACTGGCAGAATATCCAAAAGAGGCATACTTGTTTTTTAGCCAATTTAAGGCATTTGCATTCGCTACAGAACCAGTAGTTTTAACGCCCAAATTTGAAAAATCCTGTAAATTGGTCGTAATATTAGTCTGCGTAACCATATTGGCACGATCCTGATAAGCCTGAATAAAACTTTGAGCCTGTAAACCGTAAGTTGCTAACGAAAAGAGTAGAAAAGTAGATAATTTTTTCACTTTTATATAAAGTTTTAAATATTTAATAATTCAGCAAATGTAGATAATTAAAAAATCCCGAGCAAAAAACTCAGGATCAATTAATTATATTATTGTAATGTAATTACTTTTCAATGATTACTTTTCTTGTAACGCTCTCATTATCTGTCTTCACCGTACATAAATAAGTTCCATTTACTAAACTTGAAACATTTATTTTTGTTTGATTTTGTACTGAAAATAACGTACGACCGCTTACATCTGTAATTTCAAGGCTAAAATCTTTCACCTTTTTTGGTAGTTCAACATTTAAAACATCTTTTGCCGGATTTGGATATACTTTTACAGACTCTAAACCTTGAGATGAAGTCTCGTTTACACCTAAAATTGTAGTTGAAGCAACCGCAAAATGTTGAAGCGCACCAACAGCAGCCTTTCCAACTTTAAAAACATAAGTAGGATCTACGTTGGCAAAAGTATCATTTACCGTATGTTCATTGTGACTCTGTGGTGTTTCGTAGAATCCGGTAATGATATCTCCATTTTCTTCAAAAGGCATATAATCTGATGAATAGGCATTAGACATCACCGTTTGTAATGGCGAATATAGAGTAGTACAAGCTGCTAATTGCTGTGTAAAAGACAATGATGCCGCATTATTTCCAGACTGACCAGCCTGATCGCTCTCACATTTTATTGAATTGCTCGGGCTCGATAATTTACCTCCAACCTGATCGATATTGAAAACTAATCTTACGTCTAAATCACGAACTCCATTTTTGAAAACTACATTATTTGCGTAATGATCACTTCCATAAAGTCCCTGTTCTTCTCCAGAAAAATGGATGAATTTTACAGAATATTCCGTAGGAACATCTTTTAAAATTCTAGCCGCTTCCAAAATAATAGAAGTTCCGCTTCCGTTATCACTTACTCCGGGACCTGTGATGGTATCATAGTGACCACAAATAATCACATATGTATTAGGATAAACCGTTCCTGTTTTTGTTATGATAAGATTTTTAGAACTTAAACTTCCTACTGTAAAAGGATCTTCTTCCATCTGGCTAACCGTATAACCGTAAGACAGATACTTATTCTTGATCCAGTTAAGCGCATTGGTATTGGCTACAGAACCTGTAGTCTTTACACCAAAATTTCCAAACTCCTGTAAGTTTGTCGTAATATTCGTTTGAGTAACCAAGTTCGCTCTGTTTTGATAAGCCTGAATAAAACTTTGAGCCTGCAAACCACAAGTTGCTAACGAAAGGAGTAGAAGAGTAGATAATTTTTTCACTTTTAAATAAAGTTTTAAATATTTAATAATTTAGCAAATGTAGATAATTAAAAAATCCCGAGCAAAAAACTCGGGATTTATATTGATAACAAAAAATTTTACATTATTTTACTTGATCTACAACAGCTTTGAAAGCTTCAGGATAGTTCATAGCTAAGTCAGCTAAAACTTTTCTGTTAAGCTCGATGTTGTTCTTTTTAAGAGCTCCCATAAACTGAGAGTAAGACATTCCGTGCTCTCTAGCTCCTGCATTGATACGCATGATCCAAAGTGATCTGAAATTTCTCTTTTTCTCTTTTCTACCACGGTAAGCATATTGCATTGCTTTTTCCACGGCATTTTTAGCTACAGTCCAAACGTTCTTTCTTCTACCGAAAAAACCTTTAGCTTGCTTAATAATTTTCTTTCTGCGAGCTCTTGAAGCTACGGCATTTACTGATCTAGGCATAATTTAAATTGTTTTTTTGAAAAGGGCGGTAAACTGTTTCATTACACTTATTTGCACCATTCCAGGGTTAAAATATTGAATTGTTATTCTTATAAACCGAATAAGGATTATAAAAACTACTGAATTGCTAATTGACGCTTAACACTTTTTTCGTCCACTTTTGCAACATAAGAAGTTTGCGTAAGATTTCTCTTTTGCTTAGTTTCTTTCTTTGTCAAGATGTGGCTTTTGAAAGCATTTTTTCTTTTAATCTTACCAGTTCCGGTAAGTTTAAAACGCTTCTTAGCACCTGATTTCGTTTTTAATTTTGGCATTTTTTTGCTTTTTATTGTTTTGTTATCAATATCTGTATTGATTATCCCTAAAGACATCTAGGAATAATAGTTTGCAAAATTACGAAAAATATGTGAGATGTGAAAGGAATTTTTAAAGCTATAAAAGGGAAGTTTATTGTTTAAAGTTTCTTGATTAATTTTAGTTCAAACACTAATAAAAATAAAAAACCTCAAATTGCTTTGAGGTTTATATTTTAAAGAATAGATTTTTAATCTATTAAAATTATTTTGCTGGTTTTTTAGGACTCATCATCATAATCATTCTCTTTCCTTCAAGTTTAGGTAGCTGATCTACTTTTCCAACGTGCTCTAATTCCTGAGCAAGTTTTAGAAGTAAGATTTCACCCTGATCTTTAAAGATAATCGAACGTCCTTTAAAAAATACGTAGGTTTTCAATTTTGAACCTTCTTCCAAGAACTTTTCAGCATGTTTTCTTTTAAACTCATAATCATGGTCATCAGTCTGAGGTCCGAAACGGATCTCCTTTACTACCACTTTTACTTGCTTAGCTTTAAGTTCTTTTTGTTTTTTCTTTTGCTCATATAAGAATTTTTTGTATTCTAATATTCTTGCAATAAACGGTTCTGCCTTATCGGAAATCACTACAAGATCCAATTCTTGATCCGAAGCAAGCTGTCTTGCTTTGTCGATTGGATAAATTCCCGGCTCTACGTTATCGCCCACTAAACGAAGCTCTCTCACACGAATTTTATCGTTGATCAAGTGTAAGTCCTCCTGTACAGGACGTCTTTGTGGGCCCCTGTTGTTAAATCTTTGTGCTATTGTATTAAATTTTATTGGTTAACTTTCTATTTGGCAATAATTATATTGCCGCTTCTTTTTTAAAATAATTGACGAAATCTTCCATTTTCATCACTCCAAGATCTCCTTCTCCACGTCTTCTCACAGAAATCGTGCCATCTCTTTCCTCATTTTCGCCTATAACCAGCATGAATGGGATCTTGTTTAATTCTGCATCACGGATTTTTTTACCCGCTTTCTCATTTCTGTTATCAATCTGACCGCTAATATCGTGATTTTCTAAAAATTGTGAAACTTTTTTCGCATAATCTGCATATTTTTCACTGATTGGTAGAATTATAAACTGATCAGGACTTAACCATAATGGGAAATCTCCGGCAGTATTTTCTAATAAAATCGCGATAAAACGTTCCATAGAACCAAATGGTGCTCTGTGGATCATTACCGGTCTGTGTTTTTCATTATCGCTTCCAATATAATGAAGATCAAATCTTTCCGGTAAATTATAATCTACCTGAATAGTTCCTAACTGCCATTTTCTTCCTAAAGCATCCTTCACCATGAAGTCTAATTTAGGACCGTAGAATGCAGCTTCACCATATTCAACAACGGTTTTCAAACCTTTCTTTTGAGCAGCGTTAATGATTGCACTTTCGGCTTTTTCCCAATTTTCATCAGAACCGATATATTTTTCTTTGTTATCCGGATCTCTTAAAGAAACCTGAGTTACAAAATCTTCAAATCCTAAAGATTTAAACACATAAAGCGTTAAATCAATTACCTTTTCAAATTCTTCCGAAAGCTGATCCGGAGTACAGAAAAGGTGAGCATCATCCTGAGTAAATCCACGAACTCTAGTTAATCCGTGAAGCTCTCCACTTTGCTCGTATCTATAAACAGTTCCGAATTCTGCATATCTTTTAGGTAAATCTCTGTAGCTCCATTGTGAAGTTTTGTAAATTTCACAGTGGTGAGGGCAGTTCATTGGCTTCAGCATGAATTCTTCTCCTTCATTTGGAGTTTTGATCGGCTGAAAGCTGTCTGCACCATATTTATCCCAGTGACCAGAAGTTACATACAGTTCTTTTGAACCGATATGTGGAGACATTACGAATTCATAACCTCCTTTTTTCTGAGCAACAGAAAGGAAATTTTCCAGTTTTCTTCTCAAAGCAGTTCCTTTTGGCAACCAAAGTGGTAAACCGGCACCTACTTTTTCAGAGAAAGCAAAAATTCCAAGTTCTTTACCTAATTTTCTATGATCTCTTCTTTTAGCTTCTTCTAATCTTTCAAGATATTCAGTCAATTCTTTCTGTTTAGGGAAAGAAATACCGTAAACTCTTGTTAATTGAGGATTTTTTTCACTTCCTCTCCAATAAGCTCCTGCAGCATTTAAGATCTTCATTGCTTTCACAATCCCTGTGTTAGGAATGTGTCCTCCACGACATAAATCTGTGAAGTTATCGTGTGTTACAAAAGTGATTTCTCCATCATTAAGATTAGAGATCAACTCAACTTTGTAAGGATTATCTGCATATGTTTTTAATGCTTCTTCTTTAGATACAGGGTATAATGAGAATGTTGAAGCTTTTTTAGCATTTTCCAATACTTTCTTTTCAATCTTCTCAAAATCTTTTTCAGATAAAACTTCGTCTCCGAAATCTACATCATAATAGAATCCACTTTCGATCGCTGGACCGATTGTTAACTTAGCATTTGGATAAAATTCCATGATAGCCTGCGCCAAAAGATGGGCAGAAGAATGCCAGAAAGCTTTCTTTCCAAGATCGTCATTCCAGGTTAACAACTGTACCGTAGAATCCGTGGTTATAGGTGTGGTGATCTCTACTTGTTTGTTATTAACAATTGCGGAAATGGTGTTTCTAGCCAATCCCTCGCTTATAGATTTTGCCACATCTAAAGGAGTAACTGCTCCTTCAAATTCTTTGACACTATTGTCTGGAAGTGTAATTTTTATCATTGTTTACTAAGAAATTTTAAGTTGCAAAAATACGCATTTTTTATTTAAAAAGCGATATTAACGTATATTTGAAGCAATATTTAATGCTAAAGGTAAAGAAAAACTTTTTTAATTTTCTATAAATAATTTACACTCTCATTATGAATGACTTAAATATCGACTTACACTGCGACTTATTATACTATTTATTAAGACCAGATTCGAAAACTGATGATAAACAAGTGAAATGCTCACTACCTTATTTAAAAGAAGGCCATGTAAAGCTTCAGGTAATGGCTATTTATACAGCAACGGGAAAAAATAGTATAGCAGAAGGGATCAAACAAAGTGAAATTTTCGCAGATCTATTAAAAAGCGAAGATTTTTTTCTTTTTGACACTAAAAATTACAGCAATATTGAAAATAAAAATAGAGTAGGAGTTCTTGCTTCTATTGAAAATGGTTCCTCATTTTGTGAAGAAGATACTGATTTGGATATTGGATTTAAAAACCTTGAAACTATCATTCAAAATACTCAAAAAGTATTATATATCGGACTTACCCATCATTCTGAAAATCGTTTCGGTGGTGGAAATAATTCTGAAGTAGGTTTGAAAGATGACGGAAAAATTTTAATCGATTATATAGCAGATAAGAAAATCGCGATTGATTTGGCTCATACAAGCGATCAATTAGCGTATGATATTCTTAATTATGTTGATCAGAAAAATTATAAAATATCCATTCTTGCAAGTCATTCCAACTATAGAAATGTATACAAAAATAACAGAAATCTTCCAGATGAATTGGTTAAAGAATTAATTAAAAGAGAAGGTTTAATTGGACTTAATTTTATCAAAGATTATATTGATCATCACCAGCCTGAAAGATTTTACGAGCATATTCAATACGGTTTGGACTTAGGTGCAGAAAATTGCATCGCGTATGGAGCAGACTTTTTCTTTGACGATGAGCATCCCGATCAATCCCGTTATCCTTTTTTCTTTGATGAGTTTAAAAATTCAACAATGTATAATTCAATCAACAAAAGATTAGCAGAGGATTTTTCACCTGAAATAATGGAAAAGATTAGTCACAAAAATGCTTTGAGTTTTATTGAAAAACTTTGGGCATAACTTTTAAGTGGCGGTTTATATTTTTTTAAACCGTCATTTTAACTTTTCCTTTTATATTTCACCCTTCTTTTTATAATTTCTATCACGTCTATCTGCTGAACTTTAGACTGCACCCAACCGTGGATATCAATATAAAATAATGATCTTCTGTAGTATTCGTTTTTAGAAAATTCATCCAGCTTTTTATTAAATGACTTGAAGGCTTCTTTTCTTTTATTTAAAAATAATCCATTAAGATTTTTAAAAAATGTAATGCTTTCAAAATGAAACTCTTCCGGTTTTTTCATTTTAAGCGCAAATTTCAAGGTAGCTTTTATAAATTCGTCATAATCTTCATCATTTCCCGATTCATATTTTGACATTAAAATAAGAATTCTGGTATGGAATAATAAATCCTCCTGTACACTTCCTTTAGATTCGATGATCTTCATAGAATACAAGATGGATTCTACATATTTTTTGCTTCCAAAAAACATAGCTGCCATTTTTAAATAGAGGATCATAAAATGGTGCTCGTCAATTTTATCGCGAAGTTTATCCATTTTAAGCTCTATTTCCGGAATAAGCTTGGTACCCATGAAAAATTCACCTTTTATAAAGTGAATATTCATCAGGGTATTGTAATGTGTAAGAAAAATAAGGGACTGCAGGTTTTCGTTTTGTACAAAAATTTGTGACTGAACCATTTTGTTAAAATGCTCAAACTGCTTTTCCAACACATCAATATTACCATAAAGAAAAAGGATTTTAAGCAGATAGGTGTTGCCTTTAATATACCAAACGGGATGGCTGGCGATCATTTCAGGGTTTTGATGAAATAATTCAACCCACTGATAAGCATATTTTAAAGTATATTTATAATTCTGCAGTAATTGATTCTTCCATACATGAGCCTTATAATACCATAACTTTTCGGTAAAATTAAGTTTAAACGGTTTTATATTTTTAATCTGTGAATTAAATATTTCTAAGATTTCTTCTCGGTCTTTATCATTTTTTACGTAGCCATGAGTAAGCATTTCACTGTATAATTTCAATGAAAGATTAGAAAGCTGCGTTGTATATTGATTTTGCTTGCTTACCGCATTAGATTGCCTGATCAATTCTTCAGCTCTTCCGGCAATACTTCGTGTAATAAACTGTGATTCAATTACTTTTTCAAGATCGATGATTTCTGACGCGATACTTTTTTCATCTAATTCCAGAGCGGTCTGCTTGGTTTTATCTAATATTTTTAAAGCCTGTTTGTAAAGTCCTTTCTGATAAAGAATATTGGCAAAATCCAATTGCTCACGAAGCTGAATTCTAAAATTTTGATGACTTGGATTCAGGCGCAGACTTACTAAAAGCTGTTTGTAGAGATGAGCCTTAAGATTAGAAAGCTGTTGTTTCGTCGAAATCTTTTTTCCTATAATAATGCTCTCATCATATTCATTCATTTTGTCCAATTCTGAAAAAAGTAACAGAAATTTAGCATCGATATTAATTCCTAGGCGATTAACATAGAGCTTAAATTGTCGTTTTTCGGAAGTTGTTAATGATTTAATAAGTACAAATAAAAAATCTTTCTGTAATTCTGCCATTGTAGATTTTAATGATATAATTATTTGATTATTAGTTTTTTGTGTTTAAAACTTCATCATTTGAATATTGTATTTTTTTGATGAAATCAAAATCAAAGAACAATTCAATCTTTAGTTTTGAATCAAAATTAAGTAAAAAACTTCATTATGAATTCCGAAAAAATTGAAATTTTTGATACCACATTGCGTGATGGAGAGCAAGTCCCTGGCTGTAAATTAAATACAGAACAAAAATTAGTTATTGCCGAAAAACTGGACGAGCTAGGAGTAGATGTTATTGAAGCTGGTTTCCCGATTTCAAGTCCCGGAGATTTTCATTCTGTTGCAGAGATTTCAAAATTAGTAAAAAACGCAAAAGTCTGCGGATTGACAAGAGCTAACAAAAAAGATATTGAAACTGCAGCAGAAGCGCTGAAATATGCCAAAAGACCGAGAATTCATACAGGAATAGGAACTTCGGATTCCCATATTCAATATAAATTCAACTCAAATAGGGAAGATATTATAGAACGAGCCGTGAACGCTGTAAAATATGCGAAAACCTTTGTAGAAGATGTAGAATTTTACGCGGAAGATGCAGGAAGAACAGATAACGAATATTTAGCAAAAGTTTGCGAAGAAGTAATTAAAGCAGGCGCAACCGTCCTTAACATCCCTGATACAACGGGTTATTGCCTTCCTGAAGAATATGGCGCCAAGATCAAATATTTAAAGGAAAATGTAAAGGGAATTGATAAAGCCATACTTTCCTGCCACTGCCACAATGATTTGGGATTGGCTACTGCGAATTCTATTTCAGGAGTGATCAATGGTGCCAGACAAATTGAATGTACCATTAATGGCTTAGGTGAAAGAGCTGGAAATACAGCATTGGAGGAAGTGGTAATGGTTTTAAAACAGCATTCACATTTAAAATTACATACTGATATCAACTCCAGAATGCTCAATTCAATGAGTGAATTGGTTTCTGATCTGATGGGAATGGCTGTACAGCCAAATAAAGCCATCGTTGGAGGCAATGCTTTTGCCCACAGCTCAGGAATCCACCAGGATGGGGTCATTAAAAATAGGGAAACTTACGAAATTATTGATCCTGCAGAAGTGGGTGTAAATGCGTCATCAATCATTTTAACAGCCAGAAGTGGACGTTCAGCTTTAGCTTACAGATTTAAACATATTGGTTTTGATGTTACTAAAAACGAGCTTGACTTTTTGTATGAGGAGTTTTTAAAAATTGCCGACATGAAAAAAGAAGTTAAAAACGATGATTTAAATGCAATTATCGAAAAAGTTACCAGAAAAATAGGATAGATCTTTCATTTTACATTAATAGACCTTTAAATGAACAATTATAAAACACTTTTTGATAAAGTTTGGGATGCTCACATTGTCGAAACGATCCCAAACGGCCCTCAAATTATATACATTGATAAACACTTGATCCATGAGGTAACAAGCCCACAGGCTTTTGCCGAATTGGAAGCCAGAAATCTGGAAGTATTCCGTCCAAAACAGATTGTTGCGACTGCAGATCACAACGTTCCGACATTAGATCAGGATCAGCCGATCAGGGATGAATCTTCAAGAAATCAAGTAGAACAACTCACAGAAAACTGCAAAAAAAATCATATTGAATTATACGGTTTAGGGCATGAATATCAGGGAATCGTTCACATTATTGCTCCCGAATTAGGAGTTACACAACCCGGAATGAGTATTGTTTGTGGAGATAGCCATACTTCAACACACGGTGCTTTTGGGGCGATTGCATTTGGAATTGGCACCAGTCAGGTGGCACAGGTTTTTGCGAGTCAGTGTTTATTATTGAATAAGCCGAAATCAATGAGAATTACCGTTAACGGTGAATTAAATAAAAATGTTCAGCCTAAAGACGTGATTTTGTATATCATTTCAAAAGTTGGAACAGACAGCGGAACAGGCTATTTCTGTGAATATGCCGGAAATGTTTTTGAAGAAATGTCAATGGAAGGAAGAATGACTATCTGCAATATGAGCATCGAAATGGGAGCAAGAGGCGGAATGATTGCTCCTGATGAAACCACTTTCGAATATGTAAAAGGAAGAACTTTTGCCCCGAAAGGCAAAGAATGGGAAGAAAAAGTAGAATATTGGAAGACTTTGAAAACCGATGATCAGGCTGTTTTTGACAAAGAATATTCATTTGATGCTTCAGAAATTCATCCGATGATCACGTACGGAACCAATCCGGGGATGGGAATTTCAATTAATGAAACAATTCCTGTTCCTCAAAATGAATCAGAAGTAAAAGCTCTGAAATATATGGGTTTAAAATCTGGTCAACCACTTTCTGATATTAAAGTACATTACGTTTTCATTGGAAGCTGCACCAATGCCCGAATTGAAGATTTCCGTTCTGCAGCTCAATATATTAAAGGAAAAAATAAATCAGATCAGGTTCAGGCCTTAATTGTTCCGGGCTCGCAACAGGTGGTAAAGCAGATTTATGAAGAAGGACTCGATAAAATTTTTAATGAGGCAGGATTTCAGATCAGACAACCCGGATGCTCTGCATGTCTCGCTATGAATGACGATAAAATTCCGGAAGGTGAGTACTGTGTTTCAACATCAAACAGAAACTTTGAAGGCAGACAAGGGCAGGGAGCAAGAACCATTTTGGCTAGTCCGCTAACCGCAGCAAAAGTTGCCATTGAAGGAAGAATTTCAATTTTTGAAAATTTAAATTAGAAACAAATGATGAGAGAGAATGCTGTTTTTGTAAATGTAAATCCATCATATTCTCAAAGACAGCTTTTATCTTTATTTACGATAAACAAATGCAAAAACTAGTTAGATTACAATCGCGAGCCGTGCCTATGCCGGCAGAAAATATAGATACGGATCAGATCATTCCGGCGAGATTTTTAAAAAGTATCGATAAAAAAGGTTTTGGAAATAATCTTTTCAGAGACTGGAGATATGATGTTCATACAAATGAGCCGAATCCTGATTTTGTTTTAAATAATCCAAAATACAGTGGAGAAATCCTTGTTGCAGGTAATAATTTTGGTTGCGGAAGCAGCCGTGAACATGCCGCCTGGGCATTAACCGATTTTGGATTTAAAATTATTGTATCCAGTTTTTTTGCGGATATTTTTAAAGGAAATGCCCTCAACAACGGATTGCTTCCCATAAAAGTTTCAGAAGAATTTTTAAAAGAAATTTTAAATGAGATCACAGAAAATCCTGAAAGTGAGATTGCCGTAGATGTAGAAAAACAAACGATCACTTTTAAAAACAAAACAGAAAATTTTGAAATTGATTCTTATAAAAAAATATGTCTTTTAAATGGCTATGACGATATTGATTTTTTAATCAGCAAAAAACAGGCGATACAAGAATTTGAACTAAAAACACAAATAATATGAGCAGAAATTATTTTAAAATAGCAGTACTTCCCGGAGATGGAATTGGTCCGGAAGTAACCAATGAAAGTGTGAAAATATTGAATACAATCGGTAGTTTATTCAATTATAATTTCGATTTCAAGTACGGAATCGTTGGCGCTGACGCTATTTTCAAAACAGGAAATCCATTGCCGGACGATACTCTGAAACTTTGCAAAGATTCTGATGCAGTTCTTTTTGGAGCCATCGGTGATCCTTCGTTTGATAATAATCCTGATGCGAAAGTAAGACCGGAGCAAGGGCTTTTAAAACTTCGTAAAGAACTAGGTCTTTTTGCGAATATCAGGCCTTTGAAAACATATTCTTCACTTATTTCAAAAAGTCCGTTGAAACAGGAAATTATTGAAGGAACGGATATTCAGATCTATAGAGAATTGATAAGCGGAATCTATTTTGGTGAAAAATTTACTGAAGAAAATGGAGCTTATGCTTATGATGTCTGCAGGTACAACAGAGAAGATATTACTCAGATTGCTCATTTGGCTTTTCAGGATGCGCAAAAAAGAAGGAAAAAAGTAACTCTTATCGATAAAGCGAATGTGTTGGACACTTCCAGATTATGGAGAAAAGTATGTAAAGAAATTGCGGAAGAATATCCTGATGTTACATTAGATTTTATGTTTGTAGACAATGCAGCGATGCAGTTGATTCTTGATCCAAAGCAGTTTGATGTTATTTTAACGGAAAATATGTTTGGAGATATTATTTCTGATGAAGCCAGTGTTATCGGAGGTTCAATAGGTTTGTTGCCATCAGCTTCGATTGGAAATTCGAGTGCTTTATTTGAGCCTATCCATGGTTCTTATCCTCAGGCTAAAGGAAAAGGAATTGCAAATCCTATTGCCTCTATATTGAGTTCTGCCATGATGTTGGATCATTTAAAATTAGAGGATGCCGCTCATAAATTAAGACAATCTGTAGAGTATACAATTGAAAGTAAATATGTTACTGCTGATCTTAATTCAAAACAATCATATTCAACGAGTGAAGTAGGAGATTTTATCGTTGATTATATTAAATATTCTGAAAAAACATATTATAATTTTGAGAATATTAAAATCGGAAAGTCTACCATCGTGTAGTACGTTATACGTTTGATATTATTTTTTTTTAAAACAAAAGTCTGCCTCTTTCGAAGCAGACTTTTAATTTTATTGATCTGTATTATCCGTTTTTCCTGTTTTGTTTTTAGAGGCTTTTTGAATGTCTTCTTTATCAATATCAGGCGGATTTGTTTTTTTCGAAGAAGCAGGAATATCAGGAAAATCCTGATTTTGCTTTTTTGATTCTGCAGAATTTGTAGATTCTTTCTTTTTGTTATCGTCTTTTGAATTCATAGCTTTAAATTTTTAAAGTCCTAAAATACCTAGCTGACCGGTTTTGTCTTCTATAGTATAATTCAAAGCCTTTGCCAAAACGAAAATATTATTAAGATTTTCCATTAATTGTTGACGTCCTTCGTTTCTTAGCTTATTTTGATCAATAGATTTCAAAGCAGCATCTTTTGCTTTTTGAGTTACATTTTTAATGTCTTTCTCAGAAATTCTATTGAAAAAAGAGTCGTCAAGAGACTGTATTTCAACACTTGGAGTGATTCTTATATCTGCATTGGGTAATTCTGTGATAATCAATTTTTTATTAATAGAATCAACCTCCATTTTCATTTTGTTTAAATCATAGGAAACCTGAGCATTAGTCTTTGTATAAGTAATAATGCTGTTGCTCGAAACTTCACTTCCGAACACTTCGTAACCCATCTTTGTTTTCTGCATCGAAGAAACATCCTGCTCCAACACAACCATTTTATTCATTTTAGAAATTTGATTTGTCAGAATATAATAATCCGATTTTTCCGTTTTTCCGGCAAGATTTAGACAAGATTTAAGACCAAAGAAGAGAAGCAACATGATCGCAACTCCTGCTAAAAATGGTAATATGATTCTATTATTTCTCAATATCTATTTTTTAAATATTTCTTTTATTACAGATTTGTCGTCTTTCTTTAAAATTTCAACCAAATCTCTTTCAATATAACCTGTTGTAGGCATTTCTATTATCCTTCCAATTTCCTTGCCATATTTTTGAACAATAATCGTAGGAACTTTCTGAATATTATAAAGCCCTTCCTCACCAGAAGGAGATTCTTTTTTACGGTTTACGGCAATAATCGTTAATTTTCCTTCGGGATATTTCACTTCTTCCAAAATCTTCATCAATCTTGGAAAATCTCTGTGACTGTCCTCGCACCAAGTTCCCATGAAAACAGTGATATTGTAAGAATTTATTTTATCCTTTCTAAGTTCACTGATCGCTTTTTGGTCAATTGCATATTCGTCATGCTCTTTCACATACCAATCTGCGTAAGGTGCTTTTGTAAACTGATCTTTAGTTTGAGTTCCTAAAAGCATTTTTCCATCCTTAGTCGTTTCAACTTCACGGTTCACCACTACTTTTTGAGCGCTGAACTGCTGAGTTGCAAAAACCAAGCATGAAATGGTAACAACATTTGTGATTATTTTTTTCATATTATTTTTCGATAATTGTTTTTAAATCAGCAGGAGAGTAGTATTTGTTTTTCAATACTTTATGATCTGCCTGTCTGTAAACATTGAATTTTTCTCCAGATTTTTCATAGAAAGATCCAACTTCTTTTTCTTTATAAAACTCAACTGTTTCCTGTGCCTGTTCTTCATTATCACAAGCTTTAGACATATTGGAACGCTGAACTTCGTTGAATAGCTCTACAAATTTGTTGCCAAGTCCGAATTCTAGTACGGCACCACTTAAAACATATTGCAAATCACAAAGTGCATCTGCAATTTCCACGATGTCATTATCTGCAATCGCTTGTTTTAATTCGTTTAATTCTTCCTGTAAAAGCTCAACTCTAAGGTTACATCTTTCCGGAGAAGGAATCTGTGGAGTATCTAAAATAGGCGCTTTGAAAGTTGTGTGGAATTCTGCTACTTGGTTCAGGCTGTCAATTTTTTCCATGAAATTTTTAAATTTGTGACAAATATAAAATTTTTAGAAGTTAGAAGCTAGAAATTAGAGATTAGTTTTTCACGTTTTATCATTGATTGAATGTAGAATTAATTTTTTAGGTTTAAAATTAAGATGCTCTATGTATGACCAAAAGAGTTAAAAAATATTGAAAATTAGGTTTTGGCTAAAGCCCGTTTCTATTGATGTTGACAATTGGAGTATAGAAACTTAACAGAAATAATTCATAATTCATAATTCATAATTCATAATTCATAATTCATAATTCATAATTCATAATTCATAATTCATAATTCATAATTCATAATTCATAATTCATAATCAAAATTACTTATTACCTATTACTCATTACCCATAAAAAAGACTGCCCAAATGGACAGCCTTTTATCTCAAAATTTAAAGTGATGAAGGTTATTTAGTTTTTGATGAATCTTTTTGAGATCTCACCGATTTGGATCATATAAGCACCTTTGGTAAGATTGCTCACATTCGCAGATCCTCTTTGAAGTTTTCCTGAGTTAATTAGTTTTCCACCCATATCGAAGATTTTGTAATCTTCTGTTGTCGTATTTGAAACATTTAAAATATCTCTTACAGGATTTGGATATAATTTAATGTCTGTCATTAAATCTTTAGTACCCAATAGATCGCCTTTTCCTGAAGAAACAATATTTAGTGTATAATCTTCAACTTGTCCGTAAGTATATGAACCACAAGATGATGTTGGAACAGAATTATATTGCATCATTACTCTCATTCTTGTATTTCCTACAGTTGCTGTTGCCGGAATTGTGATGCTTCCTGTTACAGGAGTTGTTGTAGAACCTGTTTTAGACCAAGCTAATTCTCCGCTGTCTGTAAAGTCACCGTCGCCGTTGTAATCGATGTAAACTGCGTAAGCTTCGCTGTAAACCGTTGATGTCCAAACCGGAGTTACTGAAACAGTATAAGCACTTCCTCTTGTTACGTTTGTAGAAACAGCTGTGAAGTTTTCATATCCAGCAGTTCCTGTAGAAGTATTATTGATTGTTCCGAATTTTACATTTCCGATTCTCTCATCAGCTGTATTTGTTGAAGTCGCTGAACAGTAACTTACTGCACTTCCCGCAAGAGTTGTTACGCTCACAGAGTTACTTGCAACCGAAACGTTTCCTGCTGCATCTTTTGCCTTAACTGTAAAGCTGTAAGTTGTTGATGGTGTTAAACTTGTCGCAGTGTAAGTAGTTGAAGCCGTAGAACCTATTAATGAAGCTCCCTGATACACATCATAACCTGTAACACCTACCGCATCTGTTGCACCAGACCAAGAAAGATTTGTACTTGTAGAAGTTGTTCCTGAAGCAGCTAAAGTAGGAGCAGTAGGAGCGATCACATCACCACTTCCTGAGCCTGCATTTACCGTAATATTAGCATTATTTACATCAAAGAAAATATGATTAGAACCTTTTACCATAATTCTTCCTGTTGTTGTAGAAGCATTTGGAATAACTACAGCCTGAGTTCCGTCGTTTGGAGTTCCTGCCAATAGAGTAGTCCATGTTGTTCCTGAGTTGGTAGACCAAAGAATATCTACGTTGGCAGCGTTTACTCCGTTGGCGGTAGTTCCTGCAACATTCCAGGTTACGGTTTGAGAAGTTCCTCCCGTGTAAGTTGTTGCGGAATTTTGAGAACTTACACTGAATGGTCCAGCCGTTCCGTTAACTGTAACAATCGCATCATCAGAATTATTTCCTGAACCTCCCGCTCTGTTGTCACGAACTGTAAATCTGAAATTCAACGTTCTGGCAACATTAGATAAAGCTTCAACAGTGATTTCTGAACCTGCGGTTGTGGTTGCTCCTGTTAAAACTGAGGCCATTCTTGGGAAATATCTCACAGGAGTAGTCTGTGGAGTCCAAGATCTGAAAGTTGGGCCTGTTGCTTTCGTAGCACTTGCCGCAGAACTAGCTCCTGTTTGAGAAGAAGAAGCGTTGTCCATTTGCTCCCAAACATATGTTAATGAATCTCCGTTGGCGTCAGTTCCTGTTCCTGTCAGCATAAACGGAGTTCCTTTTGGAATTGTATAATCTAAACCTGCGTTAGCTGTTGGAATTGAATTTCCTGTTGAAGTACTTACAGGACAGGTTTTAGCTTTAATATTATTAGTGATCTGCTGAATGCTCACTGCATGAAAAAACGCATCTGAATGTGGCTGAATATCCTGAGCAGTAATTCCCGCATATCCCATGATTGTTGATCCAGAACCTGGTTCTACATTAACACCAGTTCCTTCATTAGTATGAGAGAATGTGTGATTTCCTCCGAATTGATGGCCCATTTCGTGAGCTACATAATCGATATCAAAATTATCTCCTGATGGGATTGCGTCTGCCGGAGAAGTGTAACCGCTTCCTTTTGAACCGTTTGTACAAACACAACCGATGCAACCTGCATTTCCTCCACCTCCGGAAGCTCCGAATAAGTGACCGATATCGTAATTTGCTTCACCAATTACAGAAGTTAGGGTTGATTGAAGTTGAGAATTCCAACTGCTCATTCCTGAAGCTGCAGAATATGGATCTGTAGAAGCGTTGGTATAAATTACCGCATCATTATTAGCGATAAGAACCATTCTTGCAGCAAAATCTTTTTCAAAAACTCCATTTACACGAGTCATTGTATTGTTCATTGCTGCTAAAGCGTTGGCTTTTGTTCCTCCAAAATAAGCTGTGTATTCTCCTGTGCTTGAAAGCGCCAGCCTGAATGTTCTTAATTTAGCATCATCAGCATTGGGTCTTGCTGCAAGATTATTGGTATTCATAACACCTTTTTGAGCAACATCAATTACGGTACATTCAAATTTATTAAGATCATCTTTTTTGTCTGATTTTTTGTAAACAACATAAGTAGAAAGATCTTTTGTGTATGGCTCAATGAAAACTGCGGATTTATCACCATAAATTTCCATGGAAGATAATCCTAGCTGAGAAATACTGAAATAAACTGTAGAATTTGGATCATCAAGACCTTCACCAACGTAAGATTTGATATCAGGATACTTTGCCGCTAACTGAGGATCGAAGTTTGAATTTTCTTTAACTTTAAAATTCTCCATTTTCCCTTCTGAATTTGGGAAAGAAATAATGATCATGGATTTTTCGCCAACAGCCAGTCTTTTAGGAGCTTTGGCCAATACGTTTTTCAACCCGTTAATATCAAGGCTGTAAACCTTAGGATTAGTAACGAAATTCTTGTTTTCGAAGACCTCAGAAGTAGCTTTTCTTGAGCCTTCAGACCAAAGACGATCTGTCTGTGCGAAAGAAATGCCCGTGATGAGAAGCATTCCGATCATTGATAACTGTTTTTTCATATAAATATTATTTTGATTGTGGGATATCAAAGCTAATGAAAAATTTATAATGAAAAACGAAATTTTTTAAGAAAATTTATGATAATCCATTTAAATTATTATGCGATACATTGAATGTGACTCAAAACATATTATCTCAAAAAAAGAAAATAGCACACGTATTTTGCGTGTGCTATTCAATTATGATAATATAATTCTAATTTTTACATTTTATCGTCGGCGGTTGGTCCGTACAATCCCGGAACTTTATTTCCTGTAGATCTTAAATAAACTACCAATTCACCTCTATGATGATACAAATGATTATACAAAAACCCGCGAATCACCTGAATTTTCTGAGTAGGAGGGAAAAGTACGTTGCCGTTCATTTCCATTTTCCATTCATTAAAATAAGTTTCTTCATTAGAGTTTTCTATTACTTTTTGAGCATTGGCAACATTTTCTTCAAATTTTGCTACAATATTCTCTGCTTTAGAAATATCTCCTTTGTCGTACTGATATGCTCCCATATCGAAAACATCCTGATTGAACGTAGACTCGTACCAATTATAAACTTCTGCAATATGAGAAGCTAATTGAGCTGTTGTCCAGTTTTTTTCAGACGGTTTCCAATCTAAAGCGCTATCCGGAATCGCTTTTAAAATTTTTCTGGTGTTTTCTGCTTCATGCAAAAATTCACCCAGAAGGGCTTTTTTAATCATTTGTTTGTTTTTTTAATCAATTTATTTAGTGATGTCTCTACCGATAACCAATCTCTGAATCTCAGAAGTTCCTTCACCAATCGTACATAATTTAGAATCTCTGTAATATTTCTCAGCAGGGAAGTCTTTAGTATAACCGTAACCTCCGAAGATCTGAACAGCATTATTTGCAATTCTTACACAAGCCTCAGAAGCGTATAATTTTGCCATAGCTCCTTCTCTTGTCATTTTTTGCTTAGCATTTTTCAATGTTGAAGCTCTTTGGATCAATAATTCAGAAGCATCGATTTCTGTAGCCATATCCGCCAACATGAAGTTGATCGCCTGAAATTCTGAAATAGATTTTCCGAACTGATGTCTTTCTTTAGCATACTTTAAAGCAGCTTTATAAGCTCCTCTTGCAGTACCTAAACTTAATGCAGCGATAGAAATTCTACCTCCGTCAAGAATTTTCATTGCTTGTTTGAAACCTTCACCAACTTCTCCCAAACGGTGAGAATCCGGAACTCTAACGTTGTCGAAAATTAATTCTGCAGTTTCAGAAGCACGCATTCCTAGTTTGTTTTCTTTTTTACCAGAAGAAAAACCAGTCATTCCTTTTTCTAAAACGAAAGCTGTAGAGTTATTTTTAGCACCAATTTCTCCTGTTCTTGTCATTACAACAGCGATATCACCAGAAATAGCGTGAGTAATAAAGTTTTTAGCACCACTGATAATCCAGTCATCACCGTCTTTTACAGCCGTTGTAGACATACCTCCAGAATCTGAACCTGTGTTGTGCTCAGTTAACCCCCAAGCTCCGATTACTTTACCAGAAGCCAATTGAGGAAGCCACTTGTGTCTTTGTTCTTCATTTCCAAATTCATAAATATGGTTTGTACAAAGAGAGTTGTGTGCCGCTACAGAAAGACCAATTGATGGGTCAACCTGAGAAATCTCGTCAAGAATCGTAACATACTCATGGTAACCAAGACCAGAACCACCATACTGCTCAGGAATAACAATTCCCATAAAACCCATTTCTCCTAATTGGTGAAATAAATCTTTTGGAAAAGTTTGACTTTCATCCCATTCCATTATATTCGGTCTGATGTTTTTTTCAGCAAATTCTCTTGCTGTCTCAGCTATCATTTTAATGTTGTCAATTGTTTCTGTATTCATATAGATAAAATAGTTAGTGCCCAAAGATACTTAAATTGTTGGTATACGAAAAAAAATTATTACCATCACGGTATTTCATTCACAAAGTTTTAATTATCAATTTTTTATATTTTGTTAATTAATGATTTTTTAATAAAAATTTCAGAACTTTGAGTTGATTAATTTACTATTTTAGCCACCCAATTTTAAAGCATGAAAAAACTTTTACTTCCTATTATTTTATTTTCATCTTATATCTCTGCTCAGGCTCCTGCAGGATATTATGATGGAACAGCGGGGCTTACAGGCTATGCCTTAAAGTCGAAACTTCACGATATTATATCGGCAAAAAACACGAATTGGAATTATGGCGACCTTACCAATTACTATAATCAAACCGATCTAGATAAATATTATGACCACGATGCCAGCAATACAACTATATTATTAGATATGTATTCTGAAATTCCTACAGGACCGGATGCCTATGAATATACAACAGCAAATATTATCGGAAGTGCAGGCGCAGAAGGACTGGGGTGGAATAGGGAGCACATGATGCCTCAAAGTACATTTTATAGTAATTATCCGATGTATTCTGACTTATTTTATGTAGTTCCTACGGATGCAAGAATCAATCAGTTAAGAAGTAATTATCCTTATGGAATAGCTGGTACAACGACTTTTTATACCTTCACGAACACTTCGAAAATCGGAAACAGTGCGATTCCTAATTCAGTTTATACAGGGCGTGTTTATGAGCCTATTAATGAATTTAAAGGTGATGTAGCAAGAAGTTTACTGTATTTTGTGGTGAGATATGAGGGGAAATTAGGTACTTTTAACTTTAATAATAATACAAATCCTGCTTCTGATACAAATCCGTTGGATGGAACAGAAGAAAAAGCTTTTGATAACGCATATATCGCAATGCTTCTTCAATGGAATGCTCAGGATCCTGTTTCTCAAAAGGAAATTGATCGAAATAATTCCGTTTATACTTTACAAAAAAATAGAAATCCTTTTATAGACAATCCAGCTTGGGTAAACGCTATTTGGTCTCAAACTCCGGATGCGGTTGTTCCACAAACACCGTTAAATCTTACGGCAACTCAGACAAGTGCATATTTTACGACTTTAAGCTGGTCGCCAAGCACAAGTACTGATGTTATCGGCTATAAAATCTATCAAAACGGTACATTGGTAGCTTCAACAAAAAATACTTCGATAAGTATCGATCATTTGACGCCGTCTACAGCCTATAGTTTTACGGTTAAAGCTTATGATAACGGATATTTACTTTCTTCAGACAGCAATATTGTTCCTGTTACAACTTTAGCCTCAGATATTTATTCTAAAGATTTATTAATTACAAAATATTTAGAAGGTACATCTAATAATAAAGGGCTAGAAATAACAAATAAAACAGGTCACACAGTAAATTTAAGTGACTATAGACTATCAATACAACTTCCGAGTGGTAGTAATTTCTATTATCCAGCACCTTATGAATTGGAGGGAACAGTTCAAAACAATGAAAGCTTTGTAATCCTTCATCCAGATGCTAATTTCTCATGTTATGTAATTAATCAGGCGAAATTTGTCACTGCAGCTCCACAAATGACGTTTTCAGGAACTCAATATTTAGAATTACGTTACAAAACAACAACTGTCGACGCAATTGGAACTAGCGGACAGAGTAATTCATTGGGAAATATTTCTTTATATAGGAAATCTAATATTACACAGCCGACAAATACTTTCAATCTTAGCGAATGGGATTCTTACGCAAGTAACTATTGTGATAATTTAGGAACATTGTCTACCTCTGGATTATTGACTGAAAATAAAAAATTCAAAATCTATCCAAATCCAACTCAGGAAAATATTTTTGTGAGCGGAAATGAAACAGAAAAAATCAAAACTGCGCAGATTTTAGACTTATCAGGAAAATTAATTTATTCTGAAAAAGCTCCTTTTAAAAATAAGAAGAATATTTCTGTACAAAATCTTTCGACAGGTTCTTATTTTTTGAATTTGGACGGAAAAATTTATCAATTTATTAAAAAATAATTATGATAAACTAAACCTTCAAGGATTTTGAAACCTTGAAGGTTTGACAAAATAAGTCTTTAAACACACTGTTTTACAACATCATTGATATAAGCAGATTCACTAATAATCATTATCTATAAGTGTTTCTGCTTATATCTTTTATTTATAAGTAATTATGCTTATATTTGCAAAATGATAGCGGTCCTTACGGGTGATATTATAAATTCGCAACACGCAGACACAGAAGTTTGGATTACCAAGCTAAAGAATCTTCTGGAAAATTGGGGGAGCTCACCACTTACGTGGGAAATTTACAGAGGAGACGAATTTCAGTTCAAATGTAACATTGATGATGTGTTTTGGCATTTTCTAGCCATAAAATCTCTTATAAAAAGTCAGGAAAATTTAGATGTAAGAATCGCCATTGGTATTGGTGAGGAAAATTTCTCGTCCGAAAAAATCACAGAATCCAACGGAACTGCCTATGTAAATTCCGGCAGATTACTGAATGACATTAAAAATGACGGGCACACAGTGGCCATCAAAACATCTAACGATAACGTAGACAGAGATCTTAATATACTTTTAAAATGGTCCTCCAAAGACTTTGACAACTGGACAATGGCGACTTCAGAAATCATTCACGAAATGATCATGAATCAAGATATTACTCAGGAAGATCTGGCTAAGAAATTCGCGATTTCACAATCGTCGATAAGTCAGCGACTGAAACGTGCAAACTACGAGCTTATCGTAGAGACCAATCAATATTTTAGAAAGAAAATCTCAGAATTATAAACTATGATCTTTACTAAACTCATATTGGCACATTTACTTGGAGACTTTATTCTCCAGCCAAATTCATGGGTAGCTGATAAAGAAAGCAAAAAACTGAAGAGCAAATATTTGTATCTTCATGTTCTGATTCACACCATTTTAAGTTTTATTTTTCTTTGGGACTTACAGCTTTGGTGGGTAGCGGTTTTGGTGGGAGTTTCGCATTTTCTTATTGATGCTGCCAAATTGACTTTTCAAACGATTAAGAATAAAAAGAACTGGTTCTTTATTGATCAAGTCCTTCATATTTTAGTTATTGCGGGAGTATCTTTTTATTTTAATGAATTTAATTTTGAATTTTTAAAAGATCAAAACACTTTAAAAATAGTAATGTCAGCTTTGTTTTTAACGACACCTGCTTCTATTTTTATTAAAATATTATTGTCTTCATGGACACCCGTTCCAGAGACAGTAAACAATATACAATCCGAATCTTTATCTAGTGCCGGAAAATATATCGGGATTTTAGAACGTTTACTGGTTTTCACTTTTATTATGGTGAATCACTGGGAAGGTGTAGGTTTTATGGTGGCTGCGAAATCTGTTTTCAGGTTCAGCGATCTTGCGCAGGCTAAGCAAAGAAAATTAACCGAATATGTATTAATCGGTACATTACTGAGCTTTGGAATGGCAGTTTTAACAGGAATTTTAATTAAGTAAAATAAATATAAATCTAACTAATAAGACATTTAGAAAAATGGAAAAGAAAGAAATGTTGTACGAGGGTAAGGCAAAACAAGTATTTGCAACTGATAATCCAGATCAGGTAGTTGTACGTTTCAAAGACGATGCAACTGCATTTAATGCTCAAAAAAGAGGATCTGTTGATTTGAAAGGTGAAATGAACAATGCCATCACAACTTTGATTTTTGAATATTTAAATGAAAAAGGGATCAAAACTCATTTCATTAAGCAATTGGACGAAAGAGAGCAGTTGGTAAAAAAAGTATCTATTATTCCTTTGGAAATGGTTGTAAGAAACTATTCTGCAGGAAGTATGGCTCAAAGATTAGGAGTTGAAGAAGGAATTAAATCTCCGGTTACAATCTTCGATATCTGCTACAAAAAAGACGAATTGGGAGATCCGCTTATCAACGATCACCACGCAGTTTTCTTAGGTGCAGCGACGTATGAAGAGCTTGATGAGATGTATGAATTAACTTCTGACATCAACGAAATCTTGATCGATCTTTTTGATAAAATGAATATTATCCTTGTTGACTTCAAAATTGAATTAGGTAAAACTTCTGACGGCGAGATCATCTTGGCAGACGAAATTTCTCCTGATACTTGCAGACTTTGGGATAAGGATACAATGAAAAAATTAGATAAAGACAGATTCAGAAGAGATCTTGGAGAAGTAACTGAAGCTTACGTTGAGATCTACAACAGACTGAAAACTTTACTAGGTAAGTAATTTAGGCTAGAAGCCAGAAGTTGGATGCTGGAAGTTTATCGGCAAAAATTAAAAGTTTAGTTGTAAACTTCAGACTTCAAGCTCCCAGCTTCCATCATCAAAATTTAGAAAAAATAGAAATGAAAAGTTTAGACATTCATAAAAGTGAATATTTAAAACAGTTTGAAACTCAAACCTACGGTAGAAATCTTTTCAGAACGCAGGAAGAAGAAAGACTTGATGCTCCGAACGAGGAGTGCGGTATCTTCGGAATGTATTCTGATAACGATCTTGACACGTTTTCTCTTTCACAATTCGGGCTTTTTGCTTTACAGCACAGAGGTCAGGAAGCTTGCGGTATTTCTGTTCTTAAGGACGGAAAAATCACCAACATGAAGGATGAAGGTTTGGTTTTGGATGTTTATAAAGAGATCCAGGATCCTGAAGCTTTTATGGGAAATTCTGCAATTGGGCACACACGTTACACGACGGCAGGAGACAAAAAGAAATATAATTTTCAGCCATTTTTCGCGAAAAATGAATATGATCAGATTATACTTTCTATCGCTCACAACGGTAACTTAACCAATGCGAGAGAATTAAAAACAGAATTGGAAGCTGAAGGCGTTGTTTTCAGAGCAACTTCGGATTCTGAGGTTATTTTAAGATTAATTCAAAAAAATCTTGATCTAGGACTTCGTGGCGCTATCAAAGCTACCATGGAAAAAATAGAAGGTGCGTATTCGGTTGTTGGGATGACGAGAAATAAATTCTTTGCATTCAGAGATTTCAACGGAATCAGACCTTTAGTTTTAGGTGCAGTGGACGAAAAAACATATGTTGTTGCTTCAGAATCTGTAGCTTTAGACGCAGTTGGCGCTCAATATGTTCGTGATATTTTACCTGGAGAGATCATTTACACCAATGAAAACGAACCTGGAAAACTGAATTCTTCAATGGTAAATGAAGAGAGAGGAAAGCAGAGAATCTGTTCTTTTGAGTACATTTATTTTGCTAGACCAGACTCTACTTTAGAGAATATTAACGTTTACGAAATCAGAGAGAAATCTGGTGAAAAGATCTGGGAACAGGCTCCTGTAGAAGCTGATATCGTAATTGGAGTTCCTGATTCGGGAGTTCCGGCGGCGATTGGTTTTTCTAAGGCTTCTGGAATACCTTTCCGTCCTGTTTTAATTAAAAACAGATACATCGGAAGAAGTTTCATTGTACCGACTCAGGAAATGAGAGAAAGGGTAGTGAATCTGAAATTGAATCCGATTATTTCTGAGATCAAAGGCAAAAGAGTCGTAATTATTGACGATTCTATCGTTCGTGGAACGACTTCTAAAAGATTGGTTAAGATCCTGAAAGAAGCTGGTGTAAAGGAAATTCACTTCAGAAGTGTTTCTCCGCCAATTATCGCTCCTTGTTATTTGGGAATCGATACACCTTCGAAAGATGATTTGATCTCTGCCAATATGACGACTGAAGAACTTAGAGTTTATCTGGGAGTTGACTCTTTGGAATTTTTAAGTACAGACAACCTAAAAGAAATTTTAGGGTCTTCCAACCATTGCTTCGGATGTTTTACAGAAGAATATCCTGTTGCGAAAGGAGAAGAAATAGAGTTATTTAATTAAGCTTAAATAAATTGATAAATGAAAAGGTCAGACTAAAAATTTAGTCTGACCTTTTTCTATTGATATATTAAAATTTGTTCTAGAATTTGTAGTTTAATCCTAATTGGAAAACTCTGTTCGTTAGAGCATCAGCTCCTTTTACAGGGTTTGCATCAATATTAGTTAAACTGTTTACGTATCTCGCGTTGATTCCTAAATTATGAGTGAAATCGTACCCTAAACCAAGACCTAAACCAACATTAAATTTCTTGATATCATCTTTATTAATGTCGTCAGATACCGATGAAGCCTGAGTTGTTGTGATACCTCCTGTAGTAGATTCAACCGACAAGCTACCTTTATTTTTTCCGTTAATGAAATAACTGAACTCAGGACCAGCTTCTATATAAAACTTATCTGTAGCTCTCATTTGAAGCATTAATGGTACTGAAATATAGTTTAGCGTAGTTGAATAATCCTCTTTTGTTTTTACAGTAGTTGCGCCTGTAGTAACTTCGGTAGAAGAAAGGACGCTTTTTGCTCCTAACTGGTTATATAAAACTTCGGGTTGAAGTGCAAACTTTTTAGATAATGGAATATTAACAAGTACACCCGCATGGAATCCCAATTTTTGGTTATTAAGACTCACATCCTGATCATTGAAAGATGCTGCGTTTCCACCTGCTTTAATACCAACTCTTATTGGCTCTTTTTCATTATTCACAGTAGTTACTGTAGGAGTAGTTTTTGTTTCTTGAGCAAATGCTAGTGAACCAGTGACTACTGCTAGTCCTAGAAATAACTTTTTCATAATTGTTTATTTTTAAATTTTACTTTACTTTCTGAGTCTGATTTTTCAACCAGACGTTCAGTAATTTGCAAATTGCTTGCCAAAATTGAAAATTTACACGTTTAACCTATCATAGATGCCCTGTAGAAAGGATTCTAAAAATTGAAAATAAACTAAATTTTAACATAATAAATTGAAATTTCATAATCAAATATGAATTTTATATTAATTTTTACATCAAATTAATTAAGTTTATGATATTAAAATTTATTTCATTAAGTGTTGAAATTTATACTATTTAAAAATTAAAAATGATGATTAGTAGAAAAAATTTGATCTTCCTTGTTACTCAATGATCAAATATTTACTTGAATTTGTATGATAACCTTCTTTAATTATCAAAAATTATGACCCTAAAAAAGTTTAAATTTGAGAAATAACTCAAAATTAATGTAAAGTTTTACAGATTCTGGCCAAATAAAAGAGCCAGGATTATACATCCTGACTCTTCTTTGAAATCTAATCTATCACTTTTATTTTATAGACCAAGTTTATGAGCAAACTTAATTTATAATTCAAATCTTCTCAAATCACGTGCCAAAATAATTTTTAATTTATTGATAATCAATTATTTAAATTATTAATTTTAATTTAAAAGCATTAAATAATTCAGTCAAATAATTAAAAAACGTTTATTAGTTAATTTTATAAAGTATACTTTTAATTGTTTAGTATATTATAAAATTTCCTTTATTTGAATTTATACGTTACTCCTAATTGGAATGTTGAATTTGTCTTAGAATCACCATAACCTTTTTTAACAGTATTAGTTAATCCCGCAACATATCTTGCATTAAATCCAATGTTTTTTGTAATATCATAGCCTAGACCTAATCCTAACCCCAGATTAAATTTATTTAAACCATCATTAATTTTTAAAGATGTTCCATTTTCCAATTTATACTTATTGTTTATCATTAAGCCAAATTCAGGACCTGCTTCAATATAAAATTTTGGGCTTACATTATATTGTAACATAACTGGAACTGTAATATAGTCAAGATTTAATCTTGCTTTAGCAAAAGAGACACCCTTGTCTTCGTTAACAAAAGCTCCATATTGAGAATATAAAAGTTCCGTTTGTAAAGAGAATGAACTGCCTAAAGGAATTCTAGCAAATGCACCAGCATTAAATCCTGCTTTACCATCACGAAAGCTATCAAGATGAGATAAATTTAAACCTGCTTTTACACCAAATGTAACTGGCGATGAAGATTTGATTATTTCTTTTGTTGTAGTTTGTGCAAATACCAAAGAACTTCCAGTAGTTGCTAGCCCTAAAATTAATTTTTTCATAAATTGTCTTTGTTTTAATTACGTATTATGTTTCAGACCTATAAATTTGAAGCCTGATTTTTTCTTATTCTCAAATCATATGCCAAAAAATAATATAATTCACTATATATCAATAAGTTAAATAACGTTATTTTTAATTAAATTTTAATTAATTAACATATATATCATCAACGATTAACTATTATTAATTAATTTTATAAAGACAATATTTCAGATTATATACTTTAACTAAGGCTATAATTTTCAAAAAAATTAAAATTGGAGACAAAAAAAATCAGGTTTACATTGTAAACCTGATCTTTCTTTATTAAAATCAATATCTGTTAGAACTTGTATGCAAGACCTACCTGGAAAACATTGTTTTTTCCTTCTGGCTGCTCACCTGCAACTTCTTTTCCTATATCTGTAACACCTGCAACATATCTTGCATTAACACCGATATTTGGAGTGAAGTAATAACCAGCACCGATACCAATACCGAAATCAAAACCTTTGATATAATCATTAGCTTTTACTGATACAGACTGATACTTGAATTTAGAATCTATTAAGAAACTGAATTGTGGTCCAGCTTCAAGATAAAATTCCGGAGTTGCGTTATATTGGAACATTACAGGAACTGAAATGTAGCTTAAATTTACTTTAAGATCTTCAAGACCGTCTGCTTTTGCGCCAACACCGTTATATAAAACTTCCGGCTGTAAGCTGAAATTTGATGCAATTGGAGCGTTTAAAAATAAACCTCCATAAAATCCTGCTTTAGCTTTTGAGTCACCACCAGAAATAGTAGCAACGTTAAGACCTGCTTTAACTCCTAATTTAAGTGGAGAAGAAGATGGTGCTTTTTCTTGAGCAAATGCGATTGAACTTGCTGCAACTGCTAATCCTAAGAATAATTTTTTCATAGTTTTTTGTTTAGTTAATTTTTTATTATTGAATTGTTCGTTTTATAATCCCGAATATGCAAATTTCTTGCCAAAAAATATTAATTGAGTTTAAAATCAATAAAAATAACATGATATTTTAACGATTACATTTTATATTGGTATTCAATTTATTATAAATGAACTAAAAACCAAAAAAAGTCAGACCTTACGATCTGACTTTATATTGAATTAAAATTTGTTATCTGAATGTTAAGAAAGCTTATTTGAATTTATAAGCCAATCCTACTTGGAATACATTATTTCTAATTGCATCTCCAGGGTTATCTTTAACGATATCCGTTAAACCAGCAACATATCTAGCTGTAACTCCGAAGTTTGGTGTGAAATAATATCCAGCTCCAATACCGATACCTACGTTGAATGTATTTAAATCATCCTTATAGTTATCACTTGTAGTTGAATTTCCGTTTGTTTCGTTTTTGATTTTGTTTTTAGCACTTACCATCAAACCAAATTCTGGTCCAGCCTCTAAATAAAGGTTTGGTAAAGCGTTGTACTGGAACATTACCGGTACCGCAACATAATCTAAATGGCTAGAAGTAGAGTATTTGTTACCAAGTACAGTATATTCAGTTTTGTTACCATACTGGCTATAAATAACCTCTGGCTGAATGCTGAAAGAACTTGCAATTGGAATATTAGCAAATACACCTGCGTTAAAACCGATTTTTGATTTGTTGTCATCAAGACCAGATCCTTTAGTTGCAGAAGAAACGTTCATTCCTCCTTTAACACCAAATGTAACTGGGTTTGAAGATGAAGCCGTAGCTGTAGTTGTTTGTGCGAATGCTAGTGAACTTGCAGTTACTGCTAATCCTAAAATTAACTTTTTCATAACTTTAATTTTTTAATATTTTACTATTCTTAATTTTAAATTTTACTACTGTCAATTTTTACGTTGACGCAGAGTATCTTTCAAATTGCTTGCCAAAACTAAAAAACATGATAAAAGTCAGTAAAAATACCGCCTGAAAAACAAGCGGTATTGTATTTAAATATTTAAAAATCAATTAATTAAAAGATTAAACAAACATTTGATTGCAAATCAAATAAATTGCCACAAATTTTTAAAATCGGATTATTTTGCTTGAATTTTTTTGGAATTTTAATTAAATACTGTCCAATTGTCTGTAGAAATTCAATGATTCAACGATGTTTTTCTGACTGCATTGATAATCATAAGTACATTCTCCGATTCCTGAGACTAATGAGAAGTTGATTTTACTGTCAGCATTCTTTTTATCATTCAATAATAAAGAAAAAATGTCTTCATCTTTAAAATCACTGATATCTAAATAAGGATAATATCTTTGAACATTTTCAATTATAATTTTTGAATCTTCCTCAGAGATCAAACCTTCAAGATAGGAGAGGTGCGCTTCAGAGATCATTCCCATTGCAACAGCTTCACCGTGTAAAATAGGATTTCCCTGTTCTAAACATAAACTTTCAATGGCATGACCGATAGTATGACCAAAATTCAGTGTCTTTCTAACATTTTTTTCATGAAAATCTTTTTCTACAACATCCTGCTTAATATCCATCGACGTCTGAATATGCGGAATAATTCTTTCTATATCTAATTTATGAATCTGAATAAGATTGTCCCAATGTTTTTTATCCGCGATCAATCCGTGTTTAAGCATTTCGGCGAAACCGCTTCTTAATTCTTTAAAAGGAAGTGTTTCTAAAAATTTCGGATACACAAAAATTTGCTCAGGAAAGGTGAAAGTTCCTACCATATTTTTATAATGCATCAGATCAATCCCTGTTTTCCCGCCAATAGAAGCGTCACACATCGATAAAAGGGTAGTCGGAATATTAATAAACTGAACTCCTCTTTTATAGGTAGAAGCCACAAAACCTCCCATATCCGTAATAACACCACCTCCAAGGTTGATGACAAGCGCTTTTCTGTCAGCTTTCATTTCTGTCAGAATTTCCCAAAGCTGATTGGCAGTCTGAATATTTTTCATTTCTTCCCCCGCTTCAATCTCCAGAATTTCAAATGAAAGTTCGGTTTCCAAATTGCCCAAAAGAACGGGAAGACAGTATTCATGTGTATTTTCATCAACTAAAATAAAGATTTTGCTGAATGATTTTTCGTGTAAAAAGTCGTTTAATTGAGAAAAATTATCGTTTAATATTGTTATCATTTTCAGAATTTCTATAACGTTAATAGTGAAACTATATTGCAAAGTTATGATTCTTAATTTTTAACTCGTAACTAAATTACTATCTTTGCAAAAATATTTTAGCATGAGCAGAGACAATAATAATTCAGGAAAACCTAAAAGACCAAGAGTTTCAACAAGAAATTCCGGAAGTTCTCGCGCTCCTAAATCTGGAAATTCTTCAGAATCAAAACCTTTCAAAAAACCTTTTTCTAAAAGTGGTGACAAGAGTTTTGGCCAAAAAGATAGAGATGAAAATGGCAATTCAAAATTTGAGAAAAAGCCTTTCAGCAGAAGTGATAGAGATACCGACTCTAGATCTTTCAACAAACCTGATTCTAGGAGAGGTGATACAAATTTTGAAAGCCGTGGTGATGAAGATCGCAGCTCAAAACCTGGCAGAGAGCCTTACATTACTTCACAAAACGAAGGTAGAGAAAGAAAAACTTTTGGTGGTAAACCTGTTTCTAAAAGAGGTGGTCCAAGAGATCCTGATGCCAAAGACAACAAAAGAGGTAAATACGAAAGAGGCAGCTTAAAGTACGGTAAGAGACCTTCTACCGGAAGCGACAGAGATGAAGACAGAGCAAAATCTTTTGTACAGAAAAGAAGATTAAATAAGATTGAAAAGGACATCCATAAAGATACCATTCGTCTTAATAAATATATCGCAAACTCAGGGATTTGTAGCAGAAGAGAAGCTGATGATCTGATTGTTCAGGGCTTAGTTGAAGTAAACGGAAAAGTAGTAACTGAAATGGGTTACCAGGTTGAAAAAACTGATAAAGTAGTTTTCGACGGACAAAACATTACTCCAGAAAAGCCTGTTTATGTACTATTAAATAAGCCAAAAGGTTATATTTCTACTACAAAAGACGACAAAGCAAGAAAAACAGTAATGGATCTTGTGGCAAATGCTTCTCCGTACCGTGTTTTCCCAGTTGGAAGATTAGACCGTTCTACAACGGGTGTTATTCTTTTAACAAATGACGGACACATGACGAAGAAACTAACGCACCCATCTTTTGACGCGAAAAAAATCTATCACGTAACGTTGGATAAAAAATTAACCAATGAAGATATGAAACTGATCGTTGAAGGGATTCGTTTGGATGAAGGAATTGCTACAGTTGATCAAATTTCATTCATTGAAGGTAAACCTAAAAATGAGATCGGAATCGAAATCCACATCGGATGGAACCGTGTTATCAGAAGAATCTTCCAAAGATTAGGATATGAAGTTGAAGCTCTTGACAGAGTAACATTTGCAGGATTAACGAAGAAGAATATCAAAAGAGGACACTGGAGAATTCTTACAGAATTAGAAGTGAATAACTTGAAAATGCTTTAATTAAGCTAAATTTTAAGTT
Source organism: Chryseobacterium sp. GW823-FHT05E08 (assembly GCF_058795655.1). Lineage (NCBI taxonomy): Bacteria > Pseudomonadati > Bacteroidota > Flavobacteriia > Flavobacteriales > Weeksellaceae > Chryseobacterium > Chryseobacterium sp. GW823-FHT05E08. Next base: position 661,915 of record NZ_JBXAHY010000001.1, on the reverse strand, counting down.
TAAAAATAAAAAAGACGTTGAATTAATTTTCAACGTCTTTTTTTGTTTATCTATTTTTAGAGTTTTTGTCATTCCGGAGGAATCTATACTATGCTTTATTTACTATATTTAGATTCCTCCGGAATGACAAAATGCTGTTAAAAAACTATCCCAAAACAGTTACTCCTTTCTGAAGCATTTCGAAAATAGCATCTCTTGCATTATCCGGTTTTACGTTTACAGCGCGCGTCCCGTTGAAATGCAGACAAGTTACATATCCGTTTGCAACAGCATCAGTACACGTAAATTTCACGCAATAATCCATTGCTAAACCTACAATTTCTAATAACTGAATTTCGTGATATTTTAAGAAATCATCCAAACCCGTTTTCATAAAGTGATTATTATCCTGAAAACCGCTGTAAGCATCAATTTCAGTATTTTTTCCTTTTTGAATGATGTGAGTTACTTTATCTCTGTTCAGATCTTTATGAAATTCTGCTCCAAAAGTTCCTTGAACACAATGATCCGGCCACATAAACTGTGGAACACCATTCAAAATAATGCTTTCCCCAACTTTTTTTCCGTTATTGCTTGCGAAGCTTTTATGATTTGCAGGATGCCAATCCTGAGTAAGAACAATTTGATCGTATTCATTTTCTTCCATCAGAAGATTGATGTAAGGAATAACCTCGTTAGCTCCAGGAACTGCTAATGCACCACCTTCACAAAAATCATTCTGTACATCTACAATTATTAACGCTTTTTTCATATTTAGATTTCTCGAATTTTTGATAAATATATAAAAACTACTATTCAAAAAATTGTCCAAAGATTAATTATCGGACAAAACGGCATTTAGATTAATAATTTTTAAACAAAATTTTCTAAATATAAAAAAGGTTATTAATCGCAAAGGCGCAAAGATTGTTGAAAAAATAGTGTTATAAGACGCAAGGATTTTATCTTCGATAAAATTTGTCCCGTTATAGATGAAAATCTTCGATTTTCTTGCGCCTTAAAGTAGTGTCAAGATTAAAAACCTTTGCGTCTTTGCGATTCTCCAACAAAACAAGATCTTTGTTTAATTATAAAAACAATTACTATTTCACTTTCGGGATATAAAACAAATACCAATAGCTTATCTTTGCAGTAAATAAGTATTTTTATGTCATTTGAATCGTTAGGATTATCACACAATATTATTCATTCTGTTAAAAAATTAGGGTATTTAAAGCCGTTTCCAATTCAGGAGCAGGCGATACCTGTTATTTTGCAGGGAAAAGATCTGATGGGAATTGCGCAGACAGGTTCCGGAAAAACGGCTTGTTTTGTGATGCCTATTTTAGAAAAACTGCAAAATGCAGAGGTTAAGAAAGACCGTAATATTCAGGTTTTAATATTGGTTCCTACACGTGAATTGGCAATTCAGATTGATGAAGTTTTCAGAGCTTTTACAGACAATTTGAAGCGTGAGATTCGTACAATGGCAGTTTATGGTGGTGTTTCCATCAATCCGCAGATGAAAGGAATGTTTGGGGTAGAAGTTCTTATTGCAACGCCTGGCCGTTTATTAGATTTGATCGATCATAAAGCGTTGAGTATCTCAGGAATCCAGCATTTGGTGATTGATGAAGCAGATAAAATGTTTCAATTAGGTTTTGGTGAAGAAATGAATAAACTTTTCGCTCAAATGCCTGTCATGAAACAGACGACTTTGTTTTCTGCGACTTTAGATGATAAAGTTTCTGAAATGAAGGAGCGTTTATCAATCAATCCAACATTAATTGAGATCAAAAAAGAAGAAGTTGAAATTGATAATATCGAGCAATTGGCTTATCATGTTTCTCCGGAAAATAAAGGTCCATTTTTGCGTTATTTAATTAAAGAAAAGAAGGTTGAAAAAGCATTGATTTTTGTTTCCTCTACAAAATCTGCAGATAATTTGGTTGAAAAGCTAAAGAAAAATAAAATTAAAGCAGTTGCGATTCACAGTCAGAAATCGCAGGGTGCGCGTAGAAATAATTTGGAAGAATTTAAAGTAAATGGTGCGCAAATTTTGGTTGCTACAGACTTAATCGGTCGTGGTATCCACATCGAATCTTTGCCTTGTGTTATTAATTATGAGCTACCGCGCTCGCCTTTAGATTACATTCACAGGATTGGTAGAACGGGTCGTGCTGGCGAAAAAGGAACTGCCATCAACATTCTGACTGATGATGAACTGCAGCATTTCAGAGTAATTCAAAAGAAAATGGGCAAGAAAGTGACTTTACAAAGAACAGAAGGTATTGATTTACATGGTTATTAGTACTTTAATTTAAATAATATAAGCTTCAATTTTAATAGAATTGGAGCTTTTTATTTTAACCAAAAAAGGTACAAAAGATCAGCACACTAGTATTTTAAGCTAATTAACAAACCGCAAACAAGAACACATTAGCTTAAAAATCTTTGATTTTTATTTTTTTGAGAACTTTTATTTTCTGATAATTAAAAATTGGTTAGATATCCAAAAAGCTTTTGTTCCTTTTTGGTTAAAGGCATTTACTAAAGTAAATTAGATTTTTACTTTAGTAATTGTAATAAATACAATTAACGCTTTTTTCATTTTAAATTCTCGAATTTTTGATAAATTAGCAAACGGCAAAATTCAGAAACTGTCCAAAAAATTAAGGATCGGACAAAACGGCAACATTAAAAATTAAAACTAATAGAATGAGCAATTTAGAACAGAAAAGGTTTCCAATAGGCGAATACCAACAGCCTGAGAACATCTGTGATATCAAACTTGATGAATATATTAAAGTCATCAAAAATTTCCCCGAAAAGCTTAAAAAATTAATAGAAGACCTTTCTGACGACCAACTAGACACTCCTTACAGAGAAGGTGGCTGGACGGTAAGACAGCTTGTGAATCACATCGCAGACAGCCATATCAATAGTTTTATTCGTCTTAAACTGGCATTAACGGAAGACAATCCAACCATCAGACCTTACGATGAAGCGAAATGGGCAGAACTTCAGGACAGCGTAAATATGCCGATAAAACCCGCAATGAGAATGATAAAAGGAACGCATCAAAGATGGGCTGCATTGCTTAAAACGCTTACCAATAAACAGTTTGAAAGAACTTTTCATCATCCTGAACAAAACCAAAATTACGATCTGAGAAATTACCTTGCTCTGTATGTCTGGCACTGCAACCATCATTTTGCTCATATTGAAAATTTGAAGAAAGAAAAAGGTTGGTAAAAAAGAGTCTTCATAATCGGATTTATTTCGAGGAAATTATTAATAGAATTTCTAATCTTGATGAAAATTCTCCCAGAAAATGGGGGCAAATGTCTGCTGCTCAAATGCTGAAACATTGTGATCTCGTTCTTCAGGTTGCTTTACAGAAAATCATTCTTCCAGAAATTAATATTTTGTTTTCTGCTGTAGGTATTCTTACAAAATTCGAAATGCAAATTTTTAATAACGGAATTCCCCGAAACATGCCTACTTTTCAAAAACTAATCGTTAATTTTGAATGTGATTTTGATGAAGTAAAGAAAAGTCTCCTGAAAACACTGGATGATTATTGGTATGCATTTGAAAACCATAAATTAGCCCATCAGCACAGACTTTTTGGTAAAATGAAGGAGAAAGACTGGGGCTTTTTAGAGTATAAACATCTTAATCATCACCTTAAACAATTTAATGTATGAGTTTTTTTGATAAAATATTTGGCGGAAAAGAAGAAAAACAAGAAGAAAAATCTTTTTGGAACAAGATAGAATCTGAGGAAGATTTAAAAAAGGCTATTGAAAATTCTTCTCAACATAAGATTGGAATATTTAAACATTCAACGAGTTGTTTTATCAGTAAAACTGTATTGAAAAACTTTGAAAAAGAAATAGAAAATACCGATGAAAAAGTAGAGTTGTATTTCTTAGATTTGTTGGCTTACAGACCTATCTCCAATAAAATAGCAGAAGATTTGGGAGTAAGACATGAAAGTCCGCAATTTATCGTCATAGAAAACGGAAAAGCCATTAGCAACGCTTCGCATCAGGATATATCTTTAAGCCAAATCCTCTAATGAAAAATATTAATAATTATTTATCTAAAGTTTTAAATGTTCCGCTTGAAAAAGTGAATATGTGCAGCCTGCACTATGAAGTAAAGAAAATACAGAAAAATCAGTTTATTTTACAGTACGGAGAGGTTTGCAGACACATTTACTTTGTAGAAAAAGGTCTTTTGAAGATGTATTCTATCGATAAAAACGGAAAAGAACACATTATACAATTCGCTCCTGAAAGCTGGCTGATTTCTGATAGAAGCAGTCTTTATTTTAACGAAAAATCAATTTACTATATAGAAGCTATTGAAGATTGCGAAGTACTTTTATTACATCCTGACTTCATCAGTAAATTGGTAGGTGAATTCCCGAGCAGCCTTGGAAAAAGTGATGTTTTAGTTCAAAAACATATCAAAAGTCTTCAAGACAGAATCAATTCTTTATTGGGCGAAACTGCCGAAGAAAGATACATGAAATTCATCAAAATGTATCCTGATTTGTTACTTCGAGTTCCACAATGGATGATCGCTTCCTATTTGGGAATCACGCCTGAAAGTTTAAGCCGTGTAAGAAAAGAATTGGCTAGGAAAAATTTCGTTCCGGATAATAAATAATTTAGCTGGAAGAGGGAGTTAGAAGCTCGAAGTTTTTGGAGTATTTAACTTCCAACTTCCTGCATCCATCTTCCTTTCTAACTACTAAATTCTCTTCGCCAGACTTCCAATTTGTCTTAATTTTAATTGAATATCTTCAGACCAAGGCAAACCAATACAAAGTCTCATACAATTTTCAAACTGGTCTTGTAATGTAAACATCCTTCCGGGCGCAATACTTATATTTTCTTTTATTGCAAGATCATACAATTCTGTTGTTCTAATTTTTTTATCAAATTCTACCCAAAGAGAAAGTCCGCCCTGTGGCCGGCTGGTTTTTGTCCCTTCCGGAAAAGATTCTGCGATGGTTTGGACATAATTTTGATAGTTATTTTGCAGGGTTTTTCGCATCTGCTGAAGATGTTTCTCATATCTTCCGGTCTTTAAAAAATTAGCAACCGCTTCATTTACAATCGATATTGATGAAGTGGAATGGAGTAGTTTTAGCTTTAAAATTTTCTCTTTATATTTTCCGGGAACAATCCATCCAACGCGATAACCCGGCGCCAAAGTTTTTGAAATTGAACTGCAATACAAGACATTTCCTTCTTTATCAAAAGACTTACAGCATTTCGGACGGTTCTGTCCAAAATAAAGATCTCCGTAAACATCATCTTCAATCAAAGGAATATTATTTTCTGCGAGAAGTTTTACCACTTCTTTTTTGTTTTCATCAGACATACAGCTTCCCAATGGCGTATTGAAATTGGGAATTAATAAACAGATATCAATTTTAGGAATTACCTCTTTTAAAGCTTCAATTTCGATCCCGTGAGCAGGATGGGTGGGCAATTCTAAAACTTTCAATCCAAAACCTGCAGCCAACTGTAAAATCCCCGGATAACACGGACTTTCAATGGCAATCGTATCTCCCGGTTTTCCCAAAGCCATCAAACAAAAAGATAGGGCATTCATTCCGCCGTTTGTGGTCACAACATCATTTTCATTAAAATTTCCTCCCCAAGACAGCGATCTTAGGGCGATCATTCTTCTTAGCTTTAAATTCCCTTGAAGTTCTTCATATTCAGCGCCGCCGGATTTTAATTCTCTTGTTGCGTTGATGATCTCTTTTTTAAGTTTAGCCTGAGGAAGCAGATCTCCCGAGGGAATCGCAATAGAAAAAAGCGTAAGATTATTTTTACCCATATTTTCATAGACCTTGCTGATTAATTCATTGGGCTCATTATTATTATTGGCGATCAGGGAAGGTCGGCTCACTTCGGGAAGAGGAAGTTTAATTGAAAGTAACTGACTTACAAAATACCCCGACTGCGGCTTAGATTCTACTAAAGACATCGACTCCAATTCCAGAAAGACACGTTTTGCCGTATTCATGCTGATTTGATGTTCTTTGCATAAAATTCTTACAGACGGAAGTTTATCTCCGGCTTTTAAAACTCCATTTCTGATCTGAGAAGCGATACCGTTGGCGATTTCTGTATATAAAAATTCTTTATTCATATTTTCTAACTGTGCTCATGCAAATATACAAAACTGAGACTGTGCTTACTGAATTAACTTCTATAATTTTGACACATTAAATAAAACCAAAAATAAAATGATGACAAATACAATATCAAAAGATCAAACAGTTAACGGCTGGATCAACGGTTTCATAGGAGTTCTTTTGTTCAGCGGTTCTATGCCAGCAACCAAATTGGCAGTGAATGATATGAGTCCGATTTTTGTGACAATTGCCCGTGCTGCGATTGCAGGTTTACTTGCTTTAATAGTACTTTTAATCTACAAAGAAAAACGACCAACTAAAAATCAGTTATTTCCTTTAGCTTTAGTATCGATCGGCTGTGTGATTGGTTTTCCTTTGCTTTCGGCATTGGCTTTACAATATGTGACATCGGCTCACTCTATTGTCTTTTTAGGAATGTTGCCTTTAATGACAGCAATTTTCGGAGTTATTAGGGGAGGAGAAAGACCGCATCCTGTATTTTGGCTTTTCTCAATTATTGGAAGTCTTTTGGTGATTGGTTATGCGGTTTCTCAAGGGATTTCTGCTTCTCCGATTGGCGATATTTTAATGTTGGCGGCAGTAGTTTTATGTGGATTAGGTTACGCTGAAGGTGCTAAACTTTCAAAAACCTTGGGCGGATGGCAGGTAATTTCTTGGGCTTTGATTTTATCTTTACCTTTAATGATTCCTTTATTTTTCATCTATTTTCCTAGTAATATCGAGACTGTAACAACCGCAGGATGGCTTGGTTTGGCTTATATTGCCTTGTTCAGCATGTTTATCGGCTTTATCTTCTGGTACAGAGGTTTGGCTCAGGGCGGAATTACAACGGTCGGTCAGTTACAATTATTACAGCCGTTTTTCGGATTGGCATTGGCCGCATATTTTCTTCACGAACCTGTAAGTATGGGAATGTTGGGTGTTACCATTGGAGTTATTCTTTGTGTGGCAGGTACAAAAAAGTTCGCGAAATAGAATATTTCATTAAAATAATTAATTATACGCTTCCAAAAGCTTAATTCAACTACAAATCAACCCCATTTATACACTTAAATGGGGTTAATTGTATCATTTTGTGAATTTTTTAAGAGAAAACATCAAATATGGTTTAAAATTTGTTTGACAAAAAAATAATTATTGATTGATAAAAAATTGGCGTAAATTCTACAATAGAAACTAAGCGACTTAAAACTAGTACATATGAAAACCATAAGCTGTATGAACATTGATATGGAGCTTCTTCGCACCTTTAGTGGAGAAACTAAAGAGTATAAAAAAGGAGAAATAATTTTCAGAGAAGGAGACCATGCACTTTATTATTTTCAGATTGAGGAAGGGAAAGTAAAACTCAATAATTACAATGATGACGGTAAAGAATTTATCCAGAATATTTTTGGTAAAAACCAGAGTTTTGGAGATTCTATGCTTTTTCTTGAGAAGTTTTACCCCATCAATGCCATCTGTCTGGAAAGTTCCAAAATCATAAGAGTTCCCAAGCACAGTTTTCTGGAATTATTAAGAATACATCCCGAAATATCTTTAGGAATGAATGCCTGTCTTTCGCAAAGACTTTATTATAAAATTTTAATGACGCAAAATATGTCTTCTACCAATCCAATCTTGAGATTAAAAGGATTAATGGAGTATTTAAAAAGCTATTACGAAGATGATTGTCAGCACTGTTTTCACATAGAACTCACGAGACAGCAGATAGCCAACTTAACCGGATTGCGTGTAGAAACGGTTATTAGAGTTCTGAAAAGAATGGAAAAAGAGAGTCTCCTTAAAATCGTAAACCGAAAAATATTATATTGAGTCTATTTAAACTTTTATTAACCACAAAAGGGACAAAAGTTATTCGAATAACTGACTTTTATCCAACTATTAGAAAACAAAGTTCTCAAAAGAATAAAAATCAAAGATTTTTAGAACTAATGTGTTCTTATTTGCGGTTTATTAATTAGCTTAAAATACTAATGTGTTGTCTTTTGTATCTTTTGTGGTTAATAAAAGTTTAAATAAGTTCATTAAGAACATGACCCAAGTCATAAAAAAGTGAAATATAATAGCATAAATTGAAGTGTAGAATTATCATCAATTTTGATATAAAATAGAGAAATCAAATTACTCTAAAATGATCTGCATTATTTTGAAAAATTCATGAAAATTTGTGATTAAAAATAATTAATAAAACACTAAGCATAAAAAGAAATTAAAAAGTAAAGGTTCCCAAAAATGAGTTGATTCTCATTAAAATTTTAAATTAAAACACCAATATAAATCACTTAAACCTTAATTACTATGAAATTTCAACAAAACCTACTCGAGTATATCAGTCGTTCATTAATGAGCGTTAATGAATCTATTTCAGTTGTAGAAAGCGTAACTTCCGGTTGCCTTCAACTTGCTTTTTCACAAATGCCAAATGCCTCATTGTTCTATAAAGGCGGAATGACAGCTTACACTTTACCCGAAAAAGTAAGATTATTAAGCATTGATTCAGACGAAGCTGAAGAATGCGATTGCGTCTCAGAAAACATAGCAGAAACTATGGCTTTAAATGTTGCAAAACTTTTTGAATCTGACTGGTCAATTGCCACAACAGGCTATTGTACGCCAATACGCAATTCTTTATATAAAATTTTCGCTTATTTTTCATTTTCATATAAAGGTGAAATTGTTCTTACCAAAAAATTAGAATTACACCCTAAAACACAAGCCCTGAATGCTCAGTTGTACTATACAGAGTTCATTTTAGGATGCTTTAAAAGCGAAATGAATCAATTATTAATTCTAAAATAATGACCACTTAACTATCCTACTATATTTAAATTAATGATAAAACCATAATGTATTTTATGGTTTTATTTTTTTTGAATATTTTAAGTATATTTAAAAAGATTTAATTCGAAATTTCTACAAAATTCAAACTGTAAATTAGCCTAATAAAATAAGACCTTAAAATACATCGATGAAAATCCTGATCATAGAAGACGAAACAGAACTAGCCAAAAGTATTGCAGAATATCTTTCGGAAGAAAATTATTTATGTGAATTTGCAACAACGTTTCAGGATGCGATGGACAAAATACAGACCTTTCAATATGACTGTATCCTTTTAGACATCATGCTTCCCGATGGTAATGGTCTTACGATTTTGGAGGAATTAAAAAAGCAGAATAAACAGGACGGAGTTATTATTGTATCAGCAAAAAATGCTTTAGATGATAAAATCAGTGGCTTACAAATGGGCGCAGATGATTATCTTACGAAACCTTTTCACCTTTCTGAGCTGATGGCAAGAATTTATTCTATTATTCGGCGGAAACAATTTAATAATTCAAATGTTGTAACACAAAATGAATTGCAGATCGATCTTCTAGCCAAAACAGTTTCTATTAATAATGAAACAATTGCTCTTACTAAAAAAGAATTTGATCTTCTGATCTATTTTATCGGAAATAAGAATAAGGTAATTTCAAAAAGTACTTTAGCAGAGCATCTTTCAGGTGATTTTGCAGATATGCTGGATAATCATGATTTTGTGTATGCTCATGTAAAAAATCTTAAAAAGAAACTTTACGATGCAGGTTGTGATCATTATTTAAAAACCGTATACGGGACAGGGTATAAATGGGAGGGAAGATAATCTATAAATAATAAGTAATTGGTAATGAGTAATATTTTTATCAAAAACTAACATAAAAAATTCATAACTACAATTGAAGCCTCTACTAAGTAAAACCACAAAACCGTTCCTCATCTATGTGCTTATTATTTTAATCATAAGCATACCGGTCTATTATTGGGCGGTAGATACGATATGGAAAAGTGAGCTGGACGAACACAATAGAACTATTGCAGAAAAGACAGCTTATGAATTCAACCATTTGAAGCTTTCTGATGAAGAATTAACCAAAAGTATTACACTCTGGAACAAAATACAACCAGACACCAATATTGAAAAAATCCAGACCAATACTTTAAAAAGAGATATTATCTTCACAGTAGAAAGACAAAAAAACTATTTATCCGAACCGGAAACAGAGCGATACAGATGCCTGAAAAAAGTAGTGTATATTCATAACCAGTCTTATCTTTTTACAGTAGAAACCAATATTGAAGAATCTCAGGAAACGATTGTTGTTATTGCGATTACAACCGTTTTTTTCTTTATTATGATTGTTTTGGGACTTTTATTTTTAAACAGAAGACTATCCAATACCATTTGGAAACCTTTTAGAAATACATTGGGAAAATTAAAAACTTTCAACCTTAATCATCAAAGTAAAATTGAATTCGATAAAACAGATACGACAGAATTTGAAGAATTAAATCAATCATTAAGCAAATTAATAGAGCACAATGTTTCTGTCTATAAAACTCAAAAAGAATTTACAGAAAACGCTTCTCACGAATTACAAACTCCTTTGGCTATTATTAAAAATAAACTTGATATTTTATTACAAACCGAAGATCTTACAGAAAAACAATATCAGATCGCAGAAGAAATAAATAAAGCTTTAACCCGAAGTTCCAGAATTAATAAAAATCTTTTACTACTCGCAAAAATTGATAACAGTCAGTTTGATAATTCGGGAACGATCTATTTCGACATACTTCTCAGACAAAATTTTGAAGTTTTAGAAGAACATTTTCAACAAAAAACCATTTCCGTGACTTCCTACATTTTACCGGAAGTAAAAGTGAATGGAAACAGCAGCTTAACCGAAATTTTAATCACTAATTTATTATTAAATGCAATTCGTCACACTCAAAAAGACGGTTCTATATCAATAAAATTAAATAATTCATCTTTTGAAGTGGCAAATTCCGGAACAGAAAAGCTAAATACAGATTTATTATTTAAAAGATTTTCAAAATCATCAAAAGACAATAATGGAAGCGGATTAGGATTATCGATCATAAAAGAAATCTGCAACTTTCAACATTGGTTTATTGAATATAAATTCGAAAATAATTTCCATGTTTTTTCTGTGAATTTTTAGATCAAATAAATCTGACTTAAGCTTTTTTAAACCTTTTCTTCTAAATTTCTTCTAAATTGGATTGCATTTTTGTGTCATTAATTAATCTTAAAGACACGAAAGCATCTATGAAAAGTTTAATATCAAGCTTAGTTTTACTATCAATAAGCTTCCAGAATATCTATGCTCAGGATAGTTTAGCTGTTCATACAGTTCAGGACAGTGTAACGGCTGTAAAGCCCAATTTGGAGGACAAGACTCACGAATTCAATTATAAAAAACTCATTATTCCAACCGCGCTTATTTCTTACGGAGTCGCAAGTTTGAGTATAAAAAGTTTAAAAGAATTAAATTTTTCTACTCAATACGAGATCAGCGAACATAAGCCGGATCACATCAGACTTGATAATTACACGCAGTTTGCTCCCGCTATTTTGGTGTACGGGCTCAACGCTGCCGGAGTTCAGGGAAAACATAATTTCAAGGACAGAAGCATCATTTATGGAACATCTATGTTGATTACTTCCGCAATTACGCTTCCTTTAAAACATATCGTAAAAGAGGAAAGACCGGATCAGTCGAACAACCTTTCTTTTCCGTCCGGTCATACTACAATCGCTTTTGCATCTGCCCAATTTATGTACAGAGAATATAAAGACACCAATTTCTGGCTGGGGATTTCGGGATATTCTTTTGCCGTTTTCACAGGCGTTTACAGAATGCTGAACAACAAACATTGGTTCGGCGATGTCATTGGCGGTGCAGGTTTCGGAATCCTGTCTACAGAGCTTGCTTATTGGTTATATCCAAAGATTAATACACTTTTAGGCGGTAAAAAAGAAAAATCACAAACGATGATCATGCCTTTTTATCAACAGGGAAATATGGGAATTGGTTTAGTAAAAAACTTTTAAAATTAATACAATGACAATCAATATCATACTGTTATTTTTAGGAACAATTTTAGCCTTTTGGATCAGTGCAATCTGCGGTGGCGGAGCGAGTTTGATACTTATCCCAATCCTGAATTTATTATTGCCGAGTTCCGTGGTTCCTTTTTCATTAACGATAGGAACTTTTACGAGTTCGGTTTCAAGAATTGCTGTGTTTAAAAAACATATCAACTGGCAGATCTTTTTTTGGTTTGTTCCGTTTTCTATTCCTGCGGTTTTGCTGGGAGCATGGCTTATTAAATACATCAATCCCAATTATTTACAATTAATTGTTGCCTTTTTTCTGATCATTAATCTTCCCGAATTATTTAAATCAAAAAAAGCAGAAACGAAAACAGAAAAAGCGTATCCAAAATTCATGTTAATCATCATTGGATTTTGTGCAGGATTTATTTCTGGAATTACAGGAGCAATTGGACTGTTATTTAATCGTTTTTATCTAAGATTTGGATTAAAAAAAGAGGAAATTGTAGCAACAAGAGCTGCCAATGAAGTCTTTTTACATTTAATTAAACTGATCATTTATATTTCGCTCGGATTGTATTCCAACACAGCTTTATGGCTTGGACTTACGATTGCAGCGGCAACCATCATCTCGTCTTACACCGTAAAATATATTCTTCCTTATTTGAGTGAATTTTTATTCAAAAAAATAGGGTACGGGGCGATGGTGATTTCCGGAATTATGCTGATGGCGGGAACTTCGGAGAAAATTATTCAACAGGATAAAATTTCCTTTTCTACCGCTCATCACAGCCATGAAACAGAGTCTGTAATTTCATGGAGACGCACCGATTTTATAGTAGAATTTGCGTTTGATGATGGTTTTGAAGTAGAAAGACCCATAAAAGCGGATGAACTTCCCAAACATCTCAAAGAAAAATATGAGAACTTAAAGCCTCATTACGACAAAATTCATCTTGAAAAAGTCTTTACTTTCAGAAAAGAACCTGCTTATGAATTTTATTGCTATAAAAACGGGCAACTCACCAAATTTGAAGTCTAATTTATTTGGTTCTCGGTTTTGATTTCATAATTGAAAAATAAGAAGACGTAAACGCAGAAAGGCTTTGATAACCAACTTTAAAACCAACTTCGCTTAGTGTAAATTGCTTCATATCAATTAATTCAACGCTTTTTAGAATTCGTATTAATTGTAAATATTTTTGAAGTGTAATTCCCGTTTCATGTTTGAAAATCCGCTGTAAACTTCTTACCGACATTTGTGCTTTTTCGGCTAAAAGATCAATGTTCAGATTATATTTAAAATTTGAATTAATATAGTTGCAAACAGGGATCAATCGGGCATCCGTCGGAACAGGAACTTCCAGATAATTGCTTTCCTTGCAAAAGTGGGGAAGGCTTTTTAAAATAGCTTTAAAAAATATGTCCTGCTCATCATCTTCTGTTAAAATTTTGTTCCATTTTGAGGCATATAAAAGCATTTCCCTCAAAACCGGAGGAATCGCAAATACCTGAACATGTTCATAAAAATCTTCTTTAAAGGAAGAATTAAACAAAAAAAGCATCAATTTTACCGTTTTCGCTTCTGAAGTAATGCGATGAGGTTTACCCGAAGGAATCCAGATCACATGATTTTGAGGAACCAGATAAATCTTCTGATCAATATGAAAATATTGGTAACCTTCTTCCACATACGTTAACTGGGCGCGCTTGTGAGTATGCTCGTAATCATCATGTTTCCAGTTTTCTTCGCACCAAACATAGGCTTCTTTCTCGATGGTATCGATAAAATGACTTTCTTTTTGTTCAGTTAAACCGCATTTCACTTTGTCGTTCTGCATAAAGTTTTTGGCAAATTTAATAAAAACGTCATTACTAAATTTGTATTATAAAAATATATCTTATTCAGAATGAAAAAATTAGGTTCTCTTTTTGTATTACTCTTATTACTAAAAATCACAAACATCATGGCACAAGATAAAGCTAAAGTATTGGTTTTGATCCATTCAGACAATGGTGGAACGTATGAACTGGCAAAAGAAATCGCCAAAGGAATTGAAAGCGATAAAAATGCAACAGCGATTATAAAGCAGGTAAAAATATCTCAAAATCAAAAATTAAAAGACATTCCCGTTGCAACAGTGGAGGAACTTCCAACGTATGACGGAATTGCTTTTGGTTCGCCCGTTTATTTCGGAAATATCAGCACCGGAATGAGCGAATTCTTGTCTAAAACAGTCAATCTTTGGACCAACCACTCGCTGGAAGGAATGCCGGCAACGGTTTTCATGTCTGCGGGAAGCGGAGCCGGAAAAGAATTGGCTTTGCAGGCTTTTTGGAACAGTCTTACCGTCCACGGAATGGTTATGGTTTCTAACGGAATTCGTGGAACAGAAAGCATTAACAAAGCTATTCCTCAGGGAAATACCGTGTTGGGAGTAACCAGCATGGCTTCTTTGAAAGATGTTGAAAGACCTACAAAAGACGAAAGAAATCTTGCCGAACTTCAAGGTGAAAACTTCGCAAAAGTAGCATTCGCTTTAAAAGTAGCATTCGCTTTAAAGGGAACATTTACTAAAAAAGCAATGACGACGATTGAAAAGTCTGTTAATTTTAATGAAACATTGAAACAAAAAAATATTACTCTTCCTCAAGTTCCCAAACCTGCAGGAAATTATAAGCCGTTTGTACGTTCAGGAAATTTGGTTTTCATTAATCAGGTAGCTTTGAAAGACGGGAAAATTTTAAATCCAGGAAAATTAGGAGTTGATGTGAACGAGCAACAGGTAAAAGACGCTACAAGAGCAACGATGCTGAACGTTTTATCAGTCTTAAATGAAGCTGTTGGCGGAGATCTAAGCAAAGTAAAACAATGTGTACAGTTGACAGGGATTTTCAATACCAAAGACGATTATACAAAACATGCCGATTTGATGAATATTGCATCTGATCTTACCGTTGAGGTTTTTGGAGATAAAGGAAAACATGCGAGAGCAACATTAGGCGCTTCATCAATTCCCGTGAATTCTTCTGTGGAAATACAGGCAATTTTTGAGGTTGAATAATTAAGTTAAAACATAAAATTAAGAAATACCAATTGCAGGAATTTGATCATTAAAAATTCCTGCAATTACTTTTATACTCTGTTCCAATTGTTCTTCGGAAAGAGAACCGTAGCTTAATCTAAAACCGTTTACAACTTCATTGAAACTAAATTGTTCAGGGTGAATTATTTTAATATTTTTATCTAATAACAAACTAGTTACAATATCCCAATTAAATTTTACTTTAGGAATAATCCAGAACGCAAGACCACCTTCCGGCAACGTAAAATCTGCATTATTTTTCAAATGCTTTTCCAAAAGTGCATACACAAAATCTCTTTTATTTTTATAGTGAATCGTTGCTTTTTTAATATGCTTTTTCACAGCTCCATCTTTGATTAATTGCAAAACGGCCTGTTCCATAATCACATCGCCTTGTACATCAATTATTTTCCGCAAATCACCGATTTTCTTTAATAATTCCTGATTTTTGGTCACCAAATATCCAATCCTCAAAGCCGGAGCAACCACTTTACTCATTGTTCCAACATAAACACTGTTATTCAGTTCAGGAAAACTGGAAATAGGCAGGATAGGACGGTAACCGAAATGAAACTCATTATCGTAATCATCTTCAATGATCGTCAGGTTATATTTGTTGGATAACTCAATTAATTTCAATCTTCTAGCTAAACTTAAAGTAACCGTTGTAGGATATTGTCTATGAGGAGTTAAATAAATTGCTTTTATATTCTTATTCGTCTTTAAAAGCACAACAATATCTTCTACAATAATTCCGTCTTCGTCTACGGAAACGGGTAATAATTTTGCACCTGCATATTCAAAAGCATTCCACGCAGGTTGATATCCCGGATTTTCTACGATTACACAATCACCATTACTAAATAGACTCTGAGCCGTTAAAAACATCGCCATTTGGCTTCCTCGGGTAATAGAAATATCATGTTCATTATGGTGCATTCCGCGCTGATGATTGAGCATTTGAGAGATGGCTTTTCTGAATTCAAGATCACCATGTTCACTGCTGTAACCCATCATTTGCCATTTTGCTTTTCTGTTAAAGATCTGTCTGTAGGCACGGGCCAATTCGGTAACCGGAGCGATTTTACTGTCGGGATGTCCGTCATCAAAATTGATTAGTAATCCATTATTGATTTCAGTTTTGTATTCATCTTCTGATTCATTTTTATTGAATCTTGCCTTTAAAACAGGCAATTGATCCGATACAAAAATCCCTTTTCTCTCTTTTGAAATCACCCATTCTTCATTAATTAAAACCTGGTAAGCTTCTACGACCGTATTTCTGTTGATTTTTAGCAATAATGCCAAATTACGGCTTCCGGGAAGGGCAACTCCAGATTGTAACCTGCCGGATTGTATATCTCCAATAATCGTATCGGCGATCTGTAAATAGACCGCTTTATCGAGTTTTTTGTCGATCTCAAATTCTAATTTCCATGGACGCAACATCTGGACTACCTATTTATATAAAAACTGAATCATTTAAACAGTCCAAATATAAAATAATTTTGTATCACAATAAAACAACAACAATTAAATATTTAAAAATTATGGACACTAAACAATTCAGTTCAAAAGACTTTCACGAAACTTTTGCAAGACCAAAGTATGTAAAACCGACTCATTTAATTCACAAAAACGTAGAAAATGAAGGCGAACACAATCAATTTTCAACAGAAAGAAAGCACCCAGTTTTCTTCGTAGACCTTCCAAGTAAAAATGTAAGTATGACCATCGGAGGTTTATTACCCGGACAGCAAACCAACAAACACCGTCACACCTACGAAACCGTTTTATACGTCATCGAGGGAAAAGGCTGGACAGAAGTTGAGGGTGAAAAAGTAGAATGGAAGGCTGGAGATGCAGTTTATATTCCGTCTTGGGCTTGGCATAAACATCAAAATTTGAGCGAAACAGAATCTGCAAAATACATCGCCTGCGAAAATGCCCCTCAATTACAGAATTTGGGCGTTGCATTAAGAGAAGAAGAAGGCAGAGACCTTTAAATGAAATAACAATTAAAAATCAAAATTACATGAAAAATGTTCCATTTAAAGGGATTATAGCATATCCGATCACGCCTTTTGATAAGAAGGAGAAAGTTGATATTCCGTTATTCAAAAAGTTGGTTGAAAGATTAGTTATTTCAGGAAACCACGGAATTGCTCCACTTGGCAGCACCGGAGTTTTACCGTATTTATCAGATGAAGAAAAAGAAGCCGTAACCGAGGCCACCATACAACAGGTTAATGGCAGAATTCCAACATTGGTTGGCGTGTCTAATCTTACGACTGAAAAAACAATCCATCACGCTCAATTTGCAGAAAAAGCCGGAGCCGATGCCGTAATGATTATCCCGATGAGCTATTGGAAATTGACAGATGATGAAATCGTAACGCATTATGATGCTGTTGCCCGTAAAATTTCAATACCGATTATGGCTTACAATAATCCGGCAACGGGTGGAGTAGATATGTCTCCGAATTTACTAAAAAGATTATTGGAAATTCCCAACGTGACGATGATCAAAGAAAGCACGGGAGATATTCAGAGAATGCATTATCTGAGAAAAGAATTGGGAGAAGACGTCGCATTTTATAATGGATCAAATCCATTGGCTTTGGCGGCCTTTTCTGCGGGAGCAAGAGGTTGGTGTACTGCCGCCCCGAATCTCATTCCTGAATTGAATATTGGCTTGTACAATGCTATTGAAAATAATCAGCTTAAGGAAGCGCAGGATCTTTTTTATCAACAAGTTGAATTATTAAAATTCATCGTAGCAAAAGGTCTTCCAAGAGCTATAAAAGCAGGATTAAATATTTTAGGAGAGGAAGGCGGAAATCTAAGAAGTCCTTTGAAACCTTTAACAGAAAGCGAAACAGAACAATTAAAAAATATTATTAAAACCATTAAAAATTAGTCAAAAATGAAAAAATCAGTTTTTTATCATGCAGGTTGTCCTGTATGTGTGAGTGCAGAACACGACATTATTAATCTTATTGGAGCAGAAAATGTAGAAGTTGTTCATTTAGGAGAATTTAGAGATAAAATTTCCGAAGCTGAAAAGGCAGGTGTAGAATCTGTTCCGGCTTTAGTTACCCCAAACGGGAATGTATTGCACATCAATTTTGGAGCATCAATGGAAGATGTTAAAAAGTAAAAAGAATAGGCTGCCTCATAAAAAGGCAGCCTATTTTAATATTAAAAATTATAAACTATACCGTTGCGTTTCCTTCCACGCCATCGGAATTATCCGTTGTTTTTCCTGTAACGGCTGCGGCTACGAAACTAAAAAGACTTACCAATTTTCCAACTTTTGTGTCCCAATAATAGGTTTCCGTTGGTTCCACACGGATAATTGAAACTTTAGGATCATCTTTTCCATCTTCAAACCAAGCGTTAGCCATGGATGACCATTTGTCTTCAATAGTTGCTTTATCTTTGTAAACAGTTGCTTCTCCGAATACAGAAAGATATTGATAGTCACTATTATTCATGAAAAATAGCTGAACTCTTCGGTCTTCTTTTATTTCAAAATTTTTGTTGCTGTCATCACTGCTGATGAACCAAAGATTCCCTTCATCATCGGTTTCCTGTAAACCCATCGGGCGCGAATTGATCGGAAGAGTTTCCAATTCGGTACAAAACATACAAAATTTTGCACTTTCGGACAGTTCTTTGATTTTCTTAATTGCTTCTAGATGTGTAAGATTTTCTGTTGACATAATATAATATTTTAAGTGATTTAGTTTTAAATAAGAATAAAATCAATTAGTATTAAACAATAAATTGATATTAATTATCAATTCAAAAACCTGACCAAAAAAAATCAAACTCATTTATTATTTGAATAAAAATTCCATTATAATTTTTTTACTATTTTTAAAGTAATGATTATGGGGCTATTCGTTACTCTTAACAAACAACAGTAATTAAAAAGAAGTTTGATGGAAAATTATGCAGTTATTTTAATGATTATGGCTCTGATGATAGGAGTATCTGGTTTTGCGGGGAAAATTAAAATTCCTGTACCGATGCTTCTTCTGGTTGTCGGAATTTTAATCGGTTTTATTCCTGCAATGCCGGAAATCGAGATGAATCCGGAAATTATTATGCTTCTTTTTCTGCCACCGTTGCTGTATGATGCGGCCTTCAATATTTCTTTTCAGGATTTTAAAACGAATATGAATACGATCGGGACATTAGCGATCGGATTGGTATTTATAACAACAGCAGGAATTGCGGTTTTGGCGCATTATTTAATTCCCGGAATGACTTGGCCATTGGCGTTTGTACTAGGTTCAATTCTTTCTGCGACAGATGCTGTCGCCGCAGTTGGAGTCACCAAAGGGCTCGGACTTCCTCATAAAACCGTAACAATATTGGAAGGTGAAAGTTTGATTAATGATGCTTCAGCATTGGTTGCCTACCGTTTCGCAATAGCTGCCGTAACAGGAGTTGCCTTTGTAACCTGGAAAGCTTCTTTAGAATTTCTAATGGTTTTGGGAGGTGGTTTTTTGGTGGGCTGGATTGTTTTTAAAGCATTATCACTCACCATTAGATTCTTCCGTTCTGATGCGATGGTTGTTAACAGTTTGATTTTATTAATGCCTTTCGTGACCTATCTTATTGCGGAACATTTTAAAGTTTCCGGAGTGATTGCGGTCGTTATTTTAGGATTAGGAATGTCAAAATTGAGTCGAAACAAATTCCCAGATCACGTGAAAGACCAATCCCATAATTTCTGGGACATTATTATTTTTTTACTGAATGGTTTGATCTTTTTATTGATCGGACTGGAATTTCCTATTATCTTAAAGAAAATGCCTCAGGCACAAGTCTGGACGCTTGCAGGTTATTCTGCAATTATCGTTTTAGTAACTTTATTGATCAGAATGGCGCGTGTTTATCTGCAACAATTTAATCTTCAGAAAGCCTTTCAGGGAAAACGTAAAATCAGTGAAGATGCCTTGTTTGATTCTAAAACAAGTTTTATCATTACATGGTCGGGAATGCGGGGAATTGTCTCCTTGGCCATTGCGATTGGTATTCCTGCAACATTAGAGAATGGCGAACCGTTTCCTATGCGTAATGAGATCATTTTTCTGTCTGTTGTGGTTGTCTTAATTTCCTTATTGGGGCAGGGCTTGACTTTACCGTGGATCGTGAAAAAGTTTAAATCATAAACTGATTAAATCTATTTTGCCTAATTTTGATCTATGCAGATTTCTCCGCCGAAACATTTAGCATCTTACATTAAACATTATATTTTCCTGGAAAATTCTGAGGAAGATATCAAGAAATTAAGGCTGTTTACGGATGGTAATACTGGACTTATTCTGTCTGCTAATATTAATCTGCAGGATCTTTCAGGAGATCAGCTTCCGCTTTCATTTTTTTATGGACAATTAACTCAATATAAAGATTTGGTTACGAATGGTTCCTTTTCTTTAATGGCTGTTGTTTTTCAACCTTATTTTTTGAATATTTTACTTAAAATTTCGGCAAAAGAAGTTAAAAATCAGATTGTTTCTGTAAAAGATGTTTTAAAAAATGAAATGCAGGTTTTTCAGGAAAAGCTTTTTTATAAAACTGATCCTAAGTTAATTATCAATGATTTAAATATTTATTTCACAAAGTTTTTATCTAAAATAATTAATTCAGATTATCAACTTATACAAACAACCCAACAATATATTATTCAAAATAAAGGCATTGTCACGTCAAAAGAATTGGAACATTTCACAGGGTATTCTGAACGTCAAATCGAAAGGAAATTTCAACAATATATGGGATTATCTCCAAAAAAATACAGCAATATTGCCCGACTTCATTATTTCTTAAGCTTAATGAAAATAAATAATAATGAAGAGAATATTACAGGTCTTTCTTACAACGCTGGTTACACTGACCAATCTCATCTTATCAAAGAATTTAAAAATAATATAGGACTTACACCAAGTGAATATCTAAAAACAGAAAATAAATTGGCGGTAAATTTCATAGAACTTCATTCAAAATAATTGATGTCGGTTTTTTACAATTTTTAGAACTTCGGCTATCATAGATTTGTAGAAAAAAAAGATGATCAATCTTAAAATTTCAACAGCACAATTTGAAAATAAAAGTGGCGATAAAGCCTACAATCTTTCCGTCATAGAAAAGCTAGCGAAGCAAGCAGCTTCTAAAGGTTCTCATGTAATTGCTTTTCATGAATGTTCAATTACAGGTTATACATTTGCCAGAAAACTCAATAAAGAACAACTTTTGGATATTGCAGAACTTATTCCAGACGGAAAAAGTATTCAAAAACTAAAAGAAATTGCGGGGAATTATAACATCACCATTTTGGCAGGCCTTTTTGAAAAGGATGAACACGATAATCTATTTAAAGCATATGTCTGTGTAGATAAAAACGGACTGGTTGCAAAATATAGAAAGTTACATCCGTTTATTAATCCTAATCTTACGCCGGGAAATGAATTTTGTGTATTTGAAATTCATGGCTGGAAGTGCGGAATTCTGATTTGTTACGACAATAATATTATTGAAAATGTAAGAGCTACAAAATTATTGGGTGCAGATATTATTTTCATGCCTCATGTTACGATGTGTACCCCTTCCACAAGGCCGGGCGCAGGCTTTGTTGAACCAAAGCTTTGGGAAAATAGAGTAGCAGACCCAACCTCTTTGCGACTTGAATTTGATGGAATGAAAGGAAGAGATTGGCTAATGAAATGGTTACCTTCGAGAGCATATGACAATGCTGCGTATGTTGTGTTTTCGAATCCTATCGGAATGGATGACGATCAATTGAAAAATGGTTGTTCAATGATCATTGATCCTTTTGGCGACATCATTGCAGAATGTCACTCGTTTGATAATAGTTTTGAAACTGCTGTTATTACTCCCGAAAAGCTTACCCAAGCTGGCGGATATCGATATATTCAAGCTCGGAGACCTGAATTATATAAAGATATTATTGGTCAGGATCATCTGTCTGAGCAAAAGGTGGTTTGGATTGATTCTGAAAATAATTAAAAAAATACATTATTTATATCGAAAGAGCTTAAAATTTACTTTAAGCTCTTTTCTAAATCACTCCAGGCACCGCCATTATAAACCTTTTTAAAGCCTTTTTCTTTAAGAATATGTTCAACTTTTACACTTCTGAGTCCGTGTGAACAGACGGTGATATAAGTTTTATTTGAATCCAGCTCTACATATCTTTCCCTGATCTCTCCTAAAGAAATATTCAAAGATCCATCGATATGTCCCATTGCATATTCTTTTTCGGTTCTTACATCTAAAATAACGGCTCCGTTTTTAATTAACTTATCTAAACCATTCTCCAACGTTTGGTATCTGTAAATGCGATAAACAACATACACAGTAAGAATAATTCC
The DNA here is from genome assembly GCF_058795655.1 of Chryseobacterium sp. GW823-FHT05E08. NCBI lineage: Bacteria > Pseudomonadati > Bacteroidota > Flavobacteriia > Flavobacteriales > Weeksellaceae > Chryseobacterium > Chryseobacterium sp. GW823-FHT05E08. The sequence goes on along the minus strand of NZ_JBXAHY010000001.1, from coordinate 639,352 downwards.
GCAAAAAATTAATAGGTTTCTCATAATTTGCTTAAAATTTTATAATCAATATAAAAGGTTCCAAACGGAATAAAACACGCCAAAATTACTTTCCAAGTTGTTTCTTTAAACTTCCAGTGTTGCTCTACACCAACACTCAATGTATTGAAAAGGAAAAGCAGGAATAGCGTTCCGTGGATAGGTCCCATCATTTTTACTAAAGCAGGATTTTCCATTCCGTATTTCAATGGAACTGCAATGAATACTAAGGTTAATAAAGAGATTCCTTCCAAAATAGCAAGAATTCTTAACCGTCCGATTTTTGTTTTAAATAAATTTATCATAATTATCTGAAATAAGGTCTGTTAGCAAGAGGCGAGAATGGCCATGGAATAGCTATGAAAATAATGATCAAGGCAATCGTATACCAGATTAACATGGTTTTAAATTTTTCTTTATCGGTTTCTTTTCTTTTCGTTAATGCCGATCCGATCGTGATTAAGACAATGGAAAACAGCATCAGGAAAATGTGAATCAATCCGAAAAATAAGAGATCAAAAGATTCTTTTGCAGTACTGAAGTTGTTCCAAAAGTATTTAACGATCGGGCTTTGAGAATATAAAGTGATTCCCAAAATTAATTGAACATGAGCTATGGTTGCCGTCCAATGTCTTACAGAATCATCTGTTTTTGAAAAATTCTTGTTAGAAAAATATCCTTTGTAAGCGATAAATAAGGAGTAAATAAGGCTTAATAAAACCAGCCAACGAAATGTAGAATGCAAAAAAGTAAGCGTTTGGTACATCTTTTCATTTTTAATGATGTAGCAAAGGTAAAATAAAAACATACTAATTAGTATGTTTTTTAATAAAAAATTATCTCAGCATATCAAAATAAGATTTAAGTTGCTTTAAATAAACAAGATAAATTGATTTTGAATTCTCTAATTTCCCCAAATTTCTTATTCCCCAGTATCCGGACATCACAAAAACAGCAACTCCTTTTGCATTAACTTCGGGCTGTACTTTTCCATTTTGCTTTCCATTTTCAATGGCTTCAATCATTGCATTTTCCCATTCTGTTGAAAGTTTGTTCAGCGCTTTGGTAAATTCAATATTCCACGGAGCCATTTCCTGTGTAAAATTGGAAGTAGGGCAGCCGTATTCAACTTTTAAAAATTCATTTTTCATCAGAATATTTTCCATCAGATCATAAATCGTGTCTAAGGGATTCTCTGAAGATTGAAAAGGATCAATAAAAGTATCCTGAAAAGTAGATCTCATCAGCTCATTGATGATCGCCAAACCCATCTCATCTTTAGTTTTAAAATGATAATAGAAAGCCCCTTTTGTAACCTGAGTGGTCGCAATAATCTCATCTACACTAGTGGTTTGATAACCTTTTTCATAGATTAATTCAAAGGCTTTTCGTAGAATATTTAAACGGGTTGCTTCCGATTTCTTCATAAGATACTGATTGGTATTTTATACAAAGGAACAACTTTTTTTGGTGAAGTAGCTTAATTCTTTTGTTGGAAAATCGCAAAGGCACAAAGATTTAGAATCCTTATTCTGCTTTATAAGGCGCAAGAAAATCAAAGATTTTTAATTAGTTAACTTATTATTCAACACCTTTTGTCATTCTGGAAGAATCTATACAATTAATAAAAAACCATATCCAGATTCTCCCCGAATTGACAAAGTGCAAGCCAATTTATAACATCATCAATTTTATCGCAGATAAAATCCTTGCGCCTAAAACAATATTTAAAATTTAATTTGCGCCATTGCGATTTACCAACTTCACAAACTAAAATTCCAAATCTTAACTATCATTTTAATGATAATTAACTACTATTTATCTAATTTTTATAATACAATAAATCATCGGAAATTTGTACTGTCAAAATCATTAAAACATTCACAATGAATTATCAAAATGAGATCAAAATCAATCCTGATCATCAAATCATAAAAAAGAAAAAACTGCCCGCAGCACTTTGGGCACTAACGATAAGCGCTTTCGGAATCGGAACAACGGAGTTTGTTATTGTAGGATTGCTTCCAACCGTTGCCAGTGACCTGAATATTTCCATTCCATCAGCAGGACTCTTGGTAAGTTTATACGCCATTGGAGTTGCTATTGGAGCTCCTATTTTAACGGCTTTAACAGGAAAAGTACCACGAAAAGCTTTATTAATCGCAATCATGTTACTTTTTGTAATCGGAAACGGGTTAGCCTCTATCGCTCCCGGATTTATCACTTTAATAATGGCGAGAATTTTAACAGGATTTGCTCACGGAGTTTATTTTTCCATCGGATCTACAATTGCAGCTTCTTTGGTTCCTGAGGAAAAAAGGGCAACGGCAATATCCATCATGTTTGCAGGATTAACGCTGGCGATTGTAACCGGTGTTCCGCTGGGAACTTTTATCGGGCAACATTTTGGATGGAGAGCCACTTTTATCGGAGTCGCAATTTTAGGAATAATCGGGTTAATAGCAAGTATTCTTTTGGTTCCGAAAAATTTACAGAAAGGAAAAACGGCATCTTTAAAACAACAATTAAAAGTTTTAACCAACAGACGTTTAATCTTTGCTTTTTTAATGACCGCAATGGGGTATGGTGGAACTTTTGTGGTGTTTACGTATTTATCGCCTATTTTACAGGAGATTACAGGATTTAAAGAATCAGTCGTAACGATTATTTTATTGATTTACGGAATTGCGATTGCATTAGGAAATTTAATCGGCGGGAAAGTAGCCAACAAAAATCCATTGAAAGTATTACTTTGGATGTTTGCAGCGCAAGGCTTGGTTTTATTAGCGTTTTATTTCACAGTAAACAGTCCGGTTTTGAGTATCATTACGCTTTTCTTTTTAGGAGCATTATCATTTGCTAGCGTTCCCGGATTGCAACTTTTGGTCGTTCAGATCGCAGAAAAAGAATTGCCTGGGACAGAAGATGTAGCTTCAGGAATCAATATTGCTGCTTTTAATATTGGAATTGCTATTGGTTCATACTCAGGAGGTTTGATTGTAACTTCAGCATTAGGAATAGAAAGTACACCGTGGATCGGAGCTTTATTTCTGCTCGTAACAGTTTTAATTACAATGTATAGTATTCGTATTTCTAAAAATAGATTGAAGTAAATATTTTAACTAAATTATAAAAGACCATTCATTTTTGAGTGGTCTTTTTTTTAAAAAAAAGACCATTCATTTTTGAGTGGTCTTTTTTTTAAAAAAATTTAAATGAAAAATCATATTTTAATGAAATTAATTAAAACCAAAGATTTCACTTTTAAACTGAATAATTTCCGTTTCTAAAGGGTAAAAAAAGAATTCATTGATACCGATTATTCTGGCGTCCAAAAGATGTCCGGCTAAAGTGGTATAGTCTTCTCTTTTCAAGGTAGTTTCAAGATGAAATATTGGAGTTCCATCGATTTCAGAAACAGTTCCAAAGATGTCTGAAAAACTTATCGTTTCTTCAAATTTTATATTGAAATTTTTCATTTTTGAAGGATTAAAAAAGTTCAACGTAATGTCTGATAACATTCCGATCCCTTTTATTTTTCCGTGATTAATTTTTTGATCAAGGGCAAAATCAGTCAATCCGTCTATAATATCTGTAAGATTTTTCAACCTTACAACATATGTATTTTCTATTTTCCTCGCAGTCCACAAATTACCTTCAAAAAAATTGACATTCATAATATTAACTGTTTTGATAGTTTTAATAAAAATTTTTCTATTATCAATCTTCAGGATATCATTAATTCCTTTTTCACGTCTAATACAATCAAAGTTCTCTATCAAAAAATAAAGAAAGAATAATTTTGATCAATAATAACCAAAAACAATACCACACAAGTACCACAAAGTATCGGTTTCGGCATTTTTAAAGATTAAAATTAAATTTGAAATAACAGAAAAACATTGATTAAGGTCATAAAAAGTCAATATCAGAATCTGATATATTTGATCATTAACAATTAAAATAAAATCGATTTTAGAAAACTTGATAAAAAACAGTAAAATTAGACGGTCTAATGGTGTCGCGTGGTATGTATGTGGTATTTCAATTCAGGAAAATTTTAATCATTTTTTCTTTCTTTGTCTACAATTATAAATTCTTTGTTTTGATTACTTTTTAAAAATAATTTTAAACACAAATGCAAATATTAAGAAAATTATATCAAGACAAAAAAATAGCTTTATTTAAAATTGAATTAAAAAAACATTGTTAATGGACTTCAATTCCTAATTTTTATTAAGATTAACGATTGAATTACGACTAAAATGAGAAACTAAATTCTGACGCGGAACTTTAAAATCATAAGCACACCGGCAACAGAAAGTACTGTAGAGATGAGAAAATTATTATGAAAAACGAAAAACCTGAGTTCAAACTAGAAGATTTAAATCAAAAATTCTTAGCTCAAGACGAAATCATTGCATTAGCTAAAGAAAATTCGCCCCGTTTGTTAAATAAATTCAGATTGGCATATCCAGATTTTTTTGACAAAATATCTTTGATACAGCCTAATCTCAAAAATTCGGAACTTATTTTTTGTATTTATTTAAAACTTAATCTTACAACCAAGGAAATTGCGACATACACTTATGTCACGCCAAAAGCAATCCAGAATCGAAAAAACAGAATAAGAAAAAAACTGAATATTCCTTCGGAATTAGATATTTATAAATGGTTTAATGATATTTAAACCATTTTTTTTAATTAAAATTCTAAAATAGCTTTATCTAAATCATGATAAAGCAATACTTTCCAATGGTTTTCTTTGGCTTCTTTTTCCCATTTTTGTCTCAATTCACTTGCTTTTTTGCCGTCAAAATCACTTTTGTAGGCAACGTGATATTTTAAATAAGATTCCTGCGGAAGATCATCTGCTCCGTAAAAAACAGTTTCACCGTTTTCTTTGATCCAAAAAATCTGCATGAATGGGGTATGACCGCCAACAACTTCAAAAGAAATCTCTTCATTTATTTGTCCTTGATCATCGTTCATCCAGACGATATTTGGCAGTTTAATAAGCTTTTCTAAGATGCCGAAATCAAAAGAATGATTGCCTTTATTTTCCATTGCAAAATCAAGTTCGCGCTTTTGAATGTAGATTTCTGCATTGGGAAAAGTGGCCTCGTAACCATTTTCTGTGTTCGTTATAATCCCGTCAATATGATCTTTGTGAAGATGCGAAAGCAAAACTTTTGTGATCTGATGATGCGTAATATTTTCCCGTTCAAAAATTTCAGAAATGACAGTTTTTTCTGTTTCATTTTTCCATCCGATACCGGTGTCTAAAAGGATGTAATCATTTTCGGTAATGATTAAAAAAGGCTGAATAGACATTTTTATTCCTCCAACCGTTTCAAAATTTTCTTCTGTTAAAAGCGTAAAGTCTTTAGTTTTACTTGCCGAAAAATTTCCTTCTTTTAGTGGTACGATCTTCATGGTATAAATTTCCTGATAATTTATTAATCTGGAAAACGTTTTTTTTCGATACAAATCATCGGTAAAACCGATTAATTAAAAATCTGTATTGACTTTGAATTACGAAGGCTTCGACTTCGCTCAACCTGACAACGCTAATACTATTCTCAATATTATCCACTGTCAGGTTGAGCGAAGTCGAAGCCTTTATTGTAAACTATGTTCTAAATTCTTACGAAAAAATAATAGTCTACTTTAATTTTCAACGTTTCAAAAAGCATTCACCAGATCATCAATCGTTTTCAATTCTTCTGCGCTTAATTTGATATTAATTGCTTCAGCATTTTGAACAGCCTGTTCAGCGTTTCTAGCTCCTGCCAAAGCAATCGTAATTCCTGGTCTTTCGATCGTCCAACGTAAAACCAACTGACCTAAACTTGCATTATGCGCTTCTGCAATCGGTTTGATTTTATCTAAAAGAATATTTGTTTTTTCTACGAACTCTGGTTGAAAATGAGCCAGATTCGCTCTGTGATCTCCATCTTTAAATTGATATCCTGTATGAATTTTCCCCGTCAACAAACCTCTTTCTAACGGACTGTATGCCAAAATAGATTTGTTATTTTTAATGCAATAAGGAACTGTTTCTGCTTCAATTCCTCGGTTTACCATACTGAACGGAATTTGATTTGAAACTAAATTCAACGTTTTTTCCGCTTCTGCCATTTGTGAAGCGTTGTAGTTACAAACCCCAGCATGACGTACTTTTCCTTGTTCAACCAACTTTGATACGGCTTCAAAAGTTTCATCAATAGGCGTTGTAGAATCTGGCCAGTGAATTTGATACAGATCGATATAATCTGTTCCTAATCTTTTTAAACTCTGCTCGCATTCATAAATAATGCTTTCTTTTCCTGCATATTTGTAAACGTCGATTGCGTCTCCGTTATTTTTATAGCTGTTCATCGCAAAATCTCCTTTTGCAAGATCCCAACGCATTCCAAATTTGGTTAAAATCTGAACTTTATCTCTTGAAAATCCTTTGATGGCTTCTCCAACAATTTCTTCACTGACTCCCTGTCCATAAATCGGAGCCGTATCAATAGAGGTTACCCCAACTTCGTACGATGCTTTGATGGCCTCAATCGCTTCGTTTCTGTCTGTGCTTCCCCACATCCAACCTCCTGCAGCCCAAGCTCCAAAAGTGATTGCCGAAACTTCTAAATCGCTATTTCCTAATTTTCTGTACTCCATATATTTTTATCTAATTATTAATGATGATTAATATTTTTAACTAAAACGATGATTATTTTTCTTGCTTTTTAGATTGAGAAAATTTTTCTTGCATGTTTAATATTTTCAACAGAATTTCCTTCCAGAATAACAAAAATATGGTAAATAACTATTCAAATTAATTTAAATTCCTGTATTCAATAGGAGACATCCCAACTTTTTGTTTGAAAAGTCTTGTAAAATGCTGCGGATATTTAAAACCTAAATTATACGCAATCTGACTAATCGACTGATCAATATCAAAAATTTTATCTTTCGCGACATCAATAACTTTCGTTTGAATATATTCCTGAGGCGAAATTCCTGTTTCTTTTTTAATAAGATCTCCAAAATAATTGGCAGATAAATTAAGCTCTTCCGCACACCAAGCTACGGAAGGTAATCCAATAGTGTGTGGTTTATCAGAAAAGAAATATTCATTTAAAACAGTTTCAAAACGTTCTAAAATTCCTTTATTAATATTGTCTCTTGTGATAAACTGACGGTCGTAGAATCGGGTACAGTAATTCAGAAACAGTTCTAAATTAGAAGCAATTAAAGTTTTGCTGTGTTTATCAATATTTTGCGCCAGCTCATCCTGAATTTTCTCAAAACAATCCATCACAATATGTTTTTCCTTTTCTGAAAGATGTAACGCTTCATTAGATTCATAAGAAAAGAACGAATAATCCTGAATATGCTTTCCTAACAACGTTCCTTTTATCAAATCAGAATGGAAGATCAAAGCCCAGCCTTTCGGTTCAAATTTGGTAACTTTTGGCTGTACACCGATTACCTGTCCGGGTGAGATGAAAACTAAAGTTCCTTCCTGATAATCATAATAATCACGTCCATATTTCAATTCTCCACACTTCAATTCTTTCAGGAAAACGGCATAAACTCCAAAGTTCAAAGTTTGAGCGGGCATTGCTTTCGCTTTAGACATATCAATAATACTAATCAAAGGATTAAGCGTTTGCACTCCTCTTAATTTATTATAAACATCTACACTGTCGATTTTTGCAATCTTTTCCATTCTCTTCGTTTTGATAATACAAATTTACATATTATAAGACGTTGATAATCATCCAAAAACCTCAATCAGTAATTTTGGTAACAAATACAGTAATCTGTATAAAGTCATCGTTGTTTTATCTTCTGAAATTTGCAGAGAGAGAAAAGTAATAGATTATTTACGATCAAATATTTTTTTGTTGGAAATCGCAAAGGCGCAAAGATTTTAATCTGTGCAATGTTTTTAAGGCGCAAGAAAATCAGAGATTTTCGATTGATAATCTTTTAATTTCCATAAAGTTTGTCATTTATAACACTATCAATTTTATCACAGATAAAATCCTTGCGCCTTAAAAATAGCATTTAAACTTTCATTGCCTCTTTGCGATTCTCCAACCTTTATTTAAAATTACTAAAATTCAAAAAAAATATGAAAACAAGAACATAAGGAAACCAAGGATTAGAAGTTTCCGAATTAGGATTAGGATGCATGGGATTAACTTTTGGTTATGGCCCTGCAACAGATGAAAAAGAAGCTATTAACTTAATAAGAAATGCATACGATTCAGGAGTGACATTTTTTGACACTGCAGAAGCTTACAGTCAGGGAGGAAACGAATCGCTATTAGGAAAAGCTGTTCAATCATTCCGCGAAAATGTGGTAATTGCTACAAAATTTGGATTTGAGGGAGGTGATGCTACCAAAGGTTTGGACAGCCGTCCGGAAAGAATCCGTCAGGTTGCAGAAAACTCATTGCGATTTTTACAGACTGATTATATCGATTTATTCTATCAGCACAGAGTTGACCCAAATGTTCCCATCGAAGACGTTGCAGGAACAATTCAAGACTTGATAAAAGAAGGTAAAATAAGACATTGGGGATTATCTGAAGCTGGTTCTGAAACCATTAGAAAAGCTCATGCAGTTCAGCCAGTCGCTGCTTTACAGAGTGAATATTCATTATTCTTCCGTGAAACTGAAAAAGAAATTATTCCGACTTTGGAAGAACTCGGAATTGGTTTTGTACCGTTCAGTCCGCTCGGAAAAGGATTTTTAACAGGAGCTATTAATGATCAAACAAAATTTGATAAAGATGATTTCAGAAACATCGTTCCTAGATTTTCGGAAGAGAATAGAAAAGCCAATCAGGCATTGGTAGATCTTCTTCAAAATATTGCGAAAGAAAAAGAAGCGACTCCCGCACAAATTGCATTAGCATGGTTATTAGCTCAAAAACCTTTCATCGCTCCAATTCCTGGAACGACTAAAATTCATCGTTTGCAGGAAAATATTGGGGCAACAAATGTTGAATTAACTCAGGAAGATTTACATCAAATTGAAGAAACAGCTTCAAAAATTACCATTTTAGGAGAAAGGTATCCTCAACACCTTCAAAATAGAGTAGGAAAATAAAAATTTTAAATGAAAAAAGTACTTATCATAGGAGCCACCGGAAGCCTCGCAAAATATGTTGTTGAGGCCGTGAAACCTTTAGAAAATATTGAATTAACCTTATTCGTAAGAAACAAAAACAGACTTTCCAAAGACCTTTCGGATGATTGTGAAATTATGGAAGGCGATGCATTGAAATTTAATGATATAAAAAATGCCGTAAAAGGAAAGGACATTGTTTATATCAACCTTGATGGTGATTTGGAGACAATGACGAACAACATCGTACTGGCTATGCAGGAAGAGAAGGTAAAGAGAATCATTGGGATCAGCTCTATTGGGATTTACAATATTCCGTTGCGACCTGTTTTGGTTCCTTACAGAAAATTGGCCGATATTATTGAAAGTTCAGGCTTAAATTACACCATTTTAAGACCTGATTGGTTCACCAACATAGATGAAATTAATTACGAAACCACCATCAAAGGCTCACCTGAAATTGGTTCTGCTATTTCAAGGAAAAGTATTGCCGATTTTGTTTCAAAACTGATTAACTACCCGAATTTATATATCAATGAAAACTTGGGAATCAGTAAACCGAATTAAATCTTTTTGACAATTCAATTTGATATATTTACGTAATGAAAGTTTTTAAAGATTTTGCATCATACAATAGATTCATGGGAATGTCTGAACCTTTGAATGAAGATATTGATGTTGGATATTATGATCCTCCAAATATCATATTGGGATCCGATCCTGTGATGGTAGATTTTTACAGAATATCTATTAAAATTAAATTCAAACGTAAAGCAACACCGTTCGCAGAGCCTATTAACGCTGTCTTTTTCAACAGTCCGGATCTGGTTATAGCACCGGGTTGGGATGCTGAACCTACCTATACGGGAATGTATCTTCAACTTTCTAAAAAAGTCATTGGTCAAAATAGATTTTTATTTAAAACGTACTTAGATTACGGACAGCATGAGGCGCTTTATTTAACAGAAGAGGAAGTAGATGAAATAAGTGCTGTTTTCAGATTGCTGTTTAAATATTATGAAAGCGAAAAAAAGCATTTCGGGGTTTTATTGTCTTATGTAAATGTTTTAATATCATTGGTAGAAGCTTTTTATAAGAGACAGTTTTCAACCGATCCTAAACAATACAACCGAATTGTGACCGATTTTCAACAAAATTTAATAGATTATTACAATCAGCCTGTAAAACAGCTTCCCAATGTTCAGTATTTTGCGGATGCGCTAGGATTAACGGCCAATTATCTAGGAGATATCATTAAACATTATACTCAAAGATCTGCACTTGAAAACATTCATGACTTTATAATTAGAAAAGCAAAAGAATTACTCGAACAAAATGCTGAAATGAATACCACTGAAGTTGCATATGAATTAGGCTTTGAATATCCCAATTACTTTTCGAAGTTCTTTAAAAAACAAGTGGGATTAAGCCCGAAAGAATATCGTTTACAACACATTAATAAAGAGTAAACTTATCATAAACGCCTTCACAAGAGGCGTTTTTTTTTTATCAGTAATTTGTATCTTTTTTATTGGTAATCTGTCTCTGTTAAAAATTTTATTCGTTTCTACATTTGTTCAGTACAAAATAGGATAAAATGAAAAACAGTAATAATGAAAATTCAAGACGGAAATTTATTCAGCAAACAGCAATGGCAGGACTTGGATTACTATTAGCTCCGAATATATTGTCTGCATCAGTAAATGAGCCCCTTGAAAATAATATGGATAAAAAAGAGGATACAATGACTAAAAGAAAATTGGGTACGTTAGAAGTTTCAGCTTTAGGAGCAGGCTGTATGAGCATTACTGCAAATTATGGGGCAGGGGCAAAAATTGAAGATGGCATAAAAACGATTCGTACGGCTTATGAAAATGGAGTGACTTTTTTTGACACAGCCGAAGTTTATGGATTACACGCCAACGAAAAAATAGTAGGTGAAGCTTTATTGCCCATGAGAAACAAAGTTACTATTGCTACAAAATTTGGCTTTGATCTCGAAAATGGCGGATTAAATAGCCGTCCTGAACATATTAAAAAAGTAGTTGAAGAATCTTTAATCCGTTTAAAGACCGACCGTATAGATCTTTTATATCAACATAGAGTTGACCCGAATGTGCCAATTGAAGAGGTAGCCGGAGCAGTAAAAGATTTGATTAAAGAAGGAAAAGTGTTGCATTTTGGTTTGTCAGAAGCTAAGGTGTCAACCATTCGCAGAGCACATGCCGTTCAGCCTATTTCGGCTATTCAAACCGAATATTCTTTTATGGAAAGAACTGTTGAAAAAAATGGAGTTTTAGCTATTTGTGAAGAACTGGGAATTGGTTTTGTTCCTTGGGGACCTGTTGGAATGGGGTATTTAACCGGAAAATTAAATGCTCAAAGTCATTTTGATGATAAATTGGATTTACGCAAAACTTTCGACCGTTTTAGTCCTGAAAACTTAGCATTGAATATGCCTATCGTTAATTTACTTAATGATTTTGCATCAAAGAAAAATGCCACTGCTTCACAAATCGCTTTAGCTTGGTTACTCGCTCAAAAACCATTTATTGTTCCTATTCCGGGAACAAGAAACATCCCTCATTTGAATGAAAATTTGGGAGCATCACATATCCAGCTTACCAATGCTGATTTGCAGGAATTAGAAACAGAATATTTAAAACTAAAAGTATACGGAGGCAGAATGAATGCAATGCAAATGGCAATTTGTGAGTAGTTATTAAGAATATTTAAATAAAATCAAAATGAATCAAACAAAAAAAATATTGTTAATCAATACTCATTTAACATATCCTAATTGGTCAGAAGGCCTTTTAAATGATGCTTTCAACCAAAAAGCAAAAGAGTTTTTCACATCAAAGGGTTTTGAAATTTTAGAAACAAAAGTTGAAGATGGTTATAATGCGGACGAAGAAGTAGAAAAACATTTGCAAGCAGATATTATTATCCTGCAAACGCCCATCAATTGGTTCGGCGCTCCCTGGATTTACAAAAAATATGTAGATGAGGTTTTCAATAGTGGATTGTATAGCGCAAAATTCCTTTCTGGCGATGGTAGAACTAGGGAAGACCTAACAAAACAATACGGGACAGGTGGAAAAATGCAGGACAAAAAATTTATGGTCTGCAGCACTTGGAACGCTCCGTCAGAAAGTTTCAATGATATTAATCAACAGTTGTTTCAGGGAATAAGTACGCAGGATTATTTGTTACATATTACCAGTAATTACCGTTTCTGTGGTGTTGATGTTGTTCCGGATTATAATTGTTTTGATATTTTCAAAGATGGAGATATTGCAAAAGATTTAGAGAATTATCCTGCACATTTATCCAAGGTTTTTGGAATTTAAACATGATTAATCGTTAAAAAGCTGAGGTAATTAAGCTGTAATAAGACCTTGCAATATTAAAATTGTGAGGTTTTTTATTGTTTTTTTGATTTCCCGGAAGACATTTCGCTTTTAATCTTCTCGCGGTGCTGCATTCCCCATCTTGTCATAGCTCCCACCAGTTCTTCCAGCGTTTGACTGTAGGGTAGGAGCTCATATTCAATACTTACGGGATAGCCAACTTCTACTTTTTTAATGATAAATCCGTTTAGCTCCAATTCTTTAAGCTCGCTTGAAAGAACTCTTGCTGAAATTCCACTTACCTGTCTCTGAATTTCGGTAAAACGTTTGTTTCCTCTCGCCATTGCAATGATGATCATTAGTTTCCATTTGCCGCCAATTACATATAATGCATCTGAAACTGCCATTAAAACAGTGTTACATTCTTCTGTAAATGCTTTGCTATCTATTTGATTTTCTTGCGGTTCTTTCATAAATTAGATTCATATTAGCAACTAACCTTTTAGTAACTACTAATAAAATGTAAGCAAATATAATATAATTTTGTCATGTAATAATTACAAAAAATATTAATTAAAACAATAAAATTATGACATTAGAAACTGTAAAAATCAAAGAAGAATTAAGAAACCTGATCGATGATTATGCTTATTTAGGTGACGAGAAAAAGATCTCGGAAGTGATGGATTTATTTACACCCGATCTTTCATACAATGTTTATATGAATGGAAATTTAGTATCCAGTGTTTCGGGAAGAGAAAAGATGGAAAGTGATTTTAATACTCACGCATCGCAGGTAAAAACTTATTTTACTTTAAACGGACAACACACGGTAAAAATCAACGCTGATACTGCTACAGGCATTTCTTTTTCACAAATAAAAATGATAAGAGAAGTCGAAGAAAAAGATGTTTTAACAGATTATAGCGTAAAATATGATGACCAATATGTATATCTAAACGGAAAATGGCTGATAAAGGAACGTATTGCTTATTTCATCATTCTGGAATCGAGATCCATTTCTTAAAAGTATTAATTTTTTCAAACCTATTTTATAAATAATGGAGAGCTCAATGCTCTCTTTTTATGATTAAAAATCAAGAAATTTCTAATAATTGTAATTATATAATACAATTTTCTGTTCCTACAATTTTTTAAAATCAGAAAACTTCCTGAAATTTGCAGCAAGTAAAAATGAAGACAATAATGAAGATAATAGATGTAGAAAACTGGAATAGAAAAGAACATTTCGAATTTTTCTCAAGAATGGCAAGTCCGTATTTTGGATTTACAACTGAGGTAGACTGTACAAAAGCATTTCAAAAAGCTAAAGATGAAGGGCATTCTTTTTTCGCCTCATACCTTCACAAATCAATGGTTGCCGTAAATTCTGTGTATGAATTAAGATTAAGAATCCTCGACGGTAAAGTTGTCGAATTTGATGATATTCATGCAGGCACAACAATCGGAAGGGCAGACGGAACTTTTGGTTTTGCGTTCATCCATTTTTCTAAAGATTTTGATGTTTTCAATGCCGAATTACAAAGCGAAATAGAAGGAGTACAAAATACGACAGGAATCAGAATGAATAATGGAGAATTAGGTAAAGATTTGATAAGACATTCTACAATTCCGTGGAATTCGTTCAGTGCTTTACTTCATCCGACTCCTTTAGATAAAACAGAATCTGTACCAAAAATTACTTTCGGAAAATTCAGCATTCGTGATGGTAAAAAATTCTTACCTGTTTCTATTGAAGCGCATCATGGTTTAGCAGACGGAATTCACATTGCGAGATATTTGGAAGAATTCCAGAGACAACTTAATATGTAAACTGAAGAAAAAATTAACCACAAAAGTCACAAAAGACCAATCTTGAAGTTAAAGATTTTAAAGTTCACAAAATGAAAATCAAAGATTTTTAAAAGCTTTTGTATTCTTCTTTTTTAGCATTATTTTAAACTAAAAAATATACAAAACTTTTGTAACTTTTGTGGTTAATATACAAAGCAAAGATAACTTCCATCATCAATCTTCATACTTCCAACCTAAAACCCTACCAATTACTCAACCCGTTTTCCAACGCTTTCTCGTAATTTTCTTCATCGAAAGAATACAAATCAGGAGATTTATGAGCGCCTCCGCGTCTTTGTTCTTCCAATTTATTTAGAATTCCAAGATTTTTTATTTTTCTGTAAAAATTTCCGCGATTAAGTTCTTTTCCTAAAATTGCTTCATATAATTTCTGCAATTCAGAAAGGGTAAATTTTTCTGGTAAAAGATTATATCCGATAGGCTTTGTTGAGATTTTTTCGCGTAAAGTCATTAATGCTTTTTCTACGATCTCGCGGTGATCCATGGCCAATTCAATTTCTGATAATTGACTCAAATAAATCCACTCAACCTTCTCACTGAATTCATCCGGAATAGGATTCAATTTTGTAGGATTGTACAAGGCATAATATCCAATAGAGATAAATCTTTGTTTGTGAAAAAGCGTTTCATCGAAATCTTCAAAATAAAATTCACTTCTGTTTTTCTTTCCAAAAACCCCAAATTCCTCAAGATAAACTCCTGTTACACCGGCTCTGTCTCTTAAAATTCTTTCCACCGCTTCATCCAGATCTTCGTCTTTTCTCACGTAACCTCCCGGCAGCAGCCATTGTTTTCGGTAATTCATCTTGATCAGTAAAACCTTTAACTCGTTCTGTTCAAACCCAAAGATCACAGGATCTGCGGATATATGAGGAAGAAAAAGTTCTCTGGCTTCGTTTGATTTATCTAAAAGTTGCTGTTTCGAATCCATTTGTATTGTATGAAAAAACGTAATATCACAAATTTAGTAATAAAAATTTTGAGACAACCCCGAAAACGTATTCTTGAAGCAAATTTTGGGGAAAATTTAAGACTTCTCTAATCATTGTTTCACTAAGAATCAATGAAATCATACAAATAAAAATACATTTATTTAATTAAATATCAATTAGTTAAAGTCAATATTAAATTTTATTAATATTTTTTTGGTAAATCGAATCAGAAAATGTAGTATTGTAATGCTTCGTAATGAAGCAATAAGAAAACAACACTAAGAAAATGAAAATTACTTCGAAAATGCTCTTCCCTGAGAGTATACATTCTTCAGTACAAGTAGATCTCTAATCAACTATAATAGCTGAATGAAAATAGATGTTACAAAACATCATTATTCTCATTCTTAGGCAGATGTAGATGAATAAAGTGGCTGTATTAGTTTAAAAAATCCGGTACTGATTTTTAATGATTGCAAAATCCATTCAAATAAAATTTGAGTGCAGGATATTTCTATGTTTTAAACAATTGAATAAAAGCAATTTAAAATACTGAAATCCAAACATTTAAAAGATAAAAAGAAACTAACAGAAGAAATTATAGAAACTAAACAATGAGAAAATCAACATTAAAAATTTCAGCACTGGGCATTGCTCTTTTCTGTTCAAACCTTGCTTTTGCACAGAAAGACAGTCTTACTGTACAGGATTCTGTCAGATTGCAGGAAAAAATAAAGATCAGCAATTCAAAAGAAGATAATAACAGAAATGTAATGCTGAATGCTGCCAATAATACCAGTCCGAGAGATGTGAATATCGGGCTTCCATCCACAGTTGGCGGAATTACCATCCTTGAAAACGACCTTCCCACAGTCTATTTTTTCTGGCCGGAGCTTCCAAATAAAACATGGAGGCAAAGTGTAGGCCTGGAGAAAACAGGACTGCTGAAAATGGATCAGCTGGCTAATACAATGGGGGATCTTGGTTTTGCCGTCAATTCTTATTCTCAGACAGGAACAAAGGATTTTAAACTGAAAGGAAAATTCACCACAAGTACTTTCGGATGGCTTCAGGGAGATGTAAATGCCTCAGGACCGATTTCTAAAAACGGATGGACCTATACTGTGGGGGCTTTTGCAAACTATGACCCAAGCACTTTCAAACTTGGTTTTGCAAGAAATGTAGACGAGACAAAGATCTTCAGAGCAGGTGTTACGAAATATTTTAATAATGATAAAGGAAAGATCTCAATTCTATATAAATATGCAGATTCTTATAATGTAGGAAACTATGCAGTTTTTCAGTATGGGGAAAACGGAAAAGTGACTGAGCTTGACAATTTCAGGATCGGAAGAGATTCATATGTTGTAAACGATGGAAAAATCAAAATGAAAGATATTCTGTCCGGAGAAACATATTGGGCAAATATGGCCGGAAACGACAACATAAATACGTCTCACAACATCGATATTTTAGGGAATTATATGTTAAATAATGGTTGGAATTTCAAGTTCTCAACAAGAGCACATTTTGCCACAGCAAAATCATCCAATATTATTCCGTTAAGTATTTTCAATGCGGATCCATCTGCAGGATATACGATAGCTTCTACGGGACAGCCATATTCCGGAGCTGTTGGAACCCAGCTGGCTATGCACACGCCGGCAACTCCGATCACCAATATTGCAGGAAGATTTTCATTAAATAAACAAGTGGGAAATCACAACGTAACGGTGGGGATTTTAGAACAATACTATCACATAAATAAATTCACATCCAACAGATCTTTCTTTTTTCAGACTGTTGAACCACAGCCACAAAGACTGATCGGGCCAGCAACTGATGCAGATGGTTTTTATAACTATAATGCAGGAGGAGAATTTCACAGCGGAACCGAAAACAAACTTTCAGTATATGCAACCGATGAGTGGAAAGTATCAGAGAACTTTAATCTGAGCTATGGCTTACATTTAAAAAATCATATCATAGACGGAGAATATTCTTTAACTCCAAGAACGGTAGGCTTCAATTTTACAGATCCAAGCCAGTTTAATCATATCAGTCAAAGCTTTTTCCAGATTAATGGTAGCTTAAATGCAACCTACAACATCAGCAAAAATTTCGGAGTAATTGCCAACTTACTGTACACAGAAGAAAACAGAAGACTGGAAAGTTATTCTCAGGCTTTTGAACCTAATACAACCAAAATTAAAAGTCCGCTCGGAGCATTGGGAGTTTTCTGGAACACAGATTATATTCAGTTGATTTCTCAGGCAACTTACCTTAAAAAGAATAATAATCTTAACCGATATAATTTAGTTAATCCAGCCAATACGACACAGGCTCAGAACGTTACTGTTTACTATGATATCCAGACGATTGGATGGACGACAGATTTTGTGTTAAAACCATTTAAAGGATTTAATCTTCATTATCTGATTACATTACAGAATCCTGTATATAAGAAATTCAATTTCAACGCATTCGGAACAGATTACGATTACAACGACAACAATGTTTTGGGAGTCGCTAAAGTTTTAATGGAAATCGACCCTAGTTATACCGTTGACAAATGGAGATTCTGGGCGAGCTTCAGATATTTCTCAAAACAGTACGCCAACCTTACCAACGCTTTATACTTCGCTCCAAGATGGGAAACTTTCGGTGGGGTAAGTTATACAGTTAACAAAAATATCAACCTTGGCGCAACAGTGATCAACTTCCTGAACCAAAGGGGAGCAAGTGGTACCATCAACGGTGCTGAATTAATCACAGATGCCAGTCCATATTACGGAAAACTATTGACAGGAACATACATTATGCCGCTGACAGGACAGTTTTCAGTAAGCTTTAATTTTTAACAGGAAGAACAATGAAAAAGACAGTTTTAAGTATTGCTGTTTTGTGTTTAGGAATCTCGGTTTCTGCACAAAATATTCATCAGATAAAAAACAACAGCGGACCCGTTTTAGGATATTCCGAAGAATCGGGAGTAAAAATTCTTGAGGTTGCAGGAAAGAAATTTAAGGATTTAAATAAAAACGGAAAACTCGACAAGTATGAAGACTGGCGTTTATCTGTAGAAGAAAGAGCAAAAGATCTGGCTTCCAAAATGTCTGTTGAACAGATCGCCGGTTTGATGCTTTACAGTGCTCACCAGGCAGTTCCGGCTCCGTCTGAAGGTTTCAGAGCGGGAAAATACAATGGTAAGTTTTTCAGTGAAAGCGGTGCCAATCCATGGGATCTTACCGATCAGCAAAAGAAATTTTTAAAAGATGACAATCTTCGCCATGTTCTGGTAACCACTTTACAGTCACCGGAAGTCGCTGCAAAATGGAATAACAATTTACAGTCTTATATTGAAGGTCTGGGACTTGGAATTCCATCCAATAACAGTACTGACCCGAGGCATTCTGCTTCTGTTACTGCTGAATTTAATGAAGGGGCAGGCGGGCAAATTTCTCTTTGGCCGGATGGATTGGCCATGGGAGCTACTTTTGATCCTGAACTGGTCAGAAAATTCGGAAATATTGCTGCCCAGGAATACCGGGCGTTGGGAATTTCTACCGCCTTATCTCCGCAAATCGATTTAGGGACAGAACCTCGCTGGTACAGAATTGCTTACGTTTTCAGCGAAAGCCCTGAATTGACTACTGATTTAGCAAGAGGTTATATCGATGGTTTCCAGACTTCTTTTGGAAAAGATGTGATTAAAAATGGCTGGGGTTACAAAAGCGTTAATGCAATGGTAAAACACTGGCCGGGCGGTGGTCCTGAAGAAGGAGGTCGTGACGGTCACTGGGCCATGGGAAAATATGCCGTTTATCCGGGAAATAATTTCCAAAATCATGTGAAACCCTTTACAGAAGGAGCTTTTAAATTAAATGGCGGAACCAAAGAAGCATCTGCAGTAATGCCTTACTATACAATCAGCTTTAACCAGGATACCAAGAACGGTGAAAATGTAGGAAATGGATTCAGCAAATATTTAATTACTGATCTTTTAAGAGGAAAATATGGTTATGATGGAGTAGTATGTACCGACTGGCTGATTACTGCTGAAGAAGGAAAAACTCCCGGAACTTTTGCCGGAAAGCCCTGGGGTGTTGAAAAACTATCAATTGCAGAGCGTCATTACAAAGTACTGGAAGCCGGAGTTGATCAGTTTGGAGGAAATAATGATAAAGGACCTGTTCTGGAAGCCTATCAAATGGGCGTAAAAGAACATGGTGAAAAATATATGCGTACCCGTTTCGAGCAATCGGCTGTTCGTCTGTTAAAGAATATTTTCAGAACCGGATTGTTTGAAAATCCTTATGTAAACGTGGAAGAAACCAAAAAGATAGTAGGAAATCCTGAATTTATGAAAGCGGGATACGATGCACAGGTAAAATCTATTGTGATGTTGAAAAATAAAGCTCAGGTTCTTCCTATTAAAGAAAGAAAAACGGTTTACATTCCGAAGAGATATTCTCCTGCAACATTCAATTGGTGGGGAGTGTACACGGCTCCGTCTTTAGATTATCCTGTTGACTTAGATTTTGTTAAAAAACACTACAACGTTACAGATGATCCGACCAAAGCAGATTTTGCCATCGTATTTGTTCAAAGTCCGCACAGTGAAGAAGGAGGCTACAGCGATGTTGACGTAAAAGATGGCGGAAACGGATACCTTCCGATTTCTCTTCAATATCAAACCTATACGGCAACAGATGCCCGTGAAAAAAGTATTGCAGCAGGAGATGCGGTGGTGGCACCAACGGTTAAAGACAGAACGTTCAGGAATAAGACGAGTACCGCCACAAATTTCACTGATTTATTAAATATTGAAAATACTTATAAAGCAATGAACGGAAAACCGGTCATTGTTTCTGTGACCACTTCAAAGCCAATGATTTTCTCTGAATTTGAAAAACATTCTGACGGTATTTTAGTGAATTTCAATGTGTCCAATCAGGCTGTAGTAGATATTATCGCAGGAAAATATGAGCCGTCAGGATTATTGCCACTTCAGATGCCTGCCGATATGAAAACAGTGGAAACACAGAAAGAAGATGTTCCGTTTGATATGATTCCTTACAAAGATTCGGAAGGTCATGCCTATGACTTCGGGTACGGGTTGAACTGGTCAGGGATTATTAAAGATGCCAGAACACAGAAATACGTGAAATAATTCAATAAAAATTAAACCACAAAAGAATATAAGAATTTAAAATGTCGAAAGTACTAAAGTTCACATAAGAAGAAAATCAAAGATTTTCAAAAAACGTAAGTGTACTTATCAACAGCATGGCTTTTAACTTTATAACTACTTAAATGTAAGTGTTTTGAGTTTTTTGTGGTTAAAAAATATTTAAAACTAATCGAAATGAAAAAATTTATCATAGCAAGTGTATTCCTTATCGGAATCAACAATATACAGGCTCAAAAAAGTATCCCGTTATACACTGGTAAAGCACCCGGAACAGAAAGCTGGAAGCAGAAAGAAGCACAAACATATTCGGATCTGTTTAAAACAGAGGTTGTTTACAATGTAGCACAACCTTCAATTTTGGTTTTCGAAGCCGACAAAGCTAAAGCAAATGGTACAGCCATCGTTATTGCTCCGGGAGGTGGTTTTCAAAGTTTATCGATCAACAGAGAAGGGATTGATCTCGCAAAAAAACTCGCTGAAAACGGAATAACAGCCATTGTTTTAAAATACCGTTTACTGGAAACAAAATCCAACGATCCTGCCCGAGAAATGATGGAAAATATCAAAGACAGAAAAGCTTTTGACGCTAAAACAGCTCCGATCAAAGTAATGGCAGGCGAGGATATTAAAACCGCTATCTCTTATGTAAGAGCTCACGCTAAAGAATTAAATATTCAGACTGATAAGTTAGGTGTAATCGGTTTCTCAGCCGGAGCAAGTGTCATTTTAGAAAGTGTACTTCACAGTAAAGAGGCCTCAACCTTACCCAACTTTGCCGCATCTATTTACGGTGGTCCCAATGAGGATATTTTGAATTCAAAGATTCCGGGATCAATACCGATGTTTATTTGTGCAGCGACTGATGATCAGTTGAAACTAGCTCCAAAAAGTATTCAGCTTTACAATAAATGGCTGGATGCCGGACAGCCTGTAGAACTTCACATGTATGAGAAAGGAGGTCATGGCTTCGGAATGGGAATTCAGAATTTACCTGTCGACAAATGGTCGGATGTCTATTTTGACTGGTTGAAATTCCATAAATTTTTATAATTCTTATAATGAAATCAGTATTTTTTAATATAGTTTCTTTATTCGCAGCAGTATCTGTTTCGGCGCAGAATACTGCTGTGATTTCTGAAATGGACCCATTTGTAAAATCTCGTTACAGAGTGATTGTCGACAATGATTTTGGTGGTGATCCGGATGGATTATTTCAATTGGTTCATCAGATTCTTTCGCCATCAACAGAAATTCGGGGCATTATCGGTTCTCATTTGAAGCCGGGAGATCCGTTTGATTCATCTACAATTACCGCAGAAAACGCAGTGAAAAAGGTGAATGAAACCCTTACGATCATGAATCTTAAAGACAAATTTAAAATTTATCAGGGTTCAAATGATCAGTTAAAAGATCTGAAAACACCACAAATCTCAGCCGGAGCTAAAGCCATTGTTGCTGAAGCGATGAGAACAGATGTAAAAACGCCACTGTTTGTCGTATGTGGAGCCGGATTAACAGAAATTGCGAGTGCCTATCTGCTGGAACCGAAGATCGCTGAAAAAGTAATCGTTGTATGGATTGGCGGTCCTGAATATCAGGATCTGGCAACTCCACCACCGAATTTCACCCCTTTAGAATACAATCTTGGAATCGATATCAAAGCGGGACAGGTAGTTTTTAATCAATCTGATCTAAAAGTATGGCAGATTCCTAGAAATGCTTACCGACAGGCATTAATGTCGTATGCAGAACTGATGACCAGAGTAAAGGCGGAAGGAAAGACCGGAGCATATCTGTCAAAACAGATTGAAGACCTTATGGAAAGAACCCAGAAGTTCAATCTTCAAATTGGTGAAACTTATATTATGGGAGATAGTCCGTTGGTTCTGTTAACCGCTTTACAATCGTCTTTCGAAGCCGATCCGTCATCAAGTCAGTATGTATTAAAGAATGCTCCGAAAATCAATGATAACGGAACATATGAATACAATCCGAACGGAAGAAATATCAGGATATACAACAACTTAGATGTCCGACTGATGTTCGAAGATTTTTATGCTAAACTCAAATTATTTAATTCAAACAAATAAAATATGAAGAAGAACCAATCTGCATTGATCAAACTTGTTCAGAAAGCCAAAAATTCAGGATTATTTCTTGTGTTACTGGCGACATCAGCAGTTGCAAATGCTCAGCAAAATACTCAGACCATTACGGTAAATGGTCAAACCTTTAAAGATTTAAATAAAAACGGAAAATTAGATCCCTGGGAAGACAGCCGTCTTTCTGTCGATAAAAGAATTGATGCCATCGTCAAACAAATGACGAATGCTGAAAAAGTTGATTTGCTGATCGGAACAGGAATGCCCGGAATTGAAGTACTGACAGGACCTGTAGGAGATTCTAAACAGGGTCTTGTTCCGGGAGCTGCGGGAGGAACAGCCAATTTTGACAGATTCGGGATTCCTGCGACAGTAGTTGCCGATGGTCCTGCAGGGTTAAGAATAGCTCCGACCAGAGATAATGATTCAAAAACTTATTATGCAACGGCCTTTCCGGTGGGAACAGCATTGGCTTCCACCTGGAACAAAACCTTACTGGAGCAGGTGGGAAAAGCCATGGGAAATGAAGTAAAAGAATATGGAGTAGATGTCCTTTTGGCTCCGGCTTTAAACATTCACAGAAACCCGTTGAACGGAAGAAATTTTGAATATTATTCTGAAGATCCTTTAATTTCAGGAAAAACTGCCGCAGCAATTGTTAACGGAATCCAGTCCCAGGGAGTAGGAACTTCTGTTAAGCATTTTGCGGCTAACAATGAAGAAACCAACCGTTTGACGATCAATGCCCATGTTTCAGAACGTGCGATGAGAGAATTGTATTTAAAAGGTTTTGAAATTACGGTCAAAGAATCTCAGCCATGGACGGTAATGTCTTCTTATAATTTGTTAAACGGAGTCTATACTTCCGACAGCAAAGATTTACTGACTCAGGTTTTAAGAAATGAATGGGGCTTCAAAGGCATTGTAATGACCGACTGGTTTGGAGGTTTTCCGGGGTTTGAATCTATCCAAAGCGGTGGAATTTCTGATGTTGTAAAACAGATGAATGCAGGAAACGATCTTCTGATGCCGGGAATTCCCGCACAGAAAAAAGTACTTCTTGCCGCCCTGGATTCAGGGAAATTATCTCAGGAAGTTGCGAATCTCAATGTAAAAAGAATTCTTGAGTATGTTTTCCGGACTCCGACTTTCGCGCAATACAAATACAGCGATAAACCTAACCTTGCCCAAAATGCAGAAGTGACGAGAAATGCTGCCACAGAAGGAATGGTATTGCTTAAAAATGATAACAGTGCATTGCCTTTTGCCAATAAGCAGAAAGAAGTTTCCTTATTCGGAGTTACTTCTTATGCTTGGATCACGGGCGGAACAGGGAGTGGAAGTGTCAATAACAAACACACTGTTTCATTATTGGAAGGGCTGAATTCTGCAGGCTATCAACTGGATAAAGAATTGGTGGATTTATACAAGCCTCACGCCGAAAAAGAAGTAGCCGCGGAAAAGGAAAGAAGAAAAGCCAGAGGAATTTTAGCGTTGCCGGAAAGACTTCCCGAAATGAAAATGAATGATGCCTTCCTTGCTAAAAAAGCTGAAACTTCAGAAATTGCTTTTGTTACGTTAGGAAGAAATTCGGGAGAAGGCGGCGATAGAGTCGTTGATAATGATTTTAATCTGGCGACTGAAGAAATCGAAATGATGGATAAAATTTCAAAAGCTTTCCACGCAAAAGGTAAAAAAGTAGTGGTAATTTTAAATATCGGCGGTGTTATTGAAACGGCATCATGGAAAGATAAAGTAGATGCTATTTTATTGGCATGGCAGCCGGGTCAGGAAGGTGGACATTCTGTAGCAGACGTTATTTCCGGGAAAATAAATCCTTCCGGAAAATTAACGATGACTTTCCCTGTAAAATATTCGGATACTCCGTCTGCGAAAAACTTTCCGGGAGTTCCTGCTGAAAACCCAAAAGAAGTGACGTATGAAGAGGGAGTTTATGTCGGATACCGTTATTTCAATACTTTCAATGTAAAACCTTCATATGAATTCGGATTTGGAAAGTCGTATACCAGTTTCGATTATTCAAATATAAAAATCAGTTCACCAACTTTTAAAGATAAAATTCAGGTGAGTGTTACGGTTAAAAACAACGGAAAAGTAGCCGGAAAAGAAGTGGTGGAGTTGTATCTTTCTGCTCCGAACAAGTTGATCGATAAACCAAAATCTGAACTGAAAGCTTTTGCAAAAACGAAGGAATTACAGCCTGGTGAGAGTGAAACACTTATTCTGCAGCTTAATCCAAAAGATTTAGCTTCATTTATCACTGATAAAAGCGCCTGGATCGCTGAAAAAGGAAAATATAAAGTTTCTGTCGGGGCATCATCTTTAGACATTAAACAAAATGCGGAGTTTGAAGTCAATTCAGATATTACCGTAGAAAAAGTACAGCATGTTTTTCCTGCGGATAAACAGTTTAAGGATTTAAAACCTTAAAAATAAACAAGGAAAAGAGGTTCAATACGAACCTCTTTTTAATATGTATTATTCAATCCTCCATCCAGAGGAATATTGGTTCCGGTAAGATAAGCAGCATATTCTGAAGCTAAAAAAGCGACCAAATGACCATATTCTTCCGGTTTACCCAATCTTTTCATAGGAATTTTATCTTCTCTTCCTTTTTTTATTTCTTCCGCGGATTGATTGCTTTGTTCTGCTTCGTGATCAATCAGTTTTTTGATTCGTTCAGTGTCAAAATATCCGGTGAGAACATTGTTCACCGTAATATTATGCTGTGCAACTTCATTAGCTAAAGTTTTTGCCCATGCTGCCACTGCAGAGCGAATAGAATTTGACAGCACTAAATTATTAATCGGTGATTTTACCGACAGAGAAGAGACATTGATAATCCGCCCGTGATTTTGTCTGATCATATATGGCAAGGCCAAATTTGTGGTTTCACAAACAGTCTTAAAGACCAGATCAAAAGCCTTCTGATAATCATCCACATTCTTTTCTAATGCAACTCCGGGCTCAGGACCATTAGTATTATTGACCAGAATATCAATTGAATTGTTTTTAAAATACCCCGAAATAATGCCTCTGTACTTTTCAAAATCAGAAAAATCCGCTACCAGATATTGATGTATCTGTTTTTCGTTCATAACAGGTAAGGAAGCCACAAAGATTTTTAATTTTTCTTCATTTCGAGCCATGACGGTGACATTTGCTCCACATTTCGCCAGTTCCAGAGCAATTCCCGCTCCGATTCCTTGGGTAGCAGCTCCTACCAGTGCATTTTTTGATATTAATTGAATATTCATGAATCTATCTTTTCTAAATCTTATTGGATAAATGTACAAAAAAGTGCTTGAATTCAATGAAAAACAGAAATATTAAAACATTGTGTAGTTGGAAAATCGCAAAGTCGCAAAGTATAATTAAAATAATGTTTTTAAGGCGCAAGGATTTTATCTGCGATAAAATTTATAGCGTTTTATCATACCAAATGTTTGTTGAAAATCTACGATTTTCTTGCGCCTTAAAGCAGTGTAATGATTAAAAATCTTTGCGCACTTGCGATTCACCAACAAAAAAAATGAATTAAACACTCGAAAATAGATAATTTATACAAATCTCTTTTTTACAAAAATAAGTACCTTTGCTGGTCTCTAAAAAAGACATTCTTTTTCTGATTGATTTCATTAATCTTATAATTAATCATTAACAATTTGAAATCAATCAAAATTCAAGAATTCTATAACTAAATTTGAAGTAAATTTTCACCATGCAGATGAGCTCTTCTAACGGTATTTCGCGTACTGTAATTTGGCTAATGGCCATTATTTCCGGACTTGTAGTTGCCAACAATTATTATAATCAACCTTTATTGGGACTTATTTCGAAAGATTTAAACGTTTCTGAAAGTGCAGCCAGTAGAATTTCTATGCTTACTCAGATAGGATATGCGATTGGATTATTGATGATTGTTCCATTGGGAGATAAATTTTTCCGCAAAAGATTAATTCTCATCGATCTGTTTTTAGTCTTTGGGTCATTATTGTGGATGACATTTGCCACTCAACTATGGATGTTATATGCAGCCAGTTTACTGATAGGAGTGACGTCTGTAATTCCTCAGTTATTCATTCCTATCGCCGCTGAACTATCTTCTGACAAAGAAAAATCATCCAATATTGGAACCGTTATGTCGGGCTTATTATTAGGAATTCTTTTATCAAGATTTATAGGTGGAATTGTAGGCGATGTCTGGGGATGGAGAGCCATGTTTGGAATCGCTGCAGGACTGATGATCTTGGTTTGGTTTGCCGTTTACAAAATGCTACCCGAGATGCAACCTAATTTCAAAGGAACCTATAAAGAATTGATGCGTTCTGTGGGGCATTTAGCCAAAACACAACCTATTTTACAGTTGGCTTCATTCCGTGGAGCGATGGCATTTGGGTCGATGTGTGCTTTGTTTACAACATTGGTCTTCCACATGGAAAAACCACCATTCAATGCAGGTGCATCAGTCGTAGGAAGCTTTGGATTAGCAGGCGCTGTGGGTGCTTTAGCTGCTGCGAAAGTTGGGAAACTTCAAAAATTCTTAGATATCAACAGAATTATTTCTTATTCTTTATTGGTTGTTTTGGGAAGCTGGGCGTTTACGTATTTTGCAGGAGAAACTTATTGGGGACTGATTGTGGGAGTTATTCTTGTTGATTTAGGAGTACAGTCGAGTCATATTATGAATCAGACCAATTACTTTTTAATAAAATCTAATGCCGTCAACAGACTGAATACCGTGTATATGGTTTGTTATTTCATCGGTGGATCATTAGGAACATGGCTGGCTTCTATCGCATGGCAATATGCGCAATGGGACGGAGTTTGCTTCGTTGGGGCATCATTTGGATTATTGGCTTTGATTGCCCATATACTATTCTCTAACAAGGTTAATAAAGAGACTGGAAACTAGAGTGTTTTAAAGTTTAAAATATATGAATAAATCTCATTAATTTTCATCAACTTCCAATAGCTGTTCTTTTACTAATTTTTTATGTTTCTTCCCCCAATCTTCCAACTGTCTCCAAATAGGAATCAGTTCTCTGGCTATTTCTGTTAATTCATAATCTACTCTTGGAGGAACTTGGGCATACACAGTCCTTTTTAGTAATCCATCTTTTTCCATTTCTCTTAAATGTAGGGTAAGCATTCTCTCTGTGATCCCTGAAATTCGGTCTCTAATCTCACTGAAACGCAATTTTCCGTTTTCAAGCTTACATAAGATCAAGAGTTTCCATCTTCCTCCAGTTTTGCAAACCGCATACGTTAAATCACATTCCGTAATATATTGTGAATTAATACTGTTCGTTGAATTTTCCTTCTTCTTAGCCATTACTTACAAATTTGTTAGTACCATACAATTAACCGTGTACAGTGCAAATTTAGGGTTTGTATTTTAATTTTGCAGCATTAAAATTTATAAAAATATTTAGACTAAAAGAAAAATGAAAAAATTCGCATACATAGGATGTTTAGGCTTTTTGGCCGTTATCACAACAGAATTCGGAGTGATTGGTATTCTTCCTCAAATAGCAGAACATTATCAAATAAGTATCGATAAGGCCGGGTATTTATTAAGTGCTTTTGCATTAATTATTGCGCTTACAGGACCTTTTATGACATTATTGATGTCAGGGTTTGACCGTAAAAAAGTAATGTTTGCTGCCATATTTATGTTTCTGATCACGGGAGTTGTTTCCTCATTTTCGCCACCTTTCTGGTTGCTGATGTTAGTGAGAATATTGCCTGCATTTTTACAGCCTGTTTACATTGCAAGTGCTTTATCGGTTGCAGTCTCTCATGCCGATAAAAAACACAGCAATGAATTGATGGGAATTGTATTCAGCGGTGTTGCACTGGCTATGGTAACTACCGTTCCTTTTGCGACATGGTTATCGAGTGTTTGGTCTTGGGAATCTTCTTTTATCGTTCAGTCTGTTGTGAGTGTAATTGCTTTGGCAGGAATTTATTTTTTACTGCCTTCAATGCCGGTCAAAGAGAAAAAATCTTATGGAAGTCAGCTTAAAATATTAGCACAACCTACGTTTATCATCAGCACGCTGATGAACTTTTTCATGATCACAGCTTGGTTTTCCACCTACAGTTATTTTGCTGATTATCTGAACAAAGCTAAAGGAATGGACAGCACAATGATCAGCTATATGCTTTTTCTATTCGGAATCATCGGAGTTTTTGCCAATTGGATCTCAGGAAAAATGCTGAATAAAAATATCGCCAGAACTACTGCTTTTTTCCTTTCCGGAACTATTTTAGTACCTGTTTTATTATATTTTTCAGATGGAAATTTACTGGCAACTATTGTAGTCATTGGTATTTGGGGATTTCTTTATTCTCCAAGTTTTCTAAATGCTTCCACTTATATGATCTCTTCAGTACCTCAATCACTGGAATTTGCCAACAGCTTGGCAACATCATTCGGTAATTTAGGTGTAACGCTTGGAACAACCGTAGGCGGATGGATGATCATCACAAAAGGAGTAGAGTTTAATCCTTGGATTGGTTTAGTGTTCGGGATTCTTGCCTTCATCATGATGGGAGTAAGAAGCCTGTTGGAACGCAGAGAAAAAACTGTGGTACTATGCGGGGAATAAACTGTAATATATTTGGTCGAACTAGCCAGATATATTAACTTTGATTGACTTAAAATAAGTGAAGAAATCTTTACAGAAGATTCATTAAAGTATTAAAATAAGAAAAAATGAAAGTAGAAATCTGGTCGGATGTGATGTGTCCGTTTTGCTATATTGGGAAACATAATTTTGAACAGGCGCTTGAGAAATTGCCATTCAAAGATGAGGTAGAAGTAGAGTGGAAGAGTTTTCAGCTGGATCCGACATTACATCCTTCGGAAACAAAAACAACCACTGAATATTTTAAAGAAAAGAAAGGATTTCCTGATGCTCAGGCTCAGCAAATGATTGGTCAGGTAACCCAAATGGGAGCTATGTCGGGAATTAATTTTAATTTTGAAAAAGCATTAATTACCAATACGTTTTCATCCCATAAATTGATTCATTTAGCTAAAAAATACAACAAATCTTCCGAAGCAGAAGAAGCTTTATTTGAAGCACATTTTCTTGAAGGTAAAAATGTTGGAAATCTTGAAGTACTGGTTTCTATTGCTGCAAAATTAGGAATTGATCAGGAAGAAGCACGACAGGTTTTAAGTTCTAATCAGTTTGATAACGAAGTAAATCAAGACATTACAGACGCAAAAAGTAATGGCATTAGCGGTGTTCCATTTTTTATTCTGAATGGTAAATATGCGGTTTCAGGTGCACAACCTGTAGAAGCTTTTGCAGAAGCCCTTCAACAGACGTATAAAGAAACTGTAGTTCCTTTTAAAGATATTTCTAATGGTGGAGCTTCTTGTGATGCCGATGGTTGCAGCATTTAATATTCCTATTTCATGATAAAAATAAACGACGAACTTCATTTTCCTGTTTCCGATACGCTTTTTGTTTTTGCTTTAGATTCTGAAGCTGGAGAAGATTTTAATGATAAAAATAAATTGGTTACAGGAATTGGTAAAGTAAATGCAGCCATGGAATTAACCAAAGAAATTCATATCAGAAAACCAAAATTGATTGTAAATTTAGGTTCGGCAGGAAGCAAAAGTTTTAATAAAGGTGAAGTTATTTGCTGTACAAAATTTATCCAACGAGATATGGATGTAAGAGGTCTTGGATTCAGTTTATATGAAACGCCTTTGTCCGGAATTCCGCCTGTGTTGGAATATGGTTTGAAAAAGCAGGAGCTAAAAGAAGGCGTTTGCGGAAGCGGCGACAGCTTTGAGATGAATCACTCCGAAACTGATTATAATATTGTAGATATGGAAGCCTATCCATTAGCATTGATCGCAATGAAGGAAAATATTCCGTTTCTGTGCTTAAAGTATATTTCAGATGACGCCGGAAGCGATGCAGCAGACGATTGGGCGGTACAGGTCCATTTGGCTTCTGAAGCTTTTAAGAAAATATTATTTTCATAGTTTTAATTAAAATTCTAATCAATGCCATCAATTATCATTAATAAAGCTTCTCTTGAAGACCTTGAAACATTACAAAACCTCGGAATCCAAACCTTTTCTGAAACTTTTTCAGAAAGTAATTCGGAAGAAGCGATGAAAATATATCTTGAAAAAAGCTTTCATACGGAAAAAATTAAATCAGAACTAAATAATCCTGATTCATTTTTCTTTATCGCTTGGGAAGAAGATGATGCAATAGGATACTTGAAATTAAATTGCGGCCAAGCTCAAACAGAATTACAGGATGAAACTTCGCTTGAAATTGAGCGTATCTACGTTAAGAAAAGCCACCACGGTAAAAAAGTTGGACAATTATTATACAACAAAGCTTTAGAAATAGCTCAACAGTACAAAAAATCATATCTGTGGTTAGGCGTTTGGGAAGAAAATCTAAGAGCTGTAAATTTTTATAAAAAAAACGGTTTTGTTGAATTCGACAAACATATTTTCAAATTGGGAGATGATGAACAGACCGATTTAATGATGAAAAAAATACTAGAATAATCTATATTTCATGAATTTCAGAATCCGTAAAAACATAGAATCTTCCGCCTTTCGGAAGATTTTTTGTATCTAAGCCTGTAAACTCACTAAAAGCAGGAAGTAATAACTGATTTTCCGTCTGTACAAAGCATGGAAGTCTTATTTTTTTAACTGCAGAATTGAGCGCAATTCCGGGATGAATATGACCAGTGATCTGAAAACCTTCGATTGATTTATCAAAGTCATGTATAAAAACAAAATCATTAATTTTTAATTGATTGGCTCTAAAATCAAGACATAATTTTTGGATTAAAGTTTTGGAGATTCGGTCATGATTTCCTTCAACGAGATAGAATTTTATATTTGAATATTGATTTTTCCATGAACAAAATTCGTCAACATCAGAATTATCGCCGGCATGCAAAAGATCTCCAACAACAATAAATTTTTCAGGTTTAAAATATTCTATTAAAATTGATAATCGCTCTAAATCACTTTTCATGATATGATTCGCTAAGGCAATTCCGTTTTTTCTGAAATGAGCTGTTTTTCCGATATGAAGATCGGATAAAATCAGGGCTTTTTCCTTTTTCCAAAACAACGCACGCTGATTGGTTAAAGTGAAAGTTTCGTTTTGAATAGTTGTATTTTTTGTTGCTAAATTCATTTTAATGTTTATAATTCAAACAGTTTTTTAAACAGCATATTTGTCATGCTGGAAGCATCTCTACAAAGTACGTTTAGATTTCTCTGGAATACAAAATTTATGTGAAATTTTCAAATAGTTGTCTACCATAAATTCACTATTCACTTATTGACAAATCAACTTTTTTCATTTTTTCTTCGCCTGTTCAATCAATTTTTTAATCCTCGCATCTAAACTTTCGCTTGACAAAGTCTGTCGTAAACTATCCACTTTTATCGGGAAGCTTAAAGGAGTAAAAGTATTGGCAAATTTCAAAATAATTTTTGATTTTTCTATTCGTTTAAAGGCTTCCACCAATCTTTGTTCCTGCAGCTGCATATTGAAAACTTCTGTATAAGCTTGCCTTACTAAGAAATGGTTGGGATCATAATCCTCCAGAACTTTAAAAATCAAACCTGCAGAACTTTGCAAGGCTTTGTTTGATCGCTGTTGTCCCGGGAAATTTTGGATTACCATTCCTGAAATTACGGCAATATCACGAAATTTCCTTCTTGCCATCTCCGCAGAATTAATACTTGAAATTACATCAACCATCAAATTATCTCTGGTTAATATTTTTTGCAAATTTTCTTCATTTAACGGAATTTCTTTATCGCTGAACAATTCAAAACCATAATCATTCATCGCCATTGAAAAGGAGATTGGTGCTAATTTTGAAATTCGATAAGCAATCAATGCCGCCATCACTTCGTGTACCAAACGTCCTTCAAAAGGATACATAAATAAATGATAGCCTTCGCGGTTTTTAATTAATTCAACCAAAAATTCATCATCTTTCGGAATATGAGAACGTTCTTCCTGTTTTGCCAATAATGGATGTAAAAATTTCAGTTCTTTCTCAGAAGCTTTTGGATTCAATGCTCCAGACAATTTTTCTCTTAAAAAATGTCCTAAATTAGAGCTTAACGGCAATCTTCCGCCTAAATAACTTGGCGCCATGGCTTTTCCTTTTGATAACCGAACATAGACCGTCATGTCTTTCACAATCGCTACTTCCAAAACTCTCCCGGCTAATATAAATTTTTCTTCTTTTTTTAATCTTGAGATAAAATATTCCTCAACCATCCCGATATAGCCCCCTGAAATAAATTTCACTTTCAACATCGCATCACTTACGATTGCCCCCATATTCATACGGTGAAGCATGGCTATTTTTCGTGATGTTACTTTAAATAAGCCATCTTCCATCACAACCACTTTGTGATATTCTTCGTAACTTTTTAAAGCACTTCCACCAATCGTCAGAAACTCAAGGATGCTTTTCCATTCTTCATCTCTAATTTCCTGGAAAGTATAAATTTGTTTAATCCTTTCATAGGTTTCTTCAGGATAAAATCCGTCACCAATTGCTAAAGTCATTAAAAACTGAACCAAAACATCAAAACATAACACCTGCGGATCCCGAGGCTCAATTACTTTTTGTTTGACAGCTTCTTTTAATGCCGCAACCTCGATTAACTCTAAAGAATGGGTAGGAACGCAGTATATTTTTGAGGTTTCAAAAGGGGAGTGACCACTTCTTCCTGCTCTTTGCAGGAATCTTGCAACCCCTTTTGCAGAACCAATTTGTATCACAGTATCAACAGGTTTAAAGTCAATACCTAAATCTAAAGATGAAGTGGAAACAACGGCTTTTAATTTTCCATTACTCAAATTTTCTTCAATCCAAATTCTTAAATGGGCATCAATCGAACTGTGGTGAATCGCAATCTGACCCGCAAAATCCGGATAAGCCTCCAATAACAACTGATACCACATCTCACTCTGACTTCGTGTATTGGTAAAAACAATCGTTGATTTAGAAGCTAAAATAATAGGAACTACTTTATCTGCCAATTTATGCCCAAGATGTCCAGCCCAAGGTAAAATTTCTACTTCATCAGGAAAAACAGGAATAATATCAATCTTTTTATGCTCTTTGGCGGTAATTTTAGTCTTTTTAATGTCATAAGGAATTAAAGTTTCCAACGCTTCATCTAAATTCCCAATGGTTGCTGTGATTCCCCAAATTTTCATTTTCGGAACGTATTTTCTCAATTGAGAAACGCCTAACTCAACCATAACGCCACGTTTTGAACCTAACAATTCATGCCATTCATCTACCACAAAACATTGGAGATTGGTAAAGAATCGAAGGTGGTTTTTCTGTCCGAGAAGAAGATGTAAACTTTCGGGAGTTACCACCAAAATATCAGGCATATTTTTCACCTGTTGCTGTCTTACTTTAGGATCGGTGTCACCGTTTCGAACGCCTACAAGCCAATCTAGTCCAATTTCATCAATCGCTTCCTGCATTGCCTTTGCAATATCTTTTGACAGCGAACGAAGGGGAGTTACCCAGATCATTTTTAATCCTTTTTTATACTTTTCAGGATGCGTTAGAAAATCTGAAATTAGAGCTAAAAAAACTGAAAAAGTTTTACCAAAACCAGTCGGAGCAATGACCATTCCGCTATATCCGTTGCCGAATTTCCTCCAGGTTTCTATCTGAAAATTGAAAGGGGAATTACCTTTATCAGCCATCCATTGTTGAATGACCTTAAATCCGTCGGTATTTTCAAATGCAGCCAAATTTTCTGTTTTTTAATTTTTAACGCTAGGTTCGCAAGGATATTTTTTAAATATTTTCTGTATATTCTTTCGTTCGCAAAGGCGTTTCACTCAGCCAAGGTTTATTGCTATCATTTGCTGAACGAAGTGCCCTTGCGGACGAATAATATTTTCAATTATAAATAAATTCTTTGTGTCTTTGCGTTTATAAATTTAATTTATTGAATCAGTTTTTTAATTTCTTCCAAATCATCAATTTCGTTCACGGTTTTATCTTTTCGCCATCTTACAATTCTTGGAAATCGTAATGCGACACCACTTTTATGTCGATTGCTAAAACCAATCCCCTCAAAAGCAATCTCAAAAACCAACTCCGGTTTTACGGTACGAACAGGTCCAAACTTTTCAATCGCATTTTTATTGACGAACTTGCTGACTTCCATAATTTCTTTATCCGTTAAACCTGAATATGCCTTTGCAATCGTTACCAAAGCATCGCCATTTTTTACAGCAAAACTGTAGTCGGTGTAATAAGCGCTTCGCCTTCCGCTTCCTTTTTGGGCATAAATGAGAACAGCGTCAATCGTTAAAGGATTGATTTTCCATTTCCACCAATCGCCTTTTTTTCTTCCTGAATGATATGGGGAATTCTTTTGTTTTAGCATCAAACCTTCACTATTGATATCTCTGGAATTCTCTCTGATTTGGTTTAAATCTTCCCAGTTTTCAAAATCAATAACCTGAGAAAGTTTAATGTTTTCAGGAGCTTGATTTAATAATAATTCCTCCAACATAGCGCGTCTTCCAGAGATTGGTTTTTCGCGTAAATCAGTTCCTTCCAGTTCTAAAAGATCATAACAAAAAACTTCAATCGGAATTTCCGAAAGCATTTTTTTAGTTAAATTTTTTCGGTTTAATCTTTTTTGTAATTCATTAAAATTTAAAACTTTACCATCCCTTACCGCAAGTATTTCTCCATCCAAAACAAAATTTCCTTTCATTTCCTGTATTGTTTCTGCGACTTCAGGGAATTGTTCTGTCACCAATTCTTCACCTCTCGACCAAATGAAAACTTCATCGTTTCGTCTGATGATTTGTCCACGAATGCCGTCCCATTTGTATTCAACTTGCCATTCTTCTGGAGTTCCGAGTTCTCCCAATTCTTTTTCTAAAGGATAAGCCAAACAGAAAGGATAGGGTTTTGAATTATCCGGGTTAATATTTTCCGCTGAAATCAGTTCTTTAAATGAAACTTCATCAGGTTGCCATTTTCCCATTAAACTGTGCATTAACGTACTTGCTTCCTGCCCTGAAAACTTTGTTAAAGAATTAATTAATGTTTTAGAAGAGACACCAATACGGAAACTTCCGCCTAGTAATTTATTGAAAATCAAACGTTCTGTGTAATCTAATCCATTCCAGGAATGTAAGACGAATTCTTTTTTCTCTGCTTCTGTTTTATTTTTTAAACTGATAATTTCATTCATCCATTCAGACAATGTTTTATCAATTTTTTCCATTGGAGGAGGGAGAATTAACGAAATAGTTTCACCCAAATCTCCAACCGAAGAATAGCTTTCCTGAAACAGCCAAAATGGTATTTGGGTAATTTCCAATGCCCATTCTTTCATATAATTGGTATTGACATTTCGTTTCGGCCTTTTGCCTGTGAACAAGGCGATAAACCACAATTTATCTTCATCGGGAGCGCGTTCCAGATAATCAATAATGGCGTCAATTTTTGCGTTGGTTTTGTTGGTACTTTCCAAAGCGTTGATTAGGTCTGCAAAATATTTCATAAGTAAGAAATAACATTTGTTTTGTCACTTTTTATTTCATTCTCTCTTTCCATAATTTAAGCGTTGTAACTGATCCTTGTCAAGGTTCAAAACCTTGACAAGGATCAAAAGCTAATCAGAATCTTTAATAATTTCTTTTTCATTTACCTCTTCATCATCCCCATACAACGTTTCAACGACATCAGATTTTATTCCGATTTCATTTAAATATTTAGAAAAAACTTCAGTTTGTCCGTGGGTTACATGAACAATTTCCGCTTCTGTCGCTTTAATGGCTTGCAATAATCCTTTCCAATCGGCATGATCGCTCATGGGAAATCCTGCGTCGGCACTTCGCCATCTTCTTGCTCCGCGAACCTGCATCCAGCCTGAACAAATGGCTGTTGCTGCGTCTGGTATTTTTTTTATGACATTACTATCCAACAAAGCGGGCGGAACAATCACAATATCGCCTTGAACATGTTTTATACTTTCTCTAAAATCGGGAATTTCATAGTCTGGAAGTACAATTCCGACCTCTTCAAATGCTTTATTGAGCTTACCAATCGAGTAGTGAACATGGATTTTCCCCATTCCCTCAACCGCTTTCATAATTCTTTGAGCTTTCCCCAAAGAATAACCGATAAAAACAGATGTTTTTTGATTTTCCTGATTTCGTAACACCCAGTTTTGAAGTCTTTTATTAAGATCAGGAACTTCCAGCCAATTGTAAATCGGAAGTCCGAAAGTGCTTTCTGTAACAAATTCATTGCACTTAACCAATTCAAAAGGCGTACTCAATCCGTCGTCTTGAACTTTATAATCTCCGGAAACTACACTTACATAGCCTTTATATTCCAACCGAATTTGGGCAGAACCAATGATATGACCTGCCGGATGGAGTGAAAGCTTAACACCGTTGATATCCAAGACTTCACCATATTGTAATGTCTGACATTCAATATCGGGAGAAATTCTTTGGTGTAAAATAGGTTTAGTGAAATGGTGGCACAGGTATTTTTTCATTCCCCAGCGGGCATGGTCGGCGTGACCATGCGTAATAACTGCAAAATCAACAGGTCGCCAAGGATCAATGTAAAATTTCCCTTGTGGACAGTAAATACCTTTATTGGTGAATGTGATTAGTTTCAATGGTGTGATTGGTTTAGATTTAATATTCAAAAATCTAACCAATCACTTTAAGAATGTATGAAAATTAAAATTTTTAAGCCTTTTTCAGTTTTAGCTTATAATTATTCAGTAAGAAAAAAGTAATAATTCCAACCGTCAGTTCAATTAAAGCACTTCCCCAATAGATGCTTTTAACCCCAAAATAATAGGGTAAAATCAACATTAGCGGAATGTATAATATCAACTGGCGTAAAAAGACCAAAAAACTTGCTTTCTTACTGTCATTTACTGCAGGATAGTAGGATAGCGCCAACACTGTAATCGGCAACAAAGGAAGTACGGAGAAAAATAACCTGAAATCATTAATTTGATTATCGCTCACTGTATATCCCGGAAGCATTAAGCCAATTAATTGTTTCGGGAAAATAAGGGCGATCAAAAAGAAAGGTAGCAATATGGCGATCCCGGCTACAATATAGGTTTTCAGAAATTTTCTGGCTCTATCAAATTGTCCGGCTCCAAAATTAATTCCGACAACGGGCTGTAAACCTCGCATCAATCCAAATAAAGGGGTTAATAAAAAGAGGAAAAATCGATTCAAAACGGTAAAAAATGAGATATCATTTTCGGTACCATATCTTGCGATTGCGTTGAAAATAATAATACTTTGAACGACTCCCATTACCGATAAAATCATTTCGGGAAGTCCTAATTTCAATATTTTTTTTCCAATTGTTTGATCAAATGAAATTGATTTCCAATTGGTTTTAAAAGAACTTTTTCCTTTAGCGTAATAATAAAATCCAAGAAGCGAATAGATCAGCATTCCGCAGTTCGTTGCCCAAGCTGCACCGGAAACTCCCATTCCGAAAGTGGAAATGAAAATTGGTTTTAAAATAATATCGATAACCAATCCCACGGCAATCATTACGGCTGCAGTTTTCATTTTTCCTTCTGCACGGATTAACATATTTAATGCTAAACCATAAATCCAGAAAATTGTTCCGATTAATGTAACTCTAAAATACTCAACTGCAATGGTTTGTAATTCTCCTTTTGCACCCATCATTGCCATTAATTGATACGCAAAAATATAGGCCGGAATCGTACAAAGCAAAGAGAAAAAAATACATAGAAAGTTAAAACTTCCAAATAAATTATACAATTTATCCTGCCTGTTTTCTCCAATCCACATACTTACGGCAGCACCAGCTCCTGTTCCTACTAATCTTCCAAATCCGAGAACAATTTGAGATAATGGATAGGCCATTCCGACTGCTGCAAGCGCTTTTGTATTAATTAAGTAGCCAACAAAAATGGCATCCAGAAAATTATTTATTCCATATAAAACAATCGCCGCAACGGCAGGCCATGAGGTTTCCCACATGACCTTTTTGAGATCACCTTTTAAGATGAATGTTTTGCGATCCATGCTTTTGTTGTGTTGAATTGTTGAAAGGCAATTCGCTTTTCTACTTTATAAATTTCTTTTCCGGCAATCGAATTGATGATGATTGCATTTCTGTAAGCTCCCATTCCTAAATCCGGCGTTACAAAACCATGCGTATGAAGTTCTGCATTTTGAACAAAGATATTTTCCTCATTATCAATTGTATAATAACGACTTACATCAAATAGCCCATCTTCATTTCTTTGGATTTTATTTTCAATTCCTTTCAAAAATTTTGGTTCTTTATATTTGTAGCCTGTCGCCAAAATAACATAATCTGAGATATTTGTAAATGTAATTTCATCCTGTACATGCGTGAAATTCAAAACATAAGAATTGCCTTCAGGAGAAATATTGTCCAGTTGACAGCTTGGTTTCAAGTCTACATGTAAAGGCACGTTTCCAACGCTCATTTCGTACATTGTATCGAAAATATCGTTGATCAATTCGAAATTAATTCCTTTATAAAGCGGAGGTTGTTTTGCCAATAAGTTTTTTCGCTGATTGGGTGACATTTGATAAAAATGGTCAACATATTCCGGAGAAGTCAATTCTAAGGTCAATTTTGAATATTCCATCGGGAAAAAACGGTCTGGTCTCGTGAACCAGCTCATGTGTAAATTTTCATTTGTTTCTGGCAAAATATCTTGAAAAATTTCAGCAGCACTTTGTCCGGAACCAATAATAGAAACAGATTTTGCATTCAGAATATTTTCTTTGTGATTTAAATATTCTGAAGTATGAATGACATTTGGATAGTTTTTATCATTCATAAATTCAGGCAATCTTGGCTGAGTTCCCGTTCCTAAAGCCAGTTTTTTAGTATAATATTTTGTAACATCATTATTTTTTAAATCTAAAACTTCAATGATGTAAAGTTTTTCTGATTCATTGAAAATAATATTTTCAACTTTTTTTCCGAAAAGACAATTCTGTAATTGGTTTGCTGCCCATTGACAATAAAGATTGTATTCCTTTCTTAAAATGAAGAAATCTTCTCTGATAAAAAATTTATATAAACGGTCGGTTTCCTTTAAAAAATTCAGGAAGCTGTATTTGCTTTTCGGGTCTGCCATCGTTACCAAATCTGCCATGAAAGGGACTTGTAAAGTAGCATTATTAAGCATCAAACCGGGATGCCAATCAAAGCCTTCTGCCTGATCTAAAAAAAGTGAATTGATGGATTCTACAGGCTCCAAAAGCGCTGCTAATCCTAGGTTGAAAGGACCAATGCCGATCCCGATGATATCGTATATTTTGTTGTTTTCCAATGTTTTTGTTTTTTAAAATTTGAATTATTTAACCATTAAGATTTAGTTTAAGGAGTTAAGAAATTTAAGTTAGATTCTTCATTTCGCTTTGCTCCATTCAGAATGACAGTGCGAATGTCATTTCGACGATAGGAGAAATCTCTTAATATTCTTAACTCCTTAAACTAAATCTTAATGGTTATTTTTTAATATTAAATACTTTTCGCTTCTAATTTGCTCTCAGGGCACTTTTCCCAATATCCTTCACGGATACAGAAAGTTAGATAAGCAGTTTTGTGAGGCATTTCAATAATTCCTTCTCGAGTGTAGCCTAATTTTGTAATGATTCTATCGGTCGGAACAGCATCAACAGACGCTTCGCCGATACATTTTCCTACTTCAGGAAGCATGAAAATATAATCTAAAGCGACTTGAAAAGATTGAAAAGAAAACTTCTTATCTTTCTGTGTTTCAGCAACAAAAAAGTGTGTTCCGTAATCTGTTGGTAAAGACTCATAATAAGCTCCTACAACATCTCTCATCGGCCAATAAGGCTCAAAACTGAACTGTGCGACACCGTTTACTTCTCCAATAAAACTGTGCTGTTCGTCACTTGGAAGAATCGTTCTGAACCAAAGTTCCAAATCTCTTTTCGGGCCATCCATTTTCCAGAAAGGTTTTGCGTGTTCCATGTTGAACCATTCGTGGATCATTTCAAAATCATTTTCGATGTCGAAAGGACGGATGCTGATGTTTACATTGTCATCTTCAAAGTATCTTGAATAAACAATTTGTGTAGATTCAGGCTTGATTAATTTATTTGAAAAGAAGTATTTATTTAAAGGATTGGGAGTATCCAAGAAAACAGCAGGATATTCTAGATTTTCATCTGCTTCATTGATATTTTGAAGACTTGTGATTAAATTTCCTTTCGTATACCAATTTCTTTTGTTGATAATGTAATCCACTAACCCTGTTTCATCTTCATTTTCAAGCTCTTTGAAAGCTTTGTAAACTAAATTAATGAGTTTTCTTTCGTTGACTAATCCGCTGCATCCTAAAGCATTCACAACGCCTAAAATATTATTCGTTACCAAATAATAGGTATATTTTGGAGCCAATGATTCTTCATCAATAATCGACTGGCTTTCGTCTGCAATTCCAGGAAGGGCATTGGAAACCAAGTCTTTTCTGCCTTCTCTAAAGAAAAATCCCTGATTGTCTCTGAAATAAATTTTCCCCGGAAAACCTTTTTTATCAAGCTCTATCATTACGTTTTGCTGATGGAATTCACAAGCCAATCCGTAGGTATTCAAAATACCGACAATTGGTCTTACGCAAATATGAAGGTATTGTTTAAACCAATCTAAAGCGACCTGTTCAACCGGTACATCAAGGTTTTTAGCTGTATTTTCAATAATATTTTGAAGCCTTGAAGGCTGTCCAAAAA
Source organism: Chryseobacterium sp. GW823-FHT05E08 (assembly GCF_058795655.1). Taxonomy (NCBI): domain Bacteria; kingdom Pseudomonadati; phylum Bacteroidota; class Flavobacteriia; order Flavobacteriales; family Weeksellaceae; genus Chryseobacterium; species Chryseobacterium sp. GW823-FHT05E08. The sequence goes on along the minus strand of NZ_JBXAHY010000001.1, from coordinate 597,873 downwards.
TTCCGTCCTGACAAAGAGCCGCTAAAAGGGTTACATTTTTAGTCTTATTTTCACCTTGAAAAGGATTTCTTCTGATGCTGATATTGAATCCGTTGATTACTTTATCATTGAATTTAACAGCAATAAAGGCAGGATCCACCATAAAATCAATCTCTGGGAAATCTTTCTGTAAATTTTTTCCCCAATCTGTTTTTAATAACTGGCTGATGTCGTGGCCACGGTGAAGCTCAGGATATAAGTTGATTCTTTCTGAGTTTGTAATTTTTACATGAAGTGAAAATTTATACATCCATTTGCTGTTTTCGCTGTAAACTGTTCTTACAGATGAAGTAGGAGTGAAGTGTTCTCCGTAATGCCCTAATGCAAATAAAATTCCTTGCTCCTGCATGATTTGAACATCTTCCTGAACCAATAAATATTCAGCTTCCCAAGGATGCATCGGAACAATTTGATAATCTGGAAATTCGTCCCATAATTTTTTATGTTCTGCATCTAGAAGAGGATAGATTTTTTCACCTAATTCTTTGGTAACAGGCGTTCCATCTGCATTTTTTTCAATGATATTTTCAGGGTTAATTAAGAAATAGAATAACTGAAATTGTCCCGAAGTTTCAGGAGAATATTTCAATAAATCTTCTCGATTAAATCCTTGTTTTGATTTTGGAACCGGATGTAAAATATGCCCCAAAACAAGTGATTGCTCAGCTTCAATAAAAGACATTTCCAAGTCATTGACCGACTTATTATTTTCAACCAAATGATCTAAATAAGCAGTCAAATTTTCAATGCTGTTATTCAATCTTTTTAAGACCGTTGAAGCATCAATATTAGAATGAATTCCTTTTGAATATTCTGCCGTCAAAGTCATAAAACCGTAAATATCAACTTCTGAAACTTCATCCGTATCCAAAACTCTTCTCAATACAGGAAAATCAAAAAGATGTCTTCCTGTTTCTGAAAAATAGTTTACAGGAATGTAAACATCGCATCCAATCGAAGAAAAATCGATTCTGATATGTAAATCTGTTGGTGTTTTGTGTAAATGTTTAGCAATGGCGTCATCATATTTTGGAATTCCCAAATAACGGCTCCAGTTTGTAAATTCTCTCATGTAGCAATTGATGAGAGCAGTATAGTTAATCTGTTCTGCGTATTCCTGATTAGTTAACTTCAATGTATTCATTTCCGTGTTTTTTTATGGTGTTTAATATTGATTTGATGTCTTCAACTGTCGTTAAAGGATTAAGAATGGTAAATTTTAAATAAAACTGTCCATTGACTTTGGTTCCTGCTACAAGGGCATTTCCGTTTTTATAGAGTTGTGATTTGATGTAGGTATTGATTCTGTTCAGATCAAAAGTTTTAAACGGATTTGCCGAATAACGGAAGACCAAAGCGGACAGATCCGAGCGGTTTAATAATTCAAAATTTGGATCATTTTCTAAGAGAATTGCAGCGTCTTTTGCGGTGTGTATAATTCTGTCGATATAACCTCCCAAGCCTTTTTTACCAATAATTCTTAGGGTAAACCAAAGTTTTAAGGCATCAAAACGTCTTGTTGTCTGTATCGATTTATTAACTTGATTTGGGATCTCATTTTCATCATGATCTTTTGGATTTAAATAATCGGCGTAATGGGTAATCAGTCCGAAATATTTTTTATCTCTGACGATAAATCCGCTGCTGCTTACAGGCTGAAAGAACGATTTGTGATAATCTACAGTTACAGAATCGGCATCTTCAATTCCCTGAATTAAATGACGATATTTCTCTGTCAACAACAAGGCACATCCATAGGCCGCATCCACATGAAACCAAAGATTGTATTTCTTCACAATTCCTGAAATATTGATCATAGGATCAACGTTTCCAAAATCTGTTGTTCCTGCCGTTGCAACAACTGCGATCGGGATATTTCCGTTTTCAATTTCCTTTCTAACAGCATCTTCCAGCAATACGCTGTTCATTCTGAAAGAACGGTCGGTTTTAATTTTAACAACAGCCTGCTCGCCCAATCCTAAGATCGAAGCGCTTTTCTGAATACTAAAATGCGCTGCATCCGAAACAAAAATTCTGAAACGATGGGCATCTTTTGACAATCCGTCTTTTTTGATGTTATGGTTTAAATATTTCAGAGAATAATGATCTCTCGCCAACAACATTCCCATCAGATTGCTTTGAGAACCACCGCTTGTGAAAACTCCGTCTGACAGATGATCAAAACCGATTTCTTTGCAAGTCCATTCAATTAATTTTTGTTCCATTAATGTTCCGCCGGCACTTTGATCCCAGGTATCAAGCGAAGAATTAATAGAACTGATCAATATTTCTGCTGCAATCGCAGGAATAACAATCGGGCAATTAAGGTGAGCAACATATTTAGGATGATGAAAGGCAATTGCATGCTGGGTGTACAATTCTTTAACTTCCTCAAAAACATCTTCATAGGTCTGTGAAGGATCGTTAAGGTTGATATTTTCAAACTGTTTTCTCAGTTCTCGTGGAGAAATTCCGCTAAAAGGTTTGTTGGTGTCTTCCAAAAATGAAATAACACTTTCCTGCGCTTTACTGACTGCATTTTGGTATTCATGAATGTTGAGATCACAAAATAAATTCTCCAGATTTGGGAAAAGACTTTCCTTTTCCGAAACCAATTTTTCGGTAATAAGTGTGTTCATAAAATTCTGGATTGGTTGTTTCTTTTTACTTTTTAAATAGTATTTCTAACTTTTTTAATTAAACCATTAATAATTTATCGTGTACCCTACAGAAAATGTAGTTCCTCGCCCTTGGTAAGCAAAGGCCTTTTGAGGTGCTCCGTAAAAAAATACAGAACGCTGTCCCCAAATTGTGGTATATTCTTTATTAAAAATATTCTGAACGCCAAAATTGATCGTTCCTTTGTTTAATTTTACATCTCCAATGAAGTCGAATAGGGTATACCCCGTGATTTTCATATCTGCTAAATCGGTGTAATTCATAGAATTCTGCATTTGTAGTCTTACAGAAAATCTCTTAGCATTCCAGCCTGTGAAAGCCATAAATTTTGATGGATTTGTTGTGTAAACTGATTGATTCTGCCAACCTTTATCTACGGTTTCCGTTTCAGATTGCATCAATAAAATATTTCCTCCTAATTCCAACCCTTCGGCAAAACGATAGCCTAAAGCTCCTTCAAAACCATAGTTTCTTAATTTTTGGTCAAGTAAAGAAATTGTAAAAGCAGCGTTGTCAATTTTCAATGTCTTATTGGAAAGGGCGTAGAAAAATGATCCCTGCCCATAGAATCCGGCTTCCGAAATTCTGTTATGTCTGAAACCTAATTCCATCTGGTCAGTTTTTATGCCGCTTAATGGCTGTTCTGCAATGTTGATGCTGTTTAATAAGTTCCAACGATTGTTGTTTAATTGATATTTTCCAAAACCATAAGATTTTGCAGCATCAGGAACGGCAAATCCTTGAGAAAAACTCAACCAAGTCTGCCAAGCGGGATTAAATTTGTATAGTAAACTTCCGTTGAGCAATGTTACATCGTAGTTATTTTTACCACCTTTCACGACATCTGCAGAATTTCCATATCCGAAATGCATGTAAACCTGTTCTTTAAATCCAACAAAATCATCCAATTTCACATTGATAAATTGCTGTCTTACCCCTCCGGAAAGGGTCAGTTTTTTAGTAATATTCCAATCTGCCTGAATGAAACCTGCTAAAGTGAATATTTTGGTATCCGGATATCTTCCGACAAAAGCATCTGTTCTGTTGATCAAACCTCCTGATTCACTGCTTTTTTGAGGATTGAATATCGCCTGATCTCCTGTGAAATTTTCAAAATCGGTATCGACTCCGTAAGTGAAATTGAAAGAATTCCATTTTTTAGACAAAACGATTTTTGCTCCGTAAACATCAGTATTTCCTCTTGCTGAAGAAAGAAATACAGGAAGCGTAACTCCCGCAGGCGGTTTAGGAACTTCAGCAAAAGATGCCCCAAAATCGACTTCTTCTCGTCTTGCATAAGCTTGAAGAATTAAATTTTGACCTCCTAAAATATTTCGATGATTATATTGTAAGTTGGCCATAAAACGCTCTGTTCTTGGAACAATATCAGAGTCTGCTCCATCTAAAACATTGATTAGATCTGGATTTTTAGTAGTAAATCCAACGAAATTGGGTCCAAAAGAAAGCCATTTTTTATTTCTGACTTTAGAATTGTAATACTGTAAATCTAGACTTAAATCCTGATCTGGACTTAATTTAGCACTAATTCCTCCTAAAATATCAATCGATCTGTTGTATTGAAAATCAGCCTGTTTAACATCCATAATAATTTGATTTCCACTCGCATCAAAAGCACCTTCATTTTGAGTAAAAGCTGCTCCCAATCTGAATTGGACTTTATCATTTCCACCCGAAACAGACTGTGCAATTCTTTTATCGAGATCATCTTTATGAAATCCTGATTTCAAACCAACTGAAGTTTCAAAAGCCAATTTATTGGACTTTGGTTTCTTGGTTATGATATTAATAATTCCACCCGTGGAATCGCCTCCGTAGATCGCAGAAGCTCCGGAAAGCACTTCAATTCTTTCGATGTTAAAAGGATCGATGGCGTCAAATTGCCGGCTGGTCGCTCTCGTACTGTTTAAAGAAACACCATTCAACAAAACAAGAACGTTTCTGCCAAGCATATTTTGGGCATAATTTGTTCTTCCCTGATTTCCAAAATCAAATCCCGGAATCATATTTCCCAATACTTCTTTCAGTCCGGCACCGCCCCTGATCTGGGTTTGAAGCTCTTTATCACTGATCACCCAAACCGTTCCCGGAATATCACTGATCTGCTTCGGCGAACGTGAAGACACTAAGATAATTTCGTTGATGTCTGAGGTGTTTAAACTGTCCTGCTTACTCTGAGCAGAAGTATTTGTGGCTATCGTTGCCAGCAAGAATATAGAAAGCGCGTATTGCTTTTTCATTTATTTAGAATAATTAAAAATAATTAGATAAATATAAATGAATCTTTCAATAAAATTCAAAATGATATTTGTCATATAATTCAAAACTCGGTGAACCAATATCAACTTAAGCTAGAATTAATGGTTAATGCAACCGATTAAACATCTTTATACAAGCGAAATTAGCAGTCCCAAAATGAGAAAATATTTTAGATATTAATTATTTAAATTAACGAAAATGTAATATTGTAGAATTAATTACAGCATAAAAATGCTCACTATATGAGAAATTGAAATCCCCAAAATTGATACTTAGGTCAGTAATTTTACACTTTCAGATAAAATTTCGATGCTTTTTCCCATTTCATCAAAATTTAAATTTCCAAATCCTAATCTCATGGCGGTAATGTTTTTATTCTGATAAAGTGAAGTTTTAGGAATGAAAAGATTGTTTTGAGCGCAATGACGGCTGAGCTGCATTAAGTTGATCGGAACATTCCATTCTGCCCAGATAGCGAGGCCTCCCGATGGTTTTTGAAAATTGATAGAATTGCCTAAATGTTCATTCAGCAAATCAGAAAAATGATCTCGTCTTTCCTGATAGACTTTCAATGATTTTTTTAAATACCGATTGATTTCTCCTTCCGCAATCATTTCTCCAAGAACCCGTTCCATCAAAACATCGCCCTGTCTGTCGATAATTCCGAGGTATTTCCGCATTTCGATCATTAAATTTTCTGGAGCAACAATAAACCCTGTACGAAATCCCGGAGCAAGAGACTTTCCAAATGAACCGATGTAAATAACCATTCCGTTCGTATCCGCGCTGGACAAGGGAAGAATCGGACTTTTATCATAATGGAATTCATAATCGTAATCATCCTCAAGAATAATAAAACCATATTCATTGGCTAAATTAAGAAGTTCCAATCTTCGTTTCGCACTCAAGGTGACTGTGGTAGGATAGTGGTGATGGGGCGTAATGTAAAGCATTCTGATCTTTTGCTTTTGACAGGCTTCTCTTACACTTTCTACAATAACTCCCTCTTCATCAATCGGAATTGAAACAATATCAACTCCCGCTTTTTGAAAGATCATATTTACGGAAAAGTAACTTAAAGCGCCCACTAAAACAGTATCGCCCTGTGACAATAATATTTCAGAAACGATGTAAATACTCATTTCTGTGCTTCTGGTAATCAGAAGATTATTCTTAGAAATGGGTAATCCTCGTGATAAATTAAGATAATGAGAAAGGTTTTTCTTGAAAAATTCACTTCCATCGTGGTTGTAATGTCCCAACATTTTCTGCTGAGACTTTCGCTTCAGAATAGAGCTGTAGAATTTAGAATGTTGATCAATTTGGGTTAATCTTATATCCGGAACGCCATCATTGAAAACATATTCACACGTAGAATGCTCAAAAGGATTATCTAAAATATTTGAAGTTTTAAATGAAAAACCTGTCAATTTTGGATAGTTTTCAAGATGATTCTTCTCAAAAATTTTAATTTCTAATGGTTTTTGCTGATTCTTTCCGATGACAAAAGTTCCTTTGTTTGGAAGACTTTCTACCCAACCTTGGGCAAATAATTCATCGTAAACAGCAACAATTGTATTTCGATGTACCTCTAAAATCTGACTTAAAGCTCTTGTGCCCGGAAGTTTTGTGCCAAAAGGAATATAACCTCTCTGTATCGCATTGATCAACTGATTGGCAATTTGCATATAGATAGAAGTTTCAGACTTTCTATCAATTTTCACAAAACTTTTATAAGGAATTTCAACCGGACTATCCATAATATAAAAACTGGCACCATTCAACCATCCGGCAATATACTACATTTGAACCATAAAATAAAAATCTATGGAATTCTACAATCTACTCGAAAGAATTGTGCAGGATAACGAAACCCACGCCAAGTGGCTGAACACCCTTTCTTTCATGGAAAATGCAGGAGCAAGGAAAATTTCTGCCTGTGAACATCCGACCAAAGTAAGTTTAATTCAATTAAAGCATGCTGCAGAAGAGCATCGTCATGCTTATTATCTTAAAAAACAAATCGGAAAATTGGATTCTGAATTGTGTAAAACCTATGATGGGAAAGAACTTTTAGCTTCAATTGCGACACGACAATATCTTCATTCTTTGGATGTTAAAGCTTGTAAATATCTTCAGAATAATTTCAGCTTAACAAAAGAAGAATTGAAATATGCGGCCTATCTTTTTGTGACTTATGCAATTGAAGTTCGTGCCGATGAATTATATCCGGTTTATCAAGATATCCTGACAAAAACTTCTTCTAAAATCATGGTTAAATCAATAATTCTAGAAGAAGAAGGGCATTTAGAGGAAATGATTAATCAACTCGACGAATTTTCTGAAAATTGGAAACCTCACGCTGAAAACATTTTAAAAATCGAATATGAACTCCATGACCAATGGATCAACGCCATTATTCAGGAAGTTACAAAGTTTAAGTATGCTTAAAAATTTTCACCATTTTCAAGAGCCTTTAGAAAAAAGAAGAGACGAAGGAACTTTGAGAATTTTACAGCCAAAATCCGAAGGAATAGATTTTTATTCTAACGACTATCTGGGATTGGCAAGAAATAGTGAATTGCAAAATTTATTATTAAAACAAATTATAGAAAATCCTCAATTACTTTCCGGAAGTACGGGTTCAAGGTTAATAAGCGGAAACAGTTCGACCGTTATTGAAACCGAAAATTTTATCGCAGAAGAACACAACTATTCTTCTGCCTTGCTTTTTTCTTCAGGTTACAATGCAAATTTGGCTTTATTTTCAACACTTCCAACCCGCCATGATACGATTATTATTGATGAGAAGATCCATCGGTCTGTGCATGATGCCTGCAAAATGTCGTATGCTAAAAGGTTGAAATTTAAACATAATGATGTTGAAGATTTAGAACAGGTTTTAAAAAAGCAACACGGAAACTGCTACGTTGCTATAGAAAGCTTGTATTCGATGGATGGCGATGTGGCTCCCATTCAGGAAATTATTCAAATTGTAGAAAAATATAAAGCCAGCTTAATTGTGGATGAAGCGCATGCTTTTGGTGTATTCGGATATGGCTTGGTTGAAAAATATCAGTTGCAGAATCGAGTTTTAGCAACCGTTATCACCTATGGAAAAGCACTTGGAGCTCATGGAGCAGCAATACTTTGTGAGGATGTTGTGAAGTCTTATCTCATCAATTTTGCATCTTCTTTCATTTATACAACTTCGGCTCAGGACATTCAGTGGATGAGTATAAAAACAGGTTATGAATTTTTAAAAGAGAATGAAAATTTATCACTAAAACTTCAAGGGAATATTAAAATTTTTCGTCGACAAAATTTGAAAACTCCGTCTTTTGAAAACAGTCCGATTCAGGCAATTGTAATTCCGGATAATCAGCAATTAAAAACTTTAAAGGATACTTTATTGAATGAAGGGTTTTTAACCTATGCTGTTTTCAGTCCAACCGTAAAAGAAGGAACAGAAAGGTTGAGGATTTGCCTGCATAGCTTTAACACAGAAGAAGAAATTATACAAGTAACGAAAATTATTAAAAAATTTACATGAAATTATTTGTAACCGGAATCGGAACAGAAGTAGGAAAAACCGTCTGCTCAGCCATTTTAACGAAATATTTTAATGCAGATTATTGGAAACCGATTCAATCTGGAGATTTGGATTTTTCAGATAGCATGAAAATTCAAGATTGGATTGGTGAAAATGTAGTTATTCATCCTGAAACATATCGATTACAATTGGCAGCTTCACCACATCAGTCTGCAAAAAAAGAAAAAATTACAATTGATTTAAATGAATTTAAACTTCCTGAAACACAAAATAATCTAATCGTAGAAGGAGCCGGAGGATTAATGGTTCCTCTTTCTGATAAAGAATTTATTATTGATTTAATTGAAAAATTAAATATTCCCGTAGCCTTAGTGGTGAGGAATTATTTAGGATGCATCAATCATACTTTATTATCGATCATGGCTTTAAACCAAAAAAAAATTAATCTAAAATATTTGATTCTTAACGGAAATTTTCCACCCGACACAGAAAGAGTCATTTGTAAAAATATTCAACCGGAAACCGAGATTATCAGAATCTCAGACATCGAAAATATAACAAAAGAAAATATAGAAAAAAGTACAAAACAATTAACAAATTTAGGATAATGGATAGAAAAACAGAAATTAGAAATGATTGGACTAAAGAACAAATAGAAGAAATTTATCATCAGCCTTTACTTGAATTAATTTACAAAGCAGCAACCGTTCATCGCGAATGGCACAATCCGGAAGAAGTACAAATGTCCACCTTATTATCCATTAAAACAGGGGGTTGTACAGAAGATTGTTCGTATTGCGGACAAGCTGCACGATATCATACCAATATTAAAGTTCAGGCGTTATTGCCTACTGAGACCGTAATTGCGCATGCCCAAAAAGCAAAAGACAATGGTTCTTCCCGTTTCTGCATGGCTGCGGCTTGGAGAGAAGTAAGAAATAACCGTGATTTTGATCGCGTAATTGATATGGTAAAAGGCGTTAATGATCTTGGCCTTGAAGTTTGTTGTACTTTGGGAATGTTGACAGAAGATCAAGCCATTCGTTTGCAGGAAGCAGGTTTATACGCTTACAACCATAATCTTGATACTTCAGAGCAGTATTATGAAGAGATCATTTCCACAAGAACTTTTGATAATAGAATTAATACCATAAACAACGTCAGAAAAGCAGGAATTACGGTTTGTTCAGGAGGTATTATTGGTCTTGGAGAAAGCCATAAAGACAGAATTTCAATGCTTTTAACCTTGGCTACAATGCCAAAACATCCGGAATCAGTTCCAATCAATGCATTAGCAAGAGTAGCAGGAACTCCACTTGAAAATAATGAAAAAACGGATACTTGGGAAATGGTAAGAATGATCTCCACTGCAAGAATCATAATGCCTTCTTCGATGGTTCGTTTGAGTGCTGGAAGAATTGAAATGACAGAATTTGAGCAAGGTTGGTGTTTCATGGCAGGCGCAAACTCGATCTTCACAGGAGAAAGAGAAACCTTATTGGTAACACCCAATCCGGGAGTTTCAGAAGATATGCAGATGCTTCAAACTTTAGGATTAAAGCCTATGAAAAGAGAAACAGAAAAAGTGATGGATCAGTTTGAAACCTGGAAAGCTAACTTCTAATTTCTAACCTCTAACTTCAACATTTATGAATTTACAAGAACGCGACAAGGCCGTCAACTGGCATCCTTATACCCAAATGAAAACGGCAAGTGACGCCATTCCCATTGTTAGAGGGAAAGGAGTATATCTTTATGATAACGAAGGGAAGCAATATATTGATGCTGTTTCTTCATGGTGGGTGACCTTGCATGGGCACGCGCATCCATATATTGCTCAGCGTGTTTCTGAGCAGCTTAATACATTGGAACAAGTTATTTTTGCCGGTTTTACTCATGAGCCTGCAATACAACTTTCCGAAAATTTATTGCAATTGCTTCCGAATAATCAACAGAAAGTTTTTTATTCTGACAATGGTTCGACTGCCGTGGAAGTTGCATTGAAAATGTGTATTCAGTTTTGCTATAATAAAGGAAAAGAAAAGACTAAAATTTTAGCCTTTAAAAACGCCTATCACGGAGATACTTTTGGCGCCATGTCTGTGAGCGGAAGAAGTGTCTGGACAAAACCTTTCGGGGAAATGCTTTTTGAAGTGATTTTTATTGATACTCCCAATTCTGAAAATCTGGAAAGCATAAAAAATCAGATTAAAAAACATGCGGATGAAATTGCTTGTTTTATTTACGAACCTTTAATTCAAGGGGCTGCAGGAATGTTGATGTACGAAGCCAACCATTTGGATGAATTAATGAAGTTTTGCAGAGAACAGGAAATCTTAATGGTTCAGGATGAAGTTTTTACAGGTTTTGGACGAACAGGAAAACTGTTTGCAGCCAATCATCTTTCAGAAAAGCCTAATATTATGTGTTTTTCTAAAGGATTGACAGGTGGAACTTTACCAATGGGAATCACAACCTGCTCCAATGAAATTTACAATGCTTTTTTGTCGGATGACAAATATAAAACTTTGTTTCACGGACATTCATTTACCGCCAATCCATTGTCGTGTACGGCTGCTTTGGCGAGTATGGAATTGTTATTAAATGAAGAAACGCAAAACAATATTCAACGGATTTCTGAACAGCATTTTCAGTTTTCAGCTATTTTAAAACAACATTCGAATGTTGAAAATGTTCGTCAGACAGGAACAATTTTGGCTTGGGAATTTAAAACAGATCAAGGAACTTCCTATTTTAATGAAATAGGAAAGATGTTGTATGATGAATTTCTGTCGAGAGGAATTATCATGCGACCTTTAGGAAATGTTATGTATCTGGTTCCGCCTTACTGTATTACTTCGGATGAATTGAATTTTATTTATAAAAATACTCTAGAGGTTTTGGGTAAATTTAAAATTGAAGAAGAATCAATTAAAGCATAAACACACACACTTTGTCATTCCGGAGGAATCTCCATATCCTAATTAAAGCATAGTATAGATTTCTCCGCAACGACAAACTTGATGGAAATTAAAAGGTTATAAAATAAAAATATTCTCTTCCCCATTTTCCTCGAAACTTTTTTATATTGTTTAAAACAAATTCTATGATTGATTGGCGTATTTTTTGAACTCTTAATTATAAATAATTTTCTATGTTATCGACATTTTTATTAAATCTTAACTGGAAAGAATTATTAATGGGCCATGAAGAATGGTCATTTATCCTAGAAATCATATTGCGTACGGCAATCATGTTTTTAACCATCATTATTGGATTACGGATATTAGGAAAAAGGGGAGTAAAACAACTTTCATTATTTGAACTTGTAGTGATTATCGGGCTGGGATCAGCAGCCGGAGATCCTATGTTTAATAAAGATGTGGGAATTATTTCATCCATTATTGTTTTCGTTGTTATTATTTTACTCTACAGCATCATTACTCATTTTATCGGAAAGTATAAAGGTTTTGAGCAATTGCTTGAAGGAAAATCTATTTGTTTGATTGAAAATGGCGAATTTGCAATTGATAATTTTAAAAAGGAAAATCTTGGAAGTGATGAATTTTTTGCAGAATTACGATTGAGAGGTGTTTCACAATTAGGTCAGGTAGAAACTGCGATCGAAGAAATTTCCGGAGAGATCAGTGTTTTCTTTTATGAAGATAAAGATATAAAATATGGCCTACCAATCATGCCAAATTCTTTAGAAAAACCTTTAAAAAAGATAGAAAAAGACGATCATTATGCCTGTACTTTCTGCGGACATACAGAAATCAAAACTCCGGGAGACACCCGAAAATGCTCAAAATGTAAAAAAGATGAGTGGATCCCTGCAAGCAATAAAAAAAGAGTTACCTAAATAAAGAATATGACAGAAAAAGAAAAATGTGCCCAAGGACTTTTATATAATGCCAATTATGATCAGGAATTAATTGATGAACGAGTGAAATGCAAAGATTTGTGCCACGAATATAATCAAACCAAAAACTCCGATACAGAAAAGAGAAATGAGTTGATAAAACAAATTATCAAACATTCAAAAGAGCAGTTTTTAATTGAACAGCCATTTTGGTGCGATTACGGTTATAATATTGAGCTTGGAGAAAATTTTTATGCCAATCATAATCTTGTAATCCTCGATTGCGCTAAAGTTAGTTTTGGAGACAATGTTTTTGTTGGTCCGAACTGTAGTTTTTACACCGCAGGACATCCCATTAATGCAACCCAAAGAAATGAAGGCCTGGAATATGCCCATCCAATTTCTGTAGGCGATAACGTTTGGTTTGGCGGAAATGTAGTCGTTTTACCGGGAGTTTCTATTGGAAATAATTCTATTATTGGCGCGGGAAGTGTTGTCACCAAAGACATTCCGGATAATGTGATTGCTGTTGGAAATCCTTGTAAAGTTTTAAGGGAAATCACGGAAAATGATTAATTTTTTAATTTAAATCAGATCTATATCACATTTATTTTGTCATTCCGTAGGAATCTAGACTTAGATTTTAAGTATAATTGTTGAGATTTCTACGAAATGACAAAGTGAGCGTATTAATTATAATTGAAAAGCAAATTAATCCTCAACATTCTTATTCTTCGCAGCTTTCATCCCAAAATAAAACATCAGAATTACAGCACAACTTAAAAAGTAAAAAGAACTTTTCCAGGAAACATCCCAATCATGTAGTTTCCCGAAAATTGGCGGGCCAAATGCAGCAATTAAATATCCTATAGATTGAGCCATCCCTGAAATTTTGATCGCATTCGCGCTGTTTTTTGTTCTTGTTGAAAAGAATAAAATGGATAAACTAAAAGACAATCCGTTGGAAATCCCGATGATAACAGCATTTACATAGATCCATTGAGATTGTAACCAGACAAACATCATCGTACTTGCAAACATTAAAGAACAAATAAAAATGATTAAAATTCTCTGATTTTTCATTTTACTCGCGATAATCGGACAACAAAAAGCAACCGGAATCATCGTAATTTGAATCACAAAAAGAACCCAACCCGTACTTTCTGCCTGCATATTAAAATCCGTCAACAACGATGGAAGCCACGTCATCAGACAATAATAAAATAAAGACTGCAGTCCCATAAAAACGCTGATACTCCAGGCTTGGGAAGATTTAAACATATTAAAATCTGAAACACTTAAAGCCGTTTTCGCCTGATCAGCATTCTTTTTATTGAATAAGATTTCAAGACTTAAAACTAAAAGTCCTAACACTGCAATCACGAGCCAGATTCCTAGAGAACCGCGCCATCCGAAACCTGTCCATTCTCCGATTCTCACGCTAAAACCTGATGCCAAGGCAGCCGTAAGATTCATTGATACTGCAAAAATTCCCGTCATTAAGCCAATCTGTTTTGGGAAATTATTTTTAATATATCCTGGAGTTACTACATTTCCGATGCAAATTCCTAAACCAATGAATATTGACCCTAAAAACAGCATCCACAGAGAACCTGTAATTCTTAGAAACAATCCAAAACTTAAAATAATTAATGAATACATCAAAAACCGACTGATACTGAATTTATGTGAAAATCGGCTTACCAAAACCGAACAAGTCGGAAACATAAACAGTGGAATAGAGGTCAGCATACTCACTTGGAAATTATCCAAACCCAAAACTTCCCGTACATCGCTCAACACCGGAGCCACAGAAATAATAGGTGATCGTAAGTTGCTTGACACTAAAATCACTATCAACACATTAATTATCAATAAAATATAAGAAGTATTTTTTCTTTTTTCAGTCTTTGTCATGATAACAGAATTATTTTGATGCAAAATTAACTTTGTCAGTTTGTTTAAATTTGCCAATATTTTAATCTAAAACGACAAAAAAAAATAGATCTTAAAAACAAAAAAAATCTCCAAGTTACCCTGGAGATTCATAATAGTTTTAATTATTTTAGAATTTGAACACGCAACCGCAAACGCTCATTTTGCCTTCTACGACTGTAGTCCATTGTCCGTTCCAAGTACCTCCGTAAGACGCACAAATTGCAGGACAAACTTCTTTTGCATCCTCAATGCTCCAGAGAGGACCAGCAAGAACGTCTAATGTATATTCGCTATCTCCTGTTGGCTGAGTGTTTAGCTCAACTTCGATAACACTCATTTCTCCCTCAACAATGGTGCTCCATTGTCCGGTAAACTTTCCTAAATGTGCCGCCGCGATACGACCTCCTAATTTTTGCGCTTCGTCATTGCTCCAAAGTGGTCCGGCAATGATGTTAATTTTGAAATTTGACATGGTGTAATGTTTTTAAGTTGTTTAACATTACAAAGTTGTCACTAAATTGAGATATAATATAGCGTAGAAAACACCATTTTTTATTTTCAGTATTTATACGCAAATCATAATGTACTAAATACTAATAGTTTACATTTAAATTTAAAACAAAAAAAGACCTCCAAAAAGGAGGTCTAAAAAAACACAAATGATGAAAAAAAATTATTTCGATCCGCAAATATAGCAAATTATATTAGGTTTCATATAAAATTTACATACTTGATTGAAATATTTATTTTATCTAGCGAAATAGATTAAAATATTTATATTATTTTCTTAATTCAAATAACATATATTGGAAAATTTAATTCATAAATAACAATCAATCAAATTATTAAAATTAACCAAAATCTATAAATCACTTAATATTGGAACTATTATTTATTGCTAAAAAAAATTAGAATATTTGAGCGCTTTCTTTGATACTGTTCATCACAAAAATGCTTTTGGTTTGCCCAATCCCTTCAATCTCCGAAAGCTGATTCACAAAAAACTCATGAAATTCGTCCATATTTGGTGCTAAAATTTTCAACATAAAATCAAACTCGCCACTAATATTGTAAAACTCAACCACTTCTTTAAGTTTGCTTACCTGTTCTATGAATTTTGTTGCAACACTTTTGTTATGGGCATTCAAAGCGATCATACAAACGACCATCATTCCTTTATTCACTTTTTTACGGTCAACAATTGCAGTATATTCTTTAATGATTCCTAGCTTTTCCATACGTTTGATGCGTTCATGCGTTGGGGTTGGGCTCAGGTTAATTCTTGCCGAAATATCTCTGATGCTTAATTTCGCATCCTTCTGCAATAAACGCAGTATAGAAAGGTCTTTCTCGTCGACTGAATAATTTTCGCTTGCCATTTGTTCTATTTTAAAGGTTTAAAATTCAATTAAAAGCACATTTGTTCTTTATTAATCAATTAAACTAATATTTGTTCCAAATTTAAAACATAATTTTTAAAAATGTTCTAATAATAGTAATTTTGCCAGAAATTTTGAAGATCATGCCAACAAGAAAAAACCTGATATTAATTTTAGCTTCGATAGGAACTTTTGTGGAAGCCCTTGATATTGCTATCATTAACCTTACAATTCCTTCCATTCAGGAGCAGTTTGGCATTGGAGCTGATACTGTTCAGTGGTTGCAGACTTTATATGTTCTGTTTTTTGGTGGATTTTTAATCATTGGCGGAAAATTATCCGATCAAATCGGACGAAAAAAAATATTCCTTATTGGCGGACTGATTTTTATGTTGACATCTTTAGGCGCCGGACTTTCAACCAATTTCCAGGTTTTAGCCATATTTCGTGCTTTGCAAGGATTGGGAGCTGCATTTATCATGCCTTCAGCCTTGTCTATTGTTACGAATACTTTCAGGGAAAATCAGGAAAGAAACCGTGCATTAGGCGTTTTCAGTTCATTTGCAGCGATCGGATCGGGGAGTGGATTGTCCATTGGAGGTATCATCAGCACTTATATGAGCTGGCATTGGGTTTTCCTTATTAATGTTCCGATTCTTTTGGTGACTCTTGTTCTTTCGTATCAATATCTACCTAAGGATGAAAAGAATACAAACGTTCAAAAAACAGATGCCATATCTGGGATTCTCCTTGTTTTGGGACTTTTAACGTTAACTTACGGAACCCACGAATTATTCCATATCAAAGAACAGCCGATTCAGGTTATTGGCTCTTTAGCCATCTCATTTGCTATTTTGGGAGTTGTATTTTATCGTTTAAAAACAGTTGCACAGCCTTTAATTGATCTACAATTATTCAAACACAGATCTTTGGTGATTTCAAATATTACGTTTTTTGCTTTAGGAGCTTTTTTCATTTCATTTTTATTTCTGATTTCCCTAATGTTGCAGAAAGATATGAATCACAGTGCTGCTTCAGCGGGATTAATGTTGGTTCCGTTTAGTTTGATGTCTGCTTTGATTTCTAAATTTGTTCTGCCTCATATTTCAAAAAAACTGAATCCTTCTCAAATGGGAATTTTCGGATGGAGTTTTATGTTTATAGGAGCCTTATCTTTATTTATATCCGTTTATATTGGTCATCCGTTAACAAGTGTTTTAATCGGTGCCGCGTGTATTTCAGGAATCGGGATGACATTTTGCTTTACAAGTTTATCGATTTTAGGAATTCAGGATGTAGAATCTTCAGATTATGGAGTTGCTTCCAGTTTAACAAGTACGAGCTATTTTTTGGGTGCAGGAATAGGTTTATCATTTATGAGTTTAATGAGCCAAATCTTCCCATCAAAATGGGCGGTTGGAAATTTAAGTTTGGGAATTTTAACAGCTTATGCGGTTTGCGCTATCGGAATATTAACTTATTTA
Organism: Chryseobacterium sp. GW823-FHT05E08; assembly: GCF_058795655.1. Lineage (NCBI taxonomy): Bacteria > Pseudomonadati > Bacteroidota > Flavobacteriia > Flavobacteriales > Weeksellaceae > Chryseobacterium > Chryseobacterium sp. GW823-FHT05E08. The sequence goes on along the minus strand of NZ_JBXAHY010000001.1, from coordinate 580,662 downwards.
GTCGTAAAAGAAGTGAAAACTAAGAAAGCAGAAATGGCGATATCTTAATATATAACATTTAAATTTACTATTCAAAAACTAAGAAAATGATAAAACGACTCACCGTATTCTGCGGATCAAGTTTCGGAACTGATAAGATCTATGAAGAGCAGGCTTATGAATTGGGTAAACAATTAGCTGCCCAAAAAATCGGATTGGTGTATGGCGGTGCCATCACAGGTTTAATGGGAACCGTAGCGAATGGAGTAATGGAAAATAACGGAGAAGCTATTGGTGTTTTACCGCATTTTTTACAAGGAAAAGAAATTGCTCACAACCATCTTACCAAACTGATCTTAGTCGAGACAATGCACGAACGAAAAACCAAAATGAATGAACTTTCAGACGGCGTTATCGTTTTACCTGGCGGTTACGGAACATTGGAAGAGTTTTTTGAAATGATCACTTGGGCTCAATTGGGATTGCATCAGAAACCAATCGCTATTTTAAATATCAATGGATTTTATGATGATTTATTACAAATGATTCAAACGATGGTCGACAAAGGTTTCCTGAAAGAAATCAATCAAAAAATGCTGATCGTAGATGGAAATATTGAATCTCTTTTAAATAAAATAAAAAATTACGAAGTTCCAAAAGTTGATAAATGGATCTCGAAAGATAAAGTATAAATAAAAAAATAGGATGGGTAGTAATACGCATCCTATTTTATTTTTGCTGATAAATCAGCTAAGATTTATAATTTTTTTGTTTCATTAAAAGTATCAAAAAAGCCAACAAACAGCTCACCGCACCAAATATATAAATGGATTGATAGCTAAACCAGCCCGCAATAATCCCTGCAATTGGTCCGGCTAATCCCAATGAAAGATCAAAAAAAGCAGCATACGCTCCCAAAGCTGTACCTCTCATCTGTGGCGTAACTTTTTTGATTGCCAATACTCCCAACGCAGGAAATACTAACGAAAATCCGATTCCTGTAAGCGCACAACCAACAATTGCCATCCAGCCTGAAGTAGAAAATCCGATGCAAAGTTGCCCGATAATCTCAATTACAAAGGATACTAGAGCCACTTTATAACCTCCATATTTATCCGGAAATGAAGAGAAAAATAGACGGGTGAGGACATAAAATCCGCCAAAGCAAATAAACCCTAAGGAAGCGTCGCCCCAATTTCTTTCTGCAAATAATAAAGCAATAAAAGACGCTATACAAGCAAATCCCATGGATGAAAAAGCTAACGCTAACCCTTGATCTGAAACCTGTCCAATTACTTTATAAAAAGGTGTTCGGATATGAGAAGCATCCACTGCAAGTGTAGGAAGTTTAGCTGTTGACAACCAACTTATAAAAGATAAAATGATGATTAAAATAAAAGGAACCATAATTCCAAATCTATTTCCCAACCATATACTTAAAGGTGCGCCGATGGCAATTCCGGCATACATTGCAATTCCGTTCCAAGTCATTACTTTTCCGGAATTTTGAGGGCCAAGCAAACCAATTCCCCAGGTTAATGAACCCGTGACCAACATACTTTCAGATATTCCGTGGATGATTCTTGAGATTAGAATTAATCCGATCGCTAAAAGAGGAATATTTACAAAATAACTTCCTAAAATATATAATATTCCGGTAAGCAAAACCATAATCACACCCCGATGATTGCTGATTTTTGCACCCAAAGTATCTGTAATTTTTCCGGCATAGGCACGCGTGAGTAAAGTAGCTAAAGATTGAAGTCCGATCACAGCTCCTATGGCAAGGCTTCCTAATTTTAAATCATTTTTTATAAATGAAGGCAAAACTCCCAAAGCAATACCAATAGTAAGATAAACCGCAAATACGGAAATTACAATCGGAGTAAGCACTTTTACTAATTGTGTTTTTTGTTCTTGTTGAATACTGTCGTCCATATTTTGAGCGACTACTTTTGTATTTTTCATTGTCATATCGTAATGTTTTATTTTAAATAATTACGATACAAAAGTAGATCGGCAAGCTATAATAGACGATAGCTATTCAAAGGTTATAGTTGGACAAATAATGGTTTTTGTTCACGGAATTTAGAAGCTGTCAATCCTGCATTTTTCTTAAAAAATCTTGAAAAATAAGTATGATCTTCATATCCGAGCTGAAACGCAATTTGCTTAATATCCAGATCTGTGTAATATAAAAGACGCTGAGCTTCAATGATTATTTCCTGATGAATCCAGTGGCTGGCGGAAAATCCGGTGATCTCTTTTACGATTTCGTTTAAATATAATGGGGTGATATTCAATAAAGAAGCATATTCTTTTACAAGTTTCAATTCTTTATAATGTGTCTGTACCAATTGTTTGAATTGAATCACGGTTTTATACTTTGTTCCGCCGATCAAGCCTTCAGAATTCTGTGTTTGGATTAATTCTTTCACCATCATTCCCATTAAACTATCTGTTAATGAACCAATAAGCATATTTTGAAACGGAGCAGTCTCACTTTTAATTATAGATTCAAAAACAGGAATAAACGAAAAAATATCGTTATTTTCTACTATCGAAGCAATCTGATGAGAATTTTGACAGGCATTAAAAACTTCAAGATAAACCTTGGGAATCAATGCTGTTTCCACAAAAACAAACCAACCTTCACAATCTTTATACTCTAAATAGCGATGAACCTGGCCTGTCGCAATATAGCAAATCGAAGGTCCGAACAATACAACTTCACGAAAATCCAACTCCCAGATAAAATTCCCTTTTTTCTGGATAATAAACATAAAATGATCATCACGATGCGGGGTCTGCCACATATCGCAAAGTCCGTCAATCGGACTAATCTCAATCCCGATTGTTGTGAGTTCGTCTTTATGAAGTGCTATCTCGGTTCTTGCCATTAAAGAAATATTGAAAATGTAAATTTAATGATAATGTTAACTCATTGCCCAGAAAATTTTAGTTCAAAATATTAAAAATCATATTAAATTTCTGATGATTTTGTTTTTAGTCTAAGTCAAAATTTAAATATTTTTTTCTTAAAACTAAGTTTTATTAATTGAAATGTTTTTTCTCAAATTGGGAATTACCACTCACGTTATTTTTCATGTCATTCACGACATTTATTTGCCAGAGCCCTGATTAATAGCAAACTTTGTCTCAGAAAACAAAAACTAATAACCATGGAAACAAAAACTAAATTTTTCCAACCTTCCAAAATTTTCACCAATATACGGGAGAAATTAAATGACGAACCTGTATTTTCTGAGATTGAAAATAAGATTGATTTTAATAACAAAAAAGATTTTATTACAAGCCTAGTAGATAATACTTCTTTGAATAAGAAAGATGATTTATACAAACTACTCAACAGGGAACTTTCTCAAAAGAGCATAGCAGAAGATCATGAAAAAGCATATTCAATAGCAGAAGCTATTATTCTATTACAAGGCAGACCTGTTTTATCAATTATCGATGATGTATTTGAAGAATCCGACAGTAATGAATGGAGAAATCGACTTGCAAATTTAAGAGATCATTTTACGAGCATCAGTAAAGCTGTAGGAAGGATTGAGTTAGTAGATCATCCGTCATTTTCATGGGTAGGAACAGGTTGGATGTATGGAGATAACTTTCTTATCACCAACAGACATGTTGCCCGTGAATTTGTTTATAAAAAACAAGATGGTAAACTCTCATTCAAGTCATTTGATAATCCTGTAAAATCCTATATTGATTTTAAAGAAGAGAGCTTAATTCCCACTAGTTTTGAATTTAGGATCTCGGAAATAGTATATGTTTCAGAAGAGTATGAAGCAGATATTGCAATTTTCAAGGTAAGATATACTAATGAAGATGGTGAAAATCTACCTACAGAAAGACTACAGTTATATGATGGAAATTATAATTTTAGCGATGAAAACAATTATGTGGGAGCAATAGGATATCCTGCCTATGATAGCAGAATTCCTGACGCAAATTTAATGAACAGCATATTCAAAGGAATTTATAATAAAAAGAGATTTTCACCTGGTAAAATTAATAGCTTTAATGATAACCAATATCTGCATGACTGCGCTACTTTAGGAGGAAATTCCGGATCTCCGATTATTGATACCAATACAGGAAAGGTAGTGGGGTTGCATTTCGGAGGAAGTTTTAAAGAAACCAATTATTCAGTAAGTTATAATCATTTAAGAGAAATTTTCAATCAAGTAGGAATTTAAAAAATTATAGCTATGCCACGTCAAATTATAACAAATAGCAAACCTTCAAATTATGAAAATGAAGGAGTTGGAGAACAGAATAACAAAGAAAATGACAAATATCTGGATGTTATTGTAAAACTGATACCTGTAGAAATAATCTCAGCCTATCTTACCCTTGTGAATATCCTCAAAGGAGTAGAACATGACTTCAATTTCTACCTGAATATAATATTTTTAATATCATTAATGATCCTCACTTATCTGTACCTAAAATTTATTGGTAAGGTAAATTCCCAAAAACAACTAATCGTATCAACAATAGGATTTCTTATATGGGCACTGGCGATTTACGCTCCGGTAGAAGATATTTATGGATATCCTATTAGTTTATTCATGTCTGTGGTCGTAGTATTTTTCACATTACTACTTCCCCTTTTGTTTCTAAATGAGCCTAAAACTCAATTATCCTAGTAAAATTAATAAACACTTAAAAAAAATGCCATGAAAACAAAAATTTTAACCTCATTGTTAATCATCATATTCAGTATGATGTACTCACAAGATAGTTTACACTATTTAACCTATGATTTTGCTAAATCGGAGTATAAAACTATAGCAAAAGAAATAAAAAATAATGAATTAACCACAAATAAACCCAAAAAGCAATCTAATAGTAGTAATAGTAATAAAGAGTTAAAAAACAATACTGAATATTTTATTCAAATTACAAATATCAACCCATTTTATTATAAAGTTTCTTTTAAGGTAAAGCAAAGAGATAAAGTAAAAGAAGCGTTTGAATTTTTAATAGGAGCAATAACAGGTAATACAAAAAAAGAACCTGTGGATAAAGAATCTCTACGACCCGACATAGGTTTTGAAAAATTATATGATGATGCATTGCTTATTGAAGCATCATTAAAAAATTCTTTCATATTAGAAAAAACAAAAAATGATATTAATGAATTTGAGGAAAATAATTTTCTATTGGAAAGCTATCTGAAATACAAGCAAGATTTAGCAAAAAATACAAGCACAGAAACAAAAAAAGAATTTGACGAAGAAAACGTAAAAAAATTAAATTCATTAATGAATGAAGCTTACAATTTTATTGTTGTACAGGAATCAATTCTTACGTTAGGAAAATTTAAAACTGATGGGACCGATTATACATTTGAGCTTACGTTTACTCCACCAACAGATAATATAAACAATCAATCAGCTATAACAGATATTTCGAAATTCACATCAAAAGGTAACATGAAAGTCCATTTCAGCGGAGGTCTTATGATGGCAAATCCTTTAAACAGTGAATATTATGTATCCGAAAAAAATGCCAATGACAAATATACTATAAATGAAGAAAATAGAGGAGATTTGACATTAGGAGTCATGACTCTAGCACACTTCATGTTTGACACTGATAAGAGAAATGGACAATATAAAATAGGTCCAAGTGTAGGCGCAGGGATTGATTTAGATAAACAATTGCGATTTTTATTAGGCGGAAGTTTTATGCTCAACAATATATTTTTAAGTGTAGGATATAATTGGGCTTACAAGAATGTACTTTCAGACAAATTTCAACATAATGTGGAATATTTGGAACAACCAGAAATTAGCCATAAAAAAGTTTTAAAAGGAGGAGTCTGGTTTGGAATAAGCTATAGAATTGACTAAATATTTTCTAAATTTAAAGTAAATTTATTTCATTAAAAACACCATGGAAACAAATAGATTAATCATTAAATTTAAGAACCAGCATGACATTCCAAATTCAGGCATAAAATCAAATCATGAAAATGTTTTTTCCAATACAGTTTCAAGTGATTTTCCGAACATTGGATTAAAGCCTCTATATTCGAAAAAATATGCCATCGGTGAATATCTGCAAGTAATGGACCTTCCAAAATATAAGTCATTTAGCATCGGAAATGAATTTTATTCAGATGAACTATTTTCTAGTTTCGATACATATGAACAGGAAAAATCTAAGGTATTTATTCTGGAAGCAAAAAATAAAGGAGAACTAGATCGTTTATATCATAAAATTAAGGATAGTGATATTTTAGAATATGTAGAATATGACACTCAGATTAATTTCCCTGAAATCGATGATGCTACACTCCCGTTAGATCCAGATAAGGAACCTAATGAAGAGGCTTTACAAAAAATAAATGCGATTAATTGTTGGGATATTTCAACAGGAAAAGGAATTAATATTGCAGTTCTGGATTCTGGAATTAACTTTAAAAATGAAGATTTAAAAGATCAATTATGGACGGATCAGAACGGTAATTTCGGAAGACATTTTTATGAAAACCAAAGCGAAAGTTTCGATATTACAGATTCTATAGGTCATGGAACAAAAGTATCCGGTATTATTGGAGCAAAAACTAATAATGAAATAGGCACTAATGGTATTGCTTCTGGTTCAAAAATAATAACGATTAAGCTATCCAGTGACAGTGACAATTATTTTGAAAACAGCGCACTTTGCAGAGCTATTGATTATGCAATACAACAGAAAGCTAAAATAATCAGTATAAGCTGGACAAGCAATATGTCTATAGAGTACAACAAGCATGCAACAGAAATGCTCAATAGTGCAATCAATAAAGGAATTATCATTGTCTGCTGTACAAATGATACGAACAGTGATGTTAAAGAGCATTTTCCTGCCAATATGAAGGAAGTGATAACTGTAGGAACGATTTCTCGAGACAATAGTTTATGTGGAAGCTATGGAGAAGGGATAGATATTTTTGCAGCAGCAGAAGATTGGTCTTCATTTGATTATATTACAAACGGTGTAAAATCACTTTCTAAAGCTACATCATGGGGACCACCGCAAGTATGCTCATTAATAGCAATGATGTTGGAAATAAATCCTAATCTAAGTCAGAATGAGGTTTTAACCTATATTCAGGAGAATGCTAAAATAATTAATACTGAAGGTAAAACACTATACTCAATAAAATTAATTGATGTCTTAAAAACATTAGAATTTGTAAAAAATTTAAAAACTAACCTTAAACTTAAAAACCATGGAAAACAACAATTTGGGAACGAATTCCCTTACAGAAGAAAATCTTTATATTAATACATATGAAGCACCAGAAGGGATATTAGAACTTAGTAAGCAGATTCACCTGAGCCTTTCGGGAACAAAACTTACAGGAACATTACAGGCATTTGTAGATGATAATTCATTTAAAACCTCAAAAATAATTCCTCTCTGCATTACAGATGACAGAGGTAGAATCAAGCAAGGATTAATTCATGTTTTTTCAAATCCTCAAAATGATTTGGTGAAAGATCTAAGTGTAATACTAAGTGTTAAAATAGATGAAAATGTTTCCGGATGGGAACTATCTCAGAAAAGAGCGCAATTGTTTAATTTAAATGATGATGGAACAGATCTAAACAGTATAATTTCAAAACTGGAAAAGATATTAAAAAAAATGCCTGATTATCAAAACTATCCTTATCAAGTACTTGGAAGTTTATTAAGTATGAATGAAGATGAACTAGATAAACATGATTTTTCTGTTAAGCCAGTAGTAGATTTTCACGATCCAAAACAACACGGCGGAGTTATTCTTATGTTTTAAAATAAATTATCATGAGATGCACTGTTTTACTTTTCGTTCTAATTTTTTCTTTTATTAGTTGTAATAAAGAAGAGAAAATATCTATTCACAAAAAGTTCATTCCTTTTTCAACGTATGATCCTTTAGAAAAAATTCCTGTTTTAAAAAAAGAAATTACTACAGAACTAAATAATACTAAAAAAGCGCGTTACTACTTTGAATTGGGAAAAGAGTTTCATAAACTGAATTTAGAAGACAGTGCATTTCATTATTATAAGATCTCAAAAAAAATATTCGAACAGATCAATAATAATTATCAATATGATGTTGGTTATTACATGCACAGAATCCTGGAATCGAAAAACGGAGCTGTGATTGATACATCAAGAATATATTTAAAAAGCTTCTTTAATTATGCTAAAATCAGTAATTCCAATATAAGACTTTCTTTAGCTTATAAAGAATTTGGAGACTTGGATATCCTTGCTGGAAATGCCATTAAGGCAAAGGATAATTATAAAAAAGCTTTACAATATGCCAAGAAGTCGGACAGTTTAGAATTATTTGCATTAATTGCCAGCAATTATGGTTATGCTACAGGAAATAGCGATTCTCTGCAATATTATTATCATAAATCTTTAAGGTTATCTAATCAACTGAATTACAAGGAAGGTATTTTTAAGGTTAATAATAATCTGGGACAATTTTTTAAATCTCAAAATGATATTGACAGTTCATTATACTATTATAAAAAAGCTGAAAATATAAAATTGAATAGCTTTTCACAGGTTCAGTACAGTATTTTATATTCAAATATTAAAGATTTATATAAAATCAAAAAGAATAATGATTTGTATACAAAATATTCAATTAAGTATGATTCTATAGAGAATTTGATCAAAGAAAATCAGCAGATAGGAAATATTGCAGGTGTTGAAATCAATTCTAATAAAGAAGAAATCTCCTCTCTAAAAAAAATAGCAATGAATTACCAGGAAAATAAAATACTGTATTTCGTTTTGATAGGAATTGTTTTTCTTATCGCTATGTATTCTTTTGTTCGATGGAAAAGGGTAGACTACAGGAAGAAAAAAGTGGATCAGGAAAAAGAGTCTCTGCAGATAGAGCATACACAGACCATTCAGGAGCTTGAAAAAGTGAAACAATTGGTCATAGAAGATCATATTGTGTTGAAAAACAGAACAAAGATCTACCTCAAAGAACTTTTATATATAAAGGCGGAAGATCATTATTTACAGCTTTATACATCCAAAAAGAAAGAATTTGTAAGAGGAAAAATTTCTGAAATTATTAAAGAATTACCACCTAATTTCACTCAGGTTCACAGGTCTTTTATTGTCAATAAAAATTCGATTGTTTCTAATAATGGAACCTCCGTTTTTCTGGAAGGGAAAATAGAAATTCCATTGTCCAGAAATTTTAAAAAGAATATTGAGTAATTTATACCAAACTTTTCCCCTAATCTAAAGCCTCCTGAATCGGAGGCTTTTTTATCCTTTATAAAATCAATTCCATTTGAATATTACATCGTTTATAAGGTGTGGCATGTCCAGCAACTTTTTCAAAACCTAACTTATAATACAGGTTAATTGCCGGTTTAAGAATCGTATTACTTTCAAGATAAAGCTTTGAAGCACCTAATTCTCTGGCTGAATCCACAACTTTCTGTCCCAAGAGCCAACCTATGCTTTTTCCTTGTGCTTTGGGTGATACGGCCATTTTTGCCATTTCGAAATCGTAATTTCCATCATTCATTTTAATAAGTGCACAGACTCCTAAAGGTTCATCATTGTACAAAGCGACGAAAATTTTTCCGCCTTTGTCTAGAATATATTCTTTCGGATTATCTAATGCTTTGTAATCTGCTTCCTCCATTTCAAAATAAGTGGAAATCCATTCTTCATTCAAAGCCCGGAAAGCTTCCTGATATTTTGGTTGATATTCTACAATTTGCACATTTTTACTTTCTCTACTTTTTTTGTGGTCTAAAACACGCTTAAAAAGAGACTTTTTCTCTAAAAGAAATTCCCATTCGGCAATTGCTTCCCAGAGATTATGTGAAGCTTCCGCTGTCATACTTTCAATTGCGTTTTCTATATCTGCACACTGAATTTCTAATGTTTTGGAAACTTCAATTCCCTTTTTAGTCAATCCTACAACATTTCTTCTTTTATCATCCGATTGTAAGTTTGAATGAACTAAATCTGCTGTAGTCATTTCTTTAATAATCTTCGTGACAGACGGTTGAGAATGACCAATTTCTTCAGCAATTTCGGTGATTGTTTTTCCACCATTTTCCATTAAAATAAAAAATACGGGAAACCATTTTGGAGAAAATTCTATATTATATAATTCATAGATCTTGGCAGCATCTTCGGTTACTTTTCCTGTCAACAATCTTAATCTGCTTCCGATCGCCATTTTTCCTGTTTTGTTATAAAAATCCATATTGTTTTATTTTTTAATTGAGATAAATGTGAGTTTCTAATTCATTTAAATAATTAATTACATAATCAGTTATGCAAATATATGAAATAATTTTAATTTCAAAATTTTTCTACAAAAAAAGATGCTCATCAGTGACGAACATCTTTTTATAATTTAAGATTAATTATTGAAATTTTTAATCGAGCGGTTTTCTGCCCGAAATAATATTATAAAGAATTACAACAATGGCAATTACTAATAACACATGAATTAAATAACCTGTACTAATTCCTGGTACAATGCCCAACATTCCCAATAGCCATACAATAATACAAATGACTGCTACTAACCATAATAAACTTTTCATAATAGTAATTTTTTAAGTGATTTGATTAAATACTAGCATATACTGTGCCTTTTTATTAAATATTTATATATTTTTTTCTCAATAAACACATAAATAACGAGTTAGATTTTAAATTTAAAACCGATTGTTACTTTATTATTCATCAGTTGATTTCAAAGCCCAGCCAATCAATGGAGCTTGCATAAAAAGCCTCCCCAATCTTCGGTTATCTGTATTTAACCCAAAAGAATCTTTTCTGTTTTGATATTGAGCAATATTTCCGGGAAGAACTGCAGCAAAGAAGGTGGCGACAACTTTTCCCATTGTTTTTCTATACTTTTTAGGAGTTGCAATGACTGCTGTACCTAAAAGTATTTCAGCAATTCCAGAATAAACAACCGTATCATCTTTCTTTAAAGGAACCCAATCCGGAACCTGAGCCTGAAATTCCTTTCTTGCAAAGGTAAGATGACCAATTCCTGCAGTAATTAAAAATGCTCCAAGAGCAATTCTTGATATTTCTTTCGTTTCCATATTTTATATTTTAGTGATTTTTAGGTTTGAAAAAGTTTGAGAAATCAATAGATCTAATCTCACCATCAAATACTTTCAATAATAAGACCAAAAGAAGCTGATCATTAATTATTTAAATCAAAATTTAATTTTAAAAGAATTATATCAACTCATTTTTCTCAATCACTTTATAAAAGGTCTGCACGATGTTTGCATAAAATGAAGAATCAAACACTTTAAATAATAAAATATGAAAACAGAGGTTCTAACAGAAAAACACAGGCTCGGATTAGGTGGAGTAGCAATAGGAACAGCTTTTGAAAATATTTCTGATGAAGAAGCAAACAGCATTTTACAGGAAGCATGGGATTTGGGAATAAGATATTATGATACTTCTCCTTGGTACGGGCTTACAAAAAGCGAAAGAAGATTTGGTAATTTTCTCCAAAATAAAGACAAAAATGATTTTGTTTTTTCAACCAAAGTGGGAAGACTTTTTACAGAAGTTCCGGAATCTGAAGTTCCACCAACCATGTGGAAAAAGCCCTTAAATTATGATTTTAAACACGATTACACCGCAGACGGAATAAAAAGATCAATCGATGAAAGCTTACGAAGAACAGGTTTAAGTCATATTGATATTGTTTATGTTCATGACTTATCTGAAGATCAGGTAGGAGACAGATATCCTTATTTTTTGGAACAGGCAAAAAAAGGAGCTTTTAAAGTTCTTTCAGAATTGAGAGATCAAGGTGTAATAAAAGCCTGGGGAATGGGCGTCAATAAGATCGAACCTATTTTAGATTGTATTGAATTTGCCGATCCAAATATTTGTCTTTCTGCAACACAATATTCAATTTTAGAGCATGAAGATGCAGTTGACAGGTTGCTTCCTGCCGTAAAAAAAGCCGGAGTGAAACTGGTTTCAGGAGCAGGTTATAATTCTGGTTTTATAGCCGGAAGAGAACGCTACAATTACAAAGATGTGATCCCAAAAGGAATGACAGAAAAACGTGACCGAATAAATGAAATCGCAAAGAAATATGACATCAATATCATCGATGCAGCGCTTCATTTTGTGTTGGCAGCTGATGAATTTGCAGCGATAATTCCCGGAGCAAGCAAACCGCAACAAGTTCAGGATAATGTAAATGCTCTCCAAAAAGTTATTCCTACCGATTTTTGGAATGAATTGAAAACGGAAGGATTAATTTATGAAAAAGCACAAGTTCCAAAAGTATAATAGTTGAAAAATCGCAAAGGCGCAAAGTCAAAATTAAAGTTATGTTTTTAAGGCGCAAAGATTTTATCTACAATAAAATTTATCACATTTCAAGTTCAACGTTTGCTGAAAATCTTTGATTTTCTTGCGCCTTAAACATCATAAAGATTAAAATCTTTGCGCCTTTGCGATTTTCCAACAAAAATTTAAACAACTATTCCAACAAAAAACATCTCTCAATTTGAAAGATGCTTTTTATGCTTATTTTCTTCTTGAATTAATCTTTATTTGAAGATCGGTTTGCCAATAACATATAGGCTAACCCAAGACCAACTCCGGCTAACACAGCCATTTTAGTCTTCTTCGAAGGAACGGGAAACATCGTTTCACCATAAATTCTGTGAGGTTCTGAGGATTGATATAATACGTTTCCGTCATCGGAAGGGGCTTTTTTAACTTTCATCATTAATCGCATTCCGGCAGAAGCAATATTCATGATTGGTTTTGGAAATAATCCGTAGACATTTTTAAGAATTAATGAAACTGCATCCGGAAATAAATCTTTTCTTGGATTTTTTGCCAATTCAACTATTTTTGCTGCGGTATCTCTTGGATCTGCCGCAAAAGGAGGGATTTTAAAATCCAATCCCGAATATTTTGCAGAATGCATATTCCCTGTCGACCGCTGAATCTGTGGATAGAGATTGCAAATATGAACGTTTGGAAAATCTGAAATTTCTCCGTGAAGACATTCCATCATCCCGCGAATTCCAAATTTTGTTGCTGAATATACCGCGCTATACGGAGCAGGCATAAATCCGCCAATTGAAACATTATTAATAAGAATTCCTTCATTCTGTTTCTTGAAAATTGGCAATGCGGAATAGGCGCCGTGCATATATCCAAACAGATTAGTTTTAATTACCTGCTCGTTAAGTTTCATTGGAATTTCCTCAAATTTTCCGCTGGCCATTACTCCGGCATTATTTACCCAGATATCAATTCTTCCGTTAAACTGTAAAGCAGTTTGCGCCAGATTTTCAACCTGTTCGGCTACCGAAACATCTGTAGGCACACCAATGGCTGCCACATCCAAATCTCTGCATAAACTTACGGTTTCGTCTAATGCCTCTTTTCCTCTTGCAGCAACAACAATGTTACATCCTTCCAATGCAAAAGCTTCTGCAACTGCCCGTCCAACGCCACTGCTTCCGCCCGTAATAACTACTGTTTTTCCTCTAAGGCTTTTTTGTACTATATGATCTGATTTCATGTTGTGAATGGTTTTAAAAGTTGTACTTACTTAAAAACAACCTATTATTATGCCATACACCTATAAAATTTTCATTATAATTGATTAATATCTAAATAATTGAAACTTACACTTTAAAATAAAAATCGTGACAATTTGAATCTCAAATAAATATTTCCTCTTTATCTAATTATTTATTATTTTTGATAAAACCCGTTTCTAAAATATTTCTAAAAAAACTGAGCCGAAAAACTCTCATCTTTCAAAATGCAACACCTAGAATTTGAACCTCCTGAACAATTACGAAATAACATACAATGTTTTTGGTATGACAAAAGAGAATTCGGAGAAGTAGAATCTGGTTTTGAAGTAATTCCCGATGGTTATGCAGAAATTATTTTTCATTTCGGAAACGGCTGTAGCATTTCTAATAAAGGAAATATAGAGCCTTTGCCTTCACCATTTATGATAGGACTTCTTAATCAGCCTGTCAATTTTTACTCAAAAAATAGCTTAGAAATTATTGGAATCAGATGTTTCCCGTGGAGTATTTTTGATTTGCTTGAATTATCCTCAGGAAAAGACGGAGTACGAATTTTTGAACATTCAATCGCTCAACTTCAACCCATTTTAGCTCAATATATTCAGAATGGTAGAGTAGATGAAGCAATAGCTCAGGTGGAACAGTATTTCCTGAATACACTACAAATTTCTAACGATACGACACTCTCAAAAGCAGGAAATGCAATGAGAGAAGCGAAAGGTACAATGCCTGTAAACCAGATAGCAACGGAAGCTCATTCAACTGTCCGTACATTGGAAAGAAAATTCAAGCAATCGTCTGGTCATACGGTAAAAGACGTATCGGGTTTGATTCGGTTTGAACAGGTACGAAATCAATTATGGATAGATCCGAAATCTAATCTTGCTTCTTTAGCCATAGAATTGGGATATACCGATCAGGCTCATTTAAGCAGAGAATTCAAGCGATACAGTGGAACGACACCAGCTGTATTTGCTCGGAATGCAAAGAAAGGGAAACGAATAATAAGCAGTGATTTTATCACTTTTAAACCAACTAAAATTTAATAAAAACAAAAAAAATATGGAAGATCAAAATAACAAAACAGAACAATCAAACTCAACCGATACAACCCCAAAAGTAACAGGAATTGGCGGAATTTTCTTTTTCACAGACAATCCAAAGGAAACCAGAGAATGGTATGCAAAAAATTTAGGATTAGACACCAATGACTGGGGTTCAACTTTTGAATCCAGAAATATTAATAATCCAGAAGAAATCAACGCTTTACAATGGAGCCCTTTTAAAAATGGAAGTGAATATTTTGCCCCTTCAAAGAAGGAATTTATGATCAATTACAGAGTTCAGAATATTGAAGGATTGGTTAAAAACCTTAAAGAAAACGGCGTAACTGTAGTTGACGAAATTGTAGCCCATGAATACGGAAAATTTGTACATATTATGGATGCAGACGGCAATAAAATAGAGCTGTGGGAGCCTGCATAATATATCTAAAAAATTAAACTACAAGAGGTTAAAAAACCTTTTCCCTTTTGTGGTTAATAAACAATCTAATGAATAAAAAGACAAAATCAATTCCTGTTAATTCCATGGCTGATGAACGCAGTCCGGGTATTGTTATGGAAAGAGTGTCTTTTGACCATTCAACAATTAATGAAGAGGAAAAACAGTCGCATCGGCATGATCTTCATTCATTTTTCTTGCTTGAAAAAGGTACAGTTTCCATTGAAATTGATTTTCAAAAATATGATATTCAAGAATCATCTGTCATCTACATTCACCCTGATCAGGTACATTACACAACCTCTACCGAAAATATAACTGTCAGCACCTGGGCACTCAACAATGAATTCCTAAATCCTGAATATCTAAAATTGTTGGATGAAATCAGACCTGTAAAACCTTTACTATTAGATCAAGAAACATTTTCCTTAATTTCTGAATCCGTATCACTTTCTTTAAAATATTACGCCCGAAAAAACGAAAAACTCTATCATTCTTTATTAAAAGATAGTTGTAATACGTTGGTGGCGGTGGTTATTTCTCAATATTTAGAACATAATCAACCTTTGGAAAAATTGTCAAGATTTGAAATTGTTACTAAAGCTTTTAAACAAATTTTAGAACAGAAATATATAACTGTAAAACGTCCTGCAAACTATGCTCAAGCCTTAAATATTTCTACACCTTACCTTAATGAGTGCATCAAAAACACCACTGGTTATTCTGTTACACATCACATTCAGCAACGTATTATTTTAGAAGCCAAGCGTTTGCTTTATCATTCAGATCAGTCTGTAAAAGAGATTGCTACAAAATTGGGTTATGACGATTATCCTTATTTTTCAAGGCTTTTTACTAAAGTTGCCGGAATAACTCCTTTAACATTCCGAGACAAAAACCGCGATTAGTCCAATACTTACTTTGTTCTGATATTGCTGTCTCCATTTTTACGATGTTCCTTTGTATCAACAAAAAATCAATACAATGGAATCATTAAAAGAAAAATCAGTCCTCATTTCCGGTGCAAGTATTGCCGGACTTTCAACCGCTTATTGGATGAATAGATTAGGTTATAAAGTAACCGTTATCGAGCTTTCAGATAAACCCCGAATCGCCGGAGCAGCAATTGATATCAAAGGTATGGCTTTCGATATTTCTAAACGAATGGGAATTTTTGAGCAGTTAAAAGCAAGCAGACTGAACGTCGAAAAGATAGAATTTAAAAATGCTGATGATATTTCAGAAGGCTCGATAGTCTTGAATGAAGATCCTGAATCTACCGATGATGAGATCGAAATTGAACGTGATCAGTTTATGAATATTCTATTTGATAAACTAAAAAATGACGTTGAATTTATTTTCAACAACAGCATCACAGCTTTAAATGAAACACAAGAAAAGATAGATGTTAGTTTTAAAGATGGTTCGCAATATTCGTTTGATTTGGTATTGGGTTGCGACGGCATTCATTCTGGAGTGAGAAGAATTTGGTTTGGTGAAGAAACGGAATATTCTCATTTTTTGGGAGCTTATTTTTCAATCACAATCGCCGATAAGCTTTTAATTAAACAAAAAACAATGCAAATGTACAACGTGCCCGACAAGGCTATTACATTGAATGCCTACAACCATAAAACCGATATTATTTTCTGCTTCTTTTCAGAAAAAGAGCTTAATTACGATTACAGAAATGAAGATCAACAAAGAAAAATTATTCTGCAACAGTTTGAAGGACAAAGCTGGAGAACCGCAGAATTATTGGAAGAAGTACAAAATTCCGAATTCTTTTACTTCGATAAATTTTGTCAGATCAAAATGCCATCATGGACAAAAGGTAGGGTAGCGCTGATAGGCGATGCCGGATATTGTGCTTCTCCCGCCGCAGGAATGGGCGGTTCATTATCTATGATTGGAGCTGCAACATTAGCGGATGCTTTGGAAAAATATGACGGTAATTTTACTCTCGCATTTCAAGAATATAATCAAAATTTGAGACCATTTATTGAAGAAGTTCAGGCTACTGCTGCACTAAACATTACAGAAAATTTTATTCCAAGAACGGAAGAAGCTATCCGTCAAAGGAATACGCAAACTATTAGCTTTTAAATTAATCATTTTCCAAAATCATTTTGTCGCATTTATACAATCCTGTCGTAGAAACATTTCAGAATTTTGTATTCATATTAAACGACGCAAAATTATGTTATTAAAGAATAAAAATGTAGCCATTATCGGCGCAGGACCGGCTGGTTTAACCTTAGCAAGATTACTACAACAAGAAGGAATAAATGTAACTGTTTTCGAAAGAGATAAAGACCCAAAAGCCAGAATTTGGGGTGGTACATTAGATCTTCATAAAGGCTCAGGACAGGATGCCATGAAAAAAGCAGGATTACTGGAAATTTATTATGCTAAAGCGATTCCGATGGGAAGAACGGTAGTTGATGAACGGGGCAAAGTTTTATTTATTAAAAATCCGGCACCCGAAAATCAATACGATAATCCTGAAATCAACAGAAATGATTTAAGACAAATATTGCTAGACAGCTTAACACCAAATACTGTGATTTGGGACAGAAAATTCACAGAACTCGAAGAAAATAACGGAAAATGGCTCATCCATTTTGAAAATGAGATGATTGCAACCGCAGATCTTGTGATCGGAGCTAATGGTGGAATGTCCAAAGCCAGAAAGTATGTAACAGATGCAAAAGTAGAGTATACTGGAACTTTCATTATACAGGGCGAAGTTTTTCACCCTGAAATACAATGTCCTGAGTTTTTTCAATTGTGCAATAACAATATATTAATGATGGCAAATAATGGAATTAATTTAGTCGCAAATCCTAATAACAACCGTGCATTAACTTACAATGTAACATTTAGAAAACCTGAAGAGTGGATTCATGAAAATGGTTTAAATTTTCAAAATACAGAAAATATTGCTGAATTTCTATACAATATGCTTCCTCATTGGCAAGAATTTTATCATCAATTATTCCGTTCAACAAACTTTTTTGCAGGATTGCCAACAAGAAAAATTTCAATAGATAAACCTTGGAAAAGCAATCGTCCTTTACCTATAACTTTGATTGGAGATGCAGCCCACGTAATGCCTCCTTTTGCTGGTCAGGGCGCCAATACAGGATTATTGGATGCATTAATTTTATCTGAAAATTTAACCAACGGAAAGTTTGAAACAATAGAATCAGCCATCAACGATTATGAACAGCAAATGAAGATTTATGTGAGCCAAGCACAACTTGACACAAATAAAAATGAAATTGCAATGCATCAATCCGGTTTTTATTTTCAGAAAAGATTTGATTAAATTGTAAAATATAAAAATTAGAAAAAGGCTTGGATTTACGATCTGAGCCTTTCTTCAAAAATTTATTTTTTTATTCCGATGGTTTTTAAAGCTTTAGGCGTTAAAGATATTTCATCTAAAACAGAAAATGCCTCAATATCTTTAAATGTTGAACATTTTAAATCATTCTTGCTAAAAGACAATTCAACGGAATTATTATTTGATTTAATAATCCGAACAACAGAATATCCGTTGTATACCAATTCAAATCCTTCAAAAAGACGGTTTCGTTCTGCGGATTGATATATTCTATGTTCTTCAAAGCCAACAGCATCGCTTTTTTTTCCGTCGTTATGCTCCAGCGTTTTCCATATTGCATAGTTTTTGGGTTCCTTTAGTACATTTCCTTGTGGATCTACCGGAACAAACATTCCAAGAGTTAAAGACTGTTTTAAGAAATTAGCATAATTATTCATCAAGCGTAATGTCTGAAGATCAGCATAACCTTCATTAGAATAATATTCAATAACAAAAGTTGTCATCGGAATCAGCTTGTGAGACGCATCAGTCGGCATAACCTATCATTTTTTTTCGGAAATAAATATAATATTTTTATTTTACATTAAAACTCTTCCGGAAAAATCCCGGATGCATATTTCCAGACCTCCAAAATTTCTTCAAAAGGAATTTCATAAGGCTCATAAAATGTATTATCAGAAGAAACCGTGATAGAACCTGAATTTTTTGCCTTTAATCGTTTGTAGGTAATTCCGTCATTTGAAGTCACAAAAATATAAGAAGTTCCTGATTTTAGATCATTAATTCCTTCCATATATTTCCCAATAATAAATGAACCATCCTTAAACGGCGGCATAGAATCTCCACTGGCAGGGAAAGCTCTGAATTTTCCGTTCTTCAGAAAAGGTAAAGAAATAGTTTCCAGACTTTCAATATATTCAGGATCACTATAACCTCTCAAATAGCCCATAGAAGCTTTTTGCGGAATAATTTCAATACTTTCATTTCCATTCTGATCTACCACAACAGGCAATACAATCCTGTTATCTGGAAGTTTCAGCATATCGTCTAAAGGATATTTTATCAAATCTACAGAAAGTAAAAGATCGATGCTGACATGAAATAATCTTGAAATCCTGATCAATACATCGACAGGAGGTTTTGATCTGGCGTTTTCGTAGGAAATATATCGTGAAGTGGTTATGGTAATTTGCTCAGACAATTCGCGTTGGGTGATTCCTAATTTACCTCGCAAAAGCCTGATGTTATCTGAAAAAATTGACATTATTAAAAATTAGATCCGCGAAAATACAAATTGTTTAAAGGAGAACATCAATTTTAGAGTAAAACCTTCTCCTAAATATTGAAAAATAGGTCTATTTTGCATTATATTCCTCGTTTCTTACTTCTTCCAGCCATAAAGTTGGCCCTTTTTCTCTTCCCGTTATAGCAATTTGAACAAATTCTGAATCTGAACTTGCCCCATGCCAATGAGGAATATTGAGTTTGCATGTAATGACATCTCCTTTTTTAATAATGATTTTTGATTTTCCTTTTTCCTGATAATATCCTTCTCCTTTTAATGCCAAAATAATCTGTCCTGCAGGATGAGAATGCCATTTTGTTCTTGCTCCGGCTTCAAAAGTCACACTGCCAACAGAATTTTGGTTACTGCTGTCTCCTTCAACTAAAGTATTTAACCAAGCTGTTCCTGCGAAATTAGTATTGCTTATTTTTTCACCTTTTGGGAAAATCAATTCTCTTTTATCTGATGTTTCCTTGCAACCGGAAGCCATTAATGTCATAATTACACCGCTTATTACTAGAGTATTTTTCATTTTAAATATTGTTTAAAGAAATCATCTAATTTTTTAATTGAAGTTTTAAGATATTCCGGTCTGTCATACAAATCAACATGCGTTGCTCCCGGAACTATAAATAATTCTTTCGGTTCTTTTGCTTTTTGATAAGCATCTTCACTGAAATATTTTGAGACTGCTTTTTCTCCTGCAATGAATAAAAGAGGACGCGGAGATATGGTTTCAATATTAGAAAAAGAGAAAAAATTCATCATCGGAGCCAAACTTGTAAACGAATAATAGGCTGTAGAATTGGGATGATTTCCTCTTGGAGTATCATAGTAATCAAGGAAATCCAAGGCAAATTTTGGAGTATTGGCATCTACTTTTTCAGGCAATGCACGAATATCTTTTCTTTCTGCTCCTGCAAATTCTTTGGTGCGCTGTTCGCCGATTTCATCCAGAATTTTCATTCTCTGATCATAGGAAGTTGAATTGTTAATGCCTTCACGTCTTGCACGTCCCATATCATACATACTCACGGTTGCTAGAGCTTTAATTCTATGATCAATTGCCGTAGCAGCTACAGAATATCCGCCACTTCCGCAAATCCCCAAAACACCAATACGCTTTTTATCGACCAAGGAGTGATTGCTCAAAAAGTCTATGGCAGCACTAAAGTCTTCAACTTTTATTTCAGGAACTTCAATATAGCGGGGATAACCGCCGCTTTCACCAAGAAATGCAGGATCAAAAGCCAACGTTACATAGCCTAATTCTGCTAATTTCTGAGCATGTAAACCGGCAGTTTGTTCCTTTACACCACCAAACGGAGGGCCGACAACAATGGCAGGATATTTTTTATTGATATCGTAATTTGGCGGATAAAAAACATTGGCAACTACATTGATCTGAATTCTGTTCGGATAAGATACTTTTTGAACTTTCACTCCGTTTTCAGTATCTCTTAACGGATAAATCTTCGTATTTGGAAATTCTGTTTGCTTCTTATTTTCCATGGGAATTTGTGCATTGGAGGTATTTTTGATTGATGTTAATGATAGTATACTGATGAATAAATAAGTTATTTTTTTCATTTTCTATTATTAAAAATTATTGAGATTTTCGGCTATTTAGGACTTCTTTTAATACATTTTTCAACGTTTCAGTCTCTTTTTTAGTTAATTGAAGAGTGTTTACAAATTCATTTAACTGTTCGGGAGTTAACCCTATATTCAAACAAATATTTAAATGGGATTGTAGCATCGGTTCAGCACCACCAATTGTACTGAGTACGGAAATCGTTACCAATTCTCTTTGAGCATAAGTCAAAACATTTCTTTCAAAAATATCGGCAAATAAATGTTCTTTAAGGAAAACATCTATGGTCGGAGCAAATGCCGAATAGCCTGTAAGTGTTTCAGATTCTGGTGTTTTTGTAAGCTGTTCTAATATCTTTTTACCACGTTCATATTTGCTTTCTTCTTGATTAATTGGTAGCGCATTATTTCCAACAATATCATGTATTCCTTTTGATTTTCTTTCATCCAATACTTCCATAAAAGTTTGCAATCCACGAATACAGCGAGGAAACCCGCAATAAGCATATAAATGAATGAGAATTTCTTTCGTTTCATTAATACTCAAACCAGCTTCAAGACCAGTATTCAATTCATTTTTTAATTGTTTTAAATCACCCTTTGCTGTGAAAGAAGAAATTTTAATGATGCTTTTTTCTTTTACACTTAAACTTTGATTATTTTTTACCATTGATTCTGTTTTTAATGATTGACCAAATAATGACGAACAGATTACCATTGCCATAAAAGCGAAAATTGATACATATTTCATAGTTTGATTTTTATTTAATCCAATCCTTTATCTTTCAGCCATTTTGAGGTAAGATCTGCAATTTCAATATTATTTAGATCTGAAAAAGGGAAGTGAGTATTGCCTTTAATTCCAATGGTCGGAAGATGTACTACTGTAGCATCGCCACCGTGTTTATTTACAGTTTCAGCCCATTTTTTTGCAACTTCAAGAAATACTCTCCATTGTTCTTGGCCGGGATTGGTACTTGGTGTATTTGGGATATTATCTCCATAATAAATCACAATCGGGATTTTGGTAAGCTTCATAAAATCTTCCATCGGAATAGTGGGTGGAGTAATGGTTCGTCCAGATAATACGATAGATGTTGGAGCTTCACCTTCAGGAAAAACAAAATCGCCACCCGGTTCGTAAGAAATAACTGCTTTGATATTTGAATTCTTCAAAACACTAAGCCATCCAGGGCCACCACTTTGAGAATGAGTAACCAAAATACTTTTACCAATCTTATCAAATAAAGCGTCAACAGCATTGATATTTAATTTAGCATCATAATTGGCTGTATTTGGAACCATTTGACGATAAAATTGTTCCAACGCTTTTGGATCTTTCGAAAACTGAACATTAGGATAATAATCAGGATACACACCGATACGGAAAATACCAAACCATAACTGTTCATCAGGAACGGCATTTATTGTGGCTGATAGAGTAGATCGTCCTGCATTTCCACGTCTTGGCTGATCTATTAAATACACAGGATAATTTTTTCGTAAGAAAATATTCTGAAAACCTTCTCTGCCATCCGGTGTAGTTTGCCAACATCTTGAGCTTTCGCCATGACCATGCCAGAATACAATAGGATATTTCTTTGCCTTTGCAGGAATTTGATAATAAACTGCCGCATGATCACCGTGCAATGTCTGTCCTGTTGGGTCTGTTCCTGCCGGATTATAAGCGCCTTGCTTTATTGGATCAAAGGTTCCGGGTGTTGTAACAACCGTTCCGCCAATGGCAAAACTTCCTTGGGATTCTATAATTAAAGGATTCTGCTTTTTTAAAGTTTGTGCATTTAACGATAGCAACGAAATTGCAAAGAATGCTGAAATTGTTAAAATTTTATTGAAATACATATTCATATTAAATTTTTATCTGGTTATTTTTCGTTCGCTCAACCATTTTACCATATTTGGGTCTCTATGATCAAAAAATAAACTGGCATTTGTATCTAATGTTTTGATGATTTCCATATCTTCAGCAGAAAGCTCAAAATCAAATATGTCAAAATTCTCCGCCATTCTTTCTTTACGAACGGATTTAGGAATCACAATTATCTCTCGTTGCGTTAACCAACGAAGAATGATCTGGGCAACCGATTTGTTATATTGAATTGCAATTTTCACTAAAATTTCATTCTTGAAAATATCATTTTTTCCTTCTGCAAAAGGTCCCCAAGATTCAATTTGGACATTGTTTTCCTGAAGAAATTTCTGATTTTCTGTTTGTTGATGAAAAGGATGCGTTTCTATCTGATTGATAGCAGGGGTAAAGCCACTATTTACAATCAAGTCTATCATCCTGTCCGGATGAAAATTTGAAACACCAATTGCTCTAACTTTTCCTTCATGATACAATTCCTGCATGGCTCTCCATGAACCGAATATATCACCATAAGGTTGGTGAATTAGGTATAGATCCAAATAATCTAACTGCAATAAATCCAATGATTTTTGGAAGCCGGCTTTTGTTTTTTCATAACCGGTATCTTCAATCCATAGCTTGGTCGTGATAAACAGTTCTTCTCTCGGAACATTGCTATTTTTGATGGCATTTCCTACCGCTTTTTCATTTAAATAAGAGGCTGCGGTATCTATTAAGCGATATCCTGTTTCAATAGCTTCTGAAACTGCTTTTTCACATTCTAAAGGATCTGCTACCTGAAAAACTCCGAAACCTAATATGGGCATTTCTACGCCGTTGTTTAATGTGATTTTTTCCATTTTTAATTAATTATTTAAGTATGTATTATCTGTTAATTGGTTCATTATCATTTATTTTTACAAAATTCAGGATTATAAACACTCAATCTATTAACCCAATTACCGATTGCTTACCAAAATCACTGATTGACCTGAGAGATATAGGTTTACTCGTAGATTATTCAATAAATTTGTCCTGTCAATCAAAATATATAAGAATGGATGATATTGTAAATTTCAAGCGTATAAAAGAGTATAATGATTTCAATAATGTTGAAACGCTGCATCCATTGGTAAGTGTCGTTGACCTCCAACATGCCCATCCAAGACAATTTAGACGGTTACGATATGAATTTTATACCATTTTCTTAAAACAGATAAAATGTGGTGACCTCCGATATGGACTTAATTATTATGATTATGAAGAAGGAACTTTAATATTTCTGGCTCCGAGACAGGTTATTGGTGAAAATAAGGACGAGTATTACCAGCCACAAGGCATTGCATTGGTTTTTCATCCCGACTTAATACACGGAACATCATTAGGCGGAAGAATAGGAGAGTACAGCTTTTTTTCCTATGCCGTAAATGAAGCTTTACATTTATCTGAACAGGAACGAAAAATCATCATGGATTGTCTGGAAAAGATTGAATATGAGCTAAAACATTCTATAGACAAGCACAGTAAGCATTTAATTGTATCAAATATTGAAATGTTTCTTGATTATTGCACAAGATTTTATGACCGACAATTTATGACACGGGATTTTGTAAATCACGGTATTGTAGAGAGATTTGAAGGTCTATTGACAAACTATTTTAGTTCTGATAAACCTTTAGAATTAGGTCTGCCAAATGTAAATTACTGTGCAGAAGAACTTAGATTATCAGCCAATTATTTTGGAGATCTTATCAAAAAAGAAACAGGAAAATCTGCTCAGGAATATATTCAGTTAAAGCTTATCGATATTGCGAAACAGGAAATGTTTGATCTTAATAAATCAATTAGTGAAATTGCGTATGAGTTAGGTTTTAAATATCCTCAGCATTTCACAAGATTATTTAAGCAGAAAACAGGAATGACACCGAATGCTTTTAGAAGCTTGAATTAATAAAAAAATATTCTTTCTTGTACCGACAAAAAGGAAATGATAATTTACAACTTAAGATAATGAAGTCATCTCGATTTTTTCTACTTCCCTTTATTTAACTATTAATATATTTACATTAAAATAGATTATATATTACGTAATTGTAAAATTACTGCGCTTTATTTAGATATAAGTAAAATTTAATATCAAAGTAATAATAAAATAAACCTCTCAAAAATGAGAGGTTTATTAGTTTTAATCATAAGAAGTTAAGTTACTTTACGGTATATAATAATTGAAAAACAATTATTTATTTTTTTATAAGTTTTTTTATAGTAATGCCCTCTTTTGTTTTAATGTGAACAAAATACACTCCAGGTATAAAACTTTTTGTATCAATAGGTTTATCCGGAGATAAATATTCTGAAATTAATTTTCCTGAAGCAGTATAAAGACTCACTTGGGTCACTGAACTTTTACTGTCAACAAAAAAATGTTCAGTAGCTGGATTAGGATAAATATTTATTTGATCTTTTACTGTTGTAGAAATTTCAGAAACATCTAAAATACCTGCATTTAGTTTTACTAACCATAAATCAGCAACTTCGTAAGGATTGCCAACCACATCTCCATCCCCATTACGAGAAGCCGTAGTACCAAAAGCCATAAAGCCTCCATCAGTAGCTTCAACGATTCCCATTCCCCTGTCTATTTTAGAACCTCCTAAAGCTCTTTGCCATTCTCGGACACCACTGTTATTAATTTTTAAAACCCACATATCACCCGGGATTCCAATATGGTAACCCGTCACATCTATCCCATTACCATAGGTAATACCTGTCAATATATATCCACCATCCGAGGTCTGTCTAATCTCTTCAGGTACATCAGAACCACTGCCACCATAGGTCTTTTGCCATTGCATATTCCCATTAGCGTCTAATTTAACAACCCAAAAATCAGTATTTCCATTGTTTTGTGTAATATCTCCTCCATACGCTTGTACATTACCAGCGACAATGTATCCTCCATCCGTGGTTTTTACAAGAGAGGTTGCAAAATCTTCCGCGGGCCCCCCATAATATTTGCTCCACATCATATTTCCTGAAAAATCAATTTTAAATACCCAATAATCAGAATAAAAAACCCCACTACCATTTAAGTGATAATTAGCATTTAAAAGATCCCCATCTACGGATGCGGAGTTTCCAGCGATAACAAACCCGTTATTATCAGCCACTACAGAAGAAGCATAATCATAACGCGCACCACCATAATTTTTTACCCACTGAAGATTTCCCTGTTTGTCATAAAATGCAGCAAAAGCATCAGTTCCACCTTTATTTGCGGGTATATTTTCATTGGATGAATAAGAATAACCTACCATTAAAAATCCTTGCGGAGTTTCAACAACAGAGGAAACGTAATCTTCTGAAGTCCCACCAAAATGATGTTGCCATTGAAGATTACCGGAAGCATCAAGCTTTACAATCCAAGCATCTTTAACATTTAAATTTCCATAATGACCAGTAAGATCTCCATTATTAGAGTTAGTATCTGCTACAAAAATGTAACCTCCATCACTTGTTGATTTTACTAATCTTGCCACATCTGTTCCTGTACCACCGAAACATTTTTTCCATTGTATATTTCCTACACTGTTGGTTTTAACTACCCAAACATCATAAAGACTTCCATGTAGCCCCGTTACATCGCGATCGGAAGATCTCGTTGTTCCCAACAATATATAACCTCCATCAGGAGTATTATCTATAGCGGTACCAGAATCATCGTAGCTTCCACCATAGTTCTTTTGCCATTCAATAGGAACTGTTTGTGCTGAAATACTCTGTGTAAATAAGATAAAAGCAAATAATAAAAATGCTCCATATTTCTTCATAATTATTAATTTTGAGCAAATATAAATATTATAATTTTGATTAATATACTATAATAATCGAAATAGATTTGAGCTAATAACTAGAATTAATAAGATTTTTTTTAAAACTAAATTAATCCTAAATTATAAAGTTGTATCCTTATTTAAGTTGATGATAAATCATGAGCCATAAAAACAGATTTATAAATCGTCAGCAAAAAGTGTTGTTTTTTCCTTTTAAGGTTGAAAGAAAGATGATTTACTTATATTTGCCCCGCAAAGCAAATTCAAATGTTCAAAAAAGTAAGCACTGCATTTATTCTTGGCTTTTATACGGTTTTTTGTTCGGCCCAACAGGTTCGACCTTCAAAATCATCTGAAATTTACCGCGAACTCAAAACCCTAAAACACCTACCTAAAGTTTTATACCTCGCAGCTCATCCAGATGATGAAAATACAGGACTGCTCTCCTTGTTAATCAACGATCAAAATGTAGAAACGGGCTATTTGTCTTTAACCAGAGGTGATGGTGGTCAGAATCTATTAGGGACAGAACAAGGTGCTGTATAAATACGAACAAGCTAAAGATGCTTTACGTGTTAATGTAAAAACAAAAGCTTTACCAGCAAAACAGGAAACTTTAGTTTATAAAGTAAATAATAATGGATTCACAATGGATTGGGATAAAATCTCAGTTCCTGTAGAGATAAAATAATTTAAATACAAAAAATTAAAATCCCGTTAATTCGGGATTTTTTTTGTTTAGATACAAGCTCTTAATTAGAGAGAGAGATCTATTTGAATTATTTTGACGAATGTTGAAGTTATATGCATTAAAACTTCTACTATAAAACAAAAATGATAGGGTAGCTCTAAGTTTTTATTGAGCTTCCCACCAATACAAACTTGAGCCTCTCACAAACTAATTTCATCGCTAATTCGTTCAATTTTGCTCTATAACTTTTAAATATAGAAAATATGAGCAAAAGAATTTTAATTACAGGAGCTGCAAGTGGATTTGGAAAAATTGCTGCTTTTGATTTAGCTAAAAAAGGACACAAAGTAATTGCTACGGCACAAGTTTATCCACAAATGAGCGACTTGATAAGAGAAGCCAAAGAACAAGGAGTAGAATTGACCGTCGATAAATTGGATGTAACGAACACAACAGACATTGCTTATATCACTCAAAAATACGACATCGATATTTTAATCAGCAACGCAGGAATAATGGAAGGCGGTCCAATTGCGGAGCAGCCTTTAGATTTAATCCGTTCGATGTTTGATGTAAATGTCTTTGGCGGATTGCAGTTGGCTCAAGGTTTTATCAAAAAATTTATTGACGAAAAAAGACCAGGAAAAATTGTTTTCACAACTTCTATGGGCGAATTATGGACGGTTCCTTATGTTGCCGCTTATTGTGCATCTAAACACGCAATGGGTTCAATTGCGGAAGGTCTGAAAACAGAATTAGCACCTTTCAATATCAAAATTGCAACTTGTAATCCGGGCATTTTTGGAACTGGTTTTAACGATCGGGGAGTTGATACCATCAACCGTTGGTACAATCCTGAAACCAATTTCACACCTTCATCGGCATTCGACGGTACTGCTGAAGCTTTGGCAAATCAATTAGACCCACAATCAATGGCAGAATGTATTGTTGATGTGGCTTTGAATGAAAATTCAAATTTCAGAAATGTACATCCAAAAGAAACCGAAGATTTTGTAAAACAATTACAAGCAGATGCCTGGACGGCAAAAAGCTAAAAAAATTCAGAAAGTACGGTTCAAAAAACTGTGCTTTCTTTTTTATCATTAATTAAATTTAAAAAGGATGAACATAAACTATAACGAAGCAGCAAAAGCATTGAATGCTTCAATTGAAAAAGCCAAAACTTTAAATATTCCCGTTAGTATTGCTGTGGTAGATACAGGCGGACATTTGGTTGCATTTGCAAGATTAGACAGCGTCTTTGGCGTGATAGAATTCGCCTTAAAAAAAGCCAGAACTGCAGTAATGTTTGGCGTAGATAGCGACGTAATGGGAACAATTGTTTCTGAAGCAGACATTCACGGCTACGGAATGTTGAATTCAAACGACGGATTATTGACCATTGCTGGTGGAGTTGTTATTAAAAACAAAGAAGGCAAAATCATCGGAGCTATTGCATCTTCGGGCGGTTCACCAGAACAAGATAAGGAAATTACGAGTGCAGGAGCGGTTTTACTCAATTAAATTTTAAGATATTTGTAGTATGGAAGCAAAGCGTGAAATCATTTTCGATAAGTTGGTCTATTCCTGTGTTTTTGAAAAGCACAGAGGAAATGAAGAATTTATTCCCGAGCATTTTTTAGGATTTCAACTATCGGGTGAAACACACGCTTTTCACGCAAATGGAAATACTGTAATTCCTGAAAATACCATCGTATTAGTTCGTAAAAACCAATTAATAAGAACAATTAAATATCCCGCAAAATCAGGAAAATACCAGTTTTTGTCGATCACGTTGGACAAGGAAACCTTGCAACAATATGCTTTAGAAAACAAAATCGTTATTGATAAAAAATATGCTGGCAAGCAAAAATTGTTTTTTGAACCCGATGATTTTTTGCAAAATTATTTCAGTTCATTAGTTCCTTACATCAATAAGACCAAAGAAGCAACTTCACGTTTGGCAGATTTAAAAATCAGGGAAGCGATAGAATTATTACTCCAAAGCAACCCTGATTTTAAACAAATTTTGTTCGATTTTTCCGAACCTTACAAAATAGATTTGGAAGAGTTTATGAACCAAAATTATATGTTCAATATTTCGGTATCATCTTTCGCAAAGCTTACTGGGAGGAGTCTTTCAGGATTTAAACGTGATTTTACCAAAACATTTAATGCTACGCCAAAACAATGGTTACTTGCAAAACGTTTGGAAGAAGCACATTATTTAATCAAGCACAAAAAACAAAAGCCCGCCGAATTTTATTTGGATTTAGGTTTTGAAAATCTATCTCATTTTTATGCATCGTTCAAAGAAAAATTTGGTTTAACCACATCACAAATTTAAAATAGGGATTTCATACAACATTACAAAGAAAAACAAAAGCCGATATTTCTAAAAGACTGTGAATGATCTTTAGAAACTTCAAGTGTAAAAAATAAGCTAATCAATATATTATAGATACAATTTATAGTTGAATAAAAACTGTCGATATATTCAATTTAACATAATATTAATTATAGGACTTTTATATTTTTCCGAAAAAGAAGAGTACACCTACTATATTCCAACCAGAAAACGGCAAAATTATCTTTAGATGATTTTCAGCCATTTACCCACTATTAATGCACTTAGATAGCATAATACCTGACTTAAATTAAGTGCTTTATTTGAGTACTATTTTAATTCCGCTCCATTAATCATTAAAAATCAGCATTTTATAAAAATAAATTTGCGTAGTCAAATAACTCCACATATATTTGTAGTCAAATAACTACATAATGAATTTAAGACGAGATGTTTTTCAGGCCATAGCCGATCCTACAAGAAGATCAATTCTTATGTTGGTTGCCACGCAATCTATGACTGCCGGTGCTATTGCTTCAAATTTTGATACAGCCAGACCTACTGTTTCAAAACATTTGCAGATCCTTACAGAATGTGAATTATTAACACAGGAACAAAATGGCCGCGAAATGATCTATCATCTTAATCCAAATAAAATGAAAGAAATTGCCAATTTTATTGAACCTTTCCGTCAAATGTGGGATGAAAAATTCAATAAGTTAGAAAGCGTAATGAAAGCCTATCAACAGAAAAAATAGAAAATATGGAACTAAAAACGAAAATTCAAGCCGAAGACAACAAACAGGAAATCCTTATTACAAGGAAGTTTGATTTACCTTTAGAATTATTATTCAAAGCTTATACAGAAGCCGAATTGGTTGAACAATGGATGGGAACAAAAGTTTTAAAGCTTGAAAATCAACAACATGGCGGATATCAGTTTGAAACATCAAATCCTCAAGGCGATGTCGTTTTCCGTGCCAATGGAACAATTCACGAATTTGTTCAAAATCAAAAGATTACAAGAACTTTCCAAATGGAAAACACTCCTTTTCCCGTTCAGCTAGAATTTTTAGAATTTGAAAAATTAACGGAAAATACAAGCAAAATAGTAATTAAAACTATTTACAAATCAGTCGATTACAGAGATCAAATCCTTAAGCTTCCATTTGCACAAGGATTAAATATGGCTCATAATCGCCTGCAGGAAATTTTTTCTAAGGAAGCTTAAAAGCTAGCCATTAAAATTAATGATTGACAAATATTACTCATTACCAATTACTTATCACTCATAAATTATGAATCCTAAAGTTGATTTCTTCTTTGATAATGCCAAACAATGGCAGAAAGAATTTGAAAAATTAAGAACAATTGCTCTGGACACAGGCCTTGAGGAAGATCTAAAATGGGGATGTCCGTGTTATACCTATCATGGTAAAAATATTTTTTTGATCCACGGATTTAAAGAATATTGCGCACTCCTATTTTTCAAAGGTGCTTTGATGAATGATTCAGACAATATTTTAATCCAACAATCTGAAAATGTGCAGGCTGTAAGACAAATTCGATTTACGGAATTAAAAGAAATTGTTGATTTAGAGAAAATCATTAAAAACTATATGTTTGAAGCTCTTGAAGTAGAAAAATCAGGCATAAAAGTAGAAATGAAAGAAACCAAACAGTTTGAAATGGTTGAAGAATTTCAAAAAAAATTAGTGGAAAATTCAGCCTTAAAAGAAGCTTTTGAAGCATTAACTCCTGGAAGACAAAGAGCTTATCTACTCTACTTTTCATCTGCAAAACAAACGAAAACCCGCGAGTCAAGGATTAAAAAATGTATTCCTGATATCCTTATCGGAAAAGGTATAAATGATTAATTACTAAATAATTATAAAAATGGAAACACAAAATAAATCACAAAAAAGGAACAAGATTATCTACTGGGTTTTCACTCTTTGGATGTCTTTGGGAATGGTTTCAACAGCCATTGTTCAACTGATGAAAAATAAGGATGAAGTAGAAAATTTCACAAAACTAGGTTACCCAATTTACTTGATGTCCATCATCGGAATCTGGAAAATATTGGGAGTTATTATTGCATTAATCCCGAAATATCCATTATTAAAAGAATGGGCGTATGCCGGATTTTTCTTCGCTATGTCCGGAGCTTTGGTTTCTCATATTCTTGTCGGAGATCCTATTGGAAGGACTTTTCCGCCATTATTGCTTCTTATTATTACTTGTATTTCTTGGTATTTCCGACCATCAGACAGAAAATTTATTTAATTATTTTTGAATACATTTAAACTTTAATTTCTAACACAAATATCATCGTATGAAAAACAATAAAAAACTACCCTCAGAACAGGCACGAGCTTTACTTAAAACTTTAAGAAACCGATTTGAAAAGAATATGAATCGTCATAAAGGTCTTGATTGGGATAAAATTCAGTCAAAACTGGAAGAAAATCCTGATAAACTCTGGTCTTTGAACGAAATGGAAGAAACTGAAGGCGAACCAGATGTTGTTGATTATGACAAAAAAAATGATGAATATATCTTCTTTGATTGTTCCGCAGAAAGTCCAAAACGCAGAAGTCTTTGCTACGATTATCAGGCTTGGGAATCAAGAAAAGCCAATAAACCTGAAAGTAATGTGATCGATAAAGCCTCAGAAATGGGTATTGAACTATTATCAGAAGAGCAATATCGCCAACTTCAACAGCTCGGAAAATTTGACTTAAAAACTTCAAGCTGGATTAAAACTCCTGCGAATATTAGAGAATTGGGTGGCGCGATTTTCTGTGATCGCCGTTACAATACGGTTTTCACGTACCATAACGGCGCAGATTCTTATTATGCTGCAAGAGGTTTTCGTGGTTGTTTGATAGTATAATAAAAAAAATTAAACCATTAAGATTCAATTAAGTAATTAAGAATATTAAGTTTTATAATTACAATAAAATAAATCTTAATGGTTTAAAATCAATTAGGAATTTTTCAACCATGGAGATTCTACACTCCAAAATATTATGTTAACTCCTAAATAAGTTTCGGCATACTCTACAAACTCTTCTTTTGTAAAAGGTTTTTTAGTCTTTGGATTTTTATAGGTTAAAGTCGGTTCCTGCACAGCCATTGCTACCAAAGGCAAATTTCCTTTATATTTATTGAAGAATGGATATGAATTTTTCATCTGTGCATTTTTATTCGGAACAATGTCTGGTCCGCCCAAACCTACATTATTTTCTTTCGCAAATTCAAATAATCTGGACATATATTTATGATCGTTTTCCCATTCACACGGAAAAAAATTTACATATTGTAAAACGTATGATTTTTTGAAAACACTTCTTGCAAATTTTAAATTATCAAGCTCAGCCTGAAAATATTTATCACAACTGAAACCTGTTTTATCTCTTTTCATATCAATGTCAATCGCAGTTTCCGGCAAATTGATTCCTTGGATTTTTCCATCAAATTTTCTAGCCAACTCTCCTATCAATTTTTGAAATCTTTGCTGAACTGCAGAATTCCATTGTTGAGTAACCCAACCGTTTCCAATCGGTTTATTTTCTCCGGGATTATCAAATTGCTGAACCAAGCCTCCTTTATATTCTTTTTCATTTAAAATATAATCCGGCACATATCTCGCTTCCGGTTCAAAAAATCTGTCTTGAAGTTGAATAAATAATTTTCTATTCAATTTGGTTAAATAATTAAGATCTTTTTCAATCCTAGAAAAATCATAAACATCTTTCGCCGTTTCTAAAGATTTCCAATTATAAACGATTTGAACTCCTCCAATATCTTTTCGGGTGATGAGCTGTTCAATTTTCTGAAGATCTCCTGAGGAAGTGTAAATATAATTTTGTGGAGTTTCTGCTTTTAATTGATTAAGTCCAAAAGTAAATACAACAACAAAAATAATTTTAAGCAAACTTTTCATAACAATGAATTTTTAATAGTATGGAAACATTAATCATGCCTCAAATTATTTTTTGGTGTACGAATATTTATTCGGAAATATTTTTTTTAAGCGATTCTCAGCGATTAGGAAAATCATTCATAATTTTATCATTATTGCTTAAATTAAAATCATAAATACATTTAAAACTAAATATTATTTTTAATTTATATTTAATTATATTAAAAATAGTATTATTATTTTAGCAGCACGAAATTTGATTTAACATAATAAAAAAGGTATGAAAAAATTAATCTTATTAAGTTCGGTATCATTTTTTTTGATGAACTGTAATAAAAAAACGGAAACTATAACTCCAAAAACAGATGTGGATACAGTGGCAACAACTGAACCTGTGGTTGATACGCTGGGGCCAAAATCATTCTGTTATTTAGGAGTTGTTGGAAAAGACAGTGTTTTTGCTACTATTGATGATAATTTAGGAACCATTACGGGAAAATTATCTTATAAAAACAGTGAAAAAGACAGTTCAACGGGAACTCTATCCGGAATAAAATCTGGTGATACGCTGAAGTTGACTTATGAATTTGCCGCAGAAGGAAAATCAGGAAACACAAACGACATTTATTTTCTACAGAAAAAAGACGCAATAATTGAAGGTGTTGGTGAAAGAGATTCTCAGACAGGCACTAAATTCGTTCATGAAAACAAGATAAAATATGAGGGAACAGGTTATAAATTAGTTGATTGCAAATTGGTTTCAAAAGTATTAAAATAAAACATCAATTATTCCCTAATTATTGAAATATATTGCATGGTATTTGCTATAGTACGGGCTCACACTCATACTAACAAAAATTATTAATAATAAACACTATGCAAAGTTTAAATTTTAAACCGTTTTCGAAAAATGAATTGATTGATGGACTGAAGAAAACATTTCCACAATATAAAATTCAGACAAGTTTTGGAGCACTTCAAGTAAGAACCAGTGGATTTACATTAACAGGAAATGTGAAAATAAATGCAAAACCTGAGATTGGAAAAGTAACCACAGAAACAGCTTCAGATTCTGCTTTGTTATATCTTATTTTTTGTTTCCCAATCGGTATTTATATGTACATGAAAAAGGAAAAGATTAAAAAACTTGAAAATGAAGTCATTGAAGGTATCAAAAAAATACTTGTCGAAGATTAAAATAAAAACAGCCTGTAATCAGGCTGTTTTTTTAGTTATGATAATTCACTATTAATGATTTCTATAAAACTGTCTACGGGTTCATCGTCTGTATTCCAAGAAGTTATAAGACGAATTGCAGAATTATTTTCATCAATTTTCTTCCAAATGTAAAACTCAAATTTTTCAGATAAAATATCAATTAAATCATTACTCAAGATCGGAAATATTTGATTGGTATAAGTGTCGGAAAGAAATTGTACTCCTTTATTCTTCATTGCATTTTTAATCTTCATCGCCTGATTATTTGCATGTTTTGCCAGATCAAAATACAAATCATTTTTCATCAGTTCCAAAAACTGAATTCCAAGCAATCTTCCTTTTGCTAATAACGCTCCTTTTTGTTTGATATTAAAACCAAAATCCTGTTTAAGTTCCTGATTATTAATAACAATTGCTTCTCCAATCAAAGCTCCGTTTTTGGTTCCGCCTAAATAAAAAATATCGGTCAGTTCCGCCACTTTTTCTAAAGTCAAATCACTTATTTCTGATGTTAAACCATGTCCCAGCCTTGCTCCATCCATAAATAAATACAGATTGTTTTGCTTACAAAAAGTAGATAATTCTTCTAATTCTTTTGCATTATAAATCGTTCCCAGCTCTGTAGAATTCGATATATAAACCAACTTTGGCATTACCTGATGCGGAACATTTTGATGACTTTCTAAAACAGGAGTAATATCCGATGGACTTAATTTCCCGTCTTCCGTTTCAATATTCAAAATTTTATGTCCTGTAGCTTCGATGGCACCAGTTTCATTATTTAAAATATGCCCTGTAGAAGCCGAAATTGCACATTGATAAGGTCTTAAAATAGAAGAGATGACAATTAAATTTGCCTGTGTTCCTCCAGAAACAAAATAGATGTCCGAATTTGGATTTTTAATTTTTTCTTTAATTAATTCTTTAGCCTGTAAAGAATATTTGTCTTCGCCATAGCCAGCCTGCTGATTGAGATTACTTTGTAAAAGTGCCTGCAAGATATTCGGGTGGCATCCCTCTGAATAGTCGTTTTTAAATGAAAATTTCATACAGTAAAATTAAAAAAAGTTAAATTAACAAGACCTGAATTTTAATAATATTTTGTTAGATTTGTATTGAAAATCATCTAACATTTTGAAAACAACATTAACAGAAGAAAATTATCTGAAAGCTTTGTTTCATTTAGTTGACAATGAGGGAAAGGTTACGATTAACGAGCTTAGCAAATTTTTAAATGTAAAAATGCCGAGTGTCAATAACATGATGAAAAAATTTGCCGACAAAAGTTGGGTAATTTACGAAACTTATAAACCTCTCAGAGTCACCGAAAAAGGAAGACGCGAAGCCGCTTTGGTGGTACGTAAACACAGGCTTACCGAAATGTTTTTGGTTAAAAAAATGAATTTCGGCTGGGAAAATGTACACGAAATTGCAGAACAGCTTGAGCATGTGCATTCTACTATTTTCTTTGATAAGATGGATGAAATTTTAGACCATCCAAAGTTCGATCCGCACGGAGAACCTATTCCCGATAAAGATGGAAATATTATCTCCCAGGATTTACAGAAATTAAGTAGCTGCAATGTTGGCGAAACAGTAGTTTTTGCGTCTGTTACTCTTTCTGATGATGCCTTTCTTAATTATTTAACTGAAAGAAAACTCCTTCTGAATACCAAAATAAAAGTTATTAAAATTGAAAGTTTTGACAGATCTGTAACGGTTGAAGTTGAAGGAAAACAGGAAGTTTTAAGTAAAAAAGCGACTGAGAAAATATTGGTGAAAAAGTAAATTATTTTTTAGCCATTAATTTTATAGAGATGCTTCGACTTCGCTCAGCATGACATCGCTAAAAAGTACGTTATTATAAAACAGTTAGTATTCGCAATGTCATGCTGAGCGAAGTCGAAGCATCTAAATCTATAAAGTTATAAATTACTTCAAACTATTCTTTAAAATTTCAGAAACAGTTTCAATTTCTTCTGTTGTATTGAAGTAATGTGGTGATAATCTCACAATTCCATGTATATTTTTATTTGTAAAATCAATCAAAGCGGAATTTTTGTAGGTTACTGAGAAAAATATATTATTCTCTTTTAGAACTTTTTGAATATTTTCAAGATCGCCATTAGATTCAGAAAAAGTAATAATACTGCTCAGTTTATTTCCCCAATCCCAAACCTTGAAGCCACTATTTTTAAGATTTTCTCTAAGTTTTCGAGATAAATTTTTGTTAGAATGTTCAATATTATCTAAACCAATATTATTTGCATACTTTACAGCTTCCATAAAACCTAGCAAAGAACCATAAGAAATTTCCCAATGTTCGAATCTTTTTGCGGTTTTAAATAATTCATAATCATCGTATTCCGTCCAGTTTGCACCTCGCATATCTAATAATAATGGGGCGTAATTTTGCTCTAAAACTCGATCTGAAACATATAGAAAACCAGTTCCTCTTGGTCCTCGCATGAATTTTCTTCCTGTTGCCGTCAGAAAATCACAATCAATTTTTTTGACATCAACAACCATTTGTCCAACAGACTGACAGGCATCAACCAAATACAAAATATCATATTGACGACAGATTTTTCCAACACCTTCCACATTTTGAATCAAACCTGAATTTGTGGGAATATGAGTTACGGCAATTAATTTTGGTTTGTGTTTCTTGATTAAATTTTCTAAATCCTCCAAATCCAATTCATTATCTGAAAGATTTTTTGTTCTTATTACTTTTATATTTAATTTTTTCTGAAGCGAAATAAAAGTAATTTGATTCGAAATATAATCATCAACTGTAGTAATGATAACATCTCCTTCTTTGAAAACAATACTCACCAAAGCCTTTGCATAAGCATCTGTAGCACTTGTTGCAAAAGCAATATTTGATGATTTACAATTGATCAGTTTTGCTGTCTCTTCATAAAATTCTTCGAGTAAAGTTGCATTTCGATTTGCTATTTCATATCCTCCAAATTGTTCTTCCTGATGAAAATAATCAACCATTGATTCTACAACAACTTTTGGCATTAATGATGAACCGGCATTGTTTAGAAATATTTTATTATCGGATAGTCCTTTTGTGTCTTGTCTTATTTGGTCTAAATTCATTTTTTTATCTTTTTCTCCCACAGATTTCACGGATTTACACGGATGATTGCGCATGATATTCTTTAAAAACCTGTGAGAATTTAATCTGACAATTTTATACAAAAAATCCCGAATTATTGCGTTCGGGATTAAATATTTTTTGAAAGTGATTATAAAATTAATCTAGAACACTCCAACCTCTTTTCGGATTGCTGTTTGAAGAAACTTCCTGTTCGTTAACAATGATGTTTTCTTTTCTTTGACCAATATAATCAAGCTCGCTTAATTTTGAGAAAATTGTTTCTAAACTTCTCAGCATCTGTTGGATATAAAGAAGTGGTTCGCCACAATTATGGTGATCGTAGTTCGTTTCAGCAACGATTGATAACTGATTTAATAAAGTGTGAGGAGCAATTTCACTCCATTCTAAGCTATAATTCAGCATTTCTTCCAATTCTGCAGGAACCAAAACCTGAGTTGAATTGTATAAATGAAGTGCCAATTTTGCAAAATTTTCAATTAAAAATACAGGCGGTTGCCAAGGAATAATATTTCTGAATTGGAAATACATATCTCCAAAAGTATTTACCATTGTAGTACACAGAAACTTAACGTTCTGAGCTAATGCTGTATTTTGGTTTTTATGAGATGCTTTCTGAATGATTTTAAAAGCATATTGCTGTAAATTACCGATAGATTTTGCATAGCTATTGTAATAATCCAACAAAGCCGGATGGCTCTGAATAGACGTACAAGGCGGAATAAAATTAGAATCTACCTGAGCAATATTTCCCTTTAAATCGACCTTTCCGACTATCAGATAATTTCCTCCTGAGTAGCTGCTGTTCAAAGAAGTTACGGGAAGTAATTCGATATGATGATTCGGTTGTGCATTGGGATGGCGAGGCGGAATTTCTTCAGGATCAATATCTCCAAACGGAACTTTATCAAACGGATTAACGGAAATTAGAATATAATATTCACCATCAGCCTGTTCTTCATTCATTGATTTGGCTAATGATTTTACGCTTACTCTCCTATCATTCAATTCAACTCTGTAACCTGCCAAAGTCACTGCACTACAATGTTTTATGACTAATTGAACATCATTTGTAGCTGTATTGTGAACATCAAAAATAGTTTTGTCCGTAAACTCGTTCGGGATTGGTAAAAGTCCGTAATTATATGTTGTGATCGCCAAAGAATTTGAATCTCTGATGGTATCTATTAGAAAATTATCCTGATCATTCAGGTGTCTTTGGGAAACTTTCATCCCATCTACCCAATTGATTGCAAAATGTTTTATAGGCTGTATCATAGTTAATACTTTTAAAATTTGTGATTATGGTTTTCTCGTAATTCCTTCTTCTTCATGCTGGATAACTCTTTTGCAGATCACCACTTCATTTTCTGAAATGCCGTTTGCAGAAATATCCATATCAAAATTAATATACCTTCTGAAGCTGAAAAACGATTTTTTTGTATAAAAGATCCAGTAATACGGTTCTTTTTCAATGTCTGATAAATGAATGATAGATCCCGGATTCTTGTGATTGTAATCATCCACTACTCTATAAAACCAATCTCCGAAAGTTACTCCGGTTGGTAAAGTTTTAGCTTTAATTCTAAATCTATTAGCGTCTTCAAGGTTTTTGCTTAACTCAACATTCAACACCATTAATCTATCAAAATCCGCGCCTTCAAAGTCCGGAAGTCTCTGATCCGGTGAATATCTCCAGGTTTTATAAATATCAAACGGAATACTGATGAACTGAATATAGCAATAGTAAAATACCATCGGAACCAAAAAGATCAGCATACTCGTTGCCGACATAATGGGGTACCCCGTTCCTTTACTCATCCAATTGAAAATCAGATAAAAAAGATATCCCCCGAAAGCAATACACGTCAATGAAAGTATTGATTCAAACAAAATACTCATCGACACAGATTCAATATGTTTTTTGAAATATTTATCTAATAAATTAACGTGAATAATCCCAAAAATAAGGTAAATAATCTGCGCAATAAGATACCAGTACGGATTAAATAAATTCCCTGCGAACCCGAAAAAACCAGGCAAAGCAAGACACAAACTGCAAAGCAGAACGTATATAATGATTACTTTAATTTTTATAGCAGGTTTGTTTCTTCTGATTACCCCGAGGATAACCATCATAATAACTGCTATTAACGGCATTAAAATATACCTAAAAAAGATCCCTTTAACTGAAGAAATTTCCATTTGTTTCTTTTCGAATTTATATTTTGTTGGTGATTGTAAATATAATAAAATATTTTACAGAAAGGTAGAGTATCCGAGGCGGTTTGCATTTCTGCCATCATCCTCAAGCATAAATGAATATTCTTTCTTTTCTGTGATAAAATTTTCTTCCACATCTACGCTTACAGGAAGAAAATAATCGTATAAAGCCTGAAGTACTTTCCTGAACGGGTTTCCATGAATATATTTTTTCATATCCGAATACGGAATCGGGCCGATATTGACTACCCAATTTCGCTGTCCGTCCATATGTTTCCCACTCGGAATATAAGTAACTCCTAATTTTGAATTTCCCAATAACATAGAATCATCATTTTGCTCTATTCCATCGATAATATTTGGGGCAAAAGTTACTTCTACAGGCACTTGTAAAAATGCTGTCATACATCTTTCAAACCACTTTTTATCTCCTCTTATCTGATGAAAAAACGGTAAAATATAGATAAAAATATAGGCATTTTGTTTATCAAGCATCTTCACCAAAGGCCAAAGTTCGCTGACAGTTTCTAGCAATGTATCGGTGTCACTGGTAAGGTCAAAATCGAATTCTTTAAGCAAAGCACTGACTTCCGTAAAGAAAATCTCCAATTCAAAAGGTTGGAAAAATTTTCTGGCATCTTCTTCTACCCTTTTTTGCTTGCGTATTTCTTTAACAACGCTTTCTACATTTTTTCTCGTAGCACCCAATGAAGGCGGATGAAAAAGCCCTTCAGGAAGGTAATCGTAAATCCCTTCTCTGTACGTTTCTATCGTAAAAACTTCTTCATCAAAACCTAAATAATTGCTTGAAATATTTTTAATATCCTTTAAATAAGCCCTGTCATTGATCCCGATCCTGTCAATAAAGATATTACTTACTGCTCTCTGATATTTCAACAGATTCACCGCAACAGCCTCAGCCTTGAAATCTGTTTGCAGCTTATTGTAATACATATCTACAATATTATTCTCATACATAGTGTTTCCTGTGATTATTTGGCTTGTAAAGGTAATATATCTCTAATTATTGAAAAAGCATTTTCTCAATAAATTTCTTCTAAAAATACTAATTTATTAACATTTAATAGAATAATATATTACAATTTCCGTGAAAATACGGTAAAAGTATAAGTTTGAGATTTGTATATCATTAATATTTAAAAATTTAACCATTAAGATTTATTCAAGTTGTTAAGAATACTAAGTTTCTGTGCTTTAATTTTTTAATCTTTATTAAAAAGTAAGAATGATTTAACCCAAACCTTTTATTTAAATTAAATTTTATTAACATCATTAATAATAAGAAATTCATCATATTTAATTCTATTTCGGAAAGCGAGCCGTATCTTTGCGATCTGAAAAATGTTATATAAAATGAAAAGTATTTATTCTAAAATTCTGATGTTAGCATTCATCACATCTTCACTGTATTCTTATGCGTGGGGATTGACGGGGCACAGAATTATTGCAGAAATCGCTGAAAACCACCTTTCCGGGAAAGCAAGAAGAGAGATTAAAAAAATAATGGGGAGAGAGCGTCTTGCGTATTGGGCAAACTGGCCGGATTTCATTAAATCTGACACTACAGGAGCTTGGAAGCAGGCTTCAGCTTGGCATTACGTAAACATTGATCCACAGGCAGATTTCAAAGCATTTGAGCAAAATCTGAAAGCCCAGGCTGGTCCGAGCTTGTATACTCAGGTGAAAACATTATCTGCTCAGGTAAAAGACGAAAAAACGTCTGAAAAAGACAGAAAAATTGCTTTAATTTTCTTGATTCACATTATGGGAGATCTTGCTCAGCCTATGCACACAGGAAGATCTGAAGATTTAGGTGGAAACAAAATCAATGTAACTTATTTTGGAGAAAAAACAAATTTACACTCAGTTTGGGACGGAAAATTAGTAGATTCTCAAAAATACAGCTACACAGAATATTCAAAATTATTGGATATCAAAACTGATGATGAAGTAAAACAAATTCAGACAGGAACTTTGGAAGATTGGTTGTATGATTCTCACAAAATTGCAAATAAAATCTATGCACAAACTCCAAATGATTCAAAATTATCTTACGATTATCAGTACAAATTCAATGATACAATGGAAAGACAGCTTCTTTACGGAGGTTTGAGACTGGCGAAATTGTTGAATGATCTTTTTTAATTGTTGATCGTTGATGGTCTTTAGTTGATTGTCAATTTAAAATTATATAAGCGGAACTTTGGTTTCGCTTTTTTTGTTTTTAAACACAAATTGCACTAATTCTTTTCACAAATAACACTAATACTCTTATAAATAAAGCATTCGCAATGTCATTCAGAACGAAATGAAATGGAGTGAAGAATCTAAATTAAATACTTAAAAACTTAAACCATTAAGATTGATTTAAGAAGTTAAGACTATTAAGAGATTGCTTCGTCACTACGTTCCTCGCAATGACTGATTCTGAAAAAACGACTGCAATCCTAGCCCCGATTGTAACGGCATCCTTTTAGGTTGCGGGCGAAGCGAAGCGGAGCCCGTAACCTAAAAGATATAGTGGAAAGCGGGATAAAGCTTCAAATAAAAATATTAACCTTAATCTTAAAAAATCAAAATGATTTATCTTAATTAAGTCCAACTCCTTAAATAAAATCTTAATGATTCAAAATCCTCTCCCAGATTTACAAGAGCGATAATTTACAACTAATTTTCGAAATTTATTTTAATTAAATAAAAAATAATTGAAACCTGTGTAACCTTTTTACCTTTTCAAACGTATAATATATAGTAACTCTATTTTGAGGATAAAATAAATGAGACAATTAAAAATCACTAAGCAGGTAACCAACAGGGAAACTGCTTCATTAGACAAGTATTTGCAGGAAATTGGTAAAGTGGAACTAATTACTGCGGACGAAGAAGTAGATTTGGCACAAAGAATACGTGCGGGCGACAGAGCTGCACTGGAGAAATTAATCAAGGCCAACCTTCGTTTCGTAGTTTCCGTATCTAAGCAATACCAAAATCAAGGTCTTTCTTTACCCGATTTAATTAATGAAGGTAACTTAGGATTGATGAAAGCAGCAAAAAGGTATGATGAAACTAGAGGTTTCAAATTTATCTCTTATGCGGTTTGGTGGATTCGTCAGTCGATTTTACAGGCTTTGGCAGAACAGTCAAGAATTGTAAGATTGCCGTTGAACAAAATTGGTTCCATCAACAAGATCAACAAAGCATATGCTCACTTAGAACAAGAAAATGAAAGACCTCCTTCTCCGGAAGAATTGGCTGAAGTTCTTGATATGAGCGAGGAAGATATTAAAGAATCTATGAAGAATTCCGGAAGACATTTGTCTATGGATGCACCTTTAGTTGAAGGTGAAGATTCTAATCTTTATGATGTATTGCGTTCAGGAGAATCTCCAAGTCCAGATAAAGATCTAATGCTTGAATCTCTTCAAATTGAAATTGAAAGAGCATTGAATACTTTGACTCCAAGGGAGGCTGATTTGGTAAGATTATACTTCGGATTGAACGGAAAACATCCAATGACTTTAGAAGAAATTGGTGAAACTTTCGATCTTACAAGAGAGAGAGTGCGTCAGATCAAAGAAAAAGCAATTAAGAGACTAAAGCATAATACCAGAAGCAAGATCCTGAAATCTTATTTAGGTAAATAATTTTAGCGCAACAATTTATTAGGCGGAGTTTGATTTTTCAAGCTCCGTTTTTTTTGTAACAATATTGGAAGTATCTTCAACTAATTGAAATAATAAATTGACCATCGCGTTTGTCATTCAGAACGAAGCGCAGCGGAGTGAAGAATCTCAACAATTAATTTAATTAACCTTTAAGATTTTATTTAAGCTATTAAGAAGATTAAGAGATTTCTCCTATCGTCGAAATGACAGTTAAACTAAAAAACAAACTATGAAAAAAATACTTTTCTCCTCTATCCTAGCATTATCATTACTTTCTTGTTCAGAAAATAAACCTAAACAAAATGAAATTGTAGAAAAAGCAGCAGAAAACACAGAATCAAGCTTTTCTATAAAAAGATTAGGTAATAGTCAGGATATTTTAGAAGGAATCTATTCTGAGCAAATTAAAAATAATAAAGATTTAAAAGAACTAGATGAAAAGATTTTATCAATTCAGCAAGACAGCCGAGAAATGCAAAATATTTATAAAGACATAATTACTAATTCTGAAGATTATTATAGCATCGCTGAAAATAGAGCTAAAGTAATTAGAGACTCTGCATTAAAAAAAGAAATTCTTAGTCTTTTACAAAATAGTTCAGAGAAATTTAATTTAAAAAAGAAAAAATTGGAAGAATTAACAAAGCTAGTCAATCTTAATAATTATAAAATTTCCAGTTTTTATGATGCTTTCAAAATAAGAAAAACGCTTCC
Organism: Chryseobacterium sp. GW823-FHT05E08; assembly: GCF_058795655.1. Classification (NCBI taxonomy): domain Bacteria; kingdom Pseudomonadati; phylum Bacteroidota; class Flavobacteriia; order Flavobacteriales; family Weeksellaceae; genus Chryseobacterium; species Chryseobacterium sp. GW823-FHT05E08. Next base: position 535,688 of record NZ_JBXAHY010000001.1, on the reverse strand, counting down.
CGAAATCGAAAAATACCAAAATGCTCATCCTTTGAAAACAGACAGTTTGAATAATTTCATCAATAAACAAAACGCATTATTGAACGAATTGAAAAACTTGAAATAATGAATTCAATCTCAATAATCGGAGCGGGAATTGGCGGTTTAACTCTTGGAAATGTTCTGAAACAAAATAATTTAGACTTCACAATTTATGAATCTGCACCAGAAATAAAACCTGTCGGAGCCGGAATTATGATGGCCATCAATGCTATGCAGATCTTTGAGAAATTAGGATTAAAAGAGAAAATTGAGAAAGCAGGAAATAAAATTCACGGAATTTCTATTACTGATGAAACACTTAAACCTATTACAAAAACCAACATTCTTGAATTAGAAAAGAAATATAATTCCTGCAACGTAGCGATTCACAGAGCAGAATTACAAAAAATATTAGCAGAAAACATTGGTTTCGAACATATTAAACTTGATCATTCTTTACATTCAATTCAGAAAGAGGAAAACTATATTTTAAACTTTGAAAATGGAATTGAAGTCGAAAGTAAAATAGTTTTTGGAGCAGACGGAATTCATTCTAAAATTAGAAATCAAATTTTTAAAACAGGAACTATCCGAAATGCGAAGCAAATGTGTTGGAGAGGTTTATTAGATTTTGATTTACCTGAGGAATTTCATCATCAAGCCCTTGAAATTTGGGGAAAAGCAAAGCGTTTTGGTTTTGTGAAACTTTCAGAGAAAAAAGTGTATTGGTATGCGTTGATTAATCACGGAAAACATAAAAGGTACAACAGTTTAGCTGAAAATTTTAGAGATTTTGATCCTTTAGTTTTAGAAATTTTAGAATCTACTCCAAAAGAAAATATTATTCTTAATGATATTATAGACCTGTCTCCTATTCCAAAATGGTATTCTGAAAACCTTTGCCTGATTGGTGATGCAGCTCATGCAACAACGCCAAATATGGGACAAGGTGCTTGTCAGGCCATTGAAGATTCCTACATTATTGGAAAATTACTTGAAACTCATCAAGATTTTAATACTGTTTTTGAGGAATTTCAGAAAATCAGAAGAAAAAAGGTTGATGATGTTGTGAACACCAGCTGGAAAATCGGGCAAATCTCACAATGGGAACGGGGAAATTCTCTACGAAATTTCTTTATGAGATTAATTCCAGAAAGTACTAATCAGAAATTGGTTGAAAAAGTTATACAATTGGAAATGTAATTTATTTCCCACAAATTTCACAGATTAACACAGATGATTGAGCATAATTTTTATATAAAGAATAAAATACAACATAAACATCTGTGTTAATCTGTGAAATCTGTGGGAGAAATAAAAAAGACTGCTTCAAAATTGAAACAGCCTTTATTTTTAATAAGTTAGGGTAAGCCCAGCTCCCCAACCCATTTCATTATCATAATTTCCGGAGACTGAGAACCATTTTTGTACAATATATCTCAATCCGGTTGTAAATTCTCCATCAGAATTAAGGCTGAAATTTCCTCTAATCCTTCTGGAAATCGGTATATCTTCCCTGCTCAGTTCTAATATAACCTTTCCATTCTGGTCCACACTGGCATCAGCGGTAACCAACATCGGTAAAAGATATTGAGCCCCCATAATAAAGGTCGCTTTGTTTTTTGAAGCTTTTTGCTGCCCAAACCAGGTTTTCTTACCGTGGAAATCCATTCCCATTTCTTCTGCCATTTTTCTTTCCATGATCTCATGATTTTTTTGAATCCTGAAACCTGCATAAGGCAATGCCCACTGGAACTTTCCTAGAAATCTTCCCACTTTAAAGTTTCCGTCAAAATGATCCATATTCCAATTGGTGTGAAATTCATTTAAATTAGCCCATCTTGGTCCGAACATCGTCATCGTTTCTGCATGAATTTTATTACTTGCAATATCCAGCATCGCCATAGAACTTACCATTCTGTTGTCTTTCATAAAATCTTTCCAAGCTAATTTTCTATTCGGAAGTTGAGGATTAGGTTTTGAATCTTCATAGCTAAAAATCCTTCCCATTCCTGCCATCATGTGATATAAAATATGACAGTGAAAAAACCAGTCACCATCCTGATTCGCCGCAAATTCAATTACATCTGTTTCCATCGGCATAATATCAACTACATTTTTCAACGGCGAATATTCTCCTTTTGAATTGATCAATCTAAAATCATGACCATGCAAGTGCATCGGGTGACGCATCATTGAGTTGTTATAGAGCGTAATTCTTAAAATCTCCCCTTTCTTTACCAAAATTTTATCTGTCTCGGTAACCGTTTTATTATCTAACGTCCAGAGATAGTGATTCATATTTCCTTCCAATGTAAATTTCATTTCTCTTACATTTTCTGTAGGAAGAATGGTTTTTTCAGGAGATTTTAAAATATTATAAGATAATCTTTTAATAGATTTTTCTTCTTTCATATTCATTTCTGAATGATTCGAATGATCTTCTTCTTTCTTAGATTCCTTTTCTTTCACCCCCATCATTTCATTTATATGCTTAGTCGTCATTTTTCTCTGATTTTCAGTAAGTTCGGGATACATTACTTCGTTCATATCCATCATTTGATTTCCCATTGTCATGTTCATGGGCTTCATATTTCCGCTCATTTCCATCATTCCGTTCATCATTTTCATCCCTTCAAAAAGCATTAATCTTGGTAAATTCGGAGCTTCAATTTTTTCACCAGAACCCAGCCAAAGTGAGGCATGACCAATTCTATCTTCTGAAGTCGCCCGAAATTCAAAACTTTTATTTTCAGGAATAGTGACTTCAATATCATAGGTTTCGGAAACACCGACGATCAAACGATCTACTTCGACAGGAACGACATCATTTCCGTCATTACCAACTACTCTAAATTTTCCGCCTCCAAAATTCAACCAAAAATAAGTGGAAGAACCTCCATTAGCTACTCTCAGCCTTACTTTATCGCCAACTTTTAAATTTGAATAATCAGAACTTGGCTGCCCGTTGATGAGAAATTTATCATAATACACATCACTCACATCCATTGCTTCCATTCTTTTCCATTCATTCAATGCTTTTGTTCCGAAATTTCCGGATTTTATAGCTTCCCAATAACTTTGAACTGCATTTTTCTTGATCGCATACCAATCTGTATTGGCCATGTGAAGTCTTCTTGCGATCTGCATGGGATCGTCATCACTCCAATCTCCCAATAATACTGGAATTTCTTTAGTATACTGAACCTTTGGTTCACCTTCTCTTTTATTGAAAACTAAAATTCCATTCATTCCGATCTGCTCCTGCAAACCTTCATGAGAGTGATACCAATATGTCCCGTTTTGTGAAATTTTAAATTTATATAAATGCGTTTCACCAGGTTCTACAGGTTTTGTAGTAAGATAAGGAACACCGTCATGTTCATTGGGTAAAATCACGCCATGCCAGTGAAAACCAGTGTTTTCTTTCAACATATTGTGAAGATAAATCTCTGCTGTGTCTCCTTCTGTAAAATATAAAGTTGGAGCCTGTAGTTTACCATTTACCGCAATTGCTCTTCTGTTTTTACCTGTAAAATTGACAATCGTGTCTTTTACATACAAATCATAACGAACCGTTTTTCCTCCAAAACTTACTTTTCCGTTCTCGGAATTTCTTTTAAACTGTAAGTTCTTATCTTCAGGATTGTCAACTACTTTATCCTCTTTACGTTCTTTTTCAACCAGATCCATTCCACATTTTGGGCATGTTCCGGGTTTATTTGAAGTAACTTCGGGATGCATTGGGCAAACATACATTGACTGGTTCTGAGATTGTTGAGATAATGGTTTAGATGAGATTTTTGTCTCTTTTTTATCTGATTTTTGAACCTCCTTTGTTTTTGGTTTTGTATTTATTTTAGACTCAACCTTTGCTTTAACTTTAGTTGGAAGTTTTTTCTTTGTTTCTACAACTTTTGTTTCTTGTTTTAGAATTGGCTTCGCTACCGGTTTTGGAGTAACCTCAGGTTTTATAACAACTGTCTTTTTTACCAATGTCATTTTGCATTTCGGGCAGTCTCCAGGTTTTGAGGAAACTACTTCCGGATGCATCGGGCAAGTATAATACGTTTTGGTTGTTTGTGCGAAATTAAAAACAGAGAACAAAAATATCAGAAACAGGATTAGCTTTTTCATAATATTTCGAATTATTTTTCAAGTTGCATAGCTTAAAGTTAATTATAACTTAAACTACACAACTTATTAATTTAAAGATAAGTACAATACTTATTTTATCTCTGACTTCACACTTCCGCAAGTAAGCATAGAACTTCCGTAGTAAGGATTTGCGATTTGTTTTTCATTGCTCAACCAGCTTGCATCAGCCATTGGACAATATTGAACGAAGACTGATTTATCTGAAAGTTTGAATTCTTTCGTTAACTCAATCATATTGTCTGAAAGATTAGAAAATGTTTCTCTTTGAGCAGCAATACTTCTGGCATCAGAAATCGCTGTTGCATCTTTTCTAAGGACATTTAAATTCCCTTCAGAGACTACTTTATAATCGATCGCTGAAGCCGTTTTAATGAATTCAGAAGCCGCTTTCGAAGTTTTATCGGCATCATCAGAAGCCAAGGCAGCTTTTATCGTAATGTAATTTTGATACAACTTAGAAACCTGAGCATTAGATTTTGACTGTGCTGCAATAGAAATAATTGAAAATAAAGAGAATACTGCTGTAATGATATATTTTTTCATTGTTTTAAAATTTAGAATTAATTAATAAAGAATAATTTAATATCGCCTATTGCGACATAACATGTCGTTCGTAATGATTTAAATATCAAACGACTGACAAATTCTAAATTCTAAAATTACAATGATTTATAAAGATGGGAACCGTCCTGTTTTCAGGCGGTGCATTGATCTGAATCTGGGTAAATTTTGTAGCTGAAAAAGACCTGTCTACAAAGAAAAACTGATGAGTTGGAAGTTCTGAAATCTGTTTAAAAAAATCGATTTTCAAAAGATCTGATTTCTGAGAATCATCAACTTTTACAACTTTGATTTCTGTTTTGCAACAGTTTTTTTTAGTTTTTATACCACATTTGCTGCATAGATCATCTGTTTTCTGACTTACAGAAATCATTTCCATCATGCAATAATGTACACTAACAACCGCTCCGGAAGAAAATCCGAAGTAGAAAATAGAAAACAATATGGCAAGAATCTTTTTCATATGCTGTAGCAAAGGTAGAAATAAGTATTGAATGACTGTTATAAAATTCTGTGATGTTGTTATAAAATTCAGGAAACAAAAAATCTCCTGAATAATTTCAGAAGATTTTTAATTGATAGTTTATCTCTCGCAGATTATGCTGATTGAGCAGATGATTGTGTTTAATTGTTAAACTAAATCCTAAGCCCTAATTCCTAATTCCTATAACCTGATTATTTAATCTTAAATTCAAGTTTTACGTTGAAAAAACGGCCTGTCAAACGAACAGGAACAGGATACATTAAATTAGTATTTGCATCCGTAATCCATTGGTTAGCAACGGTATTTCTGATATTAAAGGCATTGAAAACCTGAACTCCTAACGTCAATTCTTCAAAATTACCCCAAAAACCGTAAGTTTTTTTATTGTCTTTTCTGTCAATAAATACTTTAGAAAGTCCGATATCTACTCTTTTATAAGAAGGTAACGTTCTTTGGTATGTATATGGATCTGTTAGAACCGGTGCACCCGTTGGTAGTCCCATTGCATAGGTTAGCGTTAAATTCACACGCATAGAAGGGAATTCCGGCATATAATCCTGATAGAACATCGCAAATCTGAACCTTTGATCTGTTGGTCTAGGAATATCTCCTTTTCCTTCAATATTTTCGTATACTCTAGCATAACTTGCAGATAACCAAGAATCTACTCCCGGAACAAATTCTCCGAATAACCTTGTATCAATCCCGTACGCATAACCTGTTGCATTATTCTGACCTGAATAACGAATCCTCACATTATCCATGTAATAAGGAATCAGATTATTCATTTTTTTATAGTATAATTCGGTCGTTAACTTGAACGGTCTGTTATACATTGTAAATTCATAATCATTCGCTAAAATAGCCTGAATTGAACGCTGAGATTTTATATTACTATTAAAATCACCATCTAAGTCTTTGATTTCCTTATAGAAAGGCGACTGATAGTAAATACCTCCAGAAAGTTTAAACAACATGTCACTATCCCAATCCGGTTTAATGGCAAACTGAGCTCTTGGAGAAAAGATTGTTTCTTTATTAAAACTCCAATTTGAAACTCTCGCTCCTGCATTTACAAAAACCTTGCTTGAACCCCAATAAAACTTCTGAGAATATTGCGCATAAGCAGACATTCTCGTCGGTTCAATATGATTGTTTCCGGAAATATTATACATCAGTTCCAAATTCCCTGGATTTCTTGGGTCAACGAACGCTTCATGTGGAAGGCTGTATCCTGCAGAATCTACCAATTTCCATTCGTTGGTAAGATCTTTTAGATTTTCTTTTTCATATTTAAATCCAACTTCAATATCCGTATTCGGATTAGGTGAAAAACGGGATCTGAATTGGGCTCCATATGTTCTTACAAACAAATCATTTCTTGCATGTTCTATCTGCCCACCAGCGTCATATGAAGTCGTTGGATCTCCTGTAATAGGGTCAAAAGTCTGTAAAATATAACTCGATGAAATCGTGTAATATTCCTTTTCTCTGTTCTGATAAGAAAAAGCATCTAAAGTAAATTTCCACTTGTCTGATGGTTTATAATTCATAGAGAATGTTCCCATCATATTTTTATACTTATCATCTTCCTTACCGTTATAAAAAACGCTAAGATTGATAGGTCTTTGCAAAGAACCAAAGTCTATACTCTGCTCTTTAGGAATCATTTCATAATCGTTCTTAGAATAATATCCTATGAACGAAAGTGAAAATTTGTCATTGATATGATAATTAAGATACGTTTGGAAATCAAAATATCTAGGGTTAAAATTGGTATCTTCCTTTAAAGTATTAAGAACCAAATTCGTATTCCTGTATCTTCCTGAAAATAAAGCGGTTAATTTTTTATTTTTCGAAGCTAAACCTGCCGTTAATCTTCCTCCAATTAAACTCGCTTCTCCTGAAAGTTCAAATTTTTCAGGTTCGCGGTAATAGATATTTAATGAAGAAGACATTTTATCTCCGTATTTCGGTTCAAAACCTCCGGCAGAGAAGTTAACGGTAGAAACCATATCGGGATTAATGATACTCAAGCCCTCCTGTTGAGAATTCCTGATCAGGAAAGGTCTGTAAATTTCAATATCATTAATGTAAATAAGGTTTTCATCATAGTTTCCACCACGAACCATATATTGTGAAGAAAGCTCTGTATTGGAGTTTACGGAAGGTAAAGTTTTAATAACACCTTCTATACCTCCAGAAATACTCGCTACATTCTGAGCATCTTTTGCTGAAATTTTTACAGCAGTAAGGTCATTCGTTTTTCCGGTCACTTTTTTCTGGAAAACGATTTCCTCAATATCTGTTGTTCTTGCTGTATCCCTCTTTTTTGTTTGAGAGAATACTAACATGGGAACCATAAGGCTCAGTGGTAAAACTAGTTTTTTCAAAAGAAATGTTTTAAAATTTCAAACGTGAATATATAAATTTTATTTTAACTTATTTAAACTTTATTTAACATTTATTAAAATGATCTTTATATAATATTTTCTAAATTTTGCCTATTAAACCAAAACTTTGAAAACAATTTAGATAAGTATGAATGTATTTTTCTTAAAGAATTACAGAATCGCTTCTCTTACTCTTGTCAGTTTTTGTAAAAGATCTTCTAGTAAATCAAGTCTCAACATATTGGCTCCGTCTGATAATGCGGTTTCCGGTGTTGGGTGAGTTTCGATAAAAATTCCGTCTGCACCTACTGCGATTCCTGCTTTTGCAACAGTTTCGATAAGATCCGGTCTTCCACCAGTAACTCCTGAACTTTGATTGGGCTGTTGAAGAGAATGCGTAACATCCAGAATAACAGGTGCATATTCTCTCATCGTTGGAATTCCTCTGTAGTCAACGATTAAGTCTGTATATCCGAAAGAATTTCCTCTTTCAATAATTGCAACTTTTTGATTATCAGAATCTGTAATTTTCTGAACTGCAAATTTCATTGATTCCGGAGAAAGAAATTGTCCTTTTTTCAGAGAAACACATTTTCCCGTTTTTGCTGCAGCAATTAATAAGTCTGTCTGACGTACCAAAAATGCCGGAATCTGTAGAACATCAACATATTGAGCCGCCAAAGCAGCATGTTCGTTCTCGTGAATATCTGTCGTTGTAGGAATATTAAAAGTTTCACCTACTTTTTTAAGAATTTCCAAAGATTTTTCTTCGCCAATCGTCGTAAAAGAGTCTACTCTACTTCTGTTGGCTTTTTTGAAGCTTCCTTTGAAAATGTAGGGAATGTTATATTTATTGGTTAATTCAATTACTTTTTCGGCAATTCTTAATGCCATGTCTTCACCTTCAATAATACAAGGTCCGGCAATAAGGAAAAAGTTTTTGGAATCTTTGTGGTGGATATTATCTAAATACTGAATCATTTTATTGTAAATTAAAAGTTCAGTAAAAATACTTATAAAGTTTCAGAATCGGAAATTATTTGATGGTTTTACCATAATCTATCCTTCGCCGATTATAATTCAGTATTCCAAAGAATTTAAAAACAAGAAAAATTTACTCATAGAGATTTATTTACTCTAAAACAGGAGCATTTTCAATGATTGTTTTTAATGTTTCCGGAATAAATGGTCGCCCTCCCGTCGCAGGAACACATGTACCTGAAAAAACTGCTTTTGTTACCACTTTATTATTCAAAATAATAGATTGCTTAAAGTGTAATTTAGGAATATTATTTTTGTCGCGGTGCAATTCACATGTTACTGTAATAACATCATCTTTTTTTAATGATCTGACAAAGTTGATCGTATATTCAGATAAAACCATATTGACTCCGTTTTTTGCTTCATTTTCCAGATTAAAGCCTAAAACTTCGTCAATGAAAGAATGTCTGCAGTACTCCATATAAAACGGATAATACAATCCATCCATAATTCCCTGTACATAAATATGTTCATCTTTAACCGTGTATTCCTTTGAATATTTCATAATAAACTATAATTAGCTAACAAATGTAATCAACAGTAAAATTAAATAAAAGATTTAGTTCATCTTTTTAAGAATCTTCTCAAAAGTATTGATATTCCTGCTTGTAAACTGATCTTTCATACTTTTTTTGCCTAAAATTTTCCCGAAAGTTGAGTCTAATGTATTTCCTTTTGGAACCTGCCAATAAAAAATATTATTGACGATTTCTCCTTTTTCGTCTTCTGTTTTTGCAGCATTTTCAAACTCTTTCATTAAAATATTTTCAACTTCCGAACTTCCTACAAAAGTGTAAATATGCAAGTTTTCATTCTTTTCAAATGGATTGTTCTTCCAAAAAGATTCTGTTTCATCCTGAGATTTTATGAATAAAAATGCTTCGTAAGAAAAATGCTCTGACATTGCTTTTTCAAGGATTTTCTTTAAATCATCCGCTTTTTTATCAGACGAAAAAACAATATTTCCCGAAGCTAGAATTGAACTAATATCTTCCATTCCAGCATCTTTGAAAACCTGACAAACGTCTGCCATTTTCATGTTAGTTCCTTTTACATTCACGCCACGAAGAAAAGCACAGTATTTCATAGTTTATGTTTTTACCAATAATAATTGCCTATAAGTTGCATTCCGAACGTCTGTAATAAGCAAAGAATGTATAATACTTTAAGGGTTCTGTTATTGTTTAATTCTTTCAAAAATAACAGAAAAAACGGTACGATATACAAACAGGCTCTCGCTGTTTCTCCCGTTCCATAAGCGCCTGTAAGGAACATTACTCCTAAAGCTGCGATTCCAGCGAATGAAAAAATATTAACTTGTTTATCTGAAAATAATCCTAAATTTTCATTTTTAAAGCTAAAAAATAAGGCCATATAAGCAAAAGAAAGGAAAATTAAAATCTCTCCAATATCCTCCAATCTTGTGAAGAAATAGACAACAGGCGAATGCAGTAACATAAAACCATTTGGATTTTCAGAATGGCTAGCTTCTCTAAAAGTTTCCCAATGATTGCTTCCTGTAACTTCATAACTTCCATAGAAGAAAGCTACCGTTAAAACGAGACAAATGATTGAGCTAAAAAAAACAGAATACTGCTTTTTATACAATGTTACCAACACTAAAAGCCCAAGAAAAGCAAATAAAAACAGTCCTGAGAACGTTAGCATATTGGTAAGAATTAATCCCGAAACACTCATTAAAATTCCTAAAAAGCTCAATTTATTTTTAATGAAAATCGTAGAAATTCCGCATAAAAATAATAAAGTTGAAGTAAGAACTAAAGCATCAATAGAAACCAAAAGATAGATATTTACTGATGGAATTACAGCGAATAATATCAATAAAAATTTCCTTTTCGTTTTATCAAACCTAAAGTTTTTCATTAATAAATTCATTAACGGAAAACTACAAAGTGAGATTATCAGAAATGACAAGCTCAATCCTAATATGCTTCCATTAAACAGCTCAAGAAAAGCATAGTGAATCAAAGTTGTATAAGGTGGATGTGTGCGTGTATGCATCTGGAAAGACTCTAAATTATGATTGAAATTCAATATCCATAATCTCCAATCTGTAATATTGATGGCGTCGGAGTAATACTGCCTTCCTTTAAGGTAGAAAGGTTGTAAAAATGCAATATCTACATTTCCCTGCCCCATATTCCCAAATATGATTAATAAAGCGCAGATCATATATATCACAAAGAAATTGAGCTTTGGATGATATTGGTAAGCCAAGAGCCCTGTACCCAAAAATAATAGGCAGAATAAACTGCCTATTATTAGAAATGAGGATGGATAGATTACCGAAAACGGAAATAATAGATTGTTTCCGGTAAATACCACATATTTATTTATTAAAAATACCGCTACAGCTAAAAATATCCATGTAACGATTGCTATTAAAAAAACAGTAAAGGGAAAATTTGTTTTTTTTAAAATATTCATCATTTTTTCAAAAATTCGTTTTGATTATTGTGTTGCTTTGATAATTGACGTTGTGATCTGCTCTTCTTTTTCTTTTGAATAGGTAGAATCGAAAGGCTGCATAACATCAAATAAATATTGATAGAAAGGCGTTATTTTTTGAATATTTTCAGATTCTTTCATCGCTTTTTCTTTACCCATTTCTTTAAGATTTTCAACAAATCTATTGAATTTTTTATCAATCGGTTCAATAGATTTTACAAGGTAATTATAAGCTTTATCTTTCTGTCCGATTTTCACATAAGCGTCCGTAACACCTGAAACAACTAATGAATATTCCATTGGTTTTGTTCTCATTTGTCTTCTTACAAACTGCTGCTCATAAGGAGTAAGACTTGAATAATAGTCATATTCTTCAAAAATTCCTTTTTTCAAAGTTTCCGCCAATTGTAATGCTTTTTTCTCTTGTCCTGCAACGATATATCCGTAAACCATTGAACTTAAAGAACGAGGATCATTATATTTTTCAGCCGGAATTTCTTTTGAAGCTAAATCTAATAATTCAATTGCTTTTGCTTTTTGTCCACCTAAAGCTAATGCTGATGCAGCTCTACTTGCAGAACTTCTGTAGCTCATAATGTTAGACGTTGCGGTCTCATCAAAATGAACATTTAAGTTCTTGAAATTACCCCATCTGAAGTTTTTCACCACATTATATAAAGAATTGGCATCTACTCTTCCCATTTCCCCATCCGGAGTCTGTGGCGTATGAATAGGAACTAATCTGTAGCTGAAACCATCAAACTGAAGATATTCATCAAGATAGAAAATATTTTCGCTGTCATAAATACCTCCTGAAGAGAAGTTAATCGGTCTTTTCCAATCAAAATTAGCCAAAATATCAAGCATAATTAAGTTGTTTTTGAAAAGCGTATTTCCTTTATAACTAATCATGATCTGATTTGCCGTGTTCGGAAGATCAGCCTGATTGATGATTCCGGCTCTTAAAGCGTTGTCTTTATTTACAGGTAAAATGAATTTGTTAACCGGTAGAATATTATATTTTTCAAATTTCTCTTCTCCGAAATACATTTTTAAAAGTTCGTCTTTTGTTGCAGACTTTTGCTTGATAAAGGTCATTGCCTCCTTCATCGTCATTGAATCCTGAGTAAGATATTTTCTAAATTCTGCAAACTCAGTTGCGGGTGCGCCCTGCTCTTTTAGCATTGAGAAAATTCCCTCCCAATCATCTTTTTTCATCAGATAGATTTGGTCGTTCACACCATCTCTATAGTCATCGTGTGTCAATTGACTTGGAATAGCGTTCGCGTTGTATGTTTTTCTCTTGATCTGATCGATATTCCAAGGAGTTGAAGCTAAGGTAAAGTTGACCACTTTTACATCATCTCTGAAATTTTCAGTCTCCTGAATTGCCCAAACCGGATACGTATCATTATCTCCGTAAACAAATAAAATATCTTCTTTCGGTAATGATTTTAATACTGAATAAGAATAATCGTAAGCCGTATATCTGTTGCTTCTGTCATGTACATTATAGTTCTGGAAGCCCATCATAAAAGGTACTCCCAATAAAACTACTCCTGCAACAATATTTGCGACATTAGATTTTACTTTAGCCTGAAGGAACCATAAAATTGCTCCGGCACCCATCCCGATCCAGATTGCAAAAGCGTAGAACGAGCCTACCATTGCGTAATCTCTTTCTCTTGGTTCGAAAGGTTTTACTCCTGTGTAGAAAACAATTCCGACACTTGTTAATATAAATAAAGATAATATTGCGTAAAATCTTCCGAAGTCTCTGTTTAATTGGAAAAAGAATCCTATTAAACCTAAAATTAATGGTAAAAAGAAAAACGCAACCGTACTTTCATTTTTGAATTTTGCAGGCATTGCATCCTGATTTCCTAATCTTGCATTATCTATCGCAGAAATTCCTGAGATCCAGTTTCCTTTGGTATCTTCATAGCTTCCTTCAAGGTCGTTTTGTCTACCTACAAAGTTCCACATCAGGTATCTTACAAAGTAATATCCGTTCTGGAAAGTGAAGAAATAATCCATATTCTGAGCTAATGAAGGCTTTTGAACATTGATCAAGTTATAAGGTTTTACCTTTAAATAATCGGCTGCTGTGATGCTTTTATCTTCATATTTACCTCTCAATTCGTCAAAGATCTGCTTAGCCTGAGGGCTATCTGCAACATCTTCGTTTGCATAATTAAAAGTAAAATCCGGAGCTCCATACATAGAAATGTAATTTGCCATTACATCTTTATCTTCATTAAACATCCTTGGCATTAAACTTACCTGAGACTTACTGAAAACATAATTGAATCTGTCGCCAGTTTTTCTGTATGTTCCTGTTTTTTCGTCTTTTTCGTAAATATCTCCAGTTTTAGTCGTCTTGAAACTTCCGTCTTCATTTTTCTCAATTCCGTTCGCATCAAGGAAAGCTGTGTAGTTTTGACCGTAAATTGTTGGCCAATCTCCGTACTGAACTCTGTTATAATAATCCAACATACCGATCGCCGTATCAGGATCGTTAAGGTTCATTGGAGGATTTGCATTCGCTCTGATAGGAATTACCATCCAACAAGAGAAACCAATCATCATATAAACTACAGAAAGTGCAGCCGTCTGATAAATATTCTTTTTTGCTCTTCTGGCATATTTAATAATGAAATAGCAGATCGTCACCATTAAAATAAACGCAACAATAGTTCCTGAATGGAAAGGAAGTCCTAAACCATTAACAAAGAAAATTTCCAACTTACCAAACATTGACATAATCAACGGGAAGATAATTTTGAAAACAATAATTAAAATTCCTAATGTTATCGCATTAGCCCAAAGGAAATTTTTCCAAGTGAACTTATAATTTCTAGCATAATATACTAAACAAACTGCAGGAATCGCCAACATACACATCATGTGCACCCCAACAGACATTCCTAAAATAAAGAAAATAAGGATAATCCATCTTTCATTATCAACTGCTTTGTACTCATTTTCCCATTTCGTGATCAACCAGACCAAAAGTGCTGTAAACATTGAAGCCATCGAATAAACTTCCCCTTCCACCGCCGAAAACCAGAATGTATCTGAGAACGTGAAGCATAAAGCTCCCACCATTCCGGCAAAAAGGATAGAGATTTCCTGATGTTTCGTAATTTCTTCAAAATCCTTATTCAAGAGTCTTCTCACGAAATGCGTGATCGTCCAGAACAAGAATAAAATCGTTAACGCACTAAACAATGCAGACATTGCATTGATTACAATAGAATAATTTTCACCTTTTCCAAATGCAAAAATGGCTGCCACAGCACCCACTATTTGAAATAAAGCCGCTCCGGGAGCATGCGTTACTTCTAATTTTACTGCAGAAGAAATGTACTCACCACAATCCCAAAAACTAAAATTAGGTTCAATAGTTGACAAGTACGTGAAAAATGCAATGACGAAAATCACCCATCCTAAAATGGTGTTCCATTGCCTAAAAGTCCAATTTTTCATAGTATTAAATCAATTACGCGAAAATAAGGCTTTTATATGATTCTGTGTCGATTTTAACAAAATTTAAAAAAAATGGCGCAGTATTTGCGAACATAGTAGAGCTAGATTGCAAAAGAAAGAAAGAATATTTAGTAAACAATGCTTACAAATCAAACAAAAGTTTAGAAATTATTTATTTTTTTGTATTTTTGCGGTCAGATTTTTATTGAAAAATAACAAATAATGAGTAATGTTTACGATAATATCCTTGGCCTAATAGGGAACACGCCTATGGTGAAGCTAAATGCTGTGACGAAAGATATTCCTGCAACCGTTTATGCCAAGTTAGAATCATATAATCCTGGACATTCCACTAAAGATAGAATCGCACTTCATATTATTGATAACGCTGAGAAAAAAGGTTTATTAAAGGAGGATTCTGTAGTGGTTGAAACCACATCAGGAAATACCGGATTTTCTATTGCAATGGTTTGCATCATCAAAGGATACAAATGTATTCTTGCGGTAAGTGACAAAACCAAGCCAGAAAAAATTGCTTATCTTAAAGCACTTGGAGCTATTGTATATATATGTCCTGCGAATGTACCTGCGGACGATCCAAGATCATATTATGAAGTAGCAAAAAGAATTGCTTCAGAAACGCCAAATTCAGTTTATATCAATCAGTATTTTAATGAGTTGAATATTGATGCACATTATCAAAGTACTGGACCTGAAATTTGGGAGCAAACAGAAGGTAAGATCACTCACCTTTTTGCATGCACTGGAACAGGTGGAACGTTATCCGGTTCGGCTAAGTTTTTAAAGGAAAAAAATCCCAACATCAAGATTATTGGTGTTGATGCTGATGGTTCTATTTTAAAAAGCTACCACGAAACAGGAGAAATTCACAAAGAAGACGTTCATCCTTACCAGATCGAAGGAATGGGAAAAAATTTGATCCCTTCTGCCCTGCTTTTTGACAAAGTAGACGAATTTGTAAGAGTGAATGATGAAATGTCTGCCTACAGAACCCGTGAAATCGCTTTAAAAGAAGCAATTATGGGAGGTTATACAACAGGAGCAGTAACTCAGGGATTAATACAATATGCACAGTCTCACGAATTTTCTAAAGATGATGTGGTTGTTTTAATTTATCCTGACCACGGTTCAAGATATATCACCAAAGTTTACAGTGATAAATGGATGGCTGAGCAAGGTTTCGTTAATAATTGTGTACACAACTATGATGAAGTTTTCAAGACAGAATTCATTAAATAAGAATAAATAATTTTATACAAATCAAGCCTTTTTTGTAGATTACAGAAGGCTTTTTTACTTAAATATTAATAAAATGTTAGATATTTTTGATCGTATTAAACAAAATCCAGGTCCATTGGGACAATTTGCAGATTATGCAGAAGGATATTTTGTTTTCCCAAAATTGGAAGGTCCGATTGGTCCAAGAATGAAATTTCAGGGTAAAGATGTAATTTTCTGGAGTGCGAATGACTATTTAGGTCTTTGTAACCATCCGGAAGTTTTAGAAGCTGATGCAAAAGCTGCTGCAGAATACGGAATGTTTTATCCGATGGGTGCAAGAGCAATGTCTGGTGAAACACAACAACATCAACAATTGGAAAAAGAATTGGCAGAATTTACTCAAAAAGAGTCTGCTTATCTTTTAAATTTCGGTTACCAGGGAATGGTTTCGGCTATTGATGCATTGGTTACAAGACACGATGTGATTGTTTATGATGCTGATTCTCACGCTTGTATTGTAGATGGAGTTCGTCTTCATATGGGAAAAAGTTTTACGTTCAAACATAATGATATTGCAAGTTTAGAAAAAAACTTAGCAAGAGCAACTAAAGTAGCAGAAGAAAACGGAGGCGGAATTTTGGTAATCACTGAAGGTGTTTTCGGAATGAGAGGAATGCAGGGGAAACTGAAAGAGATTTGTGATTTGAAATCAAAATTCAACTTCAGATTGTTGGTTGATGATGCACATGGTTTCGGAACTTTGGGTAAAACCGGAGCTGGAGCAGGTGAAGAGCAAGGCTGCCAGGATCAGATCGATGTATATTTCTCAACTTTTGCTAAATCTATGGCAGGTTTTGGAGCATTTCTTTCGGGAGATGAAACGATCATCAGATTCTTAAAATACAATCTTCGTTCTCAGATTTTTGCTAAATCTTTAACAATGCCAATGGTAATCGGAGGTTTGAAAAGATTGGAATTATTGAGAACTCGCCCGGAAATTAAAGATAAATTGTGGGAAAACGTAAATAAACTTCAAAGCGGACTAAAAGAAAGAGGTTTCAACCTTGGAAACACAAACACTTGTGTAACTCCTGTCTTTATTGAAGGAACTACAATTGAAGCTACTCTTTTAGCAAAAGATTTAAGAGAAAATTACGGTGTATTTACTTCAGTTGTTGTATATCCCGTGATTCCAAAAGGAATGATTTTATTAAGATTAATTCCTACAGCTTCACATACAGATTCTGAAATTAATGAAACTTTAGCTGCTTTTGATGGCATCAAAGAAAAATTAAATTCAGGAGCCTACGCAGAAATGGAAAAACAGATGAACATCGAGTACAAACAAATGTAATTTCGATATCATCATATAAATACAAAAAACCACTGATCATTTTCAGTGGTTTTTTATAAAATAAGAGTAATGAAGATTAAGGGTTATGCTTTAGGAATTATTTCAGCGGTTTCATATGGTTTGATTCCGATTTTTATCTTGCCTGTGAAGCAAGCACATTTTTCGTTAGATATTACTTTATTTTATAGATTTTTATTTTCAGCCTTAATGATTGGTGGATATTTACTCTATTCTAAAGAGAATCTTTCTATCAATAAAAAAGAAGGATTAATTTTAGCCGCATTGGGAACATGCTATGCATTTTCTTCCGAACTATTATTTTTAGGATACGATTATCTTACGGCCGGAATTGCTTCAACCGTGCTTTTCATTTATCCAGTCATAGTAGCATTGATCATGTTTTTCTTTTATAAAGAGAAGCTCACAAAACTTTCCATTTTATCCTTACTTTTTGCTTTTACAGGCGTAATTATTTTATGTTTGAAAGGAAAAGGCTTGGAAATCAATTATGCAGGACTTGGAATTGTAATGTTAAGTTCTTTATTTTATGCACTTTATATTATTATTGTCAATAAATCAAATATTAAAGTTTCAGGGTTTAAGCTTTCCTTTTATTCCATGCTTTTTACTTCAGGATTTTTTATGATTAAAGCATTGATAGGAAAAGAATCTTTTGAAATTCCATCAACAGCTGTTTTTTTTAACCTGACTATTTTCGCGTTTCTGACTACGGTCATCTCAACTTTATGTTTGGTGTATGCGATTAAAAGTATTGGTTCGACTCCTGCTGCAATTCTAGGAGCTTTAGAACCGGTGGTTGCTGTGATGGTGAGCGTTATGATTTTTCATGAAAAATTTACCTTTAATTTATTCATTGGAATTTCATTAATTCTTTTTGGAGTCATTCTTAATGTTCTGGCGGGAAGTAAAAAAATTGCCCATTCATAAAATTTAAAATATTTAAAATAACTTTACAAAAAATTTACTGTTGAAAGATCTACTTCTTATCACTCCGCCTTTTACCCAACTTAACACTCCTTATCCCGCGACGGCTTATATCAAAGGTTTTTTGAACACAAAAAATATTTCTAGCTATCAGATTGATTTGGGGATTGAGGTTATTTTGGAATTATTTTCAAAAGACGGAATTCAGAAAATTTTTAATACAGAAATTGATCTTCAAAATATTTCAGAAAACTCCCAGAGAATTTTTGCTTTAAGAGAAGAATATTTAAAAACAATAGATCAGGTTATTTCATTTTTGCAAGGTAAAAATCCTACATTGGCAAGACAGGTTTGTTCAATGAATTTCCTTCCAGAAGCTTCCCGTTTCAATCAATTGGATGATATGGAATACGCTTTCGGAAATATGGGACTTCAGGATAAAGCTAAGCATTTGGCTACCTTATATTTAGAAGATTTATCTGATTATATTGTTGAAAATGTGGATTCAGATTTTGGTTTCAGCAGATATGCGGAACGTTTAGGAAAAAGTGCCAATTCTTTTGATGAATTATATTTAAAACTATCAGATAATCAAACATTTATTGATGATTTTACATTAAAAATTCTTCAAGAGAAAATCGAACTTGTTCAGCCAAATTTGATCTGTTTTTCAATCCCTTTTCCGGGAAATTTATACTCTTCTTTTAGATGTGCAAAGTTCATCAAAGAAAATTATCCTCACATCAAAACAGCCATGGGTGGCGGTTTTCCGAATACAGAATTACGAGAAATCAAAGACCAAAGAGTTTTTGAATTTTTTGATTTTATTACGTTGGATGATGGTGAACTTCCAATTGAATTGCTTCATGAAAACATTAATATTGAAGTTGAAGCAGCAGAATTCAAAAGAACTTTTTTAATTGAAAATCAAGAAGTTACTTATAAAAATAATTCTAAAAGACACGATTATAAACAGGCAGATATCGGAACTCCCGACTATACTGATTTACAGCTTGATAAATATATTTCCGTTATTGAAATTGCCAATCCGATGCACAGCTTATGGAGCGACGGAAGATGGAATAAATTAACGATGGCGCACGGTTGCTATTGGGGAAAATGTACTTTTTGTGATATTTCTTTAGATTACATTAAAATTTACGAACCCATTTCTGCCAAAATTTTGGTTGACAGAATGGAAGAATTGATCGCTACAACAGGCGAAACAGGATTCCATTTTGTAGATGAAGCAGCTCCACCCGCTTTGATGCGAGAAGTTGCGTTGGAAATTCTACGAAGAAACCTTGTCGTGACTTGGTGGACAAATGTTCGTTTTGAAAAAAGTTTTACGCGAGATCTCTGCTTTTTATTGAAACTTTCCGGTTGTGTTGCCGTTTCGGGTGGACTTGAAGTTGCAAGTGATCGACTGCTAAAATTAATCGATAAAGGAATTTCCGTAGAACAGGTTGCTAAGGTTACAAGAAACTTTACTGAAGCAGGAATTATGGTTCATGCTTACCTGATGTATGGCTACCCTACCCAAACCATTCAGGAAACGATTGACTCTTTAGAAATGGTTCGACAGTTATTCGAAATGGGAATTCTACAAAGTGGATTTTGGCATCAGTTTGCAATGACTGCCCACTCGCCTGTCGGATTGAATCCTGAGGAATTTGGAGTTACTCCAATAAAGCAGGAAATCTTATTTGCCAATAATGATATTGATTTTACAGACAAAACGGGAATTGATCATAGCAAATTTAGTTTTGGTTTAAAAAAATCTCTTTTCAATTATATGCACGGAATTAATTTTGAAATTCCGCTAAATGATTGGTTTGATTTTAAAATTCCGAAAACAACGATTCATCCCGATTATATTCACGATTGTCTTTTGGAACAAGATGATTTTAAATTTAAAGGAAATTCAAAGATTGTTTTTCTGGACAAAAACGTAATCGCTGAGAATTACATAAAAACAAAAAAGCAGAATTCATGGGCGTATACACAACTTACATTCCATTTAAAAACCAATATAGTAAAAATAGATTTGGAGCAGGAAAAAGCAGAATGGCTGATAAAAACGCTTAAAGAAAATTCTACTGATAACGCAAAAAAAATTACACTTCAACAATTGAAGATTCAGTTTGAAGAAAATTTAGAAGACTTTGAATTATTTTGGTTTTCAAAACCAATGCAACAGCTTAAAGATAATGGAGTTGTTTTGAGTTTATAGTTTTAAGGTTTAATATCATTAAAATATACATTTAGTTTGTCATTCCGTAGGAATCTAAATTCCAATTTTGGCAAAACTATGATAAGATTCCTACGGAATGACAAAATGAATGGAAAAATAAAACTCTTGAAAATTAATTTTCAAGAGTTTTTTATAGATTTTGGCTAAAGCCAATTGAATTTATTCCTTATTTAAACGGGCTAAAGCACGTTCCTATTGATCTTTTTATTTTTGAACACCATCTTTTACAACCTCTCCTACAGTAACTTTATCCTGAATTTTAATAAAGCTCGGATCCATTATAGCCATTCTTTCTGCGATAGCTTTGTAGGTAGGAAACTTTAAAATTGAAGCTCTTCCAGACATTTCCCTGTAAAGAGTGAAAGTCTTTCCACCAGCAGTTTTAATCTGTTTTGTTGTTGTAATATACTTTCCAATGTACTTACTCTTAGCATCATAGATCTCAATATCCAAAAAAGATTTCTCAGAAACGGTATCATCAGAACCGAAACTTACCGGTAAATTGGTAAAATATCCTACCGGAACTCCATTGCTGAGGATTTCACCAACATTATTGATCTCAATTTTCAGTCTATCAATTTTGCTTCTTGTTGTGTAAGCATCTTTGGTTTTAGAATCAAGCTTTCTTTTAGGTGGATTTTTAAAAATGTCATCTAAATTTTTAATATTGATCCCTCTTTCATCGATAATTTTCAATCCTTTTATTGAAGTGTATACTGCCGATTTTTCTTCACCCGAAAATGCAGATGGCGAAATATAATCCAGATCCAGTGTTTTATCTCTGTTGTAAACACGATTGAGAGTAATGTAACTATCTCTTACAGAATCAACTATACCTTTATCAATAAATTGCATTGTATAAATCGGAGTTTCCTTTAAATCTAAAAAAGTATATTCATTTGATTTATTGGAAATTTTTGCAACATGCACTCCATCAAGACTTACAATTCCTCTTTTAGTTTTAATACTTTGGGCATTAAGGAAAATACTCAAAATTGTAAACAACATGATTATATTTTTCTTCATAGAATCAGATTTTTACATGACATAAAAAAAGTGTAACCAAAGTTACACTTTTTGAAAATATATTTAGCTTTTCATTTAATTATTCGCAAAGGATGATTCCTTTATTATGATTAAATTCTACAACACCGCTTTTGATTGAATAAGAAAAAACAGAGTCTTTCTCATTTTCTTTAGTTAAGTTTTTAGCAAAAGCTTCATCAATAGATGGAGTAAAAAGCTTTACTTTACCGCCGATCAAAGAAGAAACGATTCCTGCGTGGTTTTTCATGATGTGAAATTCACCATCTTTTCCAGGCAATAATACTGAGTCTACTTCTCCTTCAAAAACTACGTATTCTGGTGTTAAAATTTTTATATTCATTTTGTTTCTCAGATTAAAGAGTAAAGAGAAAAGAAAAAAGAGTGAGAAATATCTTTACTCTTTTTCCTTTATTCTATATTTTTAATTAAGCGTTATCAGCTAACATTTTTTGTCCTGCTGCGATAGCTTCTTCGATAGTTCCTTTCAAGTTGAAAGCAGCTTCTGGTAAGTGATCTAATTCACCGTCCATAATCATTGTAAATCCTTTGATAGTATCTTTGATATCTACCAATGATCCCGGAATACCTGTAAACTGTTCAGCTACGTGGAAAGGCTGAGATAAGAATCTCTGAACTTTTCTAGCACGGTAAACAACAGATTTATCTTCTTCAGAAAGTTCTTCCATACCAAGGATCGCGATAATATCTTGAAGCGCTTTGTATCTTTGAAGAATTTCTTTTACTCTCTGAGCACAGTTATAATGCTCTTCACCGATAATTTCCGGAGCCAAGATTCTTGACGTTGAAGCCAATGGATCTACTGCTGGATAAATACCCAATGAAGCAATTTTTCTATCTAGTACTGTTGTTGCATCCAAGTGAGCAAACGTTGTTGCCGGAGCCGGGTCAGTTAAGTCATCCGCAGGTACGTAAACCGCCTGTACTGAAGTAATTGAACCATTTTTAGTTGAAGTAATTCTTTCCTGCATTGCACCCATTTCAGATGCCAATGTTGGTTGATAACCTACCGCAGATGGCATACGACCAAGAAGTGCAGATACCTCAGAACCAGCTTGTGTAAAACGGAAGATGTTGTCTACGAAGAAAAGTACGTCTCTACCTTGTCCAGTTTCACCTCCATCTCTGTAATACTCAGCTAATGTAAGACCAGAAAGTGCTACTCTAGCTCTTGCTCCTGGTGGCTCGTTCATTTGTCCGAAAACGAATGCAGCTTTAGATTCTTTCATAGCTTCTAAATCTACTTTAGAAAGATCCCAACCTCCGTTTTCCATAGAGTGCATGAAATCATCACCGTATTTAATAATACCTGATTCTAGCATCTCTCTCAAAAGGTCATTTCCTTCTCTCGTTCTTTCACCTACTCCGGCGAAAACAGAAAGACCTCCGTGTCCTTTTGCAATATTGTTAATCAACTCCTGGATCAATACTGTTTTACCTACACCTGCACCACCGAACAAACCAATTTTACCTCCTTTTGCGTAAGGCTCAACTAAGTCGATTACTTTAATACCTGTGAATAAAACTTCTGCAGAAGTTGAAAGTTGATCAAATTTTGGAGCTGGTCTGTGAATTGGAAGACCACCTTCCTTAGAAATATTTTGAAGCCCGTCGATAGCATCACCAACAACGTTGAATAGTCTTCCGTTCACGGCATCACCGATTGGCATAGTAATAGGATTTCCGTATCCGATCACATCCTGCCCTCTTTGAAGACCGTCTGTAGCATCCATTGCGATACATCTTACAGTATCTTCACCAATATGTTGTTCTACCTCTAAGACTACTTTTTCACCGTTTCCTTTTGTAATTTCCAATGCATCATAAATACTTGGAATTGCTTCCACATCTTTAAATACTACGTCGATTACAGGACCAATAATTTGAGAAATTTTTCCTTTAATTTGGTTTGCCATTGCTAAATTTTTTCTTGGTGCAAATATAATGATTCTTACCAAACCCGCAATTGCTAAAAAAAAGATTTTTATCATGCTTTTCGTATTAAACAAAAGGAATTAAGATTTAGGATTGAGTTGAGATGACTTGTATCTAAAATTGCAGATTTCAGGTCTATATTTAAATATTTAACAATTAATATTGATATTCATTTAGAATATTTTAAATCAACCTGTTTTCAAATTAATAATTTATCGAATTTTCTTATTGAAAATAACTCTTACTATATTATAATAGATCATTTTAAAGGCTTTATATTTGCAGTCAAAATTTTTCCGTTTTGAAAGTTTTCAAGAATTTTAGTGATTATTCTTCTCAAAAGCCTCTAGCATTGTCTTTAGGTATGTTTGATGGGGTGCATCTGGGGCATAAAAGTATTATCGATGAATTACAAAAAGTAGGTTCAGAGAACAATTTAGAGACTGCTATCCTTACTTTTTGGCCACATCCGCGTTTTATATTTAATCCAAATGAAGATTTAAAGCTTCTAAATACTCTAGAGGAAAAAAAATCATTAATGGAAAAATATAATATCCATAATTTATTCCTTAAAGAATTTGATGAAGAGTTTAGAAACTTAACGGGTGAAGAATTCGTTCGTCAGATTTTAGTTGAAAAATTAAATGTAAAGTATTTAATTATAGGTTATGATCATTCTTTCGGAAAAAATAAAAGCGGAAACTTTGAATTGCTTCAAAAATTATCTAAAGAATTAGATTTTGAGGTTGAACAAATGGAAGCTATCAATATTCATGAGAACAATATCAGTTCTACGAAAGTCCGAAATGCACTTTTAACAGGTAATATTAAGGAAGCCAACGAAATGTTGGGTTACTCCTACTCTGTTTCCGGAACGGTGGTTCATGGGAAAAAATTAGGACGAACAATCGGCTATCCTACAGCCAATATCGGAACTGAAACTATCAAACTTTTACCTAAAAAAGGAGCTTATATCGTTGAAGTTTTCATTAAAAATCAACAATATAAAGGAATGTTAAGCGTTGGAACCAATCCAACCGTAAACGGAGAAAAATTAACTGTAGAAGTTTATATCCTTGATTTTGACGGAGATATTTATGATGAAAATATCACAGTGAAATTCAGAGATTTTCTTCATGAGGAAATTAAATTCGAAGGGCTGGAAAAATTAGTTGAAAGATTGGATAAAGATAAAAAATTAACCCAAGAGTTTAATTTCTAACTATTTACAATTTCCTCTTTTGCTTTCTTTGTTAATGAATTAAATACCAATTCATAAGAATGATCGATTAGTTTAAAGATCAAATCTCTTTTTAATCCATCTACAGAAACCGAATTCCAATGCGTTTTATTCATATGAAATGCGCCTGTAATTTGTGGATGTTGCTCGCGAAGTTCTGCACTCCATTCCGGATCTGTTTTTACATTGATTCCTAACGGCTGTCTTTCAAGTCCCATCAATAAGAACATTTTTGTTCCTACTTTCATCACAAGTGTTTCATTGTCAAAAGGAAATGTTTCTGTAACTCCTTTTTTTGCTAGGCAATAATCTAGTATTTCGTTGGCATCCATGAATTTTAATAAATGATAAGTGATTAATGATCGTTGATATTAATTTCAAATTTAGTAAATTTAAGAAAGAAACATCATCCACCTTAAAATATTTAATATGAAAGCTTTGGTAATCGGCGCTACAGGTGCTACAGGAAAAGATTTGGTTAATCAGTTACTTAACGATAAAGATTTTGAAGAAGTAAATGTTTTTGTGAGAAAACCTATTGATATTCAGGATAATAAATTGAAAGTTCATGTCGTTGATTTCGAAAAACCTAATGAATGGAAAGATTCCGTAAAAGGTGATGTTGCTTTTTCCTGTCTTGGAACGACTTTGAAAAGCGCAGGAAGTAAAGAGGCTCAAAGAAAAGTTGATTTCGATTATCAATATGAATTTGCAAAAGCTGCAAAAGAAAATGAGGTTGATGATTATGTTTTAGTTTCTGCTTATGGAGCTAATTCTAAGTCTAAAATTTTCTATTCTAAAATGAAAGGAGAACTGGAAGAAGCTGTAAAACAGTTACATTTCAATAAAATTACAATCTTCAAACCCGGAATGTTAGAAAGAAAAGATTCCGAAAGAACCGGAGAAGTTCTTGGAAGCAGAATTATAAAATTTGCTAATAAATTAGGACTTTTGGAAAGTCAGAAACCGCTTCCGACAGATATTTTAGCCAAAGCGATGATTAATTCTGCTAAAATAAAAAGTAATGGTTATTCGAGTATTAAGTTGGGTAATATTTTTTGCTTTGCGGAGAAGAGTAATTAATAGAAGATTAAATAATACTTAATTTAGTTTTATTAATAATTTCTTTAATCCAATTGTATTCATTTAAATTTTTAAGCTTAATTAATAATTGCTCTGGTATATTATCAGTTCCAATTAATGCTCCTGTAATTTGTCCTGCAATAGAAGCATTAGTATCTGTATCTCCACCAGAATTTATTATTTCCTGAAATATTTTTTCTAATCCAAGATCAATAATTTTTGTCGAACAAAAAATAGCAAAAGGCACAGAATTTACAACATATCCGTTATTTCCTAATTTTGCAATCTCAGAAATTGTAGCTGTTGCATCATAATTATTTATATCAATTAACCGATCTCTTACATTGGTATCGGGAAGTTCAGGGATTATTATATCAAAAAGGTTATTAATACCATTCCATTCTGAACTTAAAATTGCTTTTATAGATAAGTACACAGCCAAAGCACCTGCAAAAGCTTCATCATTTTTATGAGTAATTTTACAGGCATCAAAGATATTTTCTCTAGTAATATTTTGGAAAAACGCAAATGGAGCGATTCTCATTGCCGCACCATTTCCTGCGGCATAATCTCCAGTTCGTCCTGATTGTGTCCAATGAAGACCAGCTTCTTTATCAATAATTGCTTTAAGAGTGGAAGAACCCAATCCAATTAATTTTTTACTCCTGTAATATTCAATAAACTTGTCTATAAGTTTTTCAGGATCAAATTCTTTATTTGATAAAACTTCACAAGTAGCAAGTGTTAATTGAGTATCATCAGTTATTTGCCACCTTCTAAATTTAATATCCTTTTTACCTAGATAGTAAATTTCAGAATCATCAACTAAAATTTCATTTTCATAGCTACTTCCCCAAGAATCACCAATAGCTCCGCTAATTATACTAGCTTCAAACCTGTCATGAAGATCCATATTGAAAAAATAGCTATAAAATTGTTTTATTTCAAATATTTTGTAATCGCCTGATCAGTAGGTTTTGTAGTACTGATAAAACTATCAACTAATTTACCATTTTCATCGATTAAAAATTTCGTGAAGTTCCAAAGAATGGTTGTATTTTTTACTCCGTTTAAATCTTTTTCAGTTAAATATTTAAATATTGGAGCGGTATCATCACCTTTCACTGAAACTTTGGCAGCTAATGGAAATGTTACTCCATAATTTTTTTGACAAAAAGCACCGATCTCAGTGTTTGTTCCTGGCTCCTGTCCACCAAAATTGTTTGCAGGGAAACCTACAATTACTAATTTATCTTTATATTCTTCATAAACTTTCTCAAGATCAGCATATTGTGGAGTAAATCCGCATTCTGAAGCTGTATTTACAATAAGAATTTTCTTTCCTTTGAAATCTGCAAAGTTGATCTCTTTACCTTCTTCCAAAGCATTTACTTTGAAATCGTATATTGTTTTTCCCATAAGTTCGTTGGTTTTAGTTTTAGACAATTCACTTTTTTGGTTGGTGCAACTTTGTAGAAATGCTACGAAAGAAAGCATCAATAAGAAAACCTTTTTCATTTTAGTATATTTTATTTTCTTTAATTAAAATTTAAAAATATTCGTAGGAAATACTTTATTGATGTCAATTTTATTAATTAACATAACATAATCTCCGTCCTTTTTAGGGCTTGAAGATTCTATTCTGAAAGGCATCACCAGGTTTCCAACTTTCTTGTAATCAGAATAATTTAGGGTTTCGTCTTTCTTAATTTCTTTCAAAAGCATGTAGGTTTTGGTGTCGAAATAATAGTAATTTTTATTTACGTTTTTCGTCAATTCAACTTTATGACAGTAGATTTCTCCTACTTTTTCTTTTCCTAAATATTTTGCATCAAAACCTTTATTTTCCCAGTCTATGAAGTCGTTATCGAAACTTTCCGGCACATAATTTGGATATTCCTGAACTTTATTGGTTGCATAGTTCATTGCATATCCTTTGTTTCCGTCGTAGCCTTCAATGGCTGTTTCTTTATTATTTATTGTAAGAACGGTTTTGGTAAGATTCGGACGCTCCTGAAAAATTTTAATGGGATATTCATCTTTAATTCCTAAGACTACTTTTCCCTGAAGTAATACTGAATTTAACAGTTTCCAATTGGTTAATCCTCCGGATAATTCGATGTTTTTTTCTATGATTTCCTTTGCCGTCTGTGCAAAAAAAGTTTGCGAATAAATCAGGACGAATACTAAAAGTAATTTCTTCATTAATTCAATTTATAAATTCAAATATAAGGCTTTATTAACTTATCCGTGTATCAGTTTAACAATTTACCAATTAATTAGACAGTAATTTTCTGGCTTTCTCAAGATCTTCGGGTGTATCAATTCCAACTCCGACAAAATTTGTTTCTATCATCTTGATTTTCATGCCATATTCTAAATAACGGATGCATTCTATCTTTTCTGATATTTCCAATGGCTTCATTTCTAATTTTGAAAATTGAAGTAAAGCATGTTTTCTGAAAGCATATACGCCAATATGTTTAAAATAACTTACATCATAAGAGATTTCTCTGTGAAAAGGAATCACGGAACGGCTAAAATACAAAGCAAAACCGCTGTTGTCAGTAATAACTTTTACATTATTAGGATTTTCGATCTCTTCTTTTTCAGTCAGTTGTATTTTTAATGAAGCTAAAGAAATTTCCTGATTTTCATCTTCTTTAAAAACTTCAATTAACTGTTTTAAGGGCTCTAATTTAAGAAACGGTTCGTCACCCTGAACATTGATAACGATATCACAATCAATATTTTGTACGGCTTCTGCAATTCTATCGCTTCCTGTTTCGTGTTGTCCTGTCATGACAGCTTTTCCGCCGTTATTTTCAATTTCATTAAAAATAATTTCGGAATCAGTAGCAACAAAAACTTCGTCGAACAAACCTGTTTCAACAACATTTTTGTACGTTGTCGTAATTACAGTTTTTTCTCCTAAAATCTGCATTAATTTTCCCGGAAAACGGCTTGCTTCGTAACGCGCAGGAATAACAGCGATGATTTTCATAAGGTAAAATCGTTATAAGTTGTTAATTATGAGTTTCTTTTAATTTAAATAATTAGCTAAAAAGATAATTCCATAAATCCATGAAATGTAAAGAAATGAATAAAAAAATCCAAATGCTAAACTTTTTAATAAATCTCCTTTACAATGCCTTGAATTTTTAAATACCAAACGTAAAGCTCGGAAAAAAATCCAATATAACATTGCTATGAATAATAAAATTACAGCCCAAAAGAAAACTCCAAGAATATAAAATAAAAATGTAATAATAATTGAAAACACGAACCAAACAATGATTGAAACTATTATTCCTCCAATTCCGTCTCCAATATCAGGAGGATCGAAGTCAAAACCATCAATTGTTGGTGTTTTGTCTGAAACCTTTTTTATTCTTTCATGATTTAAAACATTTCCAACATTATCTTTTAATTTCAACCCATAATACAATCCCAAACTGATGAACAGAAAAAATGCACCAGCTAAAATTGAAGTTGACAAAATAGAATTTAGAAATAAAGATCTATGAGAACCTTTTCCTGAAAGCCAAACACTTAGAATTACCAAAACAATAATTCCCAATGTTGAATAGCTGAGGAGTTTAGTTTCTAAAAAAGATTTTTTTGGAAATTTCATTAATAATCTGCTGATTCTGATTGCTAATTATAAAAATGCTTCGACTCCGCTCAGCATGACATCGCTAAAAATATGCTATTAAAAAGCAGATAGTATTAGATTTGTCATGCTGAACTTAGTCGAAGCATTCATTATTTATATGAAATTACTTTAATTTGTTTAAAGCATTTTCCAATTTAGGCATCATACCTGAAATTTCTTCGATAGGCAATCCTCCAACAGAAGCACGGAACCAAGGTTCAGATTTTTCTTCTCCGAACGCTGAAAACGGCACTAATGCAACTCCAGCTTCGTTAATTAAGTAAAATACTAAGTCTGAAGAATTTTCGATAACAGTTCCGTCAGGTTTTGTTTTTCCGATATAATCTAATTTGATGGTAAGGTAAAGCGCACCCATTGGCTCGATACTTTCAACAGCCAATCCTTTTCCTTTCAGATCTTGGATTCCCTGGTGAAGAACCTTTAAACTCGCTTCAAGCTTACCTTTGAAATCATCAACGAAAGTATTTACATCGTCTGGATTTTCGAAGTATTTTGCAGTAGCTTCCTGCTCCGGTTTTGGTGCCCAAGCTCCAACGTGAGTCAGAAGAGCCTTCATTTTATCAATAATATGAGCCGGACCGAATCCCCAACCAACACGAACACCAGTTGCTGCCAAGCACTTAGAAATACCGTCAATATAGATCGTATATTCTCTCATTTCAGGGAAAAGAGAAACCGGATCGAAATGTTTTGCTCCAAAAGTAAGGTTAGAATAAATTTGGTCATACATTAAATATAACGGCTTTTCGTCTTCACCTCTTTTTTTGTTTTCAGCTAAAATCAATTCACAGATTTCAGAAAGCTGTTCTTCTGTAAACATCGTTCCTGTAGGGTTCAATGGTGAACAAAGAGCTACCAAAACTGCTCCTTCCAAGTGTGGTCTTAAATCGTCCGCAGTCGGAAGAAAGTTATTTTCCTGAGTTGTTTTTACCTCAATAGCATCTGCCGAAGTAAGGTAAGCATAGTGATTATTGTTCCAAGATGGTGTTGGGTAAACCACTTTATCACCTTCGTCAACGATCGTTTTGTAAACCGCATAGATCAAAGGTCTTGAACCTGCTGTGATTAAAATATCATTTGCAGAATAATCAAGATTCCATCTCGTTTTCAAGTCTTTAGAAACTTCATTTCTTAAAGATAAAAGTCCATTTGCCGGCGGATAATTTGTCAGATTGTTCTGATATGCTTTCTGAACTTCTTCCTTCAACTTTGCAGGTATCGGGTAGATATTAGAATTCAGGTCACCAATGGTAAGATTGGCTATTTCCGCTCCTTTTGCCTTTAAATCATTTACTTCATTACCAATTTTTACAATTTCAGAACCAATCAGGTTCGCCGCTAATTTTGAAACTTTCACTTTATTTTTATTTAAAATTTACTAATATTTTCTCTCGATATTTATTTTCTCACGAATTTGTTCTGTCGGAGTTTTAGAATCAAATAGATTCAAAAGTTCCTCTGCTTTTTTTGCAATATACGAATTTGGATACTTTTTAATCATTCTGTTGAATTCCGCCCGGTTTTCATCGTACAATTTTCCGTCTGAATTTTCATAAGTCGGTGTATTGTCCATTCCAAACAGATAATCGTACAGATAATTATTATAATCTTCTTTCACTCTGGAAATTAAAGGACTTTTAGGATATTTATTAATAAAATTCTCCCAAAATATCAATCGGTCACCCAATTCTTTCCAAGTAATCATTAAACCTGCATCGGCAGCATAATTCACCTCATTTTCTTTTGTAGTCTGAGAGATATATGCTTCATAATCAGGAGTTACTTTATTTTTAAAAACAGAAAAATAATGATCCGGTTTAGACCAAATTTCGGTGTACCCTTCTCCTACTTCTCTGAATTCAAGACCTCCTTTTTTAAACTCGGCTGTAAGTTTCTTTATGTTTTCAGGAAACTTGTAGCTTTCGCTTTCAGAATCATAATAATTGACATATTTTTCCAAAACATCACCAAGAGTATTACTGAGACAACCGATGTATTTATTACGAATTTTCACATAATCTTCGTATAATTTATCATTCTGCTCCGGTGAGTTTTCAGCAATTTCTTTTTGTGTTTTTGTCTGATACCATTGAAGTGCAATAATATAATCCTCCGTTTTATTTTGAGGAGAACACGCAGTATCAATAGGTTTATATAAATCTTCTTTTGTTTCTACTTTTGCAATAGAATCATTTTCCTGTTTTATTTCAGAAGTTTTTGACACCTCTTTTTTACAGGAAAATAAAGAAATACACAGAACAAAAATTACTAAACTCTTTTTTATCATTAATTCTGATATTGGAAAATTAATCCAGTTTCAAATCTTTTTTTACTTCCTGAATTTTTTCTTCCAAACTTTCCAGTTTTTTCTTGAAATCTGCTTCAGAAGTAATTTCGTCTTTTACTGAAATATAAAACTTAATCTTTGGTTCTGTACCTGAAGGTCTTACACAAACTTTTGTCCCGTCCTGAGTATAATAAATTAGTACGTTTGACTTTGGAATTTCGTTCATCACCAATTTTTCATTTTTGGAAACAACAAAATTAGTCTGCTCTTTGAAATCCTTCACTTCTTCAACTAGCGAACCTGCTAATTCTTTAGGTGGATTTTCACGGAAATTCTTCATCATATTCTGAATTTCTTCTGCTCCGTCTCTACCTTTTCTCACAAGATTTACCAACCCTTCATAGTACATTCCTACTTCCTGATAGATCTCGATCAGATATTGATACATCGTTCTACCATTAGCTTTACACCATGCAGCGATCTCACATGCAACAAGAATACTTCCGCAAGAATCTTTATCACGAACGAAATCTCCCGTCATAAACCCGAAACTTTCTTCACCACCACAAATGAATTTTTCTTTTCCTTCTGCTTCACGGATCATTTTTCCGATCCATTTGAAACCTGTAAGTCCAGATTTACACTGAACCCCGAATTTCTGAGCAATATCAAAGAAAATATCCGAAGTAACGATCGTAGAACCAATGAATTCAGAACCTGTGATTTTATCTAATTTTCTCCATTCATTTAAAATATAATAAGTAAGAATCGTATTCGTCTGATTACCATTCAATAACTGCATTTCTCCGTCAAGATTTCTTACAGCAATTCCTAGCCTGTCGCCATCAGGATCTGTTCCGATAACGATGTCAGCATTTGTGATTTTTGCTAAATCCATTGCCATTTCCAATGCTGCTGGCTCTTCAGGGTTTGGAGATTCTACCGTTGTGAAATTTCCGCTTGGAATCATCTGTTCCTTAACAAGATCAATCTTTTTGAAACCTGCTTTTTCTAAAGCTTTAGGGACTGTTGTATAAGTCGTTCCGTGGATTGAAGTGAAAACTATGTTTAAATTTTCTTTTCCAACGTTCTGATATGTAGAGTTTTCTATACAAGCATCGATGTAAACATCATCTTGTTCAGGCCCAATCCATTCAATTAAATCATCGTTTCCTTCAAATTTAATTTCATCAAATTTTACAGAATATACTTCATTGATAATCGCTTCATCATGTGGCGGAACGATTTGAGCTCCGTCATTCCAGTATACTTTATAACCGTTATATTCTGGCGGATTGTGAGAAGCCGTTAATACAATTCCTCCGTTACATTTTTTGTCACGAACCGTGAAAGACAATTCAGGAGTTGGTCTGTGATCTTTAAAAAGAAGCACTTTAATTCCGTTTGCCGTTAAAACATCAGCAACCAATTTCCCAAATTCTTTTGAATTGTGACGTACGTCATAAGCGATCGCAACTTTGATTTCCTCGTTAGGAAACTGCGTTAACATATAATTCGCAAGTCCCTGTGTTGCTTGACCTAACGTGTATTTATTTAAACGATTGGTTCCGACACCCATAATTCCACGCATCCCTCCTGTTCCGAACTCTAATTCTCTGTAAAAAGAGTCTTCCAGATCAGGCGAATTGCTGTCAATTAATGATTGAACAGCGTCTCTTGTTTCATTATCGAATGTGTCACTTAACCAAAGTTTTGCTTTTTCTAATGTTGTCATATGTGTATTTTGTTCTTTTATAGTTTGTAAAGTTCTAGTTTAATTTATTTGATTTTTATTTGTCATTTCGAGGAACGAGAAATCTACTTAATTATTACAAAAAGAGATTCTTCACTACACTTCGTTTCGTTCTGAATGACAAACAGACCGCTTTAATCCAGTTTTTTATTCTCAACCCTTGCCATTTTATCTATTTTAAATGCTCTGATTGGGTTATCATAATAAATAAATTTCGCAGTATTCTGAATTTGCCCTTTTAATGAATCTTTTACATTTACTTCTGCATAATTTCCATTTTTGGAATCTATTTTCAGATTGGTGATTTTCCAGTAAGGAGCAATTAAACTTGCTGTATCAGATATTTTGATGACAGCATCTTTTGTCAGTCCAAGAAAATTTGCACGGCTTCTGTTCTGCATATCTACTTCTGCTCTTCTCGTATTCACGGAACCCATAAAAGTAGCGTTATTTTTTAAATTAAGCCTAAAATTATCAGTTTTAATTTCACTTGAAATGTTCATTTCCACTGAATCTGAGATAGATACTTTCTCAAGATTATATTTTGAATAAATCGTTACATTATAGAAATCAATGCCTTTCGTCCCTCTATTTTCTTTGATGAAAAGTGTTTTATCTTTCACATCAACATCTAAATTATTGGCGACATTCGGATACGTTTCTATTTCAACAAAATTTTTGGTTCCTCTTGCGTAGAAAACTCGAAATTTACCTTCAAGCTCAAGGTTTACAAATTCCGATACATCAATATCTTTAGTTTCAATTTTTCCTTTCGGAGATACTTTTCCGCAAGAAACTAAAGCAAAAACAGCAACTGCATAAAATATATTCTTCATTATTTTTATTAAAATATTTTATATATAAGTATAATTATAGTAAAAATTTCGATTCCTAATATCACGTAAAATACAGACAATCTCCATAATAATCCTGATTTTGAATACGAATTTTTAAAGGCATTAAAATAGGTAAAAGCAGGAAATAAAAGGAGTCCATACACTAAAATTTTATCTAAAATATTAATAATCTTCGACAAAGGATCATATATTCCGATGATACTAATCATATCATCTAATAATAAAATCGTCAAAATTGCTGAAAGACTGACAGATGCAATAATTATATGTTCCGCAAAATTCAGCTTCATGCGTTTAAAAATAATAAAAGCATTTAAGGCAAGAATTGGGATGAGCGCAAATAAAATTGTTTTAGAATATTTTGAGAAAAAACTCATAATATTTGAGCTGTCTGCGGGGATCTCCTGAGGATTTAAATCCAGATAAAAATGTAGTGCTAAAACATTGAATCCAAACAAGATAAGTAACAGGGAAAATAAATTATAATATTTAATTCTTTTCCCTGAAATGTAATCCATCACTGTTTGTCCAGGTTTGAACAAAACATCTTTTAGTGTGTGGAAAAATTTGGCTTCAACATGCCAAATCGATCCTAAAATATCATTTTTGATAAGAGAATGTGGAGTTATTCTAGCTGTGTCCGATTTTTGTCCGCAATGAGAACAAAACTCACCGGAAATCGTGTGACCGCAGTTTAAACAACTTTTTTTACTCATTTTTATTAATTCATTCAGCTAAAATTTTCTATAAATATTGGATATCCTAGAAGAATAAAAAGGATAACCAAATCTAATGTTATTAAAATCTTTGTTAAAAGAAATTTTTCATTTTTAATAACATATTTTTCAAAATAAAAAATGAATATAAAAAGTAGAACTGGTATTAAAAATACAAATGGTTTCTTTTTGCAAACTCCTGTAAATGATTCAATTAGTTTAAAATAATTTAAAAACCATTCAAAAAAGAAAAAGATAATTATAATATTTACTAATGTCAGAATTAATTTTTTATTCATTTCTTAAATCACTTCATCAATATTGTAATTTTTATGTTCTCTATTCGTTCTAATGATCATTTCTCCTAAAAATCCTGCAATAAATAGCAAAGTTCCCATAATCATCATCGTTAAAGCAATGAAAAACCACGGATTATTGGTGATTAAATGACCATAAATTCCTCTTGCAACATCAATTAATTTTGAAACTCCTAACCAGACTGCAGAAAGAAAACCTAAAATGAACATGATTGTTCCTACTGCTCCAAAGAAATGCATCGGTCTTCCGCCGAAACGACTTACGAACCAAAGCGTTACCAAATCCAGAAAACCTCTGATAAATCTTTCTGTTCCGAATTTTGAAGTTCCGTAAGGTCTTGCCTGATGTTGAACTTCTTTCTCAGTAATTCTTCTGAAACCTGCATTGGCAGCCAAAACAGGAATATATCGGTGCATATCTCCATACACATCGATTGTTTTTACCACCTGTTTTTTATAAGCTTTCAAACCACAATTGAAATCATGAAGCTCAACCCCAGAAACTTTTCGGGCAGCTGCATTGAATAATTTTGACGGAACATTTTTCGTCATCACATTATCAAAACGCTTCTTTTTCCAACCGGAAACGATGTCGTAATTATCTTTAATTACCATGTCGTACAATTCAGGAATTTCTTCCGGAAAATCCTGTAAATCAGCATCCATTGTGATAATTACATCTCCGTTTGTTCTTTCAAAAGCTGCATGAAGCGCCTGAGATTTTCCGTAATTTTTGGAAAATTTAATTCCATGAATCTGAGGATGCTGGATCTTCAAATTCTCAATAATATTCCATGATAGATCCGTACTTCCATCATCCACAAACCAGATTTCATATGATAAACTGCTTGTTTTACAAACATTATCAATCCTCGAAAAAAGCTCTTCCAGAGAGTCTTCCTCATTAAGTAACGGAATAACTATAGATAGATTCATTTAATTTTAATAAAAAATTATTCTTGATTTATTGGTTCCTCGTGAACACTTCTTGTTCTGAAAAATGCTCCGAAAAACAAAGACAAAACTACGTAAAATATAAGAATTGCCGCAAAATATCCTGAAAAATGACTTGCCGTAAGCATATCTTTTCCTTTCACAGCTTCCGGTGTAAAACTTGGAAGTCTTTCTTTATATTTTTGTTCTAATTCGTCAATATCTTTTTGATGCTTTAAAATCTTCTTGGCAGACAGATATTCTTTGTCCAATTCCGATTTTTGTCTTTGAACATATTGGTAATTTAACAACTTTTTTGCATCTGTATCAACAAAATTTAAGAACGAATATATGCTGAAAATTGAAAGAATCCCTCCAATAAACATCGGGATAAATGCTCTTTTAAAAGCTTGTCTGAAATTTAATCGGTGATCATTCCAATACACTTTTACTGACCAAAATGCAGCTCCGGCATATAAAACTGGTAAAACGAAAGCATTGGCTTTCAGCGAAATATCGAAATAATGTATTCCTGAAAAGAAGTAATATACTATGAAAAAAACGATCATAGTGGCTATAAAAAGTATAATTCCTATTGTAGTTGGACTTTTCGTCATGTTTAATTTTTTAGAAATTTTTTGAAAAATTATTAGTCTAAATTTCAGCAATTTAGCTTCAATAAAGGATTTTTCAGATTATTTTTCTTTGATTTTATTTTGAAGTTTATAAAATATTCCTACCTTTGCAACGGCAAGTCCTAAACAACCAGCTCCCGAGAACCCTCCAGGGTGGGAACGCAGCAAAGGTAATTGGTCGTAGCGGTGTGATTTAGGTAGCTTGCCATTTTTTTATTTTTAAGTTGAACAGAGGTAATTTTATAATTATCTTTTTTTGTTTCTATACGTTTCAACATTTCAATCTTCATTTTCAAATTACCTTTTATCTTTACTTAAAATTCGAACTCCTCTCCTAGTTTAGGCAAAACAAGTTCTACATTTTTATCTGCAAAATGCTTTAATGCACTTTCGTGATTAATTTCAATTGCAGGGAAAGTATCAAAATGACATCCGATAACCTTTGGCGTTTTCAATAATTCAGCTGCTGCGAAAGCTGCTTTTCTTGGACACATTGTGTAGTGACTTCCGATTGGTAAGATTGATAGATCGATGTTTCCGAAAAGTCTCGGGAATAACTCCATATCAGCCATTACACCTGTATCTCCTGCCATATAAAGGTTTTTACCTTCAGGTAATCTGAAAATATATCCTACAGGAACACCTCCATAGCTTCCATCAGGGAAAGAACTCGTGTGATGAGCCGTTACCATAGAGATTTTAAGATCGTCGATTTTTGCCGATCCTCCTAAGTTCACATCGTCTTTATTTTTAGCTGTTTTAAAATATGCACAAACTTCCGGAACTCCAATTATCGTAGCATCTGGGTGAAATTGTAAAACTTCTTCCACGTCTGCAATATGATCTCCGTGCGCATGAGTTAATAAGATATAATCAATTTTTTGAGCTGAAATATCAAATCCCGATTCTGCTTTTTTGTAGTTGTAGAAAGGGTCACTCAAAATAGTTTTGTCTTTATAATTGAACAAAAAACAATTTTGTCCTAAGTATTGTATTTTCATTTCTAATTTATTTTTTAATTTTTATTTAAACTTTAAACACAAATAACACTAATTTCTTCACGAATAACACAATTAAAATATTAGTGAAAGTTCGTGTAAATATTGGTGTTATTTGTGTTTTTTATTTAAACGCAAAGTGCGCTAAGATTTTTAATAAACTAAATGTTTTTAAGTTCGCAAAGGCGTTAACACTTAGCAAAGATTAGACGTTTATTTAAAGAAGTTAAGTCCAATTGCTGTAAGAACGGCCATTGTAAATGTCAGAATTCCAACTTGTTTTAAGAATGGATCTAATTCTTTAGGCTCTTTTACGGCCATGATTTTTCTTCTCAGTTTTGCAAACGGAATCAATAAGATCATCACGATGAAAACGTAATAATTTTGATTCTGAATGAAACCATTTAATCCTAAAAATATCATAATTAGAATCAAAGGAAGCTGCAATAAAATCATTTCATAAATCATTGCATTTTTGAAACCTATTCTTAATGCAAAGCTATTTTTTCCTGATAATCTGTCGCTTTCTATATCTCTCATATTGTTAAGATTAAGAACAGCCATACTCATCATTCCAACTGCTGTTCCAGGTAATAGCATATCCCAGCTGAACGATTTTGTAAACAGAAAATAACTTCCGCAAACTGAAACTAATCCAAAAAAGATAAACACGAAAAGATCTCCCAATCCCATATATCCGTAAGGTTTTTTTCCAACTGTGTAACCAATTGCCGCTAAAATACTTGCTATTCCCAGTCCTATGAAAATGTAAAATTCATTCATATATTTTGGAATGAAAGCAATGTATAAAAGTGCAATCGTTGCTACAAAAGATAAAACTGAGAAAAGAATCACCGCATTTTTCATTTGTTTTGCCGTAATTCTTCCTGAAGCTACTGCTCTCGATTCTGCTTCTTTTGCTCTTTTTGCATCCGTTCCTTTTACTCCATCACCATAATCATTGGCGTAGTTTGAAAGTACCTGATACAACAAAGTAACGACAAGTGCCAGAGCAAAAATTTTCCAGTCCCAAATTCCACCTTCTCCATAAAGCCTCCATTTTGCAATGAAAGCTCCCATGATAATTCCGCTTAAAGAAAGCGGTAATGTTCTTAGCCTTGCGGCTTTTATCCAATCCGACATAATTTATAAGTAATGTGTAATTGGTAATAAGTAATGCCAATATTGCTCATTACTTATTACCAATTGTTTATGTTAAGATATCCATTGATCTTTTCCGAAGTCCGGTTTTCTTTTTTCTAAGAATGCATTTCTTCCTTCTTTTGCCTCTTCCGTCATGTACGCCAAACGGGTTGCTTCGCCTGCAAAAACCTGCTGACCAACCATTCCGTCATCCGTTAAGTTCATGGCGAATTTCAGCATTCTGATAGAAGTTGGAGATTTAGCTAAAATTTCCTGAGCCCATTCGTAAGCAGTATCTTCTAATTCGTCGTGAGGAATTACAGCATTTACCATTCCCATTTCCAACGCTTCCTGAGCAGAGTAATTTCTACCTAAAAAGAAAATTTCACGGGCTTTTTTCTGTCCAACCATTTTTGCTAAATAAGCTGAACCGTAACCTCCATCGAAACTTGTAACATCAGCATCCGTCTGCTTGAAAATAGCATGTTCTTTACTCGCTAAAGTAAGGTCACAAACCACGTGAAGTGAATGTCCGCCACCCACAGCCCATCCCGGAACAACCGCGATAACAACTTTCGGCATAAAACGGATCAAACGCTGAACTTCCAAAATATTTAAACGATGTCTGCCGTCTTCACCAACATACCCCTGATGTCCTCTAGCTTTTTGATCTCCTCCACTACAGAAAGCCCAACCTCCATCTTTAGGACTTGGTCCTTCACCCGTAAGCAAAACAACGCCTATTGACGAATCTTCTGAAGCGTCATAAAAAGCATCATATAATTCGGAAGTAGTTTTTGGACGAAAAGCATTTCGAAGCTCCGGTCTATTGAAGGCAATTCTTGCTACACCATTACATTTTTTATAGGTAATATCTTCGTATTCTTTGACGGTTTTCCACTCGATCATCTTGTAAAAATTTTTCCCAAAGATACGGAATTACAGAGAATTTTAACATTGATTTTTGATGATAATCATTGGAAAGTTTGTTGAATTTTTTAGGTTGAAATTTATATTTTAAATTGGTTTAGATAAAATTAGTTTTAACGCAAAGAGCGCTAAGTTTTCTTTAAAATATTGAGGATATTTTCGATCGCAAAGGCGTTTCACTCAGCAAAGAAAAAAGATAGATTTCACCTTCGTCGAAATGATAGAAATTGTCTTATTTTTTTCTCCCACATATTTCGCAGATTTACACAGATGATTGTGTTTATTTGTGAAAATATTTATGGTATTTTTCGTTTTAAATTAAGTTTTGGCTAAAGCCAGATTGAATATTATATATTTTTTAAACAGGCTTTAGCCCGTTCCTATTGATACATTTTAATGATTTAATTAAAAAAATAGATCCTTCACTTTGCTTTCGCTTTGTTCTGAATGATATGAAAAATTTTCACAAAAAAAACCGGAACAATTTTGTCCCGGTTTAATTTCTACCTTTAAGGTTGAATTATTATTTTGCTTTAGCGTTAAGTTCAGCTTCTTTAGCTTTCATTTCAGCAGCTTTAGCTTGGTTTTTTGTGATGTTATAAATGTCTTTCAATGTAGAAACAGCATTTAAATCATTTGGTGTTGCCTGATACCATTTTTCTGCAGATGGTATCGCTTTTTCAAATCTAGCTTTTCTTGCTTCAATTAATTTAGTAGCATCGTCCGGTTTCGATTTTCTAAGAGCATTAATTTCTTCTACAGCCTTAGAATCATCTCCAATCGTTATTAAAACTAAGTTTTGGTATGCGTTTGAAAAATCAGGCTTAAGCTCAATTGCTTTTTTGAATGAAGCTTCTGCATCAGCAGTTGTGGCAGGATCTTTAGACTGTAAAACTCCTAAATTATACCAATTTGTAGCATCATTAGGGTTTTTAGCCAATTGTTCTTTCAAATTCGCCAAGAACTTATCATTATTACCTGATTGGTAATATGCTGTTCCCTGATATTCTTTTAATTTAGCATTATTAGGATATTTAGCCAATCCTTTTTCAATGATAGCTACTGCTTCGTCATTCTTTTTAGCATTTAAAAGTAGTGTTGACAAAGTTTCATATAAATCCGGTTCTACACTTTTAGTCTGCTCAGTCTTGAAATCAGAATAATCTTTTGAAGAAGATTTTTTCAATAATTCCCAAGTACTTTTATCGTAATTAGCAACCTGCCCTGATTTATTATCTTTTGCAGTATATGTTGTCTGAACTCCAGTGTATCCTGAATTGATCAATTCTGTATAGATTTTAATCGCCTCATC
This sequence comes from Chryseobacterium sp. GW823-FHT05E08, assembly GCF_058795655.1. Taxonomy (NCBI): domain Bacteria; kingdom Pseudomonadati; phylum Bacteroidota; class Flavobacteriia; order Flavobacteriales; family Weeksellaceae; genus Chryseobacterium; species Chryseobacterium sp. GW823-FHT05E08. Next base: position 494,397 of record NZ_JBXAHY010000001.1, on the reverse strand, counting down.
ACTGTTGTTTGCCAAAGCATAGCTTAATCCAGCATAATACATATACGTTTTATCATCCTGACCATTAGTTTTCAATAAGTTATAAACTTCTAAAAACTTAGGAGCCGCAGCGGTATAGTTTTTCGCACTGTATGCATCCATAGCTGCTTTGTTAGCAACTTGTAGCTTAGCATTTGCATCTTCTTTTTGTCCGAAAACTAAAGCTGATGCTACGATAGCCATACCTAAAATTAGTTTCTTCATAATCACTATTTTATATTAATTGTACAATTTTATTCTTCAGAATCAGAATTCTCTGTTTCCCCGGTTGTAGGATTTTCATTTTCAACCTGAGGTGCTGTATTGTCTTCTTGGTTATCAGCTACAATTTCACTTCCTTCTTGAATTTCTTCAGAATCTTCTTCTACATCTTTATCCATCGCTACTTTTGCAATGGCTGCGATTTCGTCATTTTTCTTAAGATTGATCATTCTTACCCCTTGAGTATTTCTACCCATTACTCTCATTTCATCCATATTCATACGGATGGCAACACCAGATTTATTGATAATCATCAACCCATCGTCGTCTGTTACGTTTTGAATGGCAATCAGATTTCCTGTTTTTTCAGTAATATTTAAGGTAATAACTCCTTTTCCTCCTCTGTTGGTAATTCTGTAATCTTCTACTGCAGTTCTCTTTCCGTATCCTTTTTCAGAGACTACAAGAACCGTTTCATTTTCTACATCGTTCACAACAATCATACCAATAACCTCATCGCTATCTTCCATCGTGATACCACGAACTCCGATAGATCCTCTACCTACTTCTCTTACTTTTTCCTCTGGGAAACGGATACATTTACCATTTTTAGTAGCGATCATAATCTGAGAAGTTCCGTTGGTTAAATACGCACTTAACAGTTGATCATTTTCTCTAATTTCAATAGCGTTGATACCATTTACTCTCGGTCTAGAATACGCTTCAAGAGATGTTTTCTTGATCGTACCGTTTTTAGTAATCATCACAACGCTCATTTGATTGATATAGTCTACATCTTTCAAGTCGTTGGTTCTGATATATGCTTTGATCTTATCGTCCGGTTCGATGTTAATTAAGTTTTGAACGGCTCTACCTTTAGCGGTTTTAGACCCTTCAGGAATTTCGAACACTCTTAACCAATAACATTTACCTTTTTCTGTAAAGAACAACATGTATTGGTGATTGGTCGCAGAAACAATATACTCTAAGAAATCTGAATCTCTTGTTGTAGCCGCTTTGTTTCCTACACCACCTCTACTTTGAATTTTATATTCTGAAAGCAACGTTCTCTTCACATAACCTGCATGAGAAATTGTAAGAACTACCGCCTCGTTCGGAATAATATCTTCGATAGACATTTCTCCTCCTGAATAATCGATTTCAGTTCTTCTTTCGTCTCCGTATTTTTCTTTAACCTCAGCTAATTCATCCTTAATGATTTGGAATCTTCTAGGTTCATTTGCCAAGATATCTTCTAAATCTGCAATTTCTTTCATGATTGCATCATACTCATCACGGATCTTATCAAGTTCCATTCCCGTCAAACGAGCCAAACGAAGATCAAGAATTGCCTGAGCCTGGATATCAGAAAGTTCAAATTCCTGAATCAACCCTTCTTTTGCACCTTGAGGGTTTGCACTGTGACGGATGATAGCAATCGCTTTATCTAACGAATCCTGAGTTCCGATCACCTTCATGAATCCTTCTAAGATATGAGCTCTTTCCTTCGCTTTTTTAAGCTCGTACTGAGTCCTTCTTACAATGACAATATGTCTGTGCTCAACGAAGTGGTGAATGATATCTTTTAAGTTTAATTGTTCCGGTCTACCGTGTACCAAAGCAATATTATTAACACTAAAAGATGTTTGAAGTGACGTATATTTATATAATAAGTTCAGAACAACATTAGGAATTGCATCGTTTTTCAATTCATAAACGATACGAAGACCATTTCTGTCTGACTCATCTCTGATTTCGTAGATTCCTACAATCTTGTCGTCTTTTACCAATTCGGCTGTTCTGGCAATCATTTCAGCCTTATTAACCTGGAAAGGAATTTCAGTAACGATAATTGCATTTCTGTTATGTACTTCTTCAAAGCTTACTTTAGCTCTAAGAACTACTCTACCTCTACCTGTATGGAAAGCATCTCTTACACCATCATAACCATAGATAATCCCTCCTGTAGGGAAATCGGGAGCAATGATGTGTTGCATTAATTCGTCAATCGTAATATCTCTATTGTCGATATATGCACCAATAGCATTTACAGCCTCAGATAAGTTGTGAGGAGCCATGTTTGTTGCCATACCTACTGCAATACCTGATGTTCCGTTAACCAAAAGGTTAGGGATTTTTGTAGGCATAACTGTAGGTTCAGTTAAACTATCATCAAAGTTATTCTGGAAATCAACAGTTTCTTTATCTAAATCTGAAAGAATATCATCAGAGATTTTTTTCAATCTTGCTTCCGTATAACGCATTGCTGCAGGCGGGTCACCATCCATTGAACCAAAGTTACCCTGACCATCAACCTGAGGATAACGTAAACTCCATGGCTGAGCCATTCTTACCATTGCATCGTATACTGAAGAGTCTCCGTGCGGGTGATATTTACCTAAAACATCCCCAACAATTCTCGCAGATTTCAAATATTTTCTATTAGAAAAAACCCCTAATCCATACATACCATACAGCACTCTTCTATGAACGGGTTTCAAGCCATCTCTTACATCAGGTAACGCTCTTGACACGATAACCGACATCGAATAATCGATATAAGATGACTTCATTTCATCAACAATGTTGATAGGAATCAGTCTTTCTCCTTCTTTTTGCATAAACAAATTTTATTATAATGATATTCAGACCATTAGCTGTGAGTCTGAAAATTATCTATTTTGATTTTTTATTAACGTGCTAATTTACGAAAAATTTGTCGATTTTTGCCCTAGAATTTACCAACAAAATCTTAAAAATTCATAAAATATGAGCGTATTAAGTATAACTTTCCACTGCACAAAAGATAATATCGAAAAATGGGAAAATTATATGGATGAAACATTGGTTTTAATGACTGAAAACCTACTGGATGTAGACAAATATATCCTTTCTGAAGTACACAGCGATTATATCGAAGATGGAAAAAATTACAATCTCCTTTTGATGTTCGATAATGATGATGTCCGAAATGATTTTATGGAAAGTGAGCTTTTAAATATCACTGAAATCGTTGAAAATAAATTTGGACAGGAAGTAATGATCTTTAATACTTTTTTAAATCCGAAGAAGTCTAGATTTTAAAATTGAAATTAATAGTAGGTTTTGGCTAAAGCCAATTCTGAAGATGATTTTTTATCTTAAACGGGCTAAAGCCCGTTCCTATTGATACAATTATTGTTTTAAATTAAACATAAAACAAAAGCACTGAAATTATCAGTGCTTTTTATTTTATAATCTTACGACAACTACCGGTCTAGACGGTGCGTAATGTCTTCTGTATTCTCTGTGATGAGAATATCTATGAGGTCTTACCGGTCTGTAATAATGTCTGGGTTTATAATAATGTCTTGCAGGTCTGTGATGCCTGTAAGCAACAGGTCTGTAATGCGGTCTCGGCCCGTGATAATAATGTTTCGATGGTCCGTGGCCTCGATGATGACGTCCTTTTTGTAGGGGTGATGCTTGATAATAAGCAAAAGAAAAAATCAGTAAGAAAAATCCTACTATTTTAGTTAGCATTTTCATAAATCAACTATTTTCAAATTACGATATGAAAACTTGCAAGTCTGATGCCAATAACGCTTTATTATTTGATTCTATATAAATTTTAAGAAACTTTATAATTTTATCGACTTAAACCTAATCTAAGAAATTATTTCGCTTCTTCTTTCATACGAGATAAGATCTTTCCACTCTCCGTTTAATTTTGCGATTTTTTTATGGAGACCAACGTTTTTAAAGCCGTTTTTTTGATGAAATCTGATCGACGCTTCATTTTCGGGGAAGATGTTAGCCTGTAAAGTCCAGAATCCGTGGTTTTCGCTATCCAAAATCATCTTTTTAAGCAAAACTGAACCTAAACCTAGTCCCTGATATTTATTGTCCAAATAAATACTCACATCTGCAACGCCTTTAAAACATTCTCTTTTACTTACATGTTTTAGGGCACACCAACCAACCACTTCATTATTTTCGTTTTCCAAAACCCATCTGCAGTCGTTAAAAAACTCTGTATTCCATACTTCTCGATTGGGAACTTCTGTTTCAAAAGTAGCCATACCACCGTCTATTCCCTGCTTGTAAATTTCCAGAACTTTTGGTTCGTCATCGGGAAGCATTTCTCGTATTTCGTAATTCATTGTATTTAATGATATTTTCTTTTATTTTTCCTTTTAATTCTGGAATAATGCGTCTGCTTATCTTTTTCATCTTCTGAAATTACGCTGATATTTCCGTCAACTTCAAGAATAGATAATTTTACATTTTTAATTCCGTCAACACCGTGTTCGCGGACGGCTTCTTCAAGTTCATCTATGGTTATTTTAACATCATCTAAAGCTTTTTCATCTACCTTACCGTCCTTCACCAAAATTACAGGATCTGCTTCCATAAAACTTTTGAATGATTTGTTGGCAAACATTAATCTTTTTACAATAAAATTGGCTGCAAAAAGAACCAAAGCCGCAATTAATCCTCCTTGTAAAGAAGTATCCTGCCCTACCATTGCATTCTGAACCGCGTTGGAAATCAGCAACAACAAAACCACGTCTCCTGCATTAAGTTGAGAAAGCTGATTTTTACCAAACAACCGAATGGCTACCATCATGAAAAGGTAAACACATAGCGAGCGGACAACTACATCTAGAATGGGATTCACAAGAATTTATTTATAGTATCAAATGTATTGATTTTTATGATTTGCTTTGATAATAATTTCAAGTTTAAAGGAATTACTTTAGTTTTAAATATAAACATTAAATTTGCCGTCAATCAGGTCATAGATGATGAAACATTTAAAGGGATTAGATACATTAAGAGCATTAGCCGCGACAATTGTCGTGGTGGATCATGTTGAAATCATCAAAAAAGACAACGGGATTCGTAATTTTATTGATAGCCCTACCCTAATCTATCCTGACGGTCATCTTTCTGTAATCCTTTTCTTTGTTATCAGTGGTTTTCTTATTACTTATTTGTTATTAGCAGAACAGGAAAAAAGCGGTGGCATAGATCTCAAAAACTTCTACATGAGGCGGGTTTTAAGGATTTGGCCTTTGTATTATTTGGTTTTATTTCTGTCTTACATTATTTTTAGTCCGGATTATTCTTTGAGCAGAATTTTATTGCCATTATTTATATTTCCCAATGTAGCTTATGCGCTTAAGAAAACATGGGACATCAGCCCGCAGATATGGTCGATAGGCGTTGAGGAACAGTTTTATATTGTGTGGCCATTAATTTTCATGTTTATTTCAAAAAGGAAAAAAGCATTAAATTATATTATTGCATTAATTGCATTTTTTACGCTTCTTCCTTTTGGTCTAAAGTTTATTAATCAGATCTTTTTTAAAAGTGAAGAAATTTATATTCTGATTAGTCGATTTTTTTATGGAACAAAATTTAATTGTTTAGGACTTGGAACTTTGATTGGTTTCTTATTTTTTAGAAATAAAGAATACATTAATAAAATCTTGTTTAAATATAATTTCTTAACCATAATTTTAACCTTGCTTCCATTCATTTTATGGTTTTTTAAATTTGGAACCAATCATTTGAATGATGAAATTTATGCCGTGCTTTTTGCTTTTTCAATTTATAATATTGTTCAGCATCCCAACATAAATATTGACAATAAGGTTACAAGATTTTTAGGAAAAATATCTTACGGAATTTATCTTTATCACTGGATTATTGTTATTTTATTGGTAAAATACATTCCGAAAATAGATAATAGTTTTTTATATAATACTGTATTATATTCTACCATCTTATCTAGCACGATCTTTATCTCATGGATATCTTTTATAACGTATGAAAAATTTTTCTTAAACCTTAAAAAGAAATATGAAGTCGTAAATAGATAAAGTATTTTGTATATGATTGTTGGCATAAGTTTTGAAATTCTTTTTTCGAAAAAATTAAAGAAAACACACAAATTATGAAGCAATTATTTTTTTACCTAAGTATTTTTCTGCTTTTAACAAGCTGTATAAAAAACGAGCCCAAACCCAAGGCATTGGGAGCTGATGCCGAGATCACTCAGAAAGTAAAAACCTTGTATTCCACTTATGGAAAGTCGAGTGATGCAATTTATAACAAGCCCATTCCCAAAGACCTATTCTCGCCTGAGCTTGAAAAAACTTTTCAGGAAGCAATAAACACTTCAAAAGCTGATATTGAGAAAGTAAAAAAGAGTGATCATCCTACAGATAAGCCTTTGTTAATGGAAGGATCGATGTTTACAAGTCTTTATGAAGGATATACGACTTACAAAATAAAGTCAATTCAATTAATGGAAAACACAAAACCTTTGGGTATGGCTGCTGATGTTACCATTGATTTTGAAAACTCACAAGTTTCTCCAAAAATTACCTGGAGCGACACTGTAAATTTAATAAACGCCCTAGACAGCGGATGGAAAGTTGATAATATTACTTTTTCTGAAAAGTTTGGAGGAAAAAATGATTTACAATCTAATTTAAAGAGTTTTATTTCTCAAGTTAAAAAATAGATTTACATTTTCAACATAAAAAAACTGCTTAATTTAAGCAGTTTTTGTTTTTTAAGGACATTGAGCAATTGGAACCTCGCTGCATACTGTCTGATTTAATCTTTCACAGTACACGCAATACTTTTTTGGCTGCCCTCCGTACACTGATTTTAGTTCTTCTTTGTTAAGTTTCTTTAAATTTTTCATATCGTTTTAATTTTGTTGGTTAAAGTTAAAACGAAATTCATACTCGATTATTACAATTTTATGTTTAAAATTTTCACTATTTGCAGTTTTAAATAATTAATTTCATTGATAAAAACAAAACCACACAAATTGATTGTGTGGTTTTTATATAAAAAGATTTTATGAATATTATCTGTTGTTGATGTCTACTTTTACAGGCATCACGTAGGTCGAAGCGATCATATTTTCATTAAGCTTTTTGCTGTCAATTTTATATTGAAGGTTGCTTAATACTTTTTCAATTTCTTTACTTACATTTTTGCAATCTCCTTTAGAATGTACATTTACAATCTTTCCGTTTTCTGCAACGTCAAACTGTACCTGAGAATTCACAACACCTTGCTTGTAATCAGAATTTGTAAAGTCGAAATTATCGATCAAAAGATTTCTTATCTCACTGAAAGCATCATTCTTATTCAGTTGTACTTCCTGAATCGTATTATTTGAAGTGGTCTGAGCTTTAACTGTATTTACAACTGCCATAAATCCACAAACGAAAACTGTAGCAACGAATATTTGAATTTTATTTTTCATAACTCTTTGGTTTTAAATATTATATTAAACTTATTTTGTATCTCTTGACCAAAGGTATTAAAAATAATTAATACTAAATTCACATGCTGTTAACATTGGGTTAATATTGAAATATAAAACATTGATTATCAGTTAAATAAAATTTTAAAATAATTGAAAATTTAACATTGGGAGTTAATATTGAGTATGAAAAAGGCTAAACATTGTCTGTTTAGCCTATATTTTAAAATTATAAACCTTCTATAATCCTCTTACTATCAATTTCATCTAAAATAAATTTTGCATCACTTTCATTAATGTATTTATTTTCATAGAGCCAATGAATTCTAGAAATTTGTACATGAGCAGGAATTAAATTATCAACTTTATAATAGGTTTTTAAATAATACTCTTTCTTGCATTCTTTAATTCTGAGAATAAAAGAATCAACCTCTTCCATTTCTTTTTTTCTGTAAGAAAAAATAATAGGCTTTGAAGCTGTAAGACTTTTAGAATTTTCCTTTCTGAATTCATTATTACATATACCACCTACAATCAAAGTAGGAAACAATGCAATTACAAAAACGATCATGCCTATTGAATAGGAAAGTTGATAACTATCATTAATAAAGATAGTTAACAATATCGAATTAAATACCATAGAAATGACTATTCCAATTAATACAGAATCTTTCTTTTTTCTAAATACAGTTTCATCATCCTGAATATCAGAAAAATAGGCCTTATATTCATTTATTTCTTTTGCAAAATTATTTTTTATAAAAACTCCGTCTTCCTGAATTTCAAAATACTTTGAGTTTCTTCCATCTTTTTGTGCTAATGTGTTCATGTATTAAGATTTACTCCAATTCCCTCTTCAAAAACTTCCCTGTCAAACTCTTTTTAGACTTCACAATTTCTTCTGGAGTTCCTTTGGCAACAATTTCACCACCATATTTCCCTCCTTCTGGTCCAACGTCAATAATATGGTCTGCTAATTTTATTACATCCATATTATGTTCAATAATAATAAATGAGTTTCCTAGTTCTACCAATTGGTTGATTGCTTCCATTAGAATTTTAACGTCTTCAAAGTGAAGTCCGGTTGTTGGCTCATCGAGAATGTATAATGTATTTCCGGTTTGTCTTTTTGCTAATTCTGTCGCTAACTTGATACGTTGAGCTTCTCCACCGGAAAGAGTTGTCGATTGTTGTCCTAAAGTAATATACCCTAAACCAACATCCTGCAAAGTTTTCACTTTAGCAAAAATCTTTGGAATCGGCTGGAAGAAATCTACTGCCTCATCGATTGTCATATCCAACACATCAGAAATAGATTTTCCTTTGTAACGAACTTCCAATGTTTCTCTGTTAAAACGTTTTCCGTTGCAGGTTTCGCAATGAACATACACATCAGGCAGGAAATTCATTTCAATGACTTTCAAGCCTCCACCCTGACAGGTTTCGCACCTTCCGCCTTTTACGTTGAAAGAAAATCTTCCCGGCTTGTAACCACGGATTTTACTTTCCGGCAATTCTGCAAAAAGATTTCTGATGTCTGTAAACATTCCCGTATAAGTTGCAGGATTTGAACGAGGTGTTCTTCCGATCGGAGTTTGGTCTACATCTACAATTTTATCGATGTTGTCAAGACCTTCGATTTTCTTGTAAGGTAAAGGCTCCTGAACCGCTCTGTAAAAATGTTTGTTAAGAATCGGATACAAAGTTCCGTTGATCAGGGAAGATTTTCCGCTTCCTGAAATTCCTGTCACAACCACTAATTTTCCTAACGGAATATCAAGATTAACATTTTTAAGGTTGTTTCCTGTTGCTCCTTTTAAAACTATATTTTTTCCATTCCCGGCTCTTCTTTCGCTAGGAACTTCAATTTTTCTTTTTCCTGTAATATAATCCGCTGTTATTGTATCGGCTTTTAATAAATCTTTTGGTTTTCCCTGCCAAAGAATCTCGCCACCGAATTTTCCGGCTCTTGGACCAATATCTAAAACCTCATCAGCTTCAAGAATCATATCTTTGTCGTGTTCAACAACCAAAACAGAGTTTCCAATGTCTCTAAGATTTTTTAATGAATTAATTAATCTTTCGTTGTCTCTCTGATGTAGTCCAATACTTGGTTCATCTAGGATATATAAAACGTTCACCAACTGAGAACCAATTTGTGTTGCCAAACGAATTCTTTGAGATTCTCCTCCAGAAAGCGTTTTTGAACTTCTACTCAAACTTAAATAATCCAAACCAACATCCAATAAGAATTGAAGTCTGGTTTCGATTTCCTTTAAAATTTCATGAGCGATGATTTTATGTTTTTCGGAAAACTTATCTTTAATATCAGCTAACCAATCTTTCAGGTCGGCTAAACTTAATCCGTTAACCTCAGCAATATTTTTTCCATCAATTTTAAAACTTAAACTTCCCGGCTGAAGACGAGCTCCATTACATGATGGACAAGTTTCTTCTGTTGTGAAATGCCTTTCCAATAAAATCGCTTCGTAAGATTCTCTTTCATCAATCATTTCTTCCATAAAAGGAATCAAACCATCAAAACTGACCTTTATCTTCTTGGCAATTCCTGCATATTTCAGATCTTTATTGAATTCTTTATGACAACCATTATATATATAGTCTAATGCTTCCTCAGGAATATCTTTAAAAGGAGTCGTTAAACCAAGTCCGAAGATCTCAAGAATACTTTTGATCTGAGACAAGATCCATTTATTAGACTTAATATCTTCCAAAGGAAGTAAACCTCCCTGATTGATCGATAATTTATTATTTTCAACAAAATAATCGGTGTTGATTTTTTTGATTGTTCCTAAACCTTTACAATCCGGACAGCTTCCTTTCGGTGAATTAAATGAAAAAGTATTGGGTTCTGGCAACGCTAATGAATGTCCAGTTTCTGCATCCATTAAGTTTTTTGAGAAATATTCAATTTCCGTACTTCCCAACTTCTGAATTCCGATCAGCCCTTCTCCCATTTCCGTTGCTGTACGTAATGATTTTTCCATTCTGCTTTCGGAAGCACTTTCTCCGATGATCCAACGGTCGATTACGATGTCGATGTCGTGGGTTTTGTAACGGTCAAGCTTTAAATCATATTCAATATCTTGTAATTCTCCGTCGATTCTTGCCTGTCCGTATCCTTTTTTAGCCATCTGAACAAAAAGTTCGTGGTAATGACCTTTTCTGGAACGTACAACAGGCGCCATCAACATTAACTTCTCCCCTTTATAATTTTGTTTGATCGTATCTAAGATCTGATCTTCGGTATAGCTTACCAATTTCTTTCCTGTAGATAATGAATAGGCATCGGAAACTCTCGCATACAAAAGACGAAGGTAATCGTACAATTCTGTAACGGTTCCTACTGTTGAACGCGGATTTTTGTTGGTCGTTTTCTGCTCAATTGCAATTACGGGCGAAAGTCCTTCGATTTTATCTACATCAGGACGCTCCAAACCTCCCAAAAACTGACGGGCATATGCTGAAAATGTTTCAATATAACGACGCTGACCTTCTGCAAAAATAGTGTCAAAAGCCAATGAAGATTTTCCGCTTCCGGAAAGTCCGGTAATTACGACTAATTCATTACGAGGAATTTTGACATTAATGTTTTTAAGATTATGCTCTCGTGCACCGTAAACTTCTATATATTCTTTTGATTTACTCATAATTTGATGTGATCTTACCTGAAAATCACGCTGTGCAAAATTACGGAATTTTATGGAATTTTTTGTGTTAAAAAATGTTAGTTTATCAACTGTAAAATAGATAAAATCTTTTGTTTTAAAATAAATTTCACATATTAAAAGTTCAAATAAGCTTATTGTTTTTAAATTTACATTTATTAATCCAAAACCATGAACAGGCTAAGAGAACATATCGAGGAAATAACCCCAATTACAGAAGAAGAGTTTGATTATATTAAAACATTTTTCACTCTAAAAAAAGTCCGTAAAAATCAATTCCTGATTCATGAAGGTGATGAAGTGAAATTTGAATTTCTTGCCTTAGACGGAATTTTCAAAGTCTTTTATATAGATGAAGACGGAAAAGAACATATTCTACAGTTTGCGAAAAAAAATTGGTGGATGACAGATTATATAGGATTTTTTAAACAAAATAATGCCACCATGTTTGTAGAATGCCTAAAAGATGGTGAAGTTGCGTGTCTTACTTTAGAAGGTAGAGAAAGGTTAGCTTCAGAATTTCATAAAATGGAAAATTTCTTCAGAGTAAAATTGACAAACGGTTACATCGCTTTACAACAAAGAATAACTCTTTTACTATCTTCCACACCTCAGCAACGATATGAGGAATTTTCAAAACTATATCCTGACCTCATCTCGCAAATCCCTAAAAAGTATATTGCGGAATATTTGGGAGTAAGCAGGGAAACATTAAGCAGATTATATTCCAATAATAAATAAACTTACATTAACCGCAAAAGAGACAAAAGATTAGCACTTTAGTTATTTTAAGTTCATCATTAAGCTGCAAACAAGAACACAGAAGTTTTAAAAATCTTTGATTTTTTTATTCTTTTGAGAACTTTGATTTTCTAATAATTAATTTATCCAAATAGCTTTTGTCCCTTTTGTGGTTAAAATTATATAGTTTAAACCAATTTATTACTAAGTGTGATTTCGATCACACTTTTTTTGTGACTTTGCTCCTTCTGTTAAGGCATTGGATCGACATACATTTGCTATAGAAATTAACACAATTTCAAAAAGATCAATCCAATTATTTAATAACAAAAAAATTTTAAGTCATGAAATCAAAAATCTTAATCATTGTTTCTAATGCCAACACCATCGGAACAAATAACAGAAGAACAGGTACATTTTTATCTGAAGTAGCACATCCTTACGCAGAATTTGAAAAAGCAGATTATCAAATTGATTTTGCAAGCCTTACCGGTGAATCACCATTTTTAGATGCTTTAAATTTAGCTGACGATCCTGATAACTTAAAATTCTTAACAGGTAAAGGTTGGGAAGATATGCACAAAGCTTCAAAACTATCTACGGTAGATGTAAATAATTATGATGCTGTTTTTATCCCCGGAGGTCTGGCTCCTATGGTAGATATGCCTGAAAATTCTGAACTTAAAAAAGTAATTGCTGAAACTTTCGAACGCGGTGCTGTTGTTGGCGCAGTTTGTCACGGTCCCGTATCTTTATTAAATGTAAAATTAAGCAATGGTTCTTATCTCGTAAACGGAAAAAACATTGCATCTTTTACAACAGAAGAAGAGGATAATTATGCAAGAGAAGATGTTCCTTTTGATCTTCAGACTGCATTGACAGAACAAGGTGCTATTTTTCATGCTGCCGAAGCTTGGTCTGCCAACAGTATTACGGATGGAAATATTGTAACCGGACAGAATCCTGCCTCTGCAAAAGGTGTTGGTGAAAAGATTGTGGCAATTTTAGAATCTAAAAAAGTATTTTAACCACAAAAGTTACAAAAGCCATTAGAATAAATTAATCATTAAAAAATCAAAGATTTTTAAAACTTATGTGTTCTTATTTGTAGTTTAATGATGAACTTAAAATACTAATGTGTTAATCTTTTATCTCTTTTGTGGTTAAAACAAAATATTAAATATTAAATCTAAAGAAAATGAATCAGAAAGCTGTTTATGTATACGCCAAATGGCAAGTGAAAGAAGGGAAGCTGAATGCTGTACTGCAAATTATGAAAGAAGCCGCTCAAAAAAGTAGTCAGGAAGAAGGAAATTTGTTTTATAAATTACATCAAAGCAAATCCGATGAAAATACATTGATTTTATTTGAAGGATATAAAGATGAATCTGCAGTAGAAATTCACCGTAATTCTGAACATTATAAAAGTTTGGTAGCAGAGCAAATTATCCCTTTGCTTGAAAATAGAGAAGTCATTCTTATGGATCAGCTTTTTTAATGATTCTTTAAAAATAAAAATTCCGGAAAACTATTGAGCTTCCGGAATTTTTTGTTTTAATATTTTTAATTTTCAAAAAAATCTACATCTTCGTTGCTTATTTTTACAACGTATTCAATTCCGTCGATCGCTTTTGAAATAATTTGGTTTCTGAGAATATTGGCCATATTTTCCCAATAAGCTCTTCCGTAGAAAGAATAATTTTGGGGAATAATTTCAACCTCAACGGTTCGCACGAAACCTTCTTTTGGTCGGTTACTGATCATAGTTCCTCTTTTTACTCTTACATCTTTTACTTCGTCTTTCAGAACCATTCTGCAATAGTTTTTAACGTCTTCCAAAGAAATAATCTTATCTCTTGTCGTCAAAGCGTATTTATAAGCCTGAATACTGTCGGTTCCTTTTTGCTCTTCAGATCCGCCGATACTTTCCGTTAAAAGTACCAACGACTGCGATTTTAACTGATTGGAAAGTTCCGTTCCCGGACGCATGTGATTGGCCAACGTGCAATGTGTAACCCAAAATGAGGCGTACGTATGATCCGTTTTCTCTACAGGCTCCATGATCACATAATTCAGTTCCTGTTTAATACTTCTTTTCGCATTATTCACTTTCTGAACCATTGATTTCATTTTGTCGGACATTTCGCTCAAGACACCTTTTACATTGTCTCTGTTTAAAAGTGAAAACGCTGCGATCTCATCTCTTGTCAGTTCCAACACATTTGCAATCATATCGACTGCATTTCTGTTGGTAAAACGTTCCATTCCGCCTTTTCGGACGGTGTACAACCCTTTCTTTAAATCATCTGCCGGAGTAAAAGGAATTTCCGTATATCTTCTTCCTTCTCCGTCCTGAACTTCATCAACGTAAAGGAAATGCTCGCCCTCATCCGTTACCAAAGGAATATTATTTCCCATAATATCCAGACTGTACTCTGTTTTTTTCCAGGCTCTGTTATAAATTGGAAAAGCATTTAAAACAAAAGAAAAATTATCTAAAATTTCAGCAGAAAACTGTGGTGGAAATTCAAACGTCAACCATAAATAACGTTTTCCTTCAATATGTTTTGAAATTTCATCTTTTTCTTCAAGGAAATCCAGATTTTGTGGAAGTTTTCCGGGTTCCGAAAAAAGACTGTCCGAAGTTCCTGTGATCTCAATGAATTTATGATGATAAATGCTTTTAATATCTTCAATCGTTTTTGTTCTGATCGACTGTTCACGAAACATCTGCTCATACCCTTCCGGCTGACTGCTTTTCAGATAAGATAAACCTTCTCTCACAAACAAAGGATTTCCATTGCTGGTAACTGTAATGTACGGCAACAGTTTGTAAACAAAATCCAAATGCTCGAAAGCTGGATTCGAACAGAAAATGCTTAAATATTTAGGAAAATTTTCGCTTGCATATTTGCTGACATTAATTCCGATGGTTACTTTTCTGTAATCCTCAGGTTTTCCCTGAAATCTTGAGATTGGAATTTTATTTAATCGATCATCAATACTGTAGCATGTATTTCCTACAAACATGATTGATGTCTGAGCTTTATTGATTCTCACATTCCCGATCGGTGTAAAAGGGATATTCACCTGTTTGTCCGACTCCGATTTTACCGTGGAAGTCATTTGCTTTTTGAAGAAAAACTCGGTATGCTCCAACAAAACTTCCGAAGATTCGTAAGGTTGTGTAAAGGCAACTGCGTGCGAAGGAATCGGGTGAGTATAAATGGACGGCGTCAATAATTTCGCCAGCTTTTCTAAAATGCGGGCGTTTACCGTCTGTATTTCGTTGTTTGCTTTAAAAACTTCTGTACTGAACGCATCGATCAGTAATTTAACGAAAGGATCCAATGACTGCGGACTTTTTAATCCCCAAACTTTGGTTGCGTTCTGAAGCATTCTTGCTTTTACAGATTCTTTGGAATAAATATTCTGGTCTAAATTCATAAATTCTAATTACAATAAAAATATTTAGTCGATAGACATCGGGCTCAAAAATAATTCTGTAGAAAAGCTGAAACGCTCTCCCGACTCTTCCATTTTTGCATTAATGGCGATTTTTACTTTTTTTTTGATTTCCGTATGTTCTTTTGTGTCGTAGTTGTGTTCTACAATTTGTATATGCGCATCGATCTGCGGCTGAACGATTCGGGGTTCATATTCCTGTATCTGTCTTTTGAGACTTTTGATAAAAATATTTTCCCAGACGGCACTTGTAACTCCATTATCGAATTCCAGATTCCAAACGTCGTTTCCGTAATTTTCATCATATCTGTTTTCGCCCTTTTTGGTGGTTATCAGCAACATGATGTTGTGGGCAATACTTTCACCCATGTCGCAGGTGTCGATACTTCCTCCCTCCGTCATTAATGTTGATGGAACAAAAGGCATTCTATAATTTGGTGTGTCCATGATTCAGCTTTATTTTTTACGTCATAGTCTTGTTTACTTAAAACGAAATACCAAATTAAACATTTTTCACGAAATAGAGTATTGTAATATTTTAAAATTGTTGTTTAAAATTCTTTCTGCATCGTTATTCAAACCTCATAGGTTTTAAAAACCTATGAGGTTTATCAAAAGACAAACAGTAGTTGAAATCATTACAGTCCTAGCCCTGATTGAAACGACATCCTTTTTTGTTGCGGCCGGAGCGAAGCGGAGGCCGTAATGAAAAAGATATAGTGGAAAGCGGGAAATAGCTCCTAAATATAAATAATGAGCAATTGGCAATGAGTAATAAAAAAAGCTGTCCGACTTAGTCAAACAGCTTTTGAAATTTATTCTTCTATTTTCTTGTTTCGATTGATAAAATAATAAACCGGAAGTCCGAGCAAGACCATTACGAATCCGGGCCAAGTATATTGTTGCTTGTAAATTAATAATAAAATACAAAAACCAGATCCAATAAGTAAATAAACGATCGGTGTAACCGGATATAACCACGTTTTATAAGGTCTTTCAAGATCAGGTTGCTTAAATCTTAAATAAATAACTCCAAAAACGGTTATCATGTAAAATAAAACGATCACGAATGAGATCATATCTAAAAGATTGCCGTATTGACCGCTTAAACACAGCAAACAAGCCCAAACTCCCTGCATCCATAGTGCATTAGCGGGAACTTCGTTTTTGTTGTTTTTTTCGGCCTGTTTGAAGAACATTCCGTCTTTAGCCATAGTTTGGAAAACTCTTGCTCCGGCTAAGATCAATCCATTATTACATCCGAAGGTAGAAACCATTACCAAAACGGCAATAATTACCGTACCTGCACTTCCGAAAATAAAGTGTGAAGCAGCAACCGCTACTCTATCATTTTCTGCAAAGGCGATCGCGTCTCTGTCTAAAGCATTTAAGTAAACATAATTCACTGCGATGTATAAAATCATTACGGCAGATGTTCCGTAAATCATAGATTTTACAACGTTTTTTTGGGGATTTTCAATTTCCCCCGAAACAAAGGTCACACTTTCCCAAGCCACAGAACTGAATACGGAACCTACCATTGCTGCTGCAATTCCGCCCAGTAGAGTCATTCCGCCGATAGGTTCCCAACCTTCTTTCAGGAAGTTTCCGAGAGCATCTTTTTTAAGATTGCTGAAAGAATCATATCCCAAGCTAAAATTTTCCGCCAAATGAGAGAAATCAACTAAAATAAATCCAGCAGCAATCAAGCCTAATATGGCTATGATTTTAGAACCTGTGAAAACATTTTGTAATATTTTTCCACTTTCAACACCTCTTGTATTAAAATAAGTCAATAAAATTATTGTTCCGATGGCTAAAATCTGTATCCAGGTGATTTTAAATTCTCCACTTTGAAAGATGGGTGCTGCATCATTAAGAGCAGGAACCAAATATGCCGTAAACTTTCCGAAAGCCATTGCCACCGCAGCGATTGTACCTGTCTGTATTACCGTAAATAATCCCCACCCGTACAAGAACCCCATCTTTTTACCGAAGATCTCTTTAAGATAGGTATATTGCCCTCCTGCTTTAGGAAATAAAGCTGATAGTTCACCATAGCTGATCGCTGCAGCCACCGTCATGATTCCCGTGATCACCCAAACAACGATAAGCCAATATCCCGAACCTAGATTCCGCATCATGTCGGCACTTACGATGAAGATTCCACTTCCGATCATGGAACCCATTACAAGCATGATGGCGTCCCAAAGTTTTAGTTTTTTTTGCATAGTCAAGTATAGGCGTCAAATATAAATAAATATGTGATTCGTTTCGGATTTTGTTTAAAATTAAGCTTAGTTGGAATGAAAAAGTATATTTATTGTTTTAAACGCAACGATCGCAAGGTTTTTTTGTAATAAATAGTTTTTATTTTTTTCGATCGCGAGGGCACTTCGTTCAGCAAATGATAGCAGTAAATAAATTATTTATTTATTCATTCATTATTTCTTTTAGTACAATGCTTGTTTGTGGATTAAACTTAAAAATTTCTCAAACACAAATGTGTTTCTTTAAACTAAATTTTATAGTTATCATTTGCTGAACGAAGTGCCCTCGCGATCGATTTTTTTTTCAAGATTAGTTTAAAATACCTTTGCGGATATTGCGTTAAAAAATGATATTCCAACAAATAGATTTATTTAAAATGAATTTAAACATGAGAAATGCTGACCTGTTTTTTATCAAGTTTTTAACGATTTCTGATTCAATATTTATTAGTATTTTTGGAAAAAATATTAAAAATGAAATTCAAAGCAATATTATTTGCAGTCGCTGTAAGTGCATCCACTTTAGCTTTTGCACAGGAGACAAAGAAATTCGGTCCACCTGCAGGAAATGCAGTAGTTGGTGATACTTACGGAAGCGCAGTTTCTTCCGGAGTGGAATCTAAAGCTATTTCTGTAGATAAATTAAGCAAAAAGCTTAAAAAAGAGAACAAAAAAGTAGAAAACGTAGCTATCAAAGGAAAAGTTGTTGATGTTTGTGATAAAAAAGGTTGTTGGTTAACGATCCAGACTGAAGATAATTCTCAGTTCTTCGTAAAAATGAAAGATTATGCATTTTTCGTTCCGACTGCTTTGAAAGGTAAAACTGTTGTGTTAGACGGAAGCGCTGAAAGAAAAGTAACTTCTATCGATGAGCAAAAACATTACGCAGAAGATGCTAAAAAACCTCAAGCTGAAATTGACGCGATTACGACTCCGAAAGAAGAGATCAGATTTGTAGCGAACGGAATTAAAGTTGTGAACTAATAATTCTAAAATTTTAAACGCAAAGTTTTATTTTTATGCCTCCAATTTTTAAGGAGCAAAGAATGGCAAATAAATTTGCTGATAAAGCGACGTCTAAAAAATTACATAAAACAAAAGCGGAACAAATTGTTCCGCTTTTTTTAGTCTTCTATTTTAAATCCTACTACAGCATCCAGTTTTGGATATTTAGTGGCAGAAATAAATTTCTTTCCGGTGCAGTCAATCTCGAGCCAGCCTTTTCTTTTCTTCACATCTCCGACTTCCATTACAAACGGTACAAAAGATATTTCGTCTTTTCCCTCCTCCATAATTTCGCGGTACTGAACAGCGACATCTAAAATACATTCATGATCGGTATTCAACTTTACATTTCTGTAAACGATATCGTAATGCGTTTCCTGATTTTCGGGAATTTCAAGATAAGCTTCCCAACCTGTAATATCAGAGTTTAATTCGCTGATTGCTTTTAGTGCATAATAGAATGCAATCGTATAATATTTTCTAGTTCCTTTTCTCGTGTAGTCATCTACAAAATGTCCGCCTTCAAATAAAATCGTAGGCATTCCTGCTTTGATGAAATTATCGCCTGTAGAAGTCGGATAAAATTCATCCGAATATCTACCAATCTGATTTGGAATTAATTCTTTCAGATGATGATAAACTTCCGCAATTACCGCCATGCATTTTTTTCTGTTTTCGGTAAGCGTACGTTCTACATTTTCCGAAGGTGCCAAAAATGATAAAGTCGCAGGATGGATTCCGTCTGTTGTAAAAATTGTTCTCTGCTCATGTAAATTCAGAGCGTAATCATATTTCTTTGAAGCAACAGCATTTTTCAGAAATTTAATCTCTTTACTCGACTCGTTATGGAAGTCTCTGTTAAGATCAATATCCGAAGCATTGAGCCTTGTCCATTTTTCAGAGCCGTCAGGATTTAGCATAAAAATAAAATCCAGTTTGATCTTACTGAAAAGTTCTTCCTTCAGTTCCGGAGCTTTATCTAAAGTGATCAACAAGTCTAACATGGCATGTGTAGCGTTCGACTCATTTCCGTGCATTTGTGACCAGGCCAGAATATTTATGTTTCCGGTTCCGATGCTTAGTTTATAAATAGGTTTTTCCAAATACGATTTTCCAATCTCCTGAATATAGTCTGCGAGATTCGTCTGTAAGTATGAAAATAATTTTTCAGGGGAAATATAGCGGTTTGGAAAATTAGGGTTTTCTAAATAGATCTGTTCAAAATTCATTGTGGAATAGTTTACAAGAGTCAAATTTAACCATTTTTAGTCAAAAAATAAAATTAACGTTTGTAAACTTATTAAACAATGTAAAATGACAGATTGTCTGTGGATAAAATTGTGGATTGTGGATAATTTAATTAAACATATTTAAATAACTTAAAGTCAGTCAATTATAAAATCTACTTAAA
The DNA here is from genome assembly GCF_058795655.1 of Chryseobacterium sp. GW823-FHT05E08. Taxonomy (NCBI): domain Bacteria; kingdom Pseudomonadati; phylum Bacteroidota; class Flavobacteriia; order Flavobacteriales; family Weeksellaceae; genus Chryseobacterium; species Chryseobacterium sp. GW823-FHT05E08. The sequence goes on along the minus strand of NZ_JBXAHY010000001.1, from coordinate 474,303 downwards.
TGTTATTTAGAACTTCACTTTAAGTGTGAAAAACCCTATTTATCAAGAAATGAGTGTAATTAACTTAAACATGTGGATAGTGGATAAGTATGTTAATTACTTTTTATATACAAATGTAAATTGTTAATTATTCAGAAAACTACCTTAAAAATCAGTGTTTAATTTGAATTAAATTAAAAGCGTAACTCGCTTTTAAATTTATTTAAAATAGGTTTTGTTGTTTAACTATAATTAAACACTAAAATGAGCCCATATTGGGTGTTTACGGAGGTAAAATAATCCAAAACATACATTTGTAATCAGTAAATATATACAAAATCAGGTATTTAGCTAATCTCCTACTCTATATGTTAAAATTATGAGCTGATGTTTAGATGAATCCTCCTTAATAGGTTATTTAATGGCCGATACAATGTTAAAACGGTCAATAATCAGCTTATTTCGCCTATTACTTTAGGTAAAATCTTAAAAAGTGAATTTTGCGGATAAAATGTTAAATAAAATTTGCGATTTAATTTTATCCATAATGTAAACATCTGATATTTAGTAAAATATATTAGTTTACAAATGTATTGTCAATAACTTTATTTTGATTTACATTTGTATTTTGCAATTGTAAATACTATCTTTACATTTGTAAAGTGATTAAAAGCTTATTTTATGAGTTTAAATGAAAGAATTTCCAAAGTTATAGAGTATTCAAAATTGACGTCTTCTGAATTTGCAGATGAGATCGATGTACAACGATCTTCTATTTCTCATGTTACTTCAGGAAGAAATAAACCGTCGTTAGAATTTATCATAAAAATAAAATCCCGATTTCCGGAGATTTTATGGGACTGGTTGGTGAACGGCGATGGCGAAATGCTGAAATCCGAATTACCAGAAACTAACGATTTGGAAGAATTAGAATTGGAAATCGACGAAGATAAAGCCAAGCCTACTTCACTTCCCGATCTGTTTACGATGATGAATAATGACGATGATTTTGGAGCAGATGAAACAGAAATTGAGCTTCCCAATGAGAGGCCTCAGGAATCTTTTATACCGCACCAAAGTGTACCTCAGGAGAAAATATTCGATTCTCAGCGATTAGAAAAATCTAATCAGCAAATACTTGATCAAGTAATTGGAAATCAATCTAATAAGATAAAACGTATTGTCCTGTTCTACGAAAACGGAAAATTTGAAAGTTTTGAGCCATAAAAAAGCCTGATCAAAGAAAATGATCAGGCAAAAAAATATTTGAAGAAGAAAACTAAAGCTAAAGCTTTATATTTTTCAGCTATTTAAAGTAAAATGAGCGTTCATTTTATTGCTTTTTTCATGTTGCTCAACTAAATTACAAAAAGTTTACGAACTTGACAATAAAATTTTTATTTTAATATTATATAATTAACATAATAAATTATTTAATACATATTATCAATTTAAACTATAGATAAAAAAATACCTCACAAAAAATGCGAGGTATTTATATTTTAAATGAAATTATTTCTTCTTTCTTCTGTCCAATTCTTTCTGAATAAGACCTAATTCCCGTCCTGTTTGCCCTGCTACAGAAGTGTTTTCTCTAGCTCTTCTCGTAAGATATGGAACAACATCTTTTACGGGTCCGTATGGAAGATATTTTGCTGCATTATAGCCTTTATCAGACAAATAGAATGTAATGTTATCACTCATTCCGTAAAGCTGTCCGAAATAGATATGAGGATTGTTATTATCAAGAGATTTAGCCTTCATTTTATCCATTACCAGCTCGGAAGAAACCTCGTTATGAGTCCCGAAAAACGCCGAAACTTTATCCAAATGATTCATTACAAAATCAATTCCTGCATTGTAATTTTTATCGGAAGCATCTTTATTTGGCTGGATTGGATCTGCATATCCTTTTTCTGCCGCTCTTGCTCTTTCCTTCTCCATATAAGCTCCACGAACGATCTTATATCCAATGAAATAATTCTTTTCTCTGGCTCTCTGAAGGTTTCCTTCCATGTATTCCAATCTGCCGGTTCTGTACATTTGGATTGTATTCCAAACAATAGGTTTTTCCTGATTGTACTTCTCCATCATCTCCTCACACAAGTGATCGGCTGCATCCTGCATCCAGGTTTCCTCGGCATCTACCATTACTTTTTTGTCGTGTTCATGGCAAAGTTTACATACTTCATCGAATCTTTTTACAACTCTTTCCCACTCTTCTTTTTGACTTGAAGTAAGCTCTGCATTCTTTCCAACAGCTTCATAAAGATCAATTCTACCGAAAGCCGTAGGCTTAAAAACGATAAAAGGAATCGCAGGATTTCCTACAGAAAATCTTACAATATCTTTAATTTCTTTGCAAACAGCATCAAATGTTTCTTCATCTTCTTTACCTTCAATTGAGTAATCGAAAATACTTCCAACACCTCTTTTGAAGAGCTGTTTCACGGCTTTCATACTTTCTTCACGCGTTTCTCCACCACAAAATTGATCAAACAAAGTGTTTTTTACAATTCCGGTAACGAAAGGGAAATTATTATGAACAGTGAAATTAAGGATAGAAGTTCCAAGACTTGTAAGAGCGGGCTGTTCAATCATTTTGAACATCCAGTACGCTTTTCTTAACTGTGCATCAGATTTATCTGCAAATGCAACTTTGGTATCGTTAAAAATGGGCATTCCTTTTTATTAAATTTAGTTTTGCAAAGGTAAGGATAACCTTAATCTTTTTCCAACATTTTCTGCTATATTTTACCTTCAATTCCGTTCAGAAGCATTGCAATGATTCCTACGAAAACCCAAAGTCTTAATATATTGATTGTCAAAAAATTACTTTTTCTTGAAGAATTTAAAAGTAAATAAATACAAAAGATGAAAACAAACAATCCACCAGAAAAATAATAAGCCATAAAACCGGAAATTCCTGTTCTGAGAATGAGTTTCATGGAAACTGCCATCGTAATAACCAGCAAAGAAATAATGATTCCTTTTGTTGTTTTCGTCTTAAAATAATTAGGAATTGTAGTATATCCAAAGGCTTTATCTACGCTTTTTGTGAGCGTGTCTTTTACAATATCAATGCATAAAAGCATCAAAAAAAGAAAGATCGCCATGAGCAAAACCTTCTTTGAAAAAGTTTCATAATAGACCATCATTCCGAAAAAAGGATATAGGGTAAGGCTTACAAAAGTGAGATTATTTAGTATTAAAACTCGACTTAATTTATGGCTGTAAAACCACATAAAAAACTGATAAACGACAAAAAAAACAAAGACATTATGTGAAATTGTCCATGCAACTCCCAAGGAAATGATGCTTAAAAACAAGTAAGCGTAAAGGAAATATTTCTGTTTTATGAAGCTTTGAACTCGTGTTCTGAACGGTTTTACGATATGATCTTTTTCAAAATCGTAGAATTGGTTGATAATTCCACCCGCCAAAATGGTTAAAACGGTACAGAAAATAATGCCGTGAACTTTAAAATCGAAGACAAATTTTCTGAAACTTTCATCCTGATTAAACAAGAAAAAGGTAGAAACATACAGTGCAAAAGTGAGCAGAATAGCCACAAAAAATCGTGCGCCCAAAAGAAAGCCCACGAATTGTGAAAATCTGTAAAATAGAGATTTTTGGACAAAGTTTTTTTGTTGGAAAGTTTCTTTTTCAGAATTCATTTCCAATACAATTAAAATCTGTAAATCACTTCTTTATGGAAGCCATCAAGCATTTTTTCAGCTTTTTCGTAGTCTTTAGTGAAACCTAAAATATAACCTCCACCTCCGCTTCCGCAAAGTTTTAAGTAATAAGCATTTGAGTCTAATCCTTTTTTCCAGACATTAAAAATACTTTCAGGAATCATCGGACGGAAATGTTCGTATGCCCAATGAGAAAGTTTCTTTAAATTCCTAAAGAAAGGATTCATATCTTTTTTAAGGAAAGCTTCGATACAAGCATTATTGTAACGGATAAACTCTTCTTTTAACGTTTTACGGAAACCTTCAGTCTTCATTTTTTCAAAGAAAATCTGAACCATTGGCCCTGTTTCGCCTGTCATTCCGGAATCAATTAAGAAAATTGCTCCTTTACCTTCCTGGCTTCTAGGAATCGCTACTTTATCTACACTTTCTTTACTTTCGATTAAAATCGGAAGATTCATGTAGCAGATAAGCGGATCAATTCCAGAGCTTTTTCCGTGAAAATAACTTTCCATTAAGCCAAAAACGCTTCTTAAATTTTTAAGTTCGTCTTTAGCAATGTTCTCAGGATTACGTTTTGTAATTGAATAACGTTCGAAAATAGCAGCAACTAGAGCACCTGAACTCCCTATTCCATATCCTTGAGGAATATTACTGTCGAAGAATAAACCTTTTGAAATCTCTTCCTTAAATGTTGAAACATTAATTTCAAAACCTTTCGGAAGCTCCAAATTCAGAAGATATTCTGCATATTTTGTAAGGTGTTCATTAGATTTCTTTTCAAAATCAGAATCCAATGCTGAGAACTTGAGGGTACCTTTATAGAAACTATAAGGTAATGTCAAACCTTGGGAATCTTCAATGATTCCGTATTCCCCGAACAAAAGAATTTTTGCGTAAAATAAAGGGTTTGTCATTATATAATAAATCTTTTTTGCAAAGTTAAAATTATTCTGCTCAGTATAAGCAAAATCCACGCCGAATTATAACTTATTTTAACAGAAAATTGATTCTTAGTATTTAATTAAATCTTAAAAACCTTATTTAATATCTTAAAGTTAGCAAAAAAACCTGACAAAATCAGGCTTTTCTTATTAATTATTCAAAAATTATTGTTTTATTAATTTCTTGGTTATGGTTTGGGTTTCTGTTTCTGTTTCTATGGAAACTACATAGTTTCCGGTTTGTATTGATGAAAGATTTACTTCTGTCTTATTTCCTTTTAATGAACCAGCAGATTTTATTAATCTTCCTGCTTCATCATATATTTTGTATGATTTTAATTTTTCTTTCGATGAAATTATAATCATTGTTTTTGCGGGATTTGGATAAATATCAACTGTATTGTCCTTTACATTTATATCTTCAACTTCTAAGTAACGGCATGTTAAATTTGCCTTCCATCCATTTCTTACACCTAGCTCATCAGAAAAAAACTCTACCGTTATAGCTCCTGTAGGATGTGTTGATGAAAATATACCCGGTAAAACCGTACCTGTTAAATCATTGCCATTTGGAAATAAGGGAGATCCTACCGGACCGTTATATATATACATATAATCTTTAAAACTTTCCAAATTAAATTCTGTAAAAATTAATCTTAATTTTGAATCAGTAAGAGGATAAAAAGTTTTAGTAAGCTTTTCATTGTTGCTATAGGTACCGGTAGTTCCTCCAGAATCTGTAAATTGTGTTCCTCCGCACCAATTTCCATCAGTTAAAACTGTTTGATATTTTTGATAAGCCGATGAACCGGAACACTCTGTTCCTATGTATAAATTATAATAAGTATTTGCATCAAGATTATTTAAGCTGAAAACACTAGAATTTGTAACTCCAGATTGAACAACAGTTCCATCTACCTTGGAGAGTTTATATTTCCAGGATAAAGAAACCCAATCTATGATAGAAATACTTATTGAATTTTGTGTAATATTAGTAAGAAGTACTTCATCAATCGTTTCTGAACAAGGAGAAATACAATTTGTACCCAGACATGATTTAGAGTTAACTGTATTTCTGATCAATTCAGCCGGTTGAGAACCAAATCCATTAGCGAAATTTACACCAACACCAGAAACTACTTGACAATAACTCATAATAGTTCCACCAGTAGCAGGTATTGGCCCAGAACAGACACTGCCTAAAGAGCCTGCTATTGCTCCACACCCATCAATAGCTGTATTATTGCCATTCCAAGCACAGGCATGTGTATGAGGAGATCCTAAAACATGTCCCATTTCATGTGCCGTAACATTAATATCCCAAGAGTATATTGGAAATTGATCATAACTAATGGTAACAGGCGAATAGCAATGTCTCCAACTAGTACAAAGAGTATTTATAGAAGCCAAACCTACATTAATAGGATATGCTATTAATTGCGCAACATCACCATTAAAAACAGGTCTTGTATTTCTAAATATATCCAAATTAGTATTAGTATCTCCAATATATGGATCCTGTGTTGTCCATACATAAATTTCACTTAGAGAAACTTTAATATCATCGTTATAATAGATTGTGGCAACACTATTATGAACAGCGGTAATCCAATTAATTGCTGAAGTTGTATTAGAACCAATATTCAGATACACCTTATTACTTATCTCGTAATATACTCTTACACAATTATCAGTTAAAGTTTTCTTGTTTGTTTTTCCGGGATCAAATGATATTTTTTGATTTATATTTTCCGGTAATTTATCTGCGTCACAAGCGAAATTATTTTGTACAGTTAATTTTGATTCTGAATAACTTACAAAATTATCTGAGTCTCTAAATTTTCCAAGAATAATATTCCCTGAACTCGGTGTTGAAATAATTCCTACCACATCATCTTGGAAAAAACTAAAAGATACGACAGAGTTATAATCTCCCTTTACAATTCCTTGATAATAAACCCCTGGAGTGTAGGGTACTATTTCATCCTTTTTTGTTTTTACTTTAAAATCAGATGTAAAAATTTCGTTTTTGTAAAGCTCAACAGTTATTTCTTTATCACCATCAAAGGGGAATGACAATTCAATAAACTCAGGCTTATCTTTCATTAGCTTTTTTAATTCTAATGATTTAACATTGAAAACTGTTGCGTCTGTCGCTGTTTTTCTGTAATCAATTATTTTATCAGAATTATTTAGTTCAAATAAATTATAATTAATTGATCTTTTGTTTTTCTCATATTCTGATATTCTTTTAGCAACAGGCTTTAGGTCTTGTGCAAAATTTAAAATAATCCAAAATAAAGTGCCAAATAGTAAAAATTTTCTTCCCATTATTAATTTTTACTATAAAAATATAAATAAAGATCAAATAATCATAATATATTAAACTATTTTCAATTAAATCTTAAAACTATTATTTAGTATTTTAAAATCAGCAAAAAAGCCTGAAATCATCAGGCTTTTAATTTAATAACTATTGTTTTATTAATTTCTTGCTTACAGTTTGTTTTTCTGTTTCTATGGAAATTACGTAATTTCCTGTTTGGATTAAGGAAAGGCTTACCTCAGTTTTATTACCTTTTAATGAACCTGCAGAACTTACTAATCTTCCAGCTTCATCATAAATTTTATAGGATTTTAATTTTTCTTTTGAAGAAATTACAATCATTGTTTTCGCAGGATTAGGATAAATATCTATTGTATTATCTTTTATAGCTATATCCTCTACTCCCAGAAATTTACATGTAACATTGGCTTTCCAACCGTTTCTTACACCTGACTCATTGGAGAAAAATTCTACTGTAATAGCACCAGTAGGATGCGTAGACACAAATATAGATGGTAAAACCGTACCTGTTAAATCATTACCATTGGGAAATACTGGTGAACCTATCGGCCCATTATATACATACATGTAATCTTTAAAGCTTTCTAAATTAAATTCTGTAAATGTTAATCTTAACATCGAATTAGAAAGAGGATAAAAAGTTTTAATAAGCTTTTCATTATTACTATACGTTCCGGAAATACCGCCAGAATCTGTAAATAAGGAGCCTCCACACCAATTTCCATCAGTTAAAACTGTCTGATATTTTTGATAAGCAGATGCACTAGAGCATGCCGTTCCTATATATAAATTGTAATAAGAATTTGCATCAAGATTATTCAAACTGAAAATACTAGAATTAGTAATTCCGGATTCAATAACTGTTCCATCAACCTTGGAAAGTTTATATTTCCATGATGTTGAAACTCCATCTATAATAGAGATAGTCATAGAATTTTGAGTTATGTTTGTAAGAATTACTTCATCTATCGTCTCTGCACAGGAAGAAATACAGTCTGTACCTAAGCAGGATCTAGAATTAATTATATTTCTTATTAGTTCAGCCGGTTGAAAGCCAAATCCATTAACGAAATTTATTCCAATACTAGGAATTTGATGGCAATAACTCATAATAGTACCGCCATTACTAGGCATTGGACCTGGACAAGCACTTCCCAGAGAACCAACTAATGCACCACAGCCATCAATAGCAGTATTATTACCATTCCATGCACATGCATGAGTATGAGGCGAGCCTAAACCGTGTCCCAATTCATGCGCTGTAACATTAATACTCCATGAATATAAAGGAAATTGAGCGTAATTCACACTTACCGGAGCATAACAAAACTTTAAATTCGAACAAAGTGAATCTATAAAAGCCAATCCCGAAGCCACTGGAGCGGCTATCAATTCTGCAATATCACCATTAAAAACTGGTCTAGTATTTCTAAACATATCTAAATTTGTATAATGATCTCCGATATAAGGATCTTGAGTAGTCCATACATAGATTTCGCTTAGAGCGATTTTAATATCATCGTTATAATAAATAGTAGCTATACTATTATGGAGCGCAGTCATCCAATTAATTGTTGCAGTTGTATTAGAGCCATTACTTTCGTAAACTTTCTTGGTTAGCTCATAAAACACTCTGACACAATTATCCGTTAAGGTTTTCTTATTGGTTTTTCCCAGATCAAATTTTATTTTCAGATTTGTATTTTCCGGTAATTCATCAACTTCACAAGTAAAATTATTTTTTATTGTTAATTTAGACTCTGAATAACTCACAAAATTGTTTGAATCTCTAAGTTTTCCAAGAACTACATTTCCCAGATTCAAGGTTGATACAACTCCAACTACATCATCATTAAAAAAACTAAAAGATACGACAGAGTTATAATCACCTTTTACAATTCCTTGATAATAAACTCCTGGAGTGTAAGATACTATTTCATCCTTTTTTGTTTTTACTTTAAAATCAGATGTAAAAATTTCGTTTTTGTAAAGCTCAACAGTTATTTCTTTATCACCATCAAAGGGGAATGACAATTCAATAAATTCAAGTTTATCTTTCATTAGTTTTTTTAATTCTAATGATTTAACATCAAAAACTGTTGCGTCTGTTGCTGTTTTTCTGTAATCAATTATTTTACTAGAATTATTTAGTTCAAATAAATCATAATTAATTGATTTATTGTTTTTCTCATATTCTGATATTCTTTTAGCAACAGGCTTTAAGTCTTGTGCAAAATTTAAAACAATCCAAAATAAAGCACCAAATAGTAAAAATTTTCTTTTCATTATTAATTTTTTATTATAAAAGTATAAATAAAGATCAAATAATCAGAATATATTAAACTATTTTTAATTAAATCTTAAAACTATTATTTATTAGTTTAAAATCAGCAAAAAAGCCTGAAATCATCAGGCTTTTAATTTAATAACTATTGTTTTTATTAATTTCTTGGTTAGGATTTACTTTTATTTTTAACTTTTATGAGAATCAATTTTTAAGAAACGTATTAAAATTGCTCCTACTGCAAAGAATCCGGACATTGCAATAAAGGCATACTGCATATTTCCAAACTTTTGAATAAGCACACTGAATATTAGCATTCCACAGATAATCGCAAGCTTTTCCAGAACGTCATAGAAACTGAAAAACGTTGTGTTTTCCATAGAATTTTCAGGTAATAATTTGGAATAAGTAGATCTCGACATTGCCTGCAAACCACCCATTACCAAGCCAATAAGCGCCGCTAAACCATAAAACTGATATTGAAGATTCGGATTTTCTTTATTTAATGAGAATGCAGAAAGACAACAAACGATCCAAATAACTACAGCAATGGTAATCACGTTTTTGTTTCCGATCTTTTTTGAAATTTTTGAGAATAAAAATGCTCCAAAAATAGCGATGATTTGTATAACTAAAATAGTAATGATTAATTTATACTTTTCATCCTGTTTAGGGAAAATTACATTACTTCCAAATGGGGTTGCCATTAAAAATATGGTCTGCATTCCAACACTGTAAAAGAAGAAACTTGATAGGAAAAACTTCAAGCTTTTATCTGCGAAAAGTTTATTTCCGACTCTAAATAGCTCTCTAAAACTTTCCTTAGCAATATCTTTATAAAAGCTGATGTTATCTTTTAAAACTTCAAGAAATCCACCTTGCTCTTCGTGTTTTTTGAAGATGTTTTTATAATTTAATAATACTAAATCTTTTGGAAGTTTCTCTTCTCTAACATCTCCAAATTGAGGTAAATGTTTAAAAGTATATTGAGAAAAACCAAACCACCAAGCTCCTGTTAATAAGAAACTAATTCGGATAAATATATTCTGCTGATGTGCACCTTTAGCAACAACCTGTATTAAAACCAAACAAATGATAAGCAATACAACCGACCCGACATAACCGTAAATATATCCTTTTGCAGAGAGTGAATCCTGCTTTTCCGGTGTTGCAATATCCGGTAAAAATGAGTTGTAAAACACAAGACTACCCCAGAATCCGACACTCGCCGTTACACTGAAAAGAAGTCCTAAAAAGAAATTGTGCATTCCCGTAAACATCGCCAATCCCATACAAGAAGTAGCTCCCAAATAACAGAAAAACTGTAAAAAAGATTTTTTATTACCAATTGTATCTGCCAAAGAAGACAGAAATGGAGATAATAAAACGACTAAGAAGAATGACAAAGCATAAGAAAAACTCAGAACAGCATCCGGTTCATAAGTTTCTCCAAATATTTTTATCATCGTTCTCACAGGAATTTCCTGAACTTCACCTGCCGCCGCAACATATTCCTTTTTGTTGTAAGCAGTGGTAAGAATTGTGTAATAAATAGGAAATATTGCAGAGGTAATTACCAAAGAGTAAACAGAATTGGCCCAGTCATAGACTGCCCAGGCTTTCATAATCTTTGGATTATTCTTAATATTTTGTGATGGTTGATTCCCTGTTTCAGACATTTATAATAGTATTAATTTAGCAAAAATAAAAAAACCATTAAGAAATTGATAACAATTTAAAAAAATTATCAAATCCTTAATGGTTGTAAATATACTTTAAAAAGTATTATAAATTCTCAATAACAATTGCAGATGCACCACCGCCTCCATTACAGATCGCTGCAGCACCATATTTTGCATTGTTTTGCTTTAAAACATTAATCAAAGTAACAATAATTCTAGAACCTGAACTTCCAAGTGGGTGTCCTAAAGCTACCGCACCACCGTTCACGTTTACTTTAGCAGCATCTAATCCTAAAATTTTGTTGTTTGCTAAACCTACCACAGAGAAAGCTTCATTAAATTCGAAGAAATCAATATCAGCAAGCGTTAAACCAGCTTTTTTAAGAGCAATTGGTAAAGCTTTTGAAGGTGCAGTTGTAAAGTTTTCAGGCTCGTGAGCAGCATCAGCATAAGAAACAATTCTCGCTAAAGGCTTAAGACCTAATTCTTCCATTTTTTCTTTAGAAACAAGAATCAATGCAGAAGCACCGTCATTTAGAGTAGATGCATTAGCTGCAGTTACCGTTCCTTCTTCTTTTTTGAATACTGTTGGAAGTGTAGGTAGTCTGTCGAAATTTACCGCTTTGTATTCTTCATCTTCAGCGAAAATAATAGGATCTCCTTTTCTTTGAGGAATTGATACAGGAACAACCTCATCAGCAAATTTCCCTTCGCTCCAAGCTTTTGCAGATCTTTTGTAAGATTCTATAGCGAAATTATCTTGTTCTTCTCTTGTAATATTGTAGTCAGTTGCACATTTTTCAGCACAAACTCCCATGTGAACTTTGTTGTAAACGTCTGTAAGACCGTCTAGAACCATTCCGTCCAACATTTTAACGTCTCCTAATTTTGTAGCGTTTCTTGCATTGTAATAATGAGGAACTGAAGACATGTTTTCCATACCTCCCGCAACAATTACGTCTGCATCACCAGCTTTGATCGCCTGTGCAGCCATACTTACCGCTTTCATTCCTGAAGCACAAACTTTATTGATCGTTGTAGCGATCGTTTCATTTGAAAGTCCCGCTCCTAAAGCAACCTGACGAGCCGGAGCCTGTCCTTCACCTGCCTGTAAAACATTCCCCATATAGATTTCCTGAACGTTTTTAGGATCAAGGTTAATTTTATCTAATGCTCCTTTTACTGCAGCCGATCCCAACTTTGTAGCCGGAACAGTTGATAAACTTCCTAAGAAACTCCCCATTGGTGTTCTTACTGCGGAAACGATGAATACTTCTTTCATGTGTATATCTTTATTTTTTCTATTTTTTATAAACCCTTTCGAGCTAACTTTCTATTTTACTTTAATTAGAACAAGATCAAATTGATCCTGATCAATCTTTGTTTGAATTTTTAAATAATTATCCTGAGTTGCAAGAACCTTATTACTGAAAACATCTCCTACTTTTATAGGGTTGGTTGCATCTGTTTTCTCAAGTACAATTGATTTATAGTTGCAGTCATCAACAAAAACCATTGTAGACTTTATAAAATCTTTTCCATCATTAAAATATTCTGTCTGAACATTATCTTTCACCGTCATATACCACAGGCTTTGAGGGTAATTAGATCGTAAAAATGTTCCTTCCTTTATATTATTACATTTGGCAGGATTATCTATAGTTTTTTGCTGTACGACTTCTTTTTTCTTAGTGTCAGTTGTTTTCTTTTGAGCGTTTATTTGGGAAACACCCAAAAACAATATTGCAACTGAGATTGTTTTTATGTACTTCATATCTGTGTGTTATTTTACTTTATTATTTTTTGCAAAAATCATTAGGAAAGCCCCTAAAAATTCAATTGCCCAACCCCACTTTAGCTTTACAACCCCAGCGAAAGTTTCTCTCCAAGATTTAAACGGCAGAAAGCTGAAATAATCTAAAGACTGAACTTTAATGGCAATCAAACTAAGGATGAATAAAAGGATTAAAAGAACCGCAAAACTTCTTACGATTTTCGCACTATTATTCACGATCCCGAAAAGGGCGCAGGCAGAGAGAACCCAGCATGCAATGGCCAGAAAATGGTCTAGTTTCCAGTAATTCCAATTACCAATAATCGGAACATGGACCAAGGGTAAAAAACTACCCACAACCACCAATAACAATCCTAATAACTGAATATTTTTCATAATTCTTAAAGTGCCAAAATACAAAAAAAAACACACTTTATATCAGTGTGTTTTAAAAACAAATTATTTGCATACAAACATTTGTTAGTTTCAAAATAAATATTATAATTTTAAATATTTCACAATAAAAACATTATTTTATTATTTAATTAAAAATTAACATTAAAGATTTTAACATCTACTTTTAAGCCATATTTCTTCTTCAATATGATTTTTATTATTAAATGCTGATGTAAATTCATATTCAACTTTCATTAAGAACATATAAAGATCAAATTATTGATATAATTTTTTCAAGTTTACTTCAGAACAAAAAAAATGCACCTTTTCTCAAAAGTGCATTTATATTTTAATAACTGAAATAAATTAATGTTTTACAACAGAAACATCTTCAGGTTTATGTTCATGTCTGAATAAAATAGCAAACAAAATAGCTAAAACCAATGCATAAGCCGCAAAAGCTAGCCAAATATTTGTCCAGTCTCTTAGCATTACTGCAGAAGTTAAAGTTCCATCTGCATTTACAGCTGAATTGAATGTATTTTTAAGAATCTCAAGAAAAGTAGGATTGCTTGGTGTTGTATCAAGATAAGTTGATAATTCTGTAGCATTTACAAATTTATGGGTAAAGAATTTATCAATTGCCCAACCCGCAATATTACTTCCGAAATACGCTCCGAAACCATTTGTCATCATCATAAATAATCCCTGTGCTGAAGAACGCATCTTCTTATCTGTAGTCGTTTCCACAAAAAGTGATCCCGAAATATTAAAGAAATCGAAAGCCATCCCGTAAACGATACAAGATAAAATGATTAATGAAACACCATATCCTTCCGGAGTTCCGTATGCGAAGAATCCGAATCTTAACACCCATGCAAACATTGAAATCAACATTACTTTTTTGATTCCGTATCTCTTTAAAAAGAAAGGAATCGCCAAAATAAATAACGTCTCAGAAACCTGAGAAATCGACATTACAATGGTTGATCTTTGAACTACAAAAGAATCTGCATATTTAGGGAAATGAGAAAATTCACTCAAAAATACGTCTCCATAAGCGTTTGTCAACTGTAATGCAGCTCCCAAAAGCATAGAAAATCCGAAAAATAAAGCCGTTTTATAATTAGCAAACAACTTGAATGCATTCAAACCTAATTGTTCAAATATAGATGTACTTTTATCTATTAATTTCTGTGGCGGACATTTCGGTAAAGTCAATGCGTAAATTCCTAAAATAATGGCTGCAATTCCTCCAATATAAAATTGTCCTTCTGTAGCCTTATTTCCTGTAAGATTGGTAACCCACATGGCCACAATAAAACCTATTGTACCCCAAACACGAATAGGGGGGAAATCTTTAACAACATCCAAATTACTGTTCTTCAAAACAGTATAAGAAATAGAGTTTGCAAGAGCGATTGTCGGCATATAAAAACACATCGCAACAAGCATTATTAAGTAAAAAGAACTGGGAGTCTCTGTATGTGGTAAAATGAAAAGTGTAATCCCGTAAAGGATTTGTAAAACAGAAAAAATTCGTTCTGCATTCACCCATCTGTCGGCAATAATTCCTGTAAGGGTCGGCATAAAAATAGAAGCTATCCCCATTGTTCCGAAAACAGCCCCAAACTGAGTTCCGTCCCAATGTTTTGTACCGAACCAGAAATTAGCCATCGTAATTAGCCATGCTCCCCAGACAAAAAACTGAAGAAAGCTAAGGATGGTAAGTCGTAGTTTTAAATTCATAGTTAGTGTAAAATATCTCTTTTAGTCAATTTTCTTTTTCCTTCTTTTGATCTCCTCCTGGATCTCCAAAGCGGTGTCATAATCTTCTTCTTTTACGGCCTCATCCAATAATTTCTGAAGCTCCTCCATAGAAAGAGATATTAAGTTGTCTTCCGACTGAATGGTTTCAGAAAACGGCTGTTCTTCTTTAGCAACATCTTCAAGTTCCAGCAAAATTCCTGCTTCATTTAAAACTTGCTGAGTGGTAAAAATAGGAGCATCGAATCTTACTGCCATTGCAACAGCATCGGAAGTTCTGGCATCAAGAATTAACTCTTCATCATTAACTTTATTTTTAAAATTAATATTTGAAAAGAAAACGCCGTCTACGATCTGATAAATGATCACAGAGATCAATTCATAATTAGTAGAAACTATAAATTTGGTGAATAAATCGTGTGTAAGAGGACGAGGCGGATGTATGTCTTTCTCCAGACCAAGAGAAATGGATTGTGCCTCGAAATTTCCTATAACAACAGGTAATTTTATGTGTGTTTCTTCATGTTCCAATAACAAAGCGTACGCCCCTGATTGGGTCTGGCTGTACGATATTCCGCGAATAATTAGCTGTTTATAATCCATAACTACAAATATAAATTAATTTTTTATTGTAGGATTTACTTTTTAGACAAAAATAAAAGCCCGGAAGCCGAGCTTTTATTGTATTTATTTGAATGTGAATAGTCAAATGTCAATTCACTTCGTTGTCAATTTTAAAAATTCACTATTGACTTTCGACGCAAAATTCACAATTCACTTTCTTATCCTTTGATTGCTTTAATCTTCTCAGTTAATGCAGGAATAATCTGGAAAGCGTCTCCAACTACACCGTAATCAGCTGATTTGAAGAACGGAGCTTCAGGATCACTGTTGATTACAACGATAGTTTTAGAAGAGTTAACTCCAGCCAAATGCTGAATAGCTCCAGAAATACCAACTGCAATGTAAAGATTTGGTGAAATTGCTTTACCAGTTTGTCCAACGTGCTCTGTGTGAGGTCTCCAACCGATGTCAGAAACTGGCTTAGAACAAGCTGTAGCAGCGCCTAAAACGTTTGCTAATTCTTCGATCATTCCCCAATTTTCAGGACCTTTCATACCTCTACCTGCAGAAACTACAACTTCAGCTTCTTTAAGGTCTAGTTTTCCAGAACTCTGTTCGTGAGAAATTACTTTAGTATCTTCGTTAGCTACTGATAAGTTTTTCACTTCTTCAGAACCTGAAACTGCATTTTCTTTAACACCAAAAGCATTTTGAGAAACAGTGATAATTACACCAGCTGCTTCAGATTTTGCATGCATGAAACCTTTTCCTGAGAAAGCTCTTCTTTTCACCTGGAATGGAGAAAGACTTTCTGGAGCAGCCAAAGCATTAGTAATTAAAGAATGTCCGTTCATTACTGCCAACATTGGAGCAACTGAAGAGGCATCTGTAGTGTGAGGGAAAACGATGATGTTTCCGTTTGCTACTTCACTTACAGCCTGAGCATAAGCTTTAGCCGAGAAGCTTTTAAGACCTTCGTCTTTAATATTGATAACATTTGATGCTCCATATTTATATAATAAATCTGAAGAATCTGTAGGGTTTACAGAGATCGCTGTAACGGTATCTCCAGCCTGATCTGCAACAGCTTTAGCATAAGAAACCGCTTCAAAAGCTGCTTTCTTGTAAACTCCATTTATATTTTCTGCGTATACGAATACTGCCATTTTTTTTAAATTAAAAGATTAAAAAATTTAATAATTAAAAGATTAGAGTGGATTTAGAAATCGAATTAAACTTCATACTTCTTACCTCCAGCTTCCGGCTTTTAGATAACTTTAGCTTCTTCGTGAAGTAATCTTACCAATTCATCTAAATTATCCGGAGAAACAAGCTTTACAGTAGCTCTTGGAGGAACGCTGTCATAAGAAACTCCCTGAACTTTCACTTCTGAAGAAGTAGGCTCTACAACTTGCAAAGGCTTTGTTCTTGCAGACATAATCCCTCTCATGTTTGGAATGATCAAATCTTTTTCATCCACTAATCCTTTCTGACCCGCAATTACAGCAGGTAATTTCACAGAAATAGTTTCTTTACCTCCTTCAATTTCTCTTACTGCAGTAGCTTCAGCTCCGTTTACGTCTAAACCTACAGATGCATTTACGAAAGGCTGATTCAACAACTGAGCAACCATTCCCGGAACAGATCCACCGTTATAATCGATAGATTCTTTACCGCAAAGGATTAAATCATAACCCCCATTTTGAGCAACAGCAGCAATTTCTTTAGCTGTAGAATAACTGTCTTTTGGATCAAGATTTACTCTTACCGCATCATTTGCACCGATTGCCAAAGCTTTTCTGATTACCGGTTCCGTAGCAGTATCTCCTACATTGATCACTGTTACAGTAGCTCCTTGAGACTCCTGAAGTTTAACCGCTTTTGTCAACGCAAATTCGTCTAATGGATTGATAACCCATTGAATACCGTTTTTGTCGAATGCAGATTTATCTGCTGTGAAGTTAATTTTGGAAGTAGTATCCGGAACACTACTAATACAAACTAATATTTTCATGTGTACTATTTTATTGTTTCCCTTTTTACACCATAAAAACAGGTGTTTTATGAAGAGATTTTGTTTTAATTAATTTTTGCTAATATAAATAAAAAATATATTATGCATGCATAATACTTATTAATTTATTATTCAAAGCATTAGATGTATTTACTTGGCTGGTTTTGTTGCCCTAAACTCGATCTTGCTAGGTAAAACCCTAGGATTCATTTTTAAAATATCTAAAACAAGATTTCCCATATCATCAGGCTGAATCTTCCATTCGTCTTTTTCTGAAGGTACATTTCCATTGAAATTGGTTGCTACCGAGCCCGGCATTATTACAGTTGATTTGATATTGTATTTTCTTAGGTCAACCATTGCAGCCTGTGTGAATCCAACAACTCCAAATTTTGATGCATTGTAACCTGTTCCGCTTTCGAAGAAATTAGTTCCTGCTAAACTTGAGATGGTAATATAATAACCTTCGGACTTCTTTAATTCTTCAACAGAAGCCTTTAAAGTATAGAAAACTCCTGTAAGATTGGTTTCTATCATGTCATTCCACTCTTGTGCGGATAATTCATCAACAGGTTTAAAGATTCCTAACCCAGCGTTGGCAATCACAAAATCCAATCTTCCAAATTTTTCAACTGCTTGTTTTACAGCTCCTTCTTCGTTTGCAAGAATTTTCACATCAGAAACTACTCCTAAAACATTTTGAGAATATTGTTTTAATTCCTGTTCCGCTTTTTCTACATCTTCTTTTTTTCTCCCCGAAAATGCCACCGAAATACCATTTTCAAGTAAAATTTTTGCGATTCCGAAACCTATGCCTTTGGTTCCACCTGTTATATATGCAACTTTATTTTCTAACATAAGATTAATTTTAATTCCCTAAAATAAATAAAACCTGTCAATAAAAATGGTTTATTCATACTAAGATTTATCACTTATCAGTCATTTATATTAAGATGAAAAACATTTAGACAACAAAAAAACGCCCTAAAATAAGAGCGTTTTATCATTTTATAATTTTAAATTATTTTGAATAATTCTCAAAAAACAATGGGATACTTTCAATTCCTTTATAGAAGTTGAATAATCCGTAATGTTCGTTTGGAGAGTGGATCGCATCAGAATCTAATCCGAATCCCATCAACACAGACTTAGCACCTAAGATCTGCTCAAACATTGCTGTAATTGGGATACTTCCTCCACCTCTGTATGGAAGAACTTCTTTTCCGAATGATGATTCCATCGCTTTTTTTGCAGCGGCAAATTCTTTAGTATCCGTCGGTAAAACGTAAGGCATTCCTCCGTGATGTGGAGTTACTTTTACTCTTACGTTATCCGGAGCGATTTTATTGAAATATTTCGTGAATTTTTCAGTGATTTCTTCCGGAGTCTGATAAGGAACCAAACGCATCGATATTTTAGCAGAAGCCTTAGAAGGAATAACTGTTTTTGCACCTTCTCCAGTGTAACCACCCCAAATTCCGTTACAGTCTAATGTAGGACGGATAGAAGTTCTTTCAAGTGTCGTGTATCCTTTTTCACCTTCTACACCTTCCAATCCAATAGATTTTTTGAATTCTTCAGGATTATCCTTCAATTTATTCATATCAGCTCTGTCTTCGTCTGAAACGTCTTCTACGTTGTCATAGAACCCGTCAATTGTGATTTGTCCGTCTTCGTCGATCAACTTTGCAATCATTCTAGAAAGTACGTGAATCGGGTTTGGAACCGCTCCACCATAAAGACCAGAGTGTAAATCTCTGTTTGGACCTTCGATTTCAACTTCAACATAGCTTAAACCTCTTAAACCTGTTGTAACAGTCGGTTGCTCGTTGCTATAAATATGAGTGTCAGAAATTAAAATACAGTCGCAAGATAATTTCTCTTTGTTTTCGTTTACGAAATCTCCTAAGCTTACAGAGCCTACTTCCTCCTCACCTTCTAAAATAAATTTAACGTTACAAGGAAGAGAATTGGTCTTCATCATCGCTTCAAAAGCCTTTAAATGCATGAAAAACTGTCCTTTATCATCTGCAGAACCTCTTGCGAAGATTGCTCCGTCCGGATGAAGTGCTGTTTTTTCGATATAAGGCTCGAAAGGAGGTTTTGTCCAAAGTTCCAACGGATCAGCAGGCTGAACATCGTAATGTCCGTAAACCAATACTGTCGGTAAGTTTTTATCTAAAATTTTCTCTCCAAAAACGATAGGATATCCTTTTGTCTGGCATACTTCAACATGATCAGCACCTGCATTTTTAAGGTGTTCTGCGACAACATCTGCACATTTCAATACGTCATCTTTATAAGCAGGATCAGCAGAAATAGAAGGAATTCTCAGTAACTCAAATAACTCATCTACGAAACGCTGTTTGTTTTCGTTAATGTAATTTAATGTCTCTTGCATTGTAAAAATTTGTTTTGCTAAAAGTAAAAAAAATGCCCTGCAGGAGCAAACAAAAAGAGATAATTTTCCTCAGGTTTATTATTATGCAGGTTTTAAGTGGATTATCTATATAGTTTTTTTTCTAATTTCCGCGAAGTTTGTCATCCTGTAAGGATCTAAGTATAGTATTAGAAAATAGTTTGGAAAGATTCGCGTCTAGATGCTTTCAGCATGACAAACTTTCCGGATATCTTTCAAATGTTTAAATAACCAACTGCAACCCTAGCCCCGATTGCAGAATTTGTTTGAGCTCATTTTGATAGTTTCGGGGCGGTGGCTTTGCCACCGCCCCGAAACTATCAAAATAGCGAGTGCGAAAAGCGGGATAAAGCTTCAAAAAAAATGTCCCACATTTCTGCAGGACATTCTTTATATTTTTACTAAATAATTAGTGTTCAGCTTTAGCTTTATCAGCCTCTGCAGGTTTTACAGCAGCTGTACTGTCTGTTTTCGGAGCTTCAGCACCGTGTTTTTCAGCAGTAGCCTCTTCTTTATGCTCTGCAGCAGCTTCGTGACCATGACCGTGAGCTTCAGCACCTCCCTGGTGATCATCAGAATATCTTTCTGTACCTTCTTCAAGTTTAATGATATTCTTATTTCCTCCAGCTTGTATTTTTTTACAGCTTACAGCTACAGTTGCAATAGCTAAACATATAATTAATTTTCTCATGCCTAAATTTTTGATTGCCCAAAATTAAGAAATCTTGCTTTTTTCGGCAACATTTTTATATTGATTTTAAAATAATTTTTCCTTTTTTGGATTGTGTAAAAATAAGGTAGCTTTCACCACCGTCTTTTAGTCCGTATTTCTTTTTGAGTTCTTCCGGTTTTAGTGGATAATTTTTTGAGATGATATTAAATTGCTCTTTCTTCTTAACATCCTTACTATCAATTACTTTAACTTCTAAAACCCTTCCCGGAAAATCATTTATTTTCTCATCAGAAGTATAGAAATGACTATTTGGATGAAGTTTTTTCAGGTTAAATTTTTCTGAAATCAAATTAAAAATTCCAGCCTTTAAAATCGAATGATTTGGAATATAAATGAACTTTTCGGGCTCAGAATATTCAGAATGAGCATTTTCTTCGTCTCCAAACTCATATTCAAAGTCAGATTCTCCGCTTTCTAAGTTCACACATTTGCAAATAATCTCCCCTAAATTTTCCTTTGATAAGAAAATGACAATTTCTTTTACATCATTTTTGAGTGCGATGATTTCAATTCTGAAAATATTCGGTAATACAGAAACTAGATACTTCAAATCAATCAATGGAGATAGTTTTATGACTACTTCATTTGAAATTGATAGTAATTTATTCTGAATTTCCAAGATATTTGGTGAAAGATCTTCCAATAAGAAGACTTTGTTTTTATTATTATCTCTTCTCGCAGGATCTAAGTAAATGACATCAAAAGTTTCTTGATTTTCATTGAGGAAATTTTCCAATTTTTGGTTGATGAATTTCGCCTTCTTTTCTAAAACATTCCAATTGTGTTCTACAATATCTAAAAGTTCGGAATTTTGTTCAACAAGCGTGATGTCTTTAAAGTTTTGAGAAAGATAATAGGCATCGATTCCGAAACCGCTTGTTAAGTCTATGAATTTCTTTCCTTTTAAAATTTCAGATTTATATAAAGCTGTTTTTTCTGAGGATGATTGTTCTAGATTAAGCTGTGGTGGGAAAATAATTCCTTCTTTTAATAAAAATGGAAATTTTCTCTGTGCGACTTGTTTTCCTTTGATCTGTTGAACAATTTCCTGCATGGAAACTTCAGGAAATGGGGATTTTTTTAATAGTAATGAATGCAAGTCTGTGGTTAGATTTGCATTGATGTAGTTTTGGATTTCTTTGTTTTGTATTTTTTTATTTCCCACAGATTCGTAAGATTATTTGATAGATGTTTCTGCTTTATTTTTTCTTATTTAATTAATCCAGATTTCCGTTTATTTTTCTAAAAATACTTTTGTCGATGTAATCAGTGTAGAAATTGACTAAAATACCTAGCTTTAAATCTGTTAATTTTAAATAGGTCAACAATTGTTGATGATGAATATTCTTTATTTCTGTAACTGCTTTTACCTCAATAATAATTTTATCTTCTACAATAATATCAGCAATAAAGCTAGAGTCAATAAAAGCATCTTTATATTTGACCTTCATTGGAACCTGGGTTTTAACTTGTAATCCATTATTTTGAAGTTCATAAGCTAAAACATTTTCATAAACTTTTTCTAATAAGCCGGGACCAAGTTCGTTATATACTGAAAATATTGATTTCCTGACATAAAAACTTATCTCATTTTCTTTCATCGTATTTGTGTGTTTTTATTTAAATTTTCGCAAAATTATATGCTCAATCATCTGTGAAAATTTGTGTAATCTGTGGTTAAATATTTTGGTATGGTTATTTTTTTTAACCACAGATTTTCACAGATCAACACAGATGATTATGTTTAAATTTATCTGTTATAAAAAATATAATCCGTTAATACAGGTTCAATTCCGTTTTGCTTTAGTAAAGAATTGATTTGCCCTCGGTGATATGTCGAATGATTTATTGCCTGAAAAAGCATCTCAAAAATAGTGTTTTCAAACTTTGTTCCTTTTGAATTTTGATATTCAATTTTTAGGTCAAAATCTGAATTTTCAACGATTTGAATGCTTTTCTGAAAGTTTTGATGATTAATCTCCTGTAAGCTTTCAAAAGGATTAATCTGCCAGACTTCAAAAGATTTTTCGCCTAAAACTCTTGAATTCCAGACTTGTTGAGCGTTTAAAGTGTGATTGATCAAACTGATTGTTTTATCGTCGATCTTAGAGATGTTTTCAGAAATAGTTTTAATCATTTCTTTGTTGAAATGATAGGTATATTCAAATAAATCGATCAGTTTTTCTTTCATTATTCAAACATTTCAGCCCAACGAACGGCTTTTATTTCTTTTTCGTTATATAATTCAGCAACAGACTTTTTAACGTCTAATTTTGGATATAAATTAACTCCAATTATTTTTATTTTACCATCTTCAACCCAATTTTGTTCTTCAACAGCTTGGTCGTAGATCTTTTTTTGGATAACTCCATTTTTTAGAAGCTCTAAATAACCTCCAGCTTCTTCAATTTCAACAAAGAAAGCCCAAGATTTGTCCGCAATCTGTTGCGTAATATCTTCAACATAATAACTTCCGTTAGACGCATCTTCAAATACATTAATGATACTTTCGTAAGCTAAAACAATCTGTTGTTTGAAAGAGATTTCTTCCGAATTTTCCGTGCTTTTTTCAACTGCATAATTCGTACTGTAAACAGCATCGGCACCTCCTATCATCGCAGACGCAAGCTCCAATGTAGAACGGATAAGGTTGTTTTCACTGTCCGCAACTGCTTTATTTCTTAATGAAGTTTCTGCAAAAATGTAAGGGATTTCATCTAAACCGTATTCCTTAGAAAATTGGTTAAAAACAAGTTTAAAAGCTCTTAATTTAGCCGTTTCGAAGAAATAATTTCCTCCCACAGCTATTTTGAAGATCAGTTTATTAAAAATTTCCTGTCCATAAACTTCTACAAGCTCTTTTGCTTTTGCTAAAGCAATACCCAACTGCTGATAGATTGCAGCACCAGCATTTTGATGAAGAGAAATATCAACACAAATATTTCTTTTGAAGTCTTTAGCTAATAATTCTTTAGCCAACTGATCATCAATAATTCCATTTTTTTCATCAAATACATCGATTAACGAAAAATATTGATCGTTATCTGCGGGACTAATATGCTCCGCCAAATCTTTATTATTAATGAAAATTGTTTTCTCCTCAAGGTTTTCAACGTTATGCTCCAATAGAAACGCAAAAACGTCATCTTCTAAACTTTCATGATACTTTGCTACCAAATGTGTGCTTTCCTCAACTTTTGGAAGGTTTACTAAAGGTTGTTGAACCGAACTGTAGAAAGGTTTTACATCAATTCCTTCTAAATTTTCTTTTTTCAGAATGGTGTAAATATCTTCTGTTTTAAGTTGCTTCTTTACTAAATTTTCCCAGTTTGGAAAAGTATCTGTATTTGACATATCAATTATAAGTAATGAATAATGGGTAATTAGTAATAAAATAAATCTTTAAAAAATTGACAAGCAAAGCGAATTGACTATTCATAATTCACTTCTTTTAATTATTTTTTAGCAACATTTGTGCTGTCTACAACCAGAATAAAGATTTCTTCATTCGGTTTTTTCATAAAATAATTTTCTCTTGCGTATTTTTCTTTTTCCGATTTATTGTTCATTAGTTTCTTATAAAACGTATCATTTTTTTCGTATTCAGTTTTATAATATGCTAATTGTTCTTCGTATTTATTGATCTCACCGTTGAGTTCATTGATAACAAGAAACGAAGTTTTATCAAAGAAAACCATCCAAACCAAGAACAGACAGATTGTAAGTACATATTTATTTAAAACATAATTTTTAATAAATATGAATGTCTCCGACTTTGGTTTAATTTCTTTAATAAGTTTATTCTCTTCCATTTTTAGTGTTTTCTTAACGAGTTTTTGATGACGGTAGTCAGAAAATCAATTGCTACAGAATTTTGCTTCATGTTCGGGATAATAAGATCGGCTTCATTTTTTGAAGGCTCAATAAATTCCTGATGCATTGGCTTTAAAGTCGTCTGGTAACGGTGTAAAACTTCGCTCAGATCTCTTCCCCTCTCCTGTGTATCTCTCCTGATCCTCCTGATTAATCTTTCATCAGAATCTGCATGTACAAATACTTTCAGATCAAATTCCTTCAACAATTCTTTATTTGTAAGTACCAAAATTCCTTCTACGACCAATACATTTTTAGGTTCTACAGTTACGTGATCTCCGGTTCTGGAATGCGTCACAAAGCTGTAAATCGGCTGTTCTATAGGCTCGTGATTCTTTAAAGCTTTTACGTGTTTCAGCATCAATTCAAAATCTATCGACTTTGGATGGTCATAATTTAAGGCTTCTCTTTCTGTAAGCGTTAAATTATGGTTATCATGATAATAATTATCCTGAGAAAGGATGTTCATTCCTTCGATATCAAGCTGTTGAAGTATCTTATCAACAACTGTAGTTTTGCCGGATCCTGTACCTCCCGCAATTCCTATTACAAGCATTCTTTTTGTTTCTATATAGTTTTTACAAATATACTATTTTAGTTGAATGCAAATAAAATAATGGGTACGGAATTTATCCAATAAAAAAATCCGATGCGCAAACACCGGATTTTAATTCAACTTTTTTAAGTCTTATTTTTTGATAAATTTAGTAGATAAATCTATTCCTTTGATATTTAAAATATAGTCTCCTGTCTGAAGATGAGAAACATTGATTGTGTTTTTCCCATTATTAATGGTAGTTTCCAATACTTTTCTTCCTTCCATATTATAAACTTCTACTTTTTCTTCTTTGTTTACTTTCATTGAAATATTCAAGATATCAGTAACCGGATTCGGATAAATAGCGATAATTTCTTTTTTAGCAACATCATCTACGCTTAAGACGCAATTGTAAGCTGGCAAAGTATATCCCGCAGCTGTAAATTCCTGCGTCATTGTAGTGATATCGCTACAAGTATATCCGAAAGTTCCCAACATATCAATAGCAGCCTGTCTTACAGCAATAGCTGCATTTTGCTGATTTGTGCTTGAATCCGTCATTGATAATCCTTCTAAAAAGGCTCTGTCGGTTTTTGCCTTCCCAATTTTATTATATATTCTCATCAATGCAGAAGCCCAAATCTGCCCTCTTGTATGAATCGCTCCTGATCCAGGATACAAAACAGTGTAATTGGTGATTCTTCCTGCCCAATATTCATTGTGACCATCCCAGCTGAACATCCAGTTATAGGCTGGTGCTGATGAAGGCCATTGATTTAAACTTCTACTGTATGACTGCGCCCAGTAATCTCCGCAACCTTCGCTTAATCCCTGAACCTGAGATAAACTTCCGTTGGTTAACCAATCGTGAAGTCCGTGTCCTAATTCATGCAAAACAACGTCTGCATCTTCAGCATCATCTACACCTCCTTCTCCGAAAACTAATCTTCCGTTACTGTAATAAGAATTATCATCACCGTCCAATCCATGCGGATCGTACCATAATATTCCTGCATTCGTTAATGGTATACAAGCAATATTTAATGTTTGATTAATGTAACGTAAGCTGTTATCAACGTGCCAATAAGCATTTACCGCTTCAAATCCCTGATCATTTCTATTAAATAAGAATTGATTGGTTGCCTGAGTAAAAAGTCCTGTAGAAGGTGTTTCTAAGTCTTTAATCTCTGCATAAGATCCTTTTAATTTATAAACTCCGCCTGTGAAATCCAATTCCGGGATTGTAACTAAAGTTCTCGCTGCATCTAAACTTGCATTGGTAGCATCATTGTTGTCAAGATACTGTCCTGCGTACGCAACCTGCATTTGAGAAAGTGGATCCGGATTGAAAATATATCCTGAACCAGATACCAGAACTTTTTTAGCGCTTACCTCTTTTTTTTGATTTTTTTTTGTCGGTTTTGGAGCTTCATTTTTACCATGATGATAATTTGCAATATCTTTTACGCTTAATACGTTTCCGTTTTGTGCATCTATGATTGTTTCCCAGCTTCCAGGATTGTCGTGAGAGTTGGTAAGAATTCTGTAAACCAATTTAGTTTCTCCGTTTTCTGTAAGATAAACTAATAATTTATTTTCTTCAAAAGTGATTTCTCCTTTAGTTTTTGAAGCTGTATGAGCTTTTTGAAGAGCTTCTGAAGCTGCAATAGACGGATTTGTATTGATATCTTTAATATCTCTTTTAAAACTGTCTGTAGAAGTATAAGTTATTTTTCCTTCTTTGTTAAAGTGTAATACGATTTCTGATTGAAAAACCGGCACTTCCTTAATCATCTGCTGAAAACGTAATGTTTCTCCAGTACTTCCTTTCTTGACGAAATTTAATTTAAGCTGACTAAAATTCTGAATTCCCAAACTTCTGGAATTTTCAGTGAGCCACCTTTTAGCCGGAGCTTCTAACGACGATTCCTGCGCCGCTAATGCTGAGCAAGAGAGTACACAGCCCAGAATTAAAGAGTTAATTTTTAATTTCATATGATGTTTTTTAATGTTATTTAGCTAAAATAAAAAAGATTATCGAAATACCAATGTTTTTTGACAATAATTATTAAAAAAACATTAAAATATCACAAAATATGAAACCTACAATAAAAAAGCTCTAACAAATTGTTAGAGCTTTTATTTTATACGATTTCGCTAGTTAATTCCCTTGAAATAAGTTTTTCATGCATAGGCTTCACAATATCCATAGATCCTGTTTTCACTGTGCATTTGCCTTTGTAATGTACCAACATTGTACACTGCTCGGCCTGTTCTAACGTATGTTTACAAATCTCTATAAGAGAATCAATTACATAATCAAAGGTATGAATATCATCGTTATGCAAGATCAATTTATAAACATCATCCGTTTCTTCCAATACCAGAACTTCTTCTTCATATTGGCGTTTTGGATCTTCGTAATCTTTTATACTGTTATAAAAAATCATTTTTAATTATTTTTAAACTTCCCCTAATTTTTCAGCCAGATCACTCAGGCTATTTGGTTCATCATAAACCAATTCTACAAGCTCAACGCTCTTGTTATTCATTTTCAAAATCTTGAAATGATAATTTAATAAGTCGAATTCCTGATTTTCTTCCGGAATATCTTCTAATTCATGAAGAATAAGACCGGCTAGTGAGTTATATTCACTTTCTTCAGAAAGAGGTAATTTCTTCGGTAAATGTTCATTGATTTCATCTAAAGGCTGTGTAGCCTGTACCCAATACGTATTTTCACCAATTTTATCTACCAATTTTTCTTCATCATCCTCTTCATCCTGAATTTCACCTACAAGCTCCTCCAAAATATCTTCTAAAGTAATGATACCTTCAGTACCACCAAATTCATCAATTACAATAGCTAAATGCTGTTTCTTTTGTTGGAAAGTCTTCAATAAATCTGAAATTTTCTTACTTCCGACAACAAAGAATGCATCACGCATTAATTCTTTAAGATCATCATGACTAAGCTCGCCCTTTCTCTTAACAAACTCTCTGATGATTTCTTTTGTATATAAAATACCAATCACATTATCAATAGAATTAACATAAACAGGGATTCTTGAATACCCGCTATCCATAATTTTATTGATTATTTCATTAATATCCTCTTCAAAATCAATTGAAGTAATATTCTGACGAGGAACCATGATCTGTTTTGCGGAGTGATCTGTAAAATCAAACGCATTTTTAATGATCTCATAGTTCTCTTCTTCAATCTCACCGCTATCAGCACTTTGTTTTACCAAAAGCTGAAGTTCTTCTGTTGAATGGATCTCCTGTTCAGATGCCGGGTGAATTTTCACCAATCTTAAGAAAGTATTCGACATCAAATTCATCAACCAAATAAATGGTTTGAAGACCGTATAAAAAACTCTCAACGGAACTGCTGTTGCCATTGTAGTTGCTTCCGATTTTCTGATCGCAATTGATTTAGGAATCAATTCTCCAAATACAATATGCATCACCGTAATTAAAACAAAACTGGTAACCACTGAAATTGTGGTAATTGTTGTCTGCGCCATTTCTACATTCAAGGAATGGAAAATATTGTCAACAACATGGTGGAGAGCACTTTCTCCAACCCAACCTAAAGCAAGTGATGCCAACGTGATACCAAGCTGTGTAGCAGATAAATACTCATCAAGATGTTTAATAATGTGCTCTGCCTGTTTTGCCATGGAGTTACCTTCGGCTGCCTTTAACTGGATTTGTGAGTAACGAACTTTAACAATTGAAAATTCTGCGGCTACGAAAAAGCCATTTAATAATACAAGAAATACGGCTAGTAAAAGCCTGACTATGTCCGAGTCCATTTAGAAATTATATATTTAATTGATACAAAGATATACAAAATAAAAATAACAAAAAAAGCACCGAGAATATCGATGCTTTAATATTTTGTTAAATTAATTCTTTACGAATTTTTCAAGGCTTCTGCTCCTGAAACGATCTCTAAGATTTCGTTTGTAATAGCTGCCTGTCTTGCTTTGTTGTAGAAAATTACCAAATCATTTTTAAGCTCCTGCGCGTTGTCAGTTGCTTTATGCATTGCTGTCATTCTCGCACCGTGCTCAGACGCTACAGAATCTAAAACAGCTTTGAAAACCTGAGTTTTAATAGATTTTGGAATTAAATTATCTAAAATTTCAGCTCTATTTGGCTCAAAAATATAATCTGTTTCCACTTGAGGCTCTGTAGGATCAACTTCAGCCATTAAGATAGGCAGAACTTGTTCTGTAGTAACTTCCTGTGTCGCAGCATTGATGAATTTATTATAAATTACATAAACTTCGTCAAATTTCCCTTCTTTGAAACTGCTCATTGCTGCTTCAGTAAGATTAGAAACTGCTTCAAAGTTCAGATTATCAAAAACGGCGCTTTCATTTGAGTAAACAGAACGAGTCTTTCTTACAGCATCGTAAGCTTTTTTACCAATTGTAAGAACTTCAATTTCGTATTGAGCATTCTTCTGAAACTGAATATTAAGTTCCTTTACAACATTAGAGTTGAAAGCACCCGCCAAACCTCTGTTTGAAGTTACAGCGATGAAAAGTACTCTTTTAACCTCTCTTTTTTGAGCATAAATAGAAACCTGGTCAGGATCTGAACTAGAATTTACATTCTGGATGATCTCCTGTAGCTTTTCAGAATAAGGTCTTAACATTACGATTGCATCCTGTGCTTTTTTAAGTTTCGCAGCGGAAACCATTTTCATAGCACGCGTGATTTGCATCGTAGATGAAATTGAACTGATTCTTCCTCGTATTTCTTTTAAGTTTGCCATATTGGGTTAGTTGTTGGTTGTCGGTTGTTGGTTGCTAGTTTTAGAAAATTCTGTCAACTATCAACCAACAATCATCAACTAATTTTTAGTTATATTTTGCAGCTAAATCACTAGCAGCCTGCTTAAGAACACCTGTAATTGAATCATCAATTTTCCCAGCTTTAAGAGCAGCCATAGTTTCAGGGTGCTTAGATCTTAAGAAAGCGATGTATTCGATTTGGAATTCTTTAACCTTTTTGATAGGAACGTTTCTCATTAAGTTCTCTGTACCTGCATAGATCATAGCAACTTGGCTATCTACAGGAAGTGGAGAATTTACTGGCTGCTTAAGAAGCTCTACGTTTCTTTCACCTTTAGAGATAACCGCTAAAGTTGAAGCATCAAGGTCTGAACCGAATTTCGCGAACGCTTCTAGTTCTTTATATTGAGCCTGGTCTAATTTAAGTGTACCAGAAACTTTTTTCATTGATTTGATCTGAGCGTTACCTCCTACTCTCGATACAGAGATACCAACGTTGATCGCTGGACGAACCCCTGAGTTGAACAAGTCAGACTCCAAGAAGATCTGTCCGTCAGTAATAGAGATTACGTTAGTTGGAATATACGCAGAAACGTCACCAGCCTGAGTTTCGATAATTGGAAGTGCAGTTAATGAACCACCACCTTTTACAAGAGGTCTTAAAGACTCAGGTAAATCATTCATTTGACTAGCAATTTTATCGTCAGCGATAACTTTTGCAGCTCTTTCCAATAATCTTGAGTGAAGATAGAAAACGTCTCCAGGGTAAGCCTCACGTCCCGGTGGTCTTCTCAATAGTAGAGAAAGCTCACGGTAAGCTACCGCTTGTTTAGATAAATCATCATAGATGATCAATGCCGGTCTACCAGTGTCTCTGAAGAACTCACCGATAGATGCACCTGCCATTGCAGAATATACCTGCATTGGAACTGGATCTGATGCGTTTGCAGCAACAATTACAGTATATGCTAAAGCTCCTTTATCAGAAAGAGTTTTAACGATTTGTGCTACTGTAGAAGCTTTTTGCCCGATAGCAACATATATACAATATACAGGATTTCCTGCATCAAAAAATTCTCTTTGGTTGATGATCGTATCAATTGCAACAGTAGTTTTACCTGTTTGTCTGTCACCAATGATAAGCTCTCTCTGTCCTCTTCCTACAGGGATCATAGAGTCGATTGCAACGATACCTGTTTGTAAAGGCTCAGTTACCGGCTGTCTGAAGATAACTCCAGGAGCCTTTCTTTCCAATGGCATTTCGTATAATTCCCCAGAGATAGGACCTTTACCATCGATAGGATTACCAAGAGTATCAACTACTCTACCCAACATACCTTCTCCTACTTTAATAGAAGAGATTCTGTTTGTTCTTCTTACTGTATCTCCTTCTCTTACTAATTTACTTTCACCAAGTAGAGCAACACCAACGTTGTCTTCTTCAAGGTTAAGTACAATACCTTCTACATCACTAGAAAATTTCACCAACTCTCCGTATTGTACGTTTTCTAACCCGTATACACGAGCAATACCATCACCGATGGTTAAAACTGTACCTACTTCCTCAACGTTTGCGTGAGTATCGAAGTTGGCCAATTGCTGTTTTAAGATCGCAGATACTTCTGCCGGATTTATTTCTGCCATTGTATGGTTGTTTTTTTCTTAATTTAATTGAAAATCTTTTTTAATGTGATTAAGCTTAGATTTCACAGAGGCATCTACCTGCTGATCTCCTACTCTTAATATGTATCCTCCCAAAAGATCAGGATTTACATTTAGTTTCAAATCAAAGTTTGAACCTGCTTTTACTAAGTTTGTAGATCCTAATATCTGATCAATATTTTCTTTCGAAAGTTGAGTTGCCGTAGTAAGAGTTACTCTCTGTACTCCATTAATATCTTCAACTTTATTGATATATTCCTGAGCAATATTTTTCAATTGATTTTCACGACCATGTCTGATAACCAATGTGATTAAATTTTGAGAAGAAACAGATAAACCTTTGAAAATCTCTTTTGCTACCTCTACTTTCTTTTTAGCATCAATGTAAGGTGTCATGAAAAATTTGTTCAGATCCGTAGACTGAGACATCAATTTCGCAACATCTTTCATTTCAGAAAATACAGTAGCTGTTTGGCCTGTTTCATTAGTGAACTCAAGCAAACCCTGCGCGTATCTTTTAGCTACTTTAGATGTAAGCATTCTTAGTTAAGATTAGATTTGTTTAAATAATTTTGAACCAACTCGTTTTGAGCTTCACTGTTGTCTAATTTTTGTTTCAAGATAGACTCAGCAATGTTTACAGATAAAGTACCAATTTGAGATTTGATGTCTGCCATTGCAGCATTTTTCTCAGCATTGATAGTCTGTTTAGCAGATTCGATCATTTTATCTCCTTCAGTTTTAGCAGCATCTTTAGCTTCACCTACGATTCTATCTTTAATTTCTCTAGCATCTTTAAGGATAGCATCTCTTTCGATTTTAGCTTCACGAATGATTCTTTCGTTGTCTTCTTTTAATGTTTCCATTTCAGTTCTAGCCAATTTAGCTTGATTCAAAGCGTCAACAATAGAAGTTTCTCTATCATTAATAGATTTTAAAATAGGTTTCCAAGCGAATTTACCTAACAAAAATAATAGTGCTAGAAAAATAACAGACTGGATAATAAATAATCCTGATGAAAACTGATGAATTAATTCCATTATATTAATGTATAAAAAATTATTACTTTTTTCTTAAATTAACATTGTTGTAGCCAACCGCTACAACAATGTTTTTTTGTTTTGATTGGCTTATGATGCGAATAACGCAGCAAATGCAACACCTTCAACTAGTGCAGCCGCAATAAGCATAGCAGTTTGGATTTTTCCAGATTGCTCAGGCTGTCTAGCGATAGCTTCAAGAGCAGCAGCTCCGATTTTACCAAGACCGATACCTACTCCAAGTACGATAAGACCTGCACCAATAATTCTAGGGATTTCCATAATAAATATAATTTAAAAAATTGTTTCTAAAAAATTGTTAATTAATGATGAGCAGTATGACTATGCTCGTGTTCTTCAACAGCCATTCCAATAAATAAAGCTGATAACATTGTAAAGATATAAGCTTGTAGGAACGCTACCAATACTTCTAATAAATAAATTACTAATGTTAAGAATGGGAATGCCACTCCTGCAATCCAGTTATTAAAAATATAAATTGATCCAATTAAAGTCATTACTACAATGTGACCAGCTGTCATGTTTGCAAAAAGACGGATCATCAATGCAAAAGGTTTAGTGATTGTTCCCAATAATTCAATTGGTAACATAATAAATTTCATCGGTACAGGTACTCCCGGCATCCAGAAGATGTGTTTCCAATAATCTTTATTAGCTGAAAATGTAGTAATTAAATATGTAAGAATAGCCAAGAAGAATGTCATTGTAATATTACCTGTAACATTGATTCCGAAAGGCATTAATCCTAATACGTTTAAGAAAAGTATAAAGAAGAATACAGTTAATAAGTATCCCATGAATCTTTTATACTTGTGTCCGATATTTGGAATAGCAATCTCATCTCTTACGAAAATAATTAGAGGCTCTAAGAATCTAGCAGCTCCAGTAGGAACAACTGATTTCTTATATGATCTAGCCATACCTATAAAGATTGCAAGCAACACAACCGCCACTAAGAAAATAATAAGTACACTTTTAGTAATAGAAAGATCTAAAGGCTTTTCATTAGTAGGGTGACCATCTTTACCTAGTGATAAAGCTCCAGTCGCATCGGTTTTATAAATTTTCTCATGGTGCAATTTATAATAAGAACCATCTACTTCTGTTGGCTCACCATGTATAAAACCTTCTTTATTACTCATGAAAGAGTGAAAACCGTTATCATAAAAAATAACAGGAAGAGGAAAACCTATGTGATGACCTTCTTTGTCAACCATAAATGTAAAATCATGAGCATCCAATAAGTGATGATCAATAAACTCTTTGTTTTCTTTAGTAACTTTGTCTTTCTCTGAAAGCTCTTTTGCCGGAGCAGCTACAGCACTAGCATTGGACTCGCCATGTTGTGCAGAGACTAAACTTAACACAAAAATACTGTAGAATAAAACTGCAAATTTCTTAAACATTGATAGGTTTTTTTCGTTGTGCAAAAATAGAATTTTTTTTCTATTTTCAATAAATAATTTTACTGTTTTTTGTCATGATTAATAAGCGTGACCGCATAATATGTAAGCAGCGTTGTCAGGACAAAATATGGTATTATGAAATGAAATTTATAACCTGGAATGACTTCGAGATTCAATTTTTTCCTTATAAGGTACATTAATCCGAATTTTATAAGGATCAATCCTACTACTGATAATCCTAAGAATTGAGGTGCTACTCTATTAATTAAAATAATAAGCGTGATCATCATCGTAAACATTACACTTAGGAAAAGATAAAATTTAATAATAATGATTTCATCTAAATGATAAACAAATTTCCAAAGAGAAAAATGAATCAAGAATGTTAAAAAGAATAATACAACAACTAGAATATTAGGATTAGGTTTCATTATAAATTTATTTACTGTTTACAGTTTTGATGTAAACCGATATGTATTTCTATTTGGCGCAAAAATATGATTTTTAATTATAATATGACAGCGTTTACTCCCATGATTTTATCCTTATATATAATATTACGTGTTCTATACTTTGCATCTACCAAAAATTCCTTATTTTTGCAACCTATAATTTACAAATAAATATGTTTAATAGTTTACAGGATAAATTAGACAAGGCGCTTCAAAATATTTCCGGACGTGGAAAAATTACAGAAATCAATGTTGCGGAGACCGTAAAAGAGATTCGTAGAGCATTGGTAGATGCCGATGTTAATTATAAAGTAGCAAAAGACCTTACGAAAAGAGTTCAGGATAAAGCGTTGGGACAAAACGTTCTTACATCGCTTACTCCGGGACAATTGATGACGAAAATCGTTCATGACGAGCTGGTAGAGTTAATGGGAGGTTCTCAGGAAGGAATTAATCTTTCAGGAAAACCGTCTGTTATTCTTATTGCAGGTTTGCAAGGTTCCGGTAAGACAACTTTCTCCGGAAAATTAGCGAGTTATTTAAAAACGAAAAAAAATAAAAAGCCTTTATTGGTTGCGTGTGACGTTTATCGTCCGGCTGCAATTGAACAGTTGAAAGTTTTAGGTGGACAAATTGGTGTTCCCGTTTTCACTGAAGAAGGTTCTACAAACCCATCTACGATCGCTGAAAATGCAATTGCTTTTGCAAAGTCAAACGGTCATGATGTTGTAATTGTGGATACTGCAGGTCGTTTGGCGATTGATGAGCAGATGATGAACGAAATTAAATCTGTTCATTATTTCATTAAACCTAATGAAACGCTATTCGTAGTTGACTCAATGACAGGTCAGGATGCTGTAAATACAGCGAAAGCGTTCAACGATGCTTTAAATTTTGACGGAGTTGTTCTTACTAAATTAGATGGTGATACACGAGGTGGTGCTGCATTAACAATTCGTTCTGTTGTAGAAAAGCCAATCAAATTTATCTCTACAGGAGAAAAAATGGAGGCTTTAGATGTTTTCTACCCAGAAAGGATGGCCGACAGAATCTTAGGAATGGGAGACGTTGTTTCCTTAGTAGAAAGAGCTCAGGAGCAGTTTGATGAGGAAGAAGCTAAAAAACTTCACAAAAAAATCGCTAAAAACGAGTTTGGTTTTGATGATTTCTTAAAGCAAATTAATCAGATCAAAAAAATGGGTAACATGAAAGACTTGATGGGAATGATCCCGGGAGTTGGAAAAGCCATTAAAGATGTTGAAATCAGCGATGATGCATTCAAACATATTGAAGCGATCATTTATTCTATGACTCCGGATGAGAGAAGAAGACCTTCAATCATCAATACTCAGAGAAAGCAGAGAATTGCAAGAGGTGCTGGTAGAAAAATTGAAGATGTAAACCAATTGATGAAGCAATTTGATCAAATGGGTAAAATGATGAAGATGATGCAAGGCCCTCAAGGTAAGCAAATGATGCAGATGATGAGCAAGATGCCAAACATGCCGGGAATGGGCGGAATGGGAAAATAAGAAATAGTAAAAGCTCTATATAAAAGTAAAATCCGACTCAAAATTGAGTCGGATTTTTTATTTTTAAGCTAAAATAAATTGATTATTTATCAGATTTTTGAGCTTTAGATTTGATGAAGAAAGAAAAACCTGCATTCACTCCAAAGTTATTGTATCTGTTTTTGAACTGATCTGAACTTCCGTCAATATCCTGCTTGCTTGTGAATTGGTTGTAAGAAAGACCAACATTAAGTGCAAAAGACTGTGTAATCATATAATTAACACCACCTTTTACTTTCCAAGTAAATCCGCTTGCTGTATCGTCTGAAGAGTCTGTAACACCTGCTAAAGTCTCAGAAGATTTAGTTTTGTTTGTTGCAAAACCTGCTCCAGCTCCTAAATAAGGTACAAACTTAGTTCCGTTTGCAAAATAATACGTTGCTGTAGGCATAACAGAGAAGTTTGTAAGCGTAGACTTGCTCTTGTAATCGATATCAGATACGTCAAATTTTGTAGTGATGCTCGTTAAATCAAGATCGATACCTACTGCAAATTTATCCATAACAAAATATCCTACAGAAGGTGTAAAGTTAATTGTGCTAACTTTAGGACCGTCAGCAGAGTCTGATCCTACAGTTTGTTTCTGAGTGATATTGTTGAAAGAGAAACCAGTACTTCCGCTGATTACCCAGTCACCTTTAGTCATTTGAGCATTAGATAAGCCAAAAAGTGCAACTGCACCAGCTAATAGTAATTTTTTCATGTTTATTTAATTTTTAATTAAAAGTTTAAGTTTTATTTACAGACAAAAAGCCCTAAGAAATTAATCTTAGGACTCTATTTTTTTGATGTTTCGTTAATTATTTAGCGAAAACATATTTAACTCCGAAAGTTACAGCTGATAAATTCAAACCGAATTTATAGTTGTTTACACTCTTAGCTCCATCAACGTCAAATTTAGAAGTATTGTATCCAAATTCACCGAAAGTAGCTTCGATAGACCAGTTTTTGTTTAAGAAATAATCCAAACCTGGCTTAATGTTTACTCCGATTGAAGTATAGTTTGCTTTGTCAGAAACAGAATTTGTGCTAACAGTACTTCCTACAGTTGTAGTTGTAACACCTTCTTCTTTTACTTGACCGAATTCCATAGGAACTTCAAGTTGACCGAAGATATATAATTTGTCAGCAATAGTCCAGTATTTTCTTACGAAAGGAGCAACAACAAATGCAGATGTAGTATCTTTATTTTCTGATATTGCAGTTCCAACAGGAGATACTAAAGTTGAAGTTGTAGTAGTTTTATCATTCTTGTAACCAACTCCTAAACCTACAGCTAGGTTAGTTCCAACGAAATATCCTGCAGTAGGAATAACTTTAAAACTTTCTACTTTTTTGTCGTTATTGTTGTTTTCTTCTTGAGAATAACCTACTTGTCCTGAAATATATGCAGTTCCTTTTGCAATCTGAGCATTAGATAAACCGAAAAGTGCAACAGCACCCGCTAATAATAATTTTTTCATTTTATAAAATTTTAATACTTTCTGACGGCAAATTTACAGCGGGTACCACGAATATTAAAATTTGTTAATGTGATTAATATCATTCACAAAAATTGCCAATTTTAGAGATAAAATACACTAAACACTTGTTTGTATTTTTTTAGCAATATTTTTCATAAAAAAACTCCAATTCTGCAATCGGAGTCTTAAAATGGTTCTTTTTAAATATATTACTTTAAGAAGAAATTAACACCAAAGTTAATCGCTCCGAAGTTATAGTTGTTGTCACCATACCAGTAATAGTCATGATTCTTATACTTACTTGCAATATTTTGGAATCCTAAATACAATTCAGCTCTCTTCATTTGATATCCTACTCTTGGTGCGATATACAAACCACTATTGATATAATCTTTAGTAGAAATTGCCGCTCCAAGATCCAATCCTACGAAAAGAGGAATTTTAGCAAATTTATATTTTCCGGAGGCTGCAATTGGAATGAAACCAAAATCATCTACATTGTCTTTTCCAAAAAAATGAGAATACCCAGTAGTAGCACCAATGTCCAAACCTTTGGCAATATTCCACATATAAGCTGCGTCTATACCTACTGTAACGCTGGCTGCATCGGAAGCATCACCTAGCGGAGCACCAACATGACCACCTAATCTGAATCCTTCCTGAGCCTGCATAGCACCACCCAAAAGAGCAAAAGCTCCTAATAATAACAATTTTTTCATTTTAATAATTTTAAATTACTGGGCTCAAAATTACTAATTATTTTCTTTTTTAAAAGTTGGGTGGTTAATAATATCCTTTATATAACAAAAAAAGGCAAAACAAGTAAACCTGTTTTGCCTTTTATATTTTAAACTATTTAGAAATATTAGTTATTCCCGAATTTGAAGCCTACACCTACTTGTGCGAAGCTATTAGTGATTTTACCACCGCTGTTATCATTAGAAAGGTTAGATACTCCTAAGCTATATCTTGCATCAAAGAAAAGTCCGTTTTCAAGCATATATTCTACACCTACAAATGGAGCAATGTTTAATTTTTTGATATCATCTTTAATATCGATTTCACCTGAACCGTCCTCATCCTCTATATCTATGCTGATAAGATCTGAACCAATTACAGTTTTTTGTTTAGCAGTAAGGATAACTCCGAAGTTAGCACCAGCAGCAACAGATAAGTTTTCTGTGATAAAATATTTAGCAGAAATCGGTACTAGAAGTGTCCCGAAAGTAACTTTGGTTTGTTCACCAAAATAAATTCCTCCTGCATTTACTCCGTCAATCTTTTCTTTTGCTCCAAGTGGAGAGTATAAAACCTCTGCCTGAAAACCGAATTTATCATTGATTTTGTATTCTGCCATACCTCCAATGTAGAAAGTATATTTAGGATCCATTTTTCTTTTTTCTAAATCGTCTTGCTTTTCATCAACTTTGATTGTTGACATTGCAAAACCTACTTTAGGTCCGAATCTAAATTCCTGAGCGTTTACATTCGCACCTAGTACAGCTATTGCTGCAACGAGTAAAAGTTTTTTCATTGTATTAGTTTTTAAATTATTGTGCCGCAAAACTAATAAAATTTTTCGAATTAACAAATTTTAACAAAAATATATTAGTAATTGCATAGATATTATCAATTAAAGATAGTTTAGAGCATCGTATAAAAAGTTATTTTTTGAATTTAAAACCTACTCCAAACTGCAAAGAACTGCTTTTTAACACTTCAAATCCTTCGCCTTGAAATTCTTTTCCGATATTATAAATTCCAAAAGTATATCTAGCATCAAAGAAGATTTTTTTACTTAGATGAAATTCAATTCCTACAAAAGGATTGACTTCAAAAACTTTTACATACTTTTTAATATCAATTTCATCACCGAAAATATTTGAAAATATCTTTCCGTTATTTCGGTCTTTACTCATGGTTTCTAAGATAAAACTTGGGGCTATGCCTGCATTTATATTAACTTTTTCATTGAAATAATATTTAATCATTAAAGGAATATTCAGCTTACCTAATGTAATGGCATTCACATTTTCAGAGTGTCCGTCTTCATAAAACACATTTCTTCCACCTACAATCGAAAGGCCAATTTCACCTTGTAAAGCCCAATTTTCATTAAGCTTATGTTCAGCAAAACCAGCAACATACGCTGAAAGTTTTCCTTTAGAATCAAAATAGGAATCAGAACCCGCATAGTCCGTTTTCAAAGTAGAACGTCCTAAGCCGGTTTTGATTCCTAAAGTATTTTTTTGAGCGTTTAAT
This sequence comes from Chryseobacterium sp. GW823-FHT05E08, assembly GCF_058795655.1. Lineage (NCBI taxonomy): Bacteria > Pseudomonadati > Bacteroidota > Flavobacteriia > Flavobacteriales > Weeksellaceae > Chryseobacterium > Chryseobacterium sp. GW823-FHT05E08. The sequence goes on along the minus strand of NZ_JBXAHY010000001.1, from coordinate 434,603 downwards.
TGAATCCCAATTAATAAATAAAAGGACAAAAACAAAAGTTTTTTCATGGTTAAGTTTAGATTTAATGCTAAAATAAACTCAATTTCTCAAGTCCAATTCCAACAAATCATCATTTCACTTAAACATCATTTTTGATTAACAAAAATTTAATCTTTCGATCTTTTATCTTCTTCGTTGTAGGCGAGAATAATCTTTTTCACAACAGGGTGTCTCACAACATCTTCTTCTGTAAGGTGAACAAAACCAATCTCTTTTACGTCTTTTAAGATTCTCATCGCTTCTTTTAACCCTGAATTTTGTTTCGGAGGTAAATCAATTTGAGTTGGATCTCCTGTGATAATGAATTTCGCATTCATCCCCATTCTGGTTAAAAACATTTTCATCTGAGCATGAGTCGTGTTTTGAGCTTCATCCAAAATAACAAAGGCGTCATCAAGAGTTCTACCTCTCATAAAAGCTAATGGAGCAACCTCAATGACTTTTTTCTCCATAAAACCTTCCAGTTTTTCATGAGGGATCATGTCGCGAAGCGCGTCGTATAAAGGCTGCAAATACGGATCAAGCTTTTCTTTAAGATCTCCCGGTAAAAACCCAAGGCTCTCCCCTGCTTCCACGGCTGGTCTCGTTAAAACAATTCTTTTGACTTCTTTATCTCTTAACGCTCTGGCCGCTAAAGCTACACTCGTATATGTTTTACCCGTTCCTGCTGGGCCAATGGCAAAAACCATATCTTTTTTCTCAGTTTCTCTTACTAATTTTTTAAGATTGGCGGTTTTAGCTTTAATAATTTTACCGTTTACTCCTTTTACGATAATATCCTGATCAAAAATCAACTGTTTTTCGTTCTCATCTTTTATTTTAAGAATATTTTCAACGTCTTTTAGTTCGATAGAATTATTTTTAGAAATAAATTTTACAATATCATCAAGTCTCTGTCTGAAAACATCCAGAGTTTCCTGATTTCCCATTGCAAAAATATAATGATCTCTTCCCGTAATTTTAAGCGTCGGAAAGCTGGATTTTATTAAATTGAAATATTGGTTATTAACTCCATAGAAGATTTTTGAATCAATATCTTCCAAATCATACGTTAATTCAAACATGCAAATATTTTTAGATTAGAATCTAAATTTAGAGTTTTTTTTCAAATAGATCTTAAATTTTTATCCACAAACAACCATTTTAATAATATCGTAACAAATCTTCTGATCTAAATAGAACATTACTAAACAATTATCAATTTCACATTAAAATCACAACAACAAAACAAATTGTTTATTACATCATCACAACCTTAACAGTCTTTTTAAAAACAAAATTAAAATCCAAACTTAAAAATTATTGATCTTTACATTTCATAAATTCAATATAGATTCTAAATTTTTAATATTTAACTTTAAATCAATTTATAACTGTAAGCCTTTATTTTATTCATTTTTAGGATATTTTTAAGGATTCAAATTCTCCTAATTCCCTTTATTTTAAATAAATTTGCAAAAACTATCATTCTAGAATTACAAAATGTCAATTATTACGCTTACTTCGGATTTCGGAAATTTAGATTACAGGGTTTCGGCTGTCAAAGGCAAGATTCTGTCTCTGAATTCGAAGGTTACTATTGTTGATATTACCCACGATATCCAGGCATTCAACCTTATACAAACTTCCTATATCGTTAGAAATGCCCATAAATACTTCCCGAAAGGCAGTATTCATATTTTGGCGGTAGACAGTTTTTTCCATAAATCAAGAAAAAATATTTTATATAAAGCAAACGACTCCTATTTTCTGGCAGCAGATAATGGACTTTTAAGTTTAGTTTTTTTTGATATTAAACCTGAAGCTATCTACGAAATTACGCTGAACAACAGGTTCGATGATGTGGTGAACTTTACATCAACCGATGTTTTTGTTCCTGCTGCAGTACATTTGGCAAATGGCGGTCTTCCGGAAGTTATCGGAAGAAAAATTGATACCGTAAAAGAACTTTTCTTCCCGAAACCTGTTTATAATGAGCCGGAAAGAATGATTATTGGAGAGGTAACATACATTGATAATTTCGGAAATATAATTTCAAATATCAACAAAGAAATTTTCGAAAGTACAGGCAAAGGGTATGAAAATTTCACTATAAAATTCAGAAACTTAACGCTTTCAAAGATATTTCAAAGCCATACTGAAGTGGTTTCCGACTGGGAAAGGGAGACAGAGTATCATGGACAGTCGGCGGCAATTTTCAATGACAGTCAGCTTTTAGAACTTACGATCTACAAAGGCAGCAAAAAAAATGGGGCAAAATCTTTGTTTGGATTGAACGTAGGCGAGAATATTTACATTCAATTTTTCTAAAATTATACATTTCATAAAAAAACCGATTTTTTTTATATATTTGTCAAAATCTAAAAATTAAAAATGGCAGAATACAAATTATTGCTTCCTTCCATGGGAGAAGGTGTTATGGAAGCGACAATTATCACTTGGTTATTCAATGAAGGTGATAGTGTAAAAGAGGATGATTCCGTAGTAGAAATTGCAACAGATAAGGTAGATTCAGACGTTCCGACACCAGTTTCGGGGAAAATTGTGAAAATCTTAAAGCAAAAAGACGAAGTTGCCAAAGTTGGTGAAGCCATTGCTATTTTAGAAATTGAAGGAGAAGGCGGAAATACAGCGTCAGAAGAAGTGAAAACGGAAACTCCAACTTCAGCTCCGGATGCTGAAACATTAAAAACGATTGAAGGAGCTTTAAACCCTACAGCTACTTCACATGTAGAATATTCAGGAGATCTTTATTTATCACCTCTTGTAAAATCTATCGCTCAACAGGAAAACATTTCTGAAACTGAACTTAAAACCATCAAAGGAAGCGGTTTAGAAGGAAGAATTACGAAAGAAGATATTTTAGCTCATGTAGCTAACAGAGGGAATCAACCTCAAACAACTCAGGCAGTTTCGGCTCCTGCTGTATCAGCTCCAAAACCAGTGGCAACAACTGCGGTTGCAACGCCAATTTCAGTAGCAGCAGGTGACGAGATCATTCCAATGGACAGAATGAGAAAAATCATCGCTGAAAACATGGTTAAAGCAAAACATATTGCGCCACACGTTACTTCTTTCATCGAAACAGACGTTACCAACGTTGTAAAATGGAGAAATAAGCATAAAGATATTTTCGAAAAACGTGAAGGTGAAAAATTAACTTTCATGCCGATTTTCGTAAAAGCGATTGTAAAGGCTATTCAGGATTATCCAATGATCAACGTTTCTATTAATGGTGAGAACATCATCAAGAAGAAAAACATCAATATCGGTATGGCTACTGCTCTTCCAGACGGAAATCTTATTGTTCCTGTTATCAAAAATGCAGATCAATTATCTCTGTCTGGTCTTGCAAAAGCAATCAATGACTTAGCTTATAGAGCAAGAAATAAAAAATTAAGACCTGAGGACACTCAAGGTGCAACATATACTATTTCTAACGTAGGAAGCTTTGGAAACTTAATGGGAACTCCTATTATTCCTCAGCCTCAGGTAGCTATTTTGGCAATCGGAGCCATCGTTAAGAAGCCTGCAGTTCTTGAAACTAAAGATGGTGATGTAATCGCAATCCGTCAGTTAATGTTTATGTCTCACTCGTATGACCACAGAGTTGTAGACGGTTCTCTTGGAGGTATGTTTCTGAAACATGTTCACGATTATCTTCAGAACTGGGATATGAACACGGAAGTATAAGTAATGAATAATTGGTAATGAGAAATTTTTGCCAATCAAATATAATTAACCTTCGAAATTTATTTTTCGGAGGTTTTTTAATTTTAGATTTAAATAAAAGCCTGTTTAAACTTTTTTATTTAACCACAAAAGACATGATGGAGTGATTTAAAATTTGGATACTTTTGAAAGCAAAAGTCCTCAAAAGAATAAAAATCAAAGATTTTTAAAAACTTATGTGTTCTTATTTGCCGTTTATTATGAACTTAAATAAATAGTACATCTAACCTTTTGTATCTTTTGTGGTTAAATAAAAAAGTTTAAACAAGTTCAATATTAAATTTAAGACAAACTTTAAATCCTAATTTATCTTTAGACAAAATAAAATCTGGTTAGAAATATATCCTATAGAATATGAATTCTATAAATTTCATGTAATTTTATAGCTCAAAACAAACAAATGTTGAAAATTTTCACCCTCATTCGAAGAAGTCTCAAAAAATCCTTCGACAATATCCGAAACGAACAGCTGAAGTACAACCTGCTTCAAGCGATCCCCTTTTGGATTGGGTCTGTGATTACGGGCTTTGTCGCTGTGATGTATGCTAAAATTTTCGCATGGGGAGAAAAGCTTTTGGAAATTATTCTTCATTGGCACGATTGGATGATTTTTATCATCGCTCCGATCGGTTTTGTACTTTCCTGGTGGCTGGTAAAAGAATTTGCTCCAAATGCCAAAGGAAGCGGAATTCCGCAGGTAATGGCAGCCGTTGAACTGGCTAACCCAAAAGAACATACCAAAATAAGAAGCTTACTAAGTTTAAAAATTATTGTTTTTAAAATCCTTTCCTCTGTCATATTAGTGATTGGTGGTGGTGCTGTTGGTCGTGAAGGTCCAACTATTCAAATTGCAGGTTCTGTTTTCAGAAAGGTTAATGAATATCTTCCTCATTGGTGGCCAAAAATTTCCAAGAAAAATATGATTATGACAGGCGCAGCTGCTGGTCTTGCAGCCGCTTTCAACACTCCGCTTGGCGGAATTGTATTTGCTGTTGAAGAACTTTCAAAAACGCATATTAATTACTTTAAAACAGCTCTTTTTACCGCTGTTATTATTGCCGGATTAACTGCTCAGACATTTGCAGGATCTTATTTATATTTAGGTTATCCCAAAACTAATGATGTTTCTTTAATGGTTATGTTTCCCATCGTTTTAGTCGCAGGAATTGCAGGAATTATGGCAAGTCAGCTTTCCGTAACCATGCTTAAAATGAATGACTGGAAAAAAAGAAAATTAAAAACAGACAAATCGAATGTTATTTTTTTGGTTGCCTGTGCTCTTTTTATCGCTTCTATCGCTTATTTCATCAACAGAGAAGTTTTAGGTTCAGGAAAAGAGATTATGCAAAGAGTACTTTTCACTCAGGATAAACATGAAGATTGGTATGTTCCTATTTTAAGAATGTTGGGTCCTGCGCTTTCGTTTACCTCAGGTGGCGCAGGTGGAATCTTTGCACCAGCCTTGACTGCCGGAGCAAGTATTGGATCTGTGATCTCAGGAGCGATACATTTAACGCCAAACGAAAGCAACGTCGTTATTCTAGGCGGAATGGTTGCCTTCCTTACCGGAATCACCCGAGCTCCATTTACATCAGCAATTATTGTATTGGAAATGACCGACAGGCATTCTCTGATTTTCCATTTGATGTTGGCTGGTATGGTTTCTTCCATTGCATCGATTTTAGTAAGCAGGCATTCATTGTATGATGTGATAAAGGTTAATTTCTTGGCGGAGATTAGAAAGGAGGATTGATGTTTTAGTGTTTTAGTGTTTTAGTGTTTTAGTGTTTTAGTGTTTTAGTGTTTTAGTGTTTTAGTGTTTTAGTGTTTTAGTGTGAAAAATAAATACAATTCTTGATTTTTAAATAATATTGATTCGATTATGTATTAATTTTCAAAAATTCACTATTCACGATTGACAATTCACCAATTTTATTTGATATTTTTTCACAAATATTTGTGCGATACATTGTGTATTAGAAATAAAATACATAATTTTGCACCTCGAAATAATTAACAAATTCATTTAACATTATGAACAATTACGAAACTGTTTTCATTTTAACTCCCGTTCTATCTGATGCTCAGGTGGAGGAAGCAGTGAAAAAATTCGAAGATCTTATCAAAGAAAAGAACTGCGAAATCGTTGCCAAAGAAAATTGGGGACTAAAAAAATTAGCTTATCCGATTCAATTGAAAAAGAACGGATTTTACACTTTAATTGAGTTTAAAGGTGAAGGTACTGTAGTTGCTGACTTAGAATTGGCATTCAAACGTGACGAAAGAGTAATTCGTTACCTTACTACAAAACTAGACAAGCACGCTGTAGAGTATGCTATCACTAGAAGAACTAAAGTAAAGACAGCTAAGGCTTAATATTAACCCCAAATTAAAAAAGACAAGACATGGCAATAGATGATATGGCTAAACAAGCCTCAGCTGGAGGAGAATCAGAAGTAAAATTCTTAACTCCACTTGATATCAATACAAAATCTGAAAAGAAATATTGTAGATTCAAAAAATTCGGAATTAAGCACGTTGATTACAAAGATGCTGATTTCTTATTACAGTTCGTAAACGAACAAGGTAAAATCTTACCAAGAAGATACACTGGAACTTCTTTGAAATACCAAAGAAAAGTTTCTGCTGCTATCAAAAGAGCAAGACACCTTGCTTTGATGCCTTACGTAGCTGACTTGTTGAAATAAGCCAACAAAAAATAAATAAAAGAAGAGAGTTCGCTTTCTTCTTTTGTTGCTGAATAAATAATTTTAATTCTAACGATTTTTAGATAAGAGATAAAAGATGAATGATAAAAGATTTTAAAGTCTTGCTTCTTTACTCTTTATTCTTTTCTCTAAAACTAAAAACGGACAACAACAATGGACATTATCCTAAAAAAAGACGTAGAAAACTTAGGTCTTGAATTCGATACAGTAAGCGTAAAACCAGGTTATGCTAGAAACTTCTTACTTCCTCAGGGAATTGCACTTTTAGCTACACCTAAAAACAAAGCAGCTCTAGAAGCTACTTTGGAAGCTAGAAAAGAAGAAGAAGCTAAATTAATCGCTACAGCTAACGGTGTAGTAGATCAATTGAAGAAAACTACAGTTATCATTCCTGCAAAAGTAGGTTCTGGTGATAAATTATTCGGATCTATCAACAATGCAGATCTTTCTGCTGCTCTTGCTAAAGCTGGAGTTTCTGTAGAGAAGAAATACATTAAAATCCCAGGAAACACTATTAAGAGAACTGGTAAAGTAACTGCTAACATCAGATTACACAGAAATGTTGAGTACAACTTCGAATTCGACATCGTATCTGACGCTCCAGTAGAAGCTCCTAAACCAGCTGCTCCTAAGAAAGTAGTTGCTGTAGAAGAAACTCCTTCTGAAGAAGCTTAAGATTCTATAGAGATTTTCTCAAATATATAAACCACTTCGTTTGAAGTGGTTTCTTTGTTTTTATTACCAATTGCTAATTAACCACTTATTTTTAGAAGCTTAATCCCGCTATCCACTCATACTCCTCACGCCAGCGCTCTCCAACACCAAAACCCTTTCAATCTCTCACTCCGTGTTGCGGGGTAACCGTTGCTATCGGGGCTAGGGCATTCGTCGCCATCATTACTTTTTGTCATTACGAGGAGTGTAGCGACGAAGCAATGACTCTAAAACACTAAAACTCTCATACACTCCAACACTCCAACACTCCAACTCTCCCACTCACCTATTTCCCTTTCAATTTCTGCTGATATTCACTCGGAGCCACCCCAATTACCTTTTTAAAAATATTACTGAAAGAAGACAAGCTATTATACCCAACCATCATCGCAATCTCATACATATTATACTTTCCTTCCAACATCAGCTCTAAGGAACGGGTGATTCTCAAAGCACGTAGAAAACGAACGTAATTCATCCCTAAAATCTCTTTAAACTTTCTGGATAAGGTTCTTGTACTCATTCCGAATTCTTTGGCAGTAGATTCGATTGTAAGAGGTTTTTCAAGGTTAGCATGAACGTATTTAGCAATCTTCAATAAGGTTTCATCTTTCGGAAAAGGATGTTGCACCGGAAATGCCAAATTTTTGTCTCTTTTCTCAGGGAGAATACTTTTTAGCGCTTTGAGGAAATAATATTTTGAAGTATCATTTTTTGTGATTTTCCCATCCCAGTCTTTAGTATATAAAATCATCTCTCTAAGCAAATGACTTACCGAATACACATTAATTTCATCAAAAAAGCCATTTTCATTTTCTTCTTTTTTAAAATAAAAATTATATAAATCTACTTTTGGACTTGAACTAAAAATATAATGTGGAGTTCCCGCGGGTATCCACATAAAACATCTAGCAGGAAGATACCAATGCTTTGAATCAGTAAAGACATGCACAATACCGCCCTCTGCATACACTAATTGTGCAGATCCGTGATAATGAACATCCGTTGTTATATTTCCTGCAAGTACATTATATACATAAAATTCGGCATCTTCTTCTTCGACTGCTCCAAAATGACTATCATTCATAGAATAAAGGTAAGGAGAAAATTTCACTTTGGCGTAAATGAACAAATCTTTTTCTGTTTTCACAAATCGTGTCTGGCACTCCACCCCGTAACTTTGCATAATCAAAATCAATTTATCAAAAAACCTTTAATTAAATTATGAAAATGATATTTAACGCATGTAGATATCAAGGCATTGCGTTGTGCTTATTATTGATAAGCAGCTTTCTACACTCACAAATGATAGATTACCAATCCCTTAGCTTACAACAAGCCGTGGAATTAGGTCTAAAGAATAATAAAAATATTAAGATAAGTTACTTAAAACAACAAATGTCCGAAACCAAAGAGAAAGATCTCAAAATGGAAAAATTACCGGACATTGAATTTCATACAAGCTATACTCAGGTTTCCAATCTTTTTCAACATGAAAATGGCTTATTCGGAAAAGCTACAAAATACGATGTAATTAACGGAATGTATGATTTTACACTTTCAGCTTCTATTCCAGTTTACATGGGAGGAAAAATTAAAAATACAGAGAAAAAAGCATCCATTGACACCGAAATTTCAAGTTTAAAAACTCATTTGGATGAAAGACAGCTTACCATGGAAATCATCACTGCCTTTCTTCAGATCCATCATTTAAAAGAACAGCAAAGTTTAATTAATGATAAAATGAAAGAAGATTCCGTAAATATCAAACAGGTAAAAGCCCTAAAAGCAAACGGCGTGGTAACAGTGAATGAAGTGTTGAGAACCTCTTTACAGCTTTCCAATCACAAAATGAGCTGGACAGAATTGGATAATGATATTCAAATCGCAGAACATAAATTAAAAACAATTCTTTCCCTTCCGGAAAACCAGGAAATGCACGTCAATACAGAAGATCTAATCTCTGATAAAGCTGAAATTCCGTATGTAGATGAATTAACAGAAACTGCTCTAATCAAGAACGAATCTGTTGAAATGACGCATAAAAACCTTTCATTAAAACAGTTGGATCAAAAAATAACAAGAGCGAATTATTTACCTAAAATAACAGCTGGTGGAGAATATTTTTTTAAATATCCGAATATGATGTTTTTCCCTCCTGAACCTTACGCTTACCGTTTAGGAATGATTGGAGTAAACCTTACTTATCCTATTGAAAGTCTGTATAAAAACAAATACAAAATGCAGGAAGCAAGGGAAAATATAAGCTTGGCAAAACTTCAAATTGAGGAAAACGATGAAAATATAAGACACAATGTCTATGAAGCCTACAAGAAGTTTGAAGAAACCGATCAAAAGGTGAAAATAGCCGAAGAAGCTATTAATCAAGCGAAAGAAAACTACCGTATTGTAAGAACAAAATACATCAATAAATTAAGTTTAATTACTGAACTTATTGATGCTGATAATGCCAATCTGGAAGCTCAATCTAATCTTATTTCCGTAAAAATAAACCGACAACTTAAATATTACCAACTCCAATATACGATTGGAAACCTGTAAAAAACTATGGCACAGAAACAATTAACACAAAAAGAAAAAAGAATCAATAAAACGATCACTTTATTGGCCTGGATCCTTATTATCAGCGGAATCACAGGAATGCTAAGTTTCTATCTTTTTTCGAGAAAAAATGTTACCACAAACGACGCGCAGATCGAACAATATATTACGCCTGTTTCCAGTAAAGTTTCAGGTTTCATTAAAACAATAAAATTCAACGAAAACCAATTCGTTCACAAAGGAGATACTTTGATCATCATTGATAACAGAGAATTTGTAAACCAAGTGAAAATGGCAGAAGCCAATCTTCACGCCAATTCTGAAAATATTACTACCATTCAAAGTGGGGTCAATACAAAAGAAAGTGACACCAAAATCATCGATGCAAAAATTGCCTCTGCCAAAATTGATATTTGGAGAACGGAGCAGGATTTTAAAAGATATAAAAACCTGGTTTCAGAGGATGCCGCTACCGAACAACAGTTTGAAAATGTAAAAGCTTCATACGATCAGGCAAAAGCTAATCTTTTAGCGTTGGAACAGCAAAAAAATGCCGTAAAAGCAAGTGCAAACGAACAGGAAACAAAAGTTGCTCCGGCGAAAAGTCAGATCCAGCAAAGTTCTGCAAGCTTGAATAATGCTCAACTTTTCCTTTCCTACACGGTAGTTACAGCGCCTTATGACGGTTGGGTTGGAAAGAAAACAATTCAGGAAGGTCAGTTGATTAAAGAAGGTCAGGCTTTGGTTCAAATTGTTAGTAAAGAAAAATGGATCATTGCCAATTATAAAGAAACTCAGCTTGGACAAATCGATCAAAAGCAAGAAATTACGATTACCGCAGATGCCTTTCCTGATGTAGAATTCAAAGGGAAAATTGTATCAATTTCACCTGCTTCAGGTTCCCAGTTTTCTTTAGTGAAACCAGACAATGCAACAGGAAACTTCGTTAAAATAGAACAGAGATTCCCTGTGAAAATTATTCTTGATAACAATCAAAATAACGAAAAACTACTTTCTGGAATGAATGTTCTGGTGAGTGCAAAGAAAATATAAAGTTTGAGTGTATGAGGGTTTGAGAGTTTTATGTGATGTTAGATTTTATGTAAAGATTTAAATTTTCAAATTCCTCTTTCTCAAATTTAAAATCAACCAATTAAGTTCTTTTTTCAACGAAAAGGCTGGACTGCAAAGCAGCAAAATTGCCATTTTTTCTTACGCATTTTGCCATTTTACCTTTTACTTTTTTTACATTTTGCTTTTCGGTCTTTTCGTTTTTATTCATTAAAAAAATGCAACACAATTCAGTTTATTATAAATGGGTTCCACAATGGCTGAAGCTGCCGCTTCTTGTATTGGCATTGTTTCCGCACTTGATGCTATTGTCAATCCTGCATTCCAACAGTGCTTTTACGTCGTCTTTTATGGATGTAGATCCTGATGACATTCAGTATTTATTAATGATGATGTACGGAACATTCGTGGTAACCATGTTAGTTTTACAGCGGTTTATGGCTTATTTTAGTGTAAAATATTATATTCTGCTGATGTCTTCCATTTCGGTCATTATTTTATATGTTTTATCCATCACGAACGACTATCATATCATTTTAGTAATCAGATTTCTAGAAGGGATTTTTGGATTAATGGAAGGTGCCATATTTTTACCTTTAATTATTGCGGAATTAAAAACAAAACACGCCAAAGTGATTGCCTATCTTTTCATGTACACGATCATGCTGACGGGTGGAACAGTCACAACTTCTTTGTTAAAATCGAGCATTCAGGACTATGATTTCCAGCATATGATCTTAATGATTCTTTACTTTCATATTTTTGTTTTAATTATCGGAATTGCTCTTTTCAACAGAAACAGATTCTTTCCTAAAAAGCCCCTGTATCAATTAGATATTACAAGTTGGTTTCTGCTTTGGATTTGTTTACAAGCCGGAGCTTACACCATTATTTACGGAAAAAAATTGATGTGGTTTGAATCTGACACCATCATTTTATGTCTGTTTGTATTCCTGATTTCAGGTGGATTATTTATGCTAAAACAGAGAAATTCTAAACGTCCTCTTTTCCATTTTGAAGTTTTCAGTTCAAAAAATGTAATTGTTGGAATGCTTTTATTTTTCATATTTTATTTAATTCGTTCAGGTTTAAATAATGTATACAGCATCATGGCAACCGTCTGGAAATGGCCTTGGGATTACATTGTTGACATCCAATATTGGAATGTTTTGGGAACAATTATTGGCGTATTTTTATCCGGGATATGTTTAATGAAAGGCGTTTCTTCAAGAATTGTATTCTTCACAGGATTTCTATTATTAGCGATTGATTGCGCTTGGTTTACTTATACTTTTTATCCCGATACAACACTACAAACTATTTGTCCGCCTTTATTTTTACAGGGACTTGCGCAAGGATTGTTGTTTACACCTTTAGTATTTTTCCTGATCTCAGGAATGTCCGAAGAAAACGTTTCCAATGCCACAGCCTTGGGTACTTCTACCCGTTTCTGGACAACCGCAATTGGTTACGCTTTAATGCAGAATTTGATGTTATTTTTAACCTTAAAACATTCGGATACATTAAGTTTTCAATTAACAGATACAAATCCGGTTTTTTATTCACAGTGGAATCAAATCTTTGGAGCCAATATTGCAAAACTGCCTATTAATGACTCATTATCAATGACCGCGGGAGCTTTTAAAGCTAAAATTGCCGCACAGTCCATGTTACTTTCCAACATGGAAATCTTCACAGGATTATTTTGGTTGGCATTGATCACCGCTTTGCTTTTGCTTCTGTATCATCCCGTGAAAATTGCAATTAGAAATATAATGTAATTTTTAGGCAAAAGATTTGCATTATTTTCTGAAATTTGGTTTATGGAAATTCAGGAAATCGTATCAAAGCAGAAAGAGTTTTTCAACACACAGAAAACGAAGAATCTAAAATTCAGGAAAATGTATCTTGAAAAATTAAGAGATCTTATTCTTGAAAATGAAAATCTTTTAAATGAAGCCATTTACAAAGATTTTGGTAAATCAAAATTTGATACGTTTACCACTGAAATTTCTTTTATTCTAAAGGATATTAATTATTATCTTAAAAATTTAAATGCTTTAGCAAAACCAAAAAAAGTAAGAACCAATCTCTCCAACCAAATCGGAAGCAGTAGAATTTACTCCGATCCGTTAGGCTGTGTTTTAGTTATTGGAGCCTGGAACTATCCTTATCAATTATCCCTTTCTCCTATTATTGCTGCCTTAGCTGCAGGGAATTGCTGTATTTTAAAGCCAAGTGAAATTGCTGAAAATACAATGAAAGCAATGTCTAAAATCATCAATGAAAATTTTCCTCCCGAATATTTATATGTTTTTGAAGGAGGAATTGATGAAACAACAGAACTTCTAAAATTAAAATTCGATAAAATATTTTTCACTGGAAGCACGAAAGTTGGGAAAATTATTTACAAAGCTGCAGCCGAACATTTAACGCCCGTAACTTTAGAATTAGGCGGAAAATCTCCTGTCATTATAACTAAAGATGCCAATCTTGAAGTCGCAGCCAAAAGAATTATTTGGGGTAAATTTTTAAATGCCGGACAAACCTGTGTAGCTCCGGATTATTTATTGGTTGAAGAATCTATTCAGGAACAGTTTTTGGAAATGTTGAGAAATCAAATTAAAGAATTTAAGTATGAGCCAAATTCTGAGCAATACACAAGAATTATCAATCAAAAGAACTTTCAAAGATTAATTAAATTGATCGATAAAGAAAAAATATATTTCGGTGGAAATTATAATGAAGAAAAATTATACATTGAACCGACTATTTTAAATAATATAAATTGGGAAGATGATGTGATGCAGGAAGAGATTTTTGGACCTGTTTTGCCTGTGATTTCATTTAAAAGTTTTAATCAAATAGTAAATTCTCTGATTGAACTTGAAAAACCATTATCAGCCTATTTATTCACCAATAATTCTGAAGAGAAGGAATCTTTCACTCAAAAACTTTCTTTTGGCGGAGGCGGTATCAATGATGTTGTGATGCATTTAGGAAATGACAATCTCCCTTTTGGTGGCGTTGGAAGCTCAGGAATGGGAAATTACCATGGAAAATTTGGCTTTGAAACTTTTTCACATCAAAAACCTGTTCTTGAAAAAGCAACTTGGGGAGAACCGAATATTAAATATCCTCCGTATTCTGAAAAGAAACTAAGCTGGATTAAAAAATTACTTTAAAAATAAAAAAACCGAGAAAATTTCTCGGTTTTAATTTTTATGATTTCGGAGCCCATTGATTGAAAAACTCTTTTGTTTTTTCCAAACTGTATCCTTTATCCTGTTCCAAAACATCACTTTGCTGTACGTGAATCATTTTTCCGTCTTTATCTAAAACAATGAAAACAGGATAACCAAATTTTTCACCAGGATTTCCATATTGACTAAAAACTTTCTCGTTTTTATTATCCGGAGAGAAATTTAAATGATAATACACGTAATTTTTATCTACAATTCCCTTTAATTCAGGAGTTGTCTGCACAAACTGATTAAAACGAAGACACCAGATACACCAATTTCCTCCCGCCTGAATCATAATATTTTTATTTTCCTTCTTAGCCTGAACGATCAGAGCTTCAATATCTTTCTGAGCATCCGCTTTTGGGTTGTATGGTTTAGGTAATTTTGCTTTTTCCTCTGCCGCTGCCTTTTTCTTCTGCTCCATTACTTTCGGATCTTCCTTCACTTTTTCTGTTTGAGCATACGCCATTGATCCAAATGCCATAAATAGGGCTACAAAATATTTTAATGATGTCTTTTTCATACTATAAAAATAAAAAATTAATACTTATTATCAGCAAAAATGAAACCATAATTTTATTATCACTAAATTTGCACGTTTTATGAATTTCCTTATCAAAATATTATACTTAATTTCTAAACTTCCTCTGAAAATATTATATATATTTTCGGACATTATCTTCTTTTTAAATTATTATGTTGTTGGATATAGAAAACAAGTAATCACTCAGAATTTAAAGAACTCTTTCCCAGAAAAATCGGAAGAAGAAATTGCTGCAATTAAAAAGAAATTTTATTTAAATTTTTCAGATTATTTGGCAGAAACAATAAAATCTTTCACCATGTCTGAAACGGAAACAAAGGTAAGGATGCAGCACATTAACCAAGAATTGTTTCACGAAGCTAAAGAAGAAGGAAAAAATATTATTTTGTTGGCAGGACATGTTTTCAATTGGGAATGGATGAATACTTTGGCTACCATCGTACCACAAACAAACTGTCATCCGGTTTATAGAAAGGTTAACAGTACTTTTTGGGAAAATCAGATGAAAAAAGTAAGAAGCAAGTTTGGGAATGATGCCTTGGAAGCAAATGAAGTTGTCTTAAATATTTTCAGATCTAAAAACAACGGCGATTCTATTTATCTTTTTGTAGCAGATCAAACACCGCATTTTTCGCATGTCAGTTACGGATTAGAGTTTCTAAATCAAAGAACTCCCGCATTTATAGGCTATGATAAATTAGCCACAAGAATGGATCTTATTTTCATTTATTGTGAAATGAAGAAGGTTAAACGTGGTTTTTATCAGATTAATTACCATAGAGTTATGCCTGACGGAGAGAAATTTGCAAAAAATGAAGTGGTAAGAAAATTCCATAAATTGTTAGAAAATACGTTGCATAAAAGACCCGATAATTATTTGTGGTCACACAGAAAATGGAAATATCAAGATTCTATTAAAGATTTTGATTCCGAAAAAATATAGATGGAGATGTCGAAAAAACTAGCAGTTGCCATATTAAACTGGAACGGTAAAAACTGGCTTGAAAAATTTCTGCCAAGTGTTGTTCAATTTTCTCAAAATGCAGATATTTATGTCATTGATAATCTTTCTACAGACGATTCTATAGACTATTTACGAGCTCATTTTCCATCAGTCCACATTATCAAAAACGATCAGAATTTTGGCTTTGCAGGAGGTTATAATGAAGGTTTAAAGCAGATTAAACCTGAATATTACTGTTTGCTCAATTCAGATGTTGAAGTCACTGAAAACTGGATAGAACCTGTGTTAGAATTATTTGAAAAAAATTCCGAAATATCAGCTATTCAGCCAAAAATATTATCTTTTAATAATAAAAATTTCTTCGAATTTGCAGGAGCTGGCGGTGGTTTAATAGACAACCTTGGCTATCCTTATTGCAGAGGAAGAGTATTTGATGATTTGGAAGAAGATAAAGGTCAGTATGATGATGAAACTGAGATTTTCTGGGCTTCAGGATGTTGTTTTTTCATCCGTTCTAAAGATTTCTGGGAACAGAAAGGTTTTGATGAAAGATTTTTTGCCCATCAGGAAGAAATCGATCTTTGTTGGAGATTAATTAATTCAGGAAAGAAAATATTTTATACAGGAAAATCTAAAGTTTATCACGTTGGAGGAGGAACTTTAAACAAACAAAGCGCTCAAAAGACTTATTTAAACATCAGGAATAACCTTTCGATGATGTTGAAAAATTTACCATTTCCTACATTAATTTGGTTGATATTTTTCAGATTGTGTTTAGACGGAATCGCTGGAATTTATTTTGGATTTAAACATGGGTTTCCACATCTCTGGGCTGTTGCAAGAGCACATTTTGGTTTCTATGCACAACTTCCCGGAACCTGGAAGCTTCGTCAAAAACATCAAAAAGATAATTTCTATCAATCCAAATGGTTGATTTTTAAACATTTTCTCTAAAAGGTATCAGGAGTTAGGTTTTAGGACTTAGTTTCAGGATTGATCAGTAATATTTAAGGAACGTTGAAAGATGCAGCCCGACTTGAGTGGAGCACATTTTGTAGTTTTTTAGAAAGGAAAAAGCGTTGGCAAAACTACAAAATTGCGGGAACGGAAGGCATAAATAAGATAAAAGCGAATGCTTTTTCGAAGTTTACGAACGAAGTTCTTAGCTGCCCAAAATATTAGAAATAATTCATATCTTATACCACTTAATTTTATAATTACATTTCATGGATTTTTGCGCAATAGATTTCGAAACAGCCACTAACGACAGGAGTTCAGCTTGTGAAGTTGGCGTTTGTGTTGTGCAGGATTCTAAAATTATAGAGACAAAAACCTGGTTGATAAAACCTCCTAGTTTTCCATATTTTAGTCAATATAATATCGATGTACACGGAATTGTACCTAATGATGTAAAAAATTCTCCTACTTTCGATGAAATCTGGTACGAAATTCAGGAAATGATGTACGGAACATTAATGATTGCTCACAACGCGAGTTTTGACGCCGGAGTTTTAAGAGCATGTCTGAGTCATTATGGAATATTTACGCCTAAAATAGACTATTTATGCAGTATTCAGCTTGCTAAGAAATCATGGAATTATCTGCCTAAATATGGTTTAAAACATTTGGCGGAATATCATCAAATCAAATTTAAACATCACAGAGCAGGCGCTGATGCAGAAGTTTGTGCGAAAATTTCATTATTGGCTTTTGAAAAATTATTTCTTACAAGCAATGATGAAGTTTCTGATTATATGAAGCTGAAAATTAAAAAGCTTTAATAAAAGCTTTTTGTTGTATCAGAAGCATCTCTAAAAAGCAATTTAGATTCCTACTTAGATTCCTACGGAATGACAAATTAATGTAAAATTGGACTAATTATTGGCTGTTTTAATTTGAATAATTGTGAGTATTTTTATCCCACAGATTGCACAGATTTACACAGATGATAATGTTTAAACTTCATCTACACTCTCTTAGCTTTTCTGCTACAGTTTATTCAGAATTAATTGCTTAGAACTTCGGAAAGCAGGTTAAATTTCGGAATGTCAATTTCAAAACTTTCCTGAGTATCCATATTTTTAACCAAATATTTTCCACTCATATTTCCTACTCCGGAACGTAACATTACATTGGAAAAGTAAGCAAAATTCTCACCTACAGGAATTTCCGGTGTTAATCCTATTACACCATCTCCTATGATCTCTGTAAATCCGAATCCTACGTCAAAAATTAACCATTTTCTTTTAAGAATTTTTATAGGAAAATTTCCGTCATTTTCTATCGTTATGCTATATTTAAAAACATATCGATTTTCGGATGGATAACTGTTTTTGCTATCGTATTCAGGTATTACTGAAACTTTGATATTCGAAGTCATTTTTGAAAACATCACTTTTGTATTTTTTAGATATATACAAAAATCTCGCCTTTTTTGAGGCGAGATTGTAAGATTTATGTTAAATTATTTAAAACTATAATTCTAATCCTCTTCTTTCGTCACCACCCATTAAAATTTCAACAGGGTTGTCGATACCTTCTTTTACTGCTACCAAGAATCCTACAGACTCTTTTCCGTCAATAATTCTGTGGTCATAAGACATTGCAACATACATCATTGGACGAATTACAACTTGTCCGTCAACCGCAACCGGTCTTTGAATAATATTGTGCATTCCTAAGATTGCAGACTGAGGAGGGTTGATGATCGGTGTAGATAACATAGATCCGAAAGTACCACCATTTGTAATAGTGAACGTACCTCCAGTCATTTCGTCAACCGTAATTTTTCCGTCTCTTACTTTAACAGCAAGATCTTTAATGTTGGCTTCAACACCTTTGAAAGACATGTTTTCAGCATTTCTCAATACCGGAACCATTAATCCTTTAGGACCCGAAACTGCAATTGAAATATCGCAGAAATCATAGTTAATTTTGAAATCTCCGTCAATTGATGCATTTACATCCGGATATAATTTTAATGCTCTTGTAACCGCTTTTGTGAAGAAAGACATGAAACCAAGTCCAACTCCATGCTTTTGAGCAAATTCTTCTTTATATTGTTTTCTTAGTCTAAAGATTTCAGACATGTCAACTTCGTTGAAAGTAGTTAACATTGCTGTTTCATTCTTCACAGAAACTAATCTTGAAGCAATCTTTCTTCTAAGAACAGAAAGTTTAGTAGTCGTTGAAGCTCTAGAACCTGTAGCTGTTAAAGAACTACCTCCCATTGCAGGAACAGCAGCCAATTCAGCGTCAGTTTTAGTGATTCTTCCGTCTCTTCCCTGTCCGTTAACTTGTGATGCGTCAATACCCTTTTCATCAAGAATTTTCTTAGCAGCAGGAGATGGAGCTCCAGTAGCATAAGTTTGAGGAGCAGCAACTGGTGCAGCCGGTTTTGGAGCTTCTGTTTTAGCCGGTTCAGCAGCTTTAGGAGCTTCTTCTTGTTTTGGAGCAGCAGGAGCAGAACCTTCTGGTTTAGCAGCATCCACATCAATTAAACAAACTACCTGCCCTACTTGTACCACATCACCTTCTTCCGCTTTTAAAGTAATAATTCCACTTTGTTCTGCAGGCAATTCTAGCGTTGCTTTGTCTGAGTCTACCTCAGCGATAGGTTGATCTTTTTCTACATAATCACCATCCTTTACAAGCCAAGTTGCAATTTCAACTTCTGTAATTGATTCGCCCGGTGAAGGAACTTTCATTTCTAAAATTGACATATTGAGTATTTTTTATTTTTTAATTGAATATTATTTTTAATTAAGCTGTTACAGGTCTTTTAGCAGGAGCATCGTCTCTATCAAAAACTCTGTTGATCACTGCATTTTGGTTTTTCTCAAACATTTTATGACTTCCCGGAGCCGGAGCACCACTTGGAACCGGAGAAATCACCTGAATTCCCGTATCTCTGAAGTTTCTTAAAATGTAAGACCAAGCACCCATATTTTCCGGTTCTTCCTGAGCCCAAACAATTTCTTTTTTGTTCTCATATTTATTGAAGATCGCTTCGATTGCATCATTTTGTAATGGATACAATTGTTCAAATCTTACCAAAGCAATATTTTCAGCGTTTAATTCTTCTTTTTTAGCCAATAATTCGAAGTATAATTTACCTGAACAAAGCACTAATTTTTCTACTTTTTTAGGATCAGCAGTTGGATCGTCTAAAATCGGTTGGAAACTTCCTGTTGCAAAATCTTCCAATGGAGAAACTACTTTTGGATGTCTCAATAGAGATTTTGGACTCATCACGATCAATGGTTTTCTGAAAGTCCATTTTAACTGTCTTCTTAACAAGTGGAAATAATTGGCAGGCGATGTAATATTCGCTACTACCATATTTTCGTTTGCACAAAGCGTTAAGAATCTTTCTAATCTTGCTGAAGAGTGTTCTGCACCCTGACCTTCAGAACCGTGAGGCAATAGCATTACCAAACCATCCTGAATCTTCCATTTTTCTTCTGCTGCAGCCAAATATTGGTCAACAATAATCTGTGCTCCATTTACGAAATCTCCAAACTGAGCTTCCCAAATTGTTAAAGTATTAGGAGAAACCATAGCATAACCATAATCAAATCCTAAAACTCCGTATTCAGAAAGGTGAGAATTGAAAACATCAAATCTGCTTTCAGAAACATGTCTTAACGGAATGAATTCTTCTTCAGTATCTTCAGTTTTTACAACCGCGTGTCTGTGAGAGAATGTTCCTCTTTCCACATCTTCTCCTGAAATTCTTACGTTGTGACCTTCAGTAAGCAATGTAGCATAAGCTAACCACTCTCCTAATGCCCAATCTAAAGAATTTCCGTCGATTGCTTTAAGACGGTTTTCGAAAAGTCTTGTAATTTTATTAATAAACTTTTTATCAGCCGGAAGTGTTGACATTTTGATTGCCAATTCTTTCAACTTCGCCAAGTCATATTTTGTATCAACAGGTAACTGAACAGCACCTCTTTTTCCGATAGGATAATTTGTCCAGTCATCAGACATAAACAAGTCCATTACGTTTTTCTCGATTTCTTTAGAAGCATCAAAGTCTTTATCTAAAAGTGCTTTGAAATCAGTTTCCATTTTCTTAAGAACGTCGTTAGAAATAACGCTGTCGTTGATCAATTTATCTTTATAAATTTCTCTTGGATTCGGGTGCTTAGAAATTAATTTATATAAATTAGGCTGAGTAAATCTTGGTTCATCCCCTTCGTTATGACCATATTTTCTGTATCCTAATAAATCAATATAAACGTCTTTTCCAAATTTAGCTCTGAAATCAGCAGCAAAATGGATCGCATGTACTACCGCTTCAGCATCGTCAGCATTTACGTGCATTACAGGAGATTCTGTAACTTTAGCAATATCTGTACAATAGGTTGAAGATCTAGCATCTGCATAGTTAGTTGTAAATGAAACCTGGTTGTTTACAACGATATGAACAGTTCCTCCTGTTTTATATCCTTCCAATGTCATCATCTGAGCAACTTCGTAAGCAATACCCTGTCCTGCCAATGCACCATCACCGTGAATTACGATCGGTAAAATCTTAGACCCGTCTCCTTTATATTTATCGTCAATCTTAGCACGACAAATCCCTTCAACAAGAGCAGATACCGTTTCTAAGTGAGATGGGTTTGGAGTAAGGTTAATTGCAACCTCTTCTCCAGAAGCTGTTTTTATTTTTTTAGATGAACCTAAGTGATATTTAACGTCACCAGAGAATACATCTTCTTCAAATTCTTTTCCTTCAAATTCTGAGAAAATCTGCTTATAAGATTTTCCGAAAATATTAGATAAAACATTAAGTCTACCTCTGTGAGCCATCCCAAGAACAACCTCATCAACTCCCAATTGAGAAGATCTTGAAATCAGTTGATCCAACGCAGGAATCAATGTTTCACCGCCTTCAAGAGAGAATCTTTTTTGTCCCACAAATTTTGTGTGAAGATAGTTTTCAAAAGCTACAGCCTGATTCAACTTCAATAAAATATCAGTTTTCTCGTTAGCTGAAAGACTTGGATGGTTTTCGTTTACCTGCAACCATTTTTTGATGAAATCTTTTTCTTCAACATTGTTGATATACGTATATTCAACACCGATAGAATCACAGTAAATGTTTTCTAAATGCGTGATAAGTTCCTGTAATGTTGCAGGTTCTTTCATCCCAGTTTCAAGGGCACAGTTGAATTTTGTATTTAAATCAGCCTTATCAAGACCGAAATTTTCGATATCTAAAGTCGGAGTGTAATGTCTTCTTTCTCTAACCGGGTTTGTTTTTGTAAACAAATGCCCTCTTGTTCTGTAAGCCTCAATAAGGTTTACAACTTTAAATTCTTTTTTGATATGCTCAGGAACTTCGCCGTTAGCGGCTGCCTGAGATATTTGCTGAACTGCCGGAGCAGCGTTAGCCGGAGCTTGGATATATTGAACGTTATCGCCTTCACCGTAGTTCTCCAAAGCAAAATCGAATCCTTGAAAGAAGGATTTCCATGATGGTTCTAAAGAGTCCGGGAATTTTAAATACTGTTGGTATAAATCCTCAATTAATTGAGAATGAGCTGCGTTTAGGAATGAAAATCTGTCCATTATTACAGTTTATCTATTATTAAATTTTGTTTGTAGAATTAATCCTCAAATTTAATAAAAAAAACCGACGTGGGACAGCCCAAAACTATTAAAAAAACTATAAAAGAAATAAATATAATTAATTTACTTATAAACAGATAAAGACAACTTCATATTAACGTTCTGGCCTTCCATCGGACGTTCGATAAAAGTCTGGCGAATATCTCCGAAACGCATCTCGTCTTTTTTAGCTTTTTGAATCAATTGCTGCACCGCTTTAACTCTTCCTTCGTAGGTACCTCGGTAATACATAACGTAGTTTTGTGTAGGACTTACCGATCTGAAATTAAAGTTATTATCTGTAACCCCGAATTTTTTAGACAACGGAATTCCAAGAAAATAAGAGACTTCTTTATCTTTATAATTATCGGCATCCGTAATCATAATTGGATACCCAAATTCGTCATCTTTTTTGCCGAGATCCATCGTTATGTAATTATAAACCTTGTTATAATTCATTACGATATTTTTATAAAGGGCATCTTTTTTATTTGATGTACTGACGTTAATTCCCAATAAAAGTTTGTCTTCTTCCTTCTCAACCATCAAACTATCATACTTTATAGCAGCCATCTGATTATCTTTTTCCACTTTATTGCCTAAAACATTTTTCAGAGTCGTCATGCTGTTGTTGATATTTTCAGCAAATCGGTCTTCTGTCCAGAAATTTTCTACTCTTTTCCAAACGGATAATTTTGGGGTATGAACATTCCAGATGATTTTTGTTTTTTCAGCAGAAACGGCTTTAAACTTAACATCAACCAATGTTGGGTTTTCATTTCTATCCTCAAATAGCTGATATCTCAACGTTTTGTTTGGATTTTCATATCTGATGAACATTTCTCCGTCCGTATCGTTTTTCGGATCTACATAGCTTATACTACTACCCTTTCCTTCATAAGGTGTGTAATAATCAATATCGATAGATTTAGAACTTTTGAAGAAATTGTTCCAACGCGTGAAATTCTGCAGATTATTGAACTGAGAAAAGACCTTCTCCACTGGATAATCTATCTCTTTCTCTATTTTAAAGCTTTTGCTTTCATCCACAAAATAATACATGGAAGCAGCATAAGCTCCTCCCAACAGTATCGCAACTATCGCTATGATTTTAAAAAAACGCATCGCACAAAAGTAAGACAAATAAAAAAAGTGACCAATATGTTGGCCATTTTGATTTTAATAAGTTTTCTTTCCTTCCCGAAAGCTTCCCGCACCCTAGCTTTAAGGTTTCGGAGAGATCCGAAAACCTGACACACCCTTACAATATTTTTCAAGAATATAAAAAACGCACCTCCTAAAAGATGCGTTTTTATTTTTTATTCAATGATTATTTGAAAATAGATTCTTCACTCCGCTTTGCTTCGTTCTGAATGACATATGCACTTTCAAACACTACAATTCTCAAACTCTCAGACTTAATTTACCCAATATGAGTTCCCGGAGGAACGATAGCTCCTTTTTTCACCACTACAATACCATCTTGTACTGAGTGTGTTCCAAAATCACCGTCCGGCAAGTGTTTTCCGCCAATAATTCTTACATTATCTCCAATGTAGCAGTTTTTATCCAAAATTGCTTTTTCGATGTAGCAGTATTTTCCGATTCCCATGTTGGGACGGCCTTTCCTGTCATTGATAACAATTTCTGTTGTGCTTTGATAAAAATCGGCTCCCATGACATAGGAATTTACGATCGTACTTCCTTTATCAATTCTCGTTCTATTTCCAATAACTGAATTTTCAATTTTATCTGCCATGATGATGCATCCGTCTCCAAAAACAGCCTTACTTACATAAGAACCGTTGATTTTCGACGGTGGAAGCATTCTCGCTCTTGTATAAATTGGCGAAGATGAGAATAGATTAAATTGAGGAAAATCCTGACACAGATCAATATTAGCTTCGTAAAAAGATTCGATTGTTCCGATATCCGTCCAATATCCTTCAAACTGATAACTTAACGTCGTGTATTTTCCAATGGAATTCGGGATGATGTCTTTTCCGAAATCGTCTCCCGCGCCTTCTTCAAACATTTTTTTAAGGATTGTCTTCGTGAATATGTAGATTCCCATTGAAGCTAAATATTCTTTTCCTGCATTTTTATTCTTTTCAGAAACTTCAGATTTTAAACTTTCCAAAATGTCAAAATCAGGCTTTTCAACAAAAGAAGTAATATTCCCTTCGTCATCAGAACTTAAAATTCCGAAACCTGTGGCATCTTTAGCATTTACAGGTATTGTAGCAATAGTTACGTCCCCTCCTTTTTCAATATGGAAGTCAAGCATTTCTTTGAAATCCATCTGATACAATTGATCTCCTGAAAGAATCAGAATATATTCATAATCATATTTTTCAAGATGCTTCATCGACTGACGCACTGCATCCGCCGTTCCCTGATACCAACTCTCATTTTCCACATTCTGCTCGGCTGCCAAAATATCAACAAAACCTTTGCTGAAAATATCAAAATGGTAAGAGTTTTTGATATGCGAATTCAATGAAGCTGAATTAAACTGTGTAAGAACCAAGATTTTATTTAATCCTGAATTTAAACAATTAGAAATAGGAATATCTACCAATCTGTATTTTCCTGCGATAGGTACAGCCGGTTTTGATCTTGTGTACGTTAATGGAAAAAGTCTCGTGCCTCTTCCGCCTCCCAAAACAATGGAAATAACATTGTGATTCATAAATTATATTGCGTTTTTTATTCTTTTTGGTTAATATTATTTTTGCTTTGATTTATCGGCCGCATTTTCACTCATTTTTTTAGTAACAGCAATCTGAAACTCCAACCCTTCAATTTTTTTCTGAATAGTTTGCTTTTCGTTTTGAAGCAGATCAAGCTTAGCCTGTTTTTCATCAATCTTTTTTTGAATAATTTCTTTATTTTCTGCTTTGTCTAATTTACTTTTATCTGCTGAAATTTCAGTTTCAAGTTTTTCCGCTCTTCCTTCAATTCTTCTTAATTGCCTTTTACTGCTTTTAAGTTGTTTTTCATTAGAAACAATCTTGCTGCCATTATTCGTTAATAAAGAATGTGTAAACCTTTGTTGTTCATCCATTCTCCTTTGCTGATTATGCATCATTGAAGACTGTCTCATCATCTGCATTGTGTTTTGAGAAAAAATTTGAGTTGAAATTAAAAGCATTAAGCCAATCAATACAAACTTTAGGACTTTCATCATTTATATATTACAACACATTAGTTAGTATATAAAGCTATGTATTTTTCTGCAGATTTCTCCCATGCAAAGTCAAAATTCATGTTTGCGTGAATAAGATTCTCCATAACGTCTTTTTCATTGTAAATACTTAACCCTCTATTCATCGCATGGACAATATCATCAACCCCGGGATAGGCAAAATTGATCCCCGCTCCGCCTGTTGAAATGTCTTCAACTGTATCTTTTAACCCTCCAATATACCTTACGACCGGAATTGTTCCGTATCTCATGGAATACATTTGATTCAATCCGCATGGTTCCACTCTTGAAGGCATCAATAAAAAGTCAGCCGAAGCATATATCTGATGCGAAAGATGCTCTTTATATCCAAGATCCAACGCAAAATTGGAATAGGTATAATCGTATTCTTTCAGTTTATTTTCAATGTATGAGTTTCCTGAGCCTAAAACCATAATATTTAAAGCGCCATAACTTTGTTTAATACTTTTCCAAACAACGTCAGGAAGCAAGTCGGCACCTTTTTCTGTTGCGAACCTTCCGATAAACGCAAACAAAGGAAGTTCGGGTTTTAAACCATATTCTTTACAAAGCTTTTCTTTGTTCTTCTTTTTCTGCTGGATAGCATTTTTAACATTAAAATTAAAATCCAACATCGGATCGGTTTCTGGATCCCAGACTTCTGTATCAATTCCGTTTATAATTCCGTATGCTTTTCCGAATTCTTCACGAACTAAGCTTTCAAGACCTCTGAAACTGACGAAAAGTTCTTCCAAATACCCTGCCGAAACAGTTGTAAAAGCACTCGAACATTTAATCATACTTGCCAATGGATTCATGTAGCCATTCCAATCCATCAATCCCCATTTGTAGCTGTCGAAAGCAGGCATATAATTGGCCATATTCCAACTCATCATTCCCTGATATTCACCGTTATGGATAGTTCCTATGGTTTTTACGCCTTTTAAAAATTCAAAATCTGGGCAATGTTCAATCATAAAAGGAACGAGACCTGTATGATAATCATGACAGTGTAAAACATCGGGACGAATCTTCATCGCGCTCAACCAATGCAAAACACCGTGCTGAAAAGCCAAAAACTGATAACTTTCATCCTCATAACCATAAGGATTATCTCTGTCTAAAAGTCCGGGAATTCTCACCATGTATAATTCGAACCCCAAAACATCGCTTTTCTCTTTGAACACCTGAACCTGAAGCATATCCGGCCCCTGATGAATGAAGCCATCAAAAACTATGTCAAACTCATGATCATAAACAAAAGGTTTATTATACCAAGGCATAACAACCTTAGCATCAACCCCTTTTATTTTATTCTGATATTTCGGTAAAGCTCCTACAACATCCGCCAAACCGCCTACTTTAGCTATCGGATAACATTCCGTGCTTAGATGATAAACAACCATTTTTTATCTTTTGTGTAATTTAATTCTGTGTAATTTATACTTTTTATCTTTTTTCATTTTTAAAACAACCCCAGCAAGAGGCGGAAGTTTTAAAATTATCGAATTAGGACGATTCATCCACGGTTCAGATTGCTCCTTAATAATTTCAGATTTTACACCGCTTCCATTATATCTATTATCGTCTGAATTAAAAATAACCTCCCAATGTGTTCCCGCATTGATACCAATTTTATAATCTAAAACCTTTGGAGTAAGATTCAAAACAACCATAAAGACATCATCTTTCTTTTTCCCTTTCCTTAAATAGGTAATCACCGAATTCTCAAGATCATCGGCTTCTACCCATTCAAAACCACTTTTATCAAATTGATTTTCATAAAAAGCAGTTTCGTATCTGTATATATGATTTAAATCTTTAACTAAAGTCTGCAAACCTTTATGAACAGGATATTCTAATAAATGCCAATCTAAACTTTGGGTGAAATTCCATTCGCTGGTCTGCCCGAATTCATCGCCCATAAACAAAAGCTTTGCTCCCGGATGCGTAAACATATAGACATACAGTACGCGAAGATTTGCAAATTTTTGCCATTCGTCGCCGACCATTTTATAGATCAAACTCGCTTTTCCGTGTACCACTTCATCGTGAGACAAAGGCATCATGTAATTTTCGTTATACATGTACATCGAAGCAAAAGTAAGTTTATGATGACTGAATTTTCGGTCAGCATGCTCTACTTTAAAATAATCTAATGTATCGTGCATCCAGCCCATCATCCATTTCATTCCAAAACCAACTCCGCCATCATGAACAGGCTTTGTAAGCATCGGAAAATCCGAACTTTCTTCTGCAATCGTAATAATATTATCGCCAAATTCTTTATAAACAGCGGTATTGAATTCCTGCAAAAAAGCTTTCGCTTCCAGATTTACATTTCCACCATAAATATTTGGTTCCCATTCGCCTTCATTTCTGGAATAATCGAGATGAAGCATTGAAGTTACCGCATCCACACGCAATCCGTCAGCATGATAACGTTCCAGCCAAAACATGGCGTTTGAAATTAAAAAAGATTTAACTTCATTTCTTCCGTAATTGAAAATATGCGATTTCCAATCGGGATGAAAGCCTTTTCTCGGATCTTCGTGTTCATATAAAAAAGAACCGTCAAATCGGTACAAACCATTGGCATCACCCGGAAAATGAGACGGAACCCAATCTAAAATAACACCAATATCATTATTATGTAATTCATTAATTAAAAACATGAGATCCTGTGGAGATCCAAAACGTGAGGTAGCCGCATAAAATCCGGTAATTTGGTAGCCCCAGCTCGGATCGTAAGGATATTCCATCACTGGCATGAATTCTACATGCGTAAAACCCATTTCTTTGATGTAAGGAACTAGCTTTTTGGCAATTTCCCTGTAGTTTAAAAATCTTTTAGGATCATCACCTTCCCTTAGCCAAGAAGCCAAATGCATCTCGTACACGGAGATCGGAGCATTTAAACTATTTTTTTTCCAGCGGTTTTTGAGCCATCCTTTATCGTCCCATTCATACCAAGTCGTGGAAACCAATGAAGCAGCCTGAATATTTTGTTCCCAGCTTAAAGCATAGGGATCACTTTTTTCTAAAATTTCTCCGCGTGGAGTTTCAATAGCATATTTATAGAGCGTTCCCCAGGTTAATCCGGCAATAAAACCTTCCCAAATTCCTGATTCGTCCCATCTTGGAAACAAAATATGATCTTTGTCGTTCCAATTATTAAAGTTACCTATCACTGAAACTTTTTTCGCATTTGGAGCCCAAACCGAAAAATAAACCCCTTGAATCCCGTCTTTCTCTACAGAATGTGCACCAAACTTATCGTATAGCTTATAATGCTTACCTTCTTTAAAGAGATAAACATCATGTTCAGTGAAAAGCGTATACGTTTTAACAGAATTCATCAATACTTTGATTAATTTTTATATATTTCTTGAAACTACGAAAAATATCAACAAACACCGTTAATTATTGTTGAAATAATTATTATGTTAATCTTTTTCACACCCTTGTGTACCAAATATATAAATTTTTAAATCGTATTATTTATTAATTTAAAAGATTGCCATAAAAAGATTTTTTATAAATTTATCAGTTAATATTTATTACACACATGATGAAGTTTGAACTTTATACTGAAGAAAGTGACGATAGACCTATTTACATCACAGGAAATTTCAATAAATGGAATCCTAAAGATTATAGCTACCAGCTTACACAACTAGATCCGCACAGGTATTTCATTGAAATTGATGATCAGATTCTGCCTTCCGTTGTTGAATACAAATTCACAAAAGGCGGATGGGAAAACGTAGAACTCGACAAATACGGAAGCATTACTCCCAACCGAAAAATCGATAAATCAATTGGTAAAACCTCTGATATTATTGAAAAATGGAGACTGAACTGGGGACCGTTCAAAAAAGAGTTTTTTCCAATTGTAGAAATTATTTCGGAAAAATTTTACATTCCGCAACTTGAGCGTTATCGTAAAGTTTGGGCTTTACTACCCTATGATTATTATACCTCTGAGAAAAGCTACCCTGTTTTATACCTTCAGGATGCTCAAAATCTATTCAATGAAGGAAGTGGATACGGAAACTGGGAAATTGATAAAAAGCTCTCAATTCTAGCAGAATACGGCCGTGGAGACATGATCGTAATCGCCATAGAACACGGAAGCGAAGAAAGAATTAAAGAATATATTTTCGATAATGATAATGTAGCCAATGGTTCTGAGGGTAAAAAATACATCCGCTTTATCGCTGATACTTTAAAACCTTACGTTGACGAAAATTACCGCACCAAAAAAGACAGAGACAATACCGGAATCGGAGGAAGTTCACTTGGCGCTTTAATCAGTATTTACAGCGGTTTTCTCTATCCAGAAGTCTATTCTAAATTATTAATTTTCTCTCCATCCCTTTGGGTTGAACCTAATAATAATTTCCCGATGATGAACTTTAGGACGCCTTTCAAAACAAAAATTTATCTGTACGGTGGCGCTCAGGAAGGCTCAAAAATGGTGAAAAGAATCTATGTTTTTGAAGAATATTTAAAAAGATGGGAGAAAAAAAATCTGTTTGATTTTGAATTCAGAACCAATATTAATCCCGAAGGAACACACAATGAATTTTACTGGTCACAGGAATTCCCAAGAGCTATCGAATGGTTGTTCTACGACAACAGGGAAAATCCTGTAGAAGTGAAGCCTCAACAAAAAAGCATTAAAAATTAACATTTATGAAACTAATTAATAAAAAAAACAGAACATATACTCAGGTTTTCCAATTATTTACAGAAGAAGAATGGGGAAAAACGGGGAAAAATTTCAATAAAAATATTTCAGCTTTTTTCACAGGAAAGAAGAACGAAATCTTTGTAAACGCCCACGAAGAAGGCATTACTTACTTTATCGGTCTTGGAAAATCAAGTCTTCAAAATTTTGAAATCCAGCAGGTTGCTAATAAATTTTCTCAAACTCAAAAAAAGAATTTACAGGCAGTTCCCACGTTGGTTTTGGCGGATTTTCTTAATGAAAAACAGTTTGAAGAATTTGCAAAAGGTCTGTTAATAGGAACTTACAACTATCCTTTCGAAAAAAGCCATCCTTTCTGGAATACAAAATTTGAAATTCATTTTGAAAATGCAAGTCAGAAAAAATTAGATTCAATAAGTAAAAAAGCAGAGGCTTTGTGTAATGGACAAATTGCCTGTCAGGATTGGCTAAACAAACCTGCCAACCTTAAAAATCCTGATATTTTTAATTTATATCTTAAAAATTTAGCAAAAAAACATGAGTTAAAATACACAGTTTTCAATAGAAAAAAATGTGAGGAACTTGGTTTGGGAGCTTACCTTTCTGTGAATCAAGGAAGTGCTTATGATGCTGCTTTTACAATTTTAGAATATAAAACGACAGCCAAAAATGCCAAAACAATCGGTTTGGTAGGAAAATGCGTATTATTTGACACAGGAGGAATTTCCCTGAAAAACCCTGACAATATGCACTATATGAAGTCTGATATGGGCGGCGCAACGGCGGTTTTAGGAACTCTAATTTATGCTGCAGAAATGGAACTTCCTGTAAATATCGTAGCAATTTTACCGATTACAGACAATGCAATTTCTGAAAACGCATTCTTACCAAGTGATGTAATTACAGCTTATAACGGAAAAACAATCGAAGTTCTGAACACCGATGCAGAAGGAAGAATGATCCTTGCTGACGGGCTTTCTTACATGGCCAAAAACTACAAAACCGACCTTATGATCGACCTTGCAACATTAACGGGTAGTTCGGTAAGAATGTTCGGTGATACTTGTGGAGCTATGTTTTCAAATAATGAAGAATTAAAAAATCTTTTGATAAAAACAGGCGATAAAACCAATCAAAGATTATGGAATCTGCCTTTATGGGATATCTGGAAAGACGATATTCAGTCTGATGTGGCTGATATGAAGAACATTTCTATGAAGCCAATCGGAGATTGTATCATTGCTGCAAAATTTTTGGAACAATTTATCGAAAACCACCCAAAATGGGCACATTTAGATATTGCCGGAGTCGCTTTTGGAAACGTTGGATATGCCAAAGAAAAAGCTGCAACAGGCTTTGGAGTGCAATTATTGGCCGATTTAATCGAAAATTATCACTAAAAATTAGTTTATTACAAAAATTCTCTGTATAATTGAGTAAGAATTTTCAAATACATACTGATAGACGGTTTTTAGCATTAATTAATCAATAAAAAATCGCTTTCTTTTTTGAATATTCATCAAAATTAAAAAAACATTATATGGAGGAGAAAACAATAGTATGTATTTCGTGCTATTACAAGGGCTATGATTTCATGGAAGAAATGAAGAAGCTCGGTAATAAAATAATCTTGGTGACATCCGAAAATCTTAAGGAAAAAAATTGGCCGTGGGAAGCTATTGACGAGGTATTTTACATGCCCGAACTGAAGCCGTCTGTCTGGAATCTTGATCATCTGGTTCAGGGATTTTCACACTTAATGCAGACCAGAAAAGTAGACGCCGTGATCGCTTTGGACGATTATGATGTTGAAAAAGCTGCACTTATAAGAGAAACTTTCCGTATTCCGGGAATGGGACAGACCACACATCGTTATTTCAGAGATAAATTAGCGATGAGACAAAAGGCAAAAGATTCAGGAATCAATGTTCCGGAGTTTACAGCAGTTTTTAATAACGATGAGGTTAATCGTTTCGTTGACAAAGTTCCGGGACCGTGGGTTTTGAAACCTCGTTCGGAGGCTTCGGCATCGGGAATTAAAAAAATAACAAATAGAGAACAGCTTTGGGAAGCTTTAAATGAGCTTGGAGAAGAGCGTCACTTATTTTTATTAGAAAGTTTCAAACCCGGAGATGTTTATCATGTTGACAGTTTAACATTTAATAAACAAATCGTTTTCACTTCTGCTTCAAAATACCTTGCTCCGCCAATGGAGGTTTCTCATGAAGGTGGGGTTTTCAGAACAAAAACATTAGGAAGATATTCTGATGAATTTAAAGCTTTAGATGATGTGAATGCAAAAGTTTTGTCCAGTTTTGGACTAATTTATGGTGCTACTCACACAGAATTTATCCGAAGTAAAGATGATGGAAAATACTACTTCCTTGAGACTTCATCAAGAGTTGGTGGTGCTCATATTCCTGATTTGGTCGAAGCTTCAAGCAATATCAATATCTGGAGAGAATGGGCAAAAATTGAAGATGCCCTTCTGAAAGGTAAAAAATATGAAGTTTCAAAGCCTACAGGATATTATTCAGGATTAATTGTTGCTTTAATTAAAGATAAAGAGCCTGATTATAATGAATTCGAATGTGAAGAAGTCGTGAAATTTTTACCGATAGATTACCACGTTGGTATTGTTTACAAATCAAACGACGCAACGATTGTACAGGAAAGATTGGATCGCGCTGCCGAAAAAATACATGCAGAATTACTGAATATTCTTCCTCCAAAAAGCAAACCAAGCTCATAAACAATTAATGAACAAAGAAATTAATATTCAAGAAGTTATTGATCTTATAAAATTAAATATTCCAGAAAAATCAAGTTTAAAAGACACGTTGGAAAATGCTAAAAACGGAAATTGGGAAAGTAAAGCATACTACAGATTTGTAGATTCAAAAAATGCTAACAAACCTGATGCAGAATGGCAGTTTAAAGAAAATATTGTTTTTGATCATCCAAAATTAGGAACAATTGTTCTTGATATTCTACAAGATGAACGACTTGGCGGAATTGAATTTGTGAAATTCATATAATTTCAGATATTAATTAAATAAAATATTAAAACCCAAACAAGAAAAAGAATGCCGCAGATAGAACATACTGATTACTATTCAAATATATTAGGAACAAGCCTTAAAGTAGAGGTTACCGGACATTATGGTCATCCCATCATCATGTTCCCGACTTCACAAGGGCAATATACCCAAAACCATGATTTTCACCTTAATGGAAGCATAAATTGGTTTGTTGAACAGGGAAAAGTAAAACTTTATAATATTCAGACCATCGATGGCTGGAGTTTCTATGACGAAAAAATATCTCCACAACAAAGAATTAAAAATTATGAATTGTATGTGCAATTTCTGATTCAGGAATTTGTGCCTTACATCCAAAAACTTCATAATACGCATCGTGTAGCGGTTGCAGGAGCAAGCTTTGGAGGATATCATGCTGCTAATTTTGCATTTAGATTTCCTGATGTAGTTTCGCATTTATTCTGTCTTTCGGGAGCGTTTAGTATCCGCAACTTTATGGACGGATATTCGGATGAACTAGTTTATTTCAATTGCCCGAGAGAATTTGTTAAAAATGATGAATCTTGGAAATACAAACACATGCACATTGTTTTAAGCACCTCAGATCAGGATATCTGTAAGGACAAAAACTTAGAAATGGCAGACATTTTAAGTGCAAAAGGAATTGATTTCTGGTACGATGAAAGAAAATGGATCAACCATGACTGGCCGCTTTGGCGATTGGTTTTCCCAACCTTTATAGGAAGATTTTTCTCTTAAATTTTTAAATTCAAATTATTAATATAAAACATTAAAAAAACAACAATTATGGCAAAAAAAGTTGGAATTCTATTCGGGATGGAAGATACATTTCCTTGGGCATTTATAGACAAGGTAAATGAATTAGGAGGTGGAGAAATTATTGCAGAAGCAGTAAGCATTGACAAATTGGAGCAAGGCGCAGATTACGGATATGCAGTAATTATAGACAGAATTTCGCAGGATGTTCCCTTCTACAGAGCTTATCTTAAAAATGCAGCATTGAACGGAACTTACGTTATCAACAACCCTTTTTGGTGGAGTGCAGACGAGAAGTTTTTCAATAATGCATTGATGTCTAAACTGGGAATTCCTCTTCCGAAAACAGTATTGCTTCCTTCGCATGAAAGACCTACAGATACTACAGAAACATCTTTCAGAAACCTGAAATTCCCTCACGATTGGGAGTATATTTTCGATTATGTTGGCTTCCCTGCTTACATGAAACCTCATGACGGCGGTGGCTGGAAAAGCGTTTACAGAGTAGAAAGCCCTGAAGATCTTTGGAATAAATTAGGAGAAACCGAACAGTTGGTAATGATGGTTCAGGAAGAAATCGTCTTCGAAGATTATTACAGAGTATATTGTTTAGGCAAGAAATATGTTCATATCATGCCTTACGAACCGAGAAATCCGCACCATTTGAGATACGCAACAACGCACCAGACGGAAGGTGAAGAATTAAAAAAATTATTAAAGGTTATTCATGATTATACGATTAAAATGAATGAAGCTTTAGGATATGATTTCAATACGGTAGAATTTGCCATCAGAGACGGAATTCCTTACGCAATCGACTTCTGTAACCCGGCTCCGGATGCGGACAGAAATTCTGTAGGTGAAGAAAACTTCGCGTGGATCGTAGAAAACTCTGCCAAATTAGCAATTGAAAAAGCAAAAGAATATGTTCCAGGGAAACC
The DNA here is from genome assembly GCF_058795655.1 of Chryseobacterium sp. GW823-FHT05E08. Taxonomy (NCBI): domain Bacteria; kingdom Pseudomonadati; phylum Bacteroidota; class Flavobacteriia; order Flavobacteriales; family Weeksellaceae; genus Chryseobacterium; species Chryseobacterium sp. GW823-FHT05E08. The sequence goes on along the minus strand of NZ_JBXAHY010000001.1, from coordinate 399,704 downwards.
AAATATCTCTTGGGGAACTTTCGTGAAAGACTCAGTTAAATAGAAATAAAATCAAAAAAACACCGAAAAAGAATGCATCAATTTACGATTGGTATCGAAGAAGAATACCAAATTATAGATGTTGAGAGCCGTGATTTGGTTTCTCATGTTTCGAAAATTATTGAAGGCGGAAAAGCTGTTTTAAGTGAAAACTTAAAGCACGAAATGCACGAATCCATGATTGAAATGGAAACGGGTATCTGCCAGAACATTCAGGAAGCACAGGCTGAGCTTACAAATTTAAGAAGACACCTTATTAATACCGCTCACGAACAGGGACTTCGCGTTTCAGGAGGCGGAACACACCCTTTCTCAAACTGGGAGCACAACACCATCACGGATGGCGAGCGCTACAACAAAATTGTAGACGATATGGGAGATGTTGCCCGCGGAAATCTTATTTTCGGACTGCACGTTCATATAGGAATTCCAAATCGTGAAGAAGGTGTGAGAATTCAAAATGTAATGCGTTATTTCTTGCCTCACGTTTATGCATTGTCTGTTAATTCACCTTTTTGGATAGGGAGAAATACAGGATTCAGATCTTACAGACAGGAGATTTTTGTTAAATTTCCAAGAACAGGAATTCCGAGTTATTTCAATTCTCTTGCAGAATTTGACAGCTATGTTGATCTTTTGGTTAAAACAGGAACCATTGATAATGCCAAGAAAATTTGGTGGGATCTACGCGTTCACCCGTTCTACCCTACGATTGAATTCAGAATCTGCGATATGCCTTTAAGAATTGAAGAAACGGTTTGTTTGGCTGCTATTATGCAAAGTTTAGTGGCTAAAATTTACAAATTGCATCAACAGAATTTAAGTTTCAGAAGTTATAGAAGATTATTATTGAATGAAAATAAATGGAGAGCTTCCAGAGACGGAATACATTCACATTTAATTGATTTTGGCAAAGAAGAATCTGTTCCTTATCCTGATTTATTAAAAGAATTGCTTGAGTTCATTGATGATGTTGTGGACGAATTAGGGTGCAGAAAAGAAGTTGAATATGCATGGACAATTCTTGAAAATGGAACAGGTGCCGACAGACAACTTAAAGTCTATGAAGAAACAGGCGATCTTACAAAAGTTGTGGATTATATGATCTCAGAAACAGAGTATGGCATAACACATGGGCAAACTGTTTCATAATATTTTTGATAACTTTGTAAAAAATATGAAGTAGTATGAAGGATATTAGAATCGCTTTGCTGGACATGAATAACAATCAGGCAAATCAAGGCTTTAAAAATATACGAGAGATTTCGGAAGCATTCAAAAAAAATTCTGAAGAAAATGTTATCATCAAAACTTTTGATGTAAGACATAAAAATGAAATGCCAAATATTGAAGATTTTGATATTTTCATTTCATCAGGAGGCCCCGGAGATCCACACAGAGAAGGTCTTGAATGGGAAGATAAATTTGCAGAATTTCTGGATACCGTTTATAATCATAATAAATATAATGATGATAAAAAGTATATGTTCCTGATTTGTCATTCATTCCAATTGGCGAGTATTCATTGGGAATTAGGTAATATCTGCAAAAGAAAATCTTATTCTTTCGGAGTAATGCCAATCCATAAAACTGATGAAGGTGAGCAGGAATTTTTATTTAAAAATCTTCCAGATCCTTTCTATGCAGTTGATTCTAGAGCATTTCAGTTCATTGAACCGAATCATGAGCGTTTCGAGGAATTAGGAATGAAAATCGTTGCGATTGAGAAATTCCGTCCACATATTAATCTTGAAAGAGCTATTATGGCGGTTCGTTTTTCAGAAGAGATCTTCGGAACTCAATTCCACCCTGAAGCTAATCCTGAAGGTATGGTTGAAAACCTTAAAGATGAAAAGAATAAAGAAGCCATGATCGAGAATTACGGAATGGAAAAATATCTTGAAACTGTAGACAGAATGGATGATGAAGACAAAATCGTTCTTACGCAAGCTCAAATTCTTCCAAGATTTTTGCAATTTGCAAAAAAAAACGTTCTGAAAGAAATTGAAGCAATGGCTTAACAATTCTAAATTATAGATGCTTCGACTCCGCTCAGCATGACATTTCTAATAATAAATGTCATTTTGGTAACATTGTCATGCTAAGCGAGTCGAAGCATCTTAAAATATTAAACAAAATCAATACAGAAATCGAGCAACATTGCTCGATTTTTTAAAATCACAAAGAAAAAGAATATGGTCTCAAAATACAGAAAACAATTTAATCAGGAATTTTCTCAGGAAAAATATGATCAGTTTAAAGAGATTCTAAAACAAAAAAGTGGTGTTGAGACTTCTTTCAGAATTTCCGAAAGTCCAATGTTTCTTTCGAATCAATTTAAAGACAAGCTTATTGATGCAAGCGAAAGTATTATTGATCAGATCAAAGCTTTATCGCCAGAAACGTTACAAAAAGCGATTCCTGAAAACTGTAAAGTTCCGAATGATACCAATCAACCTCATTTTTTTACCATAGATTTTGGAATCTGTAAAAGTGAAAACGGTGAAATAGAACCTCAATTAATAGAGCTTCAAGCGTTTCCATCATTGTATGCTTTTCAAAAGATTTTTGAAGATACATTTTGTGAAGTTTATCCTTTTTTAAATGATATCAAAAACAAAATGCCTCATGAAGAATTTAGAAATTATGTAAAAGATCTAATTGTAGGTAACGAAAATCCTGAAAACGTAATTCTTCTTGAAATTTTCCCTGAAAAACAAAAAACTTTAATCGATTTTATTCTGACCGAGAAATTATTAGGAATAAAAACCGTTTGTTTAACGAAAGTAAAGAAAGAAGGTAGAAAACTATTCTATGAAAATGACGGAAAATTAATTGAGATCAAAAGAATCTATAACCGTGTAATTTTCGACGAATTAGACAGAATTCCTGATCTTAAAACTGAATTTGATTTCCGTGAAGATGTAGATGTAACTTGGGTTACGCATCCAAACTGGTTTTTCAAAATTTCAAAGTTTCTTCTGCCAATGCTGAAACATCAATTTGTCCCGAAAAGTTATTTCTTACACGAATTTCCGAAAAGTGAAAGTCTTGAAAACTTTGTTTTAAAACCTTTATTTTCGTTTGCAGGAAGTGGAGTTAATTTAGACCCGACAAAAGAAATCACAGACGCCATAGAGGATAAAGAAAATTATATTTTACAGAGAAAAGTAACTTATGCTCCGCTTTTTGAAGATATCAATGGTGAATTTTCAAAAGCAGAAATCAGATTATTGTATATTTGGCGAGAAAATGACGAACGCCCTATCCTATTGGAAAATCTTGGAAGAATGACAAAAGCCGCCATGGTGAATGTTGATTTTAATAAGAAAGATGCTATTTGGATCGGCAGTTCTAATGCGTTTTTTGTGGAAGAATAATATTTTATAAAAACTAATATACAATGGAAGAACAATCAGCTTTTGAAGAGTTTGATATAAAAAGTAATTTTGTACGAAGAAGAAGTTTATTACCAGTCTGGATTAAAATTTTCATTTGGTTATTCTTTTTTACAGGAGTAGTGGGTGCATTCATCCTGGCTTTTGGATTTTTTATGAAAAATACAGAGTTGTCACTTTATGGATTAGAAACTACTGAACCTTACAGTTTAACAGGTATTCTTATAAGCTTTTTATTTGTTTTTAAAGGAATTGCCTCTTACGGACTTTGGTTTGAAGAAGACTGGGGCATTAAAGTTGCAAAAATTGATGCTATTTTAGGATTCATTATTTGTGGAATTGTAATGATCGTTTTACCCTTCTTTACAAAACATTTTATGCTCAGATTTGAACTTGCTGTTCTGATTCCATACTTTTTAAAATTACAGAAAATAGAGAAAAACTGGACAAGAATATAATAAAAAACCTCCAAAATTTTGGAGGTTTTTTATTTTGAAAAGTATTGAGTTCAGGGTTTCGGCTTCTTCGAAGCCGAAACCCTGAACTTCCAATTAAATCTTATCATCCTCAAGCAATTCCCTCGCCTGATATTCCTGTACCAGATCGATCGCGTTAGAAATCACGTCACTTAAAGCAGTTATGAAAGCTCCTTCTTCAGCCATTCCCATTGCATGTTTTAAGGCATCAATTTCTTTAGGAATAATTTCATAGCTTACATCTCTTTGAGCTTCATTAATACCATCGATAATTAATGCATTAATGTCCTCTTCTTTTCTTCCACGAAGATGTTTTTCGTTTCTGATGATGATGTAATCGAACATTCTTCCTGCGATTTTTCCACACAGTCTGATGTCTTCATCTCTTCTGTCTCCGACTCCGGAAATAATCCCAATTTTCTTGGTAGATTCTACATTTTTAAGATAATCTTCAATCGCTTCATATCCGGATGGATTGTGAGCAAAATCAATTAGAACTTTGAAATTTTTAAACTTGAAAACATTCAGTCTTCCAGGAGTAAGCTGTGCACTCGGAATAAAAGTTCTTAAAGAATTTGAAATATCCTCTATTCCCAATCCTTGAAGATAACACGCCAAACTCGCTGCTAAAACATTCTCGATCATGAATTTAGCTTTCCCTTCCATCGTAATCGGGAAATCTTTTGCTTTTCCGATTCTGATCTTCCAGTCACCTTTTTTGATCGTCACAAAACCTTCTTCATAAACGCAGGTAATTTTCCCTTCTTTTGCGAATTTCTTCATGTGTGGATTATTTTCATCCATACTGAAAATTGCCACATTGCTGTGTAGATCATTCACAATTCTCATAGAATACTCATCATCCGCATTCATCACGCTCCAGCCGTTTTTCTTTACGCTGTCAAGAACGACTCTTTTTACCTTTGTTAAATCTTTAAGATTATGAATATCATTTAATCCTAAATGATCTTCTTTAATATTGGTTAAAACCCCAATATCACATTGAGAAAAACCAAGTCCTGAGCGAAGAATTCCACCTCTGGCAGTTTCCAGAACGGCAAATTCTACAGTTGGATCTTTCAGAATAAATTCAGCTGAAAGCGGTCCTGTAGTATCACCTTTCGTCAACATCGTATTCTGAATATAAATACCGTCTGACGTTGTGAAACCTACTCTAAAACCGTTATTTTTAATGATATGAGAAATTAATCTTGTCGTAGTTGTTTTACCGTTCGTTCCCGTCACCGCGATGATCGGAATCGTAAATGGTTTTCCTGCCGGATACAGCATATCAACAACCGGAGCAGCAACGTTTCTTGGAAGACCTTCGCTTGGAGCAAGGTGCATCCTGAAACCTGGAGCAGCATTTACTTCAATGATGGCTCCACCGCTTTCTTTTAATGGTTGCGTTAAATTCTCGGCCATAATATCAATTCCACAAACATCCAGACCAATGATCTTGGAAATTCTTTCTGCCATGGTGATATTTTCCGGGTGAACCATGTCAGTAACATCAATAGAAGTCCCTCCAGTAGAAAGGTTAGCCGTTGATTTTAAATAGACAACTTCTCCTTTTTGAGGAATCGTTTCAAGTGTATAATGAAGTTTTTCAAGAAGCTCTGTCGTGTCTTTGTCAACTGCAATTTCAGTTAATACATTTTCATGACCGTACCCTCTTCTTGGGTCTTTATTTTCTTTTTCAATTAATTGCTGAATATTTAATTCTCCATCTCCCACAACGTGGGCAGGAACTCTTCTCGCAGCAGCAACCATTTTATTATTAATTACTAAAACTCTGAAATCATATCCGGTAATATATTTTTCAACAATTACTTTTTTTGAATATTTCTGAGCATGTTCTAAACCAATTTTTGCAGCTTCCCAATCATTTACATTGATTGATGAACCTTTTCCATGATTTCCGTCCAAAGGTTTTAAAACAATCGGATAATTGATTTTTCTGATAACGCTTTCCAATCCTTCTTCATCCATGATCAAATCACCAATCGGAACAGGAATCGCAGCATCATGAAGCATTCTTTTGGTTAATTCTTTATTACATGCAATATCTACTGCAATTGAGCTTGTTTTGCCCGTGATCGTAGCCTGAAACCTCTGCTGATTAACTCCGTAACCAAGCTGTACCAAAGAGTTCGTCCCCAATCTGATCCAAGGAATTCTTCTGGAAACTGCTTCTTCAACGATACTTCCCGTTGACGGACCTAAACGAACACGTTCTCTGATCTCTTTCAGCCTATGAATACAAGCATTCAGGTCGTATTCTCTGCCTTCAATTAAAGCTTCTGCAATTTCTACGGCTTGTTCGGCAGCGCAAATTCCCGCATTTTCTTCAATATAATCGAAAACTACATTGTAAACACCCGGAGTTTTTGTTTCACGTGTTCTTCCGAATCCGGTATCCATTCCTGATAAAGTCTGGATCTCAAGAGCAATATGTTCAATAACGTGCCCCATCCATGTTCCGGTTTCCACTCTATGGAAAAAACCTCCGACTACGCCTTCAGAACATCTGTGCGTAATTAAAGACGGCATTAATTTTTCTATTCTTTCTCTGAAACCATCGATTTTATTGGTAGGGAAATTTTCCAGTTCTTCAAGATCCAACCGCATCTGTATCAGCTTTTTTCTTCTTATACTCCAAATATTAGGACCACGTAAAGCCTGTATCTTCTCAATTTTCATAGACATTTTGCATTTTTCTTATTAATGATAACATATTCCAGAATCAAAGATAATGTAAAACCATAAACAAAACTATACCACACTTGTAGATTTCTCAAAATAAAATTGAAAATTATTAATAATTCTAAAATACTCAGGATCAATTAAAATGTGGTATAGATTTCGCTAAATGTTAATAATTTTTTAAATTTGCACACTATGATGAAACCCGTTGGAAAATTAATCGTTATCGGAGGGGCTGTAAATAAAGGCAGCTTTGCTGAAACCGACTTCGATCAGAATATCGAAAAAAACCTCAATTTCTTTGAAAGAGGTATTCTAAGAAAGATAATTAATGAGTCTAAGCTTAAAGAAGATTCTGTAATAGAAATTATTACGACTGCTTCTCAGATCCCCCAAATTGTTGGTACGGAATATAAGAAAGCATTTGAATTTTTAGGCGCCAAAAATGTAAACATCCTTGATATCCACAATCGTGAGGAAGCCAATTCTGATGCGATGGTAGCAAGAGCTAATGCAGCAGATGTTGTGATGTTCACAGGTGGAGATCAGTTGAGGCTGACCTCTATTCTTGGCGGAACAAGATTTCATGATACCATTCTATTAAAATATCAGGAGCAGGATTTTATTTACTCCGGAACTTCTGCAGGAGCAGCTGCCGCCTCTGAAAATATGATTTATCAGGGAAGCAGTTCTGAAGCCTTGCTGAAAGGTGAAATAAAAACTACGCAAGGTTTAGGTTTAATTGATAATGTAATCATCGACACTCACTTCGTACAAAGAGGAAGAATTGGTCGTCTATTTCAAGCTGTTGTCAATAATCCGAGAACATTGGGAATTGGTTTAGGTGAAGATACCGGACTTTTTATTCATAATGATACAATGACTGCCGTAGGTTCAGGACTTGTAATTATTGTTGACGGAAGGTTTATTAAAGACACCAATCTTACCAACATCAATCTTGGAGAGCCTATTTCTATTGATAATTTAACTGTACATGTAATGTCGATGAACGACCATTATGACCTGACGACAAAAACATTGACGATTGAAAATTCTCAATTTAATCCGATTCCACAAGATAAATAATAAATGATTAATGATAATTGATCAATGATTTTGGTTGATAAATAAATTAACTTCGTCAAGAATATCAATTATCATTTATCACCTATCAATTATATTTTATGAAATTAATCATCCACGGCGGTTTCTTCTCAGAAAGTGACCAAAGCCATGAAGTAAAAACAGCGAAACAAGAATCGTTAAAAAATATTGCTCAAAAGGCTTTTGAATATTTACAGTCAAATTCTGCTTTTGATACGGTAGCTTATGCCGTTTCTCTTTTGGAGGATGATGAATTATATAATGCCGGAATTGGTTCTCAAATCCAAAGCGACGGAGTCATTCGTATGAGTGCTGCGATCATGGACGGTGAGACACAAAAATTAAGTGGAGTTATCAATATTCAGGATGTAAAAAACCCGATTTTCGTTGCGAAAGACTTAATGAAAGAAGATGACAGAGTTTTGGGAGGAAGCGGTGCAAAAAATTACGCCACAGAACATGGTTTTGAAAATTTTTCAACTGAAACCCCTCAACGTAGAAAAGAATATGAAGCTAAATTAGCAAATGGCGGAAAAGGAACTGTTGGCTGTGTAGCAATTGATAAAGACGGAAAATTAGCCGTTGCCACCTCAACCGGAGGAAAAGGTTTTGAAATCCCTGGAAGAATTTCTGATTCTGCAACTGTTGCCGGAAATTATGCCAATTCGTTCTGTGCCGTAAGCTGTACAGGCGTTGGAGAAGACATTGTAAGCAATGCTACTTCCACAAAAATTGTGACAAGAGTTACAGACGGGATGAGCCTTGAAAATGCTTTTAATAAAACTTTTGAGGAATTAAAAACAATTGATGGTTTCGCAGGTGCGATTGCCATTGATAAACAAGGGAATATCTATCATCAGGATTCTTATCCAACCATGGTATTTGCAAGTTTTGATGGTGAAAATTTTGAAGTTTTTAATTAAATTTTAACATAAATTTATAATTGAATTCATTTTTTTGGCACGTATTTTACATACTTATTTTAATAACAAATTTTAGTATTAATAATAACATTAAAAAAATAGAAATCATGGGAAACAAAACAAATGGAATACTTGCTTTATTAGGATTAGGTGCTTTAGCTTATTGGAAATATAAAAAATCTACTCCAGAAGAGCAGCAAGCAGTAAAAGATAAGATCAACAGTGCAAAAGACAACCTTAATAAATGGGGAAATGATCTTAAAACCAAAGCCAATGACGTAGCTTCTCAGGCTCAGGCGAAATTAGACGAAGCGAAAACAAAAGCTGAAGATTCTTTAAGTTAAGACTAGTTTTTTTTAACATTCATATATAAGGAAAGTCATCGTAGAATATTTTTACGATGACTTTTTTTGTGCGCTCACGGCATAAACCATTGGTATCTTATTTCCAAATTTTTCTATTCGCCATTTTCCTTTCTCAAATTCGTCAATATGTTTAAAACAAGGATATGGTGACCAATCAAACTCCTGAAAATTTTCAATCATTAATCCATTTTTAATTAAATATTGAAAGACTTCAGACAACGAATGATTCCACATTACATAATCCTGAACAATATCTGCTGAAAAATCTGCGTAAGTTCCTTCATAGGTTTCTACAATTGGTTTTTCATTAAAATAATTATACGTAATTCCATTAAAATCATCATCAAACATCCAAACTACAGGATGAAATTCTGCTATTACAAATTTTCCGTTAGGTTTTAGAAAGTGGTTAATAACTTTCGCCCATTTATCCAAATCAGGAAGCCAGCCAATGGTTCCGTAACTTGTAAAAACGATATCAAATTTTTCATTTAAAACATTCGGAAGATCATAAACATCTGAACAAATAAATTCAGTGTCTGTTTCACACTGTTTCGCGAGATTATTGGCAGCTTATATTGCTTTGTCTGATAAATCTACTCCGATAACTTTTGCTCCTAACCTTGATAACGAAATGGAATCCTGCCCAAAATGACATTGCAAATGCAAAATACTTTTTCCTTTTACATCTCCTAAAAGATCAAGCTCAATAGAATTAAGTGAATTTCTCCCATTTAAAAATTCATCCACAAAATAGAAATCTGACTTTAAGTGTGGTTCTACTTTAGCATTCCAGGATTTTTTATTTATTTCGAGATAATTTTCCATGATTTTAATTTTAGATTAAAAAAATTAAGAATATCCACTTATAGCAGTAATATTTTTAACGCAAAGATCGCAAAGATTTATTGACTACTAAATGTTTTAAAGTTCGCAAAGGCGTTCTACTCAGCTAAGTTCACAAGCTCCTTTCAATTATATCAAATTAATTATAAAACACTCAAAATGTTTTATTGACCTTGAATAATATAATTCTTCGTAATTAATTTTCTTTCAGGCTGAGTACTGTCATCCGGCTGAAACCAAACCTCAACTCTACTTCCGTAATAATCTCCCCACTCGCCTTCTTCAACAGTAATTGGATCGCTTAATCCAAACTCTTTTAATTCATCTGTTGGATTATAAACTTCTATTTGAGAGTCTTTTTTAATTTCTTTTTCTGAAAGAATTCTGTTTGTGACAAGATCAAACATTTTTAAATAGACTTTTCCTTTCTCAATTTTATTAAGAAAAACCTGATATTTATAATTGCCCGGCATTGAGTAATCATATAAAAGGATATCCTGTTTATCAACTTTAAACAAAGATTTTTCTTCATTAAGAGATAACTTTAAAGGCATTTCGGTCTTTACATTATTGGGATTCTTCGCATCGCCTTTATATTCCTTGTATGGACTCGTAGGAAGAAAAATTGTAAAGAAAAGCATGGCTGCAAATGTAACAATAAGAGTAAAAAAACATTGTTTAATTCCCTCTTTAAACTCTTTCATGAACATCTTCGCAATCCCCAAAATAAAGCAGAAAAAGTAACCAATAAATGGTAAACAAAAAAATAAACCCCATATTAAGGCTCTCGTTGGTAAAATAATAAGGCAAAGCCAGCAAAACACCGTAAAAATGGTGAAAATCAATGGTGCCGAATACCATTTTCCGTTGATTAATCTAATAATGAATGCCTTTATCATAACCTTTCCAATAATTTCTTTTTCTGTTCTGCAAATTCAGCTTCTGTCAAAACTCCCATTTCTCTTAATTTCCCCAACTTTTCTAATTGCTCAAAAATAGCTTCAGCAGGTTCTTTTTTTACATTTTCCGGCGCTTTTTCACTTGTTTGTTCAGGCTTTGAAATAACCTGTTTAAATATATCAAATGGTGAAGATTGATTATTAGAGCTAAATGAATGATCATTTATAGAAATATGAAAGCTTTCCTGTTTAAATGATTGCTGCTGAACCGCTCCTGAACGACCGATGTAATCTTTTATTCCATCGTAAAAAGCTTTGGCTGCACTTTTATTATATAATTTAAATTCTGCAGTTGACCCTTGTGTATATATCTTCATCGAAGAAGTAAGAATACCTGAATCATATTCTACAGAAGAGATTTTATCGTGCATAAATTCATTTTCTACAACACCTCCAAAGAATTTTTTGTCGATAAATACAACTCTTTTTTGTGTAGAGAAAACAATACCTTCACGGTTATTACCTAAATATTTCCCTTCTGCAATGGCGACAATTTTTTCACCATTATCCAAAATATTCACCAATTCTTTCACTTCACTGTCCACAAAAATGCTAAGTTTAGCATTAAGCGCAACGATTTGATCTTTAATCTCATCAAGCCTTGTAGGCTGATCGTAATCTTTAAAACTGTTCGGATCAAAAAAAGTATTGACTGGTGTTTCCATTTTCGGAGTTTCAAGAACTGGTGTAGCGATATTTTCTTCGAAATCGTCAATTTTCCCGCCAAGAATAATTCCTCTTACTTCCGCAAGATTGAAACTTTCGATTGAATTTACTAGGTCTTTATTAATATTTGTCGCCTTATTGAAGCATTTATTGCATAAAATACTGCCGTCCGACAGTTTATTTTCGCCCAAAAGCGTATCCATAGACGTTAAGGGTGTTCCGCACAATGCGCAAATAATATCCATCTGGTTTTTGGTTTAATAGTTTTAAATTATATCAAACAGAAAGTAAACTCCATAAGAATAATCCAAATTACGAATTTGTGTTTAATTTTTACTTGAATGAAAGACTTATTTAAGTTTTTCAAGAAGTTTCTGCTTCTGCTCTGCAAATTCTTCTTCCGTTAAAACTCCGCTTTCTTTTAATCTTCCTAATTGTTCCAGTTGGTCTAAAACTGTAGGTTCACTTTTTGGTTGAAAAGCTTCTTTCGGACGAGCCATAAAGTTTCTTACTTTTTCACAAAACAGTTCTGCATAATACTTTCCTACTCCATCGATCTCAAGAATATTTTCCGAAATATGAATATCGATTGAAGCCAGCATAAACTCTTTTTCATACTGAATTGAACTTACTTTATCATAAGAAAAATCTTCAACTTTTAGTCCATACATGAATTCTTTATCAACAAAAATCAACCTTCTGTCAGTAGCTACCAAAATAATATGGTGTTTGGTCGTTTTGTTTCTGCCTTCAACGAGATAAACTATTTTTTCGTCTCTCGAAAGAATTTCCGGTAGCTCACGGATTTCTTTTCTGGCAAAAATCGTAGGATTGATGTCTAATTTTTCTAATTCTTCTTTTATTTCGTCAAGTCTGGATTTTTCGCTCATTGGTTTTGTTTTAAAATAATTTTAGGAACCTAAATTACTATTTTCCTCAAATATAATTGAATTCAACTTAAAATTTTGATTTTTCAGATGGAATAACAACCGAAGTATACAGACTGTAAAGCTCCCAACCTAATGATTCGTACAGAGATTTACCTTGTTCTGTTGCAACCAAAAAGTTATTGGAAACACCTTTCGATAAAGCTATTTTTTCAAGCTCTTTCATTATAAAAGTGGCGAGAACTTTTCTTTTATGATCAATTTCAGTTGAAATCCGATCATAAACAGCCAAATCATCAACAATAACAACCCTGCCTATTGAAGCCAGCTCATTATTTTTAGTAACAATTTTAACGACAAAAGTTGAATTATATACTTCAAATTCTAACTTATAATCATCATGTAAAATAATATTAGAAAAATTTATCGGGCTTACACATGACATCATATAACCCTGCGGCTGAACCTCCCATTTTTCAGGAATTTTATGTTTAAAATCATCAAAAGAAGCACAAACTTTTAAAAAAATCCAGGGCTCTTCAATTGAATTTGCTAATTGAAAAAAATCATCATTAAGCTCTGCAAAAACATAACGGGTTTTCTGTTTTTCATCATTAACATCTACTTTAAAGCCTGATTGATATTGAAACGGCAAAGGCAGATCTCTTGATAAAGACCAGCCTTTTAACCATTTTTCTATGATGTCTTTGGAGACTTTTTTTTGCATTTTATTAGTTACCTAAAAACTCGTCCAAAGAAACAGTTTTCTGTTCTCCGGCAGAAAGGTCTTTAAAAGTAACCGTTCCGTTTTTAAGTTCTTCTTCACCTAAGAAAACAAGGTTTTTAATTCCTTTCTTTTCTGCGTAAGTGAATTGCTTTCCGATTTTTGCATTTTCGGGATATAATTCTGCTGAAATTCCTTTTTCTCTTAACTTCATGATCAATTTTAAAGCTTCTAAAGTTTCTTCACCTCCGAAATTTGCAAATAAATATTCAACTTTAGATGTTGCTTCTTCAGGGAAAAGTCCGAGTTCTTCTACGACAAGATAAATTCTGTCAAGTCCGAAAGAAATTCCGATTCCCGGGATATTTTTCACTCCGAAAACTTCTGTAAGATTGTCATATCTTCCGCCGCCGCCGATGGAACCCATCTGAACTTCGTCAGCTTTCACCTCGAAAATAGCTCCTGTATAATAATCTAATCCTCTCGCCAACGTAATATCAAAAACAAGATTTTGGATATCAACGCCAAGACTTATGGATTTAGTTAAAACAAATTCCAGTTCTTCAACACCTTTTGTTCCTACTTCATTTCCAATAAATTTTTCTTTTAATTGAAGAAGATTTTCCAATGCATCATCAGATTGAGTGAATAGAAAATCTAATTTATCAATCGATTCCTGAGAAATTTCTCTTTCCAATAATTCTTTAACAACACCTTCTTTTCCAATTTTATCAAGCTTGTCAAGAGCGACAGTGAAATCAATTAATTTATCTGTAATTCCTGCGTATTCTGCTAAACCAGAAAGAATTTTTCTGTTGTTTAAATGAATTGTCACTGGAACTTTTAAATCAGCAAATGATTTTAAATATAATTGAACCAAATCTACTTCCTGAAAAAGACTTTCGCTTCCTACAACGTCTGCATCACACTGATAGAACTCTCTAAATCTCCCTTTTTGAGGACGGTCTGCTCTCCAAACCGGCTGAATTTGGTAACGTTTGTAAGGGAAAGTTAATTTCCCGTGATTCATTGCTACGAATCTTGCAAAAGGCACGGTAAGGTCGTAACGAAGGGCTTTATCTGTAAGATTTTCTGAATTGAATGGCTTCTCTAAAGCTCTTTGAAAATCAGTAAGCATTTGAGATTTTTTCTCATCTTTGGCCTCATTTATACTTGAGTTCATGATCTTAAAAATCAAACGATCTCCTTCTTCTCCGTATTTCCCTGTCAATGTTGAAAGATTTTCAAAGCTTGGGGTTTCCAATGGCTGGAATCCAAATAATTCAAAGTTTTTCTGTAAAATATTAATGATATATTTTCTTCTTGAAACTTCTTCCGCTGTAAAATCTCTCGTCCCTTTTGCTAAACTTGGCTTCATTTTATAATTGATAAATGATGATTAATAATTGATATAATTGCAAAAATAAGGAATTGAAAGGACTTTTTTAAACTACCTTAAAAAAGTCGAAGAATGAATCCTCCGACTTCTCATTTTTATTTTCATCATTTGTGTTCCAGTGATCTATGAAAAATCAGATATTTTCAAGGATTTCTAATATTTCTTCACCATAATTTTCAATTTTATGCTTTCCGAAACCTTTGATCTCCAGCAATTCTTCTTTTTTTGCAGGTTTATATTTAGCTACAGACATCAATTCTTTATTGGTGGCAATAAAATAAGAAGGAAGATTTTGTTCTTTTGCTTTTTCCGAACGCCATAATTTTAAGGCATTTAAAATCTTTTCTTCATCATAATTAAGCGTATCATCTTCGAGAGAATATTTTGCTGTTTTATTTTCTTTTACAGTATTTGAAGGTTCTTTCAGTCTTAATTCTTCAAAATATAAAACAACAGACCAATAATTTTCATCGTGTACAAATGCGGTTTCCACTTTAATAATTTCGTGAGATTCCAGAAAGCGGTCAAGCATTTCCTGATCCTGATAAAGAAATTCTTCGGGCAATCTTATTTTAAAAACTTTTACTTTCATCATTTGTGTTTTTAGAATTATTTAGTTCCTAATAATAAGATTTCATCTACTCTGATTTCCGTAATATATCGCTTTACGCCTTCCTTATCATCATATGATCTGTACGTCAATTTCCCTTCAATAGCGATCTCTTTTCCTTTTGAAACATATTTTTGAAAGATCTCAGTAATTTTCCCGAAGAATACCAAATTGTGCCATTGAGTCTCTTCCACTTTTTCGCCTTTTGTATTGGTGTAATGATCGTTTGTTGCCAACGATACTGTTCCTTTTACAGCACCGCTGTCGAAGTTTACCACCTCTACTTCTTTTCCTGTGTAACCTATTAATTTTACTTTGTTTCTTAGTGACATACTATATATTTTTAAGATTAATGATTCAGATAAGAGACGTTCACTGTTTTCTCAAATCTCTGTGGCAAAGGTTGTTGAATTTGAAAACCAGAATCGGTATAAAACTATTTAAATTCGTTTGTAGTCGTTTACAACCGGATAAAGGAAAAAGAATTAATCACAAAAAACCGCCTAAAATAGACGGTTTTCGTATAGTGAAAATGTATTTACTTAATGAAATTTCAATTATACAAAAAGAGGGAATTTCTTGTATAATTTCTTGCTTTCTTTGTGTTATTAGAATCTATTGATTTTTAATTATAAACAATTTCATTGATTACTTACTTTAATAGTATTAATGAAAAGCTATTTTGTCCGGCATTAACTCGGGTAACATTTGATGTACATCCTCCGCCATTACGCACCAGCATATAATAAGTTCCTGCCTGCAGGTAACCTACATTAGCAGAATAAATGAAATCATAAATAGTTCCGCTCGCAAAATGAGCATCCTGCTGAACATATGGCTGATTAGCAGCAACAGTAGTACTGGTTGACAGATTATAGGCAATATACACCCCGCAGCCAGCAGGAGTTTTATCTGTAAGTAACTTAGGACTTATAAGATAAAATCCGGGAATTGTTACTGTAGCAACAGAACCTACCCAAGCATAACTCGTTCCTATATTAACAGAACCCCCAGTTGTTGAATTAATTACAACAGGAGGCGAAGAATTTTGCCAGGTTCCTACTCCATTATTATCTGATACCAAAAGTTTTCCGTTTCCTTCTGTTCCGTTTACAATTCTTAGGGCTCCGTTTGTACTATTATTTATGTGTAGTTTAGTTGTTGGAGAATTCGTTCCTATTCCTACATTTCCATTAGATATTACCGTAAAATCATTTAATTGCTGTGTAGCAGTCGGTAATCCTGTTGATGGATTATCTTTAGCTGCATCAATAGTAAACTGACCTTGTGGATTGGAAGTATGAATACCAGTCTGCGAAAAGGCACATCCTGATAAAAAGAACATTAAGAAAATAATATTTTTTTTCGTTTGCATTTTATTCCGCTTATTTTTATAAATCATAGGTAGCAAGTTATTTTAATAATGTAAGGGTAAAACTGTTCTGACCGGCATTAAGCCTAGTCGTATTCGAAGTACAACCTCCACTGTAACGCACTAACATATAATATGTTCCTGCTTCCAATAAAGCAACATTGGTAGAATAAATAAAATCTGTAACAGTACCCGGTGCAAAGTGGGAATCCTGAAGCGGGAATGCTGGATTTAAAATACCTGTAGAGCTTTTGCTTAAATTATATGCAATAAAATTTCCACAATTTGCAGGAGTTTTATCTGTAATTAAACGAGGACTTATAAGATAATATCCCGGAATAGTAACCGTTGCAGAAGAACCAATCCAAGTGAAAGTAACAGCTAGTGGAACCTGAGTTCCCGTGGTAGAAGTAACAATAACTGCCGGACTTGAATCCTGCCAAGTTCCAACTCCATTTCCGTCAGAAACCAAGATCTTACCATTTGCCTGCGTACCGTCTGTTAATCTAAAGCCTCCATTTATATGAACTTTATTGGTTGGGGCATTCGTTCCGATACCTACATTTCCTGCAGATGTTACAGTAAAATCATTTAATTGTTGAGCAGCATTGGGAGTTCCTGTAGCAGGATTATCTCTAGCCGCATCAATAGTAAACTGACCTTGAGGATTAGAAGTGTTAATACCAACTTGGGAATAATAAAATGCAGAGAACAAAACTGTAACTAAAAGTATTGTTTTTTTCATGTTTGAATTGAAATTAAGTTTGATTATTAGTAATTAAGGGGAAAAATTTATCAGAATATTTCAAAATTTGTTGAAATATCACCAAAGGTAGTTTAAATAACATTATAATTACTAATTTAAAAGCTTATTAATGTAAATAAATTGTTAATTTCATTAATATTAACAAAAAATTCAAAACAATAATACATTTATAAAATAAAATTTATACTTTATAATTATACAATATAAGAACAATGAAAATATTTGATCTAAATTCACTCACAGTCGTTTGAAAACGGATAATTACGTATCTTTGATTAAATTTAATTTATGAAAAGGGATATCAATATTTTTGAGTTTCCTCTCAATTTGGGATTAACAAAAAAAGTACACGAGATTGAACCCGGCGTTAAAAAACTTCCTGACTGGCTTAGGAAATTTGACTTTCATAAAAGAATTGAACCCAACAATATTTTCAGATTAGAAGCTCCCGAATATTCAATGGATTTTGATGAAGAAACTCAAGTGAAAAATTCTCATCAGATTATTGAATATGCGAAAAAACAATCCGAGCTTATCTTAAAGAATTTTGACAAAAAAATATTCAATATTATTCTTGGTGGCGACTGCAGTATTTTGATTGGAAACGCAATTGCTCTTAGAAAAATTGGAAACTTTGGTCTTTTTTACCTTGACGGTCATACCGATTATATTCCGCCACAATTATCTCCAAGCGGTGGCGTTGCCGGGATGGATCTGGCAATTGTTTCAGGGTTAGGACATGAAAAACTGACAAACATCTACAATCTTAAGCCTTATTTCTTAGAAGAAAATATATTCTGTGTCGGAAATGCTGAAACAGATGACGAAGAATATGTAGAACAGATTTTAAATTCAAAAATCAATTATTTTGATCTTGATAATTTAAGGAAAAATGGTTTCCGAAAAACTTCTGAAGATTTCCTAAAAATGATTAATGACAAAAATTTAGACGGATTTTTCATTCATTTTGATGTTGATATTTTAAATGATAAAATTATGCCCGCCGTTGACAGCAGAATGGAAGATGGAATTGATTACAACGACCTTAAAGAAATTCTACAACCTTTAATAAATAACGAAAAATGTTTCGGAATCGAGATCACCATTTTAGATCCCGACTATGATGAACAAGGAATCTATACACAACCTTTCGTAGAAAATTTAATTCAAATAATAAAAAATAAAGAAGAATAAATGAAGAAGACAATAAAAAGAACATTCAGAGTTTCAAAATATGTGATTTATAAAGAAACACTGGTTGATTACAAAGAACATTTTTGGTCGTTTTTAGGTGCTTTTTTTGGAATTGGGCTTATTGCATTTATCCAATCTCATCAGCTTTTACAGGCCGAGAATGTATTTTTAATAGGTTCTTTTGGTGCCTCAAGTGTTTTAATTTACGGGGCTATTCAAAGTCCGTTGGCACAACCTAGAAATCTAATTGGCGGTCATGTGCTTTCTGCTTTGGTAGGCGTTACCGTTTACAAAATTGTTCCTGATGTTATCTGGTTATCCGCTCCGTTAGCAGTTGCATTTTCCATCATATTAATGCAATACACGAAAACACTGCATCCTCCGGGTGGCGCGACGGCTTTAATTGCCGTGAGTTCAACAGGAAAAATCCCTGAATTAGGCTATTGGTATGTGATTTCTCCCGTTTTGTCGGGATGCATTATACTGTTGCTCGTTGCCCTGTTGTTCAACAATCTCACCCCAAACAGAAGCTACCCTACTCACAATAGATTTATAAGATTATTGAGAAAAAAACAAACACACAGAATGAAAAAGTAAAAAATTATGGATTGTCTAGAATGTGGCGAAAAAATTATTGGCCGGTCAGATAAAAAATTCTGCAACGATGCCTGCCGAAATGCCTACAATAATAAGCAGAATAAAGATTCAAATAACTTTATGCGAAACGTAAATAATAAACTTCGTAAAAATTATCGAATCTTGGGTGAACTCAATATCGATGGTAAAACTAAAGTTATAAAATCTAAATTAAATGGCTTGGGTTTTGATTTTGATTATTTCACCAATTTTAAAGTTTATAAAAACGGTTCCGAGTACAAATTTATCTATGATTACGGCTATAAATTGTTAGAAGATGATTTTGTTTTGATTGTAAAAAATCAAGCATAATCTGTATTAAACTTAAATTTAATTATTATGAAAGAAGTTGTTCTGATCACCGGAGCCAATGGAATGGTTGCCCAGGAACTATCCAAAAAGCTTGAAAAGGAATATTCCGTACGATTTTTAACCCGAAAAAAACAACGCGCCAACGACTTCGAATGGAACATAAAAAACGGAACAATCGATGAATCTGCCTTTGAAAACATTTCTCACATCATTCATTTAGCCGGAGCCAATATTTCTGAAAAACGCTGGACTGATGAGCGAAAAAAAGAATTGATTTCAAGCCGTGTAGATTCTGCAAAGTTGCTTTTAGATACTTTAAGAAAGAAAAATATTAAACTTAAATCTTTCATTTCAGCTTCAGGAATTAATTATTACGGAACTATAACAACGGAAAAAATTTATACCGAAGATGATCAACCAGGAAATGATTTTCTAAGTGAAGTTGTTGTACTTTGGGAAAGATCTGCAGATGATTTTAAAGAACAGAATTTAGCAGAAAGAGTTGTAAAAATCCGCACAGCAGTCGTGCTTTCAGAACAAGAAGGTGCTCTAAAAAAGATGTTGCCAACGATAAATTTAGGTATCGGATCACCTCTCGGAAGCGGAAAACAATATATGCCTTGGATTCATGTGAAAGATATTTGCTCTATTTATGAATTTGCTTTAAAAAATTCAAATATAGAAGGAGCTTACAATGCGAATTCACCACAACAAACTACGAACGAAAATTTAACTATAAAAATCGCCGAAGTCGTTAAAAAACCACTGTTTATGCCGAATGTTCCAAGCTTTGTTTTAAAATTGATATTTGGAGAATTGGCAGACGCTTTGCTGGAAGGTTCACGAGCATCTTCACAAAAAATTCAGAATGCAGGATTTCAGTTTGAATCCCCTGATTTAAAATTAACTTTAGAGGATTTACTCAATAAGAAATAAATTAAAATAAAAATTACAAAATATATGAAACTGCTATTTTCATTAAGCCTTTGTTTATCAATATCAATGACAGCTTTTGCTCAAAAAAAGGAAAATTTAAGCTCAAAAGACAAGGCAATTGTTGAACATTTTAAAAATGATTACAAAAAGAAAAACTATAAAAAATTCGAAGGTAAAATAATCGTAAAGGATAATTTTGTTCAGTTTGATGATAAGGTTATTAATTACAATAAATCTGATAAAACCACCAAATTATTTTTGCAGGAAGGCCTTATTTACCCTCAGCTTCTGACCGATTATCAGATGGAAAAATTTCTTGATGAAACTACTGATAAAACTCAGAAAAGATTCTTAAAACTTCAAAAAGATCCTCGTGCTTCTTTTGATGTGAACAATATGAGAATCAATTCTTCTGATGAACTTGTTTCATTAAGTACAGATCCAAAAATTAAGAGATTTAAGCTTATATGCAACGACAATAAAATTCCGGGAACACCTATTTATATCATTGAATTGACCAATAAAGGTGCGACAAAAGACACGTCTTCTGAAGAATTTATCAAAAACTCAAAACTGACTTATCTTCAACAATTATAGTTGAAAATTAATTATTGATATAAGTTTAAAATTTTAATACAGAACAAATCCCTAATGCAAAATAGCAAAGTAAAGATCCTAAAAACCGAAATTTTATCAGACAACTGGTACACTTTAAATAAAATTACCTACGAAAAAATAAGCAGCAACGGTTCCCTACAAACTCAAAGCAGAGAAGCTTACGACAGGGGAAATGGCGCGACAATTCTTTTGTATAATCAAGAATTGAAAACCGTTATTTTGACGAGCCAATTCCGCTTACCGACTTATATCAACGGAAATTCGGACGGAATGCTTATTGAAACCTGCGCAGGATTATTGGATAACGACAACCCCGAAGAATGCATAAAAAGAGAAACCGAAGAAGAAACCGGCTACAAGATCTCAAAAGTTGAAAAGGTTTTTGAATCTTATATGTCGCCAGGTTCCGTAACTGAAATTCTACATTTCTTCATCGCTGAATATTCCAAGGAAATGAAAACAACTGATGGTGGCGGATTGGAAGAAGAAGGAGAAGATATTGAAGTTTTAGAGCTTTCTTTTGTGGATGCACTTGCAATGATTGATTCGGGTGAAATCAAGGATGCGAAGACGATTATGCTGTTGCAGCATGTGAGGGTGAAAAATATTATGTAGAATTGAATTTTAGCTTAAAACTAATGACCAAGTTTTCAAAAAGAAATATAATATTTGTTCTGTGCTTTATTGTTATATTCTCTCTACAAGATTTTATATTAAAGCCTATCATAAAAGAAAAATATCTGTATGATGATTTAAAAGATTTTAAAAATTATTCTTGGAAATATACAGTTTCAATTATTGTATTAATTGCTACAATTATTATTTTTAGAATAAGAAAATCGCTTAAAGCATATCAGATTCCTGTAATTATTCTAGCTTTTATATTCTTTGGAACTAGTTTTTATTTCGGAGTACATAATCTTATTGATAATACAATACTTTATATAAATTCAATAACTGAAGGGTCAAGAATTGTAAAAACTTATAATGTAATTAGCCATAAAGAGAATAAAACTTTTTGGCTAAATAATAAAGACTCTGTTCATGAGAGAAATGATTTAGAAAACATTAATAAAAGCAGAACCAAAAATGGTTTAAAATCGATTTTTGAATATCAAAAATAATGACACTATTAAAGTAAGCTTTAATAAAGGGTTAATAAACGTAAATTATCTTAAATAATTTTCTCTAAACTTTAGAAAACTAACAATGTTCAACCCAACCCGAAGAAACAGAAATATTGGAACCGAAAACCAAGGTTTTGGACAAAATAATAAGCTCAAAATTTCTACACCTTACGGAACTTTACTCTCTTTTTATGAAAGAATTGAAAAGTATCAAAAAGAAATTAGAGTTATTAATGATCATGAATTTTTGTTTGTAATTGAAGAAACTCGCGAAAATTCAATGCATTCATGCTCCGTTAATGATTTGATTAAAATTATTCAGCACATTCCATCTGAAGATTATGGAGATTTAAAATTCATCATTTTAAGACAATCTAAGAGAAAAGAAGAACTCATTTCTTCGGTTTGGGGAAGATTGGTTTATAGTTATGAATTTGAAAATGAATACTTCCCTGCCATTATTTTAGATACAATTGATTTAAATAAAAAAATAATCTGGCCAAGAAAACAAAGTCTTGAAGATCAAAAAGAGTTTGAAAGGCTTAAACAAGACGGACATATTTTTAGTGAAAATAAAAGAGAATTCGTTGCTGATTTAAAATCCGAACCTTCAAGAAATACACAGCTTTACAGAACCTTACTACACGAATTTGGGCATTATGTCCATTATTTAGAAGTGGTTGAAAGACCAGGAAATGAAGATGAAGAACATGAGTTAAAGGAAGCCAGAAACGATTTTTATTTCAGTCTTCCAAAAGTTGAGAAAGAAAAATTTGCTCATAAATATGCTGACAATTTGAAAGCTAAATTGCTTCAAGAAAAAATAATTCCTTTTGAATATCTATAAATTCATATCAGCAATTGCACTTTTCATATTTAGTATTGTTATGCTGAATACCATTTCTCAATACACAACTTTTCAAAAAAATATTGCCTTCTTACAATTTAAACAGGATGTTGTAAATAATAAATATTGGCTGTTATTTTTTTACATTCATATTTTTTCAATAATATTTTGCCTTTTGGCTGGTTTAACACAGTTTTCAAATCATTTTTTAACTGAAAATCGTAAACTTCATAAAATAATTGGTAAAATATACGTATACAATATTCTAATCATTAATTTTCCTGCCTGTTTTGTGCTTTCAATATTTTCAAATGGAGGAATTATAGGAATTACTGGATTTTTATTGCAAAATTTTCTTTGGGCTTATTTCACTATCCTTGCCGTAATTTATATTAAAAAAGGAAATATCGACAAGCATAGAATTTTTATGATTTTAAGTTATTCAATAACAACAACAGCGATAACTTTTAGAATCATAAAAAATCTGGTTTATCAGGAGAACCTTTTTTCCTATCATCTATTTTATGGGATTAATGTTTGGATTTCGTTATTTATCAATCTATCAATTGCTTATATTATAATCGTCAAAAACAAATCAATAACCTTATCTTCCAATAGTAACAGTATTAATAAGAATAAAAAGAGTAATCGCCATCAGAATTACCAATGAAATAAGAAAAACAGAAGCATCTAAAGCTGCTGGATATTGTGTATTTTTTGTATACATCCTAAGATATTTCATTGCCAAATAAGCAAGACCAACATTAATTACTAAAATAAACAAGAGAAATAATAAAATCATCAGTTTTAATTTATCTCAAAACTATTAATTTTTAAATTATAAATGACCAAAAAATCATGCAAATTCAAAACATCGACCATATCGTATTAACCGTAGCTGATATTGAAAAAACAATCGAATTCTACACTCATATTCTAGGGTTTCAAGTTGTAACTTTTGGAGACAACAGAAAAGCACTGACTTTCGGAAATCAAAAAATCAATCTTCATCAAAAGGGTCATGAGTTTGAACCCAAAGCTCAGCATCCGACCGCTGGTTCTGCAGATCTTTGTTTTATTGCAACAACAGATATTCATGATGTTTTAGAAGAATTGAAACAGAAAAATATAGAAATTATAGAGGGAATTGTTGACAGAACAGGCGCTTTGGGAAAAATAAAATCTGTGTATTTCCGCGATCCTGATCAAAATTTAATTGAAATCAGCAATTATTTAAGTTAAATCATTCTAAATACACACATTAAGTGAAAGATGATTAAAAAATGCCTAATTTCGTATGCATAACTTAGTAATAAACACGTAATGCAACTTGATGAAAAAATTTTATCTACTATCCTCAACGATTTTGAACAGGAAAAATTCGGTCCCAAAGAACTTTTGATCGAAGAAGGCAAAATCGCCCGAAAATTTTACTACATCGAAAAAGGAGTTACGAGAGGCTGGCTCAATAATGACGGAAAAGAAATCACTTTTCAGTTTATGTTTGAGGGCGCTTTTATTTCGTCTTGGGAAAGTCTTTTTTACAGTTTGCCCAGTCTATACAATATCGAAACAATAGAACCTGTCACTGTTTACAGCGCTTCTCTTGAAGATTTCAGACAGAAAATGGAGCGTAATCCTTACATCAAAGATTTCTATTATAATAACCTTCAGCAAAGACTTTTAAAGTATCAGAAATTATTTATTTCCAGAATAAAAGATACACCGGAAGAACGATATAATCAATTATTTGAACAATCTCCAGAGATTATCCGCAGAATTCCGCAACATTATATTGCGTCTTATCTGGGAATTACTTCTGTTTCTTTGAGTAGGATTAGAAGTCGGAGATAATTTAAAATAAAAATTGTTTAAACTATTTATTTTAACCACAAAAGTTGCAAAAGACTAACACATAAGTATTTTAAGTTAATCAATCGACCGCAAATAAGAACACATTAGTTTTGAAAATCTTTGATTTTTATTCTTTTGAAAACTATTGTCTCCTAATAATGGGTATCAAATAGCTTTTGCCTCTTTTGTGGTTAAAATTTACAATTACTAAATATTCACCCCATAAATATTCTTCACTTCCGCCATCACAAAAGTGCTGTGCGTACTTCCGATGGAATCTACAGAGCCCAATTTATTGAACACAAAATCCTGATAATGCTTCATATCTCGTACCTGAACTTTTAAGAGAAAATCAAAATCCCCGGAAATATTATAACATTCAGCTACTTCATCAATCTGTAGAATATCTTTCACAAATTCATTTCCAACAGAACGGTCGTGAATTTTTAGTTTGACCTGACAAAAAACGGTAAAACCACGATTCAGTTTTTCAGCTTCCAAAACGGCTGCATAATGTTTAATATAACCTTCCTGTTCGAGTCTTTTCATTCGTTCAAAAACAGGCGATGCTGAAAGATTAACTTCTTTCGCTAACTCTTTTACGGTCAATTTTGCATTCTTTTGTAGGATTCTTAACAGTTGAAGATCCTTTTCATCGAGTCTTTCCACAGAATAATATTCTTTTTTTGATTCTATTTTTCAAATTTAAAGAATAAATATCTTTTTAAATTAATTTAAACAAAATATTATACTTAATATTTAGCACTAAGCCAATCAATTCACTTTAATCAATATCTTTGAACTCCATTTTGTTCTTTAACATACTTCATCAAACGGAAAAGGTTTTACTTAAGGTAAATTAATAGGGAATCGTGTGAAAATCACGAGCTGTCGCGCAACTGTAAGTAACATAAAAAGTTTTTGTCCAAGTAGATCCACTGTGCAAACGGGAAGGATGACAAAAACTGTTACAAGTCAGGAGACCTGCCTGTTCCGAATTGACAATGCTTTCGCGGTTTGAAGCTTTTGGGTCATACAGATGATACTTTTGAACGTATTTGGTTTGAAATTAAATTGAATTGAGTTTTAATTTAATTTATTTTTTAAACGCAAAGATTTTTATGATGACTTCTTATTTTAAAGGAGCAAAGATTTGCGACTTTGTCGCTGATGAAGCTTATGTTTTATACGCCCGCTTCTTAAAATCAATTTATTGATTCTTCTTTGCCCGCTTAAATAATATAGAAAATTGAATTAAAACTTGGCGTCAAAAAAATAAAAAACATTAAGCCAATTCTTTTATTTAAAGAAAAAATTACGTCCTCACTGTATTTACTCTATTCCATAAACTCTTTTCCTCGACTGTATTTCGAAGTGTCTGAAGAACTTTTAAAATCAAATTTAATTTAAAAGTTTAAAAGAAATGCAAACACACTTAGTAGGCTATCCGCGTATTGGTAGCAACAGAGAACTTAAAAAAGCTTGTGAAAACTATTGGTCAGGCAAGATCCCATTAGACGAATTGTTGGAAGTTGGAAAAACCATCACTCAAAACAACTGGAAATTACAGCAGGAAGCAGGAATTGATCTTATTCCATGTAATGATTTTTCATATTACGATCAGGTTTTGGATATGACGTTAACGGTTGGAGCAATTCCGGAACGTTATCAGGAAATTGCTCTCAAAAAGTCTG
Source organism: Chryseobacterium sp. GW823-FHT05E08 (assembly GCF_058795655.1). Taxonomy (NCBI): domain Bacteria; kingdom Pseudomonadati; phylum Bacteroidota; class Flavobacteriia; order Flavobacteriales; family Weeksellaceae; genus Chryseobacterium; species Chryseobacterium sp. GW823-FHT05E08. The sequence continues at coordinate 373,246 of NZ_JBXAHY010000001.1, read as the reverse complement.
AACTCGACCTTTATTTTGCAATGGCAAGAGGTTTTCAGAAAGATGGATTGGATATCACCGCCATGGAAATGACCAAATGGTTTGATACCAACTACCATTATATCGTTCCTGAATTTCAGAAAAACCAGGAGTTTAAGCTATTCTCCAATAAAATCATCCAAGAATTCATCAGTGCAAAACAAGCCGGAATTAATGCAAAACCTGTCATTATCGGTTTATTAACGTATTTATTGTTAGGAAAAGAAAAAGAAGAAGGCTTTGATAAATTGGATTTAGCAAAAAACTTACTTCCCGTTTATATTCAGATTTTAAAAGAACTGGAAAATCACGGTGCAGAATATATTCAGTTTGATGAGCCTTTTTTAGCTTTAGATTTAAATGAAAAAGCGAAAGAAACATATCAGTTTATTTATGCTGAAATCAGAAAACAATTCCCAAATCTGAAATTCATTGTAGCTACCTATTTTGATGGATTAAAAGATAATCTTGCCTTGACTACTTCCCTTCCGATCGATGTTTTGCATATTGATTTAGTTCGTTCACCAGAACAGTTGGATGAAGTTTTAAATAATATTCCAACAATTTTAAGCCTTTCTTTAGGAATTGTTGACGGTAGAAATATATGGAAAAACGACTTCCAAAACTCATTAAATATCATTAAAACTGCCATTCAAAAAATTGGTTCGGAAAGAGTTTTTATTGCACCGTCTTGTTCATTGCTCCACTCTCCTTTCGACCTTGATTCTGAGAAAAACGAAGATATTTTATCTCCTGAAATCAAGCAATGGCTGGCTTTTGCAAAACAGAAAATTTATGAAATTGTTAATTTAAAAAAATTAGCTTCAGAAAATCCGGATTATAATGTTTTACAAGCTTTGGCTGAAAATAAAAAGGCCATTGAAAACCGTAAAACCTCAACATTAATTCACAATCAGGATGTGAAAAATCGTGTTGATGTGACGACTGAAGAAGATGCAAAGAGAAATTCACCATTTAATATAAGAAAAGAAACTCAGCAGCAAGTTTTGAATCTTCCTCTTTTTCCAACAACGACAATTGGCTCGTTTCCACAGACGAAAGAAGTGAGAACCTGGCGAGCAAAATTCAAAAAAGGAGAATTAAATGCCGAACAATACAACAATTTATTAAAACAGGAAACCGAAAGAACCATCCGTTGGCAGGAAGAAATAGGGATCGATGTCTTGGTTCACGGAGAGTTTGAGCGAAACGATATGGTGGAATATTTCGGGGAACAGTTGGCGGGATTTGCTTTTACACAAAACGGTTGGGTTCAAAGTTACGGAAGCCGTTGTGTGAAACCGCCAGTGATTTTTGGAGATGTTCACAGACCGAATCCAATGACGGTTTATTGGGCTGAATATGCTCAATCTTTAACTCAAAAATGGGTAAAAGGAATGTTGACGGGACCTGTAACGATTCTTCAATGGTCTTTTGTGCGTGACGATCAACCTCGTTCATTGACTTGCAAACAAATTGCTTTGGCGATTCGTGATGAAGTAAATGATTTGGAAAAAGCGGGAATCAGAATTATCCAGATTGATGAACCGGCAATTCGTGAAGGTCTTCCGTTGAGAAAATCTGACTGGCAGAATTATCTGAAATGGGCCGTTGAAGCCTTTAGAATTTCGGCAAGCGGTGTGGAAGATGCGACCCAAATTCATACGCATATGTGTTATTCTGAATTCAATGACATCATCCAAAATATAGCAGATATGGATGCTGATGTGATTACGATTGAATGCTCCAGAAGCCAGATGGAATTGCTGAATGCTTTTGCAGATTTCAAATATCCGAACGAGATTGGTCCAGGAGTTTACGATATTCACTCGCCGAGAATTCCGTCAAAAGAGGAAATGGTAAAATTGCTGAAAAAAGCACAAGCCGTCATTCCTGCACAACAACTTTGGGTAAATCCCGATTGTGGTTTGAAAACCCGTCATTGGGATGAAACGGAAAAAGCGTTGATTGCGATGGTAGAGGCTTCGCGGGAAATGAGTAAGGAACTTGCTTTACAGACACTTTAAAATTATTGATATTTGTTTTTTCAGGAGCCTTTTGGGCTCCTATTTTTGTTTAAAAAATATAATTTTTAAAAAAATTAACGTAGATTAGAGTAAAATAATAAAATGACTCCAAAAGATTTATTTAACCAAAATCAAATATATAATAAACTTTCCCCATTCATAAATCAATTAAGTAAAATTCAATTTCAAAGTAGTCAATTTGACCCATGGAGATCAAATTTAGATAAGTTGCAAAAGTCTTTTGATAATAGACCTGCAATCCAAACTATAACTGAAAACTTCTCTAAAACACTATTATTAATAGATAATTTTAATATTGGAATTCCAGATTATATACTTAATAATTTAACAAATACAATTAATTTCAATGAGTATGATTTAGCTAAATTAATTGTTGATTTTGATGATGAAAATACTGAAAAAGAAGATAATATAACTTTCGTTACAGACGAAATATATGATAACTTACCTATAACAAATATAGTGTTTGAAGAAACACACCGAATAAAACAATTAATTTTTGATATTTATATTAATAATGAAAAATTGTTTCGAATACATCCAAGAGAATTTGAAAAAATAATAGCTGAATTGCTATACGATAAAGGGTTTCAAGTTGAGCTAACAAAGCAAACAAGAGACAATGGCTATGATATTTTAGCTTTAAAATATATTGATGATTTTAGTCCTATAAAATATTTGGTTGAATGTAAAAAGTATAGTGAAAAGAATAAGGTTGGTGTTGAAATTATTCGAAGTTTAAGAGATGTACTAAATACAGAAAAGGCAAATAAAGGCATAATTGTAACAACATCTTATTTTACTAAAGATGCTGTAAAGCTACAACAACAAACACCTCATTTACTAGACTATAGAGATAAAAATCATGTAATGGAATGGGTGAAAGAATATTATAACAAAAAAATTATTACATAATAATGACAACTGAAGAATTCATAAAGAATTTCTACCAAGAAAAACAAAACATTCTTAACTCAAGTTTTGACAATCAATCAGAATACAGAACTCTTGTTTCAACAAAAATTGAAGAATTAAATCTAAATGAAGTTCAGAGTGAAAAATTAAAAGAAATAGTTTCTCTTCTTTTGACAGATAGCTTTTATACCATTTTATTAGGTCTGGATGGTTCTGCAAGTATTGGAGATTCACAGGAAAGTTTTAAAATTTATGATGAAGAAGATCGTTTAATTTCTGAAGGCGGAGATTTAGAAGGTTATGCCTATAAATATTTTTATGAAGATAAATAATATATGAGACTTTTATTCCTTTTACTATTAATTTCAACATCATTCTCAGCACAGTCTAGTAATGATATAAAAAATCAAATAAAACTAAAAAGCTATAGTTCTTTAGATAGCATTAATGTTTATTCAAAAGACTATCCTACAAAACTTATCGAAGGATCTGGATTCATTAGAAATAATAAAAATAAAAATGTCGGTTCAACAGGTTTCTCAATTGAAATAACAAAAGATAAGAATGATAAATTAGTTCGTATTTTAAAATCTGAATCTAATCATTACGAAAAGTCTAGTACCAAGCCTCAAAAAAGTAATATCATTGAAATCACAATCTATTTCGATGAATATCAACAACCTGATTTAGCAAAATATATTTCAAAAACTTATATTTCTGATTCATTGGTAACCAGTAAAATCAGACTCTTTAATCTAAAAGAAAGTAATGAGGGTAATCCTGAGTTTAAAAATGTAAAAATGCTATTAGACGAAACAAAAAAATATTTAAAATAAAATTGTTTCTATATTAATACTGAATAACTTACGATTTTTAAAATAAAAAAGCTTAATTTTGCACCCCGAAATAAGGATTATATAGTATGAAAAGAGTTGGTGAGCACAGAAAGCTTCTTGGGGTTGATAAAACCGTTACGTTGAAAGAATTAAAAACAATTTACAGGAATACGATGAAAGATACGCATCCTGATAAATTTGTGAATGATGAAGCTGGCAAACTGGAAGCTGAAGAAAAAAGCAAAACAATCATTGAAGCGTACCACTTTTTGGTGAGTATCAACCCAGAAACGCAGGAAAAATATAAAGAAGAATATACTGAAACGATCACAAAATCTAATATTCAGGATTTTTATTTGGAGAAATCTATTTTGAAAGTTCAGCATTTGAATGGGAAAATGTTTGAATATATTGGAGTTCCAAGAAATACCTATATCAAAATGGTGAATGCAGATTCTCCAAGCCGTTTCGCAAGAAGACACATCTATGGAAATTTTATCTTTAGAAAGTCTGGTGAAGTGATGGCTGATTAGTTTTTCAGCATAAAAAAATAAGGAAAGCTTTCGATTTATCTCGAAAGCTTTTTTGTTGCCCAAAAGATTACTTTTTTTATAAGTTACACAGTGGAATAAGTTCATTATTTCATCCTTCGTGGTTCTATACTTATCTTTTGAGGTTCTGAAACCATCTGATGGAGTTCAAGACTCCTCCTGAGTGGTTACGAACACAAAAGTATAGGTCTAACAAGTTAAAAATTGAGGTTTAGGATATGAAATTTGAGGTTCCGAACCCCATTTTTTAGGTTGAATGACCTCATCGGATATATCTTTAACGTGTTTACAGGAGTTCATAAATCCTCAATACATATATTTTAATCCATGAGATTGCTTCTTCGCTTTGCTCATCGCAATGACAAAAAAAAGCGCATCATTTCTGATACGCTTTTTCGGTTAATTAAGGTTGTTATATTAGTCTACGTGTTTCGGTGTAAAACCGTCTTCACTTAGTTCTTTATGTTCATATTCAGCCTTCATTTCAGCATCGTAGTCTACTTTTTCACCTTTGCCCATTCTTCTTAGAATTGAATCAAATAATGAATAAACTACCGGTACAATGATCAACGTAAGGAATAATGATGATGTTAAACCACCGATAATTACCCAAGCCAATCCGTTGTTCATCTCCGCTCCTGCTCCTTTTGCAATTGCAATCGGGATCATACCGAAGATCATCGCAATCGTTGTCATCAGGATCGGACGAAGACGTGCGTGGTTCGCCTGAATCAAAGCGTCATGCGTATTCGCACCTGCTTCTTTTCTCATATTCGCAAAGTCGACAATCATAATCGCGTTCTTCGCAACCAAACCAATCAACATGATCATCCCCAACATCGTAAAGATGTTTAATGAGTTTCCGGTGATGGCCAAAATCACCATTACCCCGATCAATGCCAAAGGAATTGAGAATAATACCACGAACGGATATACAAATGAGTCATACAAGGATACCATTACCAGGTAAACCAATACGATAGCCGCTAATAAAGCGATTCCCAACGTACCGAAACCTTCAGTCTGGTTTTCCATATCACCACTCCAAATATAGCTTACTCCTGCAGGTTTTGTCTTTTCATTGTCCATAAACTGAGCTGCCCATTCGTTGGCAACATCTCCTACAGGACGACCTACTACTTTAGATTTCACCTTTACAGAAGGCGCTTTATCTCTACGTTCCAATAAACTTGGTCCTGAACCCATTTTTACATCAGCAAACTGACTAAGTCTGATCTGCTGTCCCTGAGGATTTGTAAACATTAAGTTTCTTACATCATCAATCGACTGTCTGTTGGCATCACCAAAACGGATGTTGATATCATATTCATATTCTCCGGCTCTGAATTTCCCGTCTGTATTTCCACTGAATGCAGTCTGCATCGTTTGTCCTACACTTGAAAGATTTAAACCTAAAGAAGCCATTTTATCTCTGTCGATATTCACCTGTACTTCCGGGCTTCCAGAGTCAGTTGATAATTCAGCATCTACAGAACCCGGTACTTTTTTAAGCAATTCAAGAATTCTGTTTGCTTCTTTATTTGCCGTTTCGTTATCCTGAGCCGTTACCACCATTTCAATTGGTGCATTATCTGCTCCCATTAATCCGATTGGTGCTGTTTTAAATTCAACTCCTGTGAATTTTTCTTCTAAAGCTCTCTTGATTTTTGCAGACTTGATATCTGTACTTTCATTACGCTCAGATTTATCAACTAAAATCACCTGAATTTCTGATTGATACAATGTAGCCTGTGCCCCACCAAAACCTGATGACTGCTGACCAACTGTTGTGATCATATCTACTACATCTTTATCATTTCTAAGGTATTTTTCAACCGCTAAGGTAACCTGATTGGTCTTTTCTACAGAAGCATCTTTCGGTAACTCCATCTGAACAAGGAACTGTCCTCTATCCATTTTCGGGAAGAATTCACCTCCAATAAATCCGAATGCTACCAACATGAATGAAGAAATCAGGATAATGAACGTTACAATCACTGTCACGATTCTTCTTAATGAAGTTTTCAACACCCACTCCAAAATTCCTGTGATCCAGTGTGTGAATTTTTCCAATTGCTTTTCAAACCAAAGGATGAATTTCTCAAAAGGATTTTTACCTGTTAAATGTACCAATTTACCATATCTTGAAGATAACCAAGGAATGATAGTAAATGAAGCCAATAATGAGAATAATGTCGCAATAACTACGGTTACACAGAACTGTGCCAAGATATCAGCTACCAACCCTGAACTCATCGCGATCGGTAAGAATACCACCACGATTACCAAGGTAATTGCCGTTACGGTAAATCCAATTTCTGAAGCACCATCATAAGCTGCACGGATTCTGCTTTTCCCCATCTCCATGTGACGGTAAACGTTCTCCAAAACTACAATCGCGTCATCCACAAGGATACCAACTACCAATGAAAGTCCTAATAAACTCATCAAGTTCAAGGTATACCCCATCAAATACATTCCGATTACCGTTGCAATTAATGACATCGGGATCGAAACCATTACGATAAATGCATTTCTGATGTTGTGAAGGAACAATAACATTACTACTGCTACCAGGATAATCGCCAAGAATAAATCGAAGATTACGTGATCTGCAGCTTCAAGCGTAAAGTCTGTTGTATCATCTACAATATTGATTTTAACCCCTTGAGTTTTATAATTGTTCTGAACATCAGCAATTGTTTTCTGAATTAATTCTGAAACTGAAACCGCATTGGCATCAGACTGCTTTTTAACCTGAAGTAAAATCGTTGAATTCTGATTGTATCTTGCTACTTTTTCAATGTCTTTTTGGGTATCGAAAACCGTTGCAATATCAGACAAACGAACCTGAGCTCCATCTTTATTGGAAACTACAAGATTGTTCATCTCCTGAACATTTCTATACTTCCCTGAAAGTCTGATCGTAGATCTTGAAGTTCTCGTTTTCAAAGCTCCCGTTGGGAAATCTAAGTTTGAAGAAAGAATTGCCTGCTGTACATCTGCAATGGCAAGACCGTACCCCTGCATTTTCTTTTCATCTAAACTTACCTGAATTTCTCTCTCCTGTCCACCTACAAGGTCAACCTGAGCAACACCGTTTACACGTGAGAAAATAGGTTCTATTTTTTTATCTAAAAGGTCATAAAGATCTTTATTATTCAATTTATCACTTGAAATACTCAACGTCATGATCGGTAAATCATCCAATGAGAATTTTTGCAGTGATGGCGGATCTGCATCGTCCGGAAGGTCTGCTAAAATAGCATTTACCTTTCTCTGAGCATCATTCAAAGCATAGTTTACATCGGCACCGGTATTCAGCTGAACCATAATTACCGATAAACTTTCGTAAGATGAAGATTCTACCTTTTTTACGTTTTCCAGGGAACCAACGGCATCTTCAATCTTTCGGGTTACCGAAGTTTCCACCTCAGCAGGTGAAGCTCCCGGATATACCGTAGAAATGGTTACCATATTGGTTTCAAACTTCGGAATCAACTCGTACCCCATCATGGAGTAACTTAATAAACCACCCAGCGTAAGTATCGTAAATAATACGATAACCAAGGACGGTCTTTTAATGGATATTTCTGCTAACTTCATCTTCTGTTACTTTACGATATTGATTTTCGAACCGTTATCAAGGTTAATCTGTCCGCTGGTAATTACCTGTTCGCCGCCATTCAGTCCGCTTAAGATCTGAATTTTATCGCCATAAACTTTTCCAGTCTGTACTTTGATAAGTTTAGCAGTTCCGTTGTTTACGATAAATAATTGTCCTGAACTTACTCCGTTTACGAAAGCTTCCGCAGGAACTGTCAACATATTTTGAGTTTCAGCACCGTGATTTGTTTTAAATGTAGCAGTTGCGTACATCCCTGCTTTTAGGTTTCCTCTGTTCTGAACTTCAATTTCAACAGGGAAATTTAAAGAAGCATCACTTTTAGGAGCAATAAATGTAATTCTACCGCTGAAAGAATCTTCTGGTAAAACATTAACATTAATTGGAACTTCCTGACCCAATGCAATTCTTCCGATTTGGCTTTCATCCACCAAAACTGAAAGTTTTAAGCTGTTAATATTAACAATTTCGAACATTGAAGTTCCTATAGAAACCACAGTTCCCGGTTCAACCATTTTTTTATTGATTGTTCCGCTGATTCCTGCACGAATGCTTGTATCGTTTACTCTTACTCCCTGAGCTCTTACTGCAACCTGCGCATTTTTCAACTGTAATCTTGAATTATCCAGCTGTTGTTTTGTAACACCTCCTGTTTTATATGCGTTTTCGTAACGTTGGTTATCGATCACTGCATTTTGCAAGTTGTTTTGAGCCTGAGAAATGTCAACTTCGATCGCATCTCTTTTAATTGTAGCTAAAACCTGACCTGCTCCAACTCTTGAACCTTCTTTTACCAAAACGTTAACAATACGTCCTGCAATTTCAGACGATTGATTCATTTCCTGTTTTGGAAGAAAAGTTCCGTTTGCAGTATAATCTGTATCGATATTTTCTCTTGCTACGGTTACAATGTTTACATTGATTTTGTCAACCTGCTTAGCAACTTCTTTTACTTCTGTTTCCTGTTTCTTTTTATTATCAGCAATTTTATATGCCGCTAAACCGACAAGTACAGCTGCCACGATGATATATATTAAAGTTTTTTTCATTATAGTTTATTATGGGTTTTGTAATGTGTTTAATTCTCCTTTAGCTTTAATTAGCTTAATTTCAGCTTGTTTATAATCCAGCAATGCATTTGAATAGTTCTGTTTTGCCTGCGTTAAAGCATTTTCAGCATCAAGAACTTCAGTAAGTGTCGCTAAACCGTACTGATAGTTAGACTGCGTATTTTTCTGAACTCTTTCAGCCAAACCTACATTGTCTTTCATGCTTTCGATATTGATTAATGCATTTTCCATATTGGTGATTGCATTTTTATAATCTAAACTTAAGCTTAACTGTGTATTCTGAATATCCACATCAATATCCTGAATATCAATTTCAGCCTGATTGATCTTCGCTTTTGTAGCACCACCCGTGAAAATCGGAATGTTTACATTTAAACCAATCGCTGAATAATCGCTCCAAAGAACTCCGTTGTTAAGACCGTTTGTAAGCGGGAATTTTGCTCCCTGACCGCCCCAGCCATAATTTGCCACCAAGCTTACTGTTGGATACAAATATGCTTCTGTCGCTTTTTTGTTGTATACAAGAAGTTCTCTGTTTTTTTGTAAAACTTTAACCTCTGTACGTTCGTCAAGATTTATATTACTTGCTATCAATTCCGGGTTTGGCTCGATTGTTTTTTCTTCAAGCTCAATATCAGTTCCAATTGGAACACCCATATAAAACTTCAAAGCATTTTTTGAAAGTTCCACAGAGTTGATCAATGTTTGCTTGTTTGAACCAATATTGGTTAACTGAACATTTGTACGATCTAAATCGATACCTTTTGCCAAACCGTTATCAACTAAGCTTTTAATAACATTTCTTACTCTTTCAGTATTTACATAACTCGCTTCTACCGTCTTCAAATTTTCTTCCTGTACAAAAACCTGATAGTAAGCTGTTGCAACATTTTCGATAATCTGTTCGTTCGTCAACTGAGCATTCAAAACATAGAATTCTCTTGTTGATTTTGCAGCTTTAAGACCTGTGAAAACTCTTTGGTCAAAAATAGCCTGCTGAACCTGTACAGAAGCTGTAGAGCTCCAAGGTTGTCCCAGTTGGGCTCTGATTCTTTCTCCACCAAATTCAAGCAAAGACTCCTGAATGATCGGATTATAAGTTAAACCCGCTGTAGCACTTATCTGTGGCAAAGCTCCGGCTCTGGCTTCGTCTATTTTATATTCAGCTTTTTTGATCTGTAAAGCAGCTTTTTTGGCTTCTGCTTTATTTTGAAGTGCCTGTTTAATAGCTTCCTGTAAGGAAACCTGCTGTTGTGCAGACACCGATGAAAAGCCGAAAATCATAAATGCAGCAGCTATCCCAATTTTTAGCTTATTTGCAGTTATATGTTTTCTTTTCATAATTTTATACTTCGTTTATTTTTTAATGTATATTATTCTCTTTATATCTATAAGTGACGAATCATTTCTTAAAATACTTTAACATATTTAGTTTTTAAACAACATATTTAAAATAATGTCTTTTCTTTCTGAAATAATTTTGTCAAATTCAATATCATTTAACATCAGATTCTCTAAAAATAACGGACGAGCCGCACTCGGGAATACCAATAGTGAAATCATATTCAAAAGAAACTGAACGGGAGCCATTTTTTCGATATTTCCCAATCCCATTTCTATTTCAATATCTTCGTAAAGTTTTTTCAAATCCTCTTCTTCCACATCTCTTGTATGGCAACTTCCTTTGTTAATCTGTGAAACAATGTAAGTTTCGAGATAAGGATACTGAAGACTTGTAGATAAACTTCCTTCGATAAACTCGGCTATTTTAGCTTTAAAAGGAAGGTCAGAAGTCATAATGATCTCAGATTTTTCCTTTTCCACTCGATGCGCTTCATCAAAAATTATCTGAATTAATTTGTCTCTTGAACGGAAATAATAATTAATCAGCGTTCTGTTGACTCCCGCTTCATCAGCAATTTCTTGCGTAGTAGCGTTAAATTTCCCTTTCACAAAGAATAAATTCTTTGCGGTCTCCTTTATTAATTCCTGTGTTTGATCTTTTTTTTCTTGTTTTGACATTTTTGTTAAACAATTTTGTGCAAATATAAACCAATCATCTGTTTTGACAAAATTGTTAAACAAAATAATTAATGAAAATTGTTATGATTTGCATCATGTTTTGAATCTTCAGTTAGAGATTAATTATACTTAACCTTTGATAAGCAGGCTGTTTTTATATCTTTGCCGAAAATTAATAACTGATGCGAAAAATTTTATTTCTTTTCACACTTTTTAGCTGTGTGCTTTTATTTTCCCAGAACAAATCTTTAAAAAATAATGAATATTTTTTCTACGAAAATAAAGGACAGGTCGTTGATCAGGACGGAAAAGAAAATGCCGATGTAAAGTACCTTTTCCACTCTGCCGGATTGAATGTACAACTGCGTTCTAATGGGTTTTCTTATGATGTTTACGAGACTAAAAAGACAGCAAATCCAAATTTTTCAAAAAATAGCACAAATAAAATCCCAAATGGAAATGATTATCATTTGGATGAATTCATCTATGAAAAATTGATTCATAGAGTTGATATTGAACTTATTAATTCAAATAAAAACTCAAAAATTATAGCAGACGGAAAATCTTCTGATTATGATAATTACTACAATATTCCTAACAAGCCTAAAGGAGTTACTAATGTTCATCGTTATGAGAAAATTTCATACAAAAACATTTATCCAAACATTGATTTAATATTTTTTAAACCTAATAACACCTTAAAACCGATTGAATATAATTTTGTTATAAATCCGGGAGGTAAAGTTTCAGATATTAAAATGAAATTTCATGGTGCTCCTACTTCAATAAAAGACGGCAAGCTTGCCATGAAAGTTCGTTTTGGAGAAATTCATGAAAATATTCCTAATAGTTGGATAGAAGGATTAAGAAGAGAAAATATTAATGTTTCATTTAAAGATTTAGGAGATCAGACTTTCGGGTTTAGTTCGCCTGTAGATGTTTCAAATAAAACTATTGTAATTGATCCTGTTCCTACAAGAATTTGGGGAAGTTATGTAGGTGGAACAGGTGAAGATTATGGAAGAATTAAAACTGATAGTCAAAACACTGTTTATGTACATGGATCAACCAGCAGCTATACTAATTTTGCAACTTCCGGTACTTATCAACAGAACCTTGCAGGAGGTACTGATGCCTTTCTTATGAAAGTAACCAAAAACGGGCAAAAACTTTGGGGGACTTACTACGGTTTCGGAATGACTGATTATTTTATGGATGTTGACTTTGATGAAAATTTCAATATTTATGCAGGAGGAATTGTACAGAGAGCCGCGTATAACGAAAATATTGTTTTAGTAAAATTCAATACTAATGGAAGCTTGGTTTTTCAAAAAGAGTTTGTTTCAAGCAGACAAGATAAGCTTTATGCTGTTTCTTACAATCAAAACCAAGTATATATTGCCGGAGATGCTTTTAGTCCGGATTTCCCTACTGTAAATGCAATGCAACCAGCAAAATCTACTCCTTCAGGATACACTGACGGGATTTTAGCTTCTATAAATACAACAACAGGAAATATAGATTGGGCGACCTATTTTGGAAGAAGTGACGGCTCAACTTCCATTTTTCAAATCATGTCTTCGGTTGATAATCTCGAAATAGTTGGAGCAACTCAATCATCAAATATCCCTATGGTAAATGCTTTTCAGCCTGTAAAAGGTGGGGGATCAGACGGAATTTATGTAAAACTTTCAAAATCCGGTAACAATATTTTAAGATCAAGTTATTACGGAAATGCCGGGCATGAATTTGTATTAAAAGGCAGAATCGTAAATGATATTCTGATTCTTCCGGGAAGATATTCAACAACAGCTTTTCCTTCGGGACAACCCGGAATATGGAGGATAAATTTAGCCACAAATAGCATTTCAAAGAGTTATTTTACTTTTAGTGGTGAACCTCAATTATTAGCATATCCTGACACATCAGGAAATGTTTTCTTCACGGGACTTTATTTACAAAATTTTGGACAAGCAGATATTTCAACTCCCGGAGCTTATATGGGGGTTCCCCCAATGTATGGTTCTACCTTTTTAATTAAATACAATCAAAATGACACAAAAGAATGGGGAACTTATTATACAGGAAACGGCGCAACACAACAAGGTGAAGTTACAAAAGATAGCGAAGGTTCTATTTATTTAACTGGAATGTCCAGCGGAAACTCCTCTGGTATTGCAACTCCTGGAACTTTTCAACAATCACCAGGTGGTGGAAATGATATGTTCATTGCCAAATTTCAAGATTGCACATCATCCGGAATGGTAACCTCCAACTCTCCTGTCTGTACTAATTCAACACTTCAATTAAACGCTACAGGTGGGACAACCTACAATTGGACGGGGCCTAACGGATTTACATCAAATCTCCAAAACCCTACAATTCCCAATACTACAGTTGCAAATGCCGGAATTTATACTTGTCAAATTTCAGGTTCTGGAGCTTGTGACGGAAGCTTTACAGTAAATGTTGTAGTTGGTGACAATGTTGCGCCAGTTCCAAATATTGCAGTTCTTGCAGATATTACAGGAGATTGTCACACTATAGTTTCCAACTTCCCGACTGCAAACGATAATTGCGCGGGAACGATTACAGCAACGACAACAGACCCGCTTTCTTATACAATTCCGGGAACTTATATTATTCACTGGACTTATAACGATGGAAACGGAAATACTGCAACGCAAAATCAAAATGTGATTGTAACTTCTCCTGCACTTCCGACAGGTAATTTAGCTCAAATATTTTGTGCTACCAATCACCCCAAAATATCAGATATCCAAATTACAGGGCAAAATATCAAATGGTATGATTCAGCAAATAATATTTTACCTTTAACTACTCCACTTGTAAACGGACAGACTTATTACGCTTCACAAACTATAAATGGCTGCGAAAGTAATAAGATTGCTATTCAGGTTACGGTAAACAATACTCCAAAACCGACAGCAAATATTACGCAGGATTTCTGTGCTTCGGCAAATCCTACTTTGGCAAATTTGGTGGTAAACGGAACTTCTTTACTATTTTACAATGCTGCCGGAAATATTTTACCCATAACAACTCCACTTGTTCATGGCCAAACTTATTTTGTTACCCAAACCTTAAATGGATGTGAATCTGAAAAACTGGCTATTGCTGTTACCCTTTCAACCAATAATGTTCCTGCACATGATTTTACGGATACATTGTGTAATTCGACAACGGCAAATACAATGACTGTAAACCTTCATTCTTATGAAGATGACATCATTAATAATCCGAATAACTATATTTTCACTTACACAGATAATACGGGAAATATTATTACCAATCCATCTGGTTATGTTTTAAATATCGGAACAACAATTATTCATGTGAAAGTTGCTACAGCAGACGGTTGTTTTATCGTTGTAAGATTAAATATATCGCTTAATCCAAAACCTCAGATCAAGCTTCCTGAAAGTATTGAATTCTGTAAAGGTAAAACGGTAACATTAGACGCTGGAAGTGGTTTTGCATCTTATTTATGGAATACCGGAGCAACGACTCAAACAATAACCGTTTCAACTCCGGGAATTTATTCTGTAAAAGTAACGAACAACTTTGGATGTGAAGACCTAGATACGATTGAAGTAAAATACTCTATTCTTGCTGAAATTGTTTCTGTAAACATCAATAACAGCACTGCGACGGTTATTCTTTCCGCAACCGGAAATTATGAATATTCGTTGGATAATTTTATCTGGCAGGATTCCAATGTCTTTAATAATCTTACTATTGGAGAATACAAAGTGTATGTAAGAACCAAGGGCGGATGTATTATTGGTGAAAAGAATTTTTCAATTTTTAATATTCCGAATGCGATTACTCCAAACGGAGACGGAAGAAACGATAAATGGAAGATTGTTGGATTAGAAAATTACCCCGGAACTGAAATCAATCTTTACGATCGAAGAGGTCTTCCTGTTTTCAAAGAAATCATCTCTAAAAAACCTCTTGAATGGGACGGAAAATTAAACGGAACTCCCCTACCTACAGGAAATTATTGGTATACCATAAAAGTTTCTGATGGAAGAGTTTACACCGGTTGGTTACTGATTAAAAACAGAGATTAAACATAAAAAAAGGAGCAGAAAATTCTGCTCCTTTTTTATTTTACACTAATTTGATCTTATCATCTAAAATCTCAACGATCTTATCTTTATATAATCCGCCAAGGGCTTTTTTAAAGTTCTTTTTACTCATTTGAAGCGCATCCTGAATCTCTTCCGGAGTAGATTTATCAGACAGATAAAGTAAACCGTAATTATCATTTAATTTATCCAAAATCTTTTGTTTGAACTCGTCAATGTTTTCAAAACCTTCAGGCTGTAGAGAAACATCAATTTTTCCATCTTCTCGGATTGCTTTGATGTAGCCTTTTTCCTCAGATAACGGGTATAATTTTTTGAAAACATCAGAAGTATAAATCAGTCCGATATATTTTTTGTTGATCACAACATTCCATCCCAATTCACTTTCGTTCATTAAGATCAGATCCACTTTATCTCCTTTTTGGAAAGGCAGATCTTCATACTGAGGATTTCTTTTGAATGTTGTAGTTCCTGTGATCAAATCTAGCCTTTCATCAACATACAGATAAACTAGATATCTTTTTCCTTCAAGAATTTTAGACTTCTGTTGTTTGTACGGAATGAAGAGATCTTTAATGATTCCCCAATCCATAAAAGCACCACTTGGAAGACTCTGTACACAGCCCATTACTGCAAACTCTCCTACTTCTGCTAATGGAGTTTCAGTAGTTGCTTTTAATTTATTATCATCTTGATATACGAAAACTTCAATTTCTTCATCGATTTCTTTTTCTTCATGAACGAAAATTTTAGGCAAAAAAGCTTTTTCACCAGATTCGTCCGTTAATATTAATCCAGAACTTGTTTTTTCTGAAATTTTTAAAGTTTGAGTTTTCCCTAATTGCATTAATGATAAAATTAAGCCACAAAGGTACGGAAAATAATTGCTAGTTTTTGGGTGAGTGTGTTTGAGAGTTTCTAGAGTTTGAGCTTCAAAAAAGCGATCATTATAATTAAAACAGTCTTATTTTTTAATTATAAACTTGTTTAAACTTTTTATTAAACCACAAAAGATACAAAAGATTAAAGTATTAATATTTAAGTTAACCAATAAACCGTACATTAAGATCACATTAGCTTAAAAAATCAAATATTTTTTAATTCTTTTGAGAACTTTTCAAAACAATTAAATTTTAAATTATCAATATCTTTTGTCTCTTTTGTGGTTAAAATAAACAGGTTTAATGATTGAAAATATCCTACTAAACAAAAAAGAGAAGTAAATTAACTTCTCTTCAATTTTATCTTATTATTTAGCTATAAATTCCCTCAGCTCGCGCTTACTACTTTCGTAGTCAAAGGCATCGCTTACCAGAAAATATTTATTTTTATCTACACATTTACTGTACATAGACTTTGCCAGCATAAGTTTATTTTTATCAAAACTTATTGACTTCACAAGATCTCTGATTTGTTCAGAAGTAAATTGTGAACTGCGCATCTGTTGGTTGACCAAGGCTATTTTTCCATCATCAAATCGTTCTCTTTGAAACATTGCAAAAAACTGTCGGAAGGTATTATTATCCATCACATTTCCTGAATTATTCCAATTTCCTGATTGATTATTTCCGTACAGATCATTCCAAACATCATTCCAGTCATTAAAACCATAAGACTGACTTTGAACAGGATATGAATCTAACAAATACAACCCATTATTAGTGAAGAAATCAAGCACCAATCTGTTATTATTTCGAAGCTGTAAAGTTGTTCGGTAAATTAAAAATCCATTATCATAAATCGAAATAGGAACTCTACCCGACTGTAAATCAAAAAAACGATACTTTCCGGAATTGTTTGAAATCACCTGATCACCAAGTTCAACCGTGAAATATCCCATTTCAGGAATCCTTAGAAAAACTTCTGAATACCCATAATTTTGATTCCATTGATAATTAGGGTTTCTTCCTTTATTATTTTGATTATTCGGATTTCTAAAACCTGAATTATTTGAATTATTATTTCTATTATCGAAACCTCTTGTTTTTGTTGACTGCATTTCTGTCGCAGAAGCTTCATTTCTCAAAAGCTCCCCTGCCTTTCCTGCTTCCTGTGCAAATGAATAAATTCCTGCAAAAAGCATCAAACCGATAAAAATATTTTTCATAACTAAATTTATTAGGTCAATTTCCATTTTTATGCCAAAAAAAAGAGAAACCAAAAATGATTTCTCTTTTATATTTAAATGATTAAAAATTAATCATTTATAATTACATATGAATAGGTCTTTTACCTGTAGCATCCAATGCAGCTTCCTTGATAGCTTCTGCATAGGTTGGGTGAGCGTGAGAACTTCTTGCGATATCTTCTGCACTTGCACGGAATTCCATTGCAATTACCCCTTCAGCGATCAAGTCGGCAGCTCTAGCTCCTACGATGTGCATTCCTAAAACTTCGTCAGTTTTTTCGTCTGCAAGGATTTTAACCAAACCATCAACATCACCACTTGCACGGCTTCTACCTAAAGCTCTCATTGGGAAAGATCCAACTTTGTAAGTTACACCTTCTTCTTTCAACTGCTCTTCAGTTTTACCAACTCCGGCAACTTCAGGCCAAGTGTAAACAACACCAGGAATTAGGTTATAATTAACGTGAGGTTTTTGTCCAGCCAATGTTTCAGCAACAAAAACTCCTTCTTCTTCAGCTTTGTGAGCCAACATTGCCCCTTTGATAACGTCACCGATCGCGTAGATATTTGCAACGTTAGTCTGTAAATGGTCGTTAGTTTTCACTCTTCCTCTTTCGTCAAGTTCAACACCTGCTTTTTCAAGTCCAAGACCGTCTGTGAAAGGCTTTCTACCTACAGAAACTAAACAATAATCTCCTTCAACAGTTACTTCTTCTCCTTTTTTATCTTTAGCTGTGATTTTTACAGTATCTCCATTTCTTTCAACTGCAGAAACCGCTGTAGAAAGCATGAATTTCATTCCTTGCTTTTTAAGAACTTTCGTTAATTCTTTACTTAAAGCTCCGTCCATTGTAGGAATGATTTTGTCCATAAACTCAACAACAGTTACCTGAGCACCTAATCTTAAGTAAACAGAGCCTAATTCCAGACCGATAACTCCACCACCGATAACTACTAAATGCTTAGGAATTTCCTTAAGATTTAAAGCTTCTGTAGAAGTAATTACTCTTTCTTTATCTAAAGTGATGAAAGGTAAAGAAGTTGGTTTAGAACCTGTTGCAATGATTGTATATTTAGAATCGATGGTTTCCGTAGAACCGTCGTTTTTCGTTACTTTGATCTGAGTAGCAGATTCGAAACTTCCAACACCTTCAAAAACAGTGATTTTGTTTTTGTTCATCAGATAGCTGATTCCGTCTGTATTTTGCTTGATAACTTCGTTTTTACGCTCGATCATTCTTGCAATGTCTGCCTGAGGCTCATTGATAATGATTCCGTGACCTGCGAAATTATGTTTAGCATTTTCGAAATGTTCAGAGCTGTCTAGAAGCGCTTTTGACGGAATACATCCCACGTTAAGACAAGTTCCGCCTAAAGTTGGGTATTTTTCAATAATTGCTGTTGTGAAACCTAATTGTGCAGCACGAATTGCAGCAACATAACCACCAGGACCAGAACCGATTACGGTAACATCGAATTGACTCATGTTATTTTATGAATTTGTTTATTATTAAATTTCTTTATTCTTACAAATTTACTGATTAATTACCACGTGAGAAAGTGAGATTTGTCAAATTTATATATTGAATTTAAGGTTTGAAAAAATATATAAAACAGTTATTATCTATTTGCCCTTATCCATATGATTACTGCAAGAACAATTGCAGCAATTCCAAATCTAGGTCCCGTTAAAGTCATTAATACTATCCCTGAAAAAAAAACAATAGTACCCACTATATATAGTATGATGCTAATAATAGTACGATATTTATTTTTTTGTTTTAATACTTTCTGTTTTTCAGCATGTATTTCCTTCATTACTTCATCTACATCCTGTTGATTATAACCTTCCTGAAGTATTAATCGGTAAATATTTTTTTCATTATAATTTCCAGCGACGTATTTTTTATACTTACTGTGTATTTCTTTTTTTAATTCGTCATTCATGGTTTTTTTTAAATTTCAATTATTTTAATTGATTTTTAATAGTGTTTTTAATTTAAAACAGAATTTACACATCCACGTTCACTTTCCCTTCACCAAATGTTCCCGTACTTTCAAAATAAGAGCCTCCATAAACATACCATTCCAGATTTTCTAAAAATTCCACGGCATTTTCCGGAGTTATTTGTGAACGGTCTTTTTTAGTAACAATTCCTTTATACCATCTTCCTGATTTAGAATGATGCTCAAATTCAACAAAATAATGAATCCAAATTCTCTGACAAAGCTTGCATTGTTGAATCATTACTTCGGCATTTCTTCCGTTCGTACGGTCTATTCCTAATTCTGAACTTCTGTATTCAGTATAATCGGAAGTAGGTTTTTCGCAGGCACATCCAATTTTGGGGATTTTTTTCATGTATGAAATATTGACTTTTTAGATAAAATTTTGGAGAGCAAATGTAAGGAAATATAAAAGCTCATAAAATAGGTTACACTGATTATTTCTTCATTAAATCCAACAAAACCTTTTCATATTTATCTAAAATAATATCCTTTGAAAATCTTGATCTAATTGAATTTTTAATAGAATCTTTATCATAACTTCCATGCAGAATACTCATTACTTTTTGTGAAAAATCTTCGTGATTTTCAATATCAGAAACTTCTCCGTTTACTCTAGACTGGATGATTTCATTAATTCCGCCCGGACAATTATTGGCTAAAGAATAGGTTCCACAAGCCCCGGCTTCCAATAATACATTCGGAAAACCTTCATATCTTGATGAAAGAATAAAAAGATCCGCAAATTTCAGAAACTGATAAGGATTTTCCTGTCTTCCGTGAAAGTAAACATTCTTTAATCCTAAGAAATCTTTCATTTGATGTAAAATTTCCCTGTCTTTTCCGTCTCCTAAAATATGGAGTAAAATATTTTCATTTTTAAGTCTTGAAAAAACTTTCAACAAGTTATCGAAACCCTTTCTTGAGGATAAATTTCCAATAGCTACAACGTTTTTATAGTTATATTTAAAACTTTCAGGCTTTACAGCATTTGATAGTTTTTGATCTATAAATTCGAAATCAACAGGATTATTTATTTTAATAATTTTCTTCGATTTAATATTGAAATTACTCGTTAAATCTTTCATCATATCATCACTTTGCGCAATGATTCTCTGATAGTTATTGTAAAAATTATAGAAAAATTTGATCTCCTTTCTCGTTACATGCTGAGTGACAACATTGGTTTCTCTCGCAATGAATTTTGTTCTTGGAAAAAGCTTGATAAATAGCGCTAAATAAGCATTCACTTCTCCAAATCCGGAAAATACAATATCCGGTTTTCTTCTATAAATTTCAGCAAGAATAGGCTTTAATGAATGTCTGATTCTTTCCGTATTAATATCAATAATTTCAACATCTTTTTTAACAAGATCAAGATATCCGCCTTTCTTGCGTAAAAGCAAAATCTTAGGCTCAAACCGATCTCTGGAAAGATGATTTGCTATTGTGGTAACAATTCTTTCTGCGCCTCCGGTTTCAAGATCCGGCAGAATAAACATAACAGAAATTTTTTTCGTCATAGTAAAAACCTTACCCACGAAGGGATAAGGCTGTATTTTTTAATTAGCAACGTCACTGATAAACTTGATTCTCAACATTCTTACTTCTTCATCAGAAAGTTCATCTCCAAATTCGTCTAACAAGACTTTCATACTGTCGCTTTCAGATTCGGTCATGAATTCCATGAAACCGTCTACGATGTCTTCATCAAAATTATCTTCGATATAATAATCGATATTCAACTTTGTACCCTGATAAACAATACGTTCCATTTCTTTCAACAGGTCATCCATTGATAGGTTTTTGGCTCTTGCAATATCCTCAAGGTCAATTTTTTTATCCGTACTCTGAATGATGAAAACTTTATGGCTGGATTTGTTCGCAACCTGCTTCAACACCATATCCTGAGTACGTTCTATGTTGTTGTCTTCAACATACGTATTTATAAAATCCGCAAATTCTTTACCATATTTTTTGGCTTTCCCTTCCCCAACTCCGTAGATTTTGGCGATTTCGTCCAATGTGATCGGATATTGAACCGTCATATCTTCCAAACTCGGATCCATGAACACCGTATAAGGCGGGATTCCGTATTTTTTTGCGACTTTTTTTCTAAGATCTTTTAATTGTTCAAATAATTTTTGGTCTAAACTTCCATTAGCCTGCATTTGAACCTGATCACTTTCTGCTTTTGTCTGAGAAAGATCAAATTCACGATCTTCAGCAATTAAAAATGAATGCTCAAGTTCTCCTTTTAAAACCAATTGTCCTTTTTCGGAAATCTTTAAAACGCCATAGGTTTCAATATCTTTTTGAAGAAAATTCTGAACCGTGGCCTGTCTTAAAATTGTTTTCCAATAGTTATCCTTATCCTCTTTTCCGAAACCGAAATAAGAAGTCTGTTCTAATTTATATGACTTTGTAACAGCACTTTCCTTCCCAACAATCACAGAAATCAAATCTTTGGACTTGAATTTTTCTCCAGTTATACTGATCAATTCCAACACCTTTTTCAGGTCATCTGTTGCATCTTTCAGTTTTGGAGGATTGGATGCATTATCACACATTTTGGCTCCTTCACCTGTTATAGGATCAAAAATTTCACCAAAATAATAGAGAATATATTGTCTTCTGCTCATTGAAGTTTCGGCGTAACCAACCACTTCATTTAAAAGCTGTAATCCGATTTCTCTTTCTGAAACGGGCTTTTGAGCTAAGAATTTTTCTAACTTCTCAATATCTTTAGGATCGTAAAACGACAGGCAATAGCCTTCGCCACCATCCCGACCTGCGCGACCAGTTTCCTGATAATAACTTTCCAGTGATTTCGGGAAATCGTAGTGAATCACAAATCGTACGTCAGGTTTATCGATTCCCATTCCGAATGCGATCGTAGCTACAATTACATCGGCATCTTCCATCAAAAATTTATCCTGATTGGCAACTCGTACCTTTTGGTCAAGTCCTGCATGATAAGGAAGTGCATTAATTCCGTTTACCTGTAAAAGTTGGGCAAATTCTTCAACCTTTCTTCGGCTTAAACAGTAAACAATTCCCGATTTTCCTTTTCTCTGATTGATAAATTTAACAATCTCTCTGTCTACATTCACCTTTGGACGAACTTCATAATACAAATTCGCACGGTTAAAACTTTCTTTAAAGACTAAAGCATTGGTCATTCCTAACGTTTTCTGGATATCATCCTGAACTTTTGGAGTTGCCGTTGCCGTTAATGCAATCACCGGAACATCGGCAATTTTATCAATAATAGATTTTAAGTTTCTGTATTCCGGTCTGAAATCGTGCCCCCACTCTGAAATACAGTGCGCTTCGTCTATGGCAACGAAAGAAATATTGACATCTTTAAAGAAATCAACATAATCTTCTTTGATCAAAGATTCCGGAGCTACATATAACAGTTTAGTTCTACCACTTGTAATATCGTCAAAAACCTGTTTGGTCTGCGTTTTGTTTAATGATGAATTTAAAACGTGCGCAACTCCGCTTTCAGATGAAAGGCCATTTACAGCATCCACCTGATTCTTCATTAATGCTATCAAAGGCGAAACCACAATTGCAGTTCCTTCAGAAATAAGAGCTGGAAGCTGGTAGCATAAAGACTTCCCCCCTCCTGTAGGCATCAAAACAAATATATCCTTTCCGTTCAGTAGATTTTCTATGATTTCTTCCTGTTGACCTTTGAAGGTAGAAAATCCGAAATATTTTTTCAATTCGCCCGATAAATTGGCTTTTTTTGCGCTCATCTAATTTTGTATTGCTAAATTTGCATCTATCCCAAAGTTATAAAATTTTTGCTGAAAATAAAAGCGAACGAATTTATAAAAATAAAATTTATATTAAATATTCTTTTTAAAGTATAAATTTATATCAGGAGATTTTTGTATACAAAATTGTAAAAGTAAAAATGGAAAGACCGAATATTATTTCAATCGCAAAAAGCACTTTAGAAATAGAAATTTCAGAACTTGAAAAATTAAAGAACAGAATAGGCGATGATTTTGCAAAAGCAGTTGAAATTATTCACTCAGCAAAAGGAAAGTTGATCGTTGTAGGTATCGGAAAATCTGCTCACGTTGGAAATAAAATTGTAGCAACATTGAACTCTACAGGTACTCCATCACAGTTTCTTCATGCTTCGGAAGCGATTCACGGAGATTTGGGTGTGATTCAGAAGCAGGATGTTGTTTTATGTATTTCTCATTCGGGAAACTCTCCTGAAATTGTAACGCTTGTCCCTTATTTAAAAGATTATTCTTCATCTTTGATTGGAATGACGGGTAATAAAAAAAGTAAACTTGCAGAATTTTCAGAAATCATATTAGATACTCATGTTGACATGGAAGCCTGTCCGAACAAACTGGCTCCAACAAGTTCAACAACCCTACAAATGGCTTTGGGAGACGCTTTAGCGATCGCTTTGATGGAATTAAATGATTTTAAAGAAAATGATTTTGCGAAATTTCACCCTGGAGGAAGTCTAGGAAAGAATTTAATTTCAAAAGTTGATGATTTTCTATCTTCTCAAAAACCTCAGGTTACGGAAGATTCTACAGTAAGAGATGTCATTATCTCAATCAGCGCATCAAGACACGGAATTACCGTTGTAACGAATGAAAATGAGATCATTGGAGTCGTTACTGACGGAGATTTAAGACGAATGTTGATGAAGGGCGAAGACGTTTCTGTAGTTTTAGCTAAAGATATCATGTCTGCCAACCCAAAAACGATAGAAAAAGACGCTTTGGCAAAAGAAGCCATGAAAATTTTAAAAGAAAATAATATCGGACAGCTTATCGTAACAGAAAACGGAAAATATTTCGGGATTATCGATCTGCATAAGCTTCTGGATGAGGGAATAAATTAGAACCTAGATATTAGAAGTTAGAAATTAGTTCTGAAACATGAAAAAATCTAACTTCTAATATCTAATCTCTAACTTCTTGTAAATATTTCATAAATTTGGAACTTTAAAAAATTATTCTGTGAGTGAAGGTAAAGAAATGTCCTTTCTTGGGCATATTGGAGAATTAAGAGGTCATCTTGTACGATCAATGATCGCGATCATAATTGCCGCTTTCGCTGTTGGTTTTAACATCAACTGGATCATGGACCATATCTTTTTTGGGCCTACCAGAAACGATTTCCCTACATTTGAAATTGTAAATCACTTTTCCAGAATGATTTTGGGAGAAGACAGTATCCACCTTCCGAAAGAGTTTCCTGTACGTGTACAAAGGCTTTATCAGCAGTTTAATGTCATGATGTCCGTTTCTATTTTTGGTGGAATTGTTGGTGCATTTCCTTACATTGTTTGGGAATTGTGGCGTTTTATTGGTCCGGCTTTGCATCCAAGAGAGAGAAAAAATTCAATCTTTATCATCAATGCGATTTGGATTCTTTTCATGACAGGTGTTTTATGTGGATATTTTTTAATCCTTCCTTTTGCTATTAATTTTGGAGTTATCTTCAAAATTTCAGATATTATTGTTCCGCTTTACGACTTGAGCGATTACACAACGTTATTCTTACAGGTTATTTTGGGGATGGGTGTTATTTTCCTTTTCCCGATCCTTATTTATTTTCTTACGACTATTGGAATATTGACGCCAAAATTTATGAGAACATATCGTCGTCACGCGATTGTTTTAATTATGGTTGTTGCGGCAATTATTACTCCTGCGGATGTTTTAAGTATGATTATGGCA
Source organism: Chryseobacterium sp. GW823-FHT05E08 (assembly GCF_058795655.1). Lineage (NCBI taxonomy): Bacteria > Pseudomonadati > Bacteroidota > Flavobacteriia > Flavobacteriales > Weeksellaceae > Chryseobacterium > Chryseobacterium sp. GW823-FHT05E08. The sequence goes on along the minus strand of NZ_JBXAHY010000001.1, from coordinate 348,182 downwards.
GCATTACCGCTACTTCTACTTTATGAATTCAGTATTATTATGTGTGCTTATACTCATAAAAAAGTTTTGAAGCGTGAAGAAAATCTTCCGGCAGTTCAGAAGTAATTTAAGTAAGATTTAAATCGAAAAATGATCGAAGAGCTAAACCGAATTGAAGATTCTGTTTTTAAAATCTTACAATTAAATCTATCGAATATCGAAACAGATTTAGAATGTGAAGAATATTTTGGTCATAATTTTTCACTTAATAATTTTAAAATTAAATTCCGAAAAGCTAAGATTACGCCTACCAAAAACGGTCAATTTGTGACTTTATGGAGAAGAAATTCTGACGGAAAAACAGAACCATTCAACGCTTCCGATGATTTTGATTTTTATCTGATTGCCACAGAAAAAAATACCCAATTCGGATTTTTCATCTTTTCTAAAAAAGTATTGGCTGAAAAATATATTCTGACTGATAATCAAAAAGAGGGCAAACGAGGTTTTCGGGTTTACCCCAATTGGGATGAACCAGAAAGTAAACAGGCTGAAAAAACTAAAAACTGGCAAACTAAATATTTTATTGACATATCGGATAATAACGATATCGATCTTAATAAATTCAAAAATATTATTGAAAAAATTCTTTAATTAGAATTAAAAAATAAGACATCCTCTTTGTCATTCCTAAGGTATCTCAGCTTTTAAACATTTTTTTTTAACGCAAAGATCTATTTTAATTCTGTAAATTTTAAGGAGCAAAGAATTGAATCAATATGATTGATTCTTAAGAAGCTTACTTCATCAGCGACTCTGTCGCATCTCTTTGCTCCTTAAAAGTAATATGTTTTTACATTAAAACTTTGCGTTTAAATTATAATAATTACTCATTGCACTTTGCTCCGCTCTAAAGACAATCATTTTTTATGGATTTAACTAATCTTCACAGAGGTTTATAATTTATTTTTTCTCAGTTGGTATTAAATTTTCTATTTTTGGGTAGATTAATTTAATTTCAAATGAAAAAGCTTTCATATACACTTTTATTGGCATCAGGACTTGTTTTTGGACAATTCTTCGAAAGACCGGAAAATTTCACCAAACAAGATACTTTAAAAGGTTCCAATACCAAGTTTAGAAATTTTTGGGATGTGAAAAAATATGAGCTTTCCGTTGAACCTAATTTTGAGCAAAAAAGCATCAAAGGAACCAACAAAATCAGCTTTGAAATTATTAAAGATATTGCTAATCCTACCTTTCAGATTGATCTTCAACAACCAATGAAAGCTGATAAAGTGGAAGCAAATTTCCCGATTGCAGAATATAAACAAGACGGGGGTTTTATTTGGATCAAAACCAATAAAAGCTTCAAAAAAGGAGAAAAATATACTATTGATGTGACCTATTCCGGAAATCCTGTGATCGCTAAAAATGCACCGTGGGACGGAGGCTGGGTTTTCACAACAGATGAGAAAGGAAATCCTTGGATGAGCGTTGCAGATGAAGGAATCGGAGCTTCAATCTGGCTTCCTACAAAAGACATCTGGAGTGATGAACCTGATAATGGAATGGTTATGAAAATCATCACGCCTAAAGATTTAGTTGGAGTTGGAAATGGAAGACTGATTGATAAAAAAACTGAAGGAGATAAAACAACCTACACTTGGCAGGTTAAAAACCCGATCAACGCCTACTCTATCATCCCAAATATTGGAAAATATGTCAACTTTAAAGATACTTACAAAGGTGAAAAAGGAACGCTGGACTTGGATTATTGGGTATTGGATTATAATTTAGATAAGGCTAAAAAACAGTTCCAACAGGTAAAACCCATGCTTTCTGCTTTTGAATATTGGTTTGGAGCGTACCCTTTCTATGAAGATTCTTACAAGCTAGTTGATTCGCCTTATTTGGGTATGGAACATCAGAGTAATGTTGCTTATGGAAACGGTTACCAAAACGGATACCGTGGAAGAGACTTTTTTGGAACAGGAATTGGCTTAAACTGGGATTATATCATCGTTCACGAAAGCGGGCACGAATGGTTTGCCAACAATATCACGGCAAAAGATCAGGCAGATATGTGGATCCACGAGAGCTTTACAACCTATTCTGAGACCCTTTTTACCGAAAAATATATGGATAAAAAGTCCGCAGATATTTATGCTCAAGGATATAGAAGTAAAATTGATAATGACGTTCCGATTATCGGGAAATATGGCGTAAGAAACGAAGGAAGTGGCGATATGTATCCAAAAGGGGCAAGCATGATCCATACGATTCGTCAAATTATTAATAATGATGAAAAATTCAGGCAGATATTGAGAGGTTTGAGTAAAGAATTCTATCATCAAACAGTCACAACGGAACAGGTTGAAAATTATATTTCATCAAAATCGGGTATTGATTTTTCAAGTGTTTTTAATCAATATTTAAGAACTATAAAAATTCCGACTTTGGAGTATTCTCAAAAAGGAGAAGAGCTCAAATTTCGTTACACGAATGTGATCAAAAACCTTAAGCTTCCGATCCTCATTGATGGCGAGCAAACCATTAATCCAACCGAAAACTGGCAGACGGTAAAGTTGAAGAAAGGAACTCCTGTTGAGTTTAACAAGAATTATTATATTAATTACAAGAAAGTACAGTAAATATAGAAGGCAAAATCGTGAAATATCGGTTTTGCTTTTTTATTTATTTGAACCATTAAGAATATGTAAGGAGTTAAGTTTAATTAAGAAAATCATATATATATTTAAGTTTAAAACAACGTCAAGATTAATATTCTTAATCTCTTAATAAAAATCTTAATGGCTAAAATAATATTCATTTTTCTCATTTTAATAATTTTAATAATTTTAATCTGAAAATTTAAGAAAAGTTTAATACATCAGTTCGTAACAAAATGGATTTTACGACAACTATTTAATTATAATTTAAACTCAATGAAAAAAATAGCACTAAGTTTAAGCGTTTTGGTTACTGTTTTAGTAAGCGCTCAGTCTATTAAAACCAACATCGACCTTGTGAATGTAAAGGACGATAAAGTTGCCGTTACAATGGAATTCCCGAAAATGAAATCAGGCGACATCAAATTCCATTTCCCGAAAACCGTTCCCGGAACTTATTCTGTGGACGATTACGGAAGATTTATAGAAGGCATCAAATTTTTAGATAATAAAGGAAAAGAACTGACTTTCACTAAAGTGAACGACAATACGTATTCTCTTAAAAATGCTCAGAATTTAACTAAAGTAACGTATTTGGTAAATGACAGTTTCGATGACGAAATGGACACTTCAAAGCATAAAGCCGTGTTTTCTCCGTCCGGAACAGATATCGAACAAGGAAAAGTATACATGATCAATACGCACGGATTCATCGGATATATCGACAATATGCAGGATGTACCTTATCAATTGGTGGTTCAGAAACCAAACGATTTTTATGGAACGACAGCTTTGGTTGACCAAGATAAATCTGAATCTACAGACACTTATGTTCTAGCGAATTACGCAAAAGTGACCGACTCTCCGTTAATGTACACAAAACCTGATTATATCACGTTCAATGCAGGAGGAATGGATCTTGTTTTGGGAGTTTATTCACCAACAGGAAAATATAAGGCGACAGATTTTAAAGATAATTTAGAAAAAATGGTTGTTGCTCAAAAGAAATTTTTGGGTGATATGAATACCAATAAAAAATATGCAATCCTGCTTTATCTTTCAGGAACGGAAGGCCCACAAATTAAAGGTTTCGGAGCATTGGAACACCACGAATCTACAAGTGTTGTATTGCCAGAAATGATGCCGAAAGATGCAATCGATAAAGCCATCACAGACGTTGTTTCTCACGAATTTTTCCACACAGTAAATCCGTTGAAGACACATTCTGAAGAGATTCACAACTTTGATTATGCTGATCCTAAAATGTCTCAACATCTTTGGATGTATGAAGGCGGAACGGAATATTTCGCTAATTTATTCCAGATTCAGGAAGGATTAATTGATAAAAACGAGTTCTTAAAGAGAATCAACGAAAAAATTACCAATTCTAAGAACTATGATGACACCATGCCGTTCACGATGATGAGTAAAAATGTTCTTTTGGATCAATACAAAGATCAATACAGAAATGTATACGAAAAAGGAACACTTTTGACGATGTGTCTTGATATTGAATTGAGAAAACTATCCAACGGTGAAATGGGTTACCGCGATATGATCAGAAAATTGTCTCAGAGATTTGGTGAAAACAAACCTTTCAAAGATGATAAACTGATTGATGAATTAGTAACTGTAACAGGTTATCCTCAAATCAAAGATTTTTACAGCAAATATATTGCAGGAAGCCAACCAACGCCTTATGCAGAATATTTGAGCCAGGTAGGTGTGGAAATCAGCAAGCAGGAAACTCCGCTAATCTTTTGGTTAATTAAAGATCCAAATCAAACAGGATACAACGAGAAAAATAATACGTTTGTTTTTGATGAAAGTTCAGCTTTATCTCCTTTCTCAAAAAGTATCGGATTTAAAATTACAGATGAAGTTTTAGCTTTAGACGGAAAAACAATTGATATTAAAAATGTACAGGCCTTTATCAATTATTCTAAAACCATTAAAGAAGGACAAAATGTAACTGTGACTGTTCTTAGAAAAAATGGTGATAAAATGGATAAAATCGACCTTAAAGGAAAAGCAATTCTTGATAAATTGACGATGGAAACGCTTCAATACAAGGCTAACCCGACTCTGGCAGAAAAGAAATTGCAGGATCAGTGGTTGACTGGAAAGAAATAATTCTGAGTTAATAGTAAATAATAAAGCGGGGAAATTTTTCCTCGCTTTTTTTATTTTTAAACACGAATAACACAAATATTTTTTCACAAATAGCACTAACAAAAATTTGTGGTTTTAGTGGTCAAATTTGTGCTATTCGTGTTAAAAAAAATTCCTATCCTTTTTTAATCGTTATTCTAAAAGTAGTTCCCTTCCCAACTTCAGTCTGGGAAATTTTAATATCACCGTTATGGTATTCCTGAACAACTCTTTTTGCCAATGACAAACCTAATCCCCAACCTCTTTTTTTAGTAGAATATCCCGGTTTAAAAGCATTTCTGGCTTGTTGCTTGGTCATTCCGCTTCCGGTATCTTTTACTTCGATCAAGATATTTTTATTTCTCTCAAAGACAAACATTTGCAATGCTCCCTCACCTTTCATGGCGTCTACTGCATTTTTAACTAAGTTTTCAATTACCCAGCTCATCAGAATTTTATTGTGTGGAACCAGAATATCGTATTTTGGAAGATGTAAGCTAAAATCAATTTTTCGTGAAATTCGTGTCTTTAGATAATCAAAATTCCCCTGAATTGTTGCATTAAAATTGGTGTCATTAAGTTCAGGAACTGAGCCAATTTTTGAAAATCGCTCTGAAATTGTTCTTAATCTTTCAATATCTTTTTCAATCTCGTGAACACCTTCAGAATCGGGATCTTCAAGCTTCATGATTTCCATCCAGCCTATCATTGAAGATAATGGAGTTCCGATTTGGTGAGCAGTTTCTTTTGCTAAACCTGCCCAAAGGTAACCTTCATCGGTCTTCTTTATTGTTCTGAAAAACCAAAACGAAAATAAGAAATAACATAAAATAAAAAATCCTAATATAAATGGAGAATACCGTAAATTATTCAGCAACGGAGAGTTATCATAAAAAACGATCTGTTTGTTTCCTTCTGCAATTTCAATTTCAATAGGGCTGTAGCTTTTTGCCATTTTTTTGGCTAAAGTCACTATTTTTACGGGATCATTTTCAATGTCTTGTGGTAGATTTTTATGTTCTATGATTCTATCATCTTTATCTAAAAGAATAACAGGAATCGTACTATTAGAACCATAAATCTGAAGAAGCAATGCCTGAATTTCTAAATTGGGAGTAGCAACTTCCTGTTGAAACTTTAGGGCACTCACCAAAATATCAACTCTTTTGATTTCCTCTTTACGGAGAAAATTAATCAAAATCGTAGATGCAATAACAATTGTGAGTACCACAATGGTCATTAAGGTAAAAGTAATCCAGTTATTTAATCTGGCAAATATGGATTTTCTCAAGATAATTTATTTTTTTGAATATCCGATTTTAATTATAATGCTTTTTTTTAACGCAAAGCACGCAAAGATATTTTGACTACTAACTGTTTTAAGGTTCGTCAAATTACGGATAATCATATTTATTTTAAAACATTCAGAATTTTCTGCAACTCTGTACTTCCACTCCCTTGATAATTATTAATAATTATAGAGAACACATATTTTTTTCCATCTTTGGAGGTATGATATCCTGCGAAGGATTTTGTATCACTCATGGTTCCGCTTTTCATTTTCATACCGTTATCCTGTGTTGGAAAACCGTCATAATAAGCTTCAAACCAAGCCTGCTTTTTTGCATACAACAAAGCCTGAACTTCTGCTTTTGCAGAAACGTAATTCTGTGGTGAAAGTCCGCTTCCGTCGGCAAAATTGATCATACTGGCGTTAATTCCTTTTGATTTCCAGAATTCTTTAAGGTAAGCTACTCCACTTTTGAAACTTGGATCACCTTTTTTCTCCTTTCCTAAGGTTTTAATGAAAGTTTCCCCATACATATTGATACTTTTTCTTAAAAACCAATAAACGATCTTGTCTAAAGTCGGAGATTCATACGTAAGAATTATATTCGCTTTTGGAGCCTGTAAAACCTGTTTTCCTTCTAATTCTAGTTGGGAATTGGTAACTACTTTTCCTGAAAGTTCAATTCCTGATTCTTTCAACCAATCTTTGACTTCAACACCTAATTGCAATGGTGGATTTGGCACTGATCCTGAAACGGTTACCGTCTTTCCTGCGGGTAAAGTTCCATTGATTAAAGCAACATCAGAATGTGGTGCTGTGAAAATTAAACTTTGATCTGAATTTCCTCCTGTTTTTAAATCATTCAACCATTTTACGCCTTCCAAAGGATAGGAAAAATTCTTAAATTCTGTTCCATTAATATTAATATCAAACTGATTTTCTCGCCAATTCACACCCCAAACTCCAGCTCCATAATAGTTTCCAAGATCATCCCAAGGCCAACCTCCGGGAATTGTCTGATGATCAAAATAAGAATCATCAATAATTAAATCTCCCGAAATTTTTGTAATGCCTGATTTTTTTACGGCTTCAATGAATTTCTTTTTAAAATTTTCCGGTTTGTAAGCTTCGTAACGCCAACTTCCCAACGTGGGATCGCCATTTGATGAAATGAAAAGATTTCCGTTCAGATTTCCTCCCGAAATAGTTCCGGAATAGCTTGAAGTTGTTTTATATGTATAATTTTTGCCTAAAGTTTCCAAAGCTGCTCCTGCAGTGAATATTTTCTGTGTAGAAGCCGTTGAAAGTCCTTTATTTCCTTGGTATTCGTAAATAAAATTTCCGCTTTCATCAGACACATAAAAAGATAAGTTGGAAGCAACAGCTCCCGAAGAATCCATTAACTCTTTGGTTGCTTTATCCAGTTTTTGGGCAATATTTTGAGCGAAAATAAGCTGAGTTGAAAGCACAAGAACAGCAAACGTTTTTTTCATTGCATTTTGTTTATTCATATCAAATATAAAGATTTTGGCTAAATACAATCATAACTAACTTATGAAACCTGATACAACCTTTTCTATTATCCAACTATTTTTCTCTTTTTTAAGTATTACCCTTTCTCCCTTTCCGCAAAGTCCTCCACAATAGTAACCATAATTAATAATGACTCTTTTTTTATCTGAAGTGAACAATGGTTTACCTACGAACATAAATGCAACATTCCCATGTTTTTTATTGAATTCAGTCCAAAAACTCTTACCTGATGAGCTATAATTTAGTAATTCCTCTTTATGTATGATTCTTAAATTCAAAATATATTTAGGATTCAACAAAAAATCATTGATAGTTGTATATTGATCCTTAATAACTTTTAGATCTTTAACATTAAAAAACTCTTTTAATATTTTATCATCATAATATCTAGAATCTCTTTTTACATTTGGATCTTCTGTAATAATTTTAATCTCTTTAAATGGTTTTTGACTGCCGTCTTTAATTATAAAATTTATTACTTCATAAATTTCTTCATCTGAAACTTTAAGATCTTGAGAATAAAAGAAACAATAAAATAATAGAAAGAAAACAGAAGCTATTTTTTTCATATTTTAACCTTACAAAAGTTCACTTCCAGCTTCAATCTCGTACGGCTCTTTTCCTTTTTCAAAAATCCTTGTCAGTTCACTTCCTTCAACGGAAATTTTATTGCCAATTCTTCTGATCCAGTTTCCTTCACGAAGTCCTACAACTTTAAGATCATTTTGCGTTAAAAATTCTTTGATTCTGGTTTCTCTGGTTTCTCCATTATGTTTCAAGTCCGGATTGGGATCTAAATAATGTGGATTTAAATTAAAAGGAACCAATCCCATACAATCAAAACTTGGCGGATAAACGATCGGCATATCATTCGTAGTTTTCATATTTTGTCCGCCAATATTACTTCCTGCACTACATCCTAAATACGCTTTTCCACTTTCTACGTTTGATTTTAAAACTGACATCAAATTTTCTTCATGTAAAGTTTTAACCAATAAAAAAGTATTTCCTCCGCCCGTAAAATATCCTTTAGCGTTGTTTAAAGCTTCAATTTTATCTTCAAACTCATGAAGACCTTTTACTTTAATATTAATTGTTTCAAAGAATGAACGGGCTTTTGCGGTGTAATCGTCATGGGAAATTCCACCCGGCCTTGCAAAAGGAACGAAGATTACTTCATCAATTCCTTTATATAGTTGGATTAATTCTTCTCTTAAATATTCTAAATATTCACCACCAAAAATTGTGGAAGTTGAGGCTAATATGATGTTCATACAAGAAAATTATATTGATTATTAAAAATAAAACTCGAATTACAAAGATAACTCAAACATCGATGAATCAAAAATTACGCTAAAAAAATGCATTTATCCGTTAATATTTTCTAAAAAAACTTAAAGCTTCTAAAATTTAAGCCTTTGTGGAATTATTATTGAATTTTAAAAATTAGAATTTTAAAAATGTAAGATTATGAAAATGACTAAAATTAATATCAAAAATGTGTTTTTAGGTTTAATCCTTGTAGGAAGTGCAAGTTTTGTAAATGCACAAACAACGCAAACGGATACTGCAAGCAGTACAACAGCTACGGCTGCTACTGCTCAATCTGGTAATGCAACGATTGACGGACTTAAAAAACAAATCGAAACAAATCCCAAGGATACAGAATCATTAGCAAAATTGGCTACAGCATATCAGGAAGCATCAGACTGGACAAACGCAGTTGATACCTGGAAAAAGATATCTGCTCTGTTACCGGACTGGGCTCCATCATATTACAGTCAGGCATACGCTTATCAAGCGGCTAAAGATGATGCCAACGCAAAACTTTCTTATGAGAAATATATTGCGACAGTAAAACAGGAAGAGGTGGAACAGAATAAGAAAAATTTAGCTTACGCTTATTTCTATATTGCCTTTGCAGAACAACAATCTGATCCTGCTAAAGCAAAAGAACATATTGCAAAATCTATACAGTATGATCCTACCAATCAGGATGCTGTAAAACTGAGTAAAGCTTTAAATTCATAAAATAAAGTAAAATCCGGGAAAATTTTCCCGGATTTTTTTATTGTTTTTAATTAATATTCTTACCAAAAAAGTCAGTCTCGCCACGCAAATGTTTGATTATTTTTTCAATATTTCTTTGGATGCTGGCTTCTGTTTTTAAATTATTGATGTAACGAATCAATTCTAATCTTCTTGACGGAATTAAATTTTCAAAATTTTTTAAGGCAACAGGATTTTCTTTAATCGCTTTATCCAATTGAGGATGAATGGAAATTGTTCTGTCTGAATTATCAAATTCAACGGAAACTTCAATTATTTCACCTATTCTTTTTGGAGAATCTTTTAGCATGGTCAAATTGATGTATAACCGCCATTCTCCTAAATATTTCATTAAATTTTGCTTGAATTCTTTACTGTTTACAGTTCCTTTCACGGGAATTGGACTTTTATTTTTTCCTGAAGTTTCAAAAATTTCATTTAAAATTTTCTCAGGAATAAAAATAAAAGGATTGATGCCGATGATTTCGAGCTGAGCTGTGAAGTGGTTTTTCATTGATAACAAAGTTAGGAATTTTGCTGTTATTTTATTTCCCACAGATTTCACAGATTTGCACAGATGATTGTGAAAAATTTTAGTCATTTATAAAAACCCTAATTCCTAATTCCTAATTCCTAATTCCTAATTAAATTTTCCACTCAAAAAGGATTGTTTATCTTTGTATAAATAAATCTTTAAACAAATGAAATTTTTTATTGACACTGCCAATTTAGAGCAAATTAAAGAAGCTAAAGACCTTGGAATTTTAGATGGTGTAACGACTAACCCGTCTTTAATGGCTAAAGAAGGAATTCAGGGAGCTGAGGCTATCAAAAATCATTATAAAGCAATTTGCGAGATCGTAGACGGAGATATTTCTGCTGAAGTTCTTTCTACAACTTACGAAGAAATGATCAAAGAAGGTGATGAATTGGCTGCAATCCACCCGAATATCGTTGTGAAAATTCCAATGATTAAAGACGGTATCAAAGCTTTAAAATATTTTTCTGACAAAGGAATCAAAACTAACTGTACATTAATTTTCTCTGCCGGACAGGCTCTTTTAGCTGCAAAAGCAGGTGCAACTTACGTTTCTCCTTTCTTGGGAAGACTTGATGATATTTCTACTGACGGATTAAACTTAATTCAGGAAATCAGATTAATTTTTGATAATTATATGTATGAAACTGAAATTTTAGCAGCGTCTATCCGTCACCAAATGCACATTATTGACTGTGCTAAAATCGGTGCTGATGTTATTACTTCTCCACTTCCTCCAATCTTGAGTTTGTTGAGACACCCATTAACAGACAGCGGATTGGCTCAGTTTATTGCAGATTCTCAGAAATTAGCGTAAAATTAAGCTTACTGTAAAATATAAAACCCTTGAAAATTACTTTTCAAGGGTTTATTTTTATTTCAATAGATCCAATTCAAGAATATTATTCTGCTTTTTCATCTTTTCCTTAAGCCTTTTTTCATCTTCGCGCATCTGCTTAGCAGGATCTATCACTTTTCCGGATTCATCCCGCATTTCAATAATAGTTCCGTTATTCAATAATTGTCGCTGCCCTTTCATAGGATCTTGAAGATAATCTTTAAAAACTTTTTTATATTTTTCCTGATTTAAAGTAATAAGAGCATTATATCTTTTCTTCTCTTTTTGGCTTTTCCATTCAGCTGTTTGCGGAAGTTTTTTGACTCCTTTAAGTTCAAATATATGAGAGTGCGTATTGTCTTCCAATTTTATAATTAAACCTGGCAATCCATGGAATTTATACGGTCCATCCTGAATCGGAATATCTGTCGTAAACCAAGCTGTCCATTTTCTGCCCGCAAAATCACAAACAGCTTTTTGAACATTAAAATTCCCTATTTTTTCTTTATCTGAAAGAATTTTCCATTGCTGCTTTCGGGTATCTTGTACCAAGTATTCGTCCGAAAGGAGAGAATTAAAATAACTTAAAACATAATCGGGATAACTTTTCTCAACAAAATACCTCATTTCTCCTTTATATCCCATTCCGGAAAGGCTAATATCCTTAATTCCCAATTTCACCTGTTTTTGCATATATGCAATCATCAACGAATCTAATTCCTGATAATCTTTACTGTAGAATTTTGATCCTTTTGGAGCAATATCGAGATTCATCAATTCAGTTTCAGTTTTATCTTTTGCTGTTGAATCTATGGCAAATTTATATTCATAGACAAACCTTTGATATTGTGCATCAATAATAAGTACCGACAAGAGAAAGAATAACAATAGTATTTTCTTCATGTTTTAATTTGATTTTTAGTTTTTTTAGCGTTTAAAGATAATAAAAACAGGATAAAAATCACTTTCTACCCTGTTTCAAATTTAAAAAATTAGTTTACCTACTTCACCAAATCTGGCTCTATCGGATTATTATTAATAGACTGATTATTTGTATAAATCCGGTTCTATTCTATTATTATTTTTCAGTATTTCTTCTTTTGCTCTTTTCTCAATATTCCTGTACATTTCGTTCATATCGATATCTTTTCCGTCCTGATTTCTCATTTTAACCACAGCACCAGCGGGAAGAGTACTCATTGACTGTTTCATATCTTTTGTAGGATCTGTCTGATAATCTTTCCAGGCTTTTTTAAATTGCTTTTTACTTACCTCAATATCTTTACCGCCCATTCCAATCATTGTAACACCCGGTAACTGAAGTTCTTCCTCAGCACTTACCTCTGTTTTTTTATTACCAATTAAAGTCATTATATGCGAACCTGTTTTATCTTCCAATTTCACAATTAGACCAGGTAATCCGTAAAATTTATAGGGCCCGTCCTGAAAAGGAATATCAGCACTGAACCATGCTACCCATTGCCTTCCTCCAAAAGTTGTTGTCGCTTTTTGAGTATTATATTCTCCAATTTTTTGTTTTTCGGAAAGAATTTTCCATTCGGGTTTTTGGTCTTCTGCCACTTTATAGGTTGTTTGTCCTATTTTATCTGAAAGCGATACTTTATAATCAGGATAAGCTTTTGTAACGGTCGTGAAAATCGTTCCCGGTTTTATATTTTTTTTGATATTTATGCTTCCGCCAAATCCGCCTTTGAGCTGTTTTGCAATATCCGCCTTTGTGATAGAATCTGATGCAAATTTTTCACGGCTATAATATTTTGACCCATTTTTATCAATATCCAAAAGCATTATGTCACTTTTCACTTCCGCTTTATTAGTGGAATCTGAAATATATTTGTAATCATAATAAAATCGGTTGATCTGTGCATGTGCACATATGCTTACAAGCAAAAAGAATAGTATTTTTTTCATATTTATGGTATTAAATAAAAAAGCTTTGTCAATTTAAATATCAACAAAGCTTTAATGAACTTTATTTTTTGGTCTGAATTTGTATGCTGCCTTCTGTTTTCCCGTTATTGGTATTTTTCATGATATTCATTGAAGAAATTTCATTTGGTTTTAAAGCTTCCATATCTTGTTTTGTAGAAGGTTTTCCATCAATAAAAATTTTCATATCTCCAGTATCACCAACAACACTTCCAGATCCAGTAGTTGTTATTGTAAAACTATCGTTCTGGCCTTTATTCATTTTCATAGTCTGAGCACTGATTCTCAACATTTTATCTTGCGGAATATTTCTAAAGTTATTACTTTGGATGTAAACTCTTCTGTTATTTCCTTCCAAGACTCTTCTTTCTACGTCAAGTTTTGCTCTCTCACCTTCTAATTTCGCTCTCTTTTCATCAAGTTTTGCTCTTTTTCTGTTGAGTTCAGCTCTTTTTTTAGCTGTTGATGCAGATTCTTTGGCTCTTTCAGCAAATACCATATCAGCTTCCGGGCTCCATTTCATGTCTTTTAAATCATTAAATTTATAAACCCTAACTTTTGAAGTATTCGGCGAACGTGGCGCGTTTGGTGCGTCCGGAGCATTCGGAGTTTTTGGAAATGGAGGAACATCAGGAAAATCAAAATTCATTTCTGGCATTTCCGGCATTTCAATATTCATGCTTTTAAGCTCTTTTACTTTGCTCTTCCATTCGTCTGATTTGAAAAAATCATTGATATTTTTCATTTCAGAACCATCCATTCTGTAGGCTAATACTGTTTTCTGGAAATTATCAGAACTTGCAATTTTGCCAATTTCAGAAGAAAGCTCTCCCAATTCGTCGACATGTTTTTGAAATTCTTTGCTTTCCGGTTTTAATTCCTTTAAAGCTTTACTTTTTTCCTGTATTTTTTTACTGAGATCTGCAATTTTTTTCTCGTCATCAGATTTTTTATATGCTTTGGGAGTAACAATTATATCTCTGCTTTTTTCTGGTCTTATCGTGTCTTTTTTGATTTGAGAAACAGCTTCCTCAATGGCAATATTTGTTTCTTTAATTTCTTTATTTTTAGCATTTACCATGTAGGCAAAAGCCACTGAAAATAAAACCGGCAATGCAAAAATTCTTCGCGCATACCCGAATTTGGTTTTAGGTTTTTGTAACATTTTGAGTCGTTTTTTTAGATTTGAACTTAAAAACGGACTGGTTGCAGGTAACTGTGTTCCGGAAAAGTGACTTGCTAAAAGCATCTGCGCAAATGCTTTTGTGTCCGATTGTTTTACGGCCTTTTTATCAGCCAGATACTCGTGAATTAAACTTATTTCTTTTTTAATGATATGAAAAAACGGATTGAACCAGAAAACGGAAGTAATCACTTCAATAAAAATTTTATCGAATGAATGTTTCTGCTCAATATGCACCATTTCGTGCTTTAAAATCTGTTTTCCAATGTCTGAATTCAATATAATTGTATTCTTCCAGAAAAGGTTTTTAAAGTAAGAGAAAGGAGCTTCGGTGAGGTTTGTATGGTAAAAATTAATACCATCAAAACTTTCTTTTTGAAATTGGCTTTTAAGCTGTTGTATTCTAAAGATCCCGTAAATGAATCTTCCTAAAAAATAGAGAGAAACCAATCCCAAAGCTGAAAAAATAATTCTAAAATAAGTGTGGTCATTTTCTATGTTTTTGGTTGTATTAAAATTCTGTATTTTATCCAGCAAGCTGTAAACATCATTATTTACCTCTATCGTAAAATCATCCACCGTGATCAGCGGTAATAATAGTGATATCAATATTGCAGACAGTAAATAAAATCTGTTATAATGATGAAACGTCTTGTCTTTTAAAGACAACTGATAATACAAAAACATTACACCAGAAGATAAAATTACTTTTACAAAGTATAGAAGTATTGCTTCCATAGCTAGTCTTTCTTTTTGAGTTCGTTTAATAAAATTTCAAGATCTTCAACGGTCATTTCATTTTTTTCTACAAGAAATGAAACGGCACTTTTATAAGAACCTTTAAAATAGTTTTTCACAAGGCTCTTCATGGTTTTCCCCGAATACTGTTCTTTTGAGATCAACGGGAAATATTCATGCTGTCTTCCGTAAACGCTGTAGTCTACGAACTCTTTGTCTTTCAACACTTTTAAAATAGTTGAAACAGTATTGGTATGCGGTTTTGGTTCAGGAAAAAGATCAAGGACATCTTTTAAAAATCCTTTTTCTAGTTTCCATAAATACTGCATTACCTGCTCTTCTGCTTTTGTTAACGTCTGAATTATCATATCCTGTTTCATTTATCATTAAATATGATATAAAATTGTATCAAAATTCTATATCACTAAGAAATTAGTTATACAAATGTAGAAATAAATTTTACTCCAACAACTATTTTTTTAGTGATAAAAGATTAATTAATATAAAGTTCTGAAAATCAATTAAATAAATTTTATTAAAATATGTTAAATTTTTAATTGATCGAATTTATTACCTTATTAATCGGCAGTAAAATTTAGGAATAGAACACAAATTCTTAAAACTTGTTAATTTTTATTAAATAAAATTAAAATCTATTTGTTTAAACTGAGAAAATATATTTATTTTAGTGCTTTAAAAATTTCTCATGAAAAGATATAATTTATTGATTGTACTATTACTACTTATTTTTAATGTAACGACTGCTCAAAAGAAAAATTCTCCTGCAGCAGATTTTGGAACTTTAAAAGAAACTAAAGCAAAAATTGAAAAAACAGTTCCTCTTGTTATAGGACATTTGCAGACAATCGCAACTAAAGAAGGCGACAACAATATCCTAATTAACGGAAAGACCGCTTTAGGGAAAGAGTATGCAAAAGTAGAGCAAGAATGGCGTTTGTACAGAGGAAATATGTCTAGCTGTATCCTAAACAATTCAAATAAAAAATCTAAAAAATGTCTTGAATATCATAACAGAATGTTCAGGGATACAATGATCAACTATAAAAATTACATCACTTACCTAACTAAAAAGAACGGATATTTGGGTGTAGAAGGTGATACTAAAATAGATTTTAACCCTGCTGAAATGGCAACGAAACTAAGTGAAGCTTATTTCAATGCAAGCGATGCTGCAGGAAGAATGAAAGGAATGCAGAAGAAAGATTTTATGGATCAAACCAATGCTGAAGACTACAAATTAAGTCCTTACGCTACAATAGCTCAATAATATATAATCCCGCTTTTTTGAAGTGGGATTTTTTTTATTTAATAAATTGTTAATTAATGTAATGATTTTCATTTTGAATGGCTTTTTGAAACCGTTCGCAAATTCCTAATATTTCATTAGGATGTTCCTTAAATTTTCCCAACCTGATAGTAGAGTAATTTATCTTGAACTCCTGAGCATTATATACAATCACTTTTGGATTTCGGATTTTAATAAGGAGACTATACCTTATTGTAGTAGAATAACCGCCACCTTCAGTCGCCTCCCGACGTTCTTCAGAACTTATATCAAAGCCTGTTATTTTATTCCAATTGATTTCATTATCAGGAAATATTCTGAAGCTTCCCTCACCATGTAAAATATCTACAATATTTCTTCCGTAGCATAATATTATTCCGGTTTCAGACAATACTATTTTCTGTTTTACATCCCAGATATAGCCTGATATTACAACAATCGGGAAAAATAGTATTGCTACTATCAAAACGCTAATACAGATGCTACCAGCAACATCATCCGATGATATTAACCATTTAATAAAAAAAAATAATGGAACTAAACCGAAAATCGTAACAAGAATTATATCTGTTACTACTGATTTTTCTCTCTCAGAAATAATGACAGTTTCCATTTTATTAAATTTTATCATAAAGATGCGTAAAAAATTAATACATAAAGACTGTAGAAAATGTTTTGAAAATAATTTTGTAAAAATTTAGAATTGATTGAACAAAAAAAAGAGAACCACAATGTGATTCTCTTAATTTAGTAGCGGGAACCGGACTCGAACCGATGACCTTCGGGTTATGAGCCCGACGAGCTACCTACTGCTCCATCCCGCGGTGTATCTTTAGAGTGCTTACCGAAAGCACTTAACTTAGTAGCGGGAACCGGACTCGAACCGATGACCTTCGGGTTATGAGCCCGACGAGCTACCTACTGCTCCATCCCGCGT
>NZ_JBXAHY010000001.1:196431-330918 GCF_058795655.1 Chryseobacterium sp. GW823-FHT05E08 | reverse complement strand
GTGTATCTTTAGAGTGCTTACCGAAAGCACTTAACTTAGTAGCGGGAACAGGACTCGAACCTATGACCTTCGGGTTATGAGCCCGACGAGCTACCTACTGCTCCATCCCGCGATATTGGATTGCAAATGTACGACAATTTTTTTAAAATCCTAATTTTTCTTTTAAATAAAGGAGTTTTATGAAAACTATTTTAATATTTGTATCTTTGTACTATGGCAAAAATACTAAGAATTTACCCGGAAAACCCTCAGGAAAATCTTATTAATGAGGTAATTAAATGTTTAAATAATGGCGGATTGATCATTTATCCTTCCGATACTATTTATGCGTTAGGTTGTAATATTTTTGATATAAAAGCCATGGAAAAACTGGCTCAGATCAAAAAAATGAAACTTGAGAAGGCTCAATTCTCTATTATTTGTAATGATTTAAGCCATCTTTCAGATTTTACAAGACCTATTGATACTTCGGTTTTCAGGTTTTTGAAAAGTCACCTTCCTGGACCCTTCACATTTATCTTAGATGCCAATAAAAGTGTGCCTTTAGCCTATAAAGGTCACAAAACGATCGGTATTCGTGTGCCGGATCACCCGATCCCACAACTTATTGTTGAAAAATTAGGACATCCGATTGCTTCAACTTCCATAAAAGATGATGACGAAATCATTGAATATTCTACCGATCCAGAATTAATTGCCGAAAAATATGATCATTTAGTTGATATTGTCATTGATTCAGGGTACGGTGACAACGTAGCTTCAACAATTGTAGACCTTACTTCCGGCGAACCTGAATTGATCAGACAAGGAAAAGGAATTATTTAATTATAATTTCTCAATCATTTTATGAGTTTTAACGGAAAATATTCTTTAGGAATTTTACTCACTTTTGTGCTTCTTGCTTTAGTGATGCTTTATGTTTTTCCTTTTCTCAGTTTAATTACAGGAGTAAAAACCATGACAGCCGGTCTGTTTTTGAATAGCAGAATTGTTATTTGGATCGTTTTGCTGTTGATTTTTCTCTATAGTAAATTAATCGAGAAAAGTCCCATTACGATTTGGAAAGACAAAGAATATCCAATCTCATTTTATATTAGCGCCGTGCTTTGTCTTTATTTTATTTGCGCGATTGGAGGAGCGCTTTTAAATGGTTTGATCTTTCTTATTACGCATGAAAAAATGAGTGATAAACTCATTCAGCTGCAATCGATTTTTAAGAATAATTACTTTTTAATTATTTTTACTTGCCTAACTGCAGGCGTTGTAGAAGAGGTTTTAATGAGAGGTTATATCCAACCAAGAATTGAAAACATATACAACAGTCCAGTTTTAGGAGTCATTATCTCCGCCATTTTATTTGGAATTCTTCACAGCACATACGGAACGATTGGTCAGGTTGTAGGACCTCTCTTTATTGGGATCGTTTTTGCTGTATTTTATAAATTATATTCGAATATTAAAATCATTATCATGTGCCATTTTCTATTTGATTTTGTGTCTTTGATGATCATGAATTTTATTGATATTAAACATTTATCCGCTTTTTAAACAGTATGAAAATAATAACATCTCCTGCCAAATTGATGAACGTAGAAAACGCAACAGACCTTTTGAGAACAACTACGCCTAAATTCATTGAAGAAGCAGCACTTTTACAATCGCATTTAAAACATAAATCTCCAAAATATCTTTCTGAACTAATGGAAATCTCGCCAAAACTGGCCGATGAAAACTGGGAAAGAAACCAAAAATGGAAAGATAAACCCACCGCAAAAGAATCTGCACCAGCCATGTTTGCCTTTACAGGTGAGGTTTACAGAGGTTTAGATGCTAAAACTCTAGATAAAAATGCTGTAGATTATTTACAAAAAAACTACAGAATACTTTCCGGATTGTATGGTTTATTGAAACCGTCTGATAAAGTAATGCTTTACAGACTGGAAATGGGACGTAATTTCGAGTTTGAAAATTATAAAAATCTGTACGAATTCTGGAAAGAAAAAGTGACCGAACAATTGAATTCTGAGATGAAAAAAAATGAAGTTCTTCTTCATTTATGCAGCAACGAATACGGAAAAGTAATTGACAGAAAAAAGCTAAATCATCCCGTAATCGATTTTGATTTTTACGAATTAAGAGACGGAAAACTGAAAACAATCGTCGTTTACACAAAACATGCGAGAGGTTTGGTCGTAAGATTCTGCGCAGAAACCAATGCAAAAACTTTAAATGACGTAAAAGCGTTCAACTACGAAGGTTATAGAATCAACGAAGAAAAATCTACAGATACAAAACTCGTTTTTACAAGATAAATGAATAATACAGAAATTCGAAATTTGATATTTCCAAAAGTTTTAAAACTTGTTTTTTCGATGAGTTTTATCTTTAGCTGTGCTCAAAAAAAAGAAGCATCAATTAACGGATTTCTAGATAACCATACTTTTAACAGTCCTTACGAAGATTCAATAAGTTTTAAGACAAACAATATTTTTTCAGTTACAAAATTTAAAAAACCTGAAAAAAATGATAGTATTTCTGCAAAATTCAATGGTCTTTCTTATACAAGAGAATCATATACAGAATATCTTCCAGACGGTAGAAAATTGTACCGAAAATCTACTTACGATAAAAATTCTGTTGTAGAAAAATTTCATTATAAAAATAATCTTCTCGTTCTTAAAGAATTAATTGAAAACAAAAAATATTACAATTATAACTGGCTTTTTTACAACAAAGATAATTACCTTCAAGAGGAAATAGATTATAAGATAGGCGAAAATAAATCCTTTATTTATGAGGGTTACACAAAATATAACATCACTTCCGAGGCAAAAAAGACAACCGTTAAAATCATTGATTACGGTTATGATTCTGTAGCCAATCCTGAAGAAGAATATATTTTTGAATTTCCCATTCTTACAAAAAAAACACCTTTGTATCAATCTAAAATCCATCGCTATCAATGGATGAATGGGACTTACAAACCTATTGATATTAAAAATTACGTTATTGAAAATCGCGATGTGACTTTCACTTATGATAAAAATGGCTACTTACTTTCTGAAATTTGGTTCGCAAATCACAATTCCCTGGAAAATAAAACGGAATATGAGTATTCAAAAGATTATCTGGAGCGTGTTGAACAGCAATATCACATGCTTGGAACAGAAAAATCTATGAAAACCACCAGAAAATATGATGATCATAACAACCTTGTTTTTGAGCAAAGCATAGAATATACAGGACATCCTTTATATGCCGAATCTTTTGAATATACTTACGATAAACAGGGAAACTGGATTTCAAAAAAACACTACAGACAAGATCCAGACGAAGGAATTAACAGTAAAAAAGAGCTCATTGATTATGAATATCGTGAAATAAAATATTACGATTCAAATTCCAAACCTAGAAGTTTTATTTTACCTGAATTTCCAAAAGATGCAGAAAATATTAGAAAAAATATTCCAAAAATATCAGACGAAAAGCAAACTACAGCAAATGCCTTTCAAAAAGCGGTAGAAAGTGGAGATTTTGATTCAGAAATCACGTTAAAAAAAGCAAAAACTCTTGAAGAATTCACTCCTAAATATTGGACTTTAAAAGACAAACAGTTTGGAAATTTAGACGACAGCCCTGAAGAAGAAGCCGTTTACGTTTACGAAACTCCAATCGAAGGTGATTTAGGATTCGCACAAAGTTTAGCTATTTATAAAAAAGAAGGTGAAAATTGGGTATTGTGGCACCAGTCGACCAATCCTATTCTTTCTACCGAACATGGCGGAATGATGGGAAATCCTTACGAAGGAATCAGCATTAAAAACAAAACGATTATCGTCAATCATTTCGGAGGAAGCCGACAAAAGTGGAATTATACCCATAGATACAGGTTTCAAAACAACAATTGGTACCTAATTGGAGCATCAGTAAATTTTGGCTCTCCATGTGATTATTTCCAGTCATTGGATTATAATTTATCAACAGGAGATGCAATATTTGATTATTCATCTGAAAATTGTGATGAAAATAATACTGTAAAAACCAAAAGCTGGAAAGAAAAAATCAACAGAAAAGCTACTTTACCTTTAATGGATGAATTTCAGGTTGGCGAAAATAAAATTGAACTAAAAAATAGAAAAACAGAAATGTTTTATTAATAAAATGACAGTATCAGAACTCAAAAAATATTTTTTAACAAGTCTGTCGGAAATTTATACAGAATCAGAAAGTGCGTTTATCTTTCAGATTTTTGTAGAAAATATTTTAGAATTAAACAGTATCCAGCAAAGACAATTTGCAGATCAGAAAATATCTTCAGAAAATGAAGAAAAATTCCAAAATATCGTTTCAGAATTACAAACAGGAAAGCCATATTTGCAGATCTTAGGTGAAACAGAATTTTATGGAATGAAGTTTTTTGTGAATGAAAATGTGCTAATTCCACGTCCTGAAACGGAGGAATTATTGGAAATCGCGATTCAAAAAATTCACAATTCACAATTCACAATTCACAAGCTGAGAATCCTCGACATCGGAACCGGAAGCGGGATAATTCCTTTAGTTTTAAAAAAACATTTTCCTGAAGCTGAAGTTTCATCAATTGATTTTTCTGAAAAAGCTTTAGAAGTTGCAAAAAAGAATGCAGACTTTCATCAATTGAAAATCAATTTTATCCATGCAGATTATCTGAATTTTGAATTGACTGAAAATTATGATATTATTATTTCAAATCCACCTTATATAGGAATTGAAGAAGAGACCGAAATTGCCGATTCTGTGAAAGAATTTGAACCCAAAATGGCACTCTTCTCTCCTACTTCTGACGCTTTGATTTTTTACCGAAAAATAGCCAAAGATTCTGAAAAAAATTTAAATAAAAATGGGTTATTATTTTTAGAAATTAATCAAAAATTGGGTCTGGAAACTTTGAATCTTTATAAAGATTTGTTTTCAGAAGTTGAGCTTGTTAAAGATTTATCAGAAAATGATCGATTTATTGTTGGAACAAAATAATATATATTGCATTAAAAAAAGCTTTCAAGACAAAGAGAATCAACCATTTACTCTAAATGAAAAACCTCTTTTAAAGGAATGCTTATTGGAGAGTTATCCGGATTGGTTTCCATAATATCCGCCATATAATTCCACCATTTCTTTACAATTTCAGAAGTTCCTAAGTCCTGAGAACCTGCACCTTCCGAAACCGTTTGATGAGCAAAAAGAATATTGGTGTCTTTATCCCAATAGATCGTATAATCCGAAACTCCCGATTCTTTTAATAATGCCTTTAGTTCCGGCCAAATTTCGTTGTGCCTTTTTTCATATTCGTTTTCGCAACCGGGCTTTAGAAACATTTTGAAGGATACTCTTTTTTTCATTATTTGTTTTTTTGTAAATGTATTTTCTTCTTTTAAATATTAAAACTAAGTATCATTTTTAAAACAGCCAAATTTCAAGATAAAAGAACTTGAATGATTTTAATAACTACTCCATTTTTATTTGATCTAAAATCTATTTTTCCCAATTAAATCTCTTTTTCGTTACATTATCCACTTTTTCAGGAAATTAGAATTGACCTTTAATTCCAAGGTTATACGATTAACATATTTTCAACTAAAAACCGAAAACCTTTTAGAATAAAGCAGTTACAAACTTTTTTATGATAAATTTCACAACAAAATGATTTATATTGAAAATTTATATATATTTGAAAGCAATCGATTGCACGTTACAAAATCAATTTTACAACTAAACTAATATTATCAATCATGAAAAAATTCTTTATTTATTTTGTGCTACTCTTCAGCTCCATTTTGCTGAAAGCACAAGTTACCATAACCCAAGCCACAGGTTGGCTTGAAACAGCGTACATAAAATGGACTCCAATAAGCGGAGTTGACAGTTACAGAGTTTATTACACCGGTGGCGGACAGACCAATAAACTCATTGATACCCAATTGATCAGAAGTTACGGTTCTTATTTTAGAGCTGATATTTTAGGTCTCAGCGCAGGAAATTACACCATAAAAGTCGTTCCCGTAACCAATAATGTGGAAGGTCCGGAAGCCGTTTCCAACACAGTTACTGTACTTCCTCATGACCGAACAGGTTTTGCCCACAGCAACGGAAGAATTCCCGGAGCATACAATCTGGACGGAACTCTAAAATCCAATGCAGTGGTTATTTACATCACTCAAGGAACAAAAAATACAGTTTCCCTGAACGTAACAGGCGCTAATGCAAATCCTTGTGTAGGATTACAAACTATTTTGGATGGTTTCAAAAAAGGAAGTGACAGCCGTCCTTTAGTCGTAAGATTAATCGGAAATATTACAGATCCAAGTTATTTGTTGAATGGTGATGCTGTAATTGAAAATAAAAGTCTTGCGGCTAATTCAGTGACTTTTGAAGGTGTTGGTTCTGATGCTGTTGTGAATGGCTGGGGGGTAAGAATTAAAAATGCGACCAATGTTGAAGTAAGAAATCTAGGTTTTATGCTGACGGATGCTGCGGAAGGTGATAATTTAAGTCTTCAACAAGATAACAGCTATGTTTGGGCTCACAACTGCGATTTTTTCTACGGAAAGCCAGGCGGAGATGCTGATCAGGCAAAAGGTGACGGAGCTTTGGATGCTAAAAAATCAACGTATATCACTTTTTCATACAATCATTTTTGGGACAACGGGAAAAGCTGTCTTCTTGGTTTAAGTGAAGGAACAACAGCCGGACTTTACATCACATATCATCATAATTGGTTTGATCATTCAGATTCAAGACATCCGCGTGTTCGTTATTATTCGGCGCATGTTTACAACAATTATTATGATGGAAACTCAAAATACGGTGTAGGATCAACATTAGGTTCTTCTGTTTTTGTGGAAGGAAATTATTTCAGAAACTGTAAATATCCGATGCTTATTTCAAAACAGGGAACTGATATTGCCAATGGCTCTACAGGAACTTTCTCAGGCGAAAACGGCGGAATGATCAAAGCTTTCGACAATTATATGATCAACCAAAATGCTTTTATTCCATACAATTCAGCAAGCGCATCAGCTCAGTTTGATGCTTATGTTGCAACAACGAGAAGTGAAGCATTGACAGTTAATATCAAAGCTTTTCAGGGAAATGCAACCTATAATAATTTTGACACTAATGCTTCATTATACATCAATTCATTGGTTCCGGATTCTCCGACGATGGCCAAAGATAAAGTAACGCAGTATTCGGGAAGAGTTTCTGGTGGAGATATCAACTGGACTTTCAATAATGCAGTTGATGATACTTCTGATGCGGTAAATACAGGTTTGATGGCCTTATTACAAGGCTACACTCCTACTTTGGTATTTGTACAGGGAGAAGCTTCAACTCCGGTTAGTTCTCAGACATTGCTTATTGCATCGAACAACGATCAAACTGTAACTACAGGAAGCGCGATTGAACCAATGATTTTCACTTGGGGCGGAACAGCAACCGATGCTACCGTAACAGGTCTTCCAGCTTCAGGAATAAGCTTTGTGAAAAATGCAACCAATAAAACGATTACCGTATCAGGAACACCAACTGCAGATGTAGATTTCACAATTACGACGGTTGGTTCTTCGGGAACTCCAGTTTCTGGAACGGGAAGTATTACAGTGACTTCAACAGGAACAAATCCGCAAGGAAATGAAGTACATAATTTTACAGCTTCTAATTTAAGCAGTTCATTTTATTCATTTACATCTGCCAATATCAATTCAACTGACGGTTCAGCAAATTATGATGGAATAGCTTTAACAAAACGTTTAAAAATAGAATCTGCAACCGCAATCAACTATAATACAACAGCTCCATCTTCATTAACTTTAGTTTTTGATCCAACATTCAGCGGAACTGTAAAAGTAGACGGAATTTCTTACACGGCATCTTCGGGAGTTGTAACGATTCCAACGGTAAATGCGGGTTCACACTCGATTACAAAAGGAAGTGTTGCAAATCTGTTTTACATTAAAACACAATATGCATCTTCCGCTGTTTTAGCGACACATGAAAATAAGGTTGAAAAACTGACGATTTATCCAAATCCGGTAGAAACAATTCTTACCATCTCAAATTCTGAAAAAAATCCCATTGAAAACATTATTTTAATGAATGATTTGGGCGAAATTATTAAAAATATCAAAGGAAATACTCAATCAATTGATATGAGCGGGCTTCAATCCGGAATGTATTTTATTCAGATAAAAACAAAACAAGGCGTTGTGAATCAAAAAATTATCAAGAAGTAATTTTTTTAACAGCTAATTATATTTTTTAACCGTCTCAGCTTTTGAGGCGGTTTTTATTTTTGAAAAATTCAACAGCATCTTCAATTGCATTTTCAATAGGCTGATATTTCATTCCCAATTCATCAATTGATTTTTGATTAGTATAAAAATTGTCAATTCTTAGCGCTTTCATATTTGATGAGCTTAGATCTGTTTTGATTTTAAAACATCTTAAAATATCTCCAATCCATCCAAGAAATACCAATAAAAAGTTCGGAATTGGAATCATCAATGGATTTTGATCTGTTACTGTATTTACTTTTTTAAAGAATTCTTTATACTTCAAATTTTCATTGGCTAAAAGATATTTTTCACCATTTTTTACTTTTTCAATCGCTTTAAAAATTCCGTTGGCAACATCTTCTGCATGAACGAAATTTTTTCCGCCTTTTGGATAGAAAACAAGATTTTTTTTCCAAACCCAAAAAATGATTTTTCCTGAACTTGGCTTGTTATCATACTTTCCAATCATAAAAGTTGGATTTAAAATAATGACTTCTGTGGTTTTATTATTTCTAAGAAGATAATTTTCTGCCTCAAGTTTACTTTTAGCGTAAAATGATTGAGTGAAAGGATATTTTTGTTTAAAATCTTCACTGCCTAATTCTTCCAAACTTCCAAAACCCAATGTGTTAGCAGAGCTCACAAATAAAAATTTCTGAACATTAGCTTTCTCTGATTGAGAGAATAAATTAATTGTGGCATAATAATTAACTCTTTTATAATCTTTATAAAAAAGAAGATACTGGCCTGTTTCCGCAGCAATATGAATAACAAAACTTACCTCGTCCAAATACGATGAAACGTCTGAAAATAAATCACCTTCAATCAGTTGTAGGTTCTCATTTTTTTCACCCAAATAGCCGCTTTTCCGGCGCACCAAAGCAATAACAAAATAACCATTTTCTAATAATTTTATAACAACATTAGCTCCAAGAAGTCCTGTAATTCCGGTAACAAACACTTTTTTCATGCTTCTATTTCTTTTTTGATAGCGTTGGTCATTAAAGGTAGTTTAATCCAAATTGGTAAAACTTTCATAACCAGCCAACTTACAGGATTTACCATAATTACCGAATCTCTTTTAAAAAGTCGATCAACGCAATATTTAGCCACTTTATTAGGATCTAACAAGGTTAATTTTCCTAAAAATCCTTGTTTTTCAATTCTTTTACAGACATCAATATTAGTTTTCATCGCTCCCGGATTTACGACGCTTACGAAAACATTGGTGTCTTTTAATTCTTCATGTAAACCCCTTGAAAATGAATGAATAAAAGTTTTTGAAGCCGGATAAACAGTTTTAAAACCAATCGGAGAAAAGGCTGCCATACTTGAAACATTTAGAATATATGCTTTCGGCTGTCTCAATAAATTGGGTAATAATTGATGCGTAATTAAAGAAGTTGCTGTAATATTTACCTGTAGAATTGTATTAATGTAATGTGGGGTTGCATCTAAAAATTTTCTTGTTCCACCCAAACCTGCATTATTAATTAAAATATGAATATTGAAGGAATTATTTAACCATTCTGTCAGTTTGAAAATATTTTCGTTTATAGAAAGATCGACTTCATAATATTGGGTTTTCACATCATATATTTCGGCAATTTCCAAGCTCAAAGCTTCAAGATTTTGATTGGGAAGACTTATTAAAATGACGTTAATTTTTTTCTTAGCTAAACTTTCTGCAAATGCTTTTCCCAAACCCTGACTGGCTCCCGTTACAACTGCGTAAGATTCTTTCGTTTCCATAAAGCAAATTTTATGGTACAAAAGTATCTTTGTAAACCCTTTTTAATGTTCCAACCTATCTGAACGAACAGATTTTAATTGAAAAACTAAAACAATACAAATAATTGAAAATCAATTTATTAAAATAAATAAAAGTTTAAACTTATAAACCTGAACTTATTTTTTTGAATTCAGAAGGAGTCTGATCGGTGAATTTTTTGAAAGTTGTATTAAAAGAAGTCTTAGAATTAAATCCCGACTCATATGCTATTCCTAAAATCGAAAGTTTCGTATTATCCTTCAATAATTTTTTAGCATATTCGATTCTGTATTCATTGACGTATTGGAAAAAATTCTTTTGAAATCCTGTATTGATCACATAAGACAAATGATGGGTGGAAATGGATAAAAGCTCTGAAAGTTTGATCAAATTAAGTTCACTTTCCAAATAAGGTTTTTGGCTGTTCATTAGTTCTTCCAACTGAACTTTAATTCTTAGTAATTCTTCATCAGAAATCAATTTTCGCTTTAATTCTTCCGTTTCGGAATCATCATTAATTGAAATTAATTCTTCACGCAGTTTTTCTTCAACCGGATAAATTTCTTTTTGTTTTAAAGAATTATAAGCCACGAAATATATAACCAATAAAAAGATCAGATTAATGAAAAAATTCAATGAATTGGCATTGTAAGAGAGATTATAAATCACATAAACAATGCTTACGATAAAAATAATAAGGATAATATATTCCAGCCAGTTTAGATTAATTCCTTCTGTATTTGAGGAAAATAGCTGTATTTTTCTTTGATGTTTTCTAATGGTAAAATAAGAAAGTCCCGTATAAAATAAAGCCTGAAAAAGAATTAAACCTATAATAACATATTGGAAAGCATAAAATCTGAACTCAACCAACAAAATGCTCACA
The DNA here is from genome assembly GCF_058795655.1 of Chryseobacterium sp. GW823-FHT05E08. Classification (NCBI taxonomy): domain Bacteria; kingdom Pseudomonadati; phylum Bacteroidota; class Flavobacteriia; order Flavobacteriales; family Weeksellaceae; genus Chryseobacterium; species Chryseobacterium sp. GW823-FHT05E08. The sequence continues at coordinate 319,949 of NZ_JBXAHY010000001.1, read as the reverse complement.
AAAAAAATTACAGGAAGCACGGCATATTTAAGATCGGAAATATTAAACTTAAAAGCCGGATTTGTATAAAATAATACACTGAAATAAAAGACAATCGGCGTCAAAAACTGAATAAAACGCACCAAAAAAAGCGAATGAACTTCAATGGTAGACTGTGTAATTAGAAACAAAACCTCATCCAACCAAAAAGTTGACCATAAAAAAAGAAATATCCCAAACCAAAGATTGGCTTTTTTATTAACTTTTAGTGGATTGGCAAGCTTTAATAAAGACAGTAAAACCAATGAACCATAAATAAGTATAACGATGAAATTGTTTAACTCTGATGCGTTCATTGGTTTTACTATTTTAGTTAAATATGCTTTTTAACCTATTCTTTTTCTTACAAAGATTTCATAACTTAAATATAGTAATGGAAGTGCCATAATCCCTATATAGATTGAGTTTTCGATTGCTTTTCCGGGTGCAAGCGCAATGGCGTAAACCAATCCGAAAAATGCTCCTCCTAAATGGGCAGCGTGACCAATATTATCATTTTGTTTTGGATTTAACATCATATAAACCGAATAACTGAAATATATAAGTCCAAAAATAAATCCAGGAATTCCAATAGGAATAAAGAATATATATATTTTAAGAGCAGGAATCATTGCAATCGAGGCAAATAATATCCCTGAAACTCCTCCACTCGCACCAATTGCAGAATACCACGGCTGTTTTTGATATAGAAACAATGAAAATATATTTCCTAATAATATTGATCCGAAATAAACAATTAAAAATCCGACATTTCCAAAACCTTCGACAACAATAGGCCCGAAGAAATAAAGTGTCATCATATTAAAAATCAAGTGCATAATATCCGCATGAAGAAATCCTGCAGAAAGCAAACGAATGTATTCTTTTCTATTTTGGATTGCCCCAACATTAAATTTATACTTTTCGAAAATGCCAATATTATTAAAAGCAATAAAGCTGATAATACCTGTAGCAATTATAATTAATATTAAAATATTCATATTTTTTTATTTAATTTTTTGAATCGGAAGCTCTTTTGTAGCTCCACCTTCAGAAGGAATCATCTCACTTTTAATATAAAACGTATTGTTTTTGTTGTATAAGAAAAAGTCAAGATCAATTCCTGTATTTTCTCCGTCAATTACGATTTCGGGTAAAAATTTTATGGCTGTATTCTCATTATCTGCCTTTCCAAAACTTCCGTATACATGATGCATTCCTAATTTTGCAGTGTCACTTGGTTTCTCATACCAAAGATAGAAATGACCATCTTCAGGGCCATCCAATACTAATTTGGCTTTCAATTTTGTTCCGTCATTTTCTCCTGCGTAATCGAGATAATCCAAATGATACTCGCCTTTCCATTGCTTGAAATCCTTTTCACTGACCATTTCATAGTCGGTATCTTCTTTTCGGGGTTCTTCATCAGTTATTTCTTCTGAAGCTACACTTTGAGCAGAATCAATAACTTTGGTTTCAACAACTTTTGTTTCGGCTGCCTTTTCTTTTTTTTCTTTGCAAGAAAAACTGATCACGAAAATTGCAATCGGAAATAATATTCTTTTCATTTAGTTGTAAAATCTATTGATTTTCAGGTTCTCCTGCATCAAACAAATCACCAATTACCCCTCCATCATCATCCGTTCCTTCTGTATTGTCAGGTTCTTCATATACTTCCGACTCTTCCTCTTCAGGTTCAGGAATGGTTACGTTAATTGTTTTAACTTTAAATTTAGTAAACTGATTTCCAATAGCTTTAATTCCTTTCACGGCAATAAATTCATCAATACTTACCGTTTCAGGATCGCGTTCTTTTCCTTTATCTTTTGCAAAAGCGATTTCTGCAGTACAGCCATTCGCTACAATTATATTTTCGATAAATGACTTAGGATGTTCCGACGGCATAAAGGCTTGCGGATTTGTATTATTCTCCAAAAGGAATCTTTTGATAAAATAAATTTCCTTTTCACCATCATAATAAATACATGTGATGGGCTGGTTTGGTCTCCATTTTTCTAAGATCAGATATTCGTCATCGAAGCGGTTTCCAAGATCAAAAGAAATCAATTTAGCCTCTCCGTTGCCGGTGACAATTAATATTTTATCATCTCCTTTAAAGCTTCCCAATAAAGTTCCTCTTCCGTCTGCGTTCAGCCTTCTCACAGTATCATCAAACCAAATTCTTCTTGGTGCCAACGTAGAAACGCCTTCTTCCTTAAGATCAACTTTTTTAATAGAATATTTGGTTACCAAATTACCTTTAGAATCACGTCCTTTGATGGCTAATTCGGAGAAATCGATATCCATTTTATTTTTTCTGATTCTTGGGTTTGGCTTTAAAAGTACCGATACCGTTTCTGCTTCACCATTCGGATTAGCTGAGAAATAAAGCATTTCAGAGAATTTTTTATCTGAAGCTAACGGATAATCTGTATTTCTGGTCACACCCGTCACGGAAAAACGTTTCATATAGTAAGGTCCGTCTCTGCCTTCACGATAGATCATGTTGTAAACCGTTCTCTTATCGTTTTTCTTGAAAATTGCGACATGCAAAATATCTTTTCCGATAAAAGTTTTGGCTTCCACTTTTACGACTTTCATACTTCCGTCTTTTCTGAAAGTAATAATATCATCGATATCTGAACAGTCGAATAAATACTGATCTTTTTTCAGAGATGTTCCGATGAAACCTTCTTCAAAATTGGCATAGAATTTTTCGTTCGCTACGGCAACTTTACTTGCATCAATGGTATCGAAAATTCTAAGCTCAGTCTTTCTTTCTCTATCCTTACCAAATTTCTTTTGAATATTTAAATAATAATCAATCGCATACGTAATAAGGTGAGCCAAGTTATGTTTTACCAGCTCAATTTTACCTTCAAGAGCGGCAATATTTTCTTTAAATTTATCTAAATCGAACCTTGAAATTCTCTTAATTCTGATCTCTGTCAATCGAAGAATATCTTCCTGTGTTACGGCTCTTAAAAGATGTTTCGTGTGAGGTTTTAAACCTTTGTCGATTGTTTTTAAGACATCATCCCAGGTTTCAACTTCTTCAATATCGTGATAGATTCTGTTTTCAATGAAAATCCTTTCTAGTGAAGAGAAATGCCAGTTTTCCTGCAACTCGTGAAGTTCAATTTCCAATTCTTTTTTAAGCAATGAAACTGTGTGATCAGTATTCATTCTTAAAATCTCAGAAACGTTCAGGAACATTGGTTTATCACCAACAATTACACACGCATTCGGTGAAATCGTGACCTGACAATCTGTAAATGCGTATAAAGCATCAATTGTTTTATCAGGTGAAGAATCATTAGGAAGGTGAATAAGGATTTCTACTTTATCAGACGTATTATCCTCAATTTTTTTGATTTTAATTTTCCCTTTTTCATTCGCTTTTAAGATCGAATCAATTAAGTCGCTCGTATTTTTAGAAAAAGGAAGCTCAGTAATCACCAAAGTATGCTTATCCGTCTGCGTAATTCTGGCTCTGGCTCTTACTTTTCCGCCTCTGTGACCGTCGTTGTATTCAGATACATCTAAAAAACCAGCGGTTAAGAAATCAGGGAATATTTCAAACTTTTTACCTTTTAAATAGGCAACAGAAGCATTAATTAATTCATTAAAATTATGGGGAAGAATCTTGGTTGAAAGTCCAACTCCAATCCCCTCAACTCCCTGAGCAAGAAGCAATGGGAATTTTACAGGAAGGTCAATTGGTTCGTTATTTCTACCGTCATAAGATTTTGCCCACTCCGTTGTTTTAGGATTGAAGACAACTTCTAATGCGAAAGGCGTTAATCTCGCTTCAATATATCTCGCCGCCGCCGCAGAATCCCCCGTGTAGATATTTCCCCAGTTTCCTTGAGTATCTATCAAAAGTTCCTTTTGGCCGATCGCCACCATTGCATCGGTAATAGACGCATCACCATGAGGGTGATATTTCATGGTATTTCCAACGATATTGGCAACTTTGTTGTAACGACCGTCTTCCAGCTCACGCATGGAGTGCATGATTCTTCGCTGAACAGGCTTCAAACCATCATAAACAGACGGAATTGCCCTGTCTAAAATTACATACGATGCATAATCAAGAAACCAATCTTTGTAAAGACCGGAAACTTTTTTTAAGCTTTCACCTTCATGAGAGTGTTCTTCTGTCATCTTTTATTTTTAACTCTTTTTTCTCGTTATTAGCTTTTACGACTTTGTTTAAAGAGAACTTTAAATCTACTATTTCTTTTTTTGTGAGGTACGAAATTTCATATTTCAGCATTGTAGATCCGCTGTTTTTGCTTGAAATTGTAACGTAAAGTCTTTTAATGTAAAAAACGTCTATTATTTCATAGCGTATCAGTTTGTATTTTGGGAATTCATCGCTTAATGGTTTATCCAGAAACGGAACAATGTTTCGGTTTTTAAAATTAAGGGCTTCCCCATCGCTGTCATATTCAAAAATTTGTCTTCCTCTTAAGTAAAAAGCTATTAGTAAGGCAACAGGAATAACCAGTAAAAAATAGCTTTCTAATCCTAAAATATTAAATCTATATTCTTCAAGAAGAAAAAGTGCAATCCCGATTAAAACTGCCATTATCAATAGCGTATTCACAAAGTTATATACCGAAGCTTTGTTACGGTTACTCAGTCTCATATTAATTATTGTGTGTTTTGGTGGTTTTTGTTTTTTGGTGTTTTAAGTGGTCTTTTTTCATCATTGTATTTGTATTATTTATTCTTCTATAGCTTCACTCAATATTTCTTTTTTATCAATATCAGGATCTTCTACAACAAGATTATCCAGGATGAATAATTGTCTGTCCGGAGTATTTTTACCCATGTAAAATTCTAATAGCTGCTCGATAGTCTGATCTTTTCCGATCACTACAGGTTCCAGACGAATGTCTTTACCAATGAAATGTTTAAACTCATCAGGCGAGATCTCTCCCAATCCTTTGAATCGTGTAATTTCAGGGTTCTTTCCCAACTCGTTTAATGCTTTCACTCTTTCAACTTCTGAGTAACAGTATCTCGTCTCCTTTTTATTTCTTACCCTAAACAAGGGAGTTTGAAGGATATAAAGGTGACCATTCTTAATCAGATCAGGGAAAAACTGTAAAAAGAATGTGATCATCAGCAAACGAATGTGCATCCCATCGACGTCGGCATCCGTTGCAATAATTACGTGGTTATATCTAAGGTCCTCAAGACTTTCTTCAATATTTAAAGCAGCTTGGAGTAAGTTAAATTCTTCATTTTCATACACGACTTTCTTCGTAAGACCATAGCAGTTCAAAGGCTTTCCTTTTAATGAAAATACAGCCTGAGTTTCTACTTGTCTGGATTTTGTGATTGATCCTGATGCAGAATCTCCCTCGGTAATAAAAATCTGCGTATCTCCTTTTCTTTCAGCCTTTTGATCATTATAATGCTGTCTACAATCGCGAAGTTTTTTATTGTGAAGAGAAACTTTCTTCGCTCTTTCTCTCGCCAATTTCTGAATTCCGGAAAGCTCTTTTCTTTCTCTTTCCGAGATTAATATTTTTCGCTGAATTGCTTCAGAAATTTCAGGATTTTTATGTAAGAAATTATCTAATTTACTTTTCAGGAAATCGATGATAAAAGTTCTTACTGTCGGCCCGTTTGGTCCAATATCGTTTGAACCTAATTTCGTTTTCGTCTGAGATTCAAAAACAGGTTCTTCAACATTAATAGAAATCGCAGCAATGATTGATTTTCGGATATCAGAAGCATCAAAATTCTTATTAAAAAATTCACGAATGGTTTTTACATACGCTTCACGGAAGGCATTCAAGTGCGTTCCACCCTGCGTTGTATTTTGTCCGTTAACGAATGAGAAATAGGTTTCCGTTTGAGATTTGTCAGAATGCGTGATCGCCAATTCAATATCATTATCTTTTAAATGAACGATAGGATAAAGAATTTCGTTTTCCATTTCCTCTTCCAATAAGTCTTTAAGACCGTTTTCAGAATAAAAAGTTTCTCCATTGAAAAGAATTTTCAATCCCGGATTTAGGTACGCATAATTACGCAACATCCTTTCGATATATTCTTTTCTGTATTTGAAATGAAGGAAAATTTCTCCATCCGGAACAAAGGAAATTTCGGTACCGTTTCTGTCTGAGGTATCTTTTTCTTCAAAATCTTCCGTGATCATTCCACGGGAAAATTCTGCCATCTTCATTTTTCCTTCACGGAAAGATCGTACACGAAAATATTCTGAAAGAGCATTTACAGCTTTTGTACCTACCCCATTTAGACCTACAGATTTTTTGAAGGCCTTACTATCGTACTTACCTCCTGTATTCATTTTGGAAACAGCGTCGACCACTTTTCCTAACGGAATTCCACGGCCAAAGTCACGAATCATAACTTTACCGTCGTCCACTTTTATTTCAATTCTCTTACCCGACTTCATTCTGAACTCATCGATCGAGTTGTCCAGAATTTCTTTAAGCAAAATATAAATACCGTCATCAGCAGACGAGCCGTCTCCTAACTTCCCGATATACATTCCGGGACGTAAACGAATGTGCTCCTGCCAATCGAGGGTTCTGATATTATCTTCGGAATAGATTGGATTTATTTCTTGTGACATATATTATTTCAGCAAACATACAAAAGTACGAAATTGAACAAAATTATCCGAATTTTTTCTATCCGTTTTTTTAATATTTATTCACAATTTATTGCACTATTATCAACCAAATTATATATTTACAGTATTATTCAAACTTATGTGAAAAAATTAACTATATTTTATTCAATTTCATTAATAATTTTCTTTTGTATCTCTTTTTCCGCGCAAATTCCGGGGCTGATAAATTACAGTGAAGAAAATGGTTTAAACAGTTCCTATACTTACAGGCTAAGCCAGGACAGCAACGGGTTTATCTGGGTAGGAAGCGATAACGGACTGTTTAGATTTGACGGAAAGGAATTTAAGCAATACAGTAAAAAGAACGGACTCAAAAACATTGATGTTCTGGCATGTTATCCTTTATCAAACGGAGAAATCTTTATTAATCCTTTTTTAAATGATTTTGCTTATCTCAAAAACGGGAAAATCATTAATTCCGACACTAATAAAGAGCTCAGAAAAATACAATTCGGGCATAATCCGGACATTCATATCAATAATAATTCTCTCATCATCTACACCACTTACAATCCAAAGAGTATTTACATTTATAAGAACGGAAAAGTAACTACAATCCCTTTATTCATAAGTAATAATCCAAATATAGTTTATTATGCTTTCGGTTTTGATCAATCTAAAAATCTACTTTATTTATCAGATCAACAGTCAAAAATAACTGCGTACGATATTCTAAGTAAAAAAATAACTCCGTGTAATATTTCATCAAAAAAAGGAACTGCAATTTCCAGAAAAGGAGATTATTTTATTTTCAGGTTTAAAAGAACAATTGAAATTTATAAAAGAGAAAATAATTTTCATTTTAAAAAACTTCAGTCTTACACGATTAATGAAAATATCCATCAAATGATTGTGGATAAGAACTTTAAAATTTGGCTTTGTCTTGAAAAAGGAGGTTCACTATACTTCAAAGAATCTTTATTAGAATTAGAGAAGATAAAACTTTCTGCGCCCACAAGGATTTTAGACAATTATATTATCAATGACATCATGATGGACAAAGATAATAATGCATGGTTTTCTACCAGAAACAACGGTATTTTTTTCATTGCTGACAGATTTTTTAAAAATTATATTCATTTACCTATTAAAAATAATTCAGGTTACATAACAGCTATTGCTAAAAATGATAAAAATATAATCTTAGGCTATAATGAAGCAAAAAGCGGAATTTTTAATTCAAAAAAAATAGAAAATATCACTCTTGAGAAAGACAGAAAAATTGAACATAAAGCCATCTTTGCTAAAGGAAATACCATTATTTTTGGACTGAGTTTAAGTCTGATTCAATACAATACAGCTACCGGAAAAAAAGATATTTTATGTGAGTGCAATATTAAAAATATCATTCCATTTACTGAAAATTCGGTTCTTCTTTGTACGAGTGATGCGCTGACAGCCTATAATTATATCAACAAAACCTTTACGGAACTTCTGAAAGAACGAGTTTACAACGCTTTACCTTACGATAAAGACAGCATTTTTGTGGGAAGCTTCAAAGATCTGTACAAACTCAATATCAAAACAAAAAAGAAGCATCTTTTTCTTGAAGGATATTATTTTACGGATATCAAAAAGCTCAGACCAAACGTATATTTGGGATCAACCAATCTCAATGGGATTATTCTGTTTAATAATAAAGGAATTATAAGAAAAATCACAGAAAAAGACGGACTTACAACAAGCCAGATCAAAAAAATAGAAGTTGAAAATGGAAATACCTTTTGGGCAAGTACAAATTCAGGGCTTTGCAGAGTTGAAATTAAATCTAATAAATTAAAAATCAACAACTTTACACAAACCGATGGTCTTCCTTCCAATGTTGTTGGAGGATGTGTTATAAAAAATGACACCATTTATGCAGGAACCTCAAAAGGATTGGGCGTTTTACCTATTAAATCTCTTTTTACTCAGCAAAAATTTATTAATAAAAAAGTAATTATTAATTCTGTAACCATTGGAAATAAAGAATTTCTCGATCTGAATCACCAATTCATCGGTCAATCTCCGAACAATGATATTATTTTTAATCTTAGTTTTCCGGATTACTCCTCACAAGGAAAAATAAAATATAAATATAAGATTGATGGGCTTAATGAAAACTGGCAGACCAGCAATTCATCAACCATTACCTTCAATGCAATCCCGCCCGGAAAGTATGTTTTTAAAGTTTTCGGATTGGGTTATAATGGTAAACAATCTCAGGTTTCATCGGATCTTGCTTTTGAGATCAAACCTCAATTCTGGCAGACATGGTGGTTTAAATTTTTATTAATTATTGCTTCCGCAGCTCTTCTTTTTACTTTAATCACATTTTATTTTCAGAAAAAAAGAAATAAAAAACTCGAAACCCTGTATTACGAGAAAAAGATCGCCGAGCTTGAATTACAGGCGATAAAAGCACAAATTAATCCTCATTTTATTTATAATTGCCTTAATTCTATTCAGTTTCTGCTTTATAAAAAAGATTATCAAGAAACGGAAAATTATCTTGATATTTTTTCGCAAATGATTAGAAAAACACTTCATTATTCAGAAAAGACCTTTATGCCTATTAAAGAAGAAGTTGAATATCTTTCTTTATATTTAAATATGGAAAAACTGCGTTTAAAAGACCAGTTCGAGTACAAAATCTCAGTTTCAGAAAAGGTAAATGAAAACTGGATCATCCCTTCTTTATTGATACAGCCTTTCGCCGAAAACGCCATTAAACATGGGATCGCCAACCTTAATAACAGAAAAGGAATCATCGAAATTTCATTTGATCATATTGATTCTTCACTTTGCATAACGATCGAAGATAATGGCGCAGGAATCGCAAATAAGTCTGAATCTATCGCAAAAGCCAACTCATTTGGGGTAAAATTATCCCAGAAAAGAATTGAAACCTTCAAACAGCTTTTTGAAACTAATATCGACTTGGAAATCAATAATTTGTCTGATACTCAGCAAAAATCTGGAACCCAAATTAAACTATACATAAAACCATATGAAAACCAAAACACAAGTCTGCATCATTGATGACGAAAAAGACGGAAGAGATTATATTTCTCTTTTATTAGAAAATGAATTTCCGGAAATTCAGGTTGTATTTCAGGCTTCAAGTGTAGAAGAAGCTTATATTTATCTCACGAAAAATACTCCTGAGATTCTGTTTCTGGACGTACAGCTGAAAGATGGAACAGCTTTCGATCTGCTCTCAAAATTCCGTGAAATTGATTCCCAGATTATATTTATTACGGCATTTGAGCATTTTGCCATTCAGGCCATAAAGAACGGAGCTACCGACTATCTATTAAAACCTATAAAGAAAATAGACTTTATTATTGCGGTAAATAAAGCCTTAGAAAATATCAAGAAAAATAAAAATTCGACGGTTCAGCATTCCAATCAGAATAAGATAAGTCTTCCTACACTGCAAGGTTTTAAACTAACCAATATTACCGATATCATACGCTGTGAGGCAGATTCAAGCTACACAACATTTTATCTTTCAGACAAAACCAAAATTATTGTATCTAAAACACTCCATGAATTTGAGGAACATCTTTCTGAGCATAATTTTTTCAGAATTCATCATAAACATCTTATAAATCTGTTTCATCTCAAAGAATATATCAAAGGAAAAGGCGGGCAGGTTGTGATGACAGATAATTCTATTCTGGATGTTTCTGTTCGCAAAAAAACCGATTTTCTATATAAAATTGAACATTTAGACTAGGTACACTTATTAGAAAAACGGATACACTTACACATTTTCGATAGGGAAATACTATTGATCCTGATACTTTTGAATTTTAAAAATAAATTAATTCAGAACAATCATGAAAAACATTAAGAAGTTATCCAGAGAAGAGTTAAAATCAGTAAGTGGCGGTTATTCGTGCTACTGCGGAAATGATTATGCGGGCGATTTTGTCTTAGTACAAACCTGCGTGAGCGTATGTTCCATGTGGGATATTTTAAAGCCTAAACCGAATAATCCAAATTAAATTCAACCCATTTTAATTGCTAAAATGCCCTGTAGACTACTGCAGGGCATTTTTTATGTATACAAAACATTTTATTAAAACTAAATCACATTTAAGAGAAATGAATCTACACTTATTAGTTAAAGTTTAACACTTGCTAATTCACAATAACGGGATATTAAATATCAGAATACTTTTATGAAACCAACATAAAAAATTAATAACCATGAAAACAAAAACATTTTTAACCGTTATCGGTTTAGTAACCTCTCAATCCTTATTCTATTCTTGCAGTGACGATAATGACAGCAATGTCAATATGGAAACTGAAAATAATCAGAGTAAAAACCTTGTTTCAACCAATTCTTTCAATGGAGCTACTGTTAATGTTGATATTTTTAATCATTCTGTAAGTTTTATTAAATCTAAAGTCGGTTCACAGGGAGCCAGTTATGTACTTACTCAGAGCGATCTTAATCAATTTTATCAGATCGCACAAATTCCTAATGCTCAGAGATTATCTTTAGACAAGGTAAATAGCATTATTTCTCAAACGGCTAATATGGCACAGTTACCATTTGATCAGGTTCTTGAGCAGCTTGGTTATTCTGATATGGCAAAAGATCTGGCAATAGCAATTTCAAACAATTATATGCCAGATCTACAGCATAATCAGGGATTTCAAAATCTTGCTACTAACGAAAGACAGTTTATCGAAAGTTTAAATGATCTTAGATTCAATTATGAACAAGGACTTTTAAATACCAATGTTTTCAGTAAAGACGGCGGACCTTTCATTGGCGGAGCAATCGGAATGGGTGTAGGATTCATGGTTGCCGGGCCAATCGGAGCTTTCGTTGGCGGAACTGTAGGATGGTTCGTAGGTGGATATTTAGAAAGTAAATAATTCTTTCATTATGGCTTTCAACTTAAAAAAATTCAAAACAGCATTTACTATTATGGGCGTTTTGCTCATAATAGTAATTTTCTCCTTTCATAAAAGTCCTTCACTGGATAATAAAATTAAAGATCTGGAATTTGATAGCAATTCTATTTATTTAATACAGCGAGGAACTACAGGAAAATTGGGAAATGTAGCAAAGGATTTCAACATCAGCAATAAATATGCTTCTCATTTGGGAATCGGTTTTGTGGAAAATAATACATTAACCGTTTATCATGTTTATGTTAAAAAAAATAATGAAAAGAATAATCTGTATGTCGAAACAATCAGTGATTTTATAAAACCTGATGATCTGAATTATCTTTCTATCTGGAAGATTAAAGACATTGATAAGATTAAATTTAATGATGTAAAACGATCTCTTATCAACTCAGAAAAAGAAAACATCAGCTTTGATTTTGATTTCGATGAAGGAAATAAAAAATATTATTGCTCAGAATATATTGTTCGCGAACTTGAAAAAAATAATATTACAATAATGCCCGAACATCAAAAAAATCTTATCGGTATGGCAAAACAGATCCTAAAAAAAGACACGCTCGACTACTTTCCTGTTGACGGTTTTGAAAACACCCAAAAAGCCACAAAAATTCTGGAATGGATAAAATAATTATCCGAAAAATCAAACCAAATCATCAAGTATTAATTTCTAAAGTTTTTGTTGGTTTTTGATCTATAAAATCAATGTTACATTATGGTAAGAATGTATTTTTTCTCGCTTTTCTTTCTTTTAGGATGCCTTTTGAATGCGCAGGCTCCATGTTCAGATTTCAATGATCCTAATATTCCTCAGGGACTTTGGACTCCGGCTCCCTATCCAAACGGTCAGGTTGGTGTTTCCAGCGGAAGCCCAAATGCACTGGATGGAACGCAGTATATCATATTAGACGATAAATCAGGAGGTTCTTGGTATATTAACCCCTCAGATTTTAAAAATTTAGGGCAAAAATATTTAGGACAATGTCTTTATTTCGATTTTTATCTTGAAAAAGACGGAGGTTATGGCTCGCCAATTCATCCTACTATTTATATTATGTCGGGAAGCCAGATTATCTCATTTGTAGCGAATGTTACCGTAACTCCGAACAGCGGTTGGGTGCGTGTTCGTGCGCCTATAGCCAATTGTACGGGAGGTGTTCTTCCTAGCAATTCTGAAGGAACATGGACGATGTCGGCAGGAATGACATGTGCAGATTTCAATAATGTGATGAATAACTCCACAGCCGTAATGGTATCTCCGGACTACACATCAAGCCCAAGCGAAAGAGTGTACTACGATAATATTTGTGTAAAATCTTGTGACGGTTGTACGGCAGATTTCAAACTTGAAACATCATTCAACACGACATCCAGCGCATCTACTGCAAACTTAACTCTACTTAATCCGATTCTTGTTTCGACTCCCGGAAATCCTGGAAGTTCATATAGTGTAAATTGGGGTGACGGAAGTGCTGCACAAAATTATATCCTATCTACTTTATCCCACAATTATACGAATCCTGGAACTTATACGGTTTGCGTAACTGAATCGAGAGAGAAAAAAGTAGTATGCATCAGATGCTTCACTTTCTGTTACACGAAAGATCGAGTAGCTACAAAAAATGAATCTAGTCTTGATTTGAAATCACCAATTGCCGATTTGGAAGCCATTTCAAAAGCCGAAATCAGCCAAGCAGAGCAAAAAAATGTTTTTATGGTTCCAAATCCTGCAAAAAGTTTTGTTGAAATACAGACTACTCTTTCTAAAAAAGAAACCGTTTCTGTAAGATTGATCGATGTTTCAGGAAAAACAGTTCTTGAAAAATCTGAAAACCTTGATAGCGGCCGCCAAAGTATTAAGTTAAATATTGAAAAACTGATTCAGGGAAATTATATTGTTGAAATAAAATCAAACGGAAAAACCAGTTCACAAAAACTGATTATTTCTAAATAAACCAACATAGAATTAAAATAATGAAGGCTATCCCAATACGGATAGTCTTTTTTATGAAATTACCACAGTGAATTGCAAAAAATAAATTAAATTCGGTGTAAGTAAAAAATTTGTTTTAATGATACAACTTCCTTTTTCTAAACTTTCCGATGTAGGAACTACGATTTTCAGCCAGATGACGCAATTGGCCAATGAAAATGAGGCCATCAATTTATCACAGGGATTTCCGGATTTTATGCCCGATTCTGAATTGTTAAATCATGTAGATCACTTCATTAAAAAAGGTTTTAATCAATATGCACCTTTGGGTGGAATGATTGGTTTAAAGGAAGAAATTGCAAGAAAAATTGAAAACAGTCACCAAGCTGTTTATCATCCCGATTCAGAAATAACGGTTACTGCAGGGGGAACTCAGGCTATTTTTACAGCCATTGCGACTTTCGTTAAAAAAGATGATGAAGTCATTATTTTTGAACCTGCTTATGACTGTTATGAGCCTACTGTAGAGCTTTTCGGGGGAATTGTAAAAAGATTTGAAATGAAAGCTCCCGATTATGAAATTGATTGGAGCGTTGTAAAAAATTTAGTTTCAGACAAAACAAAAATGATTATTCTAAATAATCCGAATAATCCTTCAGGAAAAATTTTAAAGGAAAATGATATTCAGGAATTGATCTCTATTGTAAAAGATACTCCGATATTGATTTTGAGTGATGAAGTGTACGAAAATATCGTTTTTGACGGAAAACAACATTTAAGCATTTGTAAATATCCCGAATTAAAAGAAAGAAGCCTTCTGGTTGCCTCTTTTGGAAAGCTTTTTCATGTTACAGGCTGGAAAATTGGATATTGCGCCGCTCCGAAAGCTTTAACGGATGAATTCAGAAAAGTTCATCAATTCAATGTTTTCTGCGTGAATACTCCGATCCAGTTAGCTTTGGCTGAATACATGAAAAATGATGATCATTACAATCATTTAAACCAATTCTTTCAGGAAAAAAGAGACTTTTTAAGACAAGGTTTAGCCAATACCTCTTTTGAATTACTGGATTGTGAAGGAACCTATTTCCAGGCATTAAAATATGATAAAATTTCAGATAAAAATGATTTTGAATTTGCGAGTGAATTGACGATCAATCATAAAGTGGCGAGTGTACCGTTTTCTTCTTTCTATAAAAATAAAGTGAATGAAAATGTGATTCGTCTGTGTTTCGCGAAAAAACAGGAAACTTTGGAAAGGGCGATTGAGAATTTGTCTAAACTATAAAAGAAACGATGGCTTCGAGAGCCTCAACCGTTTCTTTTAATACGTAATATAGAATTGGTGGCTGAGGCTCTCGAAGCCACCAATTATTATTTTATAAAAACATTCCGCCGGAAGCTTCGATTCTTTGTCCGTTCACCCAACCTGCATCATCAGTACACAAGAAAGCAACTACTCCACCGATATCATCCGGCAAACCTGCTCTTCCTAAAGCTGTAATACTGGCAACCATGTCGTTCATATGTTTGTCATCTCTCGTTCTTCCGCCGCCGAAATCAGTTTCAATAGCGCCCGGAGCAACAACATTGGCTCTGATTTTTCTTGAACCTAATTCTTTCGCCATATATTTTGTCAACATTTCAACGCCTGCTTTTATTGAACCATAAACAGAAGATCCAGGCAACGCAAATCTTGCTAATCCTGAAGAAACATTTACGATTCCTCCTCCATCATTAATAAAAGGCAAGAATTTTTGAGTTAAGAAAAATACTCCCTTGAAGTGAATATCTACAACGTCATCCAACTGCTCTTCTGTAACCTCAGAAATTGGTGCATATAAAGCTGTTCCGGCATTATTTACAAGGAAATCGATGTTTCTGCTTCCTGTATTTTCTTCCAAATGATCTCCAACTGTTTTCACGAAAGCGTCGAAACTCTTAATATCTTTTGTATCTAATTGATAAGCAATTGCCTTTCTTCCCAAAGCCTGAATTTCTTCAACAACTTTATCCGCTTCTTCTTTATTGCTTCTGTAAGTGATGATTACGTCAAGACCTTTTTGAGCAATCTTTAACGCTGAATTTTTTCCCAATCCACGGCTTCCACCGGTAACTAATGCGATTTTTGTTTGTGTATTCATTTTGTTGTTTATTTTAATGAGACAAAGTTGCGACAATTTACCATTGATGTGTTTGCTCGAATCAATCTGATATTTGCAAAATTCAAATCACGAACGAAATTCTAAAGGCGTAACCGTAGTTTTTCTCTTAAAGAAGTTTGAAAAATGAGCGATCTCCTCAAATCCTAATGCATAAGAGATTTCTGAGACATTCCATTTTGTTTGTTTTAAAAGGATTTTTGCTTCCTGAATCATTCGGTCTGCAATGAATTCGGTTGTTGTTTTTCCTGTATTTTCTTTTAACTTCTTATTTAAATAATTCACATGAACTGACAATCGATCAGCATAATCTTTTGCCGTTTTGAGCTGTAACCTCTGTTCATTAGATTCAATAGGAAACTGTCTTTCAAGCAATTCTATGAATAAAGTTACGACTCTTAATGAAGCATCATTTGAAGTCGACAATTTTGTAGCAGGTTGTAATTTCTGTCCGTAATGAATGAGCTCTACCACATAATTTCGGATTAAATCATATTTAAAAATATAATCTGAAGCGATTTCTTTTTTGATTTTAAAGAAAAGCTGTTCGATTTCATTCGCTAATTCATCATCAATTTCAAACAAAGGAATATTTCCAGGCTGAAAAATCGGCAAATCTTCAAGAGAACTTCTGGAATTATTTTTAATGAAAAAATCTTCCGTGAAAACACAGAAACTTCCCGACTGATCAGGATCTTCGGGAACCCAGTGATAAGGAACTTTAGGCGTTGCAAACAACAAAGCATTCCCTTTGATCTGAATAACTTTATCTGCATATTCTGCCCTGTTTTTTCCTCTGATAAGACTGATTTTGTAATATTTCCTTCTGTTGTAAGGCATTTCAGAAGTGATCTTTATTTTTTCAATTGTTTGGGCAATATCGAAAACATTGAAGTGACCAATATCCTTGTGAAGGCCTTTAGGAAAGATACTTTCGAGATCTTTTCCGAGCTTGGCTGTCATTTCTTTATAAAAATCTTCCAAAGAAGCGTGTGCAATTTTTTCCATGACCTTTGGTTTGTAAAATTCAAATATAGGAAGTTTTATAGAATTGAGATTAGGACAATTGAATTATAATTTTTAAGTATTCTTTTGTTTTTTTATACAAAGTCTGCAAAGGTTTTTTGACTATTAAAAGTTCTAACGTTTGCAAAAGCGTTCTACTCAGCAGAGTTCGTATTTCTCTTCGATGATATCAAATATTATTTAAAAAAGTCCAACAAATGTGATTTACTAATAATAATTTTTCATAACTTCGTTAGTAACTAACTCACTAAAAATCAATTACTATGAAAAATCAAAACGTTCCTAAAGGAAAAAAATTAAACAAAAAAGAATTAAGAACCATCAAAGGAGGATTACTAGACTGCATCGATCCATGGACTGGAGGATGCAAAAAAGTATCATTAAGCTGCGCACAATTACAGTGCAGACCAGAATTACCGTAGTTAAAATAATATATTTTCAAAAGGAATACCGCTCTGTTTTGAGCGGTATTTTTGTTAAATTATATAACCTCCAACAACTGTTAAATTCCATTTACCCTTTTCATAAACTGCAGAATAATTGGAAGAACTACTTTTGCCCCATTGGGTAATATAAAACTTATTGGGATCGCTTTTATCTCTTTTGATTTTTGAAACTCCATAATCAAAAACATCCGTAGTTTTTATATAATCTGATTTCTTACTTATTTCTTCTGAAACAAATATTATTCTATAATCAGGATTTACTTGATGAAAATAATCACAATCAGTTTCAAAGACTTCAAAATAATAATGCATGTTTTTGAAATCGGGTGCACCTGCATATTCAGGCAATAACCTTTGATAAAGTTCACTAAATTTATTTTTTTCAGCTCTAAACATAGGATTAGTATCATCAAAATCATTTATTCCATCTCCATCAGAATCTTTATTTTGGAGGTTTAAACCAAAGCTTTTTTCAAAAATATCATTGTAACCGTCACTGTCAGAATCTTGGATCAAATCTTTTAAATTAATTTTAAATAGTTTCCCATCTTCCATTGCCGAATAATCATCATAACTCGGAAGTCCTGCCACTTTTATAATTTCAACTAAACTACCTTCAACTTGTAGAAAGCCATCTTTAATAATAGGTTTATCCTGAATTTCATTTAAATAATAATGGCTAAAACTTAATCCTAAAAAATAAGCAGATGGTTTATTTTTTTCAATTTTTAACAGCCAATATCCTAAATTATTTCTACCTAAAGAATATTCAACTTTATCAACAGTCTGCTTCCCAAAACACATAAACTGATCTGAAAACTTTTCTTTAAAAATATCATAATCCTTCATTCTCTCATCATAATTTTTCCATTTAAGTTCATGAGAATATAAACTGTCTTGCTTGAAGTCTGTAAATTTTTTCAAATTAATAATTTCAAGATAATCTGGTTTTTCTTCAAGAATTTGTTTTACTGTGTAGGATTTTTTCTCAACATAACTAGACTTTTCTTCACCTTTAGTGAAACATCTATCTTCTAAACTTTTAGTACAGGAAAAAAATAATGTGAAAACAAAAAAATATAAAAACTTCATAGGTAAAAGGTTTCCCGATTGAATGCAAAAAACGCTCCCAAAATACATTGGAAGCGTTTTTCATTTATAACTAACTTTAATATTCTCTTATTATACGTTGAATCTGAAGTGCATAATATCACCGTCCTGAACGATGTATTCTTTACCTTCTACAGCTAGTTTCCCAGCTTCTTTGATTTTAATTTCAGAACCGTATTGTACATAGTCATTAAACTTAATAACCTCAGCACGGATAAATCCTTTTTCGAAGTCTGTATGAATTACTCCTGCAGCTTGAGGAGCAGTCCATCCTTGCCCGATTGTCCAAGCTCTTACTTCTTTAACACCAGCCGTGAAATACGTTTGAAGTTTTAATAGATCGTATGCTTTTCTGATCAAACGGTTAACACCAGGCTCAGTAAGCCCAAGTTCTTCAAGGAAAATCTCTCTTTCTTCAAAAGTCTCTAATTCATTGATATCAGCTTCAATTTGCGCTGCTAAAACAACAACTTCAGCATTTTCATTTTTAGCCATTTCTTCGATCTTAGCGATCCAGTCGTTTCCGTTTTTGATAGAATTTTCATCTACGTTACAAACGTACAATACAGGCTTGTTTGTTAAAAGCTGAACATCATCAATAATTGATTTCGCAAAATCATCCATAGGGAATTCTCTTGCATTTTTACCATCTTCGATAAATTTCTCAAGATTTTGAAGTGTTTCGTATGTTAAAATATCATCTTTCTTTCCAGATTTGATGAATTTTTTAGCTTTTTCAACTGCTTTTCCAACAGTTTCAAGGTCTTTCAATTGAAGTTCAATATCGATAATTTCTTTATCTCTCATTGGATCAACCGAACCTTCAACATGAATGATATTTCCATTATCAAAACATCTTAAAACGTGAATAATTGCCTCACATTCGCGGATGTTTGCCAAGAACTGGTTTCCTAATCCTTCTCCTTTGCTCGCTCCTTTTACAAGACCAGCAATATCTACGATCTCCACAACAGCTGGTAAAACTCTCTCGGGATTTACTAATTTTTCCAATTCAAACAATCTGTGATCCGGTACTGAAACAGTTCCCAAGTTCGGTTCGATTGTACAGAAAGGATAGTTTGCTGATTGAGCTTTTGCGTTGCTTAAACAGTTAAAAAGAGTTGATTTACCAACATTCGGTAAGCCTACGATTCCACATTTCATATATTCTTAGCTTTTAGAAATAGTTTTCACTATTGCTCGTTAAAGGTGTGCAAAGATAGTGAATTTAGTATGAGTTTCATAATAAAAAAATCCGCCAATATTCTGACAGATTTTTCTATAATTTTATTTCACCAAATTGGCTTTTATGGGTTTTCACCTGTAGCATTTTGAGCTAAAGGAACGTCATTTGGTGCATTCTGTAAGGTTTTATCTAAAGTAAATAGAGATTCATCGGTAGCTCTGTCACCGCCGGCAATTTTTAATTTATCAATTAAATTAGAAGCTAATGTTTCCTCCTCGATCTGTTCCTGAACAAACCACTGCATGAAATTCCACGTTGCCCAGTCTTTTTCTTCTAAAGACAGATCTACAAGCCTGTAAATTGAGGTTGTATTGTCAACTTCGTGTCTGAAAACACCATCAAAACAATCCGTTAAAGACTCGGGATCCTTTGGTGGAGCGGGAATAGCGTCTACTTTCGGTTTTCCTCCTCTGTTCAGTACGTATTCCATAAACTTGATGGAATGGTTTCTTTCTTCCTGCGAATGTCTGTAAAGAAAGTTGGCAATTCCCTGATAGCCTTTATCATCAGCCCAAATTCCGTAAGATAGAAAAATATGTGAAGCATGAATTTCTTTATTCATTTGATCGCTTAATGCTTTTTCCATATTGTCGGAAAGTCTTTTAGTATTCATAATGTATAATTTTGTGTGATTAATAGTAATGATGCAAAAATGATTCCGAGAAGATTATTAATTTTAATTAAAACACATTAAATAGGTTTATAATAAATTGAAATTCATTGATTTAAATTGATAATTTATAGTTATTCTAAAATATAAAAGATCGATTTATTACAATTATTCCTATTTTAGGATCTTATTAACCATACAAATTATTATATGAAAAATTTAAAAAAATTAGACAGAGACGAGCTGAAAAGTATTTCGGGAGGTGGATTACTTGATCCTGTATGCAAACTTCTTTGTTCATTGGCTGACACAGGAATTATTAACTTAACGCAGGTTCAAATGCTCTTGTGCCCGGATTTAGATTGTTTTAATCTGAGTAATTAAACAAGGATTTTATTACTTTAAATCCATTAAAAAAACGAAACCAGCTCTTTTGAACTGGTTTTTTATGTTTTTTAATCGAATGCTATTTCACTTTCTTCGCCATGTAATCGCTTTCGTTTCCTAGCCTGTCGATGGTTTTGATGGCAATGGCATTTAATGTTTTGCCGTCTTTATTTTTAGGAATGTCTTTTGTAAGATTTTCTACCGTTAAAATTTGAGTTTCCCAAACTCCGTTGTACTGCGTGAAAAGTACCCATTGGAAAACATCTTTCAGATTTTTACTGCTCCAACTTGCCTGTATTGAACTTCCGTTATCATTTGTAAATAATGTCGGAGTTTGTAATGGTAAAGCTTTTATCCAAGGACTTTTTGGAACTAATGCTTTCTCTTTGTATGGTCCGTTTTTTAAAGTCGGTAACATGCTTGAATTTTTGGTCAATCCTGCAATACTCCAATGAACTTCACCTGCATCTTTTCCTAAAATCTGTCTTGATAATTCGATCTGATCTTTAATTTCTGTCGCACGATCTGAAGATTTTATTTCAACCGTATTTAATCCCGGCCATAAGTGGCGGTTCATTGTATTTTCAGATTTCCACCAATTTAATAATGGACCGAAAGGCTGGCCTTTTGATTCGATTGGCCAATATAATTGTGGTGAGAAATAATCTACCCAGCCTTTATTTAACCATAATTTGGCATCAGCATACAATTCGTCATATTGAGAAGAACCAACGATTCCTTCAGGATATCCGGGCTTCCAAATTCCAAAAGGACTGATTCCGAATCTTACATAATTTTTTTCAGCATGAATTTCTTTATAGATACGCTCTACGAATTTATTTACGTTATCTCTTCTCCAATCTGCTCTTGACAAAGTTCCTCCACTGCTTAGATAAGCATTCCAAGTCGCATTATCAGGGAAATCTGCGCCTTTATTATAAGTTGCGTAAGGATAGAAATAATCGTCAAAATGTACGGCGTCGATATCATATCTTTTTACAATGTCTTTCACTACATTAGAAACATGACCTTGTGTTTTTGGATTGGCAGGATCAAACCAATACATTCCGTTTTTTAATCTTACAACAATGTCTGACAATTTATTTGCCATTGATAAACTGTTTGGCGAACCTCCGTTTGTATGATGCGCTCTATAAGGATTTAACCAAACATGAAGCTCCAACCCTCTTTTATGTGCTTCATCGATCCAGAATTGTAGAGGATCGTAATTAGGATAAGGAGCCGTTCCCGTTTCGCCTGTTAAGAAATATGACCAAGGTTCGATATTACTTGTGTATAAAGCATCTGCAGAAGGTCTAACCTGGAAAATAACTGCATTGAAGTTATTATCTTTCAACATATCCAACATGCTAATCGCTTCCTGTTTTTGCTGATCAACGGTTAGGTTATTTCTTGAAGGCCAGTTGATATTCGCAACACTTGCAATCCATGCACCACGGAATTCTCTGTTGATTTCAGGAAGATTAACTTTAAAAATTTCTTCTGTTGGTAGAGCTGTAACTGGTTTTGTCGTTACAACAGGAACATTTGGCTTTGAAGTATTATTGTTAGGTTTTGTCGAGCTTTTTGTTGGAGTTGGTTTTACAACACTATTATTAGCAGTTTTTGCACTGCTACACGAGGCTAGAACGCCCAAAAATATGATGAGTTTTAAATTATTCATTTTCATAGTTTGCAAAACTACATTAAATTATTTTTTTAATTATATGATGTAATAAATAATCAGATGACTTTAACTAATTTTTATAATCATAAAAAAATAAGTTTTGGCTAAAGCCAATTTAATGATATAAATACTGAAATCGGACTAAAGTCCGCTCCTATTGAATATACTAACCGAAAAACAAAAAAGCCCCGAAAAATTCGGGGCTTTGATTTATATAGAAAAAACTTATGAAGCTTTTCCTGATCTTTCGATTCTTCTTCTTTCTTCTTCAGAAAGTACTTTCTTTCTCATACGGATGAAGTTTGGAGTTACCTCAATTGCTTCATCAGATTGGATATATTCCATACATTCTTCAAGAGAGAATAAGATTTTTGGAGCAACTCCACCATCTTTATCTTTACCTGCAGCACGGATATTATTTAATTGTTTTGCTTCTACAATATTGATAACCAAATCTCCTGGTTTGTTTTGCTCACCAATGATCATACCTGCATAGATCTCCTCACCCGGATCAACATAGAATTTACCTCTATCTTGTAATTTCGCAATAGAATATTCAGTTGCCGGACCTTGACTTTTACTTACCAAAACACCATTACTTCTTCCAGGAATTGCCCCTTTGAAAGGTTTGTATTCTGTGAAACGGTGAGCCATAATAGCTTCACCAGCAGTAGCTGTCAACATCTGAGAACGCAATCCGATCAAACCTCTTGAAGGAATTTCGAATTCCATATGCTGCATTTCACCTTTAGTTTCCATAATGTGAAGATCTCCTTTTCTCTGAGTTGCCAAATCGATAACTCTAGAAGCAAATTCTTCAGGAACATCAACAACTAATGATTCATAAGGCTCACATTTTTCTCCGTCGATTTCTCTCAAGATAACCTGTGGCTGACCAATTGTCATTTCATACCCTTCTCTTCTCATTGTTTCAATCAAAACTGACAAGTGAAGAATACCTCTACCGAATACTAGGAAAGTGTTTGCATCACCAGTTTGTTCAACTCTTAATGCTAAGTTTTTCTCTAATTCTTTATATAATCTTTCTTTCAGGTGATTAGAAGTCACATATTTACCATCTTTCCCGAAGAAAGGTGAATTGTTGATAGAGAACGTCATGTTCAACGTTGGCTCATCAATAGAAGTTCTTGGCAATGGTTCAGGATTTTCAAGATCTACGAAAGAATCACCGATTTGGAAAGCTTCAAAACCTACAACAGCACAGATATCTCCAGCTTTAACTTCTGTAACTTTTTTCTTACCTAATCCTTCAAAAACGTAAAGTTCTTTTACTTTTCCTTTCAATACTTTACCGTCTGCCTGAGCTAAACCGATCCACTGAGATTCTTTAATCTCACCTCTGATTACTTTTCCGATAGCAATTCTTCCTAAGAAAGAAGAAAAGTCTAGAGAAACGATCTGCATCTGTAAGTTTCCTTCTTCAACTTTCGGTTCCGGAACATATTGTAAGATACCATCTAATAATGGGAAAATATCTTCTGTTTGCTCTAATGAAGTGTTGAACCAACCTTGCTTAGATGAACCGTAGAATGTTGGGAAATCCAACTGTGCTTCAGTAGCATCAAGAGCAAAGAATAGATCAAAAACTTTATCATGAACTTCCTCAGGACGACAGTTTGGTTTATCAACTTTATTGATAACAACCAATGGTCTTAATCCTAATTCCAACGCTTTCTGAAGTACGAATCTTGTTTGTGGCATTGGACCTTCAAAGGCATCCACCAACAAAATAACTCCATCAGCCATTTTTAAAACTCTCTCTACTTCCCCACCAAAATCGGCGTGACCGGGAGTATCGATTACGTTAATTTTAACGTCTTTATAAGTAACAGAAATATTTTTAGATAAAATGGTAATCCCTCTTTCTCTTTCAAGATCGTTATTATCCATTATTAATTCTCCACTCTCCTGATTTTCTCGGAAAATGTTTGTAGCATGAATAATCTTGTCCACCAAAGTCGTCTTACCGTGGTCAACGTGTGCGATAATCGCAATATTTCTAATGTTTTGCATGAATGATTTTTACGGGTGCAAAAATAGTGTTTTTTAATTAAATAATTAGTAAGATTATGTATTATTTAACAATTTAATAATGAGAGTATTGAAAAAATCTACATAAAAAAAGCCTACTAGCAATATGTTACGTCAAGTTCTGACGCTGTCTACATTTACTTTTGTCTCATAGATTTCTTGCAAGAAAATATATAATTAATTATTTAACTCTTAAAAAAAATTAAAAAATGAGCACAATCCAACTCACAGATCAGTACACAGGCGAAACTGTAGATTTTATTGAAACAAGTATTTGGTACGATGGTACAACAACCATGACAGATAATGAATGCGATGGTGTTATCTACATTAAATACAACAATCTTTACTACAAAAGATATATTGAAAATCATATTAATGTAAAATGGTTTGGCGCCAAAGGGAATCTTAACGAAGATGATGGAGGAGATAATGATACAGCAGCTTTTTTAGAAGCGATAGAAACTTCAACGAATATATTTCCTACAAGAACCGATAGTAATGCTAAATTCGGAGGTTTTACATTATATATTCCTAATGGAAAATATAAATTAACTGAAACATTAGTGCTCCCTCATAATACAACCTTATTGGGAGAAAGTAAGAAAGGAGTTATTTTACATCAAGCGAGTCCAAATGCATGTATTACTAATATTACAGGAGAAGAATATGATCCTGAGAATGATGTGACAAACTTATTAATGTCAGAATCTATTATTATTAAAAATATAACATTTTCCCAAGGCGGAATTATTTTATATGGAGCACCTGACTCAATTATTGATGAAGTTACTATCACTAGGCTTTTTGGCGTAGGATCAGATTCATATGGGAATAAAGTAAGTACTGGATTAACTATAAAACTGCCTGTAAATATAAAAATTTCGAATTTCAAAGTTCAAAACTCTACAGGAATCGGAATTCTCTATGAAGATTCTCCGGGTTCAGGGCCAAGTACAACAGTTACTTTTAATAACATCTGGGTCACAGGATGTAAAACAGGAATGTTAATTAATGGATTATTGACAGGAGCTCATGCCGTTATAACTTCATGGATTCAAAACTCTATTTTTGAATACAATGAAACTGGAGTTGAAATAAAAGGGATTACCCGAAATTTATCTTTTAGGGATATTCATTTTGAGCAAAATAAAAATTATGCCTTGGTAGCATCTGAAAGTGCATCATTCTCCTTAGAAAATATTTGGGCTGATGGTTTAGTTGCTGGAAAAGGAAATGCCAATAATTTTGTAATTAAATCTGAAATCGGTTTGACTTCAAACAATATTGTTCACTTAAAAAATCTTTTTATAGAATCCGGAATGTTGGTTGAAGATAATTATGAGGGAACTGTGTACGTAGATGGTTTTGTAAATGATTTTAAATATTATGATCAGGATATTAAAATTTATAAAACATTTGGTGATATCGGAGATTTGAACAAAAGACCTTTTAATCCAATTGCAGGTTATAATTTTTATAACACCTCACAAAGTGAACCTCAGTTTTTCGATGGTGCATCATGGAGAAATGCAGACGGTATGGTTGCGGATTTAAAAAGGTACGGAACAACCTCAGAAAGACCTTCAAATAGTCTAGATTATGGATTTACATATTTTGATTTAACCATAGAAAAACCAATCTATTGGCAAGGAACAAAATGGGTAAATGCAGATGGAACTGATGCTTAATTAAAAATTAAAGCCTCATCAATTGATGAGGCTTTGATTATATAGATATTTTACAAGAAAGTAAATTATTACAATCTGAATTAAAACAACCAATCCAAACTTCAACAAAAAAGACTTTTTTGAAATTTTATGCCTAAAAATCAACATTCCGAGCACAGCTCCGATTGTTCCGCCCAAAAATGTAATGAATAAAAGTGTATTTTCTGAGATTCTTCTTTGATGTTTGACGGCTTTCCTTTTATCTAAAGCAAAAACTGAAAAAGTGACCAAGTTGACTATTAATAATAAATAAAACATTCCAACAAATCTAACATAAAAAGAATAATAAAAACAAAGTTTCTTAAATTTGTCCAATAAAAGCAAAATCAATGACTGTAATGGATTTGGTAGGAAATTATTCTATTGAAGGTTCCAATCAAGAAGAATCTGACCAGCCTTCTTACCATGGTATATTAACTTTATCAATCGATGAAAACAACCGTATTATCGCGCAATGGATAATTGGTGATCATATACAAAACGGTACAGGATTTTATAAAGATCAGATTTTAGTCATCAACTTTAATTATGAAGGTGATGATCAGGAAATATATAAAGGTGTTGCGGTATACCGTTGTTTAAGCACGGATATACTGGATGGTTTTTGGTCTGAGAAACATGGAAATCCTTTATATTTGGGGAGCGAATATTGTGTGAAAATAAAGAATTCACAGTTTTTAAATTAGCATAAAACATTTCATATAAAAATGTCTCAATAACTTCTTTTTGAAGCTATATTATTCAATATTCTTACATTTCAAAATAAAAAAAGCTGCCTTAATAAAAAAGCAGCTTCTCCCATTTTTATGGTCTAACAATTATTTTTTAGCTTTTACGTCTACAGCAATTTCGATGTCTTTGCTGATCATCCATTCTGCAGGATCTGCTTCAGATGTTCCGAATTTAATTCCCCAATCTGATCTGTTTACAGTAAATTTAGCCTGAACAGCAGCTGAGTTATCCGTAACATCAACCTTTGCAGGGAAAGTTACATTCACAGTTTTTCCAGATAAAGTAAGATTTCCGCTTACAGTTTTATTAGCTCCGGCAACTGCATCTTTAGGTGCATCTTTTAAATCAGTTACACTTGTGATTTTGAACTCAGAAGTAGGATTTTTTGTTACGTCAAAGAAATCAGCACTTTTTAAGTGAGTTTCCAAGTCTGCCGGTTTTTTGTCTTTCTCCGTTACAGAAGCAGGATCTACTTTAATAGAAGCCATGTCGATAACGAAATTACCTGCGGAAAGTTGCCCTCCTTCAACATTTAAGTCACCAGATTTTACATTAATCGTTCCCCAACGTGGTGCAAAACCACCTTTATGGAAAGCTTTCCAGTTTACTACAGAAGTTGCAGCATCAACAGCTAAAACTTCACCTTTTCCTTCTGCAACAGTTTTTTCTGTAGCTGTACCAGCAGTTTCTGCAGATTTTTCTTTATTACATGATGCTGCAAGCAAACCTACAGCTACTAATGCAATGACACTAAGTTTTTTCATATTAATTATTGTAAAAATTTATTATTCTGAATTATAAGGTGAACGAAATTATCAAATTAATATTTCACTTCCTTAATTTTAATAGGTCAAAAATAGAAAAAACACTTTTTTATCACCTTAACATACATCAAGAAATGAAAAAATGAACCTTTCTTATCATAATTAAATCAAATATAGTAAATCTCAAAATTTAAATCGAGGGCAAAAATCCCTATTTTAGCACTTTAATTTTACAGAATGACAAATATTGAATTCATCCAAAAGATCGTAAACATTTCCGAAAAAAGTATCAGTGCAACGCTTCAGTTATTAGCGGAAGATTGTACGATCCCTTTTATATCGCGTTATAGAAAAGACAGAACAGGAAACTTGGATGAAGTACAGATAGAGCAAATTTCAAAAATCAGCAAACAGTTTGAAGAGATTATAAAACGAAAAGAAACCATTTTAAAATCTGTTGAAGAACAAAACGCCTTAACACCAGAATTTAAACAAAGAATAGAAGAAAGTTTCGATATTCAGGAACTAGAGGATTTATATCTACCTTTCAAAAAACGTAAGAAAACAAAAGCTGATGCTGCCAAAGAAAAAGGTTTGGAACCTTTGGCTAGAATTATTATGAGTCAGAAAAGTAATGATTTAGCATTTTTAGCTTCAAAATATTTAAATGAAAACGTTGCATCAGAAGAAGAAGCACTTCAGGGAGCAAGAGACATCATGGCAGAATGGATCAACGAAAATATGTACGTTCGTAAAAATCTCCGTAGATTATTTCAACGTAAAGCTTTGATTACATCTAAAGTTGTTAAAACTAAAAAGGACGAAGAAGGCGCACAAAAATTCTCCCAATATTTTGAATGGGATGAGCCGTTGTATAAAACTCCATCTCACAGGCTTCTTGCGATGTTAAGAGCAGAATCAGAAGGTTTTGTGAAAACAAATGTCGGAGTTGACAAAGAAGAAGCCATTGATTTTATTGAAAATGCGATCATTAAATCAAATAATGAAAGTTCAGATCAAATTGCATTAGCCATAAAAGACAGCTATAAAAGACTACTAGAATCCGCAATTTCAAACGAAACTTTGCAGGAAGCCAAAGAAAAAGCAGATAAAAAAGCCATTGAAATTTTCGCTGAAAACTTAAGTCAGTTATTATTGGCACCACCTTTAGGAGAAAAAAGAATTCTGGCGATCGATCCCGGATATAAAAGCGGTTGTAAAATCGTATGTATCGATGAAAAAGGAGACCTACTCCACAATGAAACCATCTACCCTCATGCTCCGCAAAACGAGTCTGGAATGGCGATGAAAAAGATCCGTTCGATGGTCAATGCTTATAATATTGAAGCCATTTCTATAGGAAACGGTACTGCAAGCCGTGAAACTGAATTTTTCATCAAAAAAATAGGATTTGATAAACCTTTGCAGGTTTTTGTAGTTTCGGAGGCTGGAGCATCTGTCTATTCTGCGAGTAAAATTGCAAGAGATGAATTCCCAAGTTATGATGTGACCGTTCGTGGTGCGGTTTCTATCGGAAGAAGATTGGCAGATCCGTTGGCTGAATTGGTTAAAATTGATGCTAAATCAATCGGTGTTGGGCAATATCAGCATGATGTAGATCAGACTCAGTTAAAAAACGAATTGGATTCTACCGTTATGAGATGCGTTAACTCAGTTGGAATCAATCTTAATACAGCAAGTAAGTCGTTATTAAGTTATGTTTCCGGAATCGGAGAAAAAATGGCTGAAAATATCGTCAATTACCGAGCTGAAAATGGTGCTTTTGAAGACAGAAAACAATTGAAAAAAGTTCCTCGATTGGGAGAAAAAGCCTATCAACAGGCTGCAGCATTTATTAGAATTACACATGGTAAAAACCCTTTGGATAATTCAGCTGTGCACCCTGAAGCTTATAAAATTGTTGAAAAAATGGCAAAAGATCTTGGCATTAAAACCGATGAATTAATTGCCAATAAAGAGAAAATAGAATTAATTCAACCTGAAAAATACACAACCGAAGACATCGGAATTTTAGGAATAAAAGATATTTTAAAAGAGCTTGTGAAACCAGGTTTAGATCCTCGAAAAGCAGCAAAAGTTTTTGAATTCGATCCTAGCGTAAAAAAGATGACAGATCTAAAAGTAGGAATGATTCTTCCAGGAATTGTCAATAATATTACAGCCTTCGGATGTTTTGTAGACCTTGGAATTAAAGAAAGCGGATTGGTTCATATTTCTCAGTTAAAAGAAGGTTTTGTTTCTGACGTAAATGAGATCGTAAAATTACATCAACATGTTCAGGTGAGGGTGACTGAAGTGGATGAAGCAAGAAAAAGAATTCAGTTGAGTATGATTTTATAATAAAAACAAAGCCTCATTGAATTGAGGCTTTGTTTTTATTTTATTTTAAAGTTTAGGAATTTTTTTCCATGCACCATTTTCCATAACAACCGTGTAAGGATTATAACCATAACTTCCAGAATGAAGATCCAATGGATCATCATCTAAACCTCCACTATTCCTAAAAGTAGTTATTGTTCCGTTTTGAAGCTTTAAAATATCGTCATTATATTGATATGGAGAAATCGTATTCAAATTAGTAAGATGTATTCCCGCCAATTCGTGTCCTGCAGGATAGCTAATCTGAACAATTCCGTTTCCTTTCTCAAGCAATGAAGACGTAATCGAAGTATATGAAGATCCTGTACTTACCAAATCATCTTTGTAATTGTCCCCTGAAATATCAATGCTATAGCTTGTAAAATCTGTAGCTGGAAATCTATATACAGAAGTATACCAATTACTTACAGACTCATATTCAAAATAGTTATTTTTTGAATACACATATACAGAAGTCACTGTTGAAGGAATATAAACGAATGTATTTGCTTTACCAAAATCCAAATAAACATGACAATTGACTGTAGCCACTCTACAATGATTATCCTGAACCGTAATACAAGAATTTATATTTACCTCATCATATATTCCTTCAAAGTAAGTTCCATAACATGAAACCCTCGATGCGGAAAGATTAATTCCTGATTCGGAAAACCCTTCAATGCTTCCTCCGAACATATTTAAATTACTACCGTCATTTAATACTATTCCTTTGGTATTTGCATCACCTTGCTCGTATCCTGCGCTCACTGACAACGATGTAGCATTTGTATTATAACAATTATTTAAAACCAGACAGGTAGGACAATATACAATTGCAGAGTTCACAAATTTATTGTAATATCCACCTGTTACTTCTACACCTGTTTCAAAAACCTGTATTGTTACAGAATCAAGAGTAAGTGATTTCCCGTTTAATTTCACGCCAATTTTTCCTTCTATTTCGCTTCCAAAGATGACTAAGTTTTTAATATTTAAGTTTTGGTTGGATTCAATACAAGAATCAACTAAAGTATCTTCAAAATTAGCAAAATAAATGCGTGAGTTTGCATTTCCTCCTACATCATTCCCGTTAACATAATTCTGACCTAAAAATGTTAATGATCTATCCGGATTATTATTTATACTTACCGGAATGTTGTCAATGATTATTTGACGAGTACATTTATATTCTCCCCTGATAAGAATAGTATCATTATTTGATGCGGCATTGATTGCCGCCTGAAGTTCTACATCAGTTTTTCCTGAACCAAACCATTCCGGATTGATAACGCCATTATAAACTCTTTTATAAACTTGGTTATTACTATTTTCCTGTAAATACATGACGCCATCTATCACTGGTGCCGACGAAACTTGTATAAAATTTACCAATTCCTTGGTTTGGCTGTCAATCAATGTAACAAATGAATCTGTAATACCTTGTGTAGGAAAGTCATTTGTTTCTAATAAATTTAATGTGTTACTCATGATTTTTAAAAGTTAAAAAGTTAGAATTCTTGCAAGAATTTTATTAAAACAAATGTAACAGCCGAAAGCGACAAAACTTGACGTATTATTTTTTATTAACAATCAATTTTAAGAATTAATAATTATTTTTGAATATAAAAATATGGATGAAAATATCTGAAATTAAAGAACGAAAAATCATTCACAGACCGACTCTAAGTTTTGACGAGCACGGAAAAAGGATTTATCATGCTTATGAGTATCATTTACCTTATAACCCTAATTTTAAAGGAAATGAAACGCAAAGACTTTTCGCAAAATGGATTGATATGTTGGTTTTTTCTTTAATCTTCTTTTATATATTTCATACAGCTCTAATTGTAAGTATTTTACTTTCTATTCCGTGTGTTATTATTTTTGGAACAATAAGTGAACATTATTTTGGAACAACATTAGGAAAGAAAATATTTAGAATTAAAGTTATTGATGATGATGGAAATTATCCAAGCTTTTTTAAATCATTGAAAAGAAATTTCTTATGTCTGGCGAATTTATATCCAATTTTTTCAGAATATAGTACCAAAACTTCTATGGGAAGACGAACTGGAACTCAAATGAACTTTAGTATTCATTTAAACAATAAAATCTGTACAACATATATCATAAAAGAAAGTAAAATAGCTGAAATTAAAAGCTTAGTTGACCAAAAGCAACCTAAACAAAATGTGCGACTTTTAGATTAAGTCGCACATTCTTTTTTATTTAAAATCCTTAGAATCTCTCCTCGGTTCTTTTACTTCCGGCCATTTTGTAACCTTCCCTTTATCATCCAAAGGCATTTCTCTTTTCTCTCTATTCGTAAATTCCGGATCCTCGGATGCCATGTAAGCCAATGATGCCGTCAAAATTACGTTATTCTTCACCTCATCAAAAACAATCTTGTCATACGTATCTTTAGTCGTGTGCCAAGTATATCCGAAATATCCCCAATTCAATGAACTTAGAGAAAATCCAGGAACTCCTGCTGCAACAAAAGAAGCATGATCAGATCCTCCTCCACCAGGCATTCCTGGGAAATCTGTTTTGATTTGATCTTTTACTTTTTTCGGAACTCCATTCAGCCATTTTCCGATGTAATTGTAGGAATTTACAAACCCTTGTCCGCTGATATTCACAACACGGCCTGTTCCGTTATCTTGGTTAAATACAGCCTGAGTACCTTTTATAATCTCAGGATTATCGGCAACAAAACCTCTGGAACCATTCAAACCCTGCTCTTCGCTTCCCCAAAGTCCGACAACGATTGTTCTTTTATTATTTGGATAATATTTTTTAAGGATTCGCATCGTTTCAAGCATCGTTAAAACACCCGTTCCGTTATCTGTCGCACCCTGAGCACCATCCCAAGAATCAAGGTGAGCAGAAAGAATGACATATTCATTTGGTTTTTCTTTTCCTTTGATAATTCCGACGGTGTTAAAAGTTTTAGCATCAGGAAGAACTTTTGACTGAGCTTCAATTTTAATTTTAGGTTTACTTCCTTTTTCAGCCATTCTAAAAAGCATTCCATAATCTTCAACATCAATGTCGATCATTGGAATTTTGCTTGTCTTTGCTCCAAAAATTCGGTTGGCACCCATAATTCCTGTCCAGTTGGAAATGGAAATTCCGACAGCACCAGCTTTTTCCAAAGCTTCTGGAAGCGTATTGTTATCATATCCGATATTCTTTACGTAATCGCGGAAATCTTTTGAAGCCTGTTCTTTTTCAGCTTTTAATTTTTCATATAATTCAGGCGTTGCAAACTCCTTAATTTGTTCATCAGAACGACCTATTTTCTGATACTGCGCCATCAAAACAATTTTTCCTTTTGCAGAAAGCAGCCATTTATCGAATTCGGCTTTAGAAGAAACTTTAGGAAGAATTATAATTTCAGCTTCAATTGCTTTTTTAGTTGATGGACTCCAAGCTAATTGTGTTGCAGATAATGATTTTATGCGAGGATATGTCATGTCTACATGCGTAATTCCTCTCTGCCAGCCTTTCCAGGTTCCGAATTGCTGCAAATTGGCATCAACTCCCCACGAACGAAGTTTTTCGACTGTCCATTCATTGGCAGAAAGCATTTCAGGAGTTCCAACCAAACGAGAGCCGATCCCATCAAGAAGCTCAGATGCCATATCTTCAAGCTGAGAATGGTTATTGACTTCATTCACGAAATTTTCAACAATAGGATTCAGTTTTTCCTGCGAGCCGGTTTGCGCCTGAGCCCATGAAAATTGCACCGCCAATATTACCGCAGGCGCTACAAAAAAGCGATTTATCTTCATAATTTCATTGATTGGGATAAAGATAAAGGAATTCGGGGGAAACTGAGGAGGATAAAGGAGAAAAACAGAATGATTTTTATCTTATGATTGATATCTAAACTTTAGTTTTTTAACCATTAATATTCATTAAGTTGTTAAGAAGATTAAGGTTTTGACTAAATATTAATGAACTTATTTAAAGTTTTATTCTAACCACAAAAGATGCAAAAGATTAACACATAGTTATTTTAAGTTTAATAATAAACTACAAATTAAGAGCATATAAGTTATTAAAAATCTGTGATTTTCATTCTTTTAAGAACTTTTGTTTTCAAATAAAACACTAGCTTTTGTATCTTTTGTGGTTAGAAGAAAAAGTTTGAATCAATACGTTATAAACAAAAAAAACCGACTTCAATGAAGCCGGTTTATATCGATTTTGGGATCGATTATTTTTTTGATTCCTCAACAGAAACTTTTCTGAAATCTTTGAACAATTTGCTTAGTTCTAAAGCTGATTTACGAGCTCTAGTTCCAGCAGCCTTGTTTCCTTTTTCTGCTTGTTGGTTTGCTTCAGCAGTGAATGCTTCAAATTCTGCGTTGATTTTTTCAATTAGTTCTTTCATTATTTTAAAATTTAGGGTGCAAATATAGGTTTTATGGTGGATTTCGCAATAGTTAAGGTCAAAAAAACTTAATAAAAATCGAGAATTATTAAAATTTGGAATGAAAACAAAAAAAAATAACCAAATTGGCTCCTTTTTTCCTCTATCAAAAGCTAATCTAAGGTAAGATTCAGACTTAATTAAAATAAAAATCAGATTTTCAGGAAGACCTTTTATCGGTTTTATGTAAATTCGCTAAATAACTAAATTATTTGTCTGTACGTGCCCATGGAGCTCCCAAAAGAATATATTTTACCGAATACCAATATCAGTACACTTTCTATATATGAACTTTTGAAGCATACCCAAACGGCAAATTTTATAGAAAATAAAGATTTCCGAGACATCTACCCTATTGCTTTGGAATGCAACGCCGGAGTATTTACAAAATCAACTTCTGTGATTGATTTTCCCAACGTTTCCGTAAGTCAGGTTGGAGCTTCATTGATTACTGCTTGTTCATGTGATAATGAAACCAATAAACTTTGCGAACACCAAGCCGAAATCATTCACTCAATTCTGGAGCAGAAAAACTTCCGAATCTTTTTTGACCACAACTTAAGACAAAGATCATTAATGGTAGTCGCCAAAGGTTTTGGATTGGAAAATGAAACAAATCTGGATGCTTATTTTAACATTGAATATACCGATGGAAAATTGGATATTCAACCCAAAATAAAAGAATTAATTCAAATAGACGAACAGGTTTTTAAACAGGATTTGCTTCCCCAGCGTGTTTCAATATTGGATGAATTAGCAGTTCAGAATACTAACAAAAGACAAATACTAGTCATTGGGAAACACCGCTTTTACAATCAACTGAATTTCTCATTGATGGAAGCTGATATTACCCAATCGGGAAAAGTCAAAAACCCAATTACAACCATTGATCCCATGCAACTGATCTGGAAAGCAGAACAACCCGTGGAGATCAAATTTTATACTGCAATTCTTACCTTTCAAAATAAGTACAGCGAAGAAAAAAGCCCTGCAGAATTACAGGCTTTGAAACTGATCGTTAAGAATCCTTTGGACTTGGATGTTTATTATCACGATCATAATGTTGCTGAAACTATTTCTTCTAAATCCTTAATTCCAATTCATTTAAATGTATTAAAATCAGAAATACAGCTTACCGTTTTCAAGAAAGATCCTTTTTACGAAATTACGGGTGAATTGTTATTTAATGACATTTCACTTCCCTTTAAAAATGTAGTGATCCGAAATGATTATTTTGTTTATTTTCAAAATACACTGAGTTTGGTTGACAACCCT
This sequence comes from Chryseobacterium sp. GW823-FHT05E08, assembly GCF_058795655.1. Lineage (NCBI taxonomy): Bacteria > Pseudomonadati > Bacteroidota > Flavobacteriia > Flavobacteriales > Weeksellaceae > Chryseobacterium > Chryseobacterium sp. GW823-FHT05E08. The sequence continues at coordinate 284,355 of NZ_JBXAHY010000001.1, read as the reverse complement.
GATATGCTTCGTGTGATTAAGTTTTTCAAATCAAACAACGAAATATTAATCATTCATGCATCAAAATATGAGGAATTTTTGCAGACTGTTTTATCTTCGTTAGAACAATATATCCATATCAATTACAGCTATATTCGTCAGGCAACTCCAGTGGAATTAGCCGAAAAAGATTTTAAAACTGAACGCATTATTTATCTTCAGCAGAAAGGTAATTTTGTATCCATTACGCCTGTGATGAAATATGGTTCGGTTGAGGTTATCGTTTATTCACGAAAACAATTATTTGATACTGATCAAAATGGAAATCAATTTTCTATAGAACGAAACCATCATGAGGAAGATCGTTTGACTTCCATCATTATGAAACAACATCCTGAATTTGAAGAACAAATGGATGGAACTGAATATTTCTACCTTCATAAAGATAAATTTCTGGACGAAAACTGGTTTCTGGAAGCCTTTGAAGCATGGAAAAATGAAAAGATAACCATTCTTGGATTCAATGAATTAAAGAACAATAAATTAAACCCAAACAAAGCTAAAGTAGACATCCAGATCACCAGCGGTGTTGATTGGTTTAATGCTAAACTGGCCGTAAAATTTGGTAAAAAAGAGGCTTCATTAAAACAGGTTCACAGGGCGATTCGTAACAAATCGAAGTTTATTCAGCTGGATGACGGTACTCAGGGTATTTTACCTGATGAATGGATCAATAAAATCACCCGATATTTTCAGGTAGGAGATATTGATGAAGAATTGTTGAAGATCCCGAAAATTAATTTTACAGAAGTATCAAATCTTTTTGAAAAAGAAATCCTTAGTGATGAGGTACATGCAGAAATTACTACCTATTCAAAACGTTTTTCGCAAACCAAAAACATTCCTGGAATTTCAGTTCCTGCTGAATTAAAAGCAGAATTAAGAGATTATCAAAGGGATGGATTAAATTGGCTAGGTTTTCTTGACACCTTTAATTTTGGAGGTTGCCTTGCCGACGATATGGGATTGGGTAAAACCATACAGATCATCGCTTTTATCTTACATCAAAGGGAAAAATATGGGCCAACGACCAATCTGATTGTTGTACCCACTTCTCTCCTATTCAACTGGCAGGAAGAGATCGAAAAATTTGCACCTTCCATCAAAGTATTGCTTCATTATGGAGCAGTCCGGAAGAAAACAACCGAGTTGATGCATCAATATGAAGTTGTTTTGATAAGTTACGGAATGCTTCTTTCGGATATTCGTTTTCTGAAAACCTTTCATTTCAATTATATTTTCCTTGATGAATCGCAGGCTATTAAAAATCCAAATTCCGAAAAATATAAAGCCTCCCGTCTTTTACAGTCGAGAAATAAGATCGTTTTAACCGGAACACCTATTGAAAATAACACCTTCGACCTTTATGGACAAATTTCCTTTGCCTGTCCAGGACTGTTGGGAAGCAAACAATATTTTAAAGATACGTATGCGATTCCGATCGATAAATTTGAGTATACTAAACGAGGAACCGAGCTTCAACAGAAAATAAATCCTTTTATCCTCCGAAGAACCAAAAAGCAAGTAGCGAAAGAGCTTCCCGAAAAAACGGAAATGGTTATCTACTGCGAAATGAATGCAGAACAACGTAAAATTTACGACACTTATGAACGTGAACTTCGTGAATTCATTTCCGCATCCACCGATGATGAAACGCTTAAAAATAGCATGCATGTTTTGACGGGGTTAACCAAACTTCGACAAATTTGCAATTCTCCTGCTTTATTAAAAGAAGGTCATTCAGGAGATAATTCTGTTAAAATAGAAATCCTGACCGAGCAGATTGAAAATAAATCGAAGGAACATAAAATCCTTGTCTTTTCTCAGTTTGTAGGCATGCTGGATTTGATTAAAGCTGAATTAGAAAAGAAAAACATCCCTTTTGAATATCTGACAGGCCAAACTAAAGATCGTGGAACTAAGGTCAATAATTTTCAGACCGATGAAAATATTCGTGTATTTTTAATCAGCTTGAAAGCAGGCGGTGTAGGACTTAACCTTACCAAAGCAGATTATGTTTATCTCGTAGATCCTTGGTGGAATCCCGCTTCGGAAAATCAGGCGATCGACAGAAGCTACAGAATCGGGCAAACCAAAAATGTGATTGCCGTTCGACTGATCTGCTCTAATACCGTTGAAGAGAAAATCTTAAATCTGCAAAAGAAAAAAAATAAACTTGCTCAGGGATTAATAAAAACAAGTGAATCAAAGTTACAGGGTTTGAGTAAAAGTGATCTTCTGCAAATTTTAGAGTAGAATTTAACCACAAAAGAGACAAAAGCTTAAACACTTAAGTTATTTTAAGTTAAAAGTTATATCGTTAATAAGTACACTTAAGTTTTTTGAAAATCTTTGATTTTCTTCTTATGTGAGCTTTATTATTTTCTACCTATTTAGCTTTTAAAACTTAAGTGTTCTAAAGTGATTAAATAAAAACTTTTGTGCCTTTTGTGGTTAAAAAATTCAGCTAGCTTTTATATATCATCAAATTAAAAATTGATTTCATTGAAAATAATTCAAAATTCAAAGTACATTTATTATATTTGATTTTTATAATTTTGAATCATGAGCGATCAATTAGAAACTATAGCAGATTACTACAAACGGATCAGAGAAAACAAAAATAAAATGTTTGATACTGATGATTTTGAAACAGGAAAATCGCATTTTAATATTTCTATGCGAAAATATTGCAGTTTCAAAAGTCCTTATAATCGTCGGGATTACTATAAGATCAGTTTTATTATTGGTAAAGGAACTTTTCAGTATGGGCAACAACAATTATATATTGACCGCCCTGCTCTATTTTTCCCGTCTCCCAATATTCCTTATTCGTGGGAATGTGACGGAGACCTTCAGGAAGGCTATTTTTGTTTGTTTAATCAGGAGTTCTTTAATGGAAATTCAGAGTTTAAATTATTCAAGAAAACATCATTATTTAAAGAATGGAGCATGCCGATTGTTTTTCTAACAGAAGAGCAAACTCAGCTTGTAACCGTCTATTTTGAGCAGATGTATAAGTTGAATAACTCTTCTTACCCATTTCGATGCAACAGTATTAAAAACCATTTGGCATCAGTTTTACACCTTGCCTTAGAAAACCGTGTCGAAGATATTGATCCTAATGAACTTCCCGCTAACATTAGATTATACCGATTGTTTGATGAACTTCTCAACAAACAGTTTCCGCTGGATTCTCCGGCTTATCCGTTAACGTTAAAAACTGCTTCTGACTTTGCGGAGCATCTTAATGTGCATGTGAATCATTTAAATTCTTCTGTAAAATCGGTCGCTAATCTTACCACCACTCAAATCATCAAGGAAAGAATGTTTGAGGAATCTAAAAATCTGTTGAAATACACCAACTGGGATATTTCAGAAATTGGCTACACGTTAGGATTTGATGAACCATCTCATTTCAACAACTTCTTTAAAAAGCATGCGAACACTTCTCCGCTTAAATTTAAGAGCACCGTATAATTCTTTGAATTTTGTAATTTTTACTTTGTCTTTTAAAATTCATCTTAGTGATACTTTCTCTATTTTTGTATCGTTAAAAAATGAATAAACATGTTGTTGAAAGAAGCATCTGAAAAACGCATCAGATTAGTTACGATAATGGCCTTTATATCGATTCCGCTTTCGGGGTTTGTGACGGATATTTATTTACCTTCATTTCCATCGATGGCCAAAGGAATGCAGGTTTCGGAAAAAGATATCCAAATTACATTAACATCGTATTTACTGAGTTATGGGATTTGTCAGTTATTCGTAGGAAATATTCTGGATAATATCGGACGTTACCGACCTAAATTGGTAGCCTTGTTCTTTTTGATCATCAGCAGTCTTTTGATCACGATGACGAATAGTATTTTATTGATTTGCCTTCTCCGAATCCTTCAGGGTGCTGCCGTTTCTGTTCTGGTAGTAGCGACCCGTGCTATTTTCGTAGATATTTATGATGCGGAAAAAGTGAAACATTATTTAAGTTATTTCACGATTGTCTGGTCTTGTGGACCTATTTTAGCACCGTTTCTTGGTGGCTATCTTGAGAAATTGTTTAACTGGCATGCGAATTTTTATTTCCTGGCTTTCTATGCAGGAGCAATATTTCTTTTTGAATTATTTTTCAGCGGTGAAAGTTTACCCGAAAAGAAGAAAGTCAGTTTTTCAAAAAACATCAAATTATATCAGATGATGCTGAAGAACCACATATTTATGTTGGGAATCTTCATTTTAGGATTAAGTTATTCGATTGTGATGTTGTTTAATATTACAGGACCTTTTATTATTGAAAACACCTTCCATTTCACTCCCGTTGTTATTGGATATTGTACTCTAATTTTAGGATTCTCATGGATGATTGGTGGATTTATTGGAAAAAAGAGAATTTCGTTAGGTTTTAACTCCCGTATTTTACAGCCTGTTATTATACAATTGGTCTTAATTGCCAGTTTAATTGCAGTTAGTTATTTTGCACAAAGTCTTTACATTACGATTCCTTTTGCATTTTTTATTCATATTTGTTCAGGAATTTTATTTACCTCATTTTTCACGACAAGTATGTTGTATTTCCCTAAAAATGCAGGAACAGCGGGCGGATTAATGGGCGGATTGGTCTATATCATTACTTCCCTTACCAGCTTTATTATTTCGGTAAGCGGAAACGTATCAGAACAAAAAGATCTGGGCTGGCGATACCTGATTATTGACGCTTTACTTTTTGGAATTATCCTTATCATGAGTAAAACTTTGAAAAAAGAAAAAGCAGAGAATTGATCTCTGCTTTTTTCATTATTTTCTTAAATGGAGGATTACCAATAATTATTTCACCATCATCTTTTACCCATTCTTTGAGTCTTTTTATTAACATAATGAATGCTTTATCATCAAAGTAATCAAAGAGCCCAGCAGACCAAATAATGTCAAATTTATTCTCAGTATTAAAACGAAAAATATTCTTTTTGATAAATGCGATTTTATCTAAATGAGGTTTGTTTAATATTTTCGCATACATAATAGCTTTCTCATCCATTTCAACGCAGGTAGTTGCTATCTCTAGCTGTGGGTTTTCATTATATAATTCATAAAGGTCACGTGCTGGCCCGCTTGCTAAATTCAAAAGATTTCCTCCTTGTTTTAAACTCTGCGATACCTTTCTCTTAAAATAGCTTTTCCTATTTCTAACAGCCTTTGCCGAGGGGATTGAAATGGAATACTTATCCCATTTTGGAAATTTAGAAGAAACTTCCTTGGTGTATATTCTGTCGATAATGTGAAAATCACCGGCATACCCATGAGGTTTAGTTAAAATATGCCCCATTATTGATTTTTGATCTTTCAGAGATTCACATTTATCCATAAGATTTTGTATTTCCGCTGAAGCCAATTTGTTTTCATTAATCTGACAAGCCAGCTCATTGATCATTACTGTAAGTTCATCAAATTCTTCAATTGCAGGACCTTCATGAGAAATTATTTCATTCATTCTTTCAAGAAGTAGTGTAGTTTCCATTATGTTATTAGTATTTAATTGTGAACGGCTTTATAATAACTACCATAAAATGATATTTTAAACTTCATTCAATCAACTTATCCCATAATTTATCATTTCTTAGTGACTAATTTAAGAAATATTTCATTATTAATTATGCATTAATTTTAAATTATTATAATGTTTTTATTAAATTAATTTTGATTTAATTATCAATTCCATTCATCATCATCTAAAATCAACAAGCTTAGGGTTTTCTCTGATTAGAAATCAGTAAAGTTTTAAAAGATAATTTTTAGCTTTTTATATCATTACCCACTTCTCTGTTTTAATAATGATCATCACATTAATCATAAGCTCAAAAGTATTTATCCTAAAAAAGATACTACATTATTACTAGCACACTTCGTTAACTCTATAGTTGTCAAAACATTAAAAATTGAAGTAGATATGCAGTAATCCTTTTTCAAACTAAAGAGGATATATTTGAAATGTAAATAGTAATTATTTATTACAAAGCAAGGGTTGTTCTAGTTCTTTATTCTCTCCCTTGCTTTTATTTTAAAAGTGCCTACAAATATCGATTTGTAGTTTTCATATGATCATAGAGTTACGGAAATACTCACACTTTATGTTTATGTTTTTTGTGTACAGGGGCGATCCCAAGCCCCTGTTTTTTTTAAGCAAAAGATAACTCCACAATTTCTTTTCAAAAAATGTTCTACAATTTTTCCGTTAAAAATCAATTTTATTAATCAGAATAGTCTTTCAGTAGCTGTCTATAACTCATCAAAATAGATGATTTTGAAATGAATCCTACAAATTTATTGTTCTGATCTACAACGGGAAGATTCCAAACGCCGGTATCATCGAATATCTGAAGGATTTCTAAAGGTTTATCCTCCTGATGAATAATCGCCGGAGGAGCTTTCATAATTTTAATAATACTTGCCGAAGTATCTGTATCTGAAAATAAAAACGGTCGTACATCATCTATTGTAAGGATTCCGCGCAATGTTTTAGCATCATCAACCACTCCGAAAATATTTTTGGTTCCGTCTTTTACGAGCTCAAATAAATCTGCTATTGAGGCATTTTCATTCACTGTTTCTGAAAACCTGTCGATAAAATCTTCTGTTTTTAATGAAAATAATAAATTCTTATCATGCTTATTTGTGAAAATTTTCCCTTGATCTGCCAATGATTTTAATTCAGGAGAAATCGGAGAAAACCATTTGGCGATGAGGTACGACATGATAGAAACGATCATTAAAGGTATAAAAAGATCATATCCAAAACTCGATTCCGCGATTAGAAAAATTGCCGTAAGTGGTGCATATAATACGCCGCTCATCGCGCCCGCCATTCCTACAAGAACGAGATTGGTTACCGGAACATCCGAAAATCCAAGATGCTGGCAGATCAAGGCAAATAAATATCCAACAGTTCCACCTGCAAAAAGTGAAGGCGCAAAATTACCACCATTACCCCCACTGAAAATTGTAAAAGACGTTGCGAAAGCCTTTAACAGACAAACCAACACTAAAAATATAATGACCGTCCATTCCTTAATTTCAAAATATCTGAAAAAAATGTTTTCAATAATTGAATGGGTATTTCCATTCGTAAAAGCCTTTACCGTATCGTAACCTTCCCCAAATAAAGGTGGAAAAAGCACACAAAGCAACGATAAAACCGCCCCACCAAACATTGCTTTTCGCAGACGTGACATGTTTAAACCTTTTATAAAATGTTCAACTTTTTGAGATACAATCACAAAATATCGTGCGTACAATCCCGTTGCAATCCCTAAAATAAGGTAATAGGGAACGTTTTTATAATTAAAAGGCTCTCTGGTATAAAATCTGAAAAGAATATCTTCCTGAAGTAAAATTCTCGATAAAAGACTTCCACAAACTGCTGCAACAACCAAAGGAATAAAATCTGTGAAGACAACTCCCGTCAGTAAAATTTCAAATGCGAACATGATTCCTGCAATCGGCGCATTGAAAGCCGATGCAATACCTGCTGTTGCTCCCGCAGCTAGCAATAACGTACGTTCTTTATAGCTTAGTCGATAGGTTTGAGCAAAATTTGACCCGATTGCTGCTCCGGTAACTGCAATTGGACTTTCCAAACCTGCAGAACCTCCAAGTCCAACTGTAATCGCGCTTTGAACGATTTGAGAATACATTTTAACAGAAGAAACGATACTTGAATTCTGAGCAATTTCATATAAAATAGCACCAATTCCTTTTCTGTCCTGACCTTTAAACAGCGTAAGAACAATGCTTGTTGTAAGAACAATTCCTAAAAAAGGAAAAACAACGTAGAATAATATCTGATATTCAAAATGAACTTTAGTCGTAATAAAATTATGAATATGATGAACAAGTGTTTTCAGTATAACCCCAGCCAAACCGGCACTGCATCCTACAATAATACCCGAAAGAACAAGAAACTGACTACGGCTTAACCTGTTATTTAACCAATGAAGAATCAGTTCATAACTTCTTACTTTTTCAAGCCCATATTTTTGAAAATCTCTTTTGAATTTTAGAAAACTTAGGTATTTTCTTTTATTATCAATTTTCACTTCTTTGAATATTTTAATTCCACCATTAAGTAAGCGGGATGTAAATTTAGGGAATTAAATTTTGTTTTTTCGATGACCGTTTAATTGATTTTATTAACAGTTTCCTTACAAAATAAAAAAACCTGCCTTATAAAAGCAGGTTTACTATTTTTTTAAAAAAAATTAAGGTTTCCAAAAAGACCATTTACTGCCATTAAAAACAGCTAAACGTTTTGCCCCGGCTTTGTTGACATAAACCATCATTCCAGGAGAAGGGCTTGGGATATTTTGCACATCCTGTACAATGGGTAAAATCATTGCTTTGGTTGTAGATTCTAAGACCACTACTCCATTTGCAGTACTAGATGGCGCTCCAATGATTATTTTTTCACTGGAAGTTTCAGCCAATTGCGCTACAGTAACCTGAGTTGCCATAGTGCTTGTGATGGCAGCGTCCTGACCGCTTAAATCTACCCACGCTCCGTTGTAATATTTTACACGGGCTTTCGTGCCATCGGTCGCATCAAGAACCAATGTTCCTTCTGTTGGAGAAGACGGTAATGTTCTTACATAAGGTAAAATAAGTCCTTTATTTTGGTTCGGAGCAAAATCTAATAACACAGAAGTTTTTATTGTTGATGTTCCAACAGCGTCTCCTATGATGATTTGAGCGTTCGAAAATATAGTTATTCCTATAAATATTGTTGATAATATCGTTTTCATTTTTAATTTAATTTTTATGTGGAAATTTTTTAATAATTAATCTAATTTTTCATAATTCAAATTAATTACGGACAAGTTGGAGTATTAAAACAGCTCCATGCCGTTCCATCATATAGTTTTAAACATTTTACAGTAGTATCATATACCATCATTCCTTCCTGTGGAGAAACCAAAGCAGTTACCTGAGCTGTCGTTAGTCTGGAAATTACAAATCCTTTATTATTAGATTCTAAAACCATGTGAGCCGATTTTCTGTTTGACGGCCAACTGCCATTGTTAGGAGTAGCTTTTTGCAAAAGTGAAAAACCAACCTTACTTTCTGCTCCTGCTGTCGCGGTATTCGCGTCATTATAACAAACACATCTACGTATAAAATAATCATTTGTTCTAGGATAATAAGTATCGCCAAATATTGGGGAAGCAGTTGACAAAAAGTTGCTTGTTGATCCATTTGTCCCCTGTTGTTTGATTTCAAACTTAAAGGTTTCATCGGGTTCGTAAACGGCGTCGTTTACAGATGCAATATTAATCGTGATTCCATCTTCGTCATTCGTTGGACTTGAGTATCCGGGAGTAGCTCCACCATCATAGTTTCCGTTGGGTATGGTTACCAAATAAATACTGCTTCCTGCCGTATGAGTTACCACAGGCGTACCATTTGAATTAGCAACACCCGTAACTGTAATATCATTATCTGATGCTACAGCTGTACCATTTACAGGATCGATCATCTGAAAAGCTACCGTAGTTGCAGAGGTTACAGCACCATTAATTCTCATAAATAAATTACCGTTACTAGAACCTTCACAAGATGATAAAGCATTAGAAAATTTTAAATCAATTAGTGGATTTAATGTAATCTTAATATCATCCAGTAAATTTCCTGTTCCGGGATTACCACCATTTACAAGCGCCCTGAATCCCACTCTATAAACACCTGAAGTACCGTTAAAAGTATAGTTTCCTGTATTATTCGACCAAGCATTAGTTGCAGAAGGCACAACTGTTTGTCTTACTGTAGCAATGTTTACCTGGTTTTGATCTTCAATAACCATTGCCGCTTGTTCTGCAGTAGTTACTCTGGCTCTGTGCTTAAAACTAAAACTAATGTTATCTCCATTCGCCAAATACATATTTTGATAGATCATTGAACTTACAAATGCATTCAGCTCAACAAAATTGGATCCCTGCGCAGCTACTACTCCACTGAAACCTGTTCCCCAGACTTCAATAGGGTGACAAGCTCCCGAGAATCCTGCAGTACAATCTCCAGCTTGGGTTGGATGTGAAGTATACCACGGGGAAGTAACTGTTGATCCGGCGTCAAAAGTAGCACCAAAACCAAAGTTCGCATCATGTTGTACAACAGTTGCATTGGCCACACCAAATTCAAGACCGGGGTTTACAATAACCCTCGTCTGGGCATGATAATTTTGCGAAAAGGCTAAAGATAAAATTCCAGGTAATGCAAAACGTAGCGCATTAGCTGAAAACATAGAATTTCGTAGAAAGGTTTTCATGGTTTATTAAAATGTTTTATAAGGGGTGAAAAATATTTTTATGATTAAGAAAAAATTTAAAATAAAAACAAGCTTTTCCCATAGAACTGAACTGAACATAGTAATCCTAAAAAATAAAATATCACGTTCAAGGGGAGTTTCCGGTGACTATTTTTTAAGGTCTATATTTCTAGTGAAAAGAGGAAAAGATTACATGAGAGGAAAAGCAAAAAGAGTTTAAGATTAAAAACTCTTGAATTATTTAAAAAGTTTAAATTTTTCATATAATATTTAAAATTATAATAAATTTTTCTTTAATTATAAATTTTATGATTGCAAAAGTAATAAAATAATTAATGAAATTAGATTAATTTTCTTTAATAAATATTTCATAATCCGTTTACTACAGCCACTTTTAGAGCATCTTAACATTTGTGATTATCAATAATTTAATTCAAAAACTAAAGAATTATTGTTAAACACTATGCAAAGAATATTAATTTTATAAAATACCCGCAAAACAATTAAAGAAAGTTCATCAATAAAAAAATATGAATTAATTGAATAAAAGAATGTTAAATGATAAATATCAGAAAACATTTTATGAAAAATTAGTTTTAATTGAAACTAATTTTAGGTATATTTGTTAGAGTAAGAAATAATAACGAATAAATTACTATTTAATTTATTCCAGAAAGTTTGTCATTCCGCAGGAATTTAGACTATTCTTTATTTACAATATGGAGATTCCTCCGAAATGACAGAGTGTATGTTTTCTTTAATTAATTTTATTAATGATATATGTCTGCAAAACACAACAAAATATCAGAATTAGCACTAGAATTAGGTCTTGCAATGGGCGAAATGAAAACCCGTCTGAGACAGAAAATTCAGGCAAAAATTAATGAATATGATCCTGATCTGTCTTTCGAACTTATAGAAATAATGGGACTTCTCTCTCGTAATGATGGCATCAATCAGCAGGAAATCGGGAATAAGGTAAGTAAGGATAAATCAAGTATAACTTATCTGATTAACAGTCTTGTAAAACGTGAATTCGTTCAACGTATCGAAAATAAAAACGACAGAAGAAATAAGCAAATTTATCTTACGGATAAAGGAAAACAAATCATAGAAACGGTGTATCCATGGGCATTGGAGCTTTACGAAAAAGCAGCAGGTGGTTTCAGTGAAAATGAAATAAAAAATGCTCTTCTTCTAGTTAAAAAAATGACAACAAATCTCGAATAACTAAGTTTTAAATTAATCTAATATGAGAACAATACTGGTACCGATTGATTTTACCTCAACCACAGAAAATGCCGTGAGAGTTGCTTCACAATGGGCAAAACAATATGAATACGAGCATATTATATTGTTGAAAACTTCTGACGAATCCGAATTCGATTATCTGCATATTGCAGAAGGACATTCATTTGTAAATGAAGAAAGTATCAACAGTCTTTTGGAAAAAACGGAGTTATTATTGAAAAATTTATCCAATATCATTCTTGAAAAATTCCCTGATCTTAAAGTTTCAAAAGCAGTAAGCAACTGGACTTTAACAAGAAGTATTAATGATATTGTAAAAGAACAGCCATCGATAGAACTGATTGTTTTGGGCAGTGATGATCAGGCGGTTTCCAGCGACAGTGTAGTTTCGGAAAATATTATAAATATTGCAAGAACAAGCCCTGTTAAAACTTTAATCGTTCCCAATGGTTACAATTATAGCGACATTAAAAATATTCTTATTCCGTGCGATATTAATAGTATTACAAAACTGGAAAGACTATTTAACCATAAATATATCATTCGCAAACAGGATGTACAGTTGATGTTTTTAAATATCCATACAAAAGAAAATCAAACAATTATAGAACAAAAAAAGACTGAAATTCAGGAATATATTCATCAGCATTTAACTGAAATTCCAAGCACAATTTATTATTCTTACGATAAAAATATTGTTGACGGAATTCTGACTTTTGCATCCTCAAATAAAACAGATCTTATTATTGCCCTACCCGGCAAGCATAGTTTTCTGTATTTTTTAACAAGTACAAGTATTTCGGAAGGGATTTATCAGAATGTAAATCAACCTGTTTTGATATTAAAATAAAACCTACTGACAGACTCTTGTCACAAACCTGATTTATTTTTGTGGAATAATTTAAAATCTTCAAAAATGAATTTAGTATCAATACGTATTATTACCGCTAATATTGAAAGTTTAGTGAAATTTTATGAGCAAATAACAGGAATTACAGCCATCCAATACACTCCCGATTTTGCTGAATTAAAAACCTTAACAGCCACAATCGCTATCGGAAGTACGAAAACTTTACAGTTTTTTGGTGGAGAAAATATAGCACAACCCGCTCAAAACCGCTCTGCAATTATTGAGTTTATAGTTGAAAATGTAGACAAGGAATTTGAGCGATTAAGAGATTTCTTATCTTCTCATATTGTACAGAAACCGACCACGATGCCTTGGGGAAATAAATCTTTGTTATTCAGAGATCCTGATGGAAATTTGGTTAATTTTTTTACGCCAGTTTCAAAAGAAGCGGTTGAAAAATTTAATTCAAATTGATTTCAAAATAATATTAATAAAAAAACAGCGACATTAGTAATTAATGGCGCTGTTTTTTTATTAATATTATTTTCCGTTTAAATCTAAATGTTAGCCATATTTTTAACCTATCGCTTTTTCATCTGTAAAAAACTGAAAACCCTCTTTTCTATTGATAAGCTATAGTTTATATCAATCTACATAATAAAGTCACTCTAATTATTAACTTAAAAATTAAAATGACTACTTGAAATAAATGCTATTTTTTTTCAAGTTCCTTAAGTCCTATTTTAGTATAAAGTCTATTAATTAAAATATTACACTCAGTAATCATATTTTCACATTCAAAAACTATATCACTAATGTGAACAAACTCATCCTCGCCTATATATTCGTTAGTACTACCAGAAGTAAAATAAATTTTTTGTGCAAAACTTTGCATTTCTTCTTTAATATTTTCTTCAAAAAACAGCATATTTTCTGAAAGTTCATTTTTCAAAAAATCTCCAACCTGTACTATACTTTTTTGTTTTGATATATATTGAGGCCCTTGAGCAATTTCTGCAATCTCGAAAGTATATTTTTCTTTAATATCATAAATCGTTGAAGCTAATTTTACATAAGCTTTAACTTTATATGAAAATAGTTCATCTATTATTTTTTGTTTCCTATTGAGCTTTGCATTTAAATATGCAGATACAACAACAGCAATAATTGAAAATATAGGAACTGACGCTTTTAATATTTCGACAAATTGAGTAAATGATTCACTGCCCATGGAATTTAGTTTCTTAATAATATACAAAATAATTAATATTGATAGAGAGTTTTATCGTAATAATTACTTTATAAACTATCATCATAAAATTTCAATATTATTATTGACTTGTTTAACCACATTTCTAATAAGGTTTTCATCTTTTTTTAAATATTAGAAACCATTCTCTCTTTATTATTAGTATGCATGAATTTAAGAACGATAAAAAAGAGAAAATGAAACTATTAATAATGTACAATTTTTTTATTTATTTCAAACCCATTTTAACCTCTCGCCTTTTCATCCGTAAAAAACTGATAACCTTCTTTTTTATTGATAAGCTGTAATGGATATAACTTAGGATTGTATTCTCCGTTCAACACTTCATTCAAAGCATGTTTTTTGGATTCACCGAAAGCTACAACCAATATATTTTCAGCTTTATTGATCAAAGGTTCGGTCAAAGTGATCCTGAACATTTCCTGAGGTTTTAAATAATAAGCAGAAACCCATTTTTCTTTTTCATCTAAAACTGCTTCACCCGGAAATAAAGAAGCGGTGTGACCGTCATCCCCCATTCCTAAAAGGATAAAATCAAAAATACCTTCGTTTCCAAGAACATTTTTAATCTCCTGCTCGTATTCCTTAGCATAATCTTCAGGTTCTACTCCATCCTTATACATTGGGAAAATTTGGTCTTTATTGACAGGAACTTTATCGAAAAGTGCTTCAAAAGTCATTTTTGCGTTACTTTTTTCGTCATTTAAAGAAACCCATCTTTCATCAACCCAGAAAAAGTACACTTTATTCCATTCAATTTTTTCTGCATATTCTTGGGTCGCCAACAGATTAAAAATCGCTTTTGGAGAAGATCCTCCGCTTAACGCCACCACAAAACGGTTATTTTTCTGAATAGATTTTTTTGAAAGATCAACAAACATATCTGCTGCTTTTTTGTACAAATTATCTAAATCATCAAATACTGTAATATTCATTTTCGTCTTTTTAAATTAATATAATCTTAAACCCAGTTGTGGCCTTGTCTTTCAACCAAAGCAACACTTTCTTCCGGACCCCAGCTTCCTGCTTCATAGTTTGGAAAAGATGCTTTACCATCCTGCCAAGCTTCCTGAATCGTTTTTACAACATCCCAAGCTTCTTCCACCTGATCTGAACGCATAAACAAAGTAAGATCACCTAAAAGCGCATCCAATAACAGTGTTTCGTAAGCTTCCGGAGTATCTTCCTGACAGGCGAAATTATCAAAGATCATTTCAACAGGTTTTAAAACTAATGAAAGTCCCGGTTTTTTTGCCATAAACTGCAGTCTGATATCCATCAACGGCTGAATATTAATAATCAATCTGTTAGCCGATAAATGTTGTGAACTTTCTGAAAAAGTGGAATGCGGTAACGGTTTAAACTGAATCGTAATATAAGAATGCTTCTCCTTCATTTTCTTTCCGGTACGAACGTAGAACGGAACGTCTTGCCATCTTTCGTTATCCAGATAAAATTTTACGGCTGCGAAAGTTTCTGTATTAGAATCCTCGGCAATTCCTTCTTCCTGACGATAAGCTTTAGCCTTAACTCCGTTCACAACACCTTTTCCGTATTGACCTCTTACTGCATAATGATCAACCTGATCTTCTGAAATTCTACGAATCGATTTAAGAACATCAACTTTACGGTCTCTGATCTCGCCTGATTCTAATGAAGCTGGTGGTTCCATCGCAACCATACAAAGAATCTGCAATAGGTGATTTTGAATCATATCTCTCAATGCTCCCGTCTGCTCGTAGAAACTTCCTCTCGTTTCAACGCCAACCTCCTCGGCAACAGTAATTTGTACAGATTCTATATGTTTACGATCCCATAAAGGTTCAAAAATAGAATTTCCAAATCTAAATGCCAATATATTCTGTACCGTTTCCTTTCCTAAATAATGGTCGATACGGTAAATTTGCTCTTCTTCAAAAGTCTCAGCCAGCAAACTGTTCAGTTCTATTGCCGATTGTTTATCGTGACCAAAAGGTTTTTCGATAATGATTCGGTCTTTTTTAGCATCAGAAGCTAATGACGTATTTTTGATATGATTGGAAATCGTAGAAACAAAATTAGGACCGATTGATAAATAAAACAACCTGTTCCCTCTTGTTCCGTAAACGGTATCAAAATCTTTTAATTTCTGATGCAGATTTTTGTAAGAATCTTCCTCATCCAATTGATGCTGAAAATAAGTAATATGAGCCTGAAAACCTGCCCAATCTTCTGAAGTTATCTTTTTTCTTGAGAAATTCTCAAGGTTTTCTTTAATGTAATTTTTAAAATATTCGTTGGTATTATCTGCTCTTCCAAGGGCTACAATATTAAAACCTTTGGGCATTCTCCCATCGATATATAAATTATAAAACGCCGGAAAAAGTTTTCTTTTTGCCAAATCTCCCGTAGCACCAAAAATGATAATTGTAGTTGGATGCAAGGCTTTATTTTCAGTCATTTTTCCGAATTTTTAATGAGTTGCTGTTTGCCATAAAGTGTGAAAAACACCTTCTCTGTCTGTACGCTGATACGTATGAGCTCCAAAATAATCACGTTGAGCCTGAATTAAATTCACAGGAAGCGATTCCGTTGTGTAAGCATCAAAATATCCTAAAGCAGTCTGAATTCCTAAGCTTGAAACTCCGTTTGAAGCAGCAAAAGCAGCAGTTTTTCTTAATGAATTGATTTTATCTTTAACGATAACAGAAATATTCTGATCTAATAAAATATTAGATAAATTAGAATCTTTAGTATAGGCTAAATAAAACTTTTCAAGTAAAACTGAACGAATGATACAACCTCCTCTCCAGATTTTCACAACATCTTTTAATGGAATTTCAAATTGATATTCCTCAGAAGCTTTAACTAATAAAGCCAAACCTTGTGCATAACTAATTAATGTAGCCAAATACAACGCATCTCCTACTTCTCTAATAAATAATTCTGTATTTTCCGGAGTTGCAATTTCATTTTTAGCATATAATTGAGAAGCCTGAACTCTCTCTTCTTTATACGCCGATAAAATTCTTGAAGTTACTGCAATATCAATAGTTGGGATAGAAACCCCGATTTCCATAGCTTGTTCGGAAGTCCATTTTCCGGTTCCTTTTGCTCCGGCTTTATCTAAGATCTGGTCAACAAGATAACCGTCTGTCAATTCATCTTTTTGTTGGAAAATATCTCTGGTGATCTCGATTAAGAACGAGTTCATTTCACCATTATTCCATTCTTTGAAAACCTGGTAAAGCTGATCGTTATTTAAGTTCGCTCCTCTTTTTAGTAAATCGTAAGCTTCGCTGATCAATTGCATGATGGCATATTCAATTCCGTTGTGTACCATTTTCACATAGTTTCCGGCAGAACCTTTTCCCATGTAAGCTGTACATGCTTCGTTATCAACCTTTGCAGAAATTGCTTCTAACATTGGTTGAAGTAAATTGAAAGCTTCCAAATCTCCACCAGGCATGATACTCGGGCCTGTTCTTGCCCCTTTTTCGCCTCCGGAAACTCCCATTCCCATAAAATGTAGGTTTTTTGAAGCTAGATCAGCAACACGTCTATTGGTATCTTTGAAATAAGAATTACCTGCATCAATAACAATATCTCCCTTGCTTAAAAGTGGTGTAATACTATCCAGAACTGCGTCTACAGGTTTTCCGGCAGGAACCATCAGAATGATTTTCCTAGGTGTTTCTAAAGCAGATACAAAATCTTCTAAAGTAGCAGTGCCTTTCACCTTCATTTCCGAAGTAGCACCATCCTGTAATTCTTTTACTTTTTCGGTATCAAGATCAAATCCTGCGATCGAAAAGCCATTGTCGGCAATATTATAAAGAAGATTCCTCCCCATCACTCCGAGACCGATCATCCCGTAATTATATTTATCCATTTTTATTGATATTTATATGAATTCTATTTTACGGAGTATAAAATTATGAAAATGCTAATTAGTAAAAAAATAAATGGATGGAAAAATATTTTAGGATAGTAATTTGAAAGTTTTTGTATTGATTAAGAACATCTTCTATTTAAGCTTAAATAATTAAAAATCAACAAATTAAAAAAATATATTTTAGTGGAATTATTTCAGAAAAATTTTGAATGAATAAAAATTACTTTCATGAAAAATTATAAATTTTTAAATTCAGAATTATGATAAGTAATTCAACAATATTACCTTTTTTGATAGTTGACATTATATTTTGAGATGTATATAATTTATCCAAACCTGCTCTTTATCTCTATTTTTTTCAAAATTATATAATATAAATTTTTGATCGTATTTTACTTTTTTATTGAAATACAATTTATCATTTACATATACTTTAATTTTTTTATTTGTATCAATCATTTCAGGTGAAATGTTAATGGAGAAAGATCGTATACGAGAAGTTTCAATATGGAAAATATTATTTTCATATTTTGCCTTTATTTTCCCTGATTTTCTTTTGAAATCAAAAGCATTTCTATCAACTTTCTCAACAATTAAACTATCATTTTTATCATAACTCATCCATTTTGTTATTTTAAAATTCAATTCTTTATGCCAGTTAGCTTTTGATGTCAGAGTATCAAGCTTAATATCAGACAACCAATCATTATTACCATATTTATCATCATCAAATTCCCAAGAAATCTCTTTGGGGAAAGGATTTCTTTTTCTATTCTTTAAATCTTTGAAAACTATTTGATAGGCAGGTTCAGATTCATCAAACTGAGGAAACCAATGAGGAAAACCATTATATCGGTAATCTTTATAATCTGCCGTTATTCCGCTCATTAATTTTACCAAGTCATCATTTGCATTCATTGGATAATAGTAATCTTTATCTGTAGAAAAGTTAATAAATGAGCGATTTTTTATATTTTCAACAAAAGTTCCGCCTGTGAAAACTTTGGGGTAAGTATTAAATCCATAAAAGCCAGCGAATTGTGTAGGCTGTTTCATTAAATAAGAAAATGAACCTGTTGCTCCATTAGAATGCCCTGAAATGAAAACCTTATTGTCATCTACATAGATTGATTTCTTTATCTGTTTTAGTATTTCCGGTATCATAAAAAAACCATCATCCGGTGTCATCCAGTTATATTGCTTGCTTCCCTTTGGAAAAACTAAAATCACATTATCTAGATCCGCGTATTTGGTGTAAAACCTATTCCAACCACCCAAATTTTCTTGAGTGATCTGATAATCAACCAATATATTATTGCGGACTGCACCATGAAGAAAGAAAAGGAGTGGGTATTTATTTGCAGGATTATAATTAGTAGGTAAATGAATAAGATAGGACGTTGTTGCAGAATCGTTTATTTTAAATGTAATAGAATAATTCTGTTGTTTTTTTGGTAGATATGGATTATAATTTTTAATTTTTTCATATATATCATTTCCATTTTGACTGTCATTAAAAGAATATTCTTTTATCTTATAAAATTCATCTTCAATTTTATTTAGTTCTCTATAAAATTTTTCTTTGTCCTTTCTAGCATTCTGCTTCAAAGTACTCCATCTTGGGTCATTAAGTAAATTTCTATATTCACTTTCTGCAGATTCTCCAATAATATAACTCCATCCAGCGATGCCATCTTCATCCGTTTTCATTTTTGAAAGTAGCGTAAGATATTTGAAAGCTTTATCGTAATCTTTTAATTCCGAAGCAATAACAGAAGATTTGTAAAGCCCAGTTCCGTCAATATTATTAGGATATATTTGAAAAGCATATTCATACATGTCCAATGCTTTTTTATAACCTATTTCATCCTTGGACTTCCACATGGTTTCTAATGCCTTTTGAGTCAATACTGAATAACTTTCTTGCCCACTTGCAAGAAAACTAATGAAAAGTAAACTCAATGTTATAGAATATCTCATAAAATCTAAAATTTGATGAGACAAAACTATACATACTAATGCGTAAAAACTTGTAAAAATGGAACATGGCAAATTATTATCGTAAATTCCAAAATGTGTCTTGATTACCTAAAACGGTTCCTTTTTCAAAGAAATTTCTAGGTGAATTTTCTGTAAGGTTTTTGTAGGCTTTATTAAAATGGGATTGGTCATTATAATTAAATTCATAAGCAAGTTCGGTGAAGCTTTTATTGGGATCCTCAAACAATTTATTATTAACAGTCTTCCTGAATAGTACAATTTCATGGAATTTTTTTACCGAAACACCCAAATGATGTTGAAAATTTCTGTTCAAATGTTGCCTGCTTATACCCAGAACTACAGAAAGTTTTTCAACAGTAAAATTTTCGAAATTATCAAAAATATATTGAATTGATTTATTTAAAATAGAAGGTTCAAAATATTTAAATCTTTTTTCTAAAAATAGATCAAGCAAATCGGTTAAGTTATCCCGATTTATGGTTGAAAAAATTTCATTAAGTTCATCTTGATTAAAAAAATCAAAATTTGCAATATAATCTGCAAAGTTTAGATTTTCATAAAATTGTTGAATTCCCAAAGGATGAAATACAATTACAATTCTATACACCTTCCCTCGCTGTTTTACATTGAGTAATTTCTGTCGGATAGGAGTGAAAATCTGTAATGCATTTGCAGTTTCACTGAAAATTACGTCCCCTTCTTCTTCTCTGATATGAGATTTATAAAGCGAGATTGTATTATTAAAATGAGGAAAACATTGAAACTCATTGCTTATATTATTTGGTTTTATATCCAAATAATAGTAATCAACGTATTTTTTAATCAATACATTGTTAGGGGTAAACGTTTCAAATATTTCTTCCATTTTTCATCTTAATTATCCATAAAAATAGTGATTTAAGAACGATGAGACTTAGTAATATTTAATATAAATAAAGTATATCATCATAAATAACTCCCCCCTACCTGAAAATCTTCTGTGCAAACTGATAAAGACATCTTCTCCAAGTCAGCCATTCGTGGTATGTTTGAGGAGATTTGTATTGAGAATAAGAATATTTATTTTGATTTAAATAATTAATTATCGTTCGATTGTATTCAAAAAATCTTGCATCTTCTTTTTCTCCAATTCCGATAAAAAAGAATGGCTTTTGTTTAGATTTTAATAAATTACTGATAGGAAATTCTTTAAAAGGTTGATCTGCTGTTCCTTCATAAATAACAGGGCTGAAAGAGCCAATTGCAGAAAATAATTCCGGATGATTTGCTCCGATCAACATCGCCTGATAGCTTCCGCGAGAAAGTCCTGCGATGGCTTTTCTACCATCAGTGTTATATTTTTTTTCGATGTAGGGAATCAATTCCTGAACAACAATCTTATCTAGATTTTTAGTTGAAACAACAGTTCTTGGATAATTGTCCGGCATTTTTTCCTGTTCAGGGTTCAATGCAACGCCGTAATCCATCACGACAATCATTTCTTTTGCCTTTTTTTCAGCAAAAAGATTATCAAGAATATTTATAATGTAACCTTGCTTTTCCCAACCCGTAATATCTTCGCCGGTTCCGTGATAAAGGTATAAAACAGGAAACTTTTTAGTTCCGTAATTGGGCGGAAGATATACTTTGAAATTTCGTTTTCCCAAGGTAATTTTCGAACTTAAACTGTCATCAACAATTTTTCCATGCTTTACATTTTTCTCAAAGAAAAAATCTTCACCGGAAGGAATTTCAATTCCGCTTGTTGGCTGGCCATAACCGAAGTAAAGTTCTGTATTTGGATCATTTGTGCGCTTGCCATCTACATTGAACCAATAATAATGAAATCCAATTTCCATGGGCGGAGTAGAGATATTCCAAAAACCATCTTTGTCTTGGGCTGTAACAGATTTTAAATTTTGCATCCCATCTCCTCCCTCTAAAACAACAGATTTTGCATCCGGAAAATAAACTTTAAACTGAGCCTGATTTTCAGCATTAATTTTCGGAAATTCTTTTCCTTTCAATGCGGTTACAGAAGTTTTATAATTCTGGGAAAATACCATTGCTGACCATAAGCCTAGAATAGAAGTTATTATCTTTAAATTTTGCATTTATTTCGTTTTAGAATAGTAAAAAGTTGTGTAATTTATGGATTTAAACTTAAAAAAAGCTGAACTTCGATATGAAGTTCAGCTTTTCTATGATGTATCTAAAATTTAATTAGGAACGAAGTATTTAGTGAAATACGATCTGTAATTCTATTGTTCTACGATGGTAAGTGCATTGTAAACTCCCGATCCTGAAGTATCAAACTGGCTTACCGTACTGTCTGAAAATGCTACTGTAATCCATGTAAAAGGCCTTAATTTATCACCTTTGTTCAGATAAACACTCACCGTACAGGCAGAACCTACAGGTATTTTATTAGGAGATGATCCAGTATCCGAAGAATATCCATTATTGGTTTTTACCCTTTGAGTAATCGTCCCCGCAGGATTTCTAACTTCCCAAATAGCCTCTGTCTGGTTATTTGACCCCGTATTTACCTGACTGGCTTGCAATGCAAAAGTAAAAGTGGCAAAATATACCCCAGCTCGTGGCGCTACAAATTCGCCCGTTGCAGGATTGAAATTAGTATTCGGTACTCCTGAATCTGAGTCTAATATTTCCGTCCAATTCGTCAGATAAGAAGATCTTCGCTGAACAATACCGGATTTGGTTCCTATTTCTGAAGGAGTTCCACTTTCAAATACATAGGTATCCTGTGTTGTTTTACTGGCCATTACTACGATTCTGGGTTTTCCTTTAGGATAAAAACTAACCCAATTCGTACCATCGGAAAATTCCAGATATCCTTTAACCCCAATTGCGGGACTTGCAACATAGCGCAAAGCACCTGATCCGGCCTGTGCGGCTGTTTTATCGGTATTTCCTACGGCAACAGAACCATTGGTTCCACTACGCAAATCTATTGCAACCTTTGGAGCAGGAACTAAAACACCCATTTTCCCTGCATTGTCGACAACGACATTACCTGCATCAGTTTTAATTTCGACAGGATTTGTAGGATTTGGCACTCCCAATCCTATTTGGGCATTCACCTTTGTTGTTAAAAATAACATAGGTATAAAAGCACTTGCTAAACTTTTTATTTTATTCTTTTGTCTCATTTTTTATACCTTTTATAATTCGCTAATGCTTAAATTATTTAATTTACTATCATTAAAAGTATCTCTTGCACTTCCTATATTATGTTTAACACTAAATTTGATAGTATCATCTTTTTTAAGGTTAAAAATAGCATTGCAATTCCCACTTATATAGTTACTTACCGCACCGGATTGAAATGCAGGATACGAATTCACCGTTTTAAATATTGGAATATTATTCGTTAGTCTACTACTTTCAATTGCCGTTTCTATAAAGGTATTTTTAGGAATATTACCATTCGCTAAAGTAATACTGAAAGAAACCAGGTAGAACCCGTCACGTGGAGCGGTAAAAGTATCATCATTGTTAAAATCACCGCCTAAATCAACGGTTTCATTCCAACCTTTAATATAAGTAACTGTATTATCCGGTATACTTTGAATAGAGCTTTTACTCGCGTTTACAAGTGCTTTAGTTGGGGGTGCAAGGGGCAGGGAAATCCATTGTTCGCCATCAGAATAATCTAAAAAACCACCTGAATTATAACGGATCGCCCCCGCTCCGGCTGCTGCAGGAGTTTGTGTATTGGTACCAACACCTATAATCCCTTCATTATCTGGTGAACGAACATCTACTTTAGTCACAGGATTTAAAAGTCCTACTCCCAATTTACCATCCGAAGTTACGACCACATCGTTGGATAGCTTTGTGGCATCTGGCGTGGCGCCGTTATCCTTTGCGGCATCTATTTGAAGAGGATGCGACGGATTTGGAGTAAAAAATCCTATTTGCGCAGTCATTTTACTTGCGGAAACAATTAAAATACAAGTCAATAATTTATATATGAAATCAATTTTCTTTTTCATGATCTATCTTTAATGTTCTATAATGGTTAAATTATTAAACCCATCATCTGGATTTGCCGGATCTGAAGAATCTGTTGTTACTCTAAGTGGCACAGAACCAGATGTGATAAGGTTATGGAGCAATCTTGCCACTACCTTTGTACCTGCGAGCAGGGTAAGTGTAACCGTACTCGATCCTCCGGCTTGTGTGAAGCGGGTAGAATTGGCATCGTCCGCAGTCCCTGTCATTGATTGTCCAAATGTTTTATAAACACTCGCCAAAACAGTATTTGTTGCAGGGTTATAAAATTGTGATTCGACTCTGGAACCATCATTAATAACGGTACTGTTGAAATTAAAGGTTAGTAAAAATGTGTAAGTACCATCACGAGGAGCTGTAAACTCACCATTGGAGATATTAAAGCTGCTACTCATATCACGAATTACATTCCAATTAATAATTGTAGTAGCCAAATTTTGAGTAATTAATTGACTTGAAACTTTACGCACAACCACCACTGCTTTTTGAGGCGCAACATAAGCTTTATTCCATACTGAACCGTTTGAAACTTCTATTTTTGCGCCTACCGGTGCATGAATCACATCATATCGCACCGCACCTGCGCCAGCATCCACAGCAGTCATCGTGGTAACACCTAAGCCCAAAGCATTTTCGGTTGCAACCGATCTCATATCTAATTTTACCTGTGGATTAAGAACTCCCACTCCAATAAAACCTGTGGTTTTGTTAATAATAAAATCATTAGCTATTTGCGTTGCAGTTGGTGTCCCAACAGCTGCATTATCCTTAGAACCATCTACGTGAAAAGCTCCCTGCGGATTTGAAGTCCCTATACCTGTTTGAGCAGAAACCAACCCTCCATATCCATAGAACATTGACAATAGTAATATTCTATGCATTCCTTTATTCATCATTTTCATTTTAAATATTGTAATATTGGTAGTTTAGAAGATGAGCATCGCTCAGTGTTTGGGATAAGAACTCTTCAGAGATTAAGGAATAATCTTTTTTCATTACATCATCGTTTACTTTATCGTCTACTCTACTAATTCCTGCTTGAGCGGAAACTAATGGAGAAACTAAAGAAGCCAATGACGGCATTTTTTTTCTCATTTTGTATGTATTTAATTATGTTTAGATTTTCTACTAAGTATCAGAAAAATTGAAATTTCTTACAGTAAAAATTTATTTTTCCATTTTGTCACGGTGTTTCTGCTTAGCTTAAAATGCCTGGCAAGCTGGGAGTTATTGAGTTTATTCTTTTTCTGATATTCTAATATTTTAACAATGGTTGATTTATTATAGGATCGATGCTTTTGGTTAAACTCAGCATTTTCTTTAGAACTTTTATTGAAAAGAATTTGGCTTATCTCTATAATATCCAGGGTTGATAAATTGGCTTTAGATAATAATTGATCGCATATTTCTCTTTTTTCAGGGTACTTTATGGTAATCATATCGCTGTAAATTCTTTTATAATCAGGTGTGTTTTGTATGTTCATCTTTATTTATCTTTTTTTAAGTGATTATACTTGCTTATCCATTTATACAGAGTCGTTTTCGGGATTCTGTATTCCGCTATGATCTGTGATTTCGTTTTATTGCCGTTTTCTACCTGCTCCAACACAAAATCTACCATTTCCTTTGTATAAATATTTTTTCTATAATGTGGAAGTGAAGATGTTTTATTAGCAGGATTATTATAATGAGCATTAGCCGGAGGAGCATACAAGATCAGGTGTTGGGAATAGAGCCTGAAAAAGTCATATTCCAGCAACGTGCTCATTCTCAAAACAATTTCAATATCCAAAGATTTTTGAGACTGTATTTTTTCCCACTCCGAATCTGTGCATTTTAAAAATTTACAGATACGAAATGAATCCATTCCCTTTTCTGCAACGCGCTCACGAATTAAGTTTCCGATGTGGATATTTTTCAGATCAAGTATCATGAATGAAAATATTTAAAGTTTGTGTTTTTTAATAGGTGGTAACATAAATATCTCTTATTTTGTTATCCGAATTCTCTGTACAATATAAAAACAGCCTTTTTTTGATTAACCCGAAAAAATATCTTTTCAACGTACATTCATATCCTACAGCTTGTACTTTTTCGATTTTATACCCTTTCAGCTTTAACAAAATCTGAGCTTCTAAGATTGTTTTTCCTACAAGTATCTCATAATTATCTTGTTGCATTATTTCTTAAATAGTGTTGTATAAAGAAAATTTTCATTTGTGTTTTCAGAATAATTAAGCCTGATTTATAATATCCTTTCGATACTTACACTGCTGTCTGTTGAACCTCCGAAATTATAACTGCTTATAGACCAAGAAGAACCATCCAGAACAAGACGGAATGTAACATCATTATTAACATCAAGAAATAAAACACCGTCCGTAGAAACAAGGTAATTTCCGACATTGATAAAAGGAGATGCAATCCCGGACATGTAAGCCTTTTCTACTCCATTCACCACAACGACAATTGTAATTCTAGCTCCGTTAAAATCAAATCCGGCCGTAAAACCACTGAATAGTACATTAAAATTAACCCTGTATAATCCTTTCTGTCTTATTCTAAAGGTTTCAGAATTTCTTACAACAGACAGATAATCAGAAAACTGCGAGCTGTTTGTCGGAACAGAAAATTTTAGATTGTCCGAGCTGCAGAGCTGTAAAAGCTGTCCGAAAAGATCAGACGTAGAAAGGCAGGTCATATTTGTACTGTTGATACTCGCCCTCGTCCACGTTGTTGATTTATTTTTAGCGTTAAAAGCCTGCTTCCACTTTGTTCCGTCATAAACTTTGGTAAGACTTTCCGCTTTATTGTACATCAACATCGCTTCCATTGTGGCATCGTCATCGTATTTATCGGGTTGAGCAATGTTGTATTTTGGTAAAACGGTTTCGTTTTCTGCAACGGGAAGAATCAATACTTTTTGTCCTGAATTTTGAAGTTCCAGCTGAGTATTCGTACTTGAAAGCGTTGAACCTCCAATCACAACCTGGGAATTTGCCAACATAAATCCCAACATACCTATAAATGCTAAATATTTTTTCATGTGTTTTATTTTTAAGGGATTATCTTAATTTTTGAATATTAACGAAGGTTTCTCTATGATCTGTTGAATTTGAAAAAGTAGAGATCACAGAATCCGTATTTACAGCCGCCTGAAGCCTTATTCTAGAGTTTGCAGGTAACGTAACCGAAGCTGAAACACTTGCACTTTTATTTCCGCCCTGTCCGAGATCAATGAAGATTCCGCCGTAGAGTTTGGTTTCTTCAAATGCCAGTGTAGACCAGGTCGTTCCTCCATCGTAGCTTACATCAATGCTTACCCAAAATGTAGCATCTTTACCCAAAGAACCTAGAGAAAAACCTCCAAATCCTGTAACTCCGGAAATATGATACAGTCCGGCTTGTGGTATTTGGATCACATTATCGCTTCCGCTTGTCGGCGTCGTGGTATTCAGATTATTAACCAATAATTGAGACCTGTTTGTAACCGGAGAAAGTGAAATAGTCTGTTTACTGTTGCTTCCGAAAAGTTGTAAGACACTACACGTACTTATCGTTATTGGAGTAAATGGCGGAAAAGGATTGGGTGCCTGTACACCTACACAATTCCATGTTTTTGAATTGTCTGCCTTTCTTCTCGTTAAAAAAGGATTGTACCAACCTCCAAGCTGAAGTGCGGGAATCCATGTTGTTCCGTCATATTTATAATACTGTTTGTCTTCTTTATTGTACAGAATTGCACCTTCCAGAGGAGCCTCATCATTAAAATAATCTTCCTGAGTATTATTAAATAACGGAAAAGTTGTAATATTTTCAGCACGGGTAAAAATCACCCCTTTTGTGGCATTTTTTATGTCCAGTAAAGCATTTTGATGAGCAGAACCAGCCGTTTTGGAAATCATCACCTGTGCATTGAAAAACGTTGCAGCAAGTAAAGCTGCAGCCGATAAGTATATTTTAGGATACATAATTTTAGAATTAATGATTTATAAAACAATTTTTTCGAAAATCAGCTCACCTGTTCCATACGTATTGTTGTTCTGAAAGCTGGTTGATGAGTTCACCAAAGGCGAAAATCCGGATTGCATAAAGCCCTGCAAGCGAAATTTTTCTCCGGCATTTACCTGCAAAACGATCGATCCGTTAAAGACAGGTGAATATCCAAGATTGTCATTATCACTTGTAAAAGATTTGTAATCAATTGTCGAGAACGTTGTAGGTGTTGCAACTGCTGCTTTTTGGAGTCTTAATTGAATCTCGTCCGTATTCAGACCGTTAAAAGTTGCGTAACCTCTGTAAGTAACTCTATATAAAGCTGTTTCATTTACAGTTACAACATTTGAAGCCAAGGAAAGGCTAATAGAACTTCCCTGAAAATCTACACTTCCGTTGTTGGCAAGCAGTACAGTTCCTGAAGCCGTACAACCATACGGTGGAAGAAAACCTCCATTACAGGAAAGATTAAGATTAGCAGAACGCGAAAAGTGGGCAAAATACTGTGGCCTAACGTCTACGACATAATTGTAGATACTCGACCAATTAGTTCCGTCGTGTTCGTAGATCGTACCATTGTCTTTACTGTAAGCTACTGCCCCTCTGAAATTGTTGTCATTATCGGGGTCTGCCGCATTGGTAATTTGTGAAACCACAGGAATCAACACCGCTTTTGATGGTGTGGTAGATTTCACATCCAGAATAGAATTCTGATGCGGTTCGTGATCGGCGGGATTGGGAGCAATAGCTATTTGAGCATGGCATAAAGTTCCCAAAACAAAGAGCGAAATAAAATAGTGTTTTTTCATCATCAACTTTTTTTAAGTGATACTAAATGTAAATTGGATCAAACGCAATTTTTCAAAAGCAATAAATTTTTTAATCATTGTTCAGTGTGTGTGTTTTTAGAATCTATGTAACGAAGACTCAGAAATAATTCAATTGTGCATTGGATTACAGTGCAATGTTAGAAACTTTTAGAGGTTGTTTCAAAATGGTATGAGTTGTAAATTCCGAAATTTTAACTTAAAAAATAAATCAATAATTAACTTGTTATTAATAATTTACATCAATAGTTATCAAAATAAGTCGTATTTTAACGTAAGGAAAATGGAAGAGAAAAAGAAGTGATATTTTGACCGAATAATGGAAGAGATAATTTAATTAAAAGTATTGACGCTTAAATCACACAAATATTTAATTATCAATAACTTAAATCAAATTTAACGCGTTATAATTTCGGAATCTATCACATATCGATCATAAGTAAATATTAAAAATAGCACTAAAATTGCAACCCTAAAAACTTTATGAAATGATGATAACAAAAAAAATTATTCTACTTTTGGTAGGTGTGATTTTCAGTTTTATACATGCCCAATCCTATACCGAATCACAAATTGATACTGAGATTGAAAATGCAAAATTACTCAGTGCAAATAATCCCAAAAAAAGTATTCCGGTTGTAACTAAAATCTATCAAACTTCTAAAAACCAAGGTTACAAAAAAGGAATGTTGGAATGTGATAATATTCTGATGGCTAAATTTTATGATGCCGGAGACTTTAAAAAAGTTGTAGAACTAAGTAAAGAGGCAGAAATTTTAGCAAAAGAAACAAATGATAATGTCATACTTTCGAATACCTATAGACTCAGAGGTTCTTCTTATACGGAATTGGGGTTTAATGATGAGTGTTTGAAAGAATTTAAAAAAGCATTAGATGTAGCCGAAAAAATTGATTCTAAAAATGACAAAAATTACCAAAAATCAATGACTTACAATGGTTTAGCAAGCTATTCTGCACATATTAATGCTCCATTAGATTCTGTGGTAAATTATCAGAAAAAATGCTTAGAGTCTGCCCTTCTTTTAGATGAAAACAAAGATTTTATTAATAAAAAATATTTTATCATTACGCTTTGCTACATCAATTTAGGTAAAACAAGCGTAGCTCTGCAACAAACAAAAGATGCTGAAATGTATTTTTCAAAAGCCTTGGAAATCTCAGAGAATAAAAAATATATTATTGGTAAAGATTTAAAAGTGACCGTTCCTACTGAATTCGCATGGCTTTATTATGATCAAAAAAAATATGATAAAGCAAAATCTTTCGCTGAAAAAGCAGAAAAAATCGAAAAAGGAGCTGGTCTGCCTTACATGCGCAGAGATATCTATGAAGTATATTTCAAATCATGTGTAGAACTTGGGGAAAAAGAAGTCTCTAAAAAATACATGAATCTCTATACCAAACTGAATGACAGCATTGTAAATATAGAAAAGAAAGCCATAAATACTCCCGTAAAACACATTATTGATGAAAAAGAAGAAGTATATACCAATGATATTCAAAAGATTATTGTGACTGCGTCAGGGATTATTATTGCATTATTATTAGCAGGCTGGTTTTTCTGGAAACAAAATCAAAATAAACTTCATAAAAGATATAAAACAATCATTGAAAATCTTAAAAATGAAGAAAAAACGAGTCCAATTGAGCCAATTTTAGTGGAAATTGAAAATAAAAGTCCCGAAAATGCCATCAACATCTCTGACGATACAACCACTTCCCTATTAAATAAACTTTCTAAATTTGAAAAATCTGAAAAATTCCTGAAAAACGACATCAGTCTTTCTTCTTTATCAAGCTCATTAAATACAAACCCAAGATACCTTTCAGAAATTATAAAACAGCATAGAGGCAAAAATTTCAAT
Source organism: Chryseobacterium sp. GW823-FHT05E08 (assembly GCF_058795655.1). Classification (NCBI taxonomy): domain Bacteria; kingdom Pseudomonadati; phylum Bacteroidota; class Flavobacteriia; order Flavobacteriales; family Weeksellaceae; genus Chryseobacterium; species Chryseobacterium sp. GW823-FHT05E08. The sequence continues at coordinate 254,032 of NZ_JBXAHY010000001.1, read as the reverse complement.
AATTATCTTCACGGACTACGAATTCATTATATCACCAACAAATTATATGAAACTCCTGTTTTCAGAGAATATAAAATCAGTTATCTGGCAGAATATTGCGGGTTTTCTTCCAGAGAAGTTTTCGCGGTTATATTCAAAAAAGAAACCGGTGTTACGCCTTCTTATTTTATAAATCAGCTCAAAAAAGATGACGTAAAACAAGAAGCTATATAAATAACTTGTTTCAACTTTTTATTTTCACCACAAAAGAGACAAAAAACTAACACTTTCGTTATTTGAGTTTATCAGGATAATGTAAAATATGAGCACATAAGTTTTTAAAAATCTAAGATTTTTATTCTTTTGCGTGCTTTTGTTTTCAAAATAAGTAAACTTTATATAGTCCAATAATAGCTTTTATTTCTTTTGTGGTTAAATTTTTAATTATTTTAAACAAATTCAAAGTAAAAAACAGTTGCTCAATCAATTAGCAACTGTTTTTTTTATATTTATCGTGTCGTATAACCTCCATTTGCAAAGATGGTCTGTCCGGTGATCCACCATCCGTCTGTTACTAAAAATTCAATTAAAGGTGCAATGTCTTTAATATCAGTCAATCCACCCAAAGCTGATGCAGATTTATGATAAGCTACAGCATCCGCACTTTCCTGTCCATAGAAAAAAGGCGTGTCCATTGGGCCCGGAGCAACAGCATTTACAGAAATTCCTCTTCCTCCAAATTCTTTAGAAGCCGCTCTTGTAAAATGTTCTACCGGAGCTTTTGCCCCTGCATATGTGGAATATAAATCTGTGTAAGCAGCTAATAATGAAGTAACAACAGTACAAATTTTCCCGTGATCATTCAGTTTTTTACCGGCTTCCTGCAAAAAGAAATATGCTGATTTTGAATTAATGCCAAACATCGTATCATATTCAGCTTCTGTAGTTTCGGTAAATGGCTTCTTTAATACCATTCCTACCGTATTTATTGCGATATCGATACCTCCGAATTTAGAAATCGTTTCGTCGAATAATTTGGTAACGTTTTCTACTTTAGTTAAATCACCCTGAAATAAAAATGCTTCCGCACCCAGCGCCTGTACTTCCGCCAATGTTTTTTCGCTTTCGGCTCTGGATCCTTCACTGTTATAATGGATGGCTAATTTCGCTCCTTTTGATGCAAAATCTTTACTTAATAATCCACCCAGATTTTTTCCTCCTCCCGCAATAAGAACAACCTTATCTTTTAAATCATTTCTTGACATACAAAATGTTTTTTTAATTGTTAATTCTTACAAATGTGAATATTATCAATTAAAAACAGGCATTGATTTTGCCTAATCTTGTTATCAATTCGGAATTCCTTTTTATAAATACAGAATTACAATCAACTCATTTACAATAAATTAAATTGAAATTTTAAATTATTTCAGTTGATCATAAAAATACAGTGTACAGCATACGATTTTCATGATTTGAGTGTTATTGAAGTACTAAATGCTCTCAATTTTCATTAAATTTTAGTTGTTTAATAGTTTGTTTGAAGCACTTTTAACAATTCCGTCTGTTGCATCACTTCATTTTTACTGTTGATCAGATTATAATTTGCCTGAAGCCAGTTATTTCTCACAACAAAAAATGTATACGCATCCATTAATCCTTCTTTGTATTTTTCTTCTGATTTTTGGAAAGATAATTTCTGATTTTCAAAATTTGATTTCAATAAACTATATTTTTCCTCAGAATTCTGGAATTGTGTTTTGATGGAATTGATACTTTGCGTAAGATTATTAACGACAATTTCTTTTTCGTAATTGTAATTAATAACATTCAGTTTTGCAATTTCAACGTTGTTTTTCACTTGCAGTTTATTAAATATCGGAACCGAAAGTCCGAAAGAAACCTGCTGACTTTTATTTCTTTTAAACTGATCCGAAAAAGGATCGGCAGATTCACCCAAAACTTTGCTGTAAAAACTTGACCAGTTGTAAGAACCATTAAGCGTCGGGAAATAGGCAGATCTTGCAATACTGATATTCTTTTCAGCAGCATTTATTTCTGTAATTACGGTTTTGTAAGCAGGATTTTTCTCCAACAAGTTTTTAATAAACTCAGGATCATTAAAGCCAAAATCTGATAGATTTTCTTCAGTCATTTTAAAATCTAAAGAATCGTTTGTGATGGCCAGCGCATTCAATAAATTTATTTTAGAAAGATCCCTGGCATTCTTTGCAGAAACCCACTGTTCCTGCAAAGTTCCAAGGTTTGCTTTAATATCGTACACATCGCTTTTTGGTCGGTTTCCTATTTCAACTTCTTTCTCGGTACGTTTGATCTGATCTTCAATTCCTGAGATCTGAGTTTCCAAAACATCCAGCCAGCTTTTGCTGTTTTGATATTTGAAAAACATTTGGATAACATTCAGTTTTACATCATTTTGAGCCTGCTTCATTTTGTACGTTGAACTCTCTTTATTAATTTTTGATAAAGAAATATTGAGATAATTTCGCCAGTTCATCAACTCCCAATTGGCTTGTGCATACACATTATCGTATTGTGTGTTGATCGCTTCTCTTTGATTATTATTCTGATTGATCCCCAATCCGAAATTGTAATTATGATTAACTCCGGCTTCAACCGACGGCAGCAACATCCCTTTTGCAGCAGAAATCTGACGCTCATTTTTCTGAATAGTAACGGTAGCCTGCTTTATCAACGGATGATTTGTGGCTGCATAATCCAGACATTGCTCGAGCGTCCAAACCTGCTGAGCCGGAAAAAGATTAATGATAAATATGAAGAATAATTTTTTCATAACAAATTGACTGACAGTTGATAATTAATAGTTGATAGAAAAGCTTATGATTTACAGCTTACTCGTATTTCAGGTATTTTACAAGATTCACTTTTGTGGCCTGATACGCTTTAATGCTTACCACAGAAAACGTAAGTAAAAGCAACACAATAAGACTGAAAACAAATGGCCAAACCGGCATATCTATTCTGTAAGCGAAGTCTTTCAGCCATTCATTAATCAAATAATAACTGATCGGAATACTGATAACAACGGCAGTAAATGTAATCCAAAGGAATTGTTTAGTTAACCCAAGAATCAAGGTTCTGTCTGATGCGCCAAGTGTTTTTCTGATGGCAACGTCTTTCAATTTCTGTTCGATCATTAATGATGACAAAGCGAATAGTCCTAACAATGCTACGATCAAAACCATTGCATTCAGAATAGTGAAAAGGGTTTGCTGTTTTTGATATTTTGCAAATGTCTCTGCAAATTTTTTATCCAGAAAATAGTAATCGAAAGGATAACCCGGCTCTATACTACCCTGCCAATAGGTTTTCAGTCTTTTTACAGTTCCGTCGATATCATTCGGATCTATTTTTAACTGAATATTGTAGACATTTAACCTCTTCCATTCAGTTTCTTTGTAATGGAAAAATATGATTGGCTCTACTTCCGTTCTCAAACTTCTGATGTTGAAATCCTTTACAACACCTACAATTTTATACTTTTTGTTATCAAATCCAGGCTTAATTTCATTTTTTAAAGCGTCTTCATCTTTCCAGCCGAATTTTCTTACAAAAGCTTCATTAACTAGCACATTATTTACCGTATCAGACGAAAGATTAGGGTCTAGCCAACGGCCTTTTTTCAGTTTAACATTAAGAAATTTCAGATAATCATAATCCATAGATCCATGCTGTCCCTGAATACTTTTATCCATAAAATCCATATTCGAACTGCTTGATCTGTTACTTCCGGGAACCGCTTCTCCGTAAGAGACATCGGTCACACCCTTAATTTTTCTCATTTCAGTTTTAAGCCTTTCATATTTCAGCCACGGTTTTGGATCGCTTTCATTAAAGTTGATCATGATGATTTGTTTTCCGTTGTAGCCGAGGTCTTTATTCATCATATATTTCACCTGCTGATTAACGATCAATCCGCCAATGATGAAAAATGAAGAAATAATTAATTGTAAGGTCAAAATCCCGTTTCTCAACCAAACTCCGTGCTTGCTTCTTGCGAAATTTCCTTTCAAGGTTTCTATTGCCTTGAAGTTGGCCAAGTAAGTTGCCGGAATCAATCCTGAGATCAGTGTTACCATAATTACCATCACAAATGAGTAAAAGTAAATATGCCAATCGTTCATCTTCATTTCTTTGTCATAAAACTTATTGAAACTTGGTAAAAGAAGCTCCGTTAAGGCCAATGAAAGTAAATATGACGCAATACAAATTACAAATGTCTCCATCAAAAACTGTAGAACAAGGTTAGATCTTGTACTTCCAATTGCTTTTCTAACGCCAATTTCTTTCGCTCTTTGAGAAGCTTGCGCCGTTTTTAGATTGATGAAATTAATAGCTGATAACACAACAATTAAAACTGAAAGCGTAAACAGAATCATCAACGTTTTAAAATCCGGATTTCCGAACCAAGATGCTTTTGCGTGGAGTTTTATTTGATCAAGTGGTGTTAATTCACTGTCTGTAGGTCCGTACAAATCAAGGTATTGCTGAATGGTCATTCCTGAGGAATCTTTGTCCAGACTTGCACGATATTCAAAAATATCCTTTATAAATTTTTTCTGCACAAATTTAGGATCTGTTCCTTTTTTCAGCATAAAAAATGCTCCGTAATTGAAGTTTCCCCAATTTTTCTCATCACTTTTGATCTGTTCTACAGGATTAATGATGAATTCGGGCTTTATCTGGCTATTTTCTTTCGGTAACTCATAAACGGCAGTTACGATGTAATCTTTGTTCTCAAATTTTATACTTTCTCCGGCAACATTGGTTTTTCCAAAGAGATTTTTGGCTGCATCTGTGGAAATCGCAATTACATTTCCGCCTTTCAAGGCATCTTTATAACTTCCAGCAACCAATTTGAAAGGAAAAAATTTGAAAAAACTTTCTGTACCCGTCATTCCGTCTTTCTGGAAAACGGTTTTAACCTTTGTGGTCATTTTCAAACCAATTCCAGAACCATTAAACAAAACGTAATCTTCAACGCCCGGAATTACTTCTTTCGCACGTCTCGCCATTGGAATAGAAATATTGTTCCCGTAAGAATTTTCCGGTTTATGGTACGTTTGGAAATAGTAAATCTGGTCTTTTTTAGGATTCCATTTTTCGAAGGATTCTTCGTCATTCCAATGCATGAGGATGAGCATAAATCCGGTTAACCCGATCGTCAATCCAAACAAATTGATGATGGTTGAGAGCCAATTCTTTTTATAGTTGATGAAGGCAATTCTTAGCCAATTGTTTATCATAATTGATGTAATAAGTGGTGATAAATTACAGAGAAACGGCGCTAAACCGCTCTCTGTAATTTTTGAAAAATAAGGATGAATGAATGAATGAATGTATTTTTTGCAGAATTTTATTATCCAAAATTCTTAGCATCTGCTTTTTCGAAAACATCTTTTCTCTGGGAAGAATGCTCTTCGGAGAAGATCTCGCCATCTTTCATATTCACAATTTTCGAAGCGTAATTGGCATCGTAAGAAGAGTGCGTTACCATTGCGATGGTAGATCCTTCTCTATGCAGCTCTGCCAAGAGATTCATAACTTCGTTTCCGTTGGAGCTGTCCAGATTTCCTGTAGGTTCATCGGCAAGAATCAGTTTTGGTTTCGTTACCAACGCTCTTGCAACGGCTGCTCTTTGTTGCTGACCTCCGGAAAGCTGTTGTGGATAATGCTTTGCCCTGTGAGCGATATTAATTTTATCCATGATCTCTTCCACCTGTCTTTTTCTTTCGGAAGGCGAAACGCCGTTGTAGATCAATGGAAGTTCGATATTTTCATAAACTGTCAATTCATCAATCAAATTAAAATTCTGAAAAATGAACCCTATATTTTTCTTTCTGATGTCTGATTTTTTTCTTTCATTTAAATTGATCGTTTCAGTTTCTCCAAACTTATAAGAACCTGATGAAGCGCTGTCCAACAATCCCAAAATATTAAGAAAAGTTGATTTCCCACAGCCTGAAGGTCCCATTATCGCTACAAATTCGCCTTCTTTTATGCTTAGACTTACATTGTTTAATGCGTTGGTTTGAACGTCTTCGGTTTTATAGACTTTTGAAATGTTTTGAATATTTATCATTTTATTAATTTTTTAAAGTGTTATTTATTTTGCTTGAGGATTTATTTTTATTTCTGAACATCAAGCATTTCATATTTTTTTATCTCAGAATAATCGGAACTTATGACTTTTTCGCCCTGCTTCAATCCGGAAACAACTTCATAATACAGTGGATTTTCTCTTCCCAGACTGATGTTGCGTTTTTCAGCTTTGTTACCTTTCAGAACAAAGATCCATTTTCCGTTGGTGTCTTTGTAGAAATTTCCTTTCGGGATCATCATGCTTTGGGTATCGGCAGATAATTTTAATTTTACTCCGAAGGTCATCCCTATTTTCAGGTTTTCAGGTTTTGCATCGATGAAAGTCAATTCTACAGAAAACTGTCCTTCTTTAACTTCCGGAAGAATTTTTGTAATAATGACTTCAAACTGTTTTGCATTGCTTTCCAGACTTCCTTTAATCCCGTTTTGAAGCTTATTGATGTAATATTCATCCACTTTTGCAATCAGTTTGTAACCGCCCATTAGATCTACTTTTCCGATACTTTCGCCACTTGTCAAATTCTGCCCAAGCGTAATATTGAACGATGACAATCTTCCTGAAACCGGCGACATAATAAGGAAATTGTTTTTGTTGGAACGAAGAATATTTAAACTTTTTTCCATTTGATTAATAGAATTATTAATCGCTGAGAATTGAGAATTTCTGGAAGCTTTTTCACTTGAAGCTCCTTTTTCCACGATTACTTTTCTCTGTTTCTGATAATTTAAGTTTTGAAGGCTGATGTCGTAATCCGTTTTCTTTCCAATTTCTGCATCATATAATCTTTTCTGAAGATTGAAAGACTGCAAAGCCGTATTGTAATCATTCTGAGATTGAAGCAACTCTTTATCCTGATTGAATTCCTGATTTTTAAGTTCCAAAAGCGTACTTCTCATCTGGCTGATTTGTTGCATAATTCCCGTTTCCTGATTCAGATAATTGAATTCCGTATTCGGGTTGTAAACTCGTGCGATTGGCTGACCTTTGGTTACCATCTGTCCGTCTTCCGTAAAAATTTCTTTTACAGCACCGCCTTCCAAAACGTTGACCAATGATGAATTTAAAGATTGGGTCTGCGCGGTTACCATCAACATATCTTCAAATCTTCCCACCGTAACTTCATCCACCTGAATGTCTTCCAACTTCACGTTATACGTTTTTTTCTGATTCAGAAAATACCAACCAAAAACCGAAACTGCCAACGCAGAAGCAACGATGATTAATATTAATTTTAATTTAGACTTCTTTTTTACTATTTTCGTATCCATATTTGAGATAACTAATTTACTTACAATATATTAGACAAATCAAATACCAGAGATTTATAATCTTGTAAGAGCCTGAAAACGTGAACGAAAATAATTTTATTCATTTCAGGACTGTTCATTATCGGACACTTTTTGTACGAAAACGAACATTTTTAATTGGTTGTTAGTGTTTAGTTGTTGGTTTTTAATGTTTGATGTTCGATTATGATAAAAAATTACATTCGAATCACTAAAAGCTAAACACAAGAAACCACACACCAAATACAAATAAAAAACAATGCGAAAAAAAGAAGCTCATATTTTAATTGTTGATGATGACGAAGATATTTTATTTTCGGCAAGAGTTTGGCTTAAGAAATTTTTCACGGAAGTAAGCTGTCTCAGCCAGCCAAAGAATATTCTGAAGTTTTTGACCGAACAACAAATCGATGCCGTTCTTTTGGATATGAATTTCCGAAAAGGATTTGAAAACGGGCGAGACGGATTGTATTGGATGCAGGAAATCAGAACTTTAGAACCTCAACTTCCGATCATTCTGATGACGGCTTATGGCGAAGTTGAATTGGCTGTTGAAGCTCTTAAAAACGGGGCATCAGACTTCATTTTGAAGCCTTGGAATAATGAAAAATTATACGCTTCCGTCAATCTGGCTGTGGATATTTCACGAAAGAATAAAAAACTGAATCAGTGGGAAAATGTAAGCATTAAAACCAATCAATATCAGTTAGATACAAAATCTGCTGCAATGCAGGCCGTGATGGATCAAATTACAAAAGTTGCTGCAACTGATGCTAATGTTTTGCTTTTAGGAGAAAATGGAACCGGAAAATATGTTTTGGCGGAGCATATTCACGAATTATCGGGCAGAAAAAATCAGCCTTTTGTACACATTGATTTGGGAAGTCTTTCTGAGAATCTTTTCGAAGCGGAATTATTCGGTTACAAAAAAGGAGCTTTTACAGATGCCAATCAAGATTATTCCGGAAAGATTGAAAATGCCCAAAACGGAACTGTTTTTCTGGATGAAATAGGAAATCTTCCGTCTCATCTTCAAACCAAATTGTTAAGTCTTATTCAAAATCGAAAATTATCCAGATTGGGTGAAAGTAAAGAACGAATATTAGACATAAGATTTATTTTCGCAACCAACGAAAATCTGAAAAAAGCGGTATCTGAAAACCGTTTCCGAAAAGATCTTTATTACAGAATCAACACTGTAGAACTGCAGATCCCAAATCTGAGAGACCGAGTGGAAGATATTCCGACTTTGGGAAATTATTTCTTGGAAAAATACAAACAGAAATATCATAAAACAGAGCTTACTCTTAACGAAACTTTAATTGAAGAATTGATAAATTATTCCTGGCCGGGAAATATCCGTGAATTGGATCATTGTATTGAAAGAAGCTTAATTCTTTCTAACGATAAAAACCTTAAATTACTAATGCCACAGGATGAAGAAGCTGACAATCCAATAATCAATCTCAATATTGAGGAAATGGAAGAAATTCTCATCAAAAAAGCGTTGAAAAAGCACAGAGGAAATATTTCTCTCGCCGCCGAAGATCTCGGATTGTCGAGAGCCGCACTTTACAGAAGAATGGAAAAATTTGAATTGTGATGAGTTCGGAAGTTAGAAGATGGAAGTCCGAAGTTAAAATCTTTATGGAAATTTAATAAAGGATAGGATAAAATCCTATTCACTCAAAATTTGAATTGTAAATGAAAAAACAACAACTTATTTGGTTAGTTTTTATTTTGCTGGCGGTAGTTAGCGGGATTTTTGCTTTTGATTTTTATTCACAGAATAAGTGGATCAATTTCGGTTTATTTACGATTATTGCTATTTCGTGTATTATTTTAGCCCAATTTTCAGCATTATCATTTATTCAGAAAACTGAAAAAATATTGTTGGCAATTCAGAAAAAAGACTTTTCTCTTTTCCCGAAAACAGAGGAAAACAATTTGTTTGATAATGCCATAAAACTCTATTACCAAAGCAAAGAAGAACACCTTTCGTACTCTTCCTATAAACTTTTGTATGAAGAAATTTTGAGTCAATTGGAAATTGGACTGATGATTCTTTCCGAGAAAAATAATAAATGGGAAGTATTTTATGTAAATCCTGTTTTTTTAGAAATTCTGCAAATTCCGAAATACAATTCATGGGAATTATATGAATCCAAAACTCCCAATTTTTATAAAATCATAGAACAGGCGAATTACGAAAACTCTCAGGAATTCTTTGATATTTCGATCAATGAAAATGTAAAACAATCTTTTTCTCTTCGAACAAAAAAAGTACAGAATGTGAAAAACCGTTTCTGTATCATCAGTCTGGAATCTGTTCAAAAAATTATTGAGCAAAAGGAAAAACATGCCTGGAATAATCTGATGAAGGTAATTTCTCATGAACTTCTGAATACGCTGACGCCGGTCAACAGTTTAATTCAGAATCTGGAATATATTGCCAATCAAGATGTTGTTGAAAAAGAAGATCAACAGGAAATGAAGGAAAGCTTAACGATCATTAGTTCAAAATCAAAACAATTACTGAATTTCGTTGACGATTACAGACAAGTTGCCGAATTACCAAAACCTGTTTTCAAAACCATTTCTTTAACTCAAATTGTAAAATCTGCGCTTAATTTTCTAAAACCAGAGTTTGAAAAAAATAATATTACAATCATCAATTCATTAGAAAATCAAACCATTTCGGCAGATCAAAAAATGATCGAAAGATGCCTAATAAACCTTTATTTAAATGCAATTTACGCTGTTGAAGACAATGCTGAAAAGATCATTAAAACAGAAATCAAAATACTTAATAATAGAACTGTTCTAAGCGTTGAAGACAATGGAATCGGAGTTTCAAATGAAATTAAAGATAAGATCTTTCTCCCATTTTTCACGACCAGAATCAGCGGTTCGGGAATCGGTTTGACTCTTAGTAAAAGTATTATTGAAGCACATAAAGGGTATTTAAATTACAGACCTCTGGAAAAAGGAAGTTTATTTGAAATATGGTTTCTGGAATAATCATAATTGCTACTAAAAGCTAATTATATTATTAAGCAAAGCCTTTTCAATGCAACCTTTTTTAACTATTTTTACCTCACAATATATAATTGACTATGAAAAAAATCGTATTTGCGGGAATAATAGCTTTAGGAGGATTTCTAACAGCAAATGCACAGTGTAAAACTGTATCCACACTTACAGAAAATTTTGATACCTGGAAAGAGATCAACAAATGCTGGACGGCTCAACAAGGAAAAGCAATGCTTTATGCAAGCGATAAAAAAATTATATTTTATTCGATGAGCAGCCCCGGAGAAAATATGTATCTAGTGACTCCAAAAATTAAAGCCGGAAAATATACACTAACTCTTGATATTTCAGACAACGGCGGAGAAACGACACTTGAACTGTTCTCAATAAACAATACAGCCGATGCAAAATCATATGTTTCAATAGCTAAATCTTCTAAAATAGAGGGAGGTAAAAAAACAATTGACATTTCTTTAAAAAAGGATTCAAATTTGGGTCTGAAAGTTTTGCTGAATGGAGTGCATCAGGCAGTTTATGTGGATAATTTTTCTTTGAAGCCTAAAAAATAAATCGCTTAAGGCTAATGAGTTATAAAACACTGATAATCATTAATTTAACTTAACTCGAAAACATTTCAACATCTCCTACTCTCTGAAACTTATCGGCTTTAGAGATAACCGATGTTAAATTTAATATATACTTTATATTGGCACAACACGAATTCATTACTTTTGCCAAGCATTGAAACCGTGTCGTGCCTTATAATGGAATATTTTAAAAAAATATATTTAGATTACAAACATCAAGTATACTTTTTTGTCAAAAAGTTTATTTCCAATATGGAAGATGTGGAAGACGTTGTACAGGAGATTTTTGTACATCTTTGGAAACATTCTTCCTCTCTTAAAAATCCCCAGACTCTAGAATCTATTATCTTCAAAACAGCTCAACAGGAAGTTGCTAATTTTTACAGGAAAAACAAAATGATCTTCTCTTTTTCGGATGAAAGTTTTATCAAAGATGAAGCCGATTCAGAAAAAAATGATACTGAATTTAAAGAAGAACAGCTACGAAAAATACAAAACCTGCTGGAAAACCTTCCCGAAAGAAGCAAGACTTTTTTTTATAAAAATAAATTAGAGAAAATAAGCTATTCTCAAATCGCGAAAGAAAATAATATATCAAAAACAGCCGTGGAAAAGCAAGTGAATAAAGTCGTCCGGTACATCAGGGCAAACTTAAATCTATTTTAACGAAATATTAATCAATATAAACAAATCATTAAATCCATCTCTTCGGGGTGGATATTTTTATATAACCGCGTAATTATAATTGTATGAAAGATTCTCAAAAACATTTTGAAAAAATTTGGAAAACCGTCTCCGAAGAAAAACAGGAAATGGATTCTGCAACCGATTCCAGGATATGGAGAGGAATAGACGGGAGAATTAAGCAAAATAATAAGCGAAAATATTATTGGATGGCGGCGGTTGTTTTGGTTCCTTTATTCGGAATTCTGTTCTTTTATAAAGATTTTACGCCAAAAGAAACGAAAAACAGTTTGTCAGTAATCATATTGCAATCCAATGAATTTTCTAAAACGTTCAGATTATCAGATAATAGTGTTATCACCTTGCAGCCTTACAGTACATTATCCATCAATAAAGATTTTGGAAAGAAATACAGAAATGTAAAATTTCAGGGGAAAGGTTTTTTCTCGATTGCAAAAGATAAGTCTAAACCTTTTATAGTAGATGCAGGTGGTTTCAGTGTTGAAGTTTTGGGAACAAAATTCTCAGTCGATCAGAAATCAGAAGAAAAAAAGGTAAAATTGTTTGAAGGAAAGGTAAAAATAGATCACAACGGCAAATTGACCTATCTCCTGCCTAATGAAAACTGGAGCACGTCTCCGGCAAAAAGTGATTTTCATTATTATGCGGTAACTGCTGTAAAAACTTTCACTTTTGAAAATACAACCTTCGAGGATGCTATAACTGAAATAGAAAATACATACGGAGCCAAAATCACCTATCCGAAAAACATTGCTAAAAATCAGGTATCAGGCTCATTTTCAGGAAATTTAAAAGAAATTCTTTCCATTATAAATTATCCCTTTAACCTAAAAACTGTTTTTAAAAATGAAAATGAAATAACACTCTATTAAATAAAACAGCACCAATAATGTGGCGTTATCAGTGCTTGTAATTAATTCAAAACTCGCTAAAGAATAATAAATTAACTCTTCAAATTTATGAAAAAAACTGCAATTTCTATTGCTTTACTCGCAGCTATGGGACTTCCTGTGCTAAATTATGCGCAAACCCAGGCTAGCACGCCTGTCACAAACAATCAGGGGCAGGTATCATTAGTCAAAATACTTAAAAAATTAGGAAAATCTACCAATACTAAATTCTTTTATTCTGCTTCAGATTTTAAAAATATTTGGGTAGACGAAAGCAAAATCAACTATTCATCATTAAAGCAAAGCTTAGATTATCTGAAAAAGAGTGTTCCTTTAGATTATCAGATTCAGAACAACACAGTAACTCTTAGGAAATTAATTTCTAATAATTCTTTTACCGAAAATGAGATAAAACCTCAAAACGATACCATAAACCAACAGGAGAAAAAAATAGAAGAAGTTGTCGTTGTTGGATACGGCACACAAAAGAAATCGATTATCACAGGATCTGTATCTGTTGTGAAAGGCTCATCCGCAAACGGACAGCCAATACTTTCAGCCGGAAATGCTTTACAGGGGCTCGCACCCGGTGTTACGGTGACTACACAGACCGGTGCGCCAGGCGGTGATGCCGGAAATATCAGAATCAGAGGGATCAACAGTTTTGGAGGTTCCGATAGCAATCCTCTTTTTATTATTGACGGTGTTGCAGGAAATATCAATGATATTGATGTCAACATGATTGAATCTATTTCTGTGCTTAAAGATGCTGCTTCTGCTGCAATTTATGGTTCCAGAGCAGCCGGTGGAGTTATTCTTGTAACAACAAAACGTGCCAAAGGAAATAAACTGACCGCTCAATACCGAGTGTACACAGGATGGCAAAGAGCTACAGCAATACCAAAAGTTACCGACGGTCTTACCTACATGAAGGTATTTAATGATGCCAGCATGAATGACAATGGGACAAAAATCTACAGCGATGAAGCTATCAATGCTTTTTCGGAAGCATACAACAAAAATCCCAGTAACTATGACTGGCAAAAAGCGATCCTTCAGGGAAGCGGATTCTTGCAGGATCATTATTTTTCGTTGTCCGCAAAATCCGGAATTATAAGCGTGTCGCCGTCATTCGGATATTCAAAACAGGAAGGTATTATTAAAAATACCGACTTTACGAGATTTACTTTCCGTAATAATATGGATATTACGCCAAATGACCAATGGAATATCAGGCTGGATATGTCATTCGTAAACAAAGACAGAAAGCAGATTGCCGATGAACCTACCATCTGGAATTATCTTGGCAGAATGCCGACAAATATTCCAATTTATTATGGCAGTAACTATTCTGACGGATGGGTAAAAATCAATCCGGTTGGTTTTATCGAAAATGGCGGAAACCGTACCCAAAACGACTTAGAATTTATAGGAAATATGAACATTTCTTACAATCCTACAGACTGGTTGACATTAAAAGGTCTTGTCGCTCCACGTTATCATACGACCAACATCCATCTTTTCAGAAAAAGCGTACCTACCTATTACGAAGACGGAACTGAAGCCGGTTCTGCCAACACTTTTACAGAACTTACAGAATCTGCAAGACGTCAGTTTTACGGAACTTATCAGTTTCAGGCGAATGCAAAAAAAGAATTTGGTAAGCACAGTTTTGAGCTTCTTGCCGGAGCTTCAAGAGAAACTTATAACGAAAAAATATTATCCGGATACAGAAGAGATTTTCTATACGACAATTACGAACAGCTGGATGCCGGTGCAGATAATGAAACTAAAGATAATGCAGGCTCAGAATACGAATGGCTGTTAGTTTCCGCTTTTGGCAGATTTAATTATAATTACGATCAAAAATATTTATTTGAAGCTAACGTAAGGTACGACGGCACATCAAGGTTTATCGGTAAAAACCGTTGGGCAGTTTTCCCGTCGTTTTCTGCCGGCTGGGTGGTTTCAAAAGAAAACTTTTTTGAAGGTTTAAAAGGAACAATCAGCCAATTAAAACTGAGAGGTTCTTGGGGTAAACTAGGAAATCAGAATATCAGTTCTTCGTATTATCCGTTTTCAGAACCGTTAACATTGGGAAGTACTTCTATGAACGGAGTGGTGTATCAGACAATCCAGCAGTTAATCATGTCTAATCCTGATTTGAAGTGGGAAGAAACCACCATGTCAGGTGTCGGTGTTGATGTATCTTTATGGAAAAAATTAGACCTTACTTTTGATATTTACGATAAAAAAACCGATGGGATTCTTTTAAGATTAAATACATCTCAGCTTACAGGTTTACAGGCACCCGTTCAAAACGCTGCCACCGTAAGCAACAAAGGTTGGGAAATCGGTGCGCAGTATAATGAAAGATGGGGAGATTTTAAAATGAGTCTAGGTTTCAATCTTTCTGATGTCAATAATAAAATTCTTGATATGAAAGGTCAGTCTTCCGGAACAATTCTTCGTCAGCAGGTTGGCTCTTCAGTGAATTCCATTTATGGATTTATCGCTGACGGATTATACCAAAATCAAGCAGAAATCGCTGCCGGACCGACACAATTCGGAACTTTAAAACCGGGAGATATCAGATACAAGGATATTGCAGGAGCTTTTGATGCTAACGGAAATCCAATCGGGGACGGAAAAATTACAGATGCCGACAGAACCATTATCGGAAGTACAGTTCCCAGATATACCTACGGTTTTAATATGGATTTTTCTTATAAAGGATTCAGATTATCAGCTTTGATACAAGGTGTTGGCAAAGTTGACGGTTATCTGGATTCACATTACGTAATTCCTGCCGTAAATTCAAGTGCTGTGAAACCTTGGCAACTCGATTATTGGACACCGGAAAACCCAAATGCTCAGTTTCCACGTGTTTCTCTTACCTCTACAAACAATACACAAAACTCGACCATGTGGATGAGAAGCGCAGCTTATATGCGTCTTAAGAATTTACAGATTGGATATGAATTACCTAAATCTTTTATAGACAACACGTTTCTACAAAGTGTTTATATCTATATGAATGGACAAAACCTCTTGACATTCACAAAATTCTACGAAGGGTATGATCCGGAAATCAATTACAATGCAGGAAGTTCTGACGGCGTTGCTCTGGGAGGTGGAAACTATTATCCACAGGTAAAAACATACTCATTCGGTATTGATGTTAAATTTTAATTATAAAAAAATGAAAAACTTTTTAAAAATATTTTTATTGGCCGTAATCACCTCATGCTCAAGCTCCGATATGGATTTGGAACCGCTTAACGGGCCAACATCCGGGACTTTCCCTGCATCTTATGAGGAAGGAAAAATGGGACTTTTTGCCGCTTATAGAAACCTCAGCACTTTGGATGCCGCAAGTACTCCGATGTGGCATGTGATGGATAATATTACGGATATCGGATATGCAAGACCGGGAACCAATTACACATCCCCTATCACGAGTTCTCTTACTACGACCAATGCATTGGCAATAAAACCTTGGGAAGTTCATTATCAGACCATTGCAAGATGTCACGCCGTACTTGATAAATTGGATGGAATTTCAGGACTTACCGAAGCGCAAAAGGCAGAGCTTGGTTCGGAATTAAGATTTATTCGTGCTTACTGCTATTCTCAGCTTATCGAGCTTTACGGAGATGTTCCATTAATAAAAGCAGCCGTTACGCTTGAAAATGCGAATGTTGCAAGAACACCCGTTGCCGAAATTCAGCAATTTATTATTGATGAACTAGGAGCTGTTGCCCCTCAACTTCCGATCTCACAATCGCAGTTCGGAAATGTGCGTGCATCCCGTATAGCAGCGTTAATGTTAAAAGCCAGAGTTGAACTTTATTCTAAACAATATGCAGCAGCAGCAGTTACTTCAAAACAGGCTTTAGACGCAGCGGCAGGGGTTTATAGTTTGACACCATTTAATGCGTCTGTGAATTTCGCGGGTAAAGATCATACCTTCGGAGAGCCGGATCCTAGTAATATATTCGGACACAGTGGTTTTTCCAGCAGTAAAGAATGGATCTGGGTTGCTGAATACAACATTAATGTACCTGGATATCTTCATAATCAGCAATATTATGCAGCCTCTCGTTTAGGTAAAGGAGTTTGCTATTGGGGACCTACTCAAAACCTTATCGATTCTTATGAAATGACAGATGGTTTATCAATATTGGAATCTCCGTTGTATGATGAAACAAATCCGTTTAAAAACAGAGATCCGCGTCTTGATATGTATGCTGTACGTCCGCATTCAAGATATCTTGGATACCAGTTTGAGCCGAATACATCTTTTGTAAAAGTAAACAACTACTGGTCAGCCGGAGCGCCAACACAGGTTGCCAATGCCGACGCTACCAATGCGTACCGCTCTTTCAGTGGTTATCTTTGGAGAAAAGTAGTTGATATTGCTGACTTTAATTCTACTTCAGTAAGTGGAAATTCAGATTTAGATGTCGGAATTTTCAGATTGCCGGAATTACTATTGATTTATGCAGAAGCAAAAATTGAGTTGAATCAGTTGGATAATTCTGTTTATGATGCAATCAACCAGATCAGAATACGTGCAAAAATGCCGGTTTTAAATACAGGAATGTCACAAGCTCAATTGAGAAAAGCCCTTCGATATGAAAGAAAAGTAGAATTGGCAAATGACGGATTAAGATGGTACGACATAAGACGTTGGGGCATTGCAAATAATGTGATGAACGGATATTTATACTTAAACCGCAACGCCAACAACTGGTCAAAATCAGCAATAACCGGCTTTGATGAAAGTGCAAACCCTATCTATAATCACTCACAGGCTTCAGGATATTTTTCTACACAGGAGGTAGTTTACAGACTAAACAAAGATGAATATTGGCCGATCCCGCAATCGGAAATGGACGCGAACCCTAATTTAAAACAAAACCCCGGATATTAATTTTAAAAAGAATTTATGAAGAAGAATATATCGCTATTATTATTACTGCTGTCTGCAGTGATTTTTGGGCAGGAAAAATTTCAGGAACCAAAATTAGATAATGAAAAATCGTGGAGTATCGTTCTGATTCCTGATACCCAAAACTATGTGAAATGGAACAGAAATCAGCCGATTTTAGACCTGATGGTAAGATGGATTGAGGATAATATCTCTCCACTTAATATTAAAATGGTTTGCCAGGTTGGTGATTTGGTGGAACATAATAACATTCTTAATCAAGGATATGACGGAGATCAAAGTGCAGACGACCAATGGAAATCCATACAATCAATCTTAGGAAGGTTAAACGGAAAAGTACCTTATATAGCTGCAACAGGAAATCATGACTTTAGTATTAATAATGAAGGCAGAAGATTTTCCCGTTATAATGAGTTTTTTCCTTCTAATTTTAACAGTTTAAATCAGAAATATTTGGCACAGAACTTTTTCAATGATGCCGGTGCTCCAAGCATGGAAAATTCTGTTTTGGAACTTAAAGGATTAAATGGTCAGGACTTTTTATTTCTCAGCCTTGAATTTGCACCGAGAGATAAAACGTTGGAATGGGCTAAAAAAGTGCTGGATATGCCTCAATACAAAAACCATAAATCGATTTTAATCACTCATGCCTTTCTGAATGAGAAAGACAAGAGAACGGATAAAGAGAATTCATGGTTTATGTACGAGCCTTTTTTGGTAAACAATGTGCCTCAAAAATCCAAAACCATCGTGCTTCCGGAGTCTAATAACGGAGAACAGATATGGCAAAAGCTGATACAGCCGTCTCAAAACCTTGAGCTTGTGTTAAGTGGTCATATTTCTGGTGAAGGTTTCCGCGTAGATTCTAATAATTATGGGAAAAACGTGAATCAAATGCTTTTTGATATGCAGAGTGAAGGCGGAGGTCATCGTGATGGCAACGGAGGTGACGGCTGGCTAAGAATTATTGAGTTCTATCCGGATAATAAAACCGTAAAAGTGAAAACGTACTCCCCTCTTTTCGGTATTTCGCCGGTTACTCAGAAAAACGCCTATAAGATAGATCCGAGAAACGAGTTTACTTTTAAACTCTCGGAATAATATTAGAATTAAAAAATAAACCATTGGTTATTTTTTAAAATGCCAGAAAATTTTCATTTTCTGGCATTTTTTAGCTTTTAAAGGTAATATCTATATTGAGACAAGTCAATCTTTATAAAAATTAAACATTTGAATCCATTTTATAATCCTAACAGATTATTAGCTGTTCTAAACTCTATTAAAGCAAAAAAAGTATTGAGAATATTTGGAAATTTACTATCCATTTGCAGTAAAAATCTTCATTTTACAATCAAAAATGACATGTTAAGTATAATTGCAGTAATCGTAATTATAAACCTTCTTAATAATTTTGTCGAATAATTTTTAAGCAAAATAATTTGTCTTATTTCTCTTTCTGAGTGCTTGATAGAAGTTTTACTATACTATGTAACTCCTATTTTCTAAACGAATAATTTTAATCATTATTTCTAAATTATATTTAAATATTAAACGAAATTTTTAACTTTATATAAAATATTAACCATAAATAATTAAATTTAGATGAAGAAAAGATACTTTACAGGCAAAGTACAATTTCTTATGTACATTTTTTGCTTTATTATTACAAAAGGGCAAGTCGGAATTAATACCACAACACCAGACCCTTCCTCTATTTTAGATATAAACTCCACTTCTAAGGGTATTTTAATTCCAAGAATGACTACTTCAGAACGTAATTCAATCTTAAATCCAGCTACAGGATTACTTGTTTATGATAATCAGCTAAACAAGTTTCTAGGATATGATGGAACCCAATGGACATTAGATGTTTTCAGCGGTTCAAAATGGAGTATTACAGGAAATTCTGGCACCAATCCTACTACAGATTTTATTGGAACGACAGATAATGTGGGACTTTCTTTCAGAGCTAATAATGTTGAAGCAATGACTATTTCAAGCGATGGACGAGCATCCTTAGCAGGAGGTAACATAAATAATCCAAGATTACTTGTTGGAAGATCAAACCCCGCCACATCCATTCCTTCAATTATGTCTGTTGTAGAAAATGATACCGGGGATTCTTATCCTGTTAATATGATAACTGCTAATGTTGCAGGAGGAAGAGTCAGAGGTAATTATGCTTTTGCGAGCAGCACAACCACTGCAGCCAGTGGAACATCAAGTGCAGGTATCATACTAAGTAACTCTAATTCTCCAATAATTGGTTCTTCTCTTGTTTTTTACACAGGAGGGCACCCAACTAATATGAATAGTACAGCTCAGGAAGCAATGATAATTGGAGGTACAAATAGAAATGTATATATTGGATATAGCAGTTTCAATACAGGAACACTTACGCTTCCTAATGCTAAACTTAATGTTACAGGAGGAGACATCTACTTAAATAGTATTGGTAGTGGTGTTATCATGACTTCGCCTAATGGTTCTTGTTTCAAAGTAGGAATCGACAATACTGGCGTTTTACAAACCACATCTATAACTTGCCCATAATAATGAATATTATGAAAATACGTATTTTGTTTTTAACCGTTTTTTTTAATGGAGTTTTTCTTCAGGCTCAAATTGGTATAGGAACAACAGCTCCCGATGTAAGTGCTGCAATTGAAATGGTTAGTACTGAAAAAGGATTGCTAGTTTCAAGAATGAATAATATAGACATGAGCAATATTGCAAATCCTGCTACCAGTCTCTTAGTTTATAATACAGAGAATAAAAGTTATTTAGGTTTTGACGGAGCACAATGGAGTGCCAATCTCTTTTCCCCCGACAATCAATGGGGTACTAAAGGAAATACAGGAAATATTGGTACTAACTTTATAGGCACTACAAGTAACGTAAGTCTTAATTTTAGAACAAATGGTAACGTCGCTCTTTCTATCTTACCAACCCGACAAGTAAGATTTGAAGGGATAAGTGCACTATCTAAACCAAGACTAAATATTTACCCTTCTTCACCCGGAACTTCTTTTCCTTCAATAAATACTTCCAATTCTAATGGAACGGGAGGAACTTCAATTGCTGTTACAACAATCGTATCCAATACATTAAATGGTAGTGTACGGGGTACTTATGCTTTCGCCAATACTGTTGGAGAAGCAGAAGCTGGAATTTCCTCTGCAGGAATCAGTTATATACAGGATCCTGATGTAAGTGGATTGTCTTTTTATACAGGAGGCCACCCTTCCGGCATCGATGACAGAAGTAAGGAGGCAATGATGATTTCTAATACTCGAAATGTAGGAATAAATGCTCATAATCCTAAAACCAAACTTGATATTGGAGGTGGAGATATCTATATTAATGACTCTAATAGTGGTATTATTATGACAGATTCAGGAAGTAATTGTCGAAGAATAACGGTTACCGATTTGGGAACTTTAGACGTTAGTAATATAATCCCGTGCCCATAATTTTAAAAATTTAGATGCTAGATAAAAACAACGCCAATGAAAATCATTGGCGTTGTTTGGTTTTTAAATGCATTTGTGACTGCAGAAGGTACAGTTTTCGAACACTTTTGTAGAAGATTTGATTAAACTTGAGGATCTTACTATTTTATAGATTGTAATATTTTTTTGAAAATTATTTTAGCAGAATAAAGTTAACATTTGTCGCTCCAAAATTGGTAATATTCAATCCTGTAATTTTATTTTTTTTGTTTCGTTGAAAATTGACTTCCACGGCAAATGTAATAACTCCTGTAAATTTATCCTTCTCGGTTTCTGTAAGCACAACATCGCTTAGTCTGTCATGAGTCATTATTAACTTTCCCTTGATGACTTTCAATGTAAAAAGTGATGACAAATCGGAGTTCTGAAATTGACCTTCAAAGTCTTTTAGATTAGGAGTAGAAACATATTTAGGTTTTTCTTCCGCTTTCTTTTCAGGTTCGGTTATTGGTGCTCTTTTTTTAAACTTATCAGACAAATAAAGTTCTGCAATGTCCAATCCTGCTTTGTATGAGACGAAATTTTCATCATTACTCAAAAGGATGACGGATAATTTATTACCCTGAAAACGGCCTAAAAAAGATTTGAAACCAGCGTCACTTCCTGTGTGGTTGTAGACAGTAAGACCTTTGTAGTTTCTGATAAACTGACCTTTGGCGTGGTAAATGGTTTCTCCATCTCTTACTGCTAAAATTGCAGGCTCGCCATTATCTAACGATGTTCGTTCATTGAAACGATTAATAAAATCAACATCGCCTACTTTGGGATTTTCAAAATTAGTGGTCCATTTACTTAAATCCTCAACGCTTGTATAAACGTTTGTAGGCCCTACAGAAGAACTGTTAAGGTTTCTTTTACTGTACAATCCGTTTTCACTGCCGTAAGAATAGGCTCTGTTTTTGACTGTTTTTTCGTTGTCATCATATATTAAGGTATTTTCCATACCCAGTGGATCGAAAATGTTTTCTTTAGCAAATTCAGCAAAACTTTTTCCGGAAACTCTTTTCACAATTTCGGCTAATAATGTAAATCCTGAATTGCTATATTTAAACTGGCTTCCGGGTGCAAAATTCAACGCTTTGTGTTTAGATATTATTTTCATGACCTGTTCGGAAGTAATTATATCATCCATTCTCCATCCAGCTAATGTAAGCAGTGCCCATTGATCTTTCAGCCCGCTTGTATGGGAACACAAATGTCTGATCGTGATTGTTTTTTCATAAATAGGCAATTCCGGAATATATTTTCTGACATCATCATCCAATGAAATCTTACCCTGTTTCTCCAATAAATAAATTGAAAAAGTCGTGAATTGTTTTGAAACAGAACCTACATTAAAAATCGTTTTTGGAGTAATTGGTATATCGTATTCAAGATTTGCAGTTCCATATCCTTTTTTAAAAATCAGTTTTCCATCTTTAACAATACCAACGGCAACACCGGCAGTTTTTGAATTGTATTGAGAAAATAACGAATCAATCTTCCTTTCTGCATTTGAATTTGTTTGTGCAGAAAAATTGTTTGCAATAAAAATATGAATTAGAATAAATTTTACTAAATATTTCATTTGATTAATTATGGTCTTGTTTTTCACTAAATTTCTTTATAATTTACGATAACAATTTGATTTTAAGATTTTTGCGAATTAAGCATTGATTTCAAAGTTACAAAACAAACTTTAAATTTTGCCCTAATTATTTTTCTCAATCAATTCAATAATTTTTAAGGCAACACCATTTGATGATTGAAAATTTTGTCCTGTAATAATTCGCCCGTCTTGTTCCACGTGAGAGATATCCCCCTTAGAAAATTTAAAAGTCCCGCCTCTTTCTTCTATAGTCTTCTGAATTAAGAATGGAAAGTGTTTAAAATATTCACCATCTTGTTTTTCAAAAGAATCAGGATAGCCACTTATTTTTTTCCCTTGAACCAAGAATTTACCATTTTTAGTTTTTAAATTAACAATACCTGCCGTTCCGTGACATACCGAAGAAATAATTCCGTTGTTATCTTCGTATACCTGCATAGTAATATGTTGAATGTCTGAGTTTTCAGGAACGTCATACATAGCACTTCCACCTCCAATGTAATGAACCGCTTTGTAATTTTTATAATCAATTTCTTTAGGACTTAAAGTATGTTTGATGGCGTACATAAAGTTTTGATCATATACATAATGTTTTTGCAAACTATCCGAGGTATTGATGTAGGCTAAAGGAATATCGCCACCTTTTGGACTTACAAAATCAACGGTATAACCAGAATTTACAAAAGTGTCATAAGCGTTTACGATTTCGCCAAAGCTATTTCCTGTTGAAATTGTAGAATTTCCGTAATAATGTGCATTGGAAACAATGAATAATATTCGTTTACCAGATTTATTACTTGCTTTACTACTTGCAGATTTGCTGATTATTTTCCATTCGCCCTCAATTTTTTTTAGCAAGAACATATCCATAAATTCTTGTTTTCTTTCAGGAATAATAATTTCGGCTTTTGCAATAGCAATATCATTAAAATATTCTATAGAGACGATTTTCCCTATACGACCGTTAAATTCTCCTTTATTTCCTTTTTGAAACCAACTGACATATTCTGAAATCGGAACAATCCATAAAGGCTTTTCTTTGCGGCTTAGAAAAAGATTGGCTTCAGCATAAAAAGCTTTACTAATACTATCGGGTCTATTGTAAGATGTACCATTAATATAGTTTTGAATACAATTCTCAATGAGAGATTCTTCCGATTGTGCAAAAGACAAATTTGATAGAAGTACAAATAAAATGGCGAAAAATATTTTTCTCATAAACTTTGATTTTAATGATTTAAAAATGTTTCGCAAAACTATATTGCTTAGGTTTTAAATCACTCCAAGTTTATGATAATGAAGTACGAATGTATATTTTAGGAGTAAAAATTATGTTTTTTGATAATTTGAAGGCGTAGTTCCTGTGATTTTTTTAAATGAGCTATAAAATGTGCTGCTCGAATTAAACCCAGATTCAAAACCCACAGCATCTATTTTCAACTGAGTATTTTCTTTTAATAATCGTTTTGCTTCATCAATTCGATATTCAT
Organism: Chryseobacterium sp. GW823-FHT05E08; assembly: GCF_058795655.1. NCBI lineage: Bacteria > Pseudomonadati > Bacteroidota > Flavobacteriia > Flavobacteriales > Weeksellaceae > Chryseobacterium > Chryseobacterium sp. GW823-FHT05E08. Next base: position 229,863 of record NZ_JBXAHY010000001.1, on the reverse strand, counting down.
TGATGAATTGAGTAAAACTTTTATTCAGATTATCATTAATAAATTGTGATAGTAATTGAGGGCGGATATTTAATTCTTTTGCCAAAATTGATAAAGTGAGATCAGGATTAGTATAGATTTTTCTTGTTTCAAAAAGTATATTAATTTTTTCCTGAATTTCCTTTACTAGCTTTTCATCTATTTTATTGATGTATTTTTCTTTATTAATGACAGAAATTAACGTTTTGTTTTTTGCATAATAGATCAGAAGGAACGAAATGTAAAAGCTGAAGGAAAAAGTTAAAGCCCCGGAAATATATGAAGTATATCTGGACAAAGCATAAGAAAGCCAAATTGCAAAAACACCACAGATAACTGACAATATCCAAGTTTCCTGATAGCTGATTTGGTTGCGATTGGTGATCAACTTACTGAAAATTTCCCTAGCCTCATAAATGGATAATACAATAAAAATAAACCATTGAAAATTGATAGAATAATAAATTATTCCTCTCCATATCTCAGGATTTTCCTTGTATGGAAAAAGAAAACCTAAAACACTTATGGCTATAATTGTAAAAATGAGGCCATATTTTGCAAAAGAATAATTAAGCTTTTGCAGTATTGATTTAACAAAAAAATACAATAGAGGACCAATTAAAAAACAAGCCGACAAACCTATTTGCAAATACGTTTTTGACAACTGAGGATTAAAATTATACAATACAGATTTTCCGATTCTTGTACTTAAAGATAATAATAAAAGTCCTAGAAATAAATCGGATATAGCTTTGTTTCTCTTGAAGAATAAGAAATAAAAACTCAAAACAACACTATTAAAAACACCTAAAGCACTTAAAAAAAATAATATTTGATTATCAATATTCATTATTTTAAAATATGTTTCTTTTTGGAATTGTTTTCGGTTATCGTTTCGTGCTTCGTTATGGTTATCTTTTACTACAAAATTTCTTTACGAAGCCGATGCGCCAAATTTAGCGAAAACTTTCTTATGAAGAACTTTAAACTTGACAAAAGAACTTGTTAGTGATAGTTTTTTAATTAAGTTTTTTCTATATCAATTTTTCAAATTAGTCAAATAAATTTGTTTGTTTTAAGCTGTCAAAAATTAGTTTGGTAACATCTTAAGATTATTTAGGAAAAGAGTTGATTACATTCAAAATGAGTAAAGAAATTTGAATTGATTTTATTATTTGCTGAATTTTTATAAAAACAACGCCAATGAAAATCATTGGCGTTGTTTTGTGTTAAAAAGTAATTTGTGACCGCAGAAGGATTCGAACCCTCACTGTTGGAGCCGAAATCCAAAGTTCTATCCATTAAACTATGCAGCCGGCTTTGGGTTTGAGTGTGGGAGGGTTTGAGAGTAAATGTGTTAAAAACAACTCTAAAAACTCTCCCACACTCAAAACTCTAAAACGTAATCTTCACACCTCCCAAAATCTGTGCACCAAGAACTTTATATCCTTTGTAGGTTTGATAATTTGAGTTGAAAAGATTGTTTCCAATCGCGAAAATACTGAAATTTTTGTGAATTTTATACTCTGCGGAAAGGTTTAAATCTGCATAACCACCAACTTTATCGTCGGTATTCTCTGTTGACTGATACATCATCGGACTTCCAACTCCCTCAATAGCAAAAGAATTCGTTGTTCTGTCGCTTGCAAAAATCCCTTTGAATCCTAGCAATAATTTTTTATCAAGCATCGTATATTTAGCACCAATACTTGCATTCAACAATGGAACGTTGTAAATATTGTCGTAATTCTTTAAATCAAATTTTGTAAACTTTACTTCTGCATCTACAATTAAATTCTCCAATGGGAAATATTGTAGACTTCCTTTAATATCGCTTACATTTCCATCATCATAAACTGCAGAAAACGTGTTTGCATAGTTGTAAGCAGAACGGTTAAGCGTGTAAATATTATCAAAAATACTATTCGCTTTAAAGAACATAATATCTCTCATTTTTCCATAACCTGCAGAAACATCATATTTAAGAGTTTCATCAATATCACCTCTTAAACCAACATAAAAATGATATTTTGTTTCAGTTGGTTTTAAATACTGATCAGAAACAATGAAAGGATTCTGTTGTAAAAGATCTGAGTAAGTGTTTAATTTCAAACCTCCGTCTACTCCACCATAAAACTTAAATTCTTTCGCTGCCGCAAACTGGAATTCAGCCTGTGGGAACCAATATGTTTTACTATTTTTCATTTGTTCTGCCAATAAATCGTTATTGTTTTTAGCATTTAAAAATGAAAAAGATGAACCTAACATCAAATAAGAATCTCCTTTTCTGAAAGTTACTTTCGGAGTTAAGCTTGTATTAAAAAAGTTAGAAGAGTTTTTATCTCTAATCGCAAATTCCGACTTCACAGCTTCCAAACCAACTCCCAAATCTGCATTCAACGTAATTCCGGAACCTCCAACCTCAACGCCATGTTTAGACAAATTCGCCAAGATAGAAACCTGATTTTCTTTAGCATCAAAATGATCTTTCAAGAACGAAGATTTTACTCTTACATCATTCAAAATTTCGTTTGAATAAAAATCATAATAACCGTTTACTTTAAACTGATTAACTCTTTGATCCAAATCTACATCACCCGGATCTAAAGCATAAATTCCGTAGTAATTGTTGTTATTTAAGCCATATTCAGCATTTAAATTGAACTTCCCTTTTTCTCCGTAAGAATTCAAGAAAGCCCCGACTGTTGCAGCGCTTTGTTTAGAATCCCAGGCATATTCTTTTTTCAACCCTAAAGTAGAAAGAAAATGAGCATCCAAGCCAACTTCCAGTTTATTTTCAAGTGTTTTTGAGATATTCAGATCACCCAAAATCTTCCCATAATTACCCATTCCGAATTGGAGGTAATTATTTTGAGCCGTCCCCTCAAACTTTGGAGTAACATCCTGTCCCTGAATCGTTGATGTTTTAAAATCAGAAACCGCAGGAACGTCTGTAATTGTATATTTTACAGGATTCTGAGATTTCTCTTCCGGTGGATAATTTTTAATTGTTTCCACAGAAGTTTTCTTTTTTTCGATCTTTTTTACTTCCGGTTCTCTTTTTTTATTAAGAATCAGTTTTTCTTCTTTGATCTGGGAAAACGCAACCGACGACATCCCTAGAAATATGATTGGAAGAATATATTTCATCATAATTTATCAATATTTAAGTAGCGTCCCTAAATCCTAAGCCCTAAATCATGCTACCTTTTTACTACTTTTACTTTTTAATCTGTTTTTTAACCTCTTTTGCTTCAGCAACGATTTCAGGGAAATCTTTGTAATTAGAAATGATCTGATCACAAGTATAACTCGCCTGATAATTATCTTTTAAGCCTACATAATTCTTCGCCATCAATACCAGCGCTTTTGCACCCCAATATTCTTCAGAAGAGTAATTGTTGGCCAATTTAAAGATCGTTTCGTTTGAAGATTTAAAGGCTTTTCCTTTGTTTTGATAGAATGCTTTTGCATAAAGAGCTTCCGCCGCAACTTCTGTATTGGAAGACTTTTCAAGAGAAGTATATGCCGTTTGAGCATCTTTATCTTTCCCTGAATTCATCAAACTTCTAGCCTTGATCACTTTCGCAGTTTCAATAACAGCAGCAGAGTTTTTATTGTTTGAAATCACTGCATCCGCTAATTTTTCAGCTTGAGAGAAATTCTTTTCGTCTGCATACATCTTCATTAATTCTACATTCGCGTAGTTTTTAATGTTGACATCTGATGAATTTTTAAGGTTCTCCAAGTATTTTTTAGCATCTGCACTATTTCCTTGTGCCACATAGATCTGAGCCAAACGAGTCTGCGCATCATCCTGATAATCATTCTGAACGTCCGCAACTTCCTGTAAAACTAAAAGTGCTTTTGTCGTATTATTGGTTTGATAATAACTTTCTCCAAGCTCGTATTTAGCCTGATAAAGCCCCTCTCCTGTTGGATTTTGCGTTAAATATTTCTCGTAATAAGAAATTGCATTTTTATAATCTTTCTTAGTGAAATATTGTTTTCCTGTAGACAGATTAATTTCATCGATCTCAGAAGCATCAACATTTACTCCAATATTTTTAGCGAAACTTTCATACCCTGCAACATCACCGTTTTTCGTAAAAATAGGTTTTGCAGCCTGAACGATTTTCTCTGCGTAAGCTGTATTTTTGTACTGATCACCAAGAGATTTCAACTCAGATAAAGCTTTATCATTTTGGTTTTGATCGATATAATTCTGCGCTCTGTAAATCGATGCGTTGGCGATCAAATCTTTATCAGAAGAGGTTTTAATCACTTTTCCAAAGAAGTCATTTGAATTGGCAAAATCATCCTGAGCCGCGTAAGCTGTTCCCATTTCATACTGAGCATCATCGTAATATTCAGAACCTGGATATTTAGATAAAAGATTTTTTAAGTTGGTGATTTTCGCCTGCGTATCACCTTTAAATCCTAAAGCCATCGCTTTTTGGAATAAAGTATAATCCGTTGCATCTTCATTTTTATCATAGATCGCGATCGCTTCATTCAGATCATTATTTGCGTAATAAATATCTGCTAAACGAAGTTCTGCATCATTTTTAAACTCAGGTTTTGGATTGGTTAAATATTGCTTAAAATAAGTTGCAGCCTGATCAAATTTCTTAGACTTGAAATAAGCATACCCCAAATCATAAGGCAATTGCTGTTTTTCTGGGAAAGTTTCGGTAAGCAATTTTTCGTAACGAACAATCGCAGACGGATAATTTCCTTTCTGATAATAAACCTGCCCAAGCCAATATAAAGCTCTGTTATTGAATTCTTTATTAATATTAAAGCCTAAACTTCTCAAGAAATATTTCTCAGCTTCATCATAATTTCCTTTGTTGAATTCTTCCGTTCCCAATAAATAAGAAACTTCCTGATCTACTTTATCAATATCAGGAGACGAACTTTGAAGCTTATCAATTGCGTTCAGCGTTTCTTTGAAATTCCCTGAATATAAATATGATTTCACCAAAAGTGATCTCATTTCAGAAGCATTCGCAGCATTTTGATTTTCATTGATATAACTTTGAATAACCGCAGACGGACTTTCAAACGGGTTTCCAATATCGTAGCTTAACTTTGCGTATTGTTCGTGAGCCAATTTTTTAACCTTCGGATCATAATTCATCTGATAAGACGAACGGAAAGCCGAAAGTGCCTCCTGCTTTTTATCAACCGCCAAATAGGCATTTCCAAGCTGATAATAAGCATTTTGAGCTAAAGCGGAATTGCTGTTTAACAATTGGTTATAATAAGAAACTGCTTCATCATATTTTTTAAGCTGAGCCGCCACAAATCCCATTTCATAAAGGTCATTTTCAGACGGATTTTGCTGAACACTCAGGTAATCTTTTAAGTGAGGATAAGCAGAAGTATAATCATTTTTCATGAAATAACTTTCACCAATGATCTTATGAACTTCAGCTTTATAAGCAGCAGAAATATCTTCATTTAATAAAAGATTACCTTCTGAAATTGCTTTATCGTAATCCTTGTCATTATAATACATTTGTACATAATAAGGACGAACCAGTTTCGAATATTTTGGCTGATCTTTCACAGAATCAAAGTATTGGAAAGCCTTATCGTTCTGTCTGTTCGAATAATACAAATGTCCCAACATGTAAGCAATATCGCCTTTTTGAGAATCATCGGCAGTTTTATACGCTTCTTCCAAGGCATCTGTTGCACCTTTAGAATCGCCCATCATGAATTTAGCATAACCTAATTTCAAAATATACTGCGTATTCTCTTCTTTTGAAAGCTGATATTGGTTAACCTTTTTCAACGTTTCCAATGCTTTCGGAAAATCTTTTTTAGCCAGATAATAATCCGCCAGAGGAAGATTTGCCTGAGCAAAATAGGCAGAGTTCGGATATTCTTTCATAAAGGCAGTTAATCCCTCTTCAGCATGATTTTTCTGAAGAATAACGCCAATTACGTTATCAAAGAACTGTGCAGCTTCTTTTTTCGACCTCGACAAATTTTGATTATAAAAATATTGTCTCGCATATTCGTACTGAGAAGCATTGTATATTTTGGTCTGATAAAGATTTTCGGCTAAACTGAACCTGTAATTATCTTGCTGGGTAAAGTATTGAGACTGCTGTCCTTCGGAAATTCCGAAATAAAATACGGCAGCCGCTAAAAGTATTTTTTTTGATTTCATTAATATCAAATTTTAAAATGGGTAAGGCTAAAGTAAATGCCAAATATTTTAAATTTATAGAGAGATTTTATCCACAATTTATCAACGAAAATATTGAAAAGATATTGTATAAACAAGCCTTTTAACATATTGTTAGTAAGTGGATTATTTTTTAATACTTATTAACTTTCTCATAAGAAATATTAAGAAAATCTTAATTATTTCACAGAAATAATTACATTTGTTTTTTTCAAATCAAATATAGACATTGATGAATCAACTTTTTAGAAGGAAAAACTATTCAGAGACAGATACTTCCACGAATCTTTTGAGAGTTTTGGGTGTTTGGGATATCGTTTTTTTTGGTATTGCGGCAATTATCGGAGCGGGAAGCTTCAGCAGTTTGGGAGAAGCTGTATTCAGAGGAGGCCCCGGCGTTATTTTGTTATATTTGATTTGCGGTTTTGCCTGTGGATTTACGGCTCTTTGCTACGCAGAATTTGCGAGTAGAATTCCGACCGCAGGATCTGCTTATACTTATGCTTATGCAAGTTTTGGTGAATTAATCGCCTGGATCATCGGCTGGGCTTTGATTATGGAATATTCTTTCGGAAATATCTATGTCGCCTTTTCATGGTCAGATTACTTTACTAGCTTTCTCGAGCGACTCGGAATGCATATTCCTGATTATTTAACCTGCAGTTATACAGAAGCCAAAAAAGCTTTCATGAATGGCTCTGAAAATAAAGATCTATTAAATGCATGGAAATCAGCTCCTTTATTAGGAAGTTTAAAATTCATCGTTGATGTTCCGGCTTTGGTTATCAACGGGTTAATCACTTGGTTATGTTATGTTGGGGTTAAAGAAAGTAAAAACTTTAATAACTCTTTGGTTATTCTAAAACTAGCCGTAATCGTTTTAGTTATTTTAGTTGGATTTGCTTATATTAATACTGAAAACTGGACGCCCGTTAATCCAGAAACTCATGTTGCATCATTCATGCCAAATGGTTTTGCAGGAGTTATGAGTGCCGTTTCCGGAGTGTTCTTTGCTTATATTGGTTTTGATGCGTTAAGCGTACTTTCCGAGGAAACGAAAGATCCTCAGAAAACTTTGCCAAAAGGAATGATCATTTCCCTTGTATTGTGTACGGTAATTTATATTGCATTAACCTTAGTTTTAACCGGAATGGTTGATTACAGAAAATTCGACGGTATCGGAGATCCTCTTTCATTCATATTTGAAAAATCAAATGCCAATGTTGCCTGGATGGAACTTACTGTTTCTTTTGTAGCAATTGTTGCCATTACAACTGTACTATTGGTTTTCCAAATGGGACAGCCAAGAATTTGGTACGCTATGAGCCGTGACGGATTGATGCCTGAAAAATTCAAAACAGTGCATCCAAAATATAAAACACCTTCTTTTGCTACTGTTGTTACAGGTATTGCGGTGGGTGTTCCTATCCTATTTACAGATAAAACTTTCATCCTTGATTTCACGAGTATCGGGACTATTTTCGCGTTTGTTTTGGTTTGTGCAGGAGTTTTAATGCTTCCTGCTAAAGAAAAAATCAAAGGTAGATTTCACCTTCCTTATATTAATGGTAAGATTATTTTTCCTGTTATTTTTATTGGAGGATTAATTGGATTTTACTTCTGGCAACCGGAATTTTTCAATTCATTGACCGATTTTAGTACTCCAAAAGACAGTGAGTTCAGGGCTTCTATTTTGGTATTTATTGTGATTAATTTAATTCTATGTGTTTTCACTTTTATTAAAAATTTCTCTTTAATTCCTTTAATTGGATTAAGTTCTTGCTTATATCTTTTAACCGGAATGAGCCACGAAAACTGGTTCTGGTTCGGATTGTGGTTCGCACTAGGTTTAGTTATCTATTTCTGCTACGGTTATAAAAACAGTAAACTTAGAAACGCTTAGTTTTTAAAAAATTAGAAATAAAACATATTGAAAGGCAAAATTGCAATCTCGCAGTTTTGCCTTTTTACTTTTAATGATCTTGCTTAAAAATTGGCGAACTTATTGCTTTATGTTAATCAAGAACTTAAACTATAACGCCATGTCTGAAAGAATAAAAACATTCAAAGAATTCTACCAATTCTACCTTACCGAACATAGTAGAACAGGAACCAGAGTTTTTCATTTTATCGGAACATTACTCGTGTTTCTCGTGATAGCATATGTAATCAGCTCAGGAAAAGAACGATTCTTATGGTACGTTCCTATTTTTGGTTACGGTTTCGCTTGGTTAAGCCACGCTTTGATCGAAAAAAATAAACCTGCTACTTTTAAATATCCATTGTGGTCACTGATTTCTGATTTCAAATTGTTTTTTGAATTGTTGATAGGAAGGCAAAGCTTTATTGGAGTCAGTAAGCCAAAACAGCCTTGGGAATAGATTTGGTTAAATTTTTAATCTAAAAAAGTTTCGGCACAGAAATTGTCGCCTACGAGTTAAAATCAGACTTATGAAAAGTATTACAACAATTTTAAAAGGAACAATTGCAACGGCAGCTTTATTTGCAATTACGCAATGTACAGCAGCAACCAACGCTTCCGGTGGAGACGAAAAAACATTTATCGTCGGGCCACAAACTGTAGATTGTACAGGAGTTGCTCCAATGAAATGTCTTCAGGTGAAAGAAACCCAATCAGGAACCTGGACTAATTTTTACAGTAATATTGACGGGTTCACTTACGAACCGGGTTATGAATATGTCTTAAAAGTAAAAACAGAAAAAATTGAAAATCCGCCAATGGATGGTTCTTCAATCAAGTATACCTTAGTGAAAGAAGTTTCTAAAACTAAGAAATAAAAAAAAATCCCTTTCAATATGCATTGAAAGGGATTTACATTTTCATCAAACTATCTTAATGCTCATGATTTCTCGGAGGTTCGGGTAATTGCGCTTTATTAACTTCATCCATTTTCTGCGTTGCAGCCATAGAAACAACCAATTCATTCAGCATAGAGCTTGCTGCTTGTGGCGAATTGGGCAATAACACCAAATTACTTCTGTTATTTGCTCCGATGGAATGTAAAGTGTCATAATGCTGTGTCACTACAATTAAAGCCGAAGCTTCTTGTGCATTGATTCCTGCAGCATTCAGCATTTTTACAGACTCTTCAAGACCTTTTGCAATCTCTCTTCTTTGATCTGCAATCCCCTGTCCCTGAAGTTTTTTAGATTCTGCCTCAGCTTTTGCAACGGCAACAATTCGTATTCTTTGCGCTTCAGATTCGTATTCTGCGGCAGTTTTTTCACGTTCTGCAGCGTTGATTCTGTTCATGGCATGTTTTACCTGTTCATCCGGATCAATATCGGTTACCAAAGCTTTAATAATATCATAGCCATAACTTTGCATTGCTTCCTGCAATTCACTTTTTACAGCAACCGCAATATCATCTTTTCTTACGAAAACATCATCTAATTTCGTTTTTGGAACTTCTGCACGTACGACATCAAAAACGTAAGATGTAATTTGATTTTCAGGATTTTCTAAACGATAATATGCATCTTTTACATTTTCTCTGATCACCTGATATTGTACAGAAACTTTCATTTTAATGAAAACATTATCCAACGTTTTGGTATCAATAATAACATCCAATTGTTGAATTCTCAAATTCAGACGCTTAGAAATCTGATCCAAAAACGGAATTTTCAAATGCAAACCAGCATGACTTACTTTTAAGAATTTACCTAATCTTTCTACAACTGCCGCAGATTCCTGCTTTACCGTGAAAAAAGAAGCAAATAATGTGATCAGTCCGAAAAAGACCAAAATACCTAAATATATCATAGTTTTATTTTTTTAATATGTCGTATTTATTTACGATTTGTTAAATGAAGCTTATTTTTCAAAGTCCATATTTTCAAAAATAGGTAAAATAATCATATTTAATACATTGAAAACCAAAACACTTTTTACTTGATTTAAAACTTAAATTATTTTTCAGACTCTTGAGAAAATATTTTAATAAAAAACCTATTTTTGAATATTAATTACCCATTATGGTTGATGCTCGAGAAATATTAAAGGAACACATTTCAAAATTTACTACTCTTACTTTCGAACAGTTTGAATATGTTTTTTCACATTTTAATATAATCAAATTAAAAAAAGGACAAATGCTGATCACGGAAGGAGATTTCGTAGATCATGAATATTTCGTTGTCGACGGTTGCCTGAAAGCATTCTACCTTAATGACAGTATGAAAATGTTTATCCTACAGTTTGCAATGCCCAATTGGTGGGTAACCGATTTTGACGCACTTTACAGCAAAAACAGAGCAACCATCAATGTTGACTGTATTACCAATGCAAGTATTTTGTCAATCTCAAATGAAGACCGAGAGAAAATTTGCAAAGAAATCCATGAGGTTGAGCATTTTTTCAGGTGGCGAACGAATAAAGGCTATGTTGCAGCCCAAAAACGCCTTCTTTCCTTCATGAATAACGATGCGAAATTCAGATATGAAGAGCTTTTAGCATTGTATCCTCAATTGTACAATTTAGTTCCTAAACATTTGATTGCCGCATATTTGGGAGTCACGAGAGAGACTTTAAGCAGGCTTCATCAGTAGTAAGAAGGGTCGGAAGTTGGAAGATGGGTGTTAGAAGCTACCATTGGAGTGGTAATTTCTGATTGTTAAAAGCAAATCTCTTAAAAAATTCACGACCGCACTATCTTCCAGCTCCAATCTTCCATCTTCCATCCCTTAAAAACTTCCCATATTTCGTGATCTACATCACGTAACTTTTTCCTACAATCGGCTGACATTTGTATCATCATTTAAAACAAATCAAAATGGATACAAAAAATTTTAAAGTAAACAGCGAAAACAGTTTAGTTGAATGGATCGGAAGAAAAGTAACCGGAGCCCACAACGGAACAATCGAAGTAAAAGAAGGAAATTTCAATTTTGAAAATGACATTCTTTCTTCAGGAAAATTTGTCATCAACACAAGATCAATCAAAATTCTTGACATCGATGATTCTGAGACAAACGCACAATTTGCAAGTCATTTGGCTTCTGATGATTTCTTTAACTCAGATCAGTTTCCTGATGCAGTTTTCGAGATCAAACACGCAGAACCGGGTGAAAACAATTTTTACCACGTAACAGGAGACCTTACCATCAAAGGAATTACACATTCACTAGAAACGACTTTACAGATCGTGAAGACAGACAACGTTGCAGTTTTAGACACTAAAATTGTCATCGACAGAACAAAATTCAATATCAAATTCAGATCATCCAATTTCTTCAGCAATCTTGGAGATACTTTGATCTACAATAATTTCGATCTGAATGTTCACTTAGTTGCAGACGCACAATAATTTATTAACAACAAATTTGTTTCAATTCTTATTTCAACCACAAAAGTCACAAAAGATTAACTCATAAGCTTTCTTAAGCTCATTAACAAACATCAAAAAGAACACATAAGTTTAAAAAAATCTTTGATTTTTTCTTTTGCAAAACTTTGTTTTCTAATAATTAAACAAGATTAAATGTCCAAATAGCTTTTGTCTCTTTTGCGGTTAAAATAACAGTTCAAATAAACTTAACAATTAAAATTTAACATCATGCCATTTATAAAAGTAGATGTTTTGCGCGAAGATCTTAATCGCGAAAAAAAACAACAATTAATCAGAGAAATAAGTAAGGCTGTAACAACAGTTTTGAATAAAGATCCACATTTGACACACATCGTGATCAATGAAATCGAAGACGACAACTGGGGATACGCCGGAGAACAGGTTACCGTCCTGAAAGAACAGGGATTTTCAACTGAAAAACAATAAATCAGACATGAAAAAACAAACAGTAATCGTTACAGGTGCGTCATCAGGAATCGGCTTAGAAATTGCCCGTTACTTTCTTGACAGAGGTGATAATGTGGTCATTAATTCACAAACAGAATCAAAATTACAACAGGTTTACAACGAATTGGGAGCAGGCGAAAACCTTGCAATGGTCGCAGGAAGCGTTGCCGATAAAGCAGTTGGAGAAAAACTGGCAAAAACGGCTCTTGAAAAATTTGGTTCGATTGATGTATTGGTCAATAATGCAGGAATTTACGAAAACAAACCGTTTTTAGAAGTTACAGAAGACTATTTAGACAGATTTTTAAATACCAATTTAAAAGGAACATTCTTCACAACGCAATCCGTAATTCCTCAAATGCAGAAACAAAAAGATGGAGTTATTATCAATATCGGAACTCCGCTTGTATATCACGCGATCGCACAATCTCCTTCAACTGCACCGATTTCAAGCAAAGGAGCAATTCATGCTTTGACATTGCAACTGGCAGCAGAATTCGGAAAAGATAATATCAGAGTAAATGTCGTTGCACCAGGCCTGATCAGAACGCCGATGCACGATGAAAGTATAGATAACAATGCGGGAATTCATCTGATTAACCGCATTGGAGAATCGGAAGAGATAGCTCAAATGGTTCATGCTATTGCTAAAAATACATTCATATCAGGCGCCATTATTAATGTAGATGGAGGAATGGGCGCAGGTCATAATTTGTAAAAATGAAAGTTTTACTATTATTTGCATGGCTGTTTATCTTTCCGGTAAGCAGCTTTGCTCAAAAAATCAAAGTCATGAAAACAGACACAGTACAAGAAACAGAGATAAGAAATGCCATCGAGCAATATTATTTCAAAGGAATTTATGAAGGAAATACCGAGCTTTTGAAACAGGTTTTCCATAAAGATGCTCTACTTTTCGGAGATATAAAAGGAGTTCCTTACTACAAAACCGCCACACAATATATTGAAGGTGTCGGAAGCAGAATAAGTCCTCAAAAATCAGGTAAAGATTTTAAGCCGACAATCATCTCTATCGACGTGATAAACACAATTGCCACAGCAAAATTAAATGTAAAAATGTATGATTTTAATTACTATAATTTTATAACTTTCCATAAAATTGATGGTAAATGGCTCATCGTCAATAAAACATTAACTGATGTAGAACTTTAATTTTAAACCAAAATCATCAAAATCATGTGGAATAAAAACAGAATAACAGATTTATTGGGCATAGAATATCCAATTTTTCAGGGACCTTTTGGTGGCGGATTATCAACAGTTGAGTTGACCTCTGCAGTCAGCAATCTCGGTGGATTGGGCGGTTTCGGAGCTTACACATCATCTCCCGATGAAATTTATGAAATTGATCAACAGATAAAATTAAAGACAGACAAACCCTACAATCTCAATCTTTGGGTAAACGATCATGACATTATTGATCAGGAACATACTGAGAATCAATACAAAAAGACGGTTGAAATTTTCAAGCCTTATTATGACAGTTTAAATATTGAAGTTCCTGCGCTTCCACCCTCTTTTGAGTCGAGATTTCAGAATCAGCTGCAGGTTGTTTTTGATATTAAACCTAAAGTTTTCAGCTTCATGTTCGGGCTTTTGGATCAGGATATCATTGAAAGATTGAAAAATCAGGGAACGATCGTTGCCGGAAATGCCACAACGTTAGACGAAGCCATCGCTTTGGAAAACATCGGTGTAGACGTGATTGTCGCATCCGGTTTTGAAAGTGGCGGTCACAGACCTTCGTTTTTGGATAAAGCCGAGCTTTCAACGACGGGAACTTTCGCATTAATTCAATTGGTTAAAGATAAAGTGAAAACTCCAATCGTAGCCGCAGGAGGAATTGCCAACGGTCGCGGAATCGCTGCAGCAATGACTTTAGGAGCAGAAGCCGCACAAATCGGAACTGCATTTTTAGCAACCGACGAATCCGGAGCATTGCCGATTCACAAAGAATTTCTCTTTTCAGATGCCGCAAAATCCACTACCCTTTCCAGAGCGTACACCGGAAGATTAGGACGCGGAATTACCACAGAAATCACAAGAAAACTCTTAACCGCAACAGATCAAACCTTGCCGTTTCCTTTGCAGACAACTTTCATTTCATCCATGAGAAAAGCAGCGCTGGAACAAAAGAAACATGAATTAGTTTTCTTCTGGTCAGGACAAATTGCTCCAATTTTAAAACATAAAAAAGCATCAACATTAATGAAATCATTAATTGAAGATGCAAATGAATTGTTGGGTTGATTTGCTAAAAGTTTGAAGTTGGAGGCTGGAAGTTCTTATTTTGACTAAAACAAACTCCTAGCCTCCAACTTCCATCTTTCCTGCCAAAAATTTACATGGTCATTCCAATATCAATTCCTTTGATTTTTCTGTAAAGATCGGTTGCATAGTTGTCTGTCATTCCTGAAACAAAATCGATCACGCCGAGAACTTTTTGATAATCAGTTCCGTTTTCGTAGATGAACTGTTTGGGGATTAATTTCAACGCTTTTATATCGTAAGATTTAATTTTTTCTTCTGATTTTAAAATTGAAGGAATAAAATGATCCAACAATTCATACATTACATTATAGCCGGCATTTTCAATTTCAACAACCGCTTTATGATTGTAAATTTTCTCGACAGAAAAACTTGCAATATCCTGCAATGCTTTATTTTCACCTTTATACATATCGAGCAGAGCTTTGTCAAGATTTCCTTCAAGAATTTTATCAAAGTTCTGTTTATACATTGAAATCGACTTATTAATTAAAGCATTAATAACTTTCGCTCGTAAATATGAAATTTTTTCGTTATCATTTCCAATAGAATCAAGCTTTCTTTTGACTCTATCAACATCATCGGTTTCTGATTTCACCAACTCAAAAAACAGGTTTTGACAGTCAGCAGTTGAAACAATACCCAATCTGTGAGCATCTTCCATATCGATAATATTGTAGCAGATATCATCTGCAGCTTCCACCAACCAAACGAAAGGATGTCGCTTAAAAATATGCGGTTCTTCGCTTTCTGAGATTAAATTTGTTCCTTTTGCTATCTCAAGAAAAATATCCTTTTCATTTTGAAAAAACCCGAATTTCTTTCTGTGAATAATTTTCTTATCTCTTGCAATCGCTTCACACGGATATTTCGCAATACTCGCCAATGTTGCAAACGTTAACTGAGTTCCTCCCGCATCTTTCCCTTGCTGTTGTTGAGCTAAAACTCTAATTGCATTGGCATTTCCTTCAAAATTAACCAGATCAGCCCATTCTTTTTCGTTGAATTTAGGTTTAAGATCATTTTCATTTCGATCAAAATAGCTTGCAATGGCATCTTCTCCTGAATGTCCGAACGCAGGATTTCCAACGTCATGACAAAGGCAGGCTGCTGCTATTACATTTCCTAAATTGTGAAGATAAAAACTTTTTGAATCTTCCGTCAGATCACTTTGATAATTATCGTGAATAAATTCTCCGATAACACTCCCCAAACTTCTTCCTACGGACGAAACTTCCAAAGAATGCGTCAGACGGTTGTGTACAAAAACACTTCCCGGAAGCGGAAAAACCTGCGTTTTATTCTGCAGTCTTCTGAATGCCGAAGAAAAGATAATTCTGTCGAAATCTCTCTGAAAATCTGTTCGTGAAGCTTTGGTATGTGGATTATTTCCTGTGCGCTGATTCGTAAAAATCTGATTCAAGTTCATCATTTTTCAAAATTACTTCAAATTTTAATTTTAAGGAACTAATAAGATGATTTTTTCTAAAAAACCTCATTTTCAAAACCAATGATTTTCCGTAAAAATACCTGAAATTTTTTCTACATTTCAATCTAACTTAGTGATTGCTAATAACCAACTCAAAAAAACTCGTCATGTCAGAATTATTAAAACAAATAATAAGCAATTCGATTGTGATTGCTTTATTTACATCAGCCATTGCCTACTTTTTTCACAAAAGAACAGAAAGACACAATGCGGTTCTCAAAAGAGAATTTGAACAACTGTCAAGTAAAGATAATTCCCATTTTGAATGGAGAAAAAATACCGTAGAATTGTTGGGACAAGTTTATATTCACTTGAATCGATTGGGACTTGGCTTTCAAAATAAATACTCCAAAATTCCTGAATATGATCCTTATTATGAAGATGAGATCATTTTTAAATCTAATCAGCACATCAGAGATTTATTAATCAACAATGGACATTTTTTGCCTCCGGAATTATTGGATGAAGCTTCAAAATTGATCGAACATTTTGATGTTTGGCTTACAAAATACAATCAAATAAGATCAATTGATAAAGACACAAAAACAACGCAAATTTATGTAGGACCAGACGGTTTTCGTTTTCCTGAAAATGCAGAAAGGCTTTTTAAACAAAAATATGTTGAAATGTTTAACGATTTGCATAAGTGAAAATTTTAAACCAAAATTCAATTTAAAATTAAAATCATGGCAAACTAATTGCAATTTATGAAAGCATAAATCAGCGTATGCCAGAAGGTCCAACAATCCTGTTAATGAAAGAAGATCTGCAAAAATTTGCAGGTAAAAAAGTTATTGATGTATTCGGAGATGCCAACTTCGAAAAAGAGTCTTTGAAGGGTGAAATTTTAAAAGAAATCAGAACTTTTGGAAAACAAACATATCTTGTTTTTGATGAATTTGCCATTAGAATTCATTTATTGATGTTCGGTTCTTATATTGTTGATGAACATTTGCAATCTGAGAAAAATTTACGTTTAGGATTACAATTCAAAACTGGCGGAATGTACTTTTATACCTGCAACGTAAAATTAGTCGATCTCGAATTCTTATCGAAAATAGATTGGGAAGCCGACGTCATGAGCGATGATTGGAACACTAAAAAAGCCGAACAAAAATTAGATTCAAATCCTAAAATGATGGTTTGCGATGCTTTGATGGATCAGGATATTTTCTCAGGTGTCGGAAATATTATTAAGAATGAAGTTTTGTTCAGAATTGGAGTTCAGCCCGAAAGTTTACTAGGAAATTTACCTCCGAAAAAGGTAAAAGAACTCATTGCCGAAGCCAGAAATTACAGTTTTGATTTCTTAAAATGGAAAAGCCAGTCTGTCCTGAAAAAACATTGGCAGGTTTACAGCAAAAATACATGTCCAATTTGCGGACAAAAGCTCATCCAGAAAAATACAGGACTCGGGAAAAGAAGCAGTTTTTATTGCAAAAAAGATCAGAAACTGTATTAAAAATCATGTTTTTAAGAAGAAGGAAATATCTTACTTTTATACAACTTAAAAACGATACAATGACCGACAACACATGGCTCGACAGATGGGACGAAAGATACAGCAATGATGAATTTGCGTACGGAACAAAGCCCAATAATTATTTAAAAGATCAACTACAAAAACTAAATCCGGGCTTAATTCTTTTCCCCGCTGAAGGTGAAGGAAGAAATGCTGTTTTTGCGGCTCAACTTGGATGGAATGTTTCGGCTTTTGACATCAGTTCTGAAGGAAAAAATAAAGCATTACAGCTTGCAGAAATCAACAATGTAAAGATTGATTATCAGGTTGGCGAATTGCAGACATTGGATTTTCAGGAAGAACAGTTTGATGCGATTGCTCTTATTTATGCCCATTTTCCGGCTGATATTAAATCATCAATTCACAAAATGTTAGACAAATATCTTCGTAAAGGAGGTTTTATTATTTTTGAAGCTTTCAGTAAAAATCATCTTGAATTGGTCTTGAAAAATGAAAAAATTGGTGGTCCTAAAGATATAGGTTCACTATTTTCTATCGATGAAATTACATCTGATTTCCCAAATTATGATATTATTGAATTATTAGAAACTGAAATTGAGCTTAATGAAGGCGTTTTTCATAATGGAACGGGGTCTGTGATTAGGTTTGTAGGACAAAAAAGATAATTTTTGGAAATTTCAACAAAATTTACTTTTCTTTTTTTTAATATGTCCTTTTGCCTTGAAGCAAACGGACCAAAAATTCAAGACTGGAAGCTGTAGCTAAAAATGATTTCTATTCACTAAAAATTCTAAAACTTGCGCGAATTCAATTGTCGTTCTTCAATTCTGAATTTGTCTCGCGCTTCAAACATAAGAATTTTCTTAACGCTCACAGAATTCATTTTCTTAACGCTACAGCTTCCTAGGTCGGCTATTAATACCTATTTAATTACCATCCAAGTTTAGAGATCCACCAGAATATCTTGTGAAAAAAGCTGATCTGTAAACTTCTCCCAGAGGAATTTCTGCATCATTAATATAGATATTGTGATTATCAAATGAGTCGATAAAATTAATATTCACAACATACGATTTACTCACTCTCAAAAAAATATCCTCTGAGATCTTCTGATGAATTGTTTTCAAATTCATTGCTGTGATCAACTTTTGGGATTGAGTATGAATGACCACGTAATCTTTTAACCCTTCAATAAATTTAATCTCTGAAAAATTAATTTTATAATATCTTCTGTCCGCTTTAATGAACAAAAAATCTGTTGTATTAGATTCTACCGTATTTTTTACCGTATCTCTTGACAAAAGTTCCTTGTATAGAACAGCTTTTTCTATGGCTTTTTCTAACCTTTGTTTGTCGATAGGTTTAAGCAAATAATCTACCGCTTCCAGCTCATAACTTTTCAAAGCATATTGAGAATACGCTGTTGTGAAAATGATCAAAGTTTGTTTTGGAAGCATTTCTGCGAACTCCAATCCCGTCACCAAAGGCATTTCTATATCGAGAAAAATAAGATCCACTTCATTCGTTTTCAAAAACTCTATCGCTGCGGGTGCATTGGAGAATTTCCCAAGAATTTCAAGTTGGGAAACTTCATTAATCAGCGACTGCATTTCTGCTCTTGCCAATGGTTCATCATCAATTATAATGCAATTCATACGGGAATTATTAAGTTTACGGTATATTCTTTATCTGTAGAAACGATGTTTAAACTGTATTGATCCTGATATAAAAGTTCCAGACGTCTTTTGATATTTGCCAATCCCAAACCTCCATAATTTTTATCCGAAATAGAATAATTTGGGTTTTGAGAATTTGTACAGATAAAATATAATTTCTTATTTTCTACTTCAATTTTGATCTTTACATAAGAATCTTTATCATCAATTTCAACGCTGTGTTTTACTGCATTTTCAACAAAAGTGGTGAATAAATTGGGTGGAATAAATGTGCTGTTCAACATTCTTTTATCCGTTTTACTATCAATCTCAACAGAAAAATTTTCTCTTCTTATTTTTTCAAGGTTAAGAAAATTAGATAGAAAGTCGATTTCGGAGGTTAATAATGTCTTTTCCTCGCTGTTTTCGTACAATTGATATCTTAAAAATTCTGATAGTTTGATGATAACGGTTGATGCTTTTTCAGGATCGGTTCTGATTAACGCTTTCACATTATTAAGCATATTAAATAGAAAATGCGGGTTGATTTGATTTCGCAACTCATTCAATTCCATATTTAAAGTAAGGTTGCTCAGCTCAGTAATTCTGTTGTTATCTCTCGTCCATTTTTGCAATAATTTCACTGTTGTACTGATCATTATGATCGGAATACACATCATCACTCCTTCGTACAGCCCTCCCCTGCGCTCATCATCCTGAAGGGTAGGAATTTTATATTCTGAAAAATAATGACTGAAACAATATCCAATAAGATTCAATCCTCCGACACCTAAAATGATTAACAATATAAAATAGGAAGCATAATGTGTTTTAAAAAAGAACATTGGAACTAAAATGTAAATATTTATATAAGCCATTAAAATCAATGAAAAATATACAAACAGCAGAATGTAATATTTATACTCCGGAACGTACCAATGCCAGAAATGGGTGAAATATAAGAATAAAAAGAAACAAATGAGAAATACCAAATGACGCAGAAACTTGTATCGGTCTTCCATAAGAAAATCTATAAACAGTTTATCTTTCAACGCGTGCGAACCGTATTTCATTTTATTTTATTCAGTTTTTAAAGAACAACAAAAATAACTAATAACGGAAGTAAACAGTATAATATTATACGAACACGTCATTTTATTATACAAAATTTCAACGCCCCGGATTTGGTATAAAATGTAAAGGCTTTGGTATAAAATCCCGAACTACAAGCTGTATTCTCTATTCCTTTGCTCCTGTATAATTTATTTGCTTATGGAATTAGCCGTTTTTCAGGAACTCACAGAACAAATTACATTAGAATGTTTTTTTATGACAGATTCTCAAAAAGAAGAAAAAGTAATTCAGCTTATTGACCTTCATCATTTCATAGAATGTTACCATTCGGATATAAAAATTATTAACTACATCCACCATCCTATTAATATTATAGAGGAAAATGGCATTAAAAAAGGAATTTTATTTTATGACCTGAAACATTCTTCAATATTCGATCTCAACGCCTACGAATCCTTTAAAAGACAAAGGCAGTTGCAGGAAATATGGTTCGTTTTTGTGGAAGAAGAAATGAATACCAACACCCGTCTTTACACAGATTTCATCATCGAAAACAGTATTGAAATATTTTATGACAAAATATTCTTATTCAACTTCTTTCAATCAACAATTAAAAAAATAAAATAACAATGAACAACTTTAGAAAAGCTTTGGTTCCACTTGCCTTTTTTCCATTTAAAAATATTGTTTCTGCACAAAAAAGAGACAGCATTCCGCAAAAATTGGTTGCTTTTGTCACAGATAAATTCCCGCAGGCACGTGATCTGAATGTCGAATATACTCAAGTTACACCTTATAATTATTCTTCAGCATTTCAGGGAGCTGACTTGCCTGATAACAAGGTTAAAAATTTTAGTCAGATCAACGCAAATGCTAATATTTATTTCATTAAAAACAGAAAATGGATGTTAAGCACAGCTTTAAATTATCGTTATACTTCTGTTGAAACTGAGAATGCAAACTCATTATTTTCTAATGAAAATAGTAATAAAGCTGATTTTCATTATCATTCAGAAGCGTTAAATTTCACTTATTTTTCAAAGTTATTCAATAAAATTGCCATTTACTCAGCGACAGCTTCGGTAGATGGAAGCGATCAACATTTTGAAAGAATCCGAGGAATGGTAACCGGAAATATCGTCTTAAAAGCCAATGCTAAAACGAAAATGACTGTAGGTTTAGCTATTATGATCGATCCGAGCACGCAGGTTCCTGTAATCCCAATTTTCACCTACGAACATAAATTCGACAATGGCTGGGTTGCTGATATTATTTTACCTCAAAAACTTTTGATAAGAAAAGATATTTTTTCAAACGGACGTATTTCTTTAGGTTCGGAAATGAGTAATACTTCATTTTACCTTTATCAAACCAATAAAACGTATGAATTCAGGCAATTGGCGATTAATTCCGGAGTAATTTATGAACATAATTTAGGCTCAAATTTCATAGGAACCTTTAAAACAGGCATAAGAGCAGTTCCAAATGCCAGAATATTTGATAAAGAAGAATCTTTCAAGGATTATATTTTTGAAGCCAAACCCAAACCTTCCTTTTATTTCAATGTCGGAGTTTCTTATAATCCTTTTGGAAAGCCCAGAAAAAAATAATCATTTATTTTAAACAAGCATTTAACTTAATGCAAAACTTTTCATCAAATATTTAATGTAAAGACAAGAAATCTTAGAATAACTATCTAGTTGTAATATTTTTTTAAGATAAAATAACTTTAAAGTTAAAATTTGCAACTGTCGAAACTAAACATTAAAGCTTGCTCATAACGCATTATTAAATCTGTAAAATATGGCTGTACCTAAACAAATATTTCAAACTTTTAAATCTAAAAACCTTCCTTTACTCACGAGATTACATATTTGGAATATGAAAAGGAAAAACCCGGAATACCGCTATTTCTTTTACGATGACAATGATATTCAGAAATTTATAACTGATGAATTTCCGCCCGAATATATTAGAAGTTACAATAAACTGACGATCGGAGCTGCAAAAGCGGATTTTTTCAGATACGCAATTTTATATAAGAAAGGAGGAATTTATTTAGATATAGACAGCTCTATCACAAGACCTTTAAAAGAATTGATACGAGATGAAGACGATGCCGTTATCAGTGCAGAAAGGCATAAAAATCTATACGTGCAATGGGGACTTATTTTTAATAAAAAACATCCTTTTCTAAAAAAAACATTAGAATTAATGCTTGACAATATTGAAACACACCGTTATCCCCACAATATTCATGCAACGACCGGCCCAACCGTTTTTAGCAGAGCGATAAGAGAATCTTTACAGGAAAATCCTAAAATTTCATACAGATTATTTGACGGTATTGAGTTTCGGGGCTACTTAAAATTCAAATATAAGCTCGGGAAATTTTTTCTCTACGAAAAAAGAACCGAACATTGGAAACAGAAACAAAAAACTCAAGATATTATTATTTAAATTTGTTTTTAGTATTCAATTTTAAATAACACCTATACAAATGATCAGCATTACCGATTTTATTCAAAATTTCTCGGATTTTAATTCAGACGAAAGCCCTCAACCTTGGGAAATTATTGATAATCTGGAGACAATTTTAGGTGAAAAATTTACTCATTTGGATGATGATTTTATAATTTCAGGAGAAACTGCCATTCATCAAACCGCTATCGTTGAGCAGAATGTAATTTTTAAAGGAAAAATCATTATTGGCAGAAATTCTTTCGTTGGTGCTAATGCTTATTTAAGAGGTCCGATTTATATTGCAGAAAATGTGAAAATCGGACCCGGAAACGAGATCAAGCAAAGCATTATTTTTAATGATACAGCCGTTGCTCACTTTAATTATATTGGTAACAGCATCATCGGAAACCGCATCAATTTTGAAGCGGGATCTATCTGCGCCAATCATTATAACGAAAGAAAAGATAAAACGATTTCGGTGCTTTTTAATTCTGAAATTATTAAAACCAATACTCAAAAATTCGGAGCGTTGGTTGGTGATGATTCGAGGATTGGAGCTAATGCTGTTCTATCGCCTGGTACCATTTTACCAAAAGAAAGTATTGTGAAAAGACTGGAATTGATTGAACAGGTGAAAGATGGGAACATCTAAGACATCACTTTCTATAACTCTAAGTTAAACTTAATCTTCTTAACTCCTTAAATTATTCTTAATACTTTAATTGTCAAGTATTTGAAAAAATAATTTTCTTTTTTAACCATTAAGAATAATTTAAGGAGTTAAGTATAGTTAAGATTGATTATTCTGATTTTCAAGGAAACCAATCTTGATGAATAAATTTAATGCGTTCCCATTTTTGAGAAAATATTAATAATTATCACTCCAATCACGATCAGGGCAATTCCGATGATGGCAGGGAGATCAGGAATCTGTTTAAAAGCCACAATACCAATGATCGTAATAAATATGATCCCAACACCCGACCAGATCGCATACGTGATTCCAACCGGTATTTGACGAAGCGTCAGACTTAAAAAATAAAACGCCGCCGAATATCCTATTACCGTAACTATTGAAGGTATCAATTTTGAAAATTCCTCGGATTTTTTCAGAAAAGTTGTTGCAATAATTTCAAAAACAATTGCTAAAATAAGATAGATATAACTTCGTCCCATAATTTTTTAAACTTGATTTACAAAAGTAGCAAAAATTGACAGTTATTTTTTTTCGGCAGAATTGTCACTGTCATTTTATGCACAGAAACTGACAAAAATTCACGTACAAAATTCACACTTTTTAGAATAAATAATAAATCTCCTTAACATGAAAACTTTTTTTTAGGAAAAAAATTCATGTTTTTAAACATTAATTAGGACAATATTATGCACGCCATTTCTTTTGTTTTGTATTATCAACTCTTAAATACAAGACGTAAAACGATTATCAGATTGATAAAATTTTACGAATAAGACAATAAATATAGGCAAAAATCTTTTATAATATATTAAATTAATGTAAACAAATATGTGGCAAAAATTAAGAATACAGCATCATAACTCACTGATAAACATCAGTATTATTTGTTTTGGCATACAGTTTGAAAGTAGTAATATTGCAATTGAAAAATAAGCAATAAAACTCTAATTAATTATAAATAAAACAAAAAATGGTAACTTACATCGGAATCGCAACATGTTTAATAGTATTCGCTTCTTATTTCGTAACAGCAAGAAGAGAAGAGAAAAACTAATTAAAGCCTTCTAAAGAGATATAGCCTCTAGAAAACTTTTACACATTGGTTATTTATGTTTTTGATCTGTATTTCGGATTGCGCGCTCTTTTACTCAACCCGAGTAAAAGAGCAGACAAAACATAAAGCGAAAACCTATTTCAACGCAACAAAATTTTTAATTATATTTTTTTAGTCAAGCCGAGCGTAATGTTCGGCTTTTCTTTTTCCCACAACTGAAAGTTTTATCTTTGCAGAGAATTTATAAAAAATCATCTGCTATCATGAATCTGTACGACCTTATTATTCAGGACAAAGAAGAAATAACGCTTAATGACGTATTCCTTGATCAATCTAATAAGGAACAGTTTGCACAGCTCATCAAGGAACACACCTACATCAAAGAACTTCAGGAATACGGACTTCCAGTTAACAATAAAGTTCTGCTTCAGGGAAGTTCGGGCTGTGGAAAAACGATGACAGCAAAAGCGATCGCCAATGCGCTGGGGAAAAATATTATGATCTTAAACCTCAGCAATATTGTTTCATCCCGAATTGGAGAAACTTCTCAAAATATTAAAATGATATTCGACAAAGCTGGTCGCGAAAGATCGGTTCTTTTTCTTGATGAACTAGATCAGATTGGGAAAGCCAGAGGCAGCGACGATAAAGATGTGGGCGAAATGAGAAGGCTTGTGAATACTTTGATTCAGCTGATCGATTATTATCCTGAAAATGCGCTTTTACTTTGCGCCACCAACCATCCCGAAATCATTGATACTGCTATTTTACGACGTTTTCAATTGAAAATTAATTATGAAATGCCTTCTAAAGAATTTTTGGACAGTTTTTATGATAATTTATTGTCTAAATTTCCTGAGGATTTGAGAAATATTGATAAGAAATATGAGGTTTCTTTTGCGGAGGCGAAGGATTATGCTTTTACGGCGGTGAAAGGTAGGTTGATTGAGAAGTTGGAAATTAAATTGTCTATTTAAGATATAAAAGAAGAAGACCTTTCAATGAGATTGTAAGATAAATTAAACAAAATACAAACATGCCTTGCAGAATAATGTGCAAGATATTTTATTTTTTAAATAATCCTCAATAAACACTATATTTGAAACACTAATAACCAACAACTAAAAACATGCATACAGGAAACATTCTGGATCCAATTCATGGACTCATTAAATTATCAGAAATCGAGAAATGGGTCATTTCTCAAAAACCTTTTAACAGACTTAAAAGAATAAAACAGAATACTTTTCTATATTTAGTATTTCCAAGCTCAAACCACACACGATTTGAACACTCAATCGGAGTAATGCATTTAGCCTATCAAATATATGTTAACTCAAATAATAATTATTTAGCAGGAAATTATAAAAAAAAGAAATATAAATCGGATTCTCCAAAAGATTTCGAATTCTGTTCAGTAAAAGATATACTTGATGAAAAGGAAGATATTTTTATTCAAGAACTAAGACTTGCAGCACTTCTTCATGATGTAGGTCATGGACCAATGGCTCACAAATTTGACCAATACACTTTAACTGGAAAAGAATTATTTGAAATTTTAAAATCTGAAGAGGATTTAAATAAATATAATGAAAATTTTAAAAATATTATAAAAAATGAAAAGAAGAGAGTAAATCACGAAACCATTTCTTGCTTGTTTATAATTAAAATAATTGAGAACTTAAAAAATGTATCTTTAAAAAATTCAATTAAATTCTCCGAAGAAGAAAATCTAATAATTAAACAATTAGATCCAATTAGAATTATAAAAATGATAGAACCTAAGTTCTCAGATGTAAAAATAGAAGTAAATTCTATTGATATGACAGATTACTTTAATTCTATTATATCAAGTTTTCCTTTAGATGCAGATAGAATGGATTATTTATATAGAGACAGTTACTTCTCTGGAGTTAAATATGGAATTTATGATCTGAGTAGGCTCTTAATGTCATTTGTACCTATCAAAATAAAAAATAAAATTACTTTATGCATAAAAGAAAGTGGAATAGATTCTGTAATCAGATTTATACAATCAAGGACTCATTTATATAATCAAGTATATTTCCATAAAACAAATAGAGCAGCAAACCTTATGTTAGATTTTATATGTGAAGATATAGTAAATGGAAAATCTGTAATTGATGCAAAAACCTATTTAGAGTTAGAAAACTTTTATTGGGAAAATTCAGATGAAATATTTTTATGGAATACATTAAAAAATAAACTTGTTACTGACACTGAAAAGTTAAATGTATTAAATGAATTGCTAGAAAGAAAATTGTGGAAAAGGGTTTATCAAACTAAAATAGTTATAACTCCAACTGATAAAATTGAGAATTTAAAAAATTTAAAAGAAATTAAACAACAAATCAGTGATAGTATTTCGAAATTAAAAGATAAAAATATTTATGTAGCTGTAGATAATTTTCCTAATAAGGTGTTTAAAGATGAAGATAAATCAAAGATTAAAATAGCTAAAAAGACCGATAATAATTATATTATAGAAGAAGACTGGAAAAATTTTAATAAAGAATTAAAAATTTTAGAATGTGAGATACATATGTTTAGAATATATTTAAGAAGGCAATTCAATACTCCAGAAGAATTCACAGATTATAAAAATCAAATTTTAATAGAATTTGCACCAATAATTCAAAAATTGAATGAAATAAAATAAGAAAAAAAATCCCTCTCATCACCGAAAGGGATTTTTTATTCTAAAAAACTTTTAATTACATATAAGCTTCAATCAACTCACAAGTACAAACCAAATTTCTTTCTCCTTAAGCTTCATCTACTCAAAAAATAATGATTATACTATTAAACATAAAAGAAATTTTCATTTCTAATTTTGTTTTATATTTGATTGATTTAAAGCAGTAAGTCATAATTTGATACTTTCCATGAACATAGAAGAACAAATCAAACAATACATCGCCAGCCAACCCGAACCAAAACGCAGTGAAATGCAGATATTGGACAATCTCATCAAACAAATAATGCCTGAATGCAAATTATGGTTTTTGGATGGTAAAGACAGTGAAGGTAAAATTGTTTCCAATCCTAATATCGGATACGGACTTCACACGATAAAATATACAAACGGAACAACAAAAGAGTTTTATAAAATTGGTCTCAGTGCAAATACGACTGGAATTTCTGTTTATATTTTTGGTATTGAGGATAAAAAATTTTTAGCTGAAACCTATGGGAAAAAGCTAGGAAAAGCAAGTGTAAGTGGATATTGTATTAAGTTTAAAACATTAAAAGACATTCATATTGAAGTATTGGAAGAGATTATAGAATATATAAAGGAGTTATAAATTTTTTCTAAATCTTAAACACTGAAAAAACAAAACTCCTCTCATTTCTGAGAGGAATTTATATTTATATCTAGAAGATTCTATTACATATAAGCTTCAATCGGCTCACAAGTACAAACTAAGTTTCTATCTCCGTAAGCTTCATCAACTCTTGAAACAGAAGCAAAGAATTTGTGATCTCTCACCCACTCTAGCGGATATGCTGCCTTTTCTCTGCTGTATGGTTTATCCCAAGAATCGGAGATAACCAATTGTTCAGTGTGAGGAGCATTTTTCAATACGTTGTTCGCCTGATCAGCTTCACCGTTAGCAATCTCATCGATCTCATGTTTGATAGCGATTAAAGCCTCTGCAAAACGGTCGATTTCAGACTTGCTTTCAGATTCTGTAGGTTCGATCATCAATGTTCCTGCAACCGGGAAAGAAACTGTTGGAGCATGGAAACCATAATCCATCAATCTTTTCGCAACATCAGCCACTTCAATTCCTAACGTTTTGAACTGTCTGAAATCTACGATACACTCGTGCGCTACTCTACCTTCAGTATTTGAATATAAAATAGGGAAATGTTCAGCTAAAATTTCTTTTAAATAATTAGCATTTAAAATCGCGTGCTCCGTTGCTTTTTTCAATCCAGAAGTTCCTAGCATCTTGATGTAAGCGTAAGAAATATTTAAGATCAATCCAGAACCGTAAGGCGCTGCAGAAATCCCTTCAATAGCATCTTTAGCTCCGATTCTGATGTTTGCATTGGTAGGTAAGAATGGAACCAAGTGTTTAGCCACACAGATCGGACCAACTCCAGGACCTCCACCTCCGTGAGGAATAGCGAAAGTTTTGTGAAGATTCAAGTGACAAACGTCTGCTCCGATGTTTCCAGGACTTGTGAATCCAACCTGAGCGTTCATGTTGGCACCGTCCATATATACTTGTCCGCCATGTTGGTGAATCAAGCTTGTAATTTCTTTAATGTTTGCGTCAAAGAATCCGTAAGTTGACGGATACGTGATCATTACACAAGATAGGTTTTCAGAATGTTGTTCTGTTTTAGCTTTTAAGTCTTCGAAATCAATTTCTCCGCTTTCAAGGTTTTTAACAACAACGATTTTCATTCCTGCCATTGCTGCAGAAGCCGGGTTTGTCCCGTGTGCAGACTGAGGAATCAATACTACATTTCTGTGACCTTCGCCTCTTGAAATGTGATATTCTCTGATTACCATTAATCCTGCATACTCACCCTGAGCTCCAGAGTTTGGCTGAAGAGAAGTTCCTGCAAAACCAGTGATTTCAGCTAAATCTTTCTCCAATTCTCTGATCATTTCCTGATAACCTCCTGCTTGGTCTACCGGTACAAATGGGTGAACAGCTCCCCAGTTATCCCAAGAAAGTGGCAACATTTGAGTAGCAGCGTTCAGTTTCATTGTACAAGAACCTAGAGAAATCATTGAATGCGTTAATGATAAATCTTTTCTTTCCAAACGTTTGATGTAACGCATCAATTCCGTTTCTGTATGGTATTTGTTGAATACACTTTCTGTAAGAATTTCGTCTTTTCTTAAATTCTCCTCAGGAATGCTGTATCCTTCTTTTATTTCTAATTTGAAAGTCTGCTTATCTTTAAACTGAGCGAAAGAAGCCATTAGAACATTTAATTTGTCCAATGTAGTACTTTCGTTGATCGCAACACTTACAACGCCTTCTGTGAAATAGTTTAAGTTAAGTCTGTGATCAAGCATCATTCTCATTAACCTTCCTTTCTCATCTTCATTCAACAAGATTTTTACAGTATCGAAAATTGGCTCTTCAACTGCTTCATATCCTAATGCTTTAAGACCGTTTTTCAAAGCGTTTGCTTTAAAGTGGATCTGATCAGCGATATAGTTTAATCCTTTCGGACCGTGGTAAACAGCGTACATTCCAGCCATTACAGCTAAAAGAACCTGAGCAGTACAAATATTTGAAGTCGCTCTTTCTCTCTTAATATGCTGTTCTCTAGTCTGTAAAGCCATTCTCAATGCACGTTTTCCGTACATATCCTGAGAAACCCCGATAATTCTTCCCGGAATATCTCTTTTATAATCTTCCTTACAAGAGAAAAATGCTGCGTGAGGACCTCCGTAACCTAATGGAATACCAAATCTCTGTGAAGTACCAACTGCACAGTCAGCTCCCATAGAAGCAGGTGATTTTAGTTTAACCAAAGCCATCGGATCACAAGCTACAACAACTTGTAAGTCTAATTTTTTGTATTCTACGATGTTTTCTGTATAGTCTAAAACAACACCGTTTTTACCTGGATATTGTAATAAAACTCCGTAATAAGATTCGTCAAATTGGTGCGTTTTGTGGTCACCTTCAACGATCTCGATTGCCAATCCTTCAGCTTTAGTTTTTAAAACTGAAACTGTTTGAGGTAAAACAAGATCGGAAACGAAGAATTTGTTGGCACCTCCTTTTTTCTGATCTTTCGTTCTGTTATTAAAGAACATGTGCATTGCTTCTGCAGCAGCTGTAGATTCATCTAATAATGAAGCATTTGCTAATGCAAAACCTGTAAGATCGCATACAACAGTCTGATAGTTCAGCAAAGCCTCCAATCTACCCTGAGCGATCTCCGCCTGATAAGGTGTGTAAGCTGTGTACCAGCTCGGGTTTTCAAAAATATTCCTTTGAATAGCCGATGGCAACAATGTATTGTGATATCCAAAACCAATATAGCTTGTATAATCAGTATTCTTCGATGCCAATTCCTTAGAATGGATAAGCATTTCGTATTCTGAAAGCGGTTCTGAGATTTCAAGATCTTTTTCTAAACGGATAGAAGAAGGGATGGTTTGAGAAATTAACTCTTCGATACTTGAAACGCCAACTCTTTCCAACATCGCCTCTTTATCGGCTTCATTTAAGGAAATGTGACGGCTCACAAACTGTTCTGTATTCATTTTTTATATTAGATTTTGTTTGTAAAAAGATGGGTAAAATTACAATTTTTTACAGGATTGCACAACACTCTAAAATTATTGAAATAGCAAAGATTGATCTCTATCGTTTTTAAAACTAATGACTTTCGGATATTTTTTTGATTAAAATTCAATTTAGTTTTCATCTATCATTCTTATGGATTTTATTTTAAATTATTAATAATTCAATATTAATTTTTAAAAACAATTATTAATATCTAAAAAATATTTACTCAATATTTCATTAATTGGTAGATATTTTAAACAAGACTCTTTAAAAATTAATTTCGTAGTTTCGTTTTTTATCATTTAAAATATTATTAATCAAATAAATACAAAATAAAAAAGCAATAGTTAATTCAGTTGAAATTATTTTAAACAAACCAAAAAAATGTGAAAAATTTATTCTAAAAAATAGTAACCAATTAAAATTAAATAAAGATGAAAACATAAGTAAATAAGACAGCTTTTAAACACAAACAAATGAAAAAAACAACAAAAAGGCTTACGGCCTCATTGAGTATTATCCTAATATTCAACATCAAAACCCATGCGCAAATCACACTTACAAAAAGTAAAGCCGAAGATCAAAACGAATGGGAATTATATCTTAAAGGTTTTGTTCAGACAGATTACACGGTAGATTTTCAGGATATGAAATCGATAGAGGGTTTTGCTGCACAATCTATCACAGTTCCTCAACGGAACATTGCAAGCAGTAATTTCAGTGTAAAACAGTCGCAAATCGGATTGGGAATTAAACAAAGAAATCCTAAAGGCGACGATAATTTTTCTGCTTATGTAGAAGTCGATCTTTATGGTCCCAACGGAACAACCGCTCCAAGATTCCGACAAGGCTACATCAAATGGAAAAAATGGATTGCCGGACAAACATGGAGAACTTTTCCGATCCTGACATCTTTCCTAATATTTTTGATTTTATTGGCCCTGACGGATTATTATTCAACCGAAGAATGCAGGTTCGTTATTCTACCAAAATTTCGCCAAAAGAAAATCTGTCCTTCTCATTGGAAGATCCAAATACGCCAAGTATTTCATTACCAATTGATTCCTTAAACTGGAAAAAAAGAGCAGTGATTCCTACTTTTACGGCAATGTACCGCTATGGAGATGAGAAAGATTATGTAAAAATGGGAGCACTTATTTCTCCTATAAGTTATGATATAAGATATTCCTTAGATGATGCTTATCAAACTAAAACCATGATTGGTTGGGGAGCCATTATATCGGCAAGACGTTATATTAATGACCTTAACAGTTTCAGATTTCAAACTTCTTATGGAAGCGGATACGCAACTAATAACAGTGATTTGAATGGTGAAAAATATGATGCCGTGCCTAATCCCGCCAACAGAAATTTATTAGAAACTCTCCCACTTTTCAATGTTGTCGGAATGTACGAACATTGGTGGAATCCGGAATGGTCTTCGGTTGCTTATGTAAGTTATTCAAAAGTTGGTAATAAAGATTTTGTTCCAAAAGATCTGGCGAAGAACTTTCAGAATATTGGACTTAATCTTGTTTTTCAACCTCTAAAAAAACTGAGAATGGGTGTTGAAGGAAATTATGGAAGAGTAAGAAATTTTCAAGACCAAAAAGCTGAAGCATGGCGAATTCAGTCATCAATTGCGTTAAACTTTTAAAATAAATAAGGCATTTTAAGCGGGATAAACTGTTATTAATCAGCACTCATATAATTTATGAAAATTTATTATCTATATTTATTCTAAATTAATATATTTGCAACATGAATATGATTGTCCCGTTTAAAGTTCCGGCTTTAACTCCAGCATTTGCTTTCAATAATGAAGATATGTTTTGCGAAAAGAAATCTTGTTGCAAAAAATTTAAGAAAGGAAAAAGATGTAAAAAGTGCCCTGGAAGAAAGAAAATGGCTTAGTTTAGCTAAAACTTTTTATTAAAAAATAGATAGCAACTGCTAATACTATTATCGCCCCAATTATTCTTATAATTTTGGGCTGACCATGACGATTCGTAACTGTTCTCGGTTGCGACTTGAATAAGGCTTCCGCTTTGTCTCTGAATTTTTCCGCATCATTTTCAAAAACTTCTGTGATCGTGATGGCCTGAACTACAGTTTTATGTAAAAGTGAATTCGTTACATGAAGCAAAAGCTGAAATTTACCATCTTTGAATTCAGTTATTTTAAAAATTCTTTCTCCGTAAGGTTTTTCTAATCCAAAAGGTAGAATTTTCACGACATCAGCATTGCTTGTCTGCCAATTAATAATGATCTCCTCTCCTTTTTTCGCATGAATTTTATTCGCTGTAAAAGTCTTGATCGCAGGCGGAATATTATATCTAAAACTTTTCTGATGACTTTCTAAATTCTGGTCATACGCATATCTCCTGCTTTTATCACTCAACGTTTCATACGCTTCCTGAATTTCACGAAAACGATCCGAAAAGAAATCGTCGTTATCATTTTTATCCGGGTGGTATTTTATGGAGAGTTTTCTATACACTTTTTTGATGTCTTCTTCTGAAGCATCCTGTGAAATACCGAGAAAATAGTAGTAATCTTTCATGTGTAGCTATGCAAAAATAAGGAATTTGTCATTGCGAGCAAAGCGAAGCAATCTCTTTTTAACGCGAAGGTCGCAAAGATTTTTTTGAAATGATTGAGGATATTTTTCGTTCACAAAGGCGTTTCACTCAGCGAAGGTTGGAAGGCTACAATATCCATTTAGTGGAATCTAGTCTTATTTTTTTCGGAATTATTTTGTAAAATCTTTGGTGAGATTCCTGCGGAATGACAAACTTTGTGGTGATAGTGAAGGTTGAAAAGAACGGCAAATACCTAGCCCTGATCGTAGCATTTGTTTGAGCTCATTTTCTGGGTTTCGGCGGCGGCTTTGCCG
>NZ_JBXAHY010000001.1:0-196421 GCF_058795655.1 Chryseobacterium sp. GW823-FHT05E08 | reverse complement strand
AACCCCCCCCCCGAAACCCAGAAAATAGCGAGTACGGAGAGCGGGAAATAGCTTCTAAAAAAGAGGGAAGTAGGAAGAGAGAGGCTGGAAGTTTTAAATAATTGAGAATATTTTTTGAGATTGCCACGTCGCTTCGCTTCATGTGATTATATGAAAATATTTCGGCGCGGGAAGCTCTGCTTCCCGCGCCGAAATTAAACAATTTCAATTTAGTTACTTTCTATTATTATGCTTCCGCAATGTCTTCTTTTCTTTCAAATCTTCTGTGGTGGCATCTTGAAGCGAATTCTTTTTTGAATTTCCCTTTCAGTTCCTGATATTGTTCTTCGTCCATTTCTCTGATCTTGTCTGCAAGACCAAATGGAGATCTTTCCTTGATTCCGTATTCGTTAAAAATACCTTTTACAAATCTTTTTCTGTCTGCCATTTTTTTAGCGATTAACGCTACACCAACAACGGCTAATGCTCCTAGAGCTCCTTTTAATACTGAATTTTTCATTTTTTCAAAATTTTAAATTTTACTACTTCTTGTTTTTTATATAGACGAATAAGTTTCAATTTTACTTTACTACTTCTAAAATTTTTTATTATTCGTTTGTTCTGTTATTTCGGTTAAAGAATCCGCCTGAGCATCTGTCTTTCCAAACTTCTTTGAATTTTTCTCTTTCTTCAGGAGATAAACTCATCATTCTGTCTCGCATCATTTTTTTCTCTTTAAAATCTCTCATTCCTTTTCCAAAATGGAAACCGCCAAAAAGTATTTTACTTAAGATCAAAATTCCCATTGCCTGCCAATAAGTAATCGATTTCACTCCTAAAATATCAGGAAGCAGACAATTCCAAAGAGACATGACGATCCATGTAACTCCCAGTAAGATTAATGGCGGACATAAGAATAAAAAAATCCAGCCTTTTTTGTGTTTATTATGATTCATAACTTTCTTTTTACTAACTATTTAAATCTTCGTATAATTTTCTCAATCTGTTTCTCAGATGCTTCACAGCATAGTTTTTTCGACTGATAATTGTTTTAATGTTTTCGCCTTGTTCATCGGCTATTTCCTGGAGGGTTTTGTCGTTTAGCTCGTTTTCAACATAAACCAATCTTTGTTTTTCGGGAAGTTCATCCAATGCTTCAAAAAGCTTTTTCCAAATTTCATCCTGAAACATTTTCACTTCCGGTCCCGCACTTTCATCCAGCAAAAGAATATCTTTTATTGAAAAACTTCCGTCTTCATCTTCATATACAAAATCTTCAAGATTCTCGGTCTTCTTTTTACGGTATTTGTCCGTGATCTTATTCGCCGTCACTCTATAAAGCCATCCACCAACATTTACAATCTCGGAAAGATTCGTAATGCTACTGAACTGATACCAAACCTCTTGCAAAATATCTTCCGCATCTTCCGTATTTTTCACTTTGGGACGAATGTAAGACATCAGCTTTCCTCCGTACTTTGAAACGGTTTGTGAGATGATACTTTCTTTCTCTTTTTGCGGCATTGTTATTTTTTCGACAATCTCCATATTGCTATGACGATCGATCTTTTTGTTTTACTTTAATAAATTTAAAATATTTTTTCTGAAATTCTGGTTTTCTTTTGTTGATCGGGGTTTTAATTATTTTTATTTTGTAATCATTACGTTTTAGATAAACACGAATAACACAAATTTTCACACTAAAAACACAAATAATTCATCGTGTCATTTGTGAAAATCATTAGTGATATTCGTGTTTAAAACAAAAAAACGGAAGACAAAAATGCCCTCCGTTCAATTAATTATAAAAATTTGAATATTTTATTTATTAAAGTTTTCAGCAAAGAAACCTAACATCGATTGATATAATTCAATCCTGTTTTTTTCTTTTCCGAATCCGTGACCTTCATCGTATTTTACCATGTAGGGAACTTCAAAACCTTTGTTTCTTAATGCTTTTACAATTTGATCTGATTCATTGATGTTCACTCTTGGATCATTCGCTCCCTGAACGACAAATAAAGGTTTCTTGATTTTATCAATCTGAAAAACAGGCGAAACTTCTTTAGCTATTTTCGCTTCTTCAGGATTATCCAAATCATACCAGATTTGTTTTACCATTTCTTTGTACGGCTTCCAGTATTCCGGGAAAGAATCGAAGAATGTGAAAATATTTGAAACGCCGACATAATCAACTCCACAAGAATATAAGTCCGGAGTTTTAATTAATCCCATCAAAGTAGCATAACCTCCGTGGCTTCCACCGTAAATTGCCACTTTATCTTTATCAACCCAACCTTGTTCTATCGCGTATTTCACTCCATCTTCTACGTCATCCATTGCTTTTCTACCGATTTGCTTGTATCCGGAATTTTGAAATTCTTTTCCATAACCTCCTGAAATTCTAAAATTAACCTGCAAAGTCGCATATCCTCGACTTGCAAACAATTGCGTCTCAGGATTGAACCCCCAACTATCTCTGATTCCTTGCGGACCTCCGTGAGGATTTACAATCAAAGGAACTTTTTTGCCATCCACAGCAGCTTTTGGTAATGTGATATACCCATGAATTGTCAATCCATCTCTGCTTTTGAATTCTATTGGTCTCATTTCGGCCATATCCTCTTCTTTTAATTGAGGCATCAGGTCAAGAAGAAGTTTTATATTCTTTGTCTTAGTATCGTATTCGTAATATTTCCCGTATAATTTATCGCTGTCAACAACGACTAAAAGCTTAGAATCGTTATCATCAGAAGAAACTACATAAAATTGCTTGTCTCCAAATTCTGATTTTAATTTAGCATCAACTTCTTTGTAAAAATTACTTACAGGAATCGTTTCATTTTTAATTCCGTTATAACTGATATAATCAAGCTCGTAATTTCTGTTTTTTCCTGCAACACTAACTGAACTTACATCAAATGTAGGATTAGAATAAACTTCTTTAATTACTGTATTTTTCTTTAAATCATACAGAACAATTCTCGATTTATCACTATCCAAATTCGTTACAACATACGCCTCGTCTTTGTTCTTTGAATTGTCATTAAACCTCATAACATTGAATGTATCTTTCCAATCCGTTGATTTAAGAAGATTAAATTTCCCAGTCTGCAGGTCTTTATAATAGGTTTTTGTTGTCAAACCGTTTTCAAGAACAGTATACCCTCTTAAATTTCCTTCTTTATCAAAAAGATAATCGTCAATCGGGTTTTTAGGATCTTTATTCTCAAATAATTGAGTCATTTCCCCTGTAACAAAATTGATTTTAAATGGTTCAAAGATCTGCTTATTGTTTTTATTCATCGTAACAACAGCAAAATCAGTGTCCTTTATAATGTTTGCAGAACCAATTTTCACCCCATCAAAAGGCGTAAGATCTTTAAGGTTTTTACCGTCTACATCGGCAGCGTACAAATGAAGATTTTCATTTCCGCCCTTATCCTGAGTGTAAAACAGTCGTTTTTTGTTTAGCCAGCCATAACTTTTAATCAAGTCATCTTTTTCTTCGAGAGCTTTGGTAACTTTTCCTGTTTTTAAATCTTTTACATAGACATGATTTTTCATGTCTTTATCTTTTTCCTTATAAGAAAGGTATTGTCCGTCCGGCGAAAGTTTAAATTGAGAAGCTTTTGGCCTCGCAAAATAATCTTCAACTTTATATTTAAAATTCCCTTTATCATAAGAGATAAGTTTGTCTAAAGTAGCCTTGGAAGAGACTAATGTAGGATCGCCCGGCAGCTTTGCCGATGTACTTTGTGCATTGATCATAATCGCAGATATTACAATGTGAGCGGTAGTTAAAATTTTAGAATTCAGATTCATAACTCATATTTTGATTTGGTTTTGGAATTTTAATTCACTTCAATTAAAAAATTGATGCTTCTTTATAAGACAATTAAATAAGGTAAAACGTTACAAACAATTCGCTATTTTGTGAAAATAAATAAAAAAAACGGAAAGCAAACTGCAATCCGTCCATTTATACTGATTTTTAAATTTTAATGTAAATAAATCCCAAAATACCAAGTCCAGGCGATTAAAATAATCTGCATCGGAAGTCTTTCTTTATAAAGATAACTCATTCCGGGACCTGAATAATCCCCTTTGAAAAGGTTTACATTTTTCTGTGATGAATTAATATTCGCTAAGAAAACTAAAACCAAGAAAATTATTAATAAGATTGCCGTTATTTCTCGAATCGACGGAATCATTAATCCAATTCCGTCCGCAATTTCAATAATTCCGGTAAAATAAACCAAAAACATTTTTGCAGGAACAAAATCTGGGATCATCATCGCCATTCCTTTTTGGAATTTAAAATGAGCAAATCCCGTGAAAATAATGAAAACCGCCATTCCCAGATTTCCTGAAAATAAGAAATTCCAATCTCCTTGATAGAGTTTTGTTCCTATCAAAGCTAAAATGAACGTCGCGAAAAGGATTGTTAATAGTTTCATGTTTTTTTATTTTGATTCCCACAGATTGCACAAATGGTTGCGCATATTTTTTTATTGTATAAATGTAACGCAAACATCTGTGCAAATCTGTGTAATCTGTGGGAGAAAACTATTTAATTCATAATTAATTGTCTTCAGCAAGATTTTTCACAATTTCCAAACCTTTTATAAAACCGTTGTTGATGTGATCCTGCCACTCTTTTTCAATTTGAACTTCTGCATGAAGTTTTGTTTTACCATCAAAATCAATGAGAATATATTTTTCAAAACATCCGCTCCATTGCTTGACTTCCATGCTTTCGGTATCTTCTACC
The DNA here is from genome assembly GCF_058795655.1 of Chryseobacterium sp. GW823-FHT05E08. Lineage (NCBI taxonomy): Bacteria > Pseudomonadati > Bacteroidota > Flavobacteriia > Flavobacteriales > Weeksellaceae > Chryseobacterium > Chryseobacterium sp. GW823-FHT05E08. The sequence goes on along the minus strand of NZ_JBXAHY010000001.1, from coordinate 191,668 downwards.
CCGTTTTTGTCAACCATTCCTAAATGTTTAAAAACAATTTGATTTGGTTCTTCTAAACTGTCGATTGTAGAAACCATTCCTTCATTATTCATGTCCAGAAAATAGGTTTTCCCTCCTACTTTCCAATCAGATTTCATTTGAGACTGAGAATTAGGATTGAAGAATTGTGTCCACTGACCATAAGTTTCCGGGTTCCAAAGAACGTCCCAAACTTTTTGTTTCGGGGCATTGATTACTGTTTCGTATGATAATGTTTCCATATTTTTAATTTTTGTGATTTGATTTTGACTAAATACTAATAACACAAATTTTTAAGCACGAATAACACAAATTATAGCACTCAATTATTTGTGCTAATTGTGAAAATCATTAATGAAATTTGTGTTTAAAACTAAAGTTGATTCTCCGAAAGATTTTTCACAATTCCCAAAGCTTTTGGAAATTTATCTTCAAAAAATCCTTTAAACTCTGCAGGTGTCTGAATTTCACTTTTCAATTTTGTGCCATCTTCATTTTCTTCTAAAATATAAGCTTCTGTTGCTTCTCCCCAATCTTTTGGGACTTCAATTCCATCATAAATTTCTCCAAGATGTAAGAATTTCATTTCTTTATGAGGAATATTTTTTTCAACCTGACTGTACATTCCGTTGTTATTCGGGTCAAAAAATTTCACAATACTTCCCTCTTCTAAAGTTCCCTGATAAAAAGAGCCTTCGGTAAAAGCAGTCGTCCATTGTCTGTATGTTATTTCGCCCCAAAGTACGTCCCATACTTTTTCGGGCGATGCATTTATTTCAATTTCAAATGATAATTTTTCCATTATTTTAAGCTATTTCATTTATTTTTTTAATTATACAAAATACCGTCTTACTTTCTGAATTAATTTTATCCTCCCACAAAATCTCCACCATTAATATGAATAATTTCTCCAGTAATAAAACTTGAATCTTCTGAGGCCAGAAAAACATAAGCCGGAGCCACTTCTGAGGGCTGACCTGCTCTTTTCAATGGATTATCTTTTCCAAAAGTTGATAAATCATCGAAAGTTTCTTTTACCAAAGGCGTCCAAATCGGGCCTGGAGCAACTCCATTAACCAGAATTTTTTTCTCCGCAAGATTGGTTGCCAATGATCGTATGAAAGTAGCAATTGCGCCTTTCGTAGCCGAATAATCAATCAAATGATCACTTCCCCGATATGCTGTAACAGAGGTTGTACAGATGATTCTTCCCCCGCTTTTCATTAATGATAAAAAATCTCTGGTTAAGGCAATCATCGAAATAATATTCACATTAAAAGTTTCCTGAATCTGTTCGTCAGAAATCTTTTCAATACTATTTTCGGGAAACTGAATTCCGGCATTATTAACCAGAATATCGAGAGTTTTCCAATCTTTTTTAATCTTCTCTAAACATTTGGTCTTGAATGCTTTTTTAGCAATATCACCTTTAAGTAAGATACACTTTCGTCCTTCTTTTTCTACCAGTTTTTGAGTTTCCTTGGCATCTTTATCGCTTTCTTTATAAATAATCGCAACATCTGCTCCTTCTCTTGCAAAATGAACTGCAACTGCCTGCCCGATTCCACTATCACCTCCAGAAATTATCGCCTTTTTGTTGAGGAGTTTTTTACTTCCTAAATAATTTTCACGAATAATTTCAGGAAATAACCCATCTTTAGGCACTTTTGATTTAGATCTTGACTTGTTCTGTGTCTTCATAAGCAAATCTTTTCTCTAAACAATATCAAACAACAAGCCGAAAAAAGTTTAAGAATTATAAGCTTCTTCTATATCTTTTAGAATAATTTTCTTCATCTTCATCATCGCCTGCATGGCTTTCTGAGCTTTTTCTTTATCTGGATCGTTGATTAGTTGAATCAGTCTTTTTGGAGTAATCTGCCAACTGAAACCGTATTTATCCTTTAACCATCCGCATACGCTTTCTTCACCTCCATCTGCTGTAAGATGATTCCAAAAATAATCTGTTTCTTCCTGATCATCGGTCATCACAACCAAAGAATATCCTTCGTTGAAATCAAATTTGTGGTCATAAGAAGAATCCATACAGGCTAAAGTATAGCCATTAATGACAAAATGAGCGTGCTGAACATTTTCAGGATTTTCATTCGCTGAACCTCCATCTTTATACTTTAAAATACCTTCAATCTTGGAGTTTGGGAAAACTTTGGCGTAAAATTCCATAGCCTCCATTGCTTTTCCATTGTTTTTATTTACGAACATCAACGTTGGAATTATTTTTTGCTCAACAGCTTTTTCACGTAACATGATTTGCCAGGAAACTCCATATTGGTCACTAATCCAGCCATATTTTTCGCTCCATGGATAAGAGTTTAAAGCCATCAAAACCGTTCCACCATCCAATAACTGATTCCAGTACTTCTGAACCTCATCTTCAGATTCACAATTAACCAGAAAAGAAACTGATGCGTTTTTTTCAACTTTAGGACCATTTAGAAGCATTAATTTTTGTCCGAAAATATCAAGATCAACGACAAATTCTGTTTCCACAACAATTTTTGCATCAAATACTTTACAATAAAAATCGGCTGCTTTTTTTGCGTCTTTCTCGTAGAGAAAACATGGAAAAATATTATTATTCATGATTTTAAATTTTAGGTTTCACATTAAATAATAAATCAAAATATCTTTAAGAATTATAAGCTTCTTCCAAATCTTTAATGATAATTTTCTGCATTCTCATCATAGCCTGAACTACTTTTTGAGCTTTAGTCTGATCAGGATCGCTCATCAATTGGATCAACTTTTTTGGAACAATTTGCCAGCTAAAACCATACTTATCTTTCAACCAACCGCACATACTTTCTCTACCTCCATCAGACGTCAACGTATTCCAATATTTATCTGTTTGTTCCTGATCATCAGTCATGACAACCATTGAAATCCCTTCATTGAAATCGAATTGATGATCGTAAGAATTATCCATACAAAAGAAACTGTAACCATCAATTTCAAAATGAGCATGTTGAATATTTTTCGTAGGTTCCGGACTTGGGTGACCTTCGCTACCATCTCCATATCTTAGAATATTTCCAATTTTAGAGTTTGGAAAAGTACTGGTATATAGTTCCATGGCTTCCTCCGCTTTTCCATTATTTTCATGAATAAACATCAAAGTCGGAATAATTTTCTGTTCACTTTGTTTTTCACCTAAAAATATCTGCCAGGTAACATCATATTTATCTTTAAGCCAACCATATTTTTTGCTCCATGAATAAGAATCTAAAGCCATCAAAGCCATTCCGCCATCTATTAACTGATCCCAGTATTTCTGAACCTCATCTTCCGTTTCACAAATCACCATAAACGAAACTGAAGCATTTTTCTTAAACTGAGGGCCTCCGTTCAAAAGCATTATTTTTTGACCAAAAAGATCAATATTCATCACAACAGGAGTATCTGCTGTAATCTTTCCTCCAAATATATTACAGTAAAATTCTGCTGATTCTTTTGCATCTCCGTCATACCAAAGGCATGGGAAAATATCCTTGTTCATATAGTTTTAAATTTAGGGTTGATCGTCATTGCGAGCGAAGCGAAGCAATCTCTTAATGCTTAAAAACAATTAATATTCTGTTAAGTTTTTAAGATTATAAGTTGAGATTCTTCCTTCGTCAGAATGACAAACTGTGAGTTTAGTCTTAATTATTTTTAAAAGAAACATGATTTTCTTTCATATAAATTTTAAGTTTTTCCATCGCATTTTTTCCGAAACCATGCAATTGCATAATTTCTTTTTCAGAATAATCTGATAGTTTTTCTAAAGAATTTATTTTCTCTTTTTCCAAAGCTCTTCTTGCGGGCATTGCAATAATACCTCGTAAAAAATCTCCTTCCACAACATGATTAACCATACAAATAGAGCTTAAACATTTCGCCATTATTATCAAGTTTATCATGATGCTCAAAAAGTTATTTAATTGTTTTCAACGTATTTATGAAAATTGTTCAGGATGGCGTACCATCCATCTCTTTGCATTTCCACAGAATTTTGCTTTTCAGGCTCGAAGTTTATCTTAACTTTCGTTGTATTTTCATCAATTTTATCAAAAACGATGTCTACATTTCGTCCATCTTCCAAATGGTATTTTATTCTCTCGTTTGGAATTACTTCATCATAAATTCCTTCAAAATCAAACCCAAAACTTCCGTCTTTTGCTTCCATTCTGCTTTTGAATTTTCCTCCAACTCTTAAATCATTTTCAGCACTTGGGCATTGCCAAGATTCGTGAGCAAAATTCCATTTGGTGATATGTTTTGGACCGTTATAATAATCCCAAACCTTCTGAACAGGTTCTAAAATCGTAATATCAATCTTAATAGGTTCCATAAATTGTATTTTTTAATGATGTATTGAAAGGGCGGCTAAAGTTTAGCAGCCCTTTTGTAATTTAGTTTAAATATAAGATTATTTTGTGTATTCTGCATTATAGTTCACCATCCAATGAACACCGAATTTATCCTGAAAGCTGCCAAAATAGTCTCCCCAAAACTGATCTTCAATTGGCATTTCTACATTTCCGCCTTCTGAAAGTCCTTTGAAAAGTCTGTCAGCTTCCTCTTTAGATTCAGGGAAAATTGACACATAATTGTTGTTTCCAACATTCAGTTTTTGTCCAAAACTTGGAACAATGTCTGATGCCATCAGTAAATCTCCACCAACCGGAAGCGCGATGTGCATTACTCTGTTTTTTTCTTCGTCTGATAAATTTTCAGTTCCGGGAGCATTTCCCATTTTATGAATTTCACCTAGAAATTCTCCACCGAAAACAGATTTATAAAAAGTGAAAGCTTCTTCTGCTTTTCCATCAAAATTTAAGTACGGATTTAATTTAGCCATGATATTTTATTTTTTAAAGTTGTTTTTTGTTTTTATTTAAACACAAATCATCACTAATATTTTTCACGAATAACACTAACAAAGATTTGTGAAAATTTGTGCAAAGAATTTGTGTTGTTAGTGTTTTATTTTAACGCAAAGAGCGCAAAGTTTTTTTTTAATTGATTGAGAATATTTTTCGTTCGCAAAGGCGTTTCACTCAGCGAAGGTTGAACGTGTAGTTTGTCATTCTGACGAAGGAAGAATCTATTTTAACCTTAAATGAATTATTGATTTAAAAATTTCTCAACTTCATAGGCTGTAAAATCAATTAAACTCTTGTCAACATTTCCTCCAAAATCAGCCATCATATAAGAACCGTGGGTTGCGGGAAGAATCATTAATTGAGAACCTTTTACCAAACGCCACATTTCAACGATATGTTCTGGTTTCATTACATCTTTATCACCAGAAATAAATAAAGTCGGAGATTTTATACCTTTTAAAATATCTTCGCTCCAGTCTTCGAAAATCTGCATTCTTTTGCTGTCTTTATCGAACATATTTTCGAGCGCTGAAAAGTCCGGATTTAAGTTTAGAAAATTAATTTTCAAAGGTTCGGGCATTGACTCCAAAGTTGCATCCATCATTCCTTCAAAAAAACCGTCCATCATTCCACTTCTCTTGTAAAATGCAGAAGCAACGATCAATTTATCAACAAGTTCAGGATAAAGATGAGCAACCTGCATAACGGTGTTTCCGCCATTGCTGAAACCCCAAAATGAGGCTTTTTCTATATTTAATTCTTTCAAAAGAGCAGCAACATCATGAGCGTCCTGTTCGAAAGTTTCGGGAATATCGCGATGTTCGGACATTCCGTGGTTTTGAAGATCAATTCCAATTAATTGAAACTTGTTTTCTAATCTTGTGATGACTTCTTTATAATCAAATAAAATCGAACCACCTCCGCCATGAATCAGCACCAAAGGTTTTCCCGAACCGTAGATTTCGTAATACATCTTGATTCCATTGACTTGTTTGTGACCTTTTTCAACCGGATTCATCGTTAATATTTTAAATCTTTATCAAAATCATATTTCATTCCTTCATAACCAAGGATTCTTCGCATTAATCCGATTTGTCCGGAAAGATAATCTTCACGACCGATGCACATTCCAACGAAATTCAGAACGGTTTCAGGGAAAAAATCGATGTTCATTCCCATTGGAAATGCTTTGTCAAGTTCTTCATCTGTTGCTTCCAATAATTTTTGATAAACAAGTGGAGAAATTTTATGAAAAGCTTCTTTTAATTGCTGTAAAGACGGATAATTTAAGCTTTCATCCAATGCTTTTCCCTGAAAGAAAAGGTCTTTGAATTCAAATTCTTCCTGAAGTCCGAGAACGTATCCCAAAGCATAACGCATATCGAGAAAGTTCCCGACCATCCAGATGATGTGGTTGGTTCTGCCTTCAATTCTTTTTAGGGCATCTTCCTCTGAAATTCCGTCAAGAATCATCAGGAAACTTTGGCTGTGACCTCGAAATGCGGGGATGATGATGTCTAATTTTGGTGATTTTGGTGTGTCCATTTTGTTTGATTTTTTTTTTGATTTTTTACCACGTATTTCACAGATTTGCACAGATGATTGCGCATATATTATATAGGAAACGCGAAATTAAAATCAGCTAAATCTGTGAGAAATATGTATTAAAAAATTACTCCTTTGGCATTTGAGAAGGATCTGAAAACATGACATTCCAGCCATGTCCATTGATATCCCAGAAAGAATTGTGATACATCCAACCGTAATCCTGCGGTTCTTCGTGTTGATACGCTCCGTTTTCGACAGCAGTATTTACCAATTGATCAACCTTTTCGCGGCTGTCTAGCCCAATAGCAATCAAAACCTGAGTTGTATCACCTTTTGGAACCGGTCTTTCTGAAAAAGTCTGGAAATGTTCTTCCGTTAAAAACATGACATAAGTATTGTCATTCATTATCACGCAAACTGCTCTCTCATCTGTAATTTGTTCGTTGATCGAGAATCCAAGTTTTGTCCAGAATTCTTTCGTTTTTTGAATATCCTTAACCGGAAGGTTAACGTAAATTTGATTGATTTTCATTTTTGTAATTTTTTAAGGTTTTGTTTTAATTTTAGAAATTTTATTCTGTCGGAAGCATAGACATATCAGCAAACATTATTTCCCATTGATGTCCGTTTAAATCTGAAAAAGCACTTTGATACATCCAACCGTGATCTCTCGGTTCGCTGTATGTTGAACCTCCGTTTTCGACAGCTGTTTTTACGATATTATCAACTTCTTCACGACTGTTTACCCCGATTGCAAGGAGCGTTTGAGTTGTTTCTCCGTTTGCAATAGATCTGTCTGTAAATGTTTGAAAAAATTCTTCTTTTAAAAACATGGTGTAAATATGATCGGTTTTCATTATTACGCAAATTGCTTTTTCATCTGAAAATTGTTCATTAATAGAAAAGCCTAATTTCGTCCAAAATTCTCTCGTTTTCTGAACATCTTTAACCGGAAGATTGACATAAATTTGATTGATTTCCATTTTGTAATTTTTTTAGTGTTAAACTTTTAACCAAAATTACCAACTCGTTACGAAAATCAACTTGCCATAAGACAAGATTTAAATTTTCTTTGGATGCGAAACAATTTCTTTGCGAATTCTGCTTAAAGAAGTATCTGTAACTCCCAGATAAGAAGCGATTTGCTTCAAAGGGGCAAATTGTACCACCTGAGGTTTCTGCTCTAAAAGATTAAGGTAACGCTTTGTTGCAGAAAGAGTAAACATCTCCACAGAACGTTGTTTGTAAATGAAAAGCTGCTGCGACATCCAGGCTCTACCCCATTCTCTGAGGTTGGGAATTTTATGGAATAATTCCTGAAAAGTATTAAAATCGAATTTCCAACATTCACAATCTGTGATGCAGACAATATTTTCCTGTGTCGGAATTCTTTGAAAGAGTGAAGAAACTTCAATAATGATCTCATTTTCCGCAAAAAAATGCGTCGTTACATCATTTCCATTAAAATCATTGACAAACGAACGAGCCAAACCTTTCTCCAAAATATAATATTCGTTGGCGGTTTTTCCTTCTTCAAGAATAATATCTCCTTTCTGGAAAACTACTTTTTCATGAGCCAGAAATATTTCTTCAAGCTCCTCGGATAAGAAAAATGGGAAATCATAGCAGATTTCTAAGGCTTTGTTTGTCATCAAGTCAATGTTTTTTAAGGTTTTAAAAATAGAATTTTTATTGGAATTGATGAAGGGATTATTAAACATTAATTTAAATAATAATTTATCTGTTCTTTTACCTTGAAGCAAAAGAACCAAAAGTTCAAGACTGGAAACTCCGACTAAAAATTAAAATTTAATCCTAAAATCCCCCAAAACTCGCGCGAATTTATTATTTGTTCTTCGATTTTGAGTTTATCTCGCGCTCAAACAGTGGGAATTTTTTAACGGCTTAAATTGTAATTTTCTTAACGTCTCCGCTTCCTATGTCGAAAAAAGTATTAGAACAAAGAAAGCTGAATTGATTTTGGACTGGAGGGTTTCTGGGCATCTCCAAAAACAGTTTTCCCACCAAAACGCCAAGAATTTTGTCTTTCTTCTTCAATAACTTCCTGAATATCGAAATCTGGGGTAAAATCTTTTTCGGTAGCTTCAACGATTTGATGAAGCTTATTTAATGTTTTTAATTTATCTGAATTTCCAAGCTTAGATTTTTCAATTCCTGATTTAAGAATTTGAATACTTTCATCATAAACATTCGTCGGAACAGGAAACGGATGACCGTCTTTTCCGCCATGAGCAAAGGAAAATCTTGCAGGATCTTTGAATCTTGAAGGCGCACCGTGAATCACTTCGCTTACCAAAGCCAAAGATTGCATTGTGCGAGGTCCGACACCTTCTAATAATAACAAATCTTCGAAATTCTGCGGTTGCTGTTCGCGGGTTACATACAAAAGCGCTCCGAGACGTTTTAAATCTACATCAGAAGCCTGAACATCATGATGATTAGGAAGAATTAATCGTGAAAAATCACTCATAATTTCTGCAGAATCGGTGTGAGAAATATCTAAAATTCCTTTTCTGTTTTCTGATGCTTCTGAGTCCGTTAAGTTTAAAATTGTTCCTCTCGAAATTCCATTAATTCCGGTATGAGGTTCTTCAATAAAGGATTTTATGTTTTCAGAATGCCAATGATAGCGCCTTGCAGTTCCATCTGATTCGTGCATTCCTTGTTGAACAACGCTCCAATTTCCATTGTCTGATACGATAAAGTTGTGTAAATACAATTGATAACCATCCTGAATTGCCGTATTATCAACTTTTGCGGAAAGTTTGCTGGCTTTTACCAATTCGGTTCCGTTTAAGCCTGTTTTATCAGCAATTTGAAGTAATTCTGAAGGTGTTTCTCTGGAAAATTTGCCTTTTCCTCCACAAATATAAAGTCCTAGCGATTGTGAATTTGGATTGATAGATCGTTTCAAAGCGCCCATCACAGAAGTTGTGATACCTGAAGAATGCCAATCCATGCCCATTACTGCACCAAAACTCTGGAACCAAAATGGATCAGAAAGTCGACGAAGAACTTCATCTTTTCCGTAATCTGCCAAGATAACTTCAATAATTGAAAGTCCGAGAATCGACATACGCTCGTACAACCATGGCGGTACTTTGCCATAGTGAAGGGGTAAATCTGCTGTTCCGGAACGTTTCATTTATTGTGTAAAGTTAGCTTTATTTATAATTAAATTTTAATGAGTTGAATCATTAATTTGTGTTGATTTTTTTCTCCCACAGATTTCACAGATCTGCACAGATGTTTGTGGTTATTTGTGAAAATATTTGTGTGTGTTTGTGTTTGTGTTTGTGTTTGTGTTTAAATCAAATTAATGGTTTGAATAAAGATTTAAATTTTTATGCTTTTCTTCATCAAACTTTTCATTAAAAATAATTTTATTTCCGAAAGGATCATCGACTGTGAAAGAAATAGCGTCATAAAAGGTTTTCTCCAACCCGGGGCGGTTGTATTTGTATTTTTTATCAATCAGTTCTTTGTGATAATCCGGGATACCTTCACCCCAGATGAAAACGCGGCTTCCGGGAGTTCCATCGCCGTGATGTTCGCTTAAATGAAAGATAATATTGCCTTTTTTAACTTCCATATAAACGGGAGTATTGTCTTCGAAATGATGCTCCCAAACAATTTCAAATCCAAGCCAGTCGATGTAAAATTCTATTGTTTTTTGATAATCAAAAATTCTTAAAATTGGGATAACTTTTTCTGCATTCATAATTTAGGTTTTATTTCCAATAATAAGAAAAAGCACCCTTTTCAGGATGCTTTTTTATGATTAATTTTTAATTATTTTCTTTGTTATGCTTTTATCTTTATTTTTAATTTTCAGCATATACACTCCTTTAGGAAGATCATGAACGCTGATGCTCTTTTCATTTTTGCCGGATCTTATCAAACTTCCACTTGCAGAATACAGCTCAAAGTTTTCCAGTTTCTGATCGGAATATAATACATCTTTTACAGGATTCGGATATACAGAAAGTTCTTTTTTGTCTGCTACCAAATCATTAGTCCCTAAAGACAAAGGTGTTGACCCATTGAATCTTGACAGAAAAATATTAGTTGTCCCCGCAGATCCACAAACCATTATTTTTCCGTCACTCATGATATCCATATCCTGAATAACAGATAAGTTACCGTACCCCTGCTGCGTTTTTCCGTTGGTTCCGAAAGTTGCATCTAAATTACCTGAACTTGTAACTCTTACTAAACCTATATCATTATAAGATCCTGAACTAATAGTTCCTGCCAATAAAATTTTACCGTCTGAAAGCAATTTCATAGCATAAGCCGTATCATCAGATGATCCTATGGCAGTTGTAAAAATACCATCTGTGTTGAAAGAAGTATCTAATGTACCGTTAGCATTCAATCTTACTACGGCAAAGTCATCTCTGGTGCTAGTTGAAAGCAATGCAGATCCACCCATTAAGATTTTTCCATTACTTTGAAATGCTATTGAAACAGGTTTGTCATTAAATGACGGAGCAATTACCACAACATGCTTTCCATCTGTACTGAATGATGTATCTAAAGAACCATTTGCATTGTATTTTGCAATACCAAAATCAGCAAAATTATTTGATGATCCCGCTCCGTAAGTATAGCTGCCTACTGCAAATTTACCGTCGCTATTTATAGCAATACAAGTGGCTGCATCATGATTTCCTGCAATATCTGTTGTAATCTTCCCGTTGGTTCCAAATGTGTTATCGAATGTTCCGTCTACGTTTATTCTTGCAATCGCAATATCTCTGAAAGATCCTGTGAAAGAATGCCCGGCTACAAGAATTTTACCATCATTCTGTATGGCAACAGCATTTGCTACATCCTCATTTGTACCAAATGCAATGGTAAGCTTTCCTGTTGCATTGAAAGTAGTATCCAGTGTTCCGTCTGCATTTAATCTGACAACAATAAAATCTTTTCTGTTTGCGCTTCCTGCATCTTCCCAATATCCTACCGCTACGATTTTTCCATCAGGCTGTATTTTCATATCATTTAGTACAGCATTTTCTCCGCCTAAAGATATTGATGTTGAACCTCCTGTTCCAAAAGTAGTATCTAATTGATTTGATGAACTAAATCTAAAGAATTTAAAAGTACGATCCGTACCATAGCTTCCAATCACCATTTTTTGATTGGCATCAATCTCAATAGATTTTCCGTAAGCTCCACTATTATGGACATAAAATCCTGAATTGCCGTAAGTTGCATCTAAAAACCCGTCCTGTGAGAACCCTAATGCAAACGTTAGGGTTGATAAAAATGTGAAAATTTGTTTCATTAATTATTTAGTTTTTTGCAAAACTATCTTTTTTACAAATAAAATACAACAATCGCAATAAAACAATTCAAAATATTAATTAACAAACAATTAATAGATGAATCATTTTCACAGAAAAAGCCCTGCGAAATATTTCACAAGGCTTTCCATAGAAAAATTATTATTTCTAAATTATTTTAAAGCTGAAAGAGCTGCATCATAATTTGGCTCATCAGCAATTTCTGAAACCTGCTCTGTGTAAACCACTTTATTATCAGCATCAGTTACAATTACAGCACGACTTAAAAGTCCTTTCAATGGAGAATCTGTGATCGTTAATTCATTATCATCACCGAAACTGCTTCTGAAATCTGAAAGCGTTTCAACATTATTTAATCCTTCTGCAGCACAGAATCTTCCTAATGCAAACGGTAAATCTTTAGAAACATTGATTACAACAGTATTTTCTAAACTTGAAGCTTCTTCATTAAATTTTCTTGCAGAAGACGCACAAGTCGGAGTATCAATACTTGGAAAAATATTGAAAACTTTTTTCTTTCCTTCAAAGCTCTCAAGAGTTTTTACATTTAAACCTGAATCTACCAAAGCAAAATCTCTGATGGTAGTTCCAACTGACGGTAAAGTTCCTATTGTGTTTACTGCGTTTCCTTTTAAGGTAATATTTGACATAATTTATTTTTTAAGGTTTTTCAAATTTAATGAAAATCAAAACTTTTTTAATGAAACAAAGGTTAAATTAATCTTAAAGTGGAAATTCTTATTTAGGATTAATCTAAAAAAATTAAATTTTAACTAAATTTGTGGAACTTAAAATTTCAAATAATAAATAACAGTATAATGTCAGACAAATCAAAAATCTATTACACCCTTACGGATGAGGCTCCAATGTTGGCAACACACTCGTTTTTACCGATTGTAAAAGCTTTTACAAAATCAGCAAATATTGAGATTGCAGTTCCGGATATTTCTTTGGCAGGAAGAATCTTAGCAAACTTCCCAGAATTTTTGAAAGATGATCAGAAGATCGGTGATGCATTGGCAGAATTAGGTCAATTGGCGACTCAACCGGATGCAAACATTATCAAATTACCCAATATTTCAGCTTCTGCACCTCAATTGGATGCAGCTATTGCAGAATTACAGTCTAAAGGTTTCGCAGTTCCAAATTATCCTGCAGAACCTAAAAATGACGAAGAAAAAGCAATTAAAGCTAAATATGCTAAAGTATTAGGAAGCGCTGTAAACCCTGTGTTAAGAGAAGGAAACTCTGACAGACGTGCTCCAAAAGCTGTTAAAAACTACGCAAAAGCAAACCCTCACAGAATGGGTGACTGGGCTTCTGACAGCAAAACTGACGTTGCTCACATGAATAACGGAGATTTCTACGGAACTGAAACTTCAACTACACTTGAGAATGCTACAAAATATAGAATCGTTTTCAAAGGAAATGACGGTGCTGAAACTTTATTAAAAGATTTCGCGGGTCTTCAGGCTGGGGAAATTATCGATTCTTCTGTAATGAATTTAAACGCTTTGAAAGCTTTCGTACAGGATGCTATCGAAGAAGCTAAAAACAGAAATGTACTTCTTTCTGCTCACTTAAAGGCTACGATGATGAAAATCTCTGACCCTATTATTTTCGGGGCGATCGTAGAAACTTTCTTTAAAAATGTTTTCACTAAATATGCTGAGACTTTCAAGTCTTTAGATGTTAATCCAAATAACGGTCTTGCAGATCTTTTCGAAAAAATTAAAGGAAATGCTCAGGAAGCTGACATTAAAGCTGATATCGAAGCTGCTCTAGCAAACGGACCAAGAGTGGCAATGGTAAATTCTGACAAAGGAATTACAAACTTCCACGTTCCTTCTGACATCATCGTTGACGCATCTATGGCTGCTTTGGTAAGAGGTGGCGGTAAAATGTGGAACAAAGAAGGTAAAGAAGAAGATACAGTTTGTATCATTCCGGACCGTTCTTACGCAGGTTTCTATCAGTCTGTAATTGATGATATGAAAGCACATGGAAAATTAGATCCAACAACAATGGGTTCAGTTCCTAACGTTGGTTTAATGGCTCAAAAAGCTGAAGAATACGGATCTCACGACAAAACTTTCCAAGCTACAGCCGAAGGAACAATTGAGGTTCAGGATGAAACTGGAAATGTTCTTCTTTCTCAAAAAGTAGAAAACGGAGATATTTTCAGAATGTGTCAGACTAAAGATGCTCCAATTCAGGATTGGGTAAAATTAGCAGTAAACAGAGCAAGACTTTCTGAAACTCCAGCTATTTTCTGGTTAGATAAAGGAAGAGCTCATGACAGAGAAATGATCAAAAAAGTTGAAAAATATTTAGCTGATCATGATACAAACGGACTTGACATTAAAATTCTTGATGTTAAAGATGCAATGACAGAAACATTACAAAGAGCAAGAGAAGGAAAAGATACAATTTCTGTTTCAGGAAACGTATTGAGAGATTATTTAACAGATCTTTTCCCAATCCTTGAACTTGGAACTTCTGCAAAAATGCTTTCTATTGTTCCATTAATGAACGGTGGTGGTTTGTTCGAAACAGGTGCTGGAGGTTCTGCTCCAAAACACGTTGAACAATTCTTGGAAGAAGGTTATTTAAGATGGGATTCTCTAGGTGAATTCTTGGCTTTACAAGCTTCTTTAGAGCATTTAGCTCAAACGCAAGGAAATACAAAATCTCAGGTTCTAGCGGATGCATTGGATGAAGCAAATGCTAAATTCTTAGCAACAGATAAATCTCCTGCTAGAAAAGTTGGACAAATCGATAACAGAGGTTCTCACTTCTATTTAGCAATGTATTGGGCTGAAGCATTAGCAAATCAAACCGCTGACGCTGAATTGGCTGCACAATTCGCTCCCGTTGCAGAAGCAATGCAGGAAAACAAAGAAGTAATTAATGCTGAATTAATTGGAGCTCAAGGTAAACCTCAAAACATTGATGGTTACTTCAAAACTGATACATACAAAACGTATGAAGCAATGAGACCAAGCACAGTTTTAAATGAAATTATTGACGGAATTTAATTTCCGAATATACTATAAATGAAAGCTCCTTTTTTAAGGGGCTTTTTTTGTTTTTAAACACAAATAATCACTAATACTTTTCACAAATAACCACAAAGAAAAATATACATCTCGTTTGTCATTCTAGAAGAATCTAGGCTAAATATTATTTTATGTTTTGGCTAAAGCCAATTGATTATATATTATATTGAAAACGGGCTAAAGCCCGTTCCTATTGATATAATAAAGTTGTGTTATTTGTGCTTAAAATTCGTGAATATTTGTGTTTAATTCTAAATCTTATCCTCCACAATCACTCTCCTATGCTCCCTACCCCAATTAATCATTTCTCCAATAATATTTCCAAAAGTTCGGCAGTATTCTGTTGGAACATATTCAATTAAAACAGGCGTATCGGGGTAAACATTTCGTTTTACCAGTTTGTTCATTTCCATATCTTTCAACTCTTTTGAAAGCATTCTTGTGGTGATTCCGGGGATGCTTCTTTCAATTTCACGGAAACGTTTGTTGCCGTTACAAATGGCATTAATAACAGGAATTCTCCACTTTCCACCAATGAAATAAAGGGTGTCCTGCAATGCTCTCAGCTCTTCGGTTTGATCTCTTTCCATGTCTGCAAATTTACGTGATATAATTGATGATACTGATATACTCTGTGATACTGGTTACAAAATTATATCAATTTGAAATAACTTTGTCAAAAAATTTTAAAAGAAATGAAAAAGTTTAATAACAAACTAGCCATCATAACTGGTGGAAACAGCGGAATCGGGTATGCAACCGCAAAAGAATTAATTGCAGAAGGTGCAAAAGTAATCGTCACAGGAAGACGAAAAGAAGCGATTGAAAAAGCGGCAGAGGAATTGGGAGCAATTCCATTTGTAGCCGATCAGGGAAAATTAGAAGATATTGAATCTTTAAAGACAGAAGTTGAAAATCGATACGGAAAAGTTGACATCCTATTTATCAATGCCGGAATTACAGGCACTTTAGGATCAATTGAAAACATGAACCCTGAAAACTTTGATCAAGTAATGAATATTAATTTTAGAGGAGCATATTTCACATTAAGTAAATTTATTCCTCTGTTAAATGATGGCGCATCCGTTGTCTTTTTATCTTCGAATGTTGCAACAACTTACAAACCAAACAGCTCGGTTTATCAGGCAAGTAAGGCTGCTTTAAACTCTATTGCAAAAACAGCAGCTGCAGAACTTGCGCCAAGAAAGATAAGAGTAAATATGGTAAGTCCAGGACCTACAAAAACAGAAATCATGACCAAAGCCGGCTTAGATGAAGCTACTTTGGATGGTCTTAATGATTGGCTAATTAATGCAATTCCTTTGAGAAAAATGGGAACAGCAGAAGATGTTGCAAAGGCAGTCATCTATTTATCAGACAATACTATTGCAAGTTTTATGACAGGAACCGAAATTCTGATTGACGGCGGAATGGTTCTGTAGGTAGGAAGAGAGGAAGCTGGAAGAGTGAAGATTTTACACATCGTTAAACTTCCAGCATCCAGCTTCAAACTTTCTTCTTTTTTAACCCTCAAAATGTCTATTTTCACCTATTCATTTGTCCGGTTCACCTAATTTCAGATTCCAAAACATCCTTCAACAAACTACTTTTGAGACATAAAAATAAAATCATTATGGACTCAATAAAGAAAAAAAGAACCGCAAAACCAATAGCCATTGTATTTTTGGCGGTTTTAGGAATCTTTGTCGTTTTACAGCTTTTCAATAAGCCATTAGGGGGAAAACCTGTTGCAAAAAAGATCGAAGCACCTCGCGAAGTTCTCGCAATTCTGGAAAATTCATGTTTTAATTGTCATTCTAATCAACAAAATCTGAGTTGGTATGATAAAATTGCTCCAATTTCTTGGGCGGTGAATAAAGATGTAAAAAGAGCGAGAGAAGTTCTCAATTTCTCAGAATGGACAGATTCTCCAGCCGAACATAAAGGCAATATGTACGCAATTCTCAATATGATGCAAGGCGGAAAAATGCCGCTTCACAATTATACATTAATTCATCCTTCTGCAAAAATTACCACAAAAGATATTGAAACGATTAAAAAATATACTCTTTCGTTATCCAGCGTTGCTCCTGTAAAAAGCGACTTAAAAGATATTCATCAAAATTTCAAAATTTCAGAAAATAACACATCTTTGAAATTTCCGGTTTCTCCAAACGGAGTAAAATACACAGATGATTATAAAAACTGGAAAGTCATCAGCATGAGTACGCTTTTCGATAATTCAATCCGTGTAATTTATGGAAATGATATTGCCGTAAAAGCTATTGAAACGGAAGATTTTCACCCTTGGCCAAACGGAAGCATTGTTGTAAAATCTGTTTGGAAACAGGAGAAATTAGCTGATGGAGAAGTGAGAGCAGGAGAGTTTGTGAATGCTCAATTTATGGTTAAAGATTCAAAAAAATATACCGATACGGAAGGTTGGGGATTTGCAAAATTTTCAGGAAAAGATCTTCATCCGACAGGAAAAACGGCTTCGTTTGCCAAAGAATCATGTATCGCTTGTCACCGTCAGTTAGCTGAAAAAACAGGATACTTATTTGATGTTCCAATGAAAGTAAATACAGAAAGATTAATTAAAAACCTTCAGAAATAATGAAAAAAATACTATTCATCATCACGTCAGTTTGCACTTTATTCACTGCCTGTAAAATTGACGAACCGGATAAAGATTTAAAACGCGTTGTTTTTGATCCTGGAAATCTGAAATTCATTTCAACATCATTAAATACAAAAAAAGAAACATCATCCGCTCTATACGGAAACCAAAAAGCTTTAGAATCATTATCAAATGAAAATAATCAACTGAAAATGGGTTCAGAGATAAAATTAGTAACATGGAAGTATCACGAAAACCCACAATATATCGGAGGAACAATAACTGGTGAACTTTTAAGCGTAGAAACCATTAAGACAGATAAAATCGGAAATATTTCTTATCAAATACAAAATTCTTCTAAAACCGAAAATTTTCAACCTAATAAAGAAGAAAGAATAAAATATATAATGAGTTACAAACCTGTCGTAAGACCTTAACAATAGTAAAAGTGAAGTGTTTTCAATCTGGAGTCGAGAAATCGGCTTCGGATTGTTTGTTAAAATCAAATTATGAACAAGCAACCGCATTATCACTTAAAAATATTAACTTAACATCTTTAAAATTCGCAGTTCTCATGCAACAGCAAAAAATAAAAATTTCACAAGCCGTTATTTGGGTAAGTTCCCTGTTTTTGGGAATATTATCTTCGGTTCCACAACTCGCTTCCCATGCTTTCAATTGGGAGGAGGCGATCGTGAATTCAGCGATAACAGCTGCATTTTCAATCATTATGTGGTATCTCAATATCTATATGCTGAACCGCAATTCGGGGAAAAGAAGACAAAATATTTCTTATTCAAGACTGTTGGTCGTTTTGGCTTTTGGGATGGTCGTGATGTTCGGTCTGGCGTGGATCCAACAACTTATTTTGTCCCATATCAATTTTGGTCCAACCATGCTGATGGTCGAGGTTAGAGGGATTTTGATCAACCTTGTTTGCTATATGTTTTTGACTTTGCTTCAAAATAATTACGCAGGTCAGCAAGTTCAGCTTGAATTGGAGAAAGTAAAAAGCGATAATTTAGGCGCTCAATTTGAATTATTAAAACAGCAGATCAATCCGCATTTTCTTTTTAACAGTTTGAATACTCTAAAATCAATGGCAGAAACCAACGATTCTGAAACTGTTGATTTTATTATGAAACTATCTGATTTTTATCGTTTTACGTTGGAAAGCAGAAAGCTAGATCTTATCACCGTTAAGGAAGAAATGAAAATTCTGGATTCGTATCTTTTTCTCCAAAAAGCGCGTTTTGGTGAAGGAATTACATTTACGAATGAATTGAATGATGAAGTTTTAAAAACATTAATTCCGCCTTTTACATTGCAATTATTAGTTGAAAATTGTATTAAGCATAATATTGTTTCGAAAAGCAAACCTCTTAACATTAAGATTTATAATGCCGAAGATAAAATCATTATTGAAAACCCGATTCAACGAAAAATGATTCCCGAAGATTCTTTGGGAGTGGGTTTAAATAATGTAAATATGCGCTACAAACATCTTCTGGAAAAAGAAATCAACATTCTTGACGACGAAAAAATATTTCAAATAAAACTACCCCTGATCCATGAATATAATCATTATTGAAGACGAATTTCGAGCAGCAAAATCTCTGCAGAATTTGATTTTAGAATTAAAACCCGAAGCCAAAATCATTGACGTTTACGATAGTATCGAAAGCAGTGTTGAAGCTTTGTCAAAAGATATCAAGCCTGATTTAATTTTCATGGACATTCACCTTTCGGACGGGCTTTCTTTTGAAATTTTCAAGCAGGTGAAAATCACTTGTCCGGTGGTTTTTTGTACCGCTTTCGATCAATACATGTTGGATGCTTTTAAAAGTAAAGGCATCGATTATGTTTTAAAACCATTTTCACGTGACGACATTGCCGAAGCTTTCCGGAAAGTTGATGAATTAAAGAAATTTTTTCAGAAATCAGAAATTCCCGACTTAGAAGCTCTTTTACAGAAAATAGCACAACCTCAAACGGCTGCGAAAAGTAGTTTTCTGGTTTTTAAAAATCAAAAATATACAACAATTCCAACGGAGAATATTGCATATTTTTTCATTCATAATGAGATCACACATCTAATGACTTTTGACAAACAGCAGTTTCAGCTTACTCAAACTCTGGGGCAAGTTGCAGAACAGGTTTCTCAAAAACAATTTTTCAGGGTTAATCGACAATACATTATAAATTTCAGTGCAATCAAAGAAATGGAGCATTATTTTCAACGAAAAATCTATGTGAAATTAACGATTGAGACTCCCGAAAAATTATTAATCAATAAAGAGAAATCACATAATTTTTTTACCTGGCTGGAAGATCGTTAACATCCAGCTTCTAGCTTCCCGCTTCCATCTTAAAAACTTCAGTTTTATATTTTCAAGGTTCACCTCGCAATTTGTCCAGTTGAACCTTTTTTGTATTCTTTTGCGTCGAAAAGGTATCTACTTTTGAATCAAATTAAAAGAAATGATACTAAAAAACTTAATAGGAACAGCAGCTTTTGTAGCATTAATGTTCATCGTCTCCGCTTTTGTTTATAAGAACAAAGCTGAAGAATCTCATCAAAATTTATCTTCCAAAAACAACGGTTTTGCCGTTTTAGAATTGTTTACTTCAGAAGGCTGTTCAAGCTGTCCGCCAGCTGATGCTTTAATGGGACAGATCGCAAAAGAATACAAAGACAAGCCTGTTTATATTCTCGCTTACCACGTTGATTACTGGAATCATCTTGGTTGGAAAGATAAATTCAGCAGTGCAGAAAATTCACAGCGCCAACAGCAGTATAGTCGTACTTTAAATTCACAAGTTTATACTCCGCAATTGGTTGTTAATGGAAAAAAAGAGTTTGTGGGTTCAGACCAAAATGCAGTGGAAAATGCTATTCAAAATGCGCTTTTTAGTTCGAATAACATCAAAATAGATTTAGAAGCAAAAGTTCTTTCAAAAGAGATTACTGTTAATTACAAAACTGCAGAAACCAATTCTCAAAATAAATTACTGATCACTTTGGTTGAGAAAAAATCGTCCTCCAATGTAATGAAAGGCGAAAATGAAGGACGTCATTTACTGCATTGGCAAATCGTTCATCAACAAAATCAAATTTCACTAAAAAACACTTCGGAAGGAACAACAAGTTTCCCGTTACCTGAAAATTTTAATCCTAATGATTGGGAAGTAATTGGTTTGATACAAAATACAAAGTCTGGGGAAATCTTAGGTTCTGCTAAAGCTTTATTTTAAACTAAATTTTTCAAGTTAAACGCAAAGACGCAAAGTTTCTTTAAACAGTTTATGCTTTTAAGGCGCAAGGATTTTATCTGCGATAAAATTGATTGTAGACAATAACAATTTAATTAAAAATTGAAAATCAATGATTTTCTTGCGCCTTAAAACATTCTATTATTAATTATTCTTTGCGCCTTTGCGATTAACCAAATTAAAAAATCAACAATTTAAAAACAAATAAAAATGACAACAAAAACAACAAAAATCATCTATTGGTCAGGCGCAATCTTTATGTCTCTTTGGTTTGGAGCGAGTGGCTTCTTTGAACTGACAAAAAATCCTGTGGTTTGGGACATTACGCTTCAATTAGGCTATCCATCACATTTCATTTACATTCTTGGAATATTTAAACTAGCGGGAGTGATCGTTCTTTTACTTCCAAACAGATTATTGAGATTGAAAGAATGGGTATTTGCAGGAATGTTTTTCGATATTATTTTCGCATTCTTTTCTAAAATTGCAGTTCTCGGATTTGCTTCAGCTATTGACGCGATTGTAGCATTTACTGTTCTTTCAATCACGTACCTGTTATTTAGAAAAATTTATCCTCAGGAATTAATTTTTGAAAAAATTTAAAGTAAAAATAAATTTCATCCGTCTTTACTATTGCACAACGATATGTAACAATATCAACTTTTCTTATGTTAAAATAAATCCTCCCAGCAATGAGAGGATTTATTGTTTAGAATTATGTGTAGAAAATTTAATTCATAAAAGTTTCTGGAAACCATTCAAAGGCGTTTCCTTTCTTTTTGGTAAAACCTAATCCCGGCCAAGGCAAATGATAGGTAAAAGCTCTGTTTTTGGTTTCTGCCAACTGTTGAAGCAGTTTTTTACGTGATGCAATCGCAATATCAAGATCTGTATCTCCGAAATATCCCCAATCCGGATGTGGAAAAAGAATGACATCAGAATGAATTAAATCTGCAATATAAAGCAGTTTCTCGTTGCCCGAAGAAATCGTCATAACCGTTAAGCCGGGAGTATGTCCGGGCGCTAATTGAAAGTTAAAATTATCATATAAAGAATTATTTAAATCGTAAAATTTTAACTTTGGCTGAATGGTTTTCAACACATTCTGAATGCCCGGAATAATTTGATTCAGAACATCAGGTACTGTTTTTAATATACTGTTACTGAAATCTTTAATCGTTGCCTGCATCCAAAAATCATGTTCCACTTTTGAAATGAAAATATTGGCGTTTGGAAAAACCAGTTTATTTTGTTTATCTACTACTCCACCAATATGGTCAGGATGTGCATGGGAAAGAAAAACATCTGTAATATCTATGGGTGAAAATCCTGCTTTTTGAAGGCTTTTCACTAAAAATCCGGTTCTTTCATCAGCGAAAATTCCCATTCCGGCATCAAGTAAAATCAGTTTATTTTTTGTTTTTACCAACAGAACATTCATCGCCATATCAACGTATTCATCAGATCGGAAATTATCTTTAAGAATTGATTTTAATTCTGAAACATTTCCTCTCGGAGCAAAAGATTCCAAATTTTTCTCATGAATAAATCCATCCGTTAAAATAAACAGATCAAGCTCTCCCAATTTTATCTTTTTAAAACCTGAAAGATCATCTTCTAGATTCAATTGTGGTTCATTGGTGGCTGCGAAAGTATTGGAAAACGGAATAATACTCAACGTTCCCGCGAATATTCCTGTTTTTAAAAGTTCTCTTCTGTTCATGGTTTAAATGATGTTTTTTTAATTATCAAATTAAAATTTTCATTTAATTATTCACCAACTTCATAGAACCCTCGCTGTATCTTTCTCCAATATTTGGATATTTTTTCAGGATAGAATCAATAGCTTCAAGATCAGATTGAGAAAGCTCAATATTCGTTGCAGCAATGTTTTCTTCTAAATATTTAATACGTTTTGTTCCGGGAATTGGGATGATGTCTTCGCCTTGATTCAAAACCCAAGCTAAAGCTAGTTGTGTTCCTTTTATTCCTTTAGATTCTGCTAAATCATTGAATTCTTTGGCCAAATTTTTATTATTTTCCAAACTCTCATTTTGATAACGAGGAAGAGATTTTCTGAAATCATCATCGCCGAAGTTTTGGGCTTCATTAATATTAGCAAAAAGACCTCTTGCCAAAGGTGAATAAGGAACCAATGTAATTCCAAGTTCTCTGATGGTTGTTAAAATTTCTTTCTCTACATCTCTTGTAAGAATAGAATATTCTGACTGTAAAGCTGTAATTGGATGAATTTTATTAGCTTTTCTAATCGATTCCGGTGAAGCTTCGGATAAACCTAGATATTTTACTTTACCTGCTTTTACAAGATCTGCCATTGCTCCAACCGTTTCTTCAACAGGAATATTTGGGTCAACTCTGTGAGCATAATAAAGATCTATTTCATCAATCTCTAATCTTTGAAGACTTAGATCTACAGCCTTTTTGATCCATTCCGGAGAACCGTCGAAATAAGTTCCAGGAGCCCCACTATGGCTTGCCTTTCCGTCTTTAAACCTGAATCCGAATTTTGTAGCAATAAAAATCTTATCACGATTCGGAACCAATACTTTTGAGATCAGTTTTTCATTTTCACCGTTTGCATACATATCGGCAGTATCCCAAAAATTGACTCCAAGATCCAACGCTTTATGTAAAGTGTTGATACTTTCCTGTTCGTCCGCAGGTCCATACGCAAAGCTCATTCCCATACAGCCTAAACCTATTGCAGATAACTGCTCTCCTGTGTTTCCTAATTTTCTGAATTTCATAATTGATTGTGATTTTAAATTATAAGAACAAAATTAGAACAAGAACTTTTACTATTTCATATAGAATTCAAACTAAGAATTATAAAAATCAAACAAGAGAATTTCTTAATGAATTTGGCGTAAGTCCGGTCTGCTTCTTAAAATAATTGGTGAAATAAGCAGGTTCTTCAAATCCCAATCCATAAGCGATCTCAGAGATATTCCAATCTGTGTGCTGTAATAATGCATTGGCTTCCTGAATGATTCTTGAAGTGATTTGCTGACTTGTCGTTTTACCCGTAATTTCTTTTACCGAACGATTTAATGAATTGACATGAATGGAAAGACTTTCCGCATAATCGGTTGGAGTTTTCAGTTTAAGATAAGCTTCAGGGCTGTCAATTGGAAACTGTCTTTCAAGCAATTCCATAAATAAAGAAGCCACTCTTTGTGAGGCATTTTGATAATGTTCAAAATTTTCGGCTGGATTTATTTTCATGGTTTCGTGCACCAAAAGATGGAGATAAGCACGAAGCATGTCGTATTTATGAATATAATCAGACTGAATTTCAACCATCATTTTTTGGAAAATTTCAGAAACTGACTTCTTTTGTTCATCATCAACAAAGAAAATCGGTGTTCCGCCAATTTTGAAAAGCTGGGAATCCTGCAGATTTCCCAAACGGTTTCCATTTTGCAAAAACTGATCCGAGAAAAGGCAAAACCAACCTGTTTGATCCTCATCATCAGCCTCCCAAGAGTAAGGAACCACGGGATTTGAAAACAATAATGCAGGTCTGTCAACATGGATCCACTTATCCGCATAATGGAGTTTTCCTTTTCCGATAATTAATGAAATTTTATAATAATCTCTCCTGCTGTAAGGCGTTATCAAAGAACAATCGTCTCGGCTAAAGACATTAAAATGCCCAATTCCCGGAGTTGTAGCGTCTTTGAAAGTTATATTATTTACATTACGTTCGTAAAATTCGCTTATTGTTTCTGATGTTTCCATGATTGAAAGTTATAAAATTCAAACAAGATATAATTATATTTAATATCAAAAAAAAATGACCGATCTTTCGACCAGTCAAGTTAAAAATTGAATATATAG
This sequence comes from Chryseobacterium sp. GW823-FHT05E08, assembly GCF_058795655.1. Classification (NCBI taxonomy): domain Bacteria; kingdom Pseudomonadati; phylum Bacteroidota; class Flavobacteriia; order Flavobacteriales; family Weeksellaceae; genus Chryseobacterium; species Chryseobacterium sp. GW823-FHT05E08. The sequence goes on along the minus strand of NZ_JBXAHY010000001.1, from coordinate 167,070 downwards.
TTGATAATAGGTTAGTGTTTGTGACCTTTTCCGTTATCTTGTTTATAATTTTTGGATTTTTTGGTCATGTGTTTATATCTTTTGTCGTTGTTTTTATTTCGGTTGTAAACTGCCGTAGGATTTTGTCCTTTGTAATATTTAGTTTTGAATTTTTGGTATTTTTCTCTACCTAAAATCCTTTCAATTTCTGAATATCTGTCTTCTTTCCATCTGTCCGGATTGTTTACATATACCCTGTTCCAAGAGTTGTAATCGTGGTATCTGTCGTTAAGTGAATTCAATTCATTTGTCTGTGTTTTTGACAATAATAAATCTACTGCCACGGTCTGCCAATTTACATCTGTTACACTTCTTCTATAATCGTTGTAGTATTCTGACTGTGCATAACTAAGACTAAAAGTTCCTACAAAAAATGCTGCTAATAATATCTTTTTCATTTTATTTAAATTTTACTATAATAGTATTCTCAATTAAAATGCCAAATCAATACAATGTCTTCACAATCTTTGTTAAACATTTCACAAATAGCGGATGGGTTGGTGTTTTAGTGTTTTAGTGTTTTAGTGTTTTAGTGTTTTAGTGTTTTAGTGTTTTAAAATTAAATGTTGCTTTTATTTAAACACTGATATCACTAATAAATTTTTCACAAATTACACGAATGGTTAAGCTTTTTATATTTCAGTTTCATTTTAAATTTGTAATTTTAAAGGAAAGAAGTTTTAAAATAAATTTCGAATTCAATATTCATTCAACCCAAATCTTAATCATTATGGAAAATATAAAATTCGAAATATCTCCATATCAAGATGAATTGCAGATATTAATTGATGGAAAAAAGGCAGGCTATATGTCTATAAAGATCGACGGCAGGCTTCTTATTGTTTATTATACTAAACTTAATGAAGAGCACGAAGGTCATGGATATGCCAAATTACTTTTGGATAAATTAGTGAATTTCGCAGAAGAAAAAGACCTACTTGTAGACCCTGAATGTGATTTTGTAAGACAGCAGTTTGAAAATCATCCTGCTAGATATAAAGATATTTGGCACGCCTAAATTAATCTTCCCACCAAACTTTAAATTGATTGTCGGTTTTATTTAAATCAACAGTTTCACCGATTATTGGCGTAAGAATATGTAGATTTTTGTCTTTTCCGAGGGTTGTAATTTTTTGTAAAGGCTCATTCCAAGCATGAAGTGCCAACGCAAATTTTGATGAATGCACCGGAATCACATTTTTAGCTTTTAGATCTAAACATGCCTGAACTACATCTTCCGGCAACCCGTGAATATATTTCCAAGCTTCGTTGTATTGTCCGTTTTCGATGATAATGTAATCAAATGGACCATATTTTTCACCAATCATTTTAAAGTGGGTGTCATAACCGCTGTCGCCACCTAAAAATATTTTCTTCGTTGGAGTTTCCAAAACATATGAAGTCCAAAGTGTTCCGTTTCGTTTCACATTTCTGCCTGAGAAATGTCTTGCAGGTGTAAAAGTTATTTTAAGATTGTTTTTCAAATCAAAAGAAGCTCCCCATTCATCTTCAATGATTTGGCTTTCTTCATAGCCCCATCTTTCAAGATGTGCACCAACGCCCAATGGCAAAATAACCTTTCCTACTCTATCTTTTATAGATTTTACCGTCGGATAATCCAAATGGTCAAAATGATCGTGCGTAATCACCAAATAATCAATATTCGGAATATCTTCAGGTTTAAAAATATCTGATCCCGCAAAAGCTTTATTGAAAAACTTGAATGGCGAACCATATTTACTAAGAACAGGATCAATCAAAAAAGAAACACCATCTGTCTGAATATAATACGACGAATGTCCTAACCAAATGTAAACATCTTCGTTTTTCGGAATACTTTTAAGGTCTGTATGAACGGATGGAACAGGTTTTAATGGCTTCAATAGCGGATCTTTTTTAGCAAAAAAGAAATCATACAATACGGTTGTCATTCCGTACCCTTCTGTGATAGATGGGGTATAACTAAGATTTTGAAACTGCTTGTTCTTATATAGTTTAGATTGTTTCACACGTTCTAATCTCTTTCCTTTAGGCGCTTCACCAAAAACTTCCTGACCGGTTACTATGAAATATGCCGCTACTAATAAAACGATAACTGTGATAATTATATAGATCATTTTCTTGAAAAAATAGGGTTCAAATGTATAACTTTAATATTACATGACGATCTGGGAACACAAATCCTTTATTTTTAACTAAAATTATAATCTATTTTGAATAATTTATCACTCATTTATTGAATGGTAATTGTAAACCTTTTAATTTAGCCGATTGAAAAAAACTCAAACACATTGAAAAACTATTCGGTAATATTAATTATCATCGTACTGGCTTCCTGCTCTTCCGTAAGAAAGCAGCGTGATCATCAGGATAATTACATTCCGTCCGAAAAACTTAAACAAGATGTAGATTTTGCTTATTATAAACTTAAGCAGATGCACCCTCAGCTTTATCAGTATATTTCACAAAAAGATCTGGATCATAAAATCGACAGTTTAAAACAAACTCTTGATAAACCTCTTACACCAACACAATTCTATTTCAGGTTACAACCTATTATTACGAGTATCAGGCAGGGACATCTTTCTCTGCAGTCACCCAATGAGCTTTCTAAGGAAGATATTTTAAAGATCAAAAAGCGTTTGTTTACGCGTTTCAGATATAGAATTCAGGATAATCGTCTATATATTGTTGAAAATAAGGATTCTTTACACAATATAAAACCCGGAACAGAACTCATCAGCATTAATGACATTCCCGTTTCTCTTTATATCGAAAAATATAAAAAATTAATAAGTAGTGACGGTTTCAACACCACTTTTCAGCCTTATTATCTGAAAGATATGTTCTTCCATTTCTATACTTTGGAAAATGGAATTCTGGACAGCGCAAAAATTGAAACTTCCTATAACGATCAAAAACAGACCTTCGTTATTCACCGAGAAGAAGAGCCAATCTTTTGTGGTGAAAAGAAAGAAATATCCCCTTCAACAAACAATAATTCGTTCAACAGAAGTTTCAGGTTTTTAGATGAAAATAATTCTACAGCATATTTAAAAATCAAAAAATTCTCCCATTCGGCTTCTGATAAATTCTATAAAAATACGTTCGCTGAAATAAAAGATGCTAAAACATCAAACCTCATCATTGATATCCGTAACAATTACGGAGGTTCTTTGGAAGAGATTAATGAATTGTATTCCTATATTGCTACTCAGCCTTTTGTTTTGATAAAGCCTTCACAGCTTAATTCAAGTCTTACTCCATTACAAACCAATTATTTTAAGAAAAGTTCAGCTTTAGAATATGCCGTAAAAGGAGTAACCTACCCAACCTATGTTTTTCTTAAAGCCCTCAATACTTACAAAGGAAAAGACGGAAAATCTTACTATAAAATAAAAGCTGATCATGTAACCCAACCCAATAAAGACGCTTTTCAAGGAAAGGTTTTCGTTTTGGTGAATGGCGGAAGTTTTTCTTCATCTTCCATTTTCAGCTCTAAATTAAAATACGACAGACGCGCCACTTTGGTGGGAGAAGAAACCGGAGGTGCCAATGATGGAAGCGTGGCGGGGTTTTATTCTTATCAGGTTCTTCCCAACTCGAGATTGACATTGCCGATTGGCCTGCTTCTCGTGAATCCAAATATTATCCTTTCTAATACCCAAAAAGGCGTTATTCCGAATGTTGTTATTCCACAGACTTTGCAGGATATTATTGAGAAAAAAGATGTTCAGCTAGACTGGATAAAAAGTGAAATTGAAAAGGAAAAAGAAAGTTTAAAGTAATAATTTAACGGGTTTCGGCGGGCTTTCAGCCCGCCGAAACTATTTATTGATTCAATTCCTTCAAAAGATTCTCAATTTTTGTGATATGCTTACCGTAAAAATATTTGAACCACCAATTTCCTACGAGATATAACATGAATAATCCAACTGAAACAGATCCGATAAGTGTTGTGGCAATCTGCATATCCGATAAAGGCTGTGGATAAGGAATACATTCAATAACGATAATCAATTCACAAACCAAAAACGGTACAAAACTCAGATAAAATGAAACATAATACTGCTTATTTAGATTTAACTGATACAGAAGATCCTTCAAAGAATCATAAGTTTTCAACATTGGGCTTCCCATTTCTTTATATAATTTGAAAAATTTACTAAAGAAAAAAAATGTCACTATAGCCATTGAAGCCAATAATATGGTGATATAAAATTTAAATTTAAACGGTGCTTCAGGAATTGGGATCCAAACAACCATAAATCCGAAAATAAATATTCCGATGGTAGATAAAAATTCCATTCTCATATTTTTGCGCATTTTTTCCAGCGGAAGATTGATTTTATTCTTCTGTTCAATGCTTATTTCGGGAGTTTCTTCAAAAATGTCATCTTCATTCCATGCATTTTTTAGTTCGTCTATATTCATAATGAGTTATTTTTTGGTTAATGAGTTACGAGATGCGAAGGTTACAAATTCAAGTCAAATTCGGATCCCGAATATCGCAACTCGTCTATTTTGAATTTAAGATATCTTTCAGTTTATTTTTGGCGCGGTTCATTTTCACTCTTACATTTACCTCGGAAATACCCATTTGCTCGGCAATTTGTTTACCTGAGAAATCTTCCAGATAATAGAAAATAAAAGCTTTATCGATTGGATTTAACTGATTGATTGCTTTATACATTTCAGCCAGCTTTTCTTCCTTATCATGATCATATTCATCCTGAATAATCTTGTAATTGGAAAAATCTTCATTAGCAATAAAACTTCTTTTTTTCTCTGATTTTAAGAAAATAATTGCGGTGTTGAGGGCAATTCTGTACAGCCAGGTTGAAAACTCACTTTCACCTCTGAAATTTGAATAAGCTTTCCAGACCTGATAGGTAATCTCCTGAAAAAGATCGTCGCGATCGTCTTTTTCATCCATATACATTTTAGAAATCTTGAAAATGATTCCTTTATGTTTTTCAATTTTATCTAAAAATTCCTTTTCTAATGAGGTCATGGCTTTTTACTCTATAGAGTTAGTTCAGTTTTGAAAATAATGTTACAGTTTTTTTGAAAATTAATAAAAAAAGCCCGACAGAAAGTATTCTATCGGACTTTTATTTATCGTACAAAAGGTTTATTTATCTAATTTGTCATTCCGTAGGAATCTAAACTTAGCTTTTAAACATCATAATTGAGATTCCTACGGAATGACAAAGATAATGTCGTATTTTTCAAAACATTGAACATATTAGACAACATTATTTTAAAAAATATAATCTGTGCTTAAAAAATTAGAATCATGTTCTCTTACAATCGTATTCAGTAATTTTTTATTGGAATCCGTTAATTTTGCAGCCACCAAAGATCGGATTGAGAACGAACGAAGCGCATCAAAAACCGAAAGCGTACCTTCTGCACTGTCTTTTCTTCCTGTAAATGGAAAAACATCGGGGCCACGCTGAGCCTGACAATTGATATTAACACGGCTCACCAAATTCACAAAAGGGTCAATTAATTTTGAAACTTCTAACGGATCTTCGCTGAAAATACTCACCTGCATTCCATGATCGGCATTTACCTGATACTCGATCGGCTCATCGATCTCTTCAAAAGGAACAACAGGAATTACCGGACCAAATTGTTCTTCATGATACAGTTTCATATCGCTGTTCACAGGATAAACAACAGCCGGAAATACGAAAGATTCTTCGTTGTAACCTCCGTTTTCATTTAAAACTTTCGCTCCTTTTGCTAAAGCATCATCGATACATTCTTTTAAATAAGGAGGCTTATTTACTTCCGGAAGTGGTGTGATTTTCACATCTTTTTCCCATGGAAGTCCGGCTTTTAAAGCTGAAACAGCAGCCGTTAATTTTTGAGTAAATTCTTCTGCAACATCTTTTTGAACAAATATCAACTTAAGCGCCGTACAACGTTGACCGTTAAATGAAAGTGCCCCTAAAATACATTCGCTCACCGCAACATTAAGATCAGCATTTTTAGTAACAATCGCTGCATTTTTTGCATCTAAACTTAAAATAGCCCTTAAACGATTCACCTTTGGATGCAATTTTTTCAACCCGTTGGCGACTTTACTTGAACCAATGAAAGCCAAAACATTAATTTTTCCGCTTTCCATGATTGGGGTGATGATCTCTGAACCTTTTCCGTACAAAGTATTTACCGTTCCTTTTGGGAAAGCTTCCTTGAAAGCATTTAATAATGGATAATGCGCCAAAACGCCATGTTTAGGAAGTTTAAACAAGATTGTATTTCCCATAATCAAAGCAGGAATCAATGTTGTGAAAATTTCATTTAAAGGATAATTAAATGGCCCCATACTCAACACAACGCCAAGCGGAGCCCTTCTGATTTGAGCGATCGTTCCTTCTGCCTGTTGAAAACGTGAAGATTCACGATCCAAATCTTTTAAAGCATCGATGGTTTGATTGATATAATCTACGGTTCTGTCGAATTCTTTGGTGGAATCTGGTAATGTTTTTCCGATTTCCCACATTAATAACTTAATGATCAGATCTCGTTGTTCAATCATTAAGTACACAAACTTCTGCATACATTTGATACGACCTTCAACCGACATTGTCGGCCATTCTCCAAGACCGTTGTCGTAGGCTTTTACAGAAGCTTCTAGAACTTCCATCGCTTCTTTCGGGCCGATATTCGGAATGCTTCCCAAAAGCTTTCTTTCCAAACCGTTTTCGGTGCGAATACAGATGGGTGAATAAATATTGGTGACTTCTCCGTTCCACTCTACAAGTTCGCCATTGAGAAGATAGGTTCGTTGGTGAATTTCGGGAACTTTATATTCTTCGGGAATTTCGTTTTCGCTTTTAAAAATTTCGTGAAATGATGCGTTATTTGCTGAATCCATAAATCTTTTTATTTGTTTAATAATTTGAGTGTAAAATTTGAATAGAATAAAGGTAGATGTAAAATTTGATTTTAAAAAGAGGAGATTAATAGATTTGCTCTATTTATAGGGTGTTTGAATTAAAATTAATGTTTAACGTTTTAAAAAAGAATAAATTTGCTTATAACTTGTCAGAATTATTTTTAACCACAAAAGAGACAAAAGTTCATTTAAGCTAATTTAAGTACGGATAGAAGAGCACATAAGTTTTGAAAATCTAAGATTTTCATTTTGTAAACTTTTATTTTCAATGTGTTTAACTTTAAAATATTCAACTTATCTAAATGTTCAAGGGCTTTTGCGCCTTTTGTGGTTAAAAAATTAAACATCTAAAAAAAATAAATTATGTTTTCAAAATTAATTTTCAGTACGGTATTATTTTTCTCTGTGTTGAGTTTTGCTCAAAATGCCAAAACGGCAAACACCGTTTTAATGGGAGGAAAACCTGTTCATACGTATGCTAAATTACCCTCAGTAAATAAAGTAGCGCCAAAATTTACGCTTACAGACGTTACGATGAAAGATCAAACTCTTGATTCTTACAAAGGAAAATACATGATTTTAAATATTTTCCCGAGTGTAGATACGGGTGTTTGTTCGGCTTCTGTGCGTCATTTTAATGAAGATGCGGCGAATATTCCGAACACGGTTGTTCTTTGTATTTCTAAAGATCTGCCTTTTGCTCAAAAAAGATTTTGTGGTGCGGAGGGTATCAAAAATGTTGTAATGCTTTCGGATTTCCGTTCTGATTTCGGAAAAATTTACGGTGTAGAAATTACGGATTCTGTGATGAAAGGTCTTTTAAGCAGAGCGGTTGTCGTGATCGATCCTTCAGGAAAGATTGTTTATGAAGAGCAGGTTGCTGATATTTCGCATGAACCGAATTATGAAGCAGCGATTAAAGCGGTGAAAAATTAAAATTTTCTTAAAATTTAAAAATATAATTCTTCATTTAGGGAATATTGTTATATTTGGAATTCAAACAAATTAAACAATTACTATGAAAAATTTGAAAAAAATTTCAAGAGAGCAACTAAAAACAGTAAAAGGAGCAGGTCCAAATCCTCAATGTCCAGTTGGTTACATATACAAATGCGAAGCTGTGGGAGTATGTGATGAAGTTTCAGGTCTGGAAGACTGTCTATGTGGATGTAAACCACGAGTAGTAAATCCTTAATATAATTTAAACCCTCTTTTTAGAGGGTTTTTTATTTTTTTAGAAGGTTATCAAAGTCCTCATTCTAATTTCTTCTTTTTGAATTTCTTTTTAGTTGTAATAATAATGACTCCATTCTGAGCTGGAGCACCGTATAACGCTGTTGCGGAAGCACCTTTCAGAACATTTACTGTTTTTATTGAATTAGAATCGAATGCTTCAAAATCCTTTAAACTAATTACTTTACCATCCATTACCACCAAAGCTTTCTGGTCGTTTCTTACACCTGAACTTATACCACCAACCGTCATCTGTCGTCTGCTTAAAGTATCTTTTGGCTGATTAATGACTACTCCCGGCACTTTATTTATCATTACATTAGGCTTATTTTCCTGTGCCTGTAAAGAAACAAATCCTCCCGTTGTCAGAATAAAACCCACTGCAAACTTCACAAAAATTGAATTGATATAAGAATATTGCAAATTTCTATTGAGTTGCGAATCATAAAAATTACCGCAAATATCTTTGTCTGCGGCGTTAGAAATAACCTCAATAATTTCATCATCCGAAGCAACGGTAAAATCCCGAACAGTTTTAGAACAGACAGAACAAAATCTTCCTTTTTCCGCGGGGGTCATTGTTTCCCAGTTTTCATGACATGGTTTTGATATAGTGATCTTCATAAGAGCTTTTTATATATAGATGCGGGATTGAGGGAAAAGGTTGGAAACTATATAGTAATAATATAATGCTTCGACTCCGCTCAGCATGACATTTCTAATACTAACTGCTTACTATAGCGTAACTTTTTAGCGATGTCATGCTGAGCGGAGTCGAAGCATTATTTCAATTTAAAGAAAAACTCAGCATTACGCTGAGTTTAATAATTTACATTTTCTTATCTGATGAATTTCCCTCTTTAGTTTTAGCTATAGACGAATTTTTCGCAGCCTTCACAAGTTCGTTGGTGTCGGCGTAGAAAAGTTCCCAATCCGGAACATCTTTCATTACAGTCACCAGATTGATATAAGCTTTTAGTATCTTTTCGAGATCTTTGCGGATAGCTGAAGCACTTTTCATCTGGCGGAGTTCACCGTTGGCTTCTGCCTGTTCTGCAAACAGAATTTCAAAAGCTTTATGCTTAGACTTCATATCTTCATAAGCAGTATTCAGGGAAAGATTGGCTATTTTCTCCATATTTTCAGGACGTTCTAAGGTTTCAAGCAGCTTTTTCATCTGAGCTGTTTGGGAGGAATAACTTAAACGGTCAAGATCCAACCCAAAAGTTTTGAATACTCCATACAGATCTTTCGCCAACTGATAATTAGCCATTGAAGAAAGTTTTCGGTAACCATTCAGGAATGCCTTCATACTGCTGTAAGCGACATCTCTTTCATGATCTAGGGTAGCGACATCTTGTCCTTTTCCGCTGTAGACCTGTTTGGTATATACACTGTCATACTCGGTGTATGAGTTCTGTAAAACCGAAAGTAAAGGATGATTGGTAATCACAGCATATTTTCCTGATTGAGAATTTGAAATAATTCTTTGAGCTAAAGTCGCAAGATCTTTAGTACTTAGCCTTGCTAATGTAATTTTCATACGTAGATTGTGTTTTTATTATTAATTATGGAACAATTTCTATGTTTCAAATATAAAAATTTTGTATTTAATGACAAACAGTATTATTGGAAACAAAAACAATTTGTATTTGGTCGCAAACAGTATTGTTTTTCCTAAATGTATTTTGTATTTGATTATAAACGCTATTGTTTGGGTCTAATGTAATTTGTGTTTGGTTACGAATAAGGCTATTTTAAAGCTTTGTAAAAAGTATTTAAATTGTAAATAGCGATTGTGTCGGCTGGAAGGCTTTGAATTATGGGAAACCGTAATCACAAATTGGTTTAGATATTTATATTTGATGAACTTTAGAATATAAATTATATGCCTTATATTTGAGAGTATAAACTATTAACCTATAATTTTCAATAATGAATAATCTTAATATTTTCATTAGCTCAACTTGCTATGATCTATCACATCTGAGAGCCAATATTAGTGATTTTATAAAAGACTCCGGTCACAATCCTATTTTATCAGAATATAATAGCTTTCCTGTTTCCCCTGATTTAACAGCAGTAGAAAATTGCATTAAAAACGTTAAAGACAACGCCGATATACTTGTATTAATTGTTGGAAGTAGATATGGAAGTATTATAGACAGTGGAAAATCAATAACTAATACTGAATTCTTAACCGCTAAACAAAAAGGAATTCCAATTTTTTGCTTTATTGATAAAAGTATTTTGACTACGCTAAGTATATGGAAGGATAATAAAGATGCTGATTTTTCAAAAATAGTTGATAATAATAAAATATTTGAATTCATTGATGATATTAGATCCAAGAGAAATTTATGGGTATTTCCATTTGAACAATCTAGAGAGATTATAGAAACATTAAAGAATCAATTATCTTATTTATTTAAAGATAGTTTAAAAGTTAAAAATATATTTGATAAAAATATTGATGACTTCTTTAAAATTAATCTTAGTGAAAAATGTTTAAAAATACTTATTGAAAAACAAGATTACTACGAACTTGAATTTCTATATCAAACATTTATAGATGAAATTGAAAAAAAGGAATTTCTAAAAAATGACATTGAGTATTCAATTTTAATAGAACCTAAGTATTTCATTAATGATCTAAATGAATTATCAAAATGGGGTTCAAATCGTTTAAAGTCAGTAATGAGTATAACAAATAATTTGACAAACTTATTTCCTGTCATAGATAAATTTGTCAATGAAAATGGTAAACCCTCTGATATCAAAGGATTGTATTATGTGTCAGTAAAATACTCACAAATATTTGAACAATTAATTAATTGGATGATTGATGTGAAGAGTACTTATGTTATTGAGGAGTTTTCAGAATTAAAAGTTTATCTAGCTGATATGGCTTCTCATGTTGTTGAGCAACTTTGGGACTACCCTTTTGATATAAAACGTAAGTTAGATAATATTAAAGAACAGAATTTATTAGATAATAATACTATAAATAAATTAGATCTAAATTTAAAGTTAGAAATAAATAAAAAAGCCCAACTACTGTTTACTAATAAACTAGCTGAGATAAATAAAAACCTGCCACATTAGCAGGTTTTATCAGTTACAAATGAAAATACCTCGGATCCGGATATTCAAATTCAAAATCCAACTCTGCAATTAATTTTGCAGGTGATATTGTTCTGCCTTTTGTAGTACGTTCTCCCGAATACGGCAAATCTTTCTGAGCATTGATGATTTCTTCTTTATTAGGATGAACAGGCGCCACCACATTATACACTTTGGATTGAGATTGGTTGTTCAGCATTTTTTCAACGACCGAACAAATATCAGCGTAATGAATATGGTTCACCAACAGATCCAAATTGGAAATATTATAATTCTTCAACAATCGCTGATCTCCCATTAATCCAGCCAATCTCAAGATATTGACATGAGGGAATATATTTTTTATGACACTCTCACTCGGAACCTCATCCGCAGATCGATCGTCTTCTGTAAATTCTTTTTCAGTCTCGGGATAAACTCCGGTAGAACTCATCAAAAAGAGCTGACCTTTGTAATCTCCAAGGAATGTCAACAAGTTCTGAGCTTTTTCCTGCAACGGAATTTCCGCACCTCTTACTCCGGCAAAAGGGACTGTAATAATCACGGCATCCAATTGTGGTGCAACTTCCCATTCTGTCATGGTTCCGGATAGATCATTCGGAAAATCAACCAATGTGGTGTGACATCCTTTTGAAGTTAGATCTTCTATTTTAGATGGAGAAGTGGTAGTTACGAAAATTTCATACTGACCGGATAATCTCTCCGCAATATGACCGCCTAGCCAGCCACAACCTATAATTCCTATTTTTTTCATTGTTTAATTTATTTGTTTAAACACAAATGACTCTAATGTTTTCACTAATAACACTAATTAAAGATTCGTGAAAATTTGTGAACTCATTTGTGATATTAGCGTTTTTATTTAAACACAAATGGCTCTAATATTTTTCACAAATAACACTAATTAAAGATTTGTGAAAATTTGTGAACTCATTTGTGATATTAGTGTTCTTACTTATTAATTTTTTGATATTCTCTATTTGAAACCATCACAGAATCATTAAGCGTTCTCAAAAAAGCCAACAAATTTTCTTTCTGTTTTGGATTAAAAACAATCGGATTTTGAAGTTCTTTTGCTAATGTTGGGCTTTTTTCTATGCCTTTTTCATAATGTTCCAACACTTCATTCAGCGTTTGAAATCTGCCGTCATGCATATAAGGATAAGTATAAGAAAGATTTCTGAGGCTTGGAATTTTGAACATCAGTTTATCTTCCGATTCCATTGTTTTATTCCATTTTCCGTAGTCTTTGAGTTCGGGGTTGATGGGAAGTCCATTGTTTGCAAACTCATAACTGGAAAACAAAGGCTCGGTATGACACGAACTACAATTGTTTTTGAATAATTGATATCCATTCGCTTCCGACTCAGTGAATTTTGCTTTGCCCTGCTTTACTTTATCATATTTAGAATTAGCAGAAACAATCGTCAATTGAAACTGCGAAAGTGATCTCATAATCCGCTCCGTTGTTGCTAAACTGTCACCAAAACTTCTGTAGAAAAGCGTTTTATATTCTTTTGATTTATTAAGTTTTCGGACAAGAACATTAATATCCTCCCCCATTTCTTTAGGATGATTGATTGGCGCCAAAGCCTGAACATCAATATTCACAACCGAGCCATCCCACATAAATTTCTTCTGCCAAGCAAGATTGAATATCGCGGGTGAATTTCGGTCTCCTATTCCATCCTCAATTCCTTTGCTTAAACCATTTCCTGCATGGGAAAAGGCTTGGTTTGAATTATGACAGGAAGAACACGAAACCATATTATTTCTCGATAAAATTGGGTCATAAAATAGTTTTCTGCCCAATTCTATTTTAGCACGTTTCAACGGATTCGCCTTAAAATCATACAACGGCTTCGGAAAATAGGACGGATACACCAACGGAATTTCCTGAAGGCTGTAAAATGCCATCAATAGTAATAATGAAAGAATTCCGAGAGGTTTGAGTTTTGAATACACGATAAGTTGAGTTCTTCTGTTTTGAATTTATATTGTCACAGATTTATAATTTTCATCTGGATCTTGGAAGTTTTGGAGAATTCTGTGAACCGTAAGCGTATCTTCATTCAAACTATAAATCATCGTATTGTGTTTAGTGATTAAAACTTTGTGATAAATGGTATCTTCATATTTTTGGAAAACTGCAACTCTATCTATTATAAGCTTAATGCAATGATCTAGTTTTAAATTAAAATCTTCCAAAACCTTATCATTCCATTTATTTAAAAGATAATCTTCAATTTCATCTAAATCATCAAAAGATTGCTTACTAAATTGGATTTTCATTTCTGTAATTTTCTAATCTTTTTTTAGATCTTTCCTTTACCTCTTCATAGCTGTAAACACGCCCGTTTCTAATATCTTCTTCCGATTTTTTCAAAGATTCCAGAATTTCTTCTTTAGTTTCATTTCTCCACTGCTTCACTTCTATTGTTTTTGAAATCACTAAAAGCTCCTCCGGTGTAAATCTTTTTTCTTTCAGTTTTTTGAAAAAAGTAGGTTTTTTAATTCCGGATTTCTCAATGATATAAGACATTTTGAAAGGAGAATTTTTTAAAATCTCATCGATATTATTTTGGATTTCGATGAATTTTTCTATTTCTGCTATCATTATTTTATGTTTTTTGTATCGATTTATGATACAAATATAGGAAATATATGGTTTATTTCAATTACATTTTAGATTTAAACAAATCACTTTATTTACAACCTATATCATAACTTTTTAAAATTAATGCTGTTTGTTTTTATTTGGATGGAAATTCAATAATTCCGTATTTCTACGGAATTATATATTAGGATCGTTTTATATATTTGATAGTCAATATTTAAATTAGCATTTTCTAAAAATGCAAGTATTAAAAAGAATTCTAATAAAAAATGTTATAGTAAAGATGGAATATGATTATATTATAGTACAAAGTGTATTAACTAATGAAAGGGGGAAACATGGTCCAATTCATATAAAACCTCTTCCGAATCAAGACCCTTATTTAGAGACAATGTTTGTACAATGTTCAAAAGTATTATCAACAGACTTTCCTGTTGGAACAAAATTCAAGATAAGAGCAAAGATAATTACTCCAACAAATGGAAATCGGCCTTTTGCATCAAGCCATTATACTTGGCCTTTTGAGGTAATTAAAGATTAATTAATACTATAATTTATGGACAACTTTGAAAATAATTTCAAAATTGATGGTACTGGGAATATTATTGTTAGTAATATTGATGGTTCAATAATTACCATAAACCCAAACAATTCTGATGAAATACGAAAAACTCTAATTGAATTTGGGGGTGACTTAAAAAAAGTTCCATTGGAAGTTATTAAAATTCTAGAAGAAAATCAAAAGAATAATAAAATGGAAATTGATGCAAATGTTTATTTAACTACATTAGCAGAGTTAGGAAGTTCACATCGAAAATTAAAGTTTGGATTAACAATAACTAATTTGACTAAAGAGCATAGATATTTTAATCAACCAACATTTAAAGTCTTTCCAAAGTTTGATTTAGGTGAGGGCATGTCACACGATACATTTGTAATGATGCATTTAGAAGAAGAATTAAGTCTTCCAAAACGACTTGAATATGGCGAGCCATTTCATATGAGTTTTGAGATTTCTAAAGGCTTTATTGACATGTGTGAAAAATCATTAGAAAAAGATAGAGATGCCTATATACAAGCATTTATATCAACCACAGTAGGTGAATTATATGAATCTAGAAAATTTCGATTTGAAAAAATTTTTGAACAATTAAATTGGTTAAAAAAATGATAGACTATTCAATTATTACCACAGATACAATTTCAACATTACAACCTTTTTTAGAATTAGGTGGAAAAGAAATAATAAAAACTATAGCTAAAGATGCTTGGGAAAAAATTAAAACCATTTTCTCTAATGAAGATGAGATTGCTGTAGTTGAAGCTTTTGAGATTGCCCCAGAAGAACAATTAAATAAAGATAGATTTCATGAACTACTTGAAATTAAATTAAAAAGTGATGAAGAATTTAAGGTATCTATTATGGAATTGATTAAAAAAATTAAAGAATCCCCTAATTATTCAAGTATAATTAATCAAAATGGCAATAATAACATTTCTGTTTCTGGAAAAATTAACAATTCTAAAATAAATATTGGAAAATAAAAAACCTGCCTCACAGCAGGTTTTTCCATATCTAAAAAGTTTTAAAACAAATTCTCATCCACAAAATTCGGCAACGTCACTTTCAAATTCGGTTCCATTTCCATTGCTCTTTTGATGGCGAAAACGGCACCTTCATTTCTAGCCCAGCTTCTTCTTGAAATTCCGTTGTTAACGTCCCAGAAAAGCATTGATTTTAATCTTCTGTCGGCATCATCGCTTCCATCAAGCAACATTCCGAAGCCACCGTTGATTACTTCTCCCCAGCCAACTCCGCCTCCATTGTGAATAGAAACCCAGGTTGCCCCACGGAAACTGTCACCAATCACATTTTGAATCGCCATATCTGCCGTAAATCTTGAACCATCATAAATATTGGAAGTCTCTCTATAAGGCGAATCCGTTCCCGAAACATCGTGATGATCTCTTCCTAAAACCACTGCTCCGATCTCACCGTTTTTGATGGCTTTATTGAAGGCTTCTGCAATTTTCATTCTTCCTTCTGCATCAGCGTATAAAATTCTTGCTTGAGAACCAACAACCAATTTATTTTCCTGCGCACCTTTGATCCACTGAATATTATCTTTCATCTGCTGCTGAATTTCTTCAGGAGATGTTTTAATCATTTCTTCTAAAACCTGACAGGCAATATCATCCGTTTTCTGTAAATCTTCCGGATTTCCGCTTGTGCAAACCCAACGGAATGGTCCAAAACCATAATCGAAACACATCGGTCCCATAATGTCCTGAACATAACTTGGATATTTAAATTCTTTTCCAATTGTCGGATTTTCTGACATCACATCAGCTCCGGCTCTTGAAGCTTCCAATAAAAAGGCATTTCCGTAATCGAAGAAATAGGTTCCTTTTTCTGTATGTTTATTGATTGCTGCCGCGTGTCTTCTTAATGTTTCCTGAACTTTTTCTTTGAATAATTCAGGATCTTCGGCCATCATTTTGTTTGATTCTTCAAAACTTTGTCCCGCAGGATAATAACCTCCAGCCCAAGGATTATGAAGTGAGGTCTGGTCTGAACCAATATCAATTCTTAAATTTTCCTGATCAAATTTTTCCCAAACCTCAACGATATTTCCAAGATAAGCCAACGAAACAGTTTCGTTATTTTCCTGAGCTTTTTTCACTCTTTCTACCAATTCATCTAGATTTTCATGAACTTCATTGATCCATTTTTGATCATGACGAATTTTTGTAATCTTCGGATTTACCTCAGCACAAACCGTTACACAACCTGCAATATTTCCTGCTTTTGGCTGAGCACCACTCATTCCACCTAAGCCCGAAGTAATGAAAAGTCCGCCTTTAGGTTCTTTATTGATTTTTCTGAAAGCATTTAAAACCGTAATCGTCGTTCCGTGAACGATTCCTTGTGGGCCGATGTACATATAACTTCCAGCCGTCATTTGTCCGTACTGTGAAACACCCAAAGCATTGAATTTCTCCCAATCATCCGGCTTAGAATAGTTTGGAATCATCATTCCGTTCGTCACAACAACTCTTGGA
This sequence comes from Chryseobacterium sp. GW823-FHT05E08, assembly GCF_058795655.1. NCBI lineage: Bacteria > Pseudomonadati > Bacteroidota > Flavobacteriia > Flavobacteriales > Weeksellaceae > Chryseobacterium > Chryseobacterium sp. GW823-FHT05E08. Next base: position 150,082 of record NZ_JBXAHY010000001.1, on the reverse strand, counting down.
GCGTCTTTGTGAGAAGGAAATAACCCCATCGGATGCCCTGAATACATTGTCAACGTCTGTTCATCCGTCATTTCAGACAGATATTTCATTGTTAAAAGATATTGAGCCCAGTTTGAGAAAACAGCTCCATTTCCACCGTACGTAATTAATTCGTGAGGATGTTGAGCCACCGCATAATCCAGATTATTCTGAATCATCAACATAATTGATTTCGCCTGCTCAGATTTTCCGGGATATTCTGAGATTGGTCTTGCCTTCATTTCGTAATCCGGACGAAAACGATACATGTAAATTCTACCGTATTTTTCCAGTTCTTCTTTAAATTCAGGCAGTAATTCTGCATGAAACTGAGGTTCGAAATAACGTAAAGCATTTTTTAAGGCTAATTTTTTCTCTTCTTCACCTAAAATTTCTTTACGCTTCGGCGCATGGTTTATATTGGTTTCGTATGGTTTTATCTGAGGTAATTGATTTGGAATCCCCTGCTGTATTTGTTCTTGGAAAGTCATATTGTTATATAAAGTTCTGAGTTTAGTTTGAAAGTCTTAAAGATATTCAAATTAGAAAATACAATGCAACTAAACGGTAAAAATTCCGATTAGCGAAAATTCAAAGAAAAAAAATTAGCGTATAAGAGTATAAATTAAAGCACCAATTCCGGCATAAGCAACAACAGTAATAATATCAGCTATCGGTTGTGAAAAGCGTTTTTCCTTAATTTTCTCGGCATTAATCTGGTTCTTATGGAATTTCAGAGTTTTTTTAGCATTATGAACCGGATGTACAACCAGACTATCGCTTTCCCACTTGTCAACTATTACTTTATAAGTCTTGCCATCAACCTCAATTTTAACATTTTTGTTAGGTGTAAGTTTCTCCTGCACATTAATCGGAATAGGCGTTTGTTGCGCGTTCGGGTTTTGGGATCCAGCTGTTGTACTTGTCATTTGCGGAGAAGTATTATTAGGAAGAGTTGTATTCCTTTTAGGGTCCTGCTTATTGTCTATCGCTGTATCAACAGGTTTTTTAATCTGATAAGTATAGCAACTAATAAGAGAAAATGATATAATGATAAGATAAAGATTCTTTCGCATGAGCCAAATTTAAGAATTAAACGTAATATTCAGTATTTTCTTTTGAAAGATCCTGTTAAAAATTAACTTTTTTACATTTAAATTGTAAGGTAGATGTTCTACAAAGTTCCTAGGGATGGGAATTTCGTTGATTTGGGCTAGGGTTTCTTTCATTATTTGTTTGTATTTATCTTTCAAAAATAAAAAACCTTACCGAAATTCGGTAAGGTTATATTCATGAGAAATGATTTTTTTTAATTATTATTTTTGACGAGAATCCAACCGGTAAATGATCGTCCGTCAGGAAGCGTAATGACATACCAATAACTTGATGTTGGAATCGATCTTCCTAAGATTGTACCGTCCCAGATGATTTGAGTATTGGTATTCTGTTCGAAAATCAAAGCCTGATAACGGTCGAATACTTTGACGTTGGTCATTCTATTTCCAAAAACATGGAGATTTTTTATGATCCATTTGTCGTTAAGTCCGTCTCCGTTTGGTGTGATGGCATTTTTAATATCCAAAATTACTCCGTCCTGTTTTACGATACATTCACCGTCTACATATTTTACATAAAAAGTGATAATTCCTGTCGGTAAATTATAGAACGTATTGCTTGCCTGCCATGTAATTCCGTCTATCGAATACAATATTGTTTTTGAACCTGTAGCGTAAACCGTACAGTTATTTCCATTAATATCAAGCTTTTGGATAACGGGAACATCGTAATATTTCAATTCAAAAGTACCCGTGTAAGAACATCCGTTATCTGCCGTCACTATGAGCGTATAAGTTCCGATTACAGTAACTCCTGTAATGGTATCTGTGTTTGAAACTATCTGTCCGTTTGGATCTGTCCAAACATAGCTTACAATATTAAATCCTTCCACATGAACAGTGTACGTTAACGAACCATCCTGACAAATATACTGCGTCGGAATGCTGAAAATCGGAGTTGGTTTTAAAGATAAATGTATTTCTACTCTTTCAGGACAAGATCCGGGAACACTTACTTTTACATAAATAGTATTTGATCCTGTATTTTGATTAAATGAATAATTGGAAGGCGTTGCAATGACATTTGTGTTAGCATTAATATCTGCCAAAGAAGGATAATAAGTAAACGTTGCGTTACCTCCTGTATAAATCTGCTGTTCATACTGAGTTAAATTAACATTTTCTATTCCGTCATTTCCTGTATCACAAACATTATTTAGGTTAAAAGGACCTCCGTTTTGAAGAACAACCTTAGATCCAAATAGAAAACTAATACTTGCTACATCATCACAAGCCGCCATATTCTGAACTTTCACCCAAATCTGAGTCGGGAACGGATTTGCCGTAAAATTCTGTGGATTAGGAATAGGATTCGTTCCGTTTTGTGCGTTTTGTTCCGTTAAATAAAAACTAAATATATTAGCCGGATTTTGAATATCAACCATTAAATTCGTGAAATTCAGCAAATTCACTTCATAAGATCCGTCTAAGTTCTCATCACAAACTGTTAAGGTTGAATTGATTGCTTTCGGAGGAAAATATGTATTCAACTGAATCGGAGCCACAGAATAACAACCCGAAGTTTTAGACTGAAATCTCGCCCAAACCTGCACGGATGAAATATTTGTTGTAATTGTATTGCCTATCTGCGTTCCCGCCGCTCCTGCATTTGCTTCTGCAGCCGTATTGTAATACGTGATCGTCATATTGGAAAGTGGCTGTGTATTTTGAGAAGCAATAAACAACTGCGGAATCGCATCATTCAACTGAAAAGTTTCACTTAAATTAAAATCTTCATCACATTTTTCCAAAAACGCATTCTGAAGAACAACTGGAGGTAAAAATGTCATCTGGATCGTTAACTGAGCCGCAGAAAAACATTCACTGTTATTAAATTTAACCTTCACATAAACAGTAGCATTTCCCGGAACGTTATATTGACTCGGATTGGCAATTTCACCTGTAAAAATATGGGTTACAGGATCATAAGAAGTATAATAGGTAAAAGTAGCATCCGTTCCGCTATAAATCTGTGATTGAGCCTGAATTAAGTTATAAATTTCCGCACCGTCATTATTATTATCACAAATATTGTTTAGCGAAATCGTAACCGGAGAATTAACAATCGGCGTTGAATTTAAACTTAAATTGATAGGATAAATCTGCACGCAATTGTAAGACGTTATTTTCACAAAAACCTGCTGGCTTACTGTAAGAGTAACGTTGGTTACAGGATTATTCCCATTTTGTGCATCAATCTGACTAAGATAGAATAATGTTGTAGCATTCTGATTTCCAATAATCGAAGCACTGAATTGAGATAACGTTACATTTTCAGAATTATCATTATTAAAATCACACACCGAAAAACTTGACTGAACAGCCACAGGGTGAACCAAATGTACATTCAAAGGTCTTACTGTGTAACAGATATCAGATTGTTCAAAACGTACAAAATAGGTTTGGGTTACAAAATTTCCGTCCGTTGTAATCGTCTGATTTGGACTTATCGCTCCCGTTCCCAATTCTGCACTTGCAGCATCAGGATAAAATTCAGTCACAGGAACAGTTGTTGGAGAAATAAGCATTCCCGCAGACAACGTATTGAGATTGATTGTGATATTATCCGTTCCATTAAAACAGATATATTCATGCTTTTCGTTGACTTCAATTTTAGTAAAAGTTATATCCATATTGACCTCAACTACAGCAAAACAGCCATTTGGAATATCAACTCTTATAAAAACTTTATATTGTCCTGGTTTAATGGTCGTTAATACAGTTCCAATATTTGTATAAGCTTCATTATAGGTAGAATATGCTGTAAAAACAACTCCAGTTTGGGTTGTAATTAATGGACCAACATTTAATCCAAAATCAAAAGGTTCCTGATTATCAGCATTAATATCACACATCGTATAAGGAAATGTAAGCGGAGAATTGACATTAGCCCCAGGCTTAAACTGAAAATGAACCGGACCTAAAATATAAGTACAGGTCGCATCCTGAAGCCTCACCCAAATATTAGTATTCGTTGTAATATTTGCTGTCGTTATGCTGTTATTATTGTTTTGAGCATCAGATTGGGTTGCAAAATATGTAATTCCCGTAGTTCCGGGAGGAAAAAGCTCAATATTAAGCAAAGAAAGATCATAGTTTTGCTCTACTCCATTGTTATTGGTATCACAAAGTTCAACTGTAGATTTCAGCAGGTTTTTCGATGCAAAATTAAGTGTTAAAACTGCAACCCTGAAACATGTCGGATTACTTGGATTCTGAATTCTTACATATAAAACAGTATTCGCAGTCAAAACATAGGCGTTAGGCAAAGCATTCTGATTATTTTGCGCGTCCAACAATGTCGAATGATAGCTAAAATTAAAATTAGCCGGATTCTGAGAAGTAAGATTTGACTGAAAACTATTTAGACTTAAATTAACTGAAGCATTACCACAAAAATTTTGCGTATAATTCTTAGCAACCGGATAAGTTGGATCGAAAGTGATCGTAAAATCATCTGTCAAGGTAAGCGTACTATTTCCGCAGATATTAAATAAAACATTGGCTGTGTAGACTTCATTTTGTGTCGGACAAATAGTCGCTTGTACACCTGTAGCAACGGTTTGTCCTGCAGCATTGGTCCATGTTACCTGTGGCAGAATAACATTTCCGACCGGATTAAACTTCCAGCCTTCCTGCAAAGCCTGCCAAACTCCCGTATTTCTTGATGCCGGAGAAACACCAACCGTTCCATCACTGTTGATAACGCCAATGAGGGCATTTTCAAATTTTCGGGTTGGACAGGGCGCTAATTTTTTATCAACAAAAACTTCAATTTGATTTGTTGTTTCATGAAGTACAATTTGCGAAGAAGAACGGTCTGTACAGCCCGCTACTCTTCCCTCATAAAAATTAACAATAAACTTTCTGTAAGGCGCCGTTCCGATCACGGAATAATAGATTTCAGACTGATCATTTGATGAAAAAACCATATCATGATACACCCCAAAAATAGAATTTTTTGGAAGACTCACATTTGGATTTTGCCATTGAACATTCGGATAATTGATGTTACCGAGCTGACTTTCATCAAAAGTGAGCATTCCATTTGAACCCACAACTACCGCTTCAAAATATTGATTGTAAAAGCAAAACTTGAACGGAAGATCCAATTTTACAGCAAACAAATCATCATAATTGGCATTAAGCGCAGTTCCCTGATTCATTGCGATCGGCGGACTGTATGATGCCGGACTTACCTGATAATTTGTCGTTTCCTTCAACTCAGGATATTCCACATGCAGTGCTATACAACCGTTGGCATCGAGGTCATTAGCACACGTAACGTTGAAATTTTCATTACCTAGAGCATCTTTCACTTTGATGTTTACAGGCGCTTGAGAAAATGTAAAAACTCCAACGAATATGAGTAAAATTTGTAAAAGTTTCTTCATAGGTTAAAAATATTAATCACTAGGTAATGATAAATTTAGCACTTTTAACAATAGAATATTCAAACATAACCATTTATTTATGTTAAATTAACAACAACAAACAGTATTACACTAATAAACAAACACTTACATACAAATAGTTAACAAAAAAAAGCCTTACTAAATTTTAGTAAGGCCTATTATTTTAGGTAAGCACATCATCGTTTGTTTCTTCATGATCATCATCATTATCACTTGTGCTCCAATAATTATTTTCTTCATCTTCGGAGCCGATTTCTTCCATTTCATCGTCATCTTCAACGCCGGGGATATCCAATCCTTTATCTATTTTGTCATCATCAATATCTTCATTTAAGATAGGATTTCCATCTCCATCCAAAGGAATATGTTTTTCTCTGTTAAAGATGTCTTCAATTGGACTATAATCCATTTGTTCGAGCTTTCTGTTCTGTTCGTTGGTATTATCTTCAGGTATCATAATGTTATATTGTATTTAGTGTTGATTTAATAAAAGACAAAAATGATTCCAACTTCTATCTTTTTAGAAATATTTAAACCTAATCTTTAATTTTCATTAAATATTATAAACTTCAGGATTAGCGCAGTTCGGCATTTTCTCACCTTTAGAAAAAGCGATGATATTCTCTGCGGCTACTTTTGCCATTCCGTTTCTCGCTTCAATCGTTGCTGAACCGATATGTGGTAACACACAAACACTTGAAAGCTCTAAAATTGGATCATCCTTAAAAATAGGTTCTGGATTTGTGACGTCTAAACCGGCTCCCCAAATCTGTTTTGAAACCAATGCTTCATACAAATCTTTTTGATTATGAAAACCACCTCTGGCTGTATTAATAAAAATAGAATCAGGTTTCATTTTCTCAAAAACGGAAGCATTGAAAAGATCTTTCTGATCCGGGACAAAATTAGCGTGAATACTCAAAATATCAGATTGTTCAATTAATTCATCGAAAGAAACATACGTTGCATCGAGCTCTTTCTCTGCTTCTTCATTATGATGGCGATTGTGGTAAATAATCTTCATGTCAAAGGCTTTTTTACACTTTTCAGCCATTTCAAAACCTATTCTTCCCAACCCGAAAACTCCTAAAATTTTTCCGTATAATTCCTGTCCCAAAGCATGAAGAGGATCAAAATCACCCCAATTTCCCTCTTTTACTTTCTGAAAATTAAAACTCGCCCTTCTTGCAACCGATTGCATTAATAAAAACGCAACGTCAGAAGTAGCTCTGCTTAAAACATCCGGTGTATTTCCGATGGGAATATTTTTGAGAGTAGCTTCTTTAATATCAACATGATCAAAACCAACAGAATACAAAGCGATTGCCTTTACATTTGGACATTGTTCGAAAAATTCTCTGTCAAATTTATTGTGTCCTACATTTAAAATCGCATCAGCATTTTCACAATACTTTAACCATTCTTCATGAGGCAAATTGTCATGTGTTGGGAATGTAACTTCCAATCCTGCTTCTTCGAGCATTTTAATTCCTATTTCCGGAATTCTTTTGTTGATGAATACTTTCATTATTTATTTTGTAATTAATAGTCAAAACTTTCAAAATAAAAAACCTCACGCCTAATGAAAATGAGGTTTTTAACTTTATTATTTAAAATTATTTTTTCATATATCTCTCTCGATTCATTAAGAATAAATTTTCATCAACAGTCTGAATTGTTTTGCGTTTTTTTTGAATAGTATTAAAATCGAGTGATGATTTCAATGATTTGCTAATAAAAATGATACAATTTTCATTCCGAAAACAGTATTAAATTTGGTTAATAATACTGATAAATTTCCCAATATTTCTTGGAAATTCACCCATAAAATAAATCAAAAAAACACATGGCAAAACTTTAATTTAATATAATTATCACTAGATTTACTTTGTTTTCACATTAAAATCAAAAATTAATCAAAATCTGTAAACATACCGCAAAATATGATGATTAAAAAAAATGCCTTTATAAAAGGCACAGGTTCTTATGTACCTCCAAAAATATTGAAAAACGACTTTTTTGAAGCCATCGGCTCTTCTGATGAGTGGATCTATAAAAATTTAGGAATTAAGGAACGTAGAATTGCAGAGGGTGAAGTAACGAGCGATCTGGCTTATAAAGCAGGCTTGGAAGCATTAAAAGAAGCTAATCTAAAACCGGAAGAGATCGATTTAATTATTGTAGCAACTTCGACTCCGGACAGACAGGCTCCATCTACAGCGTGTTTCGTTCAGGAAAAGATGGGCGCTTATCAGGCGGTAGCATTTGATATTTCGGCAGTTTGTTCAGGAGGTTTATATGGCATTGCAATCGGTTGCCAGTTCATAGAAACGGGAATGTACCAAAATGTTTTAATTATCGGAGCTGATACTTTTTCTACCATTACCGATTGGGAGCGAAAAGATTCTGTTTTTTTCGGAGATGGTGCCGGAGCAATTTTACTTTCAGGAACGACTGAAGATAAAGGTTTCTTTGATTTTAAACTTCATGCTGATGGACGAGGAAAATATCATTTCAACATTCCTGCCGGAGGTTCTGAAATGCCTGCATCAGAAGAAACTTTAAAGCAGAAACTTCATTATTTTCAGATGAATGGTAAAGAAGTTTTTAATACGGCAACCAAAGTTTTACCTGAAACAATTACTGAAATTCTTGAGGCTAATAAGCTTTCAGAAGATGATGTGGATTGGGTAATTCCTCACCAGCCAAGCATCAGAATTCTTCAGGAAACTGCCAGAAAAGTGAATATCCCTTTTGAAAAAGTAATGACAAACATGGATAAATACGCCAATACTTCGGGCGGAACAATTCCTATCGTCCTTGATGAAACTTACAAAAGCGGGAAAATACAACCCGGAAATATCCTTTTATTTGCAGCCGTAGGCTCTGGATGGACTTGGGGAACCGCTCTTTATAAAGCTTAAAATCAATATCTTATTTTAAATAATACCGAAAAAATTATGCTGAAAGATCAGACATTTCTTATAACAGGCATCGCGGATGAAAATTCCCTTGCCATGAAAACCGCCGAAAAAATCCTTGAAAACAACGGAAAAGTTGTGTGTGCCGGATTAGGTGTGACTCCTTTTCACAAAAATATTTCAGAAAAAGCGCAAGCCTTTCTTGACAAAAACTATAATGACTTTCAAACGGCATGTCATAAAGTTTTGGGAGATCAGGTTTACACCGCTCCTTTAGATGTAACATTACCCGAAAGTTTGGATTTTCTGGCGAAAGATCTTTATCAAAAAGATATTAAACTTAACGGATTTCTTCACGCCATTGCAATGGATAAAACCATCAGACAAAAATCCGTCAAGCCAATGCTGGAGGTTACTGTAGAAGAATTTAACGAAACCATGAATGTTTCAGCGTTTTCTTTGATTTCTTTATCACAGGCTTTACTTTCAAATAATGTTCTCCAAAATGGAGCTTCTATTGTTTCTCTAAGTTATATTGCGGCAGAAAAAGTTTCATCTTTTCCTTACATTAATATCAGTATTGCTAAAGCTGCGCTTGAACGATTAACCATGGAAATAGCCAATGAATTAGGCAGAAAATACGGAATTCGAGCTAATGCAATCCGTTTTTCACCTTACATGGGAAGCAAGGCCGGAAATGCAACGTTAAATGCTGAAGATGTTGAAAAAGCGAATCAAACAAGTCCGTTAGGAAATGCTTTACCTGAAGATTTAGCTCACGAAATTGTTCATCTTTTCAGAAAAGAAACAAGAATTACAGGAGAAATCCGCCATGTTGACGGAGGTTTCCACATTATGGGATAATTTGTTAAGTTCTTAATGTTGGTCATCGCAAAGACGCTATTTTTCAGTTAAATTATATACAAATAAGGCGCAAGGATTTTATCTTCGATAAAATTGAATACGTTAACATCACTGAAAATCTTTGATTTTCTAGCGCCTTAAAAAAGTATTTTTATTAATCTTTGCGTCTTAGCGTTTTGCCAACAATTACAGTTATTGATTAGTTTTGCCTAACATCGGAACAAATTTGTAAGCTCCAAATTCTTCTTTTTCAATCTCAGTCGGAGAGATCTTCGTGAATCTGTATAAAACCTGCTCATCGGTCGGACCTAATGGAATAACCATTTTTCCACCTACTTTTAACTGTTTTAATAATTCTGTGGGCAAAACGGAAGCTCCACAAGTCACAATAATTTTATCAAAAGGCGCAAAAGTCGGAAGTCCGGCAAAACCATCACCAAAGCTTTGAAATTTGGGATACAAATGCATTTCTCTTAACTTTTTCTTAGAAAAATCGAACAGATCTTTCTGTCTTTCAACCGTATATACCAACCCTTTCATTGCTATAAGTACAGCGGTCTGATAACCACATCCTGTACCGATCTCCAGCACTTTTTCGCCTGATTTTAACTGTAGCAATTCAGATTGCTCTGCAACGGTTGAAGGATGCGAAATCGTCTGATGCGCCAAAATAGGAAAAGCACGGTCTTCATAGGCGAAATCTTCAAAAATACTTTCAATAAAAAGGTGTCTCGGAACATCATTCATGGCCGAAAGTACATTTTCATCCGAAATTCCGATCTTGTGTCGAAGATATTCAACCAAAATCTTTCTTTTTCCTTTATGTACAAACGAATCTTGCGTCATTAGATGGTAGTTATTGGGGTTTCTGGTGGTAGTTTGCACAAAAATAATAAAACAAATACTATTTATCAACCTAAAACCTATCATCTATTTCCGAATACCTAAAATCATTATATTTACAAAAATTTAATACAACTATGTTAAAAGCAGGTTTGGTAGGTGCCGGACATTTAGGAAAGATACACTTAAGACTTCTTAATCAATCAGATAAGTATGAATTTGTAGGTTTCCATGATAAAGATGTAGAAAACGGAAAAAAATTAGAAGCCGAATTAGGTTATAAATATTTTGAAAACTTTGAAGATCTTTTGGATCAGATCGAGATGTTGGATATTGTAACACCAACAATTTATCATTACGATTATGCTTTAAAAGCTATTAATAAAGGGCTTCATTTTTTTATCGAAAAACCTGTAACTCACACGCTTGAACAGGCAGAAGAAATCCTTCAAAAGTGTCGTGAAAATGGAATAAAAGCTCAGGTAGGTCACGTTGAAAGATATAATCCTGCTTTTATCGGAGCTAAAGATTACATTCAAAATCCAATGTTCATCGAGATCCACCGATTGGCAGAATTTAATCCTCGTGGAACGGATGTTTCTGTGGTCTTAGACTTAATGATTCACGATCTTGATATTTTATTAAGTGTAGTAAAATCTAAAGTTAAAAATATTCATGCAAGCGGTGTTTGCGTAGTGAGTAAAACTCCGGATATTTCTAACGCAAGAATTGAGTTTGAAAACGGATGTGTTGCCAATCTTACGACTTCAAGAATTTCAATGAAGGCAATGAGAAAAAGCCGTTTCTTCCAAAAAGACGCTTATATTTCTGTTGATTTCTTAGAGAAAAAAGCAGAAGTTATTCGTATGAAAGATGCTCCTGAAAACCCTACTCCATTTGATATGATTATTGAAAATGCTGACGGAGAAAAGAATCAGATTTTATTTGAATATCCAAACATTCAACCTAATAATGCAATTTTAGATGAATTAAATTCTTTCGCTGATGCTATTATGGAAGGTAAAAATGTAGAAGTTTCGTTAGAAGATGGAACTGAAGCTTTGAAAGTGGCTTTGGAGATTATGAAATTGATTTCTTAGTTTTTAAATTTAAACACAAAGCACACAAATAATTTTCACGAATTACACAACTTTAAATATCAATAGGAACGGGCTTCAGCCCGTTTTTTCTTATTATAATAATATCAATTTGCTTTAGCCAAAACTTACTATTATTTCAAAGCTGTAAGAGACACACATTTTTTAATCCTATTTTATTTCTTTTGTGGTTAAATTTAAGTGAATTGTAATTTTTATTCAACAAATTTTAAATATATTTGTGATTATCTAAAAGTAATTAATTCTAAAAACAACCCCTAATATTTTAAAAATCAAAACTATGAAAAGAGCATTCCTATTATCCGCTTTTTTATTGTCTCAATTTGGGACATCACAGCTTTTAAAAACAAATGGTCAGAAAATCGTTAATGATAAAGGAGAAAATATTCAATTGAGAGGCCTTGGTTTGGGAGGATGGATGCTGCAGGAAGGCTATATGTTGAAGACTGCCGATTTTGCAGGTCCACAATATAAGATCAAAGAAAAGATTGCAGAATTAGTCGGTGAAAAGGGAATGAATGATTTCTATAAAGCTTATTTAAAAAACGGAATTACAAAACAGGATATTGATTTTCTGAAAAAGGCAGGATTTAACTCGATCAGGCTTCCGATGCATTACAATTTATATACTTTACCGATTGAAAAAGAATCTGTAAAAGGTCAAAACACATGGTTGGAAGATGGTTTTAAAATGACGGATGATCTTTTAAAATGGTGTGCAGATAATAAAATGTATTTAATTTTAGATCTTCACGCTGCGCCTGGTGGACAGGGAAATGATGTGAATATTTCCGATAATGATAAATCAAAACCATCACTTTGGGAAAGCGAAGAAAATCAGAAAAAGACAATCGCTCTTTGGAAGAAATTAGCAGAAAGATATAAAGATGAGCCGTGGATTGGTGGTTACGATTTAATCAACGAGCCCAACATTAATTTCACTGGGAAAAATCCGAACGGGACAGATGAAATGTCAAACGCTCCTCTTTGGAAACTGCAAAAAGACATTACAGAAGCGATTCGTCAGGTTGACAAAAAACACATTATTATTATTGAAGGAAATGGATGGGGAAATAATTACAACGGATTAACTCCGATTTGGGATGATAACATGGTTTTTAGCTTCCATAAATACTGGAATTATAATGATGATGCAACAATAAAAAATGCATTAGATCTAAGAGAAAAGCACAATATGCCGATCTGGTTGGGGGAAACAGGAGAAAATTCTAATGTTTGGTTTACAGAATTGATCCAGCTTTTAGATAAACATAATATCGGATATGCATTTTGGCCAATGAAAAAAATCGACAATATCGCAGGAATTACCACCGTAAAAATCACTCCCGAATATCAAAAATTACTGGATTATTGGACGAAAGGAGGAGAAAAACCAACAAAAGAATTTGCAACAAAAGCTTTAGCAAAAATTGCTGACAATTATAAATTCAATAACACAGAAATTAAAAATGATGTGATTGATGCGATGTTCAGACAGACAACGGATGGATCTACAAAACCGTTTAAAAATAATCAGGTTCCGGGGAAAATTTTCGCTTCAGATTATGATTTGGGAAGAATGGGCTCGGCTTATTTAGATAAAGATTTCATCAATCTTTGGGTGAGCGATCCTGCTAAAAAATCTGAATGGAATTCAGGAAATCAAATGAGAAATGACGGCGTTGATATTTATAAATGTAACGACAAAATCACCAATCAATATTATGTTGGAAAAACAGAAGCCGGAGAATGGATTCAATATACATTTACTGCAAAAGCCGATAAAAGCTATAGTTTTGACATCAGATATTCCAGCAATAATAACGGAAAAATTAGAATTGAGGATGCTTCAGGAAAACAATTGGCCACGTTTTCTTTAAACTCAACAGGTGGAAATGACATATGGAAAACTGTTTCTGCTACAGGAGTTAATCTTAAAAAAGGAGAAAACAAAATCAGAATAATTTTCGAAAATGATGGAGTTAATCTTAATTATTTTGAAGTGAAATAAAGATTTAAAATTAAGTTTAAAAAAATATCATCACACCAATCAGAGTTAAAATAATTTTAAGTATTTTCCAAAAAAATTTTAACAATAATGGAAACAAAATCTCCTTTCGAACAATTTGACGAATTAAGAATTGACAAAGCTGCAAAATCTTTTCTTGCAGAAACCGCAAAATGGACCACCTTTTTAGCCGTTTTAGGCTATATCGGAATTGGTCTTATGATAATTGTTGCATTAATTATGATGACAGTCGGAGCATCAATGAGTTCGTATAACAGTATGATGCCAATGGGTGGCGGCGCTCTGTTCTCGATCATTTACCTTGTCATTGCGGCTTTTTATTTCATACCGATCAATTTTCTTTATAAATTTGCTTCCAATATGAAGATTGCTTTAAACACGAATAATCAGGGAAATCTTACAAAGTCGTTTGAATATCTGAAATCTCACTACAAGTTTATAGGAATTCTTACGATTATTATTATCGGGCTATATATTTTAGCTTTTTTTGGAATAATGGTTGCAGGTATTAGCAATATAAGATAATTTTAAAAACTTTAAATTAAACTATAAAATCCTTCTTTTCAGAGGGATTTTTTCAACCAAAATATTATGAAAAAAATAAAATTTCTTTTTCTTTTGATCTCGGCATTTGTCTTTGCTCAAGACAATGTTTTAGACAAAAAAATCAATTCAATTATTAAAGACAAAAAAGCGACGGTTGCCGTTTCGGTTTTAGGATTTGAAGATGATTTTAATTATAATAAAAATGGCGAAAAAAAACTTCCGATGCAAAGTGTTTTCAAATTTCATATTGCGGCGGCTGTTTTAGATCTTGTTGATAAACAAAAACTGTCTTTAGATCAAAAAATTTTACTGGATAAATCAAATTTATTAGAAAATACATGGTCGCCTCTTCGCGATAAATATAAAGATAAAAACGAGGAAGTTCCTTTAAGTGAAATTATCGATCAAACCGTTGCCATGAGCGATAATAATGGTTGTGATATTCTTTTGAATTTAATTGGAGGTACGCAAACTGTTCAGAAATTCATGGATTCTAAAGGTATAAAAGGTTTTCAGATAAAATATAATGAAGAAGTGATGCACAAAGATTGGAACGCACAGTATGAAAATTACAGCACGACCAATTCTGCAGTTCAGGTTCTGAAAAAATTCTACGATAGAAAATTACTCTCTAAAAACTCTACAAACTATCTGATGGAAGTAATGCTGGGAACAAAAACAGGATTAAACAAAATGATAGAACAATTGCCGGAAAACACCCCTGTAGCCCGCAAAACGGGAGCTTCCGGAAAGAATAAAGACGGATTGACCGGTGCCGAAAATGAAATAGGAATTGTAACTTTACCCAACGGAAAACATTACGCAATTGCTTTATTTGTAAGCAATTCTACGGAAACCGATGCCGTAAACTGCAAGATTATTTCTGATATTTCTAAAACTGTTTGGGATCATTTTAATAAGTAAATTTTAAAGCTTATTTTTAAACCGTTTTTTAAGTGAGTTTAAATATTCAAAATTGTTATTGGAAGTTTCTACGAAATAACAAAGGCACGCTAATTGAGTCTTACTTATCAAATAAAAAAAATCAACATGAAAAAAATATTATTAATCGCAGGAATTTTCAGTTTTTCATTCTTTTGGGCACAGAAAAGTGAAAACTATTTACAGATAAGATACGGAAGCATTTGTTGTGGTACTCCATCAACAGATCCGGTAATGAATTATGTAAGCAAATTTCAGAAAAAAAATAAAATTAAAAATCTGGAAATCTACAAACAAAGCGGATTGGGAAGAGAAGGTGAATTTAATTTATACATTGGAACCGATAATCTTTCAAAAAAACAGGCTCTTTCTTTTACAAAAGGTCTGCAATCTGCCATTGAAACACAAAATAACGCAAGAAAGAAAAATCACGACGGAACAGTAGGTTTTGAAGAAACAGAAATGGTAAAAAAAGCCGACTTAGCCAACGCAAGAAATTTAACTATCTATAAAAAATAATTTAAGGAAAATGATCAAAAACATCGTAGTTATCGGAGCTGGAACCATGGGAAATGGTATTGCACATACTTTCGCTCAAAGCGGTTTTAAAGTAAGTTTAGTAGACGTATCTCAGGATGCTTTGGACAGAGGTTTAAAAACAATTACAACCAATCTGGACAGAATCATTGCAAAAGGTAACCTTACTGAAGAGCAAAAAGCAGAAACTTTAGGTAACATAACTACTTTCACGGAACTTAAAAATGCAGCTACAGAAGCAGATCTAATTGTAGAAGCTGCAACAGAAAATCAGGAATTAAAGTTGAAAATATTCGCTCAAATGGACGAATTGGCTCCTGCAAACTGTATTTTGGCAACCAATACTTCTTCAATTTCTATCACTAAAATTGCTGCTGCTACAAAAAGAGCCGACAAAGTGATCGGAATGCACTTTATGAATCCTGTTCCAATTATGAAATTGGTTGAAATTATCAAGGGATATTCTACTTCTAAAGAAACTTTTGATATCATTTACGATATGAGCAAAACGTTAGGAAAAGTGCCTGTAGAGGTTAACGACTACCCAGGTTTTGTGGCCAACAGAATTTTGATGCCGATGATCAACGAATCTATCGAAACGCTTTACAATGGTGTTGCTGGTGTTGAGGAAATTGATACAGTAATGAAATTAGGAATGGCTCACCCGATGGGGCCACTTCAATTGGCAGATTTTATCGGGCTTGACGTTTGTTTAGCAATCCTAAATGTAATGTATGACGGCTTCAAAAATCCTAAATATGCTCCAAATCCATTATTGGTAAACATGGTAATGGCCGGAAAATTAGGCGTAAAATCGGGAGAAGGTTTCTATGACTATTCTGAAAGCAAAAAAGCAGAAAAAGTGGCAAAAATGTTTGCAAAATAAGAGAGGTGAATGAGTGAATTGTCAATAGTTAATTTTAAAAATTGACTTGTATTACAAAATTCACTACTTTTCTTCGATGAAATTTAAAGAAAAATATATTCAGATATCAATGGTCATCATTACTTTAGTGATGACCATTTTGCGTTTTTTACTGAATGAAAAAGGTCGTGTAAATCCGGACTCTATCCGATATATGAGAACGGCTCGTGCTTTTCCGACAATTGATAATACCACAACACCATTAGGATATCCTTTAAGTATCAAGTTTTTCACCTATTTTGGGTTTGATGAATTTTGGAGCAGTAAAGTCGTAGGTATTTTAGCATTTCTTTTTATCATCTTTTTTGCTTGGAAAAAGAAATTTTATTTTAGAGAAACGATTATTTTAAGTGCCTTATTTAGCTTTCTTTCCATCTACTCATATACGATGAGTGAAGCGTTGATTCTGCCTTTTGTATTTCTTTTTTTATATACCGCAATGCTAATCATTACAGGAAAATTAGAAAAATGGAAAGCTGTTTTTTATCTTTCATTAGCTTTAATTGCTCTTTATAATGTACGATATAGCGCGTTGTTTACCATTGCAGGAACCGGACTTTACGGACTTATTTTCTGGAAAAGAAAATACTCTTTATCGTTTATAATTTCTGCTGCGATTGGCTGTATTTTCATTGTTTTGTATAAATTTCTCTTTATTGATTATTTTAATGCAAATTACGTGAAAATGTTCCTGGAAATGGGGCTTCACACTACTCCTCAGCTTTTGATTGAGTTATTCCAGGGATTATGTACAACCTTCAATCCGTTCATTCACATTGCGAATCCGGCAGGAGGAAAAATCAATTATATTATTTACGGAATTGGGTTTGTCAATATTCTTCTGATCATTTATTTATTTGTAAAAAAGAAGCTTTCAGATCCTGAATTTTTCTATGTTTTTGTGAGTGTTATTGGAATTATCTGTTCTTATTTCATTCAGTATTTTTATTCTGTGAATCCCATAGATTATAGATTAATGGCGCCTTTCAGTTTACCGATCTGGATCGTTTATTTCAGGAAACTATTCCAGATATTTGATCTTAAAGTATATGTTATTGGAGCTTTAAGTTTACTTTCCGGAGCCGCATTTACATGGCTTTCAAAAGGAAATTATCTTGAAAACAGAAAAGAAATTACTAAATTTTTACAATCTGAAAAATTAGACAAAGTACCTTTACAGTTTTTTATCATCGAAGAAAAAGATTTAGAAAAAATACAGGTTGCGGAATTAATAAGCACCGTAAACCCTCAGGTAAGCATTACTTTTAAGCCCGAAGACACTTTAAAAAGAACAACGCTTACACGCTATAAAGTTTTGCAAAAAATTAGTATCGACAAGAACAAGTATCAATAATTTTATTATCTTTGGTTAAAGTTAAAACATTAAAAAAATGAAGTTACCAAAGTTTTTATTAGCAGATAATTCGGAATTTCCTGAAGATTTATTCGTAGTTCATACAGAATATCCAAGATTTATCTTAAACGTTGAGGAAGAAGAAGTTGAGTGGTTAGATGATTTGGAAGGTGATGATGAAGAAACTATGGCAGATGAGGCTACTAAAGTGGTAGAAGCTGCATTCAAATGGTGTGATGAGGAGTTGGCTAAGTACGACGAAGAAGAGGAAGAATAAGAAATATCTAAACATAAAAAAAGGAACTCAATTTGAGTTCCTTTTTTATTTATTCTGCTTTATTGAATTTCAATAATAAAAGATTGTCTTTATATAATTCTAAGGTATTTCCGGAAACCACATATTTATTGGCCTTTCCTACCATATCCATAAAATTCTGCTCTACGCTCATATTGTCGCAAGCCATTCTTGTAGAACCCATTTGCCCCGCAGAGAAACTCCCTGTCGCTATATCTACTTTGGCAGTTCCGAAGTAATTATTACATCCTGCATTTCCATTGATCTTTTCACCTTCAATGTTCAAAGTCGGAACTTTTCCTTTTACATTATCCGCCAACGTCCATTTTGTATTTGCCAATGAAGGTTGAGATTTTCCTACTTTAGAAGCAGATGGACTAGACATTGTTCCACACGATGCCAAAACCGCTGCTGCACATATACTTAAAAAAAGATTTTTCATTTTTTTCTTTTTTGATTTAATCAAATTTACGGAAATTATATTATTTAAACGGGTTTCAGAGGTTTTTATTGTTTCGTTAAATATAAATTTCACCAAAGTTTTTTCATGAATATTATAAATTATTTGAGCTTAATTATGTACATTATTACTCGCATTTTGTCATTCCGTAGGAATCTAAACTGTTGAATTAATGTAACGTTGTCTAGATTCCTACGGAATGACAAAGTTTGTGTTTAAGTTATTTTTAAAACAAAAAAACGGACTAAAAAAGTCCGTTCTGATAATATATAATTTTTAATGTTGTATCAATATTATGATCTTAATTCCGCATTAAATTCTTTTTGGAAAGATTTGATCAGAGAATCCATTACGTGAGAAATTTCTTTTTCTTCCAATGTTTTCTCTTCATTCAGTAATTCAAAACTCATTGCATAAGATTTTTTACCTTCTGGAAGGTTTTTCCCTTCATAAACATCGAATAAATTGATGTTTTTAATGAATGGAGATTTATTCTTCTTAGCCATCTCAAACAATTCCTGATACGTGATATTCTTATCAATCAATAAAGCTAGATCTCTTCTGATTTTGTTGAATTTTGGAATATCTTTGAATTTCAATTCGTTTGTTGAGCGTAATTCCTGAGCAAATTCCAATTCAATTTCAGCATAGAAACATTCCTGCTCGACATCGAAATCTTTCAACATCTGAGGAGCAACTTTTCCGATTCTTACTAAAACTTTTCCGTCAACTTCATATGCTAAAGCATCAGAGAATCTATCGTCAGATAAAGCAACTTCTTTATAATCAATTGCTAATCTTTCTAATAAAACCTTTACGTAAGCTTTTAAGTTGTAGAAATCTGTAGCAGATTTTGGCTGTAACCAGTTTTCAGCAACATTTCTTCCTGAAATCAAAATTGCCATTTGCTTTCTTTCTTCATATTTATCTTTTTTGTGATAAATTTTTCCGAATTCAAAGAATTTGATATCCTGATTTTTTCTATTGATATTGTAAATAGCATTTTCCAAAAGTCCTTCTAATAAAGACTTTCTCATGAATGCCAAATCATTACTTAACGGATTCAACAATCTTACAGCATCAGTTTCATCTTTTACAGAAGTTAATGAGTTGTTCATTACTTCATTGAAACCAAGGCTCTGTAAAGTTCTTGCCCAGTTGTTTTCCAGTTCGTCTTGATCTTTTGCACTTAGCTTCACAGGTGTGAAAGAGATCTTTTGTGGAGCTTCAATTTTGTTATATCCGTAGATTCTTAAAATCTCTTCAATAACATCGATTTCTCTTGTTACATCAGCTCTGTAAGCAGGAACCGAGATTTCAAAACCATTCTGGATTTCATTTAAAACCTGAATTTCAAGGGCTTTTAAAATTTCTTTTACCTTTTCTCTGTGAATTTTTGTTCCTAATATCTGTTCGATTTTTGAGAATCTGATGATCACATAATTGTCTTCGATTTTCTTTGGATATTCTTCCAACAAATCACCTGTCAATTTTCCGCCAGCTAGCTCCTGAATCATTTTGATTGCGTGAGTAATGGCAGTTCTTGTGATATTAGGATCTACTCCTCTTTCAAATCTGAAAGATGCATCCGTATTCAAACCGTGGAATTTAGCTCCTTTTCTCACCGCTACCGGATTGAAATAAGCACTTTCCAGGAAAATGGTTTTCGTCTCGTTAGAAACACCTGAATTAGCACCACCGAAAACTCCGGCAATACACATCGGGTTATCTTTTCCGTCTTTTATCATGATCTCAGAACCGTTTAAAGTTCTTTCAACACCATCTAAAGTCGTGAATTTTGTTCCTTCTTTTACGGTGCCAACTTTCACTTTTTTATCTGCAATTTTATCTGCATCAAAAGCGTGAAGCGGCTGTCCGAAACCGTGAAGAATATAATTTGTAATGTCTACAATATTATTGATCGGACTTAATCCGATTGCTTTTAATCTGTTTTTCAACCAAGCCGGAGATTCTGCAACGTTTACATCTTCGATCACCGCTCCGATATATCTTGGACATAATTCTGCGTCCTCAACTTCCAACGTAAAGTTGTGAGAACCTTCATTATTTAAAGATTCTGAACTTACTTTTTCAAATTCTGACTTCTGTTTATTTGTTGAAAGGAAAGCAAATAGATCTCTTGCAACCCCATAATGAGACATTGCATCGGTTCTGTTTGGCGTTAATCCGATTTCGAAAACTTCATCGTTTGTCAATTCAAAATAATCAGCAAAATTCTTTCCTACTTCATATTTTTCTTCATCCAACACCATGATTCCTCCGTGATCGTTGCTAAGACCTAATTCGTCCTCAGCACAAATCATTCCCTGAGAAACCTCTCCTCTAATCTTCGCTTCTTTGATCTCAAAAAATCCGCCTTCTTTATCATAGATTTTGGTTCCGACAACAGCAACAGGAACAGTTTGTCCAGCTGCAACATTTGGAGCACCGCAAACGATGTTCAACACCTTTCCGTTTCCTACGTCTACAGTTGTTTTGTTCAATTTATCTGCATTAGGATGTTTCTCGCAAGTTAAAACTTTACCCACGATGATCCCTTCCAAGCTTCCTTTGATACTTTCAAATTTATCTATCCCTTCAACCTCAAGACCGATATCAGTAAGGAATTCACCAATTCTTTCAGGTTTTAATTCCGTTTTTATATAATCTTTCAGCCAGTTATTTGATATCTTCATTTATTAAATTTTGAAAATTTTATTTGAATTTTTCGAGTTACAAATGTCGTGTTTTTTTAAGAAATACCGAAATTTATAAGATACTTTAAGAGGTTAATTTTCTCTCTATGATTTTCCTTACAATCGTAGATTTTGCAGATTTTATTTTTAATCTTAATTACTATTGATTGACCACAGATTTTCACAAATTTACACAGATCTACGTCAAGAAACATCTGCTGAATTGTTCCGTTAAGTTTGTCAAGCTGAAAGCATTCAGACATGAATATTTCCAGAATCTTTTCTAATACTACATTTAGATGCTTTCAGCATGACAAACTTCGTGGATATTTGCCAATATTTAAGTAACAGACCGCATCCCTAGCCCCGATTGCAACGGCATCCTTTTTGGTTGCGGGCGGAGCGAAGCGGAGCCCGTAACCAAAAAGATATAGTGAAAAGCGGGATTAAGCTCCCAAAAAAGAAAAGAGGCTTTGAAAATCAAAACCTCTTTACATATTTATCTAAATTAATATTACAAACCGATTACTGGCATTGATAACATTAAGATATTTTCGTTTTCTTCTAGACCATCAAGAGGTTCGATAATTCCAGGTCTGTTTGGCTGAGACATTTTCATTGTGATATCGTCTGAACCAAGAATTGTCAACATTTCAGTTAAAAACTTAGAGCTAAACCCGATGTTGATATCTTCCCCATTATAGTCGCAAGGAATCTGCATATCTGCCTTGTTTGCGTATTCCGTATCTTCTGCATGAAGGTGAAGAATGTTTGCCGACAATTTAAATCTAACCTGATTGGTAGATTTATTAGACATGATAGATGCTCTCTTGATTGCTCCTAATAAAAGGTTTCTGTTGATCGTCAATACATTCGGGTTTTCTTTAGGAATTACCGCTGTATAATTAGGATATTTTCCATCGATCAGTCTACAGATCCAAATATGTTTACCAAAAGTAAACTTAGCCATGTTCTCGTTGAATTCGATCGTTACGTCTTCATTTGAACTTGCCAAGATATTTTTGAAAATATTCAAAGGTTTTTTAGGCATAATGAATTCCATTGGCTCGGCATTCATTAAGTCCATTCTTTTGTACACAACCAATCTGTGAGAATCTGTAGAAACAAAGTTCGTTTCATTTTCTCCAAACTGGAAAAGAACCCCCGTCATTACAGGACGAAGAGAGTCGTTACTTGTAGCAAAAAGGGTGTTTGTAAGAGCTTCAGATAAAACTCCCGCAGACATTGTTACGCTTTGAGCAGCATCAAATTCCGGCAATTCCGGATAGTCATCCGCATTGTCTAAAGCTACCGCGAAATTATCTTTTTCATCTAAAATCTCAAGCTGACTTCCCGTTCCCTCATCATTATCTTTTACAGAAAATGTTAAAGGCTGTTCGCCATAGGTCTTGATAAAATCCTGAAAAATTTTAGCAGGAACAGCAAACTTCCCCGAATCATCAGACTTCACTTCCAAAGAAGTGACAAGAGTTGTTTCGCCATCAGATGCTGTAATGGTAACATTATTTTCGTTTAACTCAAAAAGATAGTTTTCTAAAATAGGTCTCGATTGAGAGCTTGATATTACGCCACTTACAGTTTGCAAAGCCTTCTGCAGTTCTCCACTTGAAATAATAAATTTCATAGATTTAAAAATAAATTTTTACAAATATAATAAATAGAAAATAGATTGAAAAATATAATCCTGAGAGTTATTAACAACCATCAAAAGATTATGCTCATCACTTCTACTCTGCTTTTTCACGATAAAACATCATAAAGGACTAAAGATAAGCATTTTCTTGAAGCAATTAATTATATTTGTGAATAATATTTTCATTATGCGAAAACCACCTGTCCATAAGAGTTTTTTGAATGCTTTTCGAGGTGTTTTTTTAATGCTGAAATCGGAAAGAAACTTTCAATTGGAGGTTTTGGCTTTCTTTATTAACATTATATTAATTTTCTATTTCCAACTTTCCAATATTGATACGATCTTAATTCTCATCGTTTCTTTCGGAGTTTTAAGTGCTGAGATTTTTAATACCGCGATTGAGAAAATCTGTGATTTTATTCAACCGGAATTTGATAAAAGAATTGGTTTTATTAAAGATATTTCTGCAGGAGCGATAATTTTGATGGCAATTTTGTCGGTTGTTGTTGGAGTTTTGGTGTATTGGAAGTATATTTTTAATTAATTCTTTCATTGCGAGAAACGAAGTGACGAAGCAATCTCGACAAATAATTTCACACAGATCTCACGGATTTACACAGATGATTGTGCTATTTGTGAAAAAATTAGTGATTATTTGTGTTTAAAATTCTAAATATTTTTCAATAATTGGGATCGCAATTTCAGCCATCATTCCGTACCCTTTTTCGTTGGGATGAACGCCGTCTGAGGAAAGTAAAATTTCTTTATCCTGTAAAAAAGCTGAATAAAAATCAATATAAATTAATGAATTTTCAGTTGCAATATCTTGAAGAATCTGATTGTAAATAACAACTTCTTCGTTCGTTCTCAACTTTCCAGAAGCGACTACTACTCCATCCACTTTTTTAGAAGATGGAAGAATACTTACTAAATAAATATCTTGTGAATATTTTTTTGCTTCGTGAATTGCAGTCAAAATATTAGTTTTGAAATTCTCCGGATTTACCATCTGAATTCCATTTTTTATGGCTAAATCATTGGCTCCATAACCGATGAAAACAATATTTTCTTCGGCTGAATTTCTCGCCACCATTTCATGTGGAATTCTTTTAACTAAACCTTCTGTGGTTTCGCCGCCAATTCCAAGATTAAAAAGAATTAGTTCATTGGTTCCGCCTTCATTATATTTCTGTAGAGCATATCTTTTCAGAATATCTACCCAACCTCCAAAAACTCCGTCGTATTCTCCGTAAGTGATGCTGTCGCCGAAGAATAATCCGTATATCATTTTCTTCATTTTACTTTTAGTATAATTTATCACTGATCATTTATATTAATCATCAATCCAAAATTAACGTAATATTTTTATGCTCTTCTATAATTTCAATTAAAATATCGAATAACGTTTGCCCTTTTCCATCAATCAATTCATTTAATTTATCTTGAATTAATTCTACATTAAAAGGTTTTCCCTGTTTGATTTTATTTTCGTAAAATTCTTTCGTGGCTTCAAATCCTAAATCCTCTTTTGATTTCTGAGATTCTTTCCAAATGATTTCAACTTCATCATAATTTTCAAAAATTCCAAATCCACCGTACAAAATATCATTGAAACCGTCCAACGTACCGACTTTCCAATTCATATCTTTCGTCAAGACCTTAGAAACTTCTTCGTAGAAGCCTTCCAGATTTGAAAAATGACTGCCATTGATGACAGTCATTTTCTTTTTATTGTTATTTGAAGTACTCAACTCCATTTTTAAATATATTGTGATAATTCGCAGTTGGAATATTTTTCATCAAACCTTCTGCAAAACGTTCCGGGTGTCCCATTCTACCGAATATTTTCCCATCCGGACTTGTTACTCCTTCAATTCCGAACAATGAATTATTTGGATTGAAAGGCATTCCATGAGCAATGTTTCCTTCTAAATCCAAGTATTGCGTTGCAATCTGTCCGTTTTCATATAACTTCTGAATTTCTGCTTCCGAAGCCATGAAACGACCTTCACCATGAGAAATAGGAATAGTAAACACCTGATCCTTCATACCTTTTAGCCAAGGTGATTCATCGTTCAATACTTTCACATTTACCATTTGAGAAATGTGTCTTCTGATCGCATTGTGAGCCAACGTTGGAGAATTTTCATCCAAATCTTTGATTCTTCCGTAAGGCAGCAATCCGGATTTAACCAACGCCTGAAATCCGTTACAGATCCCGATAATCATTCCGTCTCTGTCTAACAATTCGTGAACAGCATTTCTCATCTTCTCATTCTTTAACACGTTAACGATAAATTTCGCAGAACCATCCGGTTCGTCACCTGCTGAGAAACCACCTGAGAACGCCAAAATCTGAGAAGTTTTGATTTCTTCAACCCAAGCATCAATACTTTCATCCAATAATTGGTGATTAATATTGATTAAAGGTAAACTTTTAACAACCGCTCCTTCTTTTGCGAAAGCATTCAATGTATCATACTCACAGTTTGTTCCTGGGAAAACTGGTGCAAATACTTTTGGCTGAGCGATTCCGTGTTTTTTAATAATGATATTTCTAGGATTGATTGAGTTTAATTTTTCATCAATTTCAACCGTCAATTTTTCTTTTTCAACTGTTGGGAAAAGGTTTTCAAACGTATTTGTATTGGCGGCTAATAATTTTTCAATTGCAAATTCAGCATCATTAATCTTGATAACATTTGAATTTTTAACTTCTCCGATGAATTGAAGATTTGTAGCACTTAATTCCTCTTTAGATTCGATGATTAAGCTACCGATATTTTTAGTCAACAAACCATTTTCATCAACTGTAATTTCAGCACCTAATCTGTTTCCGAAGCTCATTTTAGCCAAAGCAACTGCAACTCCACCTTCTTTAACCGTTTTCACAGAAACGATTTTTCCTGCTTTGATATTTTCGAAAATAAATTCAAAAACAGCTTTTAAAGCATCATAATTCGGAAGCCCGTTTTCCTGAGCAATATGATTGAAAAAATACACTTTATTTCCTTCATTTTTAAATTCAGGAGAGATAATATTTTTCTTTTCTCCGTTTGCACAAGCGAAAGAAATCAACGTTGGCGGAACATTCAAATCCTGATACGTTCCACTCATTGAATCTTTTCCTCCGATGGCAGCCAGACCGAAATTAATCTGAGCATCATAAGCTCCCAAAAGTGAAGCTAAAGGCTTACCCCATTTTTCAGGGTTCTGACCTAATTTTTCAAAATATTCCTGGAAACTGAATCTGATATTTTTATAATCACCACCCATTGCAACGATCTTTGCCACACTTTCTACAACTGCGTAAGAAGCCCCTAACAAAGAATTCTGTTTAGAAATCTCTGCATCAAATCCCCAACTTGCCAAAGAAACCGTTTCAATATTTTTTGCTCCGATGACCGGTAACGTCTGAACGCTTCCTTCCATTAAAGTCTGCTGATATTTTCCACCTAAAGGCATTGCCACCGTAGTCGCACCAATAGATGAATCGAACATCTCCAATAAACCTTTTTGAGAAGCAACATTTTTATCGCCTAAAATTTTCAAGAAATTCTCTTCATTAAATGATGGAGTTTCTTCTTTTACTTCATTAAGGTGAGTAATTTTAACCTCCTGACTTTTAGAACAACCGTTTGTATCTAAAAACGCTCTTGAAAGATCAACAATTTTATCGCCTTTCCAGAACATCTGCATTCTTCCTGAATCTGTCACTTTTGCAACCTCAACGGCTACAATATTTTCAGCTTCACAGAATTTGATGAACTGCTCTTTATCCTTTGGTTCAACCACAACCGCCATTCTTTCCTGAGATTCAGAAATAGCAAGCTCGGTTCCGTTCAAACCTTCATATTTCAAAGGTAAAACATCCAAATCAACTTCCAAAGAATCAGCAATTTCACCGATCGCTACAGAAACACCTCCAGCTCCGAAGTCATTAGATTTTTTAATTAATCTCGTTACTTCAGGATTTCTGAATAATCTCTGGATCTTACGTTCTTCAACCGCATTTCCTTTCTGAACTTCAGAACTCATTGTGTGGATTGAAGTTTCGTCCTGTTCTTTCGAACTTCCGCTTGCTCCCCCAACACCGTCACGACCCGTTGCACCTCCTAAAATGATGATAGAGTCGCCAGCTTCAGGCTTTTCACGTCTTACCCAATCCACAGGAACGGCGCCCGCAACGAAACCAACTTCCATTCTTTTTGCTTTGTAGCCTTCATCGTAGATTTCAGAAACCATTGTAGTCGCCAAACCGATTTGGTTACCGTAAGAAGAATATCCGTTCGCAGCCTGTTTTGTGATTGTTTTCTGAGGTAATTTACCCGGTAAAGTTTTGTCAACAGGTTCCAAAACATCAGCAGCACCCGTCAATCTCATCGCCTGGAAAACGTAAGAACGTCCGGACAAAGGATCTCTGATCGCACCCCCTAAACACGTTGAAGCACCTCCGAAAGGTTCAATTTCCGTTGGGTGATTATGCGTTTCGTTTTTGAATAATAAATACCACGGTTCTTTTTTACCATCATATTCAGCTTCAATTTGGATCGTACAAGCATTGATTTCGTCAGAAACCACCAGGTTTTCCAAATCACCTGTTTTATGGAAATATCTTCCGCAAACTGTCGCCAGATCCATTAAAGAAATTGGTTTCAATTCGCGTCCTAAGAATTTTCTTTTTTCGATATAATCATTGAAAATAGTTTCCAATGTATGTTTAAATTGTCCTTCAAATTCAATATTTGACAATTCCGTTTCAAACGTTGTGTGACGGCAGTGGTCACTCCAGTATGTATCTAAAACTTTAAGTTCCGTTTCTGTAGGATTTCTATCTTCAGTTTTAAAATAATCCTGAATGAATTTTAAATCATCTAATCCTAAAGCAAAACCGTGATTATTAAAGAAGTTTTCAAGTTGAGCATCATCAAAATTGATGAAATTTTCGTGAATTAAAACCTTTGACGGTATTTCATCCGCAGGAATATTTACAACTGATAAATCTTTTTGCTGAGACTCAACTTTATTAATCAAAAGGTCTTTGATTTTAGCTAAATCAGCCTCAGAAGCACCTTCAAATTCGATCAATTTTCCGCTTCTTACTTTAGACTTCTCATTTTCAGTCAGTAAAGCGATACACTGTTGAGCAGAATCCGCACGCTGATCGTACTGTCCCGGCAAAAATTCCATTGCAAAATGGATTCCTTCCGCAGGATTTTCTTCATGCAAAATATCAGTAACAGGGTCTACGAAAGTGCTGTTGACAACCTTTTCGAATTCACCATCGTTCAAATTGAAAATATCGTACACATTGTACACTTTCACATTTTTGATCGACGGAACAACCGCTTTTACTTCATCAAAAATTTTTGGACTTTCTACATCGAAAATTCCTCTTTTTTCTACGAAAATTCTTTTGTTATTAGACATTAGATGCCAGATATTTAAATATTATTAGACTTATTTTTATTTTCAAATTTATTCCTTGCGATCTCTATCGAACGGTGGAACTTTTCAAGTAAAATCTTTTTTGAAGGTAATACAAGAAAATATTCTGCAACTTTTATGTTATCTGCTTCCAGATTCATTAGTTCGATATGTTCGGAATTTTTTCCGGAACAAAGAATTAAACCAATCGGCGGGTTTTCGCCTTCTACTTTTTCATATGCATTTAGATATGAAAGATAAAGCTCCATTTGACCTTTATGTGCAGCTTCAAATTCTCCCAATTTTAACTCGATAACTACTAAAGATTTTAATTTTCTATGATAGAAAAGTAAATCTAAATAGTAATCTCTATTATCTATTGTAATCCTTTTTTGTCTTGAGAGAAATGCAAAATCATTTCCTAATTCAGAAATAAATTTTTGAAGCTCAACAATTATTGCTTCCTCCAAATCCTTTTCAGAAAATGTATCTTTCAATTCCAAAAAATCTAGAAAATAAGGATCTTTAAAAATCAGATCTGGATTTAAAATATTATTCTCAGACCAATTTTTCAGTTCCTTATTAATTACTTCTTCCGGCTTTCTGCTTATCGCAGTTCGCTCAAAAAGTAAAGAGTTAATCTTTTCTCTCAAAGTTCTTACACTCCAGTTTTCAATCTTACAAACTTCAATATAAAAATCTCTTTTAGTATCTTCAGAAATAGGAATAAGTAACAAGAAATGGGTCCACGATAATTGTCGCATCGCTGATGCGACAATTTCAAAATTTCCAAAAACAGAAGCAAACTGCATCATTTTTCGAATATTTTTTTCTGAAAAAGAACTTCCAAATTCAAAAGTAAGCTGGTGAGAGATTTGTGAAATTACCTCTTTACCATACTCTGCTCTTTTATTTCCTAAGATATCTTCATTTATTCTTTGTCCTACTTTCCAATATAAAACCACCATTGCCGAATTTACCTGAACAGCTACCTGACTTCTCGTCTGGGCAACCAGTTCTTTTAAATCGGTCATTAATTGTTGATGATTTTGATTCTGTAGCATTATCTTTAAATAATCAATTTAAAAAATTAATAATTCTGAAATTTTCTTGTTATTGGGCCTATTTACTGAATTTGTTCGGATTATCGGGATGTTCTTTTTGAAATTCTTCGGCTTCTTTCATTTCTTTTTTCAACCATTTTTCAAAAGGAATTTTTTCAACGTCATAATCTGAAGCGTAAAAATTTTTACCGTCTTCTGAAACTCTGAAATTAAACCGCGATGATCCTGAATTCATCTTTCCGTTATCATAAGTATTAATCTGAAAGTATGGGAAATTCTCTTTTGGTCTTTCAACAATCTCAAAGAATAATTTCTTTTCATTTTCAGATAACTTATTATAGTAATTCACATAATAAATATCGGAAAGCTGTTTATTATATTTTTCGAAAAACTGAAGAATGTTCTTCTCTTTTTCATTGTATTTGAATGGATTCGGATAATATTTCTCGTTAATTTCCACAGCATTTTCGGATTTTGAAATGGGTTGAACGATTTCACCTTTAAAATTCATCATTCCCCAATTTCCACCAACGATTGCTTTGTGTTCGTCGTCTGTTTTTTTCCAGTCGCATCCGTCACAAAACAAAGCATAGCCAAAATTAAACTGCGACACAAAATCATGAATCGGTTCAATCATTGTTTTACCATTTCTATCTGCAAAACCGACTTTCCCATTTTTAACGAACCTTCTTACTCCTTCTTCGAAATAATCTGCTCCGTTATCATATAGAAAAGGTTGGTACAGGAAATTTCCTTTTCGGTCATAGACATATCCCCAAGCATTTTTCTCTCTCTCCTCTCCTTTTTTAGAACCGTCAAAATGAATAGTTTCTCCTTCAACTAATTCACCATTTTCAATATTTGAGAAAATTCTGAACTGCGCAGGAACGATAATTTTATCGTCTTGATTTTTTACTCCAACCAAAGAATCTTTCGATATGAAATACTTTAAAACATCCTTTTTCTGAGAAAAGGAAATCATTGGAATCAATGAAATGATTAAAAGTAACTTCTTCATGTTTTGATTAAAAATAAAATATGCAGCCGAAAAGACTGCATATGGTTTTATACTTTAAGGTCAGCCTCCAAACCTATCAGGTCTTTGTTTGCGTCCAGAATCGGTTGAACTTCATTGTTGATGAATTCTTCCGTCTGAATCGGTGCAAAGCCGATAAAGTTTTTAGGATCTAAAACTTCTTTTAATTTTGTTTTATCTAATTTTAATGAATCATCATTTAAGATTCTCTCGATAAGGTCATTTTCTTTACCTTCTTCTTTCACTTTTTTAGAAGCTTCCATTGAATGAACTCTAATCACTTCGTGGATTTCCTGACGGTCACCACCAGCTTTCACTTCTTCCATGATGATGTATTCTGTCGCCATGAAAGGAAGTTCTTCTTCGATATGTTTGTTGATTCTGTTTGGATAAACAACGATTCCGTTCATGATGTTATTCCAGATTAATAGAATCGCATCAACAGCTAAAAATGCTTGAGGAATTGTTAATCTCTTGTTAGCAGAATCGTCCAATGTTCTTTCAAACCATTGTGTTGAAGCTACCATTGCAGAACTCGTTGTTAATGACATTACATATTTTGCTAATGCTCCGATTCTTTCGCTTCTCATCGGGTTACGTTTGTAAGCCATTGCTGATGAACCGATTTGGTTTTTCTCGAATGGTTCTTCAACTTCTTTAAGATTTTGAAGTAAACGTAAATCGTTTGAGAATTTGTGAGCCGACTGAGCGATATTTCCTAGTAAAGCTACTACTTTAGCATCAATCTTTCTGTCATAAGTCTGACCAGAAACACCAAATACTTTATCGAAACCGAATCTTTTTGAAAGTTCTTTATCTAAATGTTTAACTTTAGAATAATCACCGTTGAAAAGCTCTAAGAAACTTGCAGCCGTTCCTGTAGTTCCTTTAACTCCTCTGAAACGTAATGTTTCTAAGAAGAAATCAAGTTCTTCAATGTCAAGAACCAAACTCTGTAACCAAAGTGTCGCTCTTTTTCCAACAGTCGTTAACTGAGCCGGTTGAAAATGCGTGAATCCTAACGTTGGAAGATCTTTATATTGAATAGAAAAATCCGCAAGGTTTTTCATAACGTTTACTAATTTTTTCTTTAAAATTAATAGTCCGTCACGGATTTGAATTAAGTCTGTATTATCTCCTACAAAAGCCGAAGTAGCTCCCAAATGTATAATTCCTTTTGCTGAAGGCGCCACATCACCATATGCGTGAACATGAGCCATAACATCATGACGGAATTTTTTCTCATACTCTGCTGCTTTATCGTAATCGATGTTTTCAGCATTGGCTTTCAACTCAGCGATCTGCTCGTCAGAAATTTCAAGACCCAGGTCTTTTTCGATCTCTGCAAGAGCGATCCAAAGCTGTCTCCAAGTACGGAATTTGTTGTTATGTGAGAAATTAAATAACATTTCTTCACTGGAGTAGCGCTCTTCCAATGGATTTTTGTAGGAATTCATTCTTCTTTTACTTTTAGATGCACAAAAATACGGATTTTCGTTGAGAGAGAAAAATTGTGGAGGTGGTTTTAGGTTTTGATTAAGATTAATTGATCTTTTACTTTTATTTCAATGGGGTGAAGTGTGTATTTCTTATTTTTTGACCACAGATTTACACGGATTTGCACAGATTTTTTAATACAATTTCAAAATTTTAGAGGTAGCAAAATCTTGGAAATAAATACTATTTTACTCTACATTTGCCTTTTCGTTTAAAAATAACAATAGTATGGGAGGCTTAATGAAACTGGAGATTAAAAAAAATATACAAAAAGAAGAGGATAAAAATCTGTCTTTTCGGGCTTTTGATTTAACGACAGAAAATCTGAAAAGTTATTTAAAACCTCATAAAAAAGATCATTTTTTCATTATTGTTATCGAAAATGGTAGTCTGCAGATTCAAATTGAGGATAAAGTGCATTCTCTTAAATCAGGGAAAATTTCCGTGGTTTTTCCGGATCAGGTTCATTTTGTGTCTGAACCGAGTGATGATTTGAAAGGGAAAATTATTCTGTTTGAAGAGATATTGTTTTGTTCTGATATTTTGAAAAACGAATTGAGTACTTATAATGTCAATCTTTCTACACAACTGAACTGTACCATTCTTTCTCCCGAAGATTTTGAGCAAAGTTTACATTCCATTGAAATCATCAAAGGAATTTACCAAAAACCGAGTCTTATTAAAAAGGAACAGGCGCGTTTTCACATTAAGATTTTCCTTTTGGGATTGATAGAATCTATTCACGGACTTCATCCTATTTTGCATAAAGAAACTGCTGACAAACCAATTTATGTTCGATTTAAAAAATTATTAAATCAGCATTATAAAGAGCAGCGTACGGTTCAATATTACGCAGAAGAATTGGCCATTACTCCGAAAAAATTAAACTTAATTACTAAAAAACATTGTGGAGAAACGGCGATTCAGGCGATTCACAATCGGATTCTTATAGAAATTAAACGTCAGCTTTTATTTTCAGACCTCAGCCATAAAGAAATTGCTTTTGATCTGGGATTTAATTCACCATCAGCTCTTAATAAATTTGTCAAGGCAAAATTGAAGGAAACCCCGACAGAACTTCAACAAGAGTTGGCGCAAATGTATATCGGATAGTCTTATTTGTATAACATTGTTGCTTCTGCCGTTTTTAATTTTGCATCATTAATTAAAGAAGAAAAAAATGAGCAAATTATTCATTGCAGGAGAAGTTTTCCACGGTGCGGGAAGTCTTGACGAATTAAAAAATATCAATGGTAAAAAAGCGGTAATTGTAACGGGTGGAAGCTCGATGAGAAAAAGCGGAACGTTGGATAAAGCAATTGCTTATCTTACCGAAGCAGGAATCGAAACCCAAATTTTCGAAGGTGTGGAAGAAGATCCGTCATCTGCAACTTGTATGAAAGGTGCTGAAATGATTCAAAATTTTCAACCAGACTGGATTATTGGTTTAGGTGGTTGTTCTGCGATCGATGCCGCAAAAATCATGTGGGTATTTTATGAATATCCTGATGCTGATTTCGAGGCGATGATCAAGCCTTTCACAGTGCCTGTTTTAAGAAATAAAGCTAAATTTATTGCAATCCCTTCTACCAGCGGAACGGGAACTGAAACTACAGGTTTGGCGGTAATTACAGACCGTGAAAAAGGCGTAAAATATCCAATCGTTTCTTACGAACTAACTCCGGATATTGCTATCATTGATGGCGAAATCTGTGCTTCAATGCCGGCTCACGTTACAGCTAATACTGGTCTTGATGTTTTAACACATTGTGTAGAAGCTTATGTTTCAAATATAGAAAATAATATCGCTGACGCTCTTTCTAAAGGAGGATTGGAACTGGTTTTTGATAATTTAAAAGAAGTTGTAGAGAATCCAAATAACATCAAAGCTCGTCAAAATATGCATGATGCTTCTTTTATGGGAGGATTGGCATTTAATAATGCCTGGTTAGGAATTGTTCATTCTTTATCTCATCAAGTTGGAGCTTTGTACGGAATTCCTCACGGTGCTTCGAACGCGATTTTCCTTCCGAATGTTATCCGTTTTAATGCTAAGGCAACTGAACGTTATCCAGAACTAGCAAAAGTAATCGGTAAAGAAACGACTGAAGAATTGGCGCAGGCTATTGAAACGCTTCGTTCTGAAATCAACAATCAATCAGCGATCAAAGAATTTGGAATTTCGAGAGAAGATTGGGATAAAAACCTAGATTATATCGCCAACAATGCTTTGGTAGATCCTTGTACAGGATTTAATCCAAGAGTTCCTTCATTAGAAGAATTGAAAGCGATTTACAATGCTTGCTATGAAGGTGTTGTTTATGCTGAGGAAGTTGCTGTTGCAGGATAAATTTTATATTTAAATTTTAGGATAAAAAAACAGGAAGTCAAAATTGATTTCCTGTTTTTGTTTTTTTATTGATAAATTACTACATCATCTTTTTTAATTTGATAACCCGTTTTTTTGTAAGGGACTAAAACGTAGCTCTCTTTAATCTGTTTTCCACTTTTCCAAAGTTTGCCTTTTCCTTGTCTGTCAAGAATTATGCTTTTTGCACTTCCATCCGGAATAAAAATCTCAGCTTTTTGCATGTTTTTACTGAAAATAACCGCCGTTCTTGTAGAATAACTTTTATCTGTGCTTACTTCGTTCAGTTTAATTTTCTGTTCGAAAACTCTTACACAATCATTCTTAATTTGCGAATAAGTATATCCTGCAGAACCGATACATCCGTGAACATCTCTGTCTCCGCCAACTTTCTGTGCGAAAACTAATGAACCAAGGAACATCGCACCTAATAAAACTGTTTTTTTCATATTTTAATTTTAATTGTTTTCAATTTGGTAAAAAGTGTGCCAAAATATGGTATTAGTTAATTTAAATTCTAAGATACAAAAAAAGCCACTCAAAATGAGTGGCTTAGAAATATTATTTTGTCCAATTAATTTTTGAATGTTTTACATCCTCAGAATTGGTTCCGATCATGATGTCGAAATCTCCGGATTCCCAATCGAATTTTAAATCTCCATTGTAGAATTTCAAGCTTTCAGGAGTAATATCGAAAGTTATTTTCTTAGATTCTCCTTTTTTCAGCATCACTTTTTGGAAACCTTTCAACTCTTTTACAGGTCTTGTGATGCTTCCAACCATATCTCTGATGTATAACTGAACAACCTCAGCTCCATCATAATTTCCAGAATTCGTAACGGTTACAGAAGCCTGAACCGTCTGATTTCCTTTTGGATTGGCATTAGAAACCGTTACATCAGAATAATTGAATTTTGTATAACTCAACCCGTAACCAAACGGATACAACGGTGTATTACACTCATCCATATAGTTTGAACGGAATCTTTGGTATTCACATTTATCAACTAATTTTTGGTCTAATGGGCGACCTGTATTTTTAGCATTGTAATAAATTGGAACCTGTCCAAGACTTCTTGGGAAAGTCATTGGCAATTTTCCTGAAGGATTAACTTTTCCGAAAAGAACGTCAGAAATTGCGTTTCCAGCTTCTGAACCTGCAAACCAAACGTTAAGAATTGCATCAGGAGTATCTTTTACATTCGTCAAAGCTAATGGGCGACCTGTGAAAAGTACCATTGCGATTGGTTTTCCAGTCTTTTTTAATTCATTTAATAAATCTACCTGAGACTGAGGAATCGTAATTTCAGTTCTTGAAGAAGATTCTCCACTCATTTCAGCAGATTCTCCGATCGCTAAAACAATAACGTCTGCTTTGCTTGCAACATCAACCGCTTCTTTTAATAAAGCTTCTTTTGAACGGCTGTCTCTGTCGGTTTTTTTACCGTGAGCAGCGTAGATATCTTCTAATTTCGCATCATAATCTATGTTCGCTCCTTTTGCAGAAACGAATTTCACTTCTTTCCCGAAATTAGCCTGAAGACCCTGCATTAAATTAACCGCTTTGTCATGTTGAGCAGCAACACTCCAAGTTCCGGCCATGTTTAAAGAATTGTTCACCAATGGTCCGATCACCGCCACCGTTCCTGATTTTTTCAAAGGAAGAACTTGGTTATCATTTTTCATTAAAACCATTGACTGAGCTGCAGCATTTCTCGCGATGTTACGGTTTTCCATGCTGTAAACCTCTTTTGCTGCTAATTTTGCGTCTCCGTGTTTGTAAGGATTATCAAACAAGCCTAGATCGTATTTTGATTCAAGAATTCTTTTTGTTGCCAAATCGATTTCAGCTTGAGTAACTTTTCCTTCAGCTAAAGATTTTTTAAGTGTTGTTAAAAATCCTTCACCAACCATATCCATATCAACTCCGGCTTTTAAAGCTAATGCAGAAACCTGTTGAAGATCTCCCATTCCGTGGTCAACCATTTCGTTGATTCCCGTGTAATCTGTTACAACGAAACCTTTGAAGTTCCATTTGTTTCTTAAAACCTCCGTTTGAAGCCATCTGTTTCCTGTTGCAGGAACTCCGTCCACTTCATTGAAAGAAGCCATTACAGAAGCTACTCCCGCATCAACAGCCGCTTTGTAAGGTGGGAAATATTCGTTGAACATTCTCACGTGGCTCATGTCAACCGTGTTGTAATCTCTACCAGCTTCACCAGCTCCGTAAAGCGCAAAATGTTTTACACAAGCCAAAATATTCGTTCCGTTTGCCAAATCTTTTCCTTGGTAACCATAAACCATATTTTTAGCAATCTCACTTCCTAAATATGGATCTTCACCAGAACCTTCGGAAACTCTACCCCATCTTGGTTCACGGGAAATGTCAACCATTGGAGAGAACGTCCAGTTGATTCCGTCAGAAGCTGCTTCTTTTGCCGCAACTTTTGCTGACTGCTGAACCAAATTCATATCCCAAGAAGCCGCTAAACCTAATGGAATCGGGAATGTTGTTTCGTAACCGTGGATAACGTCCATACCGAAAATCAAAGGAATTTTCAAACGGCTGTTTTCTACCGCTACTTTTTGAACTGCCTTAATTTTGTCAGCTCCTTTTATATTGAACAGTCCACCAACTAAGCCTTGTTCAACTTTTTTTCCGATGTCTGAACTTTTAGCCAAACCTGTAGTAAAATCTCCTGAACTTGGTAAATTTAGCTGGCCGATTTTCTCGTCTAATGTCATTTTCGACAAAAGATTATCTACAAAAGCTTTCTTTTTAGCCTGATATTGAGCCGTCTGGTAAGACTGAACGGGCTTGTTTACCATTTCCTGCGCCGAAAACACAGGTGCCAGTGCTAAAGTGGCGATTACAATTAACTTTTTCATAAATCTATCTTCGTTATAAATTATAGTTCTATTTTTTGTTTTAATTTTTGGTTGGTCAAACGCAAAGGCGCAATTTTTTTATAAACTTTATGTTTTTAAGGCGCAAGGACGTTTGACTCAGTAAAGATTTTAAGCTTTACTTTTTTAATAATAATTTTGTTTTAAACGCAAAGTTCTCTAAGTTTTTTTACAATTGTTGTGGATATTTTTTGTTCGCAATGGCGTTTGACTACGTCTAATCTGCGATTTCACTCAGCAATTGATAGCGACTTTTAAAATTTATTAATATTATTAAATTTGAATAATTATTTCTCTTTTCTTTTTGACAACATCCATTCATATAATGCGGGATTTGAATAGGTTGAATCCCATGAATTATGGTTGTCATTAGGGAAAATTGTTAATTCTGCGGTTGGATTTACGGGATGTAGTTTTTGGTAAAAATTTAATGCATTTTCGGGTAAAACTACGTCGTCCATTCCGCCATGAAAAATTTTTATGTTTAAATCTTTGAATTGATCGATATTCGCTTCCATTATTCTATCCGTCGGAGCGCAAACTGAAACTACGGCAGCAAACATTTCAGGATGCTCCATCGCCAATTTTAACGTTCCCCAACCTCCCATTGAAAGTCCGGTAAGGTAAATTCGAGAAGCATCAATCTTATATTTTGCCTGAATATCTTTAATTAAATTATAAATCGTCTCCGTATCCCACCACATATTTTCAGGGCATTGAGGCGCCAAAATCGCAACAGGTTCCTTGATCAGGTTTTTATACGTGAACGGGCTGTGCGCTTTTACGATCTCCAGATTTGTTCCTCTTTCTCCCGAACCATGAAGAAATACAATCAAAGGAACATTTCCTTTTGCCTTTTGTGGAAAATCAAGAATGTAGGATATTTTTTCCTGTCTTTTGATTTCTTTGTTTAATTCTCCTTTGATTTCCTGAGCGTTTAAGCTTAATGAAAAAGGGAGAAGTAAAATTGGGAGGTGTTTTAATTTAATTTTCATTTGAATATTAGGGTTTTTATTTAAATAGGATTGCATCCTATTCTGTTTTAAATCGTCCCTTCGGGACTCTTTGTCTTCAAAAAATAGCCCCGATTGAAACGGCATCCTTTTTTGTTGCGGCCGGAGCGAAGCGGAGGCCGTAATAAAAAAGATATAGTGGAAAGCGGGATTAAGCTCCTAAAAATAATTATTTAATGTTATATTTTTCAGATTTGAAGCTTAATTTCTTCAATCCTTGTTGGATTTCAGGAGCATTCATGAATAATTTCCATAAAAATCCTGTTCTGTAGTTTTCAATCATTGGAGCAATTGTTCCCTGATCGATCGCTAAATATCTTGGAGTCGTCCAATTATCATAGTTGATCGAAGTTGCGTCGTATGGCCCTGCAGAACCGATGAATTCAGGTTTTTGAGTATAAATAAATCTCAAAAAGTCCATTGATTCTTTTGGTGAATATGGAAAACTGCTCAACGCCGCGGTCGGAGTAATTACCCCGTGGTCATTTTGTGGAAAATGAGCATCGTAACCAACACTTCCGTCTTTATTTCTTGAATAACCTGCCGTTAATCCCCAATAATTTGCGCTGTAACCTTTCCAGCCTTTTGGGTTTTCAACACAGTATTTGTAATCGATAAGTACCTGATTTTTATTTAAATCAAAATAATTTTTAATTAATTTATCTGACAAATTGGTTGGATCTAAGCCAATGTAAGAATATTGTGTCCAGAATAAAGGACCGCCGTATTCTTCTGCTCCATTGTGTTTTACGTACATTGGAAGTCCGTATTTTTCTTTGTCTGAAAGGTAGTTTCCGTTTCTTGTCCAGCCTTTGTAATATGTTTCAGCATCGATTGAATAAGTGGGTGATGATGCCGCTAAAATATATGTGATCAAGCATTCGTTATAGCCTTCAAGAGGAAAATTCATTTCCCATTGATATTCCGGTGACCAGTGCCAATAAAGGACTTTTTCGCCTCCTTTTGTGTACCAGTTCCATTGAATTCCTTTCCAAAGTTCGTCACATTTTTGGGCTAATGCTTTTTCTTCTGCATTTCCATTTTTGAAATATTCACGAACCATTAGAATTCCTGAAGTTAAAAACGCTGTTTCTACCAAGTCTCCACCGTTATCTTTCTTTCCGAAAGGAACAGTTTTACCCGTTTCTCCATTGATCCAATGCGACCAAGCGCCTTTATGACGGTCTGCTTTTGCTAAGAAATCCATCATATTAGTCAATCGTTTTACCGCTTCTTTTCTTGGAACAAAACCTCTTTCAACTCCGACCAAAATAGTTGCTAATCCAAATCCTGATCCACCTGTAGTGACTACATGTTTATCATTATCCGGATAGATATTGTCTTCGTGATAGCGCTCTCTTCCCAACATAGAATTCGGCTCTGCATAATCCCAGAAATATTTTAAAGCATCCATCTGAACTTTGTCCATGAGTTGCTCGTCTGTGATATTGCTTTTTACGACCGATTTTTGAGTAGATTCTTGTTTTACATTTTGGGAGTTTTTGCATGAAACTGCAAATAATGATACTACAGCAATTGATAGTGTTATCCTTTTCATAATTCATTTATTTTAAAATCATCCCTAAAAGAAGAGGAGAACTTTCATTCTCCTCTAAAGTTTATTATTTAATTTTAATAGCCGGGGTTTTGCGTTAAAATACCTTTACTATCTGTAATTGCTCTTAAAGGTATTGGAAATAACTCATTTTTACCAGTTTGAAATCCTAATGGACCAAGGAAAGTAGCAGCTTGACCTGTTCTTACTAAATCTGGAAATCTATCATTTTCCATTGCCAATTCAACCCTTCTCTCTTGCCAAATTGCAGCTCTAAGAGTGGACTGACCAGTTGCAGTTGTATTCGCCAGCTGAGCTCTGTTTCTTACTAAGTTGATATCTGTAATCGCAACCGCAGTATTTCCTAATTCGTTTGCTGCCTCGGCATTGATTAAAAGAATGTCTGCAAATCTCAAGATTCTTATGTTTTGGATTGATCCATATCCGCACGCATTATTGTTAAGTGATGAAGGAACGTAAGTTTTATAATTCCAAGTATTGCCTGCTTGCGGATCTCCTTTTTTGATAAGATCACCTTCCGGTGTAGTTTGACCTTCTCTAAGAATGGTAAATTGTTTTCTGATATCACCCGGTTCAAATGCATTCTCTAATGCTAGAGTTGGCGTAAAGAAACCCCATCCGTACTGATTTCTCACACCCTGAACTTCTGCATACTGACTCCCACCAAATTCCGGAGAACAACCACAATTAACTTCGAAAACTGATTCAGTTCCAAATTCACCTGCTGGTCTAAATAAGTGATTAAAACTAGGATCTAAAGAATATCCCATCCCTTTTACTTGAGTTGAAACGTCATAAGCTTTTTGGTAGTCTTTCATATAAAGATAAACTTTTGAGAGTAATCCCAAAGCACCACCTTTTGTGACTCTTCCTTCCTGACCTGCTGGATATGTTTGCGGTAAAATTGCAGATGCTTCAGTTAAATCCTTTACAATAAATGCATATACCTCTGCAGCAGTATTTCTTGGTTTATTAATATAATCAGCTTGTATCCCATCAAAAATAGGAACGCCACCATATATTCTTACCAAATTAAAATAGAAATATGCTCTCAACATTTTAGCTTCTGCAACCAATCTTGTTTTAAGAGCTGTATCCATATCAATGTTCGGAACATTGGTAATAACCTGGTTTGTTCTTTGAACGGCTTGCCATTGACCAGTCCAGTATCCATTAACTCCGTCATCACTTGTTGTAAAAGAAAAATTATTATACGCATTGATAAAAGATGCATCACCAGGATTTGATCCTTTTTCAACGTCATCTCCAGTTACTCCAAATACAAATTGTGCAGGAAAACCAGAGTTTTCCCAACTTCTTAGGAAGCTGTATATAGCATTCGTCGCTTTCATAGCATCAGCTTCTGTTTTATAGAAGTCCTCTGCCACTACTATCCCTTCGGGTTTAATATCAACAAAATCATTATTACAGCTAGCAAATAATGAAAGTATTGAGATTGTTAAAAATATTTTTTTCATGACTTTTTAATTAAAATGTTAAATTCATACCCATTGTATAAATAGCAGAAATTGGATAAATGTTATTATCAATACCCATTTGTACTCTATCAGAATTCATAATTTCAGGAGAGAATCCGTTATATTTGAAAATTGTTAATGGGTTTTGTGCACTTAGATATATTCTCAGTTTTTTAACTGATAAAGATTGAGCTAATGATGAAGGTAGATTATATCCTACCTGAATATTTCTGATTCTAAAATAGCTGCCATCTTCTACATAAAAGCTGCTTGGTAAAATAATAGATTGGTTAGAAGTAATCATAGAATTGGTGTTGGAAGTACCCGCACCCGTCCATCTGTTATTATACATATCAAGATCCCAACTTTCATTACCATAACGTTGCTCACGGTTATAATTATAAATTTTATTACCAAAAACTCCTTGGAAATCTATTCCAAAATCAATTGAATGAACGGTCAAGTTTATTCCAAATCCATAAGTTCCTTTGGGGATAGGGCTACCTAAGAAAGTTTTATCTCTGGTATCAATTACTCCATTTCCATCAAGATCTGCAAACTTGAACCATCCTGCCTTTGCTCCGTTCTGCCCGGATGCAGCCGCTTCAGCATCAGTTTGGAATACGCCTGCAACTTCGTATCCATAGTAAGAACCAACGGCTTGCCCGGCTTGTAATCTTACAATTGAATTACCAAATAAACTAGCTCCTGTTTCTAAGAATGAATCTTGATAAACGTTTGTTATCTCATTTTTCAGAGATGTGAAGTTTCCATAAACTCCAAGTTTAACACTTTCACTAAGATTTGCATTATAATTTACAGATACTTCAAAACCTTTATTTTTAAAAGAGTAAGCATTAGTGATATAATCATACGGATTACTAGCTCCGGAAATTGTGGCTTGATTAACTCCGTAAACTACATCTTTTGATTCTTTGTTATAATAAGCTCCCTCAACTTTTAATTTATTATTTAAAAATGCCATCTCAACACCAAAATCAGAGCCCGTTGTTGTTTCCCAACCAATTGACGGATCAATCACTCTGTCAACTGTTCCTGCTGGATATCCGGTATTACCATAATATGCACCTCCACCAATATTAGTTACAATCTGAGAATAATCTCTTTTAACTCTCGGGTTACCTAATTTACCCCAGCTTGCTCTCAATTTCAACAAATCAAAAACATTCTGTTCACTCATAAAACCTTCTTTTGAAACCACCCAACCAACACTTACAGCAGGAAAAGTTTTATATCTGTCTGTTGATATTTGTGAACTTGCATCTCTACGTACAGAGGCATTTAAAAGATATTTACCGGCATAACCATAATTGATTCTTCCAAAGAAAGATTCAATTCTTTGTTGATCTTGTGTAGCAGCAGGTCTACCATCAGGAACTTCCGCTGCAGTATCTTGATAATTAAATATATCAGTACCGTTGAAAATGTTTAAAGAAGCATTAGTTCCATCATAAGCTACGTTTTTAGCAATGAAAACATCTTCAGATCTAGAATCTCTAATTCTTGAAAAACCGGCTAGTAATTCTAAATTATGATTTCCGAAATCTTTTTTCCAATTAATAGTGTTGTCCCAAACATAGTTCCTATTACGAACATTTCTTGTAATAAGTTTCGAAAGAGTTGCATTTGGTGTATATGTAATTGCAGGTGTATATTCGTACTGGCTTGGACTATAGTTATCAGTTGTATAACTACTTCTAAAAGTAAAATCTTTTAAAAACTTAATATCAATAAAAACGTTATTAAGCATTCTGTCCTGTCTTATCTGTGATCTGTAAAGATCTAATTGTGCTCTCGGATTTGCAATAGAATAGCCGTTGAAAAACTGATAACTTCCTGTTGCAGAATTCATAGGTCCAAATAATGGTGGAGAATTACGTGCATTCAA
Source organism: Chryseobacterium sp. GW823-FHT05E08 (assembly GCF_058795655.1). Lineage (NCBI taxonomy): Bacteria > Pseudomonadati > Bacteroidota > Flavobacteriia > Flavobacteriales > Weeksellaceae > Chryseobacterium > Chryseobacterium sp. GW823-FHT05E08. The sequence continues at coordinate 107,075 of NZ_JBXAHY010000001.1, read as the reverse complement.
CAAAGGATTATTTGCAACGTCAGTTCTTGTTTTTGAGTAAGAGAAATTATCTCCAATTGTAATGTTATCTGTAATTTTATAACTTAAATTCAATTTTGTATTGAATCTATTAAAACCACTTCCAGAATTAATTCCTTGCCCTGCAGCCAAATTACCTTCGTCCTGTAGATACCCAACGCTACCATAATAATTCAATTTCCCAAGACTTCCTGAAGCAGAGAAATCATTTGAATTGATAATGCTGGTACGGAAAATTTCTTTGAACCAATCAGTATCAGCTGGGAAATCTGCTCTACTGATAGATCCTGCAGAAGAACCATTGTCATTCATTAATTTTTCATTGTACAATTCAACGTATTGATCTGCATTTACCATTTTAGGAATATTGGTAACCTTTTTAATGCCTAAATAAGAATTAACATTAAAAACAGGTTTTCCTTTTCCACTCTTAGTTTTGATAATTACAGCTCCATTTGCAGCTTTAGCTCCAAAAATTGCCAAACTTGAAGGATCTTTCAAAACACTCATCGATTCGATATCCTGAGGATTAAGGAAAGAAATATCTTCCGTTAACATTCCATCAACAATGAAAACTGTATTACCAGACAAAGATCCAACCCCTCTAATATCCACTCTAGGAGATCCACCTGGCGTACCTGATGTCACAACATTTACTCCAGCCAATTTTCCCTGCACAGAGTTTAGTGGGTTTGCATTCGGTTTATCTGCTAAATCTTTTGCAGAAACAAGACCAATACTTCCGGTAACATTTTCTTTTTTCTGAGATCCATATCCAATCATCACTACCTCCTCTATCTTCTGCTCTTTCAGAGTATCTTTTTTGGGAGTAGTCTGCGCATTGACATTCATACCAAAGTATAGAACAGCAATGAGACATGAATACTTTAAATCACTTTGTTTCATATAGTTTCAATTTATTTGTACAATCAATTATTTATAAAAAGATTTACGGTCTTTTTACCATCTTTGTTTGAGCCGTTTCGTATTTCTCAAAAAAAGACATTAGCCAAAATTATAAAAATATATGTTACATAGTTAATATTTCTTAAAAATTCTGAAAATTAACAACAAATCAATATTAAGAATAAGTAATATTAGGATTCAATACTATTTCATTAAATATAATCTCATATTAAGAAAAAAAATGCAATCGATTTACCAATAGCTTATCATAAAAAACGCCCCAATTTGTGTAGTTAAATTTAAAATTTTGTTAAACAGAGAATACTAGCTAAATTTGGCTCAGAATTTGAGAATATTATAGATTAATAAAAAATAAATGAAAAAATATATTATAGCAGCTGCTTTAATTATTTGTACCGGCGCAGTTATCAATACAACGATGCAGTCTTGCACTACTTTAGCGACCACCGATTTAGGGCTTTCTGTCATTAAAAAGCTTTTATTAAACGGTATTAATAAAGGAATGGGAATTTATGGTAATAAAGATGCCTTTTTACAAAACAATTTGGTAGACAAAGCATTACCAAAAGAGTTGAGAGATATTAATTCTACTTTAGAAAAAATTGCTCCGTCGTTGGTTGCCAAAGAAAAAGATTATATTGCTCAGGCGGCTTCATATACGGTAAATGTTTCAAGACCTATTTTAGAAGGCGCTGTGAATAGCTTAAGCGCTCAAGATGTTACAAGAATTATCCAGGGAACTACAGCGACTCAAATATTGAAAGAAAAAACTCAGCAACAATTGGTGGCAGCGATTATGCCTAAAGTTGATGAACAATTGAATCAATATGGTATCGTTAAAACAATCAATACAGCTTTATCAGGAAATAATTTATTAGGAAGTCTGCTAGGAGGAAATAAAAATACGGTAAGCTCGGGAGGTTTAAGTCAATTGGCTTCTGAACAAATGGTCAACGGATTATTTAATATCATTGAAGATTACGAGCACCAGAACTCTAAGGCTCTTTTAGGACCGCTTGGAAAATAGAATTATTTTCGCTATATTTATATATAAAATTAAAATTTGCAGATGGATATATTACAAGGAAATCAACACGCAAACCCTGAGGAGTTTTATAATTCTCTAAAGGAAAAGCTGGAAGATCATCATGATTTTCCAGAAGATTATTTATTTAAATTCATAATCCCGACCGATCAGTCTAAACTTACTGAAATTTACAGAGTTTTTGACGGAATCAAATTCACACTGGGAAACCGCGAAAGTAAAAATGGAAAATACACGGCCTGTAATATCAACGCATTTGTTTTAGATGCCGATCAGGTGGTTAAAATTTATAAAGAAGTCGCAAAAGTAGAAGGAGTAATTCTTCTTTAAAAAGTAAAAAAGTCAGCATAATGCTGACTTTTTGTTTATATTTTTAATGTTAATGTAAAATTACTTTTCGATAAAAAACTTTACGTTATCAATCGGTCTTCCCAACATCGCAACAGATCCTTTTATTAAGATTGGTCTTTGTATCAGAGACGGATTTTCAGATAAAATCTTGATCCATTCTTCTTCAGAATAATTCTTATTGGCAAAATTATCCATATATAACTTTTCAGTCTTACGGATGATATGAAAAACACTTTGATTAAGCTTTTTCAAGACCGTTTTAATTTCCAAAATGCTTAGTGGATCTTCAGTCATATTGATGATCTCAAACGGCACTCCATTCTCATCCAAATACTCTAAAACAGCATTTGATTTTGAACAACTTCCATTATGTAAAACCTTAACTAACATTTTATTTGTATTTAAAAAATTAAACTTGAGTCTATCAAATGTAGTGACAAATCTAGCTACGGGACTCTTAATTAATGATAAATAAATGTTAAAACAATCCGTTCAGCTCTGCTTCTATCTTTTCAAGGATAAATCCGAAATCTTCCGGTTTTTCAACAAAATCAAGATTATCAACTTCGATAATTAAAAGCTTACCTTCCGTATAACTCGAGATCCATTTTTCGTATTTCTGATTCAGTTTTGAAAGATATTCGATGCTGATCGATGCTTCATATTCTCTTCCTCTTTTGTAGATTTTTTTAACCAAATTAGGAACATCAGATTTCAAATAGATCAATAAATCCGGCGCAGAAACGAAATTTTTCATCAAATCGAAAACAGAAATATAATTATTAAAATCTCTGGTCGAAAGAAGATTCATATCATTTAAGTTTTCTGCAAAAATGTGAGCATCTTCATAAATTGTACGATCCTGGATAATGTTTTTTCCACTTTCTCTAATCTCCTTTACCTGACGAAATCTGCTTCCCAAAAAATAAATTTGTAACGCAAAACTCCATTTGCTCATATCTGCGTAAAAATCCTCCAGATAAGGATTGTGGTCTACATCTTCAAATTGCGCATCCCATCCGTAATGCCTTGAAAGCAAGGTCGTTAATGTAGTTTTTCCTGCTCCAATATTCCCTGTAACTGCAATATGCATATTTTCCCTTAATGTTTTACTGTTTAATTGCTTTTATCACTAAATACCAAACTTCTGAACTTCGGAAATCTCATTGATCAGTTTCTCTAAATTCTCTCCTGCAGGTTGTTCCGAAGATCCATTTTTAGATTCTTCTTCACTTTTTCCTACAGGCTGATCCGTTGATTTTTTCTCTGGTTCAGGTTCTATTTGCAACTTAGTTTCTTTACTTTTTTCGAGGTTGTAAAGATAAAGGTTGTTGGCTTTGATTTCAAAATAAGAAAGGGTATTTTTATCCACAATTTGTGCATCGGGATCTTCAAAAATTTTCACCATTTCTTTTTCCGGAATGTATTTTAAAATCGAATTATTAGTAATTACTAAAATAAATTCGTTTTCTCTTCTGAAGCGCTTTCCGTTTTCAATCGGAGCTTCAAAGAGTTTTTCAAATTTAAAAGTGTAGATTCTGATTTGTTTTTTAGTTAAAATGTAGATCTTATTTTCAAAAACCATCAAATCCATCAAGTCATCAAAACTCGCATCAAAAGGATAAGAATTTATGGTCGTTTCATTTCTGAAATTATATTGAATCAATCGCTTCATGCTGTCATCCAACAACCATAATTGCTGAAGATCTTCTGCGTAAGCCATTCTTATAAATCCGAATTTCTGTTTAAAATCTACTTTCTGAATTTCATTAAGATTTTGATCTACAAACTTCATTTCCTGAGCATTTTCAGAAAAGAAAGCAATACTCAACGGATTCTGAACATTCTGAACTTTAAAAGGAACTGTAAACATCAATTTTCCAAGCTGTTTGCCCAAAGAATCATACTTTGTAAAACTGAAATCCTTGTTTTTGTATATATATAGATTCCCATAATCGTCGGCAAGCATATCTTTTGCCTCTTTCAACTTTAAGGTATCAAAAGGAATAGATTTCTGTGCAGATAATGAACAGAATAGAAAGATCAATAATAAGTTTAATAATTTCAAAAGTTCTTTTTTCTAAGATAAGATTTTGTGGACACTACCAATTTACATACTTTATTTTATTCAAATTGAAATTGTTGCTTATTTAATCGCAATTTCATAAATTTTAGACCATTTTTTACCTGTAATCAGCATATTATCACCTTTAAAAGCGATACCGTTTAAAACACGTTCACTATCGTTTTGTGCATTTTCTTCGGTGATTTTCGTAAAATCAAATTTACCAACCGTTTCTCCGGTTGCAGGATTTATTTTTAAAATAATCGGCTGATGCCAAACATTTGCGTAAATAAATCCATTGTGATATTCCAGTTCATTGATTTGGTTGTAAATATCTTTATATCCACCAACAGGAACGGTTTTCACGACTTTTGAAGGATCATTAACATCCAAAAAATACAGATTATTTGAACCGTCATCAGCAATAAGATTTTTCCCGTCATAAGTCAATCCCCAACCTTCTCCAAACTCATTAGGCAAAGGAAATTCCGAGATTTTCTTTAAAGTATTTTTATCGTAAACAAAACCTTTTTTATTCTGATAGGTCAACTGATAAATTTTATCACCAGCAATCGCACAACCTTCTGAAAAAATATCGGCAGGCTGTTTCTCTGTAATAATCGGAGTGGTAGTTCCCAGCGTATATTTTATCAACTGAGAAGCATTGGCCAAGCCGTCACTTTCATAAATAGTGTTGCCTTCGATAAGAAATCCTTCAACAAAATTATTAGGATCATGAGGGTATTCTTTTACAATTTCATAGGAAATATTTTGCTCAGGAGTTTTAGAAAATACATTAATTGTAGCATCCTGATTTAATGTTTCGCCCCCTTTTGTTTTGATGTTAAAAGTGACTTCATTATCTCCGAATACAAAAAATTTAGGATCAATAGTTAAATCAGATGTTTCTTTTTCTCCGAAGCTAATGCTGATGCTTTCGGCGTTTTCTGTAACATCTTTTGGAAGTTGTAGTTTATCCCCAAAATGATAGCCCTTAGTTTCCATTGAGTTGTTATAATCACTTAAACTTCCCAATATTTCCTTGTCTTTATTACAAGAAATTAATGACAAAACCGCTGCAAAACCAATTATTATATTTCTTTTCATTGATGATCTAAATATGTTTCAAAAATAGGGAATTTATTGCTTAAATTAGGTTTTGGCTAAAGCCGATTTGACCGATGTTATATAAAAAAACGGGCTAAAGCCCGTTCCTATTGATGTGTTAATATCAAATTTTATTTTCTAAAAGTTACTTCACAGCAACTTCATAAATTTTGGACCAGTTTTTCCCTGTTACCAACATGTTTTCACCTTTGAAAGCAATTCCGTTTAGCACATCATCACTTCCTTTCGTATTTTGTTTTGCAATATCTGTAAAATCAAATGTTCCCACTACTTCCCCATTTTCAGGATTAATTTTCAGAATAATTGGTTTCTGCCAAACGTTTGCATAAATAAATCCGTTGTGAAATTCAAGCTCATTCAACTGATCGTAAGCCTGAGAACTTCCTGCAACAGCAATGTATTTTACCAATTTTGTAGGATTATTTGGATCAAGAAAATACAATAATTTACTTCCGTCTGATGCGATAAGATTTTTACCGTCATACGTTAATCCCCAACCTTCTCCCAACACATTCGGATATGCAAAGCTTGATAATAATTTTAATGAATTTTTATCATAAACATACCCTTTTTTGCTCTGCCATGTTAATTGATAAATTTTATCCCCAACAATTGTACTTCCTTCAGAAAAATCTTCCGGAGCCTGTTTGGTAGAAGCAAGAGGAGTTGTAGTTCCCAACGTATATTTTAAAATCTGTGAAGAACCGTTTTGTCCGTCACTTTCATAAATTGTATTTCCTTCCACCTGAAAACCTTGTACGAAATTTTTAGCATCATGAGGATATTCTGCTATGATTTGATATGAGATTTTTTTCTCAGGATTTTTCGCAAAAACATTGATGGTTGCGTCCTGATTCAGCGTTTCACCGCCTTTTGTTTTGATATTAAAAGTTACTGCATTATCTCCTAATGTAAAGAATTTAGGATCAATTGTTAAGTTTGAAGTTTCTTTATCTCCGAAACTGATCGTAACATTTTCTGCATTTTCTGCAACATCTTTTGGAAGTTCAAGTTTATCACCAAAATGATAGCCTTTAGTTTCCATAGAGTTATTATAATCGTTTAAGCTGTTCAGAATTTTTTCATCTTTGTTACAAGATGTCAAGAACAAAATTGCTGCAAAACCTGCAATTATATTTTTTTTCATTGAATTTCTAAATATTTCCCCAAAAATAGCAAATTTTATTCCGCTTTGCTAATACTTGTAACATTCCTAGAAAGGAATTTGTCATTGACTACGTCGAATCTTTGATTTCTGAAAAACCGAAGTAGTATGATTCTTCCAGAATGATGAAAAATAGACTTAAAATCGCTGTGCATTTTAAATCTTAGTCTTTCGGAAATAAGTGAAACGCCTTTGTCTTTCTTAGCTTAAGAGAAAGTAAAATCAATTCTTTGTCTTTCTTTGTGTTTAATAATCACAAAGCTAAACAAAGTTTTTTTTGAGTTAGAACAATTTTTAAAGAAGATAAACAAAGGCATTTCATTTAAAAAAGTAAAACTATATATCTAACTTATTAATTAAAATCTCCTTTATTAAATTTTTAAATCTATTTCTCCAAATATTGTCTTAAACTTTGTCCAATGATTCCGTTCCAACCTTCTGTGAAACTTTCTCTTGAAAAATTTTCGCCTAAATCATTAAAAGCTTCAATATTTTCATGAATCAATGTAACGATTGTTTCTTTATCATCGGGTTGAATTTCCCAAGTCACAACGCTTCTTCCATTTGAAAATTCAGGATACGTCCAGGAATGTTTCACTTTCTGATGTGGAATAATTTCTAAAATATCTCCCTGATGATGATATTTTTTCTCATCTCCTGGTTCGTAGAAATTAAACTGTTTTCCAACTTCCAATTCAAAATCCGGAATATCAAAATACCAGTTTTTCATTTCGTTTTTATCGGTTAATGCCTTCCAAACCTTTTCGATCGGAGCATTTATTTTAAACTGAACGGTGATTGGTGTACTCATATTCTTTTAATTTTTCATTTAATGGGCAAATCCTGTGATTTTTGCTTCATCAAAATCCAGTTGCATTTCGATGGTTCTCATCACATGATCATCAAATATTTTTTCACGTTTCATACGGTGAAGTTCATTTCTCTGCGCCTGAATAATTTGTCTTAAAACATCTTTATTTTCATTCATCGCAGTAACATAATCTCCGGTGGACGCCATGCAATTGGCTTTATCGGTCATCATCATCATTTCATTTTCAAGCCTATGTTTTTGATGACGTACCAAACTGTTTGTTTCTGCCAATCCTGAAAAATCATTATCTAATTTATGTAAAGCCGTTTCCTTTAATTTTTTCATTAAAATAACTTCCTGTTTTTCTTCTGGCAGCTCACTTCCGGCATCACTTACTTTTAATAATTTTAAAATCGGCGACAATAACAATCCTTGTCCGACCAATGTAATTAATATTATAACGAAAGTTACGAACAAAATGATATTCCGATGCGGAAAAGCTTCGCCATTTGGTAAAAATGCAGGGATTGAAAGCGCTGCAGCCAAGGAAACTACTCCCCTCATTGCTGCAAAACTGATGATGAAAGGCTCCTTCCAGTCGGGTTTGGGGACTTTTAACCTCAGCTCTTTAGAACAAAGTCTTGGAAAATACATTAAAGCATAACTGTAAATAACTCTTGTTAAAACAATTGCTCCACCAATCACCACACTGTAGAAAATTCCTTCTGAAATGGTGTAATCTTTCATTGCGGCCACGACAATTGGTAATTCAAGACCGATAAGAATGAAAATAATCGTATTCATCAAGAAAATCAAGACACTCCAAACATTTCCGGATTGGATTCTCGAAGTATGACTGAGATAGCAATGCGAATTATAAGACATCAATAAACCTCCGGCAACCACCGCCAACACTCCTGAAAAATGGAAATGTTCCGCGCCAACATACATAATGTAAGGAACAATCAACGTAATCACCGTATCAATATTCGAATTTGATGGGATAAGTCTTAAAAATGCTCCAAATAAAAATCCGGCAGCCACCCCTATCGCAATTCCTCCAACCGCCATTGTGAAGAAATCCTGAACCGCCTCTCTGAAAACAAACTGCCCTGAAATTACGGCAGCTAAGGCAAATTTAAATACAATTAAACTCGATGCATCATTAATCAAACTTTCTCCTTCCAAAATACTTGTGATCTTTTTAGGAATTTTCACATGTTTTAAAACCGAAGTTGCAGCCACGGCATCTGGTGGAGAATTTACTCCTCCCAACAAGAATCCCATCGCAACCGTAAGCCCCGGAATTATCGATGAAGAAAGATAAGCTACAACAATTGAGGTAAGAAAAACCAATCCAAAAGCCATCGAAAAAATCTGCTTTCTCCATTTATGAAAATCCTGCCATGAGGTAAACCATGCAGCTTCAAATAAAATCGGGGGTAAGAAGATTAGGAAAACCAAATCGGGCTCTATTTCAATGTGTGGCATTCCCGGAATCAGGCTTATTAATAAACCCGCAATCACTAAAAAGATGGGATAAGCCACTCTTAGTTTTTGCCCGATCATTACCAATATCATCACAGATAACAGGACTGCGATGGATATGATGACATAAGTGTGAATCATTTATTTTTGTTTTTAGTGTTATATTTTGTTGGTTAATCGCAAAGACGCGAAGGATTTTATTTTAAGTAATATTTAAGGCGCAAGGATTTTATCTTCGATAAAATTTAATTCTGTTTAAATTAAAACCACTTTTCACTGCTGTTATTAACCCAATTATTTTTTAAAGTACAATATTATTTTTCGGAACAATTGCAAGCGGAAGATCAGATTCATCCAGCATATCTCTCATATCGATCTCAATCGTACGGCTGATCTGTGTGATCGGGACATCGTTCGGGCTTCCTTCAAATGGATTGACAGAGGCCTCTCCTACACTATCCAATGTATGAAAACACCAAGTTACCAACAGTGAAAACGGAATATTAAACCAAACCGTAAAGCCTTCAACTATAGTTCCGTCACCTAGTTTATCAAATTCTTTTAATAATCCGAAAGGCACAAAAACGATGAATAACAGTAACAAATAAGTCGTAATCGAAGAAAAATTTCTTGGATAAGGAAAGTTTTTAATTCTCTCCGCTTTTCCTTGATTATCTGTAAATTTTACCAATTGCTGATTGATCTGCGTCCATTGGAAATCATTAATTTCTCCTTTTGAATAAATTTCTGACAACTCTTTGCTCTGACTTGCCATCAACTGTGTCGCTCTGTTTTTCTTGCTTAAAATATATTGAAGCTCTGATTCTGAAAGGTACTTTTTCAACTCATCATCAAGCTTAGAAAGCCTTTCCGGAATGTCATATTTTTTTGAATATTCGTCAAATTGTGCGGTACTCATATTTTCCCAAGCTCTCGATTCACGAAGCTGAAAACGAAGCGCAGTGAGCCATGCGTAATGACGCAAGAACATTTCTTTCACTTTCTTCGGATCTTTCCCGGAAAGAGCATCTCTCAAAATATATCCAAAACTTCGGCTGTCGTTGATGATCGCGCCATAAATTTGTCTGGCTTCCCAAAGTCGGCTGTAACTCGCATTGTTTTTAAAACCAACAATAAAGGCAACCGCAGTTCCCATGATCGCGATCGGCTGCCACGGAACATACAGGAATTTCCATCCGAAGAAATATAATACTGTTGGTATTGCTGCTAAAATGGCTAAACAATAAATACTTCTTCTTGTCCAAACTATAAATTCAACTGCTCCAAATTTTTTCCCTGAGTGCATACGTGTTTTTTGTGTTTTCGTTTTTAATTTTTATTAAATGGAATATTGTTGTAAAAACCAATCTGAACTTGTCCGCGGTTTTTGTTTTCCTGAATCTGATTCATATAACCTGCTTCAATTCTCAGATTTTTATTAATAACATATCCCAACGCTCCATAAACTCTATTTCTATCGAAAGTCGGGCTGTTTAAATTTAAGAAAATCTCGTTATATGCAGATGCATAAAAAGTTTTTGGAAGCATTTCTTTGTTATTAATCGGGATGTTTAACCCTAACAGATAACGGAACCTCATTCTAAAATCGTCCTGTAGAAAGCGTTCTTCCAAACGGTAACGGTGCTGAAGATAAAATCTTCCGAATTTCTGTTTTGTGATATATTGTTGGAAAATTCGATGTTCAATATTTTCCTTTTTTTCACCATTTACATAGGGTTGACTTAAAATAAAACCATAACCTAACAAAACATTGTTATTATTTTCCGTTAAATCATATCCGATTCCGGTACGAATTAAAAGCTGTTCCAAATCTCCGACTCCATCAAAATTACGATACTGGATCTCGTTATGAAAGTTTAATTTTTTACTGATTTTATTGTTTCCAAAATACATATACCAAGCTCCAAGATCACTTTTCTGAGCAAAGGATTTTGCTGTTCCCAAAGTGAAAATAATCAAAGCCAGTGACTTTAAAATCTTCATAATTTATTCTTTTACATTTTATTTTAAGAAAATTATTTTTGATTGGATGTTCTTTTGTCTTAAAACAAAAGAACCAAAAATTCAAGACTGGAATCTTCAGCTAAAAATAAATTCTATTCTCTAAAAATTCTAAAACTCGCGCGAATTTAAAGCTATTTATTATCAAATTTTATCCCGCGCTCAGACAGTAGAATTTTCTTAACGTTCACAGTATTTATTTTTTTAACGCTTCAGCTTCCTAGGTCAAACAGAATGAATGGCTAGCCAACTAAATTCAATTCTTACATTACATTTTATTACTAATATCTATCACAATTTAAAAAGTGATTTCGATTATCAATAATAAGCAAAAAAAATATTTTATGAAAATTTATCTTTTTAGTTTAAGTTTTTAAATAAAAAGCCTTTTTAAACTAACTAAAAATTTAACCACAAAAGATACAAAAGCCATGAATGATTTAAAATTTAGCTGTTTTGAAAACATAAAGCTCTCAAAAGAATAAAATCAAAGATTTTTAAAGCTAATGTGGTCTTATTTGCAGTCTATTGGTTAACTTAAAATACTAATGTGTTAATCTTTTGTTGCTTTTGTGGTTTAAATAAGTTCAAAATTATACTGTTGGAATATGTTCAACAAGGATATTATTTTCAGCTTTATCAAAATAAGTGCAGGTCATTGTGTTGAGATCCATTTTCCAACCTTCGACTCCGTTTTCTGCGCAGTCTTTACAGAAAGTTAAATAATCTGTTCCTCCCTGTTGGTGAAGTTTTAATCTTAATTTAAAAATTTCAAGGTTTACATTTTCAGAAATAGTTAAAGTATCATATTTACTTCCGGTAGTATCTGATTGACTTTCCTGATCAAAATATTCTGTATTTCCATCCGAAACATAAACGGTATAATGAGAAACTCCTCTGTTTTTAATAGCCTGAATGTATTTTGGAAAATCAGCTCCGCTTTTTACTTTTTGGTGTTCTGCTTTGATTTCTTCGATTGTGAATTTCATCTTTTTATTTTTTTGTTTTTGTTTTTATTTTAACGCAAAGTGCGCAATATTTTTTTATTAGTATTGAGAATATTTTAAGTTCGCAAAGGCGTTTCACTTAGCAAAAATTTTAAAGCATTAAGTTATATTGTCCTAAAAGCTTTAAAACCTAAATCCTAATTCCTACAACCTAATCCCTTACCTCAAATTTAGAATTTTTTGGAATGCAAATGTATCATAAAATAAAAACCGACAGAACGATCTGCCGGTTATTTTTACCTATGTTTCATATACAAGATATGAATATTAAGGGTGTTGTTGCATTTTAGCAGGATCGTCATAGTTTACCATCCAGTTGATGCCGAATTTATCGGTAAACATTCCGAAATAAGCTCCCCAGAAAGTATCTGCCATCGCCATTGTTACCAATCCGTCCGCAGAAAGTCCCGCGAATAATTTATCTGCTTCCTCTTTGGAATCTGCATTAATAGAAATTGAAAAATTATTTCCCGCTTTAAATTGAGAAACCCAATCGCAACCCGCGTCGCTTCCCATTAAAGTTGTTTCCTTAGAAATCGGAAGAGAAACGTGCATAACTTTGTCTTTATCTTCTTCTTTCGCTTCCTGCCCTTCCATTGGAGGCATTTCTCCGAAAGTTCCGATGTAAGGATATTCTCCTCCGAAAACAGATTTGTAAAAATCAAATGCTTCTTTACAATCCCCGTTGAATGTTAAATAAACGTTTACTGATGCCATAATGTGTGCTTTTTTTTAAAATTATAGTTTAGTTTTATTTTTATCTTTAAACACGAATAACACAAATTTTTTTCAAATGACACTAATTTTATTTGTGAATATTAGTGCTATTCGTGTTTAAATATTTTATTTTGATTTAAAAGTTCGTTTTGCTTACTGCTTATTGCCTTTTGCTTTAAGCTAAAACTTAAGGTTTTTCAGACATTTCTTTTAGTTGAGAAAGTCCTTTCTGGTAATCTTTTCCAATTGCATCTTCCATATTCATAAACATTTTCATTACTGTAAAAGGATACGGAATTTTTGAAGTAAATCCCCACGTTGCTTTGCTTCCATTGCCTTCCGGAACTATGGTTACATAAGCATGAGCTTCACTTTCGTAAGGAGTTAAGAATTTAATATCTGTATCAATTCTTTTTTTGACTGCATCTACTTTTTTCACTTCCTGACAGCCTTTTCCGGCTTCGTCTTTTTTGCTATCCCAACATACTTTTTCTCCTGGTTGTCCTGTTGTTCCTGTCCAATCTTTTTTCATATTTGGGTCAAGATGATTCCACGGACTCCATTGATCCATTGATTTTAAAGTATTGGTATTCTACCATACTTTTTCAACGGGAGCATTGATGGAAATTGATTTTTCGTAATTACAGTCGCCCGAAATAAACGCTGCGAGAATCAGCCAAAAAATCAGGATTGAAGCTAAAACTATTGCAATTCCTTTTAAAATTTTCATATCATTTGTTTTTTATGTTTACCTGTGCTGATCAATTAAAATCATATTTCCGTCAGGATCTTTCAGGAAAATATGTTCAGGGCCGGAGGTTGTTTCATCTGCTTCTTTATCAAGCTGAACTCCATTTTCCTTTAAATGCTTCTGAATTTCACGAACATCATTAAAAGCTTCCAAATTCTGAGCATTCTGATCCCAACCCGGATTGAAAGTAAGCATATTCCCATCAAACATCGCCTGAAAAAGACCAATCAGATGTTCCTCATTTTTCATAATGAGATAATTTTGCTCAGTACTTCCCGCCATAGTGCTAAAGCCCAGTTTTTCATAAAAATCTTTAGACTTTGGAAGATCTTTTACACTTAAACTTATCGAAAATGCTCCTAATTTCATATTATATTTTTTTATTTAAAGCCAATTTATATCCTACTAAAACCAGTCCCCAAACTGCAATTCCAAGAACCCAAAACCAAATCGGAGTGGGTAGAATATACATCATGTAAATACTTTGAAGTAAGAAAATAACTCCACAAATAACAGCATATGTTTTTCTGCCGTCACCAGCAATTTTTGTCGCAGAAAAGCCGGCAATCAAAGATGCCAAAGCATAGCCAAGAATAACAAAAAGCAATGCCATAATCGGTGCTGTTTGTACGTATTGTTTTAAGGCTTCCATGTCATTGTTGTTCATTCCCGCAGGTCGTGGAAATAAATAATGACCCAATTTTTCAACAATGGTGATGGTTACAACGCCAAAGAAAAGCCCTCCAAGAACGGCTAAAATTCTTCTGAACATGATTATTGATTTTTTAAACGTGTTTTAAAATCTAATGTCCCATCATAGCTCTTCCAATCACCGATGAAATCGATGTATTGAGCTTCGATCTTTTCAGTAGCTTTATTCCAATTGAAAGTATAAATGAACTTACCTTTGAAAACTCCGGAATGCTTTCCTTTTTTTTCTTCAACAAGCTCATATTCACCATAGATCGTGCTTTTTTTCTTGCCGTCTTTGTATTTGGTGATCGTTAAATTACCTTCAAACTTCGTGTAGTTTTTATCAACAAGAGAATATCCTGAAACAAGATATTGCTGATCATTTTTCTTGTTTTGTTCTGAAGTATTGATTTTCAGTTTAATTTCCTGTTTATCGCTTCCAATTGTTCCTGTGTAAGGTTTGCTATCGTTTAGCCAAACATTGGAAATATTCGGCATTTGGGATAATGCAAAATTGGAAACCAAAATGAGGAGTAATAAAAGTTTTTTCATGTGTGTATTTAATTTGTGTTAAACTCCAAATTGCGACAAATGGTGATTCAAATGTTTTGCAAACATATTGTTCCATTCGTTAGAATTTAATTTTCCAAAAGAAAAAGATTCTTTACCATCAAAAGCTGAAGCTCCCAATTGCTGTGTTTTTTGGATATATCCAATCAATCTTTTCTTTTCTTCACCAAAATTCTTTCTTCCTGAAACCAAAAACTGTGGAGAAGTAGGCGAATCTCTCGGATACGCTTTTTCACCCACCACTTTAGGCTTTACAAATCTTTTTAAAATAAATTTTGCAATTGCTCCCGGTTTTTTATGCTTTTCTGGTTCGTATACCATTTCGTAAGTTATACAACAGTGAGCCAACATCTGATCAACAGTCATTTTCCCCCACAAACCGTGAGTATCTTCAATCAATTTATTTATTCTATCAATGTAATTCTGAGCGTCTTTTGCGTCAAATACGTTTTCCATCTTTTTCTAATTGTTAAAAAACAAATATATCAGTTTTTTTTCATCATTTTACACCTATTAAAAAAAAGGATGTAAACAACTATCAAATAGAAAGTTAGGAGTTTAAAATCTTAAGTTCTAAATTATTGATTATGAATGATAAAATAACGTATTTTTTTTGCAAATTTTGCTGATTACGCAAATTTTCAAGTAAGTATAAAAACAAAACTCCCCACAAAATGTGAGGAGTTGATATTTAAATTGTTTAAGATTATTTTTGAACGGCTTTCTTCATTGCAGCGTCCGGGCGCAAGATTCTGTAACGAACTTCGAGGTCTTTCGGGACATAGAATACCAATGGTAATTTGCTATTGTATCTTACGATCTCGGGCTGGATATAGACGAATTTTTTAGTCATCTTTTTATCTGGACAAGCCATTAATGTGCTTCCAACTTCGCCGTTGGATTCTACATCATAATAGTTGTAGCCCCACCCTTGCAGATCTTGGGATTTTACATTTCCCATCAAGAATTGTTTGTTACAGTCCAGCATTTTTTCTGCGCCTACGAAAAACTCTACTTTTAAATCGTTTTTGTTTTTAGCGACTGGAAGCTGGATGTAAACTTGCTTGTAACCCTCTTTTGCTTTTGGGAACATTTCAATCTGTAATTTTTCAAATTTGTCTGCTTTCTTTTGTGCGAAAGCATTTACCCCGATCAACATTACGAGCCCTGTCATTACTGTTTTTGAAAATTTCATTTTGTTTTATTTTTAATATTTTACTAGTTCCCTATAGCCAAAAATCATTCCAAAATCTGAACATTTGTTCCTTTTGTATGCGCATTCATCTGCGGTGCATAATAGTTTTGCATCGTTGTAATCCCATTGGAGAACTTTCCTGATGCGTTGGCTATATAATCGTATTCGAATACAAATTTTCCTTTCGGCATGTACTGAATATAAAAGTTAGTTGAAGCATCTTTTGTGGATTGATAATAGCCCAAATTATTCTTCCATTGATAACCCGAAAGCACATCTACAGGCTCAAATCCTGCCGCACGCATATCTTTAATATGGATGAACTCCATTGGGCGATCTGTGTTCAGGATCATTCTTACGGTTACTTTATCTCCTACTTTTAATGGAGTTTCTAGTGAGATTTTCTGTAATTCTTCTCCGTTCACAGTTTTCACTTTTTTGTAAAGCTCTTTTGTGATCGAGATGTAATTTTCTGATGATTTAATTTTATCTAAATCTTCATAATATTGCCAAAATAATCCACCCTGAACAATTCCGGGACCTGGTTTTGTTACCGTTACTGTTCCTAAGTTTTTATCAACAACATCAGTTTTTACAGTTGATTTTACATAACCCGTTGCCTGAGTTTGCGGTTGTAATTCTTTTCCGCCCCAAACGATTTTTGCTTTGTCGCTTTCTGCGGTTGTCCATGATTTTCCTGAATTTAATATCGTGAAAATCACTTCCGATGTTCCTCTTGAACTTCCCCAAGAATTGACTTCTTTTTGGGTGATTAACCAAATCTTCATGTCTTCGATGAACTTCTGATCGTTTGGTTTTAAGGTATTGAAAGCTTCCAACGCTCCTGCCTGATTCACAACTTTCGAGCCAAACCAACCCCAATCGTTAAGGTTTTGTTTCCAATAAACGCCTTGTGTTTTTGTATCAACAGAAGTTTCTTTTAGATAATTCATTAATTTATCCGAAGTATCTTTTAATCCATAATTGCTCATCAATAAAGCCGAACGGTGCAACCCGAAGAACGTAAAATCTGTGATTTTTGCCGTTTTTGCTTTTTGTTTTACTAAAGCTTTTAATGTTGCGCCTTTTCCTTTTAATGGATATTGTTTTTCCCAATAGTTTCGGGTATCAAGATAATCTAACGTCCAGTTATTCCAAACATTTTCTTTTTTCACATCCCAATATTTAGCGATCTCATTGTCTACATACTGAACCAGTTTTGCCACCAATTCTTTCTGCTCTGAACTTTGATAATCTTTCACATTATCTTTTAACCAAGAATTGATCTTTCCTAAGTTTTTAAGAATGTATAAAGAAGTTCCATACGAACTCGGATAACCTGAATACCAAGAGAATCCTCCATCCGGATTTTGCAGTTTTTTGAAATCATCCCAATCCTGATTGATCGAATTTTTCATTGTATTGGCATCAAATAACAATGCTAATTTCTGCATTTGCTCTTCTTCGTTTTTGCTTTCCAATACCCACGGAGTTTCTTCCAATAATAATTGTTTCAACTCCTGATTTTTCTCAAGATTTGAATTTAATAATCCTTTGCTTTGATATTCTTCAAAAACCGTTTTCATTTTTGGATTAGCCTTGAAAATCTCAGAAGCCAACACATCTGCAAACCATTTATTGAAAATCACATCCGCAGAATTATTCTGATCATTTTTCAGGCTTGGAAGCGCAAACATAATTTCCCAGATCGGATTTGTTGTTAGCTCCAATGTATTTGAAACATTTGAAATCGTTGTTGAGTTTGAGTCTTTAAGATTATCTAAAACAAACGTTTTCGTTTCGCCTTCTTTTACAAAAACAGGAACTGCATCCGTCACCAACATTCTGTTTGGAAGAATTGCAACCGCTTTTTGTTCACCATCAGAATATTGTCCGGCTTTTGCAACCACTTTTAAAATGATTGATGAAACATTGTTCGGAACTTTTACTTTCCAGGTTAATGCTGAATTTCCGTTTTCATTTAAATCAAAATTCTGAGTGCTTGCATTTAGCCCAAATTTAGACGAAATATCTTCGTTGGTGAATGCATCTAATATTTGAAGATTTGCAGAACCACTTAATTTTTTGCTTGTTAAGTTTGATAGTTTTGATTGAAGATTCAATTCATCCCCTTCTCTTAAAAATCTTGGATAATTTGGTGTTACAGAAAATTCTTTCTGCGTAACGACTTCTTTATTTAAAGTTGCTGCTCTTGCGTCTTTTGTGTGAGCCAAGAACATCAGTTTCCATTTTGTTAATGCTTCCGGAGAAGTGAATTCGAAGCTTACGTTTCCTTCTGCATCGGTTTTTAGATCGGGATAAAAGAAAGCTGTTTCGTTTAGATTTTGACGAACTGGGATTTTATCTAAAGAACCCGAATCATCTTTGTCCAATACTCCATCCGTATCAACATCGGTGTATTCCGCTTTCTCTTGTTCGCTTAATGATCTTCCTGAATTTGTAATATCTATTGCAGCATCACTAATTCTTGCAGATTTCATCTTTCTCGATCCCGCAGCCATTGGAGCCGGAACAGCACTAGCATATCCTTCGACTACAACTCCAGACGCTCTTCCTTGCAAATAACCTACAACATTATTATCAAACCAATTAAATTGGGGAACCTCAACATAATTACCATTGAAATACTGTAATCTTTTCTGATAATATTTCTGTACCAGATATTGTCTGATATCATAAGAAGTTACGATTGAAAAAGTGGTATATAATTTTGCCCAATTGAAGCCGTTTGCTGCAAACTGATCAAGAGACATATCATACATATTTGCCAATACCTCGGCGTTGATTTTTTCTTTATCATTTCCTAGAACTTTCACAGACCATTTTTCCTTAGAGTTAGGCTCTAATTTATCTCTGAAAGTAACCGTTTCAATTCTCAATGGCTGTTCTGTATCTTTTATTTTTAAATTAACAGATTGCGTCTGAACATCATTAAATGCCACAACCTGAAACTGAATATTCAATGTTGCTACATTTTTATCTTTTGGAATATCAGCAGTATATTCAAGAATTCCGTTTTTGAATTTCTGAGTTTCTGCAACTGTTTTTCCTGAACCGTCCTGCACAAAAATGTTTACTAAAGCATCCGGAATTGCAGAATAAACATAGATTTTAGCCTTCTCTCCTCTTGAAAATTCACTCTTAGGTTCTAAAACGGTTAAGAATGTTTTCTGATTTGATTTTAAAGAATTTTTATCCCAAACACTGAAATTCTGAGAAGATTTTATCGTGTCTTTTCCTTCAATATTATATAATTCTAACTGATAATCTCCGGCATCAAGTTTTCCCAGATCAAGAGATTCTTCACTTCGCTTCGCTCCATTCAGAATGACAGAAGAGGTTTTCCAGTTTTTCAGTTCATCATTTTTATCAAATAAATCGTGTGGAAATTTGTTGATAAACTCTTCTTTTGAAAATTTCGGAAGATCCTGAATTTCTGATTTAAAATTATCTCTGAAAATCCTGTTCGGAGCTTCCAGTTTTGATAATTTAACCTGATATGATTTTTTTAAATCCTGTTCGTTATAATTCTTCGTTTCAACTTTTACTTTTACATTTTCATCCGCAAAAGTATTTTTGATGTCTTCTGCCTTAATATAGTGAGAAACCGAAGCCACTTTTAACTGCGTGTCTGCAGACTGCGTTTCGCCATTAATGTCAGTAACCGAAGCATTAATTTCATAATTATCAATCTGAATACCTTCTAATTTTTCATCTTTTTTAAGATCTAAACGAATAACAAATTCTCCTTTTTCATTCGTTTTGGCTTCTCCAAGAATTGAATTTTCATTATCATCACCTTGTGGATACCATCCAAAATATCTCCATCTGATGTTGTGCTTTTTAATCTCATAATTTACCTTTGTATTACTCAAAGCAACACCAGAGAACATCATCGCTTTTCCTTTTAATTCAATGGTTTGACCATATTTATACTCTTCTTTAACTGGATCAAAAGTCACCTCAAATTTTGGTCTTTTGTATTCTTCAACGCGAATATCTTTATTACCATTCGTTCCGCCGTCTGTTCTTATGAAAAATACACCATTCAGTTTTCCTTTTGGAAGAATAAAACTTCCATGATACGAACCGAAATCATTGGTGGTAAAGTTTTGAGAAGTAACATCCTCGCCGTTGGCATCCTGTAAAGTTATTTTCTGTTTTAAACCAGAAGCAACAGATTCAGTTTCTTTATCAATTTTAGTATTAATTACTTTGAAATAAACGGTTTGTCCGGGTCTGTAAATCGCTCTGTCTGTAAAAATCTGAGCTTGTGTACGGGTTTGTTTGTTCGGGTTATATTCTGCTGGATTTCGATCATTTCCATACACCTGCATAATCTGGAAACTATTGGATTTTGGCTGTTGAATAAGGAAAGTTCTGTAATAATCCTTGCTCGTCGTTGTTGGAAATTTGAAAACACCTATATCGTTTGTCTTTCCTTCGATTTTTGTTAATGTTTTATTAGAAACAAATTCATAAAACGTAATATTTTCATTAATAACAGGTTTTCCGTTTTCGCTGTTGACTAATTTTAATTCATTTGAAAGTTGATTTCTATCTGTTTTAGATTGATAAATAATTCTGTTATCAGAAACTAAAAAGTAAAAATTCTGTCTGGATTCATTATCTTTTGCATCCGATCCGGCAACAGAATATTCTGCAACATAAACTCCGGAAGGAAGAGGCTTAACCTCTAATGATGTTTTATGAGTCTGGAAATCTTTAGGATCGGACAATTGAAATACGTCTTTTCTTACCAAATTCTTTTTAACCTTGCTATATAGATCTCCGTAAGAATTTTGCACATATTGCATTAATGATGTGTATTCTCCTTTTACTTCGTAGATATTGATTGAGAATTTTGAAACATTTTTATACTCCGCAACAATATGAATCGGTAGATTACCCTGCGTCTGAGGTTCATATTTAATGCTCAAGGAAGGATTGGTGATTTGATTTTCCTTATTTTTAATATTTTCTATAAAAGGAGATTTCGGATATTGACTTTTTGCCTGAGCTGCGATTTCCAAAGCTTCTTTTGATTTCTTTTTGCCATTAAGTTCAGTCATGATCTCTTCCATGACCAAAACTTTATAATCGCCTTCTACATTAGATTTTACAAGATTTTGAAGCTGCTCTAATTTATCTTTACATTGATTGAAATTACAATTCTCCGATAATTTCTGATGCATGAAATACAGTTTAGAATTTCCTGTATTCTGAGCAATTAATTCATCAAAAATAGTATTTATCTGAGTTCTGTTCTCTGTAAGTTCATTTTTAGTGAAAAGTCCGTTATCAGATAAGAAATTAACTTTTCTCAACGAATACCAATCCAGTAAAGTGGGGAAATAAGAAATATCTTTTGTGTTTGAAAAAGCGTCTTTATATCCTGATAATGAAACTTTTCTCATTTCCGGCTTTTCTTTATCCAGCTCCTGAAAGTTTTTAATTAAATAATTTTTAAAATCAAGTTTGCTCCACGTTTCGATCTGAGAAACATCTTGAGAATTTAGATTCGTTCTTCCATTGATCTCCCAAGAATGCTGATTATAATAATCCATGAAAAAACCATTTAGCAGAACATCATAAACCAATTTCCCTTCACCTTTCAAATTTTTATCGGAATTCTGAAGTTTAACGAAAAACTTAGAAGCCGCATCATTTTTATTATCATCACTCGTCTGATTAACGATCGTAAATTCTGCCTTTAACGATCGAATAAGCTGAAGTGTATTATTTTCTTTCATAGCATGGTTTTGTATGTCTAAAATAACGGGAAGATTAGATTTATAAGCACCTTTTTTACTATTTTCCTCTATTTTTTTCCACTGATCATCATAATACTTTTGCCCGAAAGCTCCTGATGAGCTCAGTATTAAAAGTAAAAGCACAAAAATCTTGGAGAATTTTTTCATATATGTTATTTTTGTATAAATGAATTTCTTAAAAATACTCAAAAAAACTGTTATAGACAGTCAACTTTATGTCTCATTAATGGGAACACTTTTTGCAGTATTTTTCATGCTAGAGCAAAACACGTTCCGTTTGCCTACTGTTATCCTGATATTCATTACTTATTTCAGCGGATATCTTTATACAAAATATCAGCGCACCAAACATTTCTTTAAAATATTAATCTTAAATGCAGTTGCAGGTGTAATTTGTGCATTTCTTATCATCCATAATCATAATGAAATCCGATTGATAAAATGGTTCATTATTGTTGTTTTGGGACTTCTTTACAATAGTTTTTTTCTTGATGTTTATATTCGGAAAATCCCTTTTTTGAAGGTATTTTATGTTGGACTTGTTTGGGCTCTTGTCAACTGTTGGCTGACTTTACATGAATTTAATCTTCCTATTTTCCTGATAAGTTTTTTCTTTATTACTGCCTTAGTTTTACCTTTCGACATTCGGGATATGAAAAGCGATACTATCAAGACTTTCCCAATGATAATCGGAGTTCAAAGCACAAAATATATTGCTTATTTACTTGTTTTTGTGAGCAGTATTTTAGCAAGTTTTTATTTAAATCATCACTATTCAATTGCCTTTTTTCTGACAAGTATTGTAACTTATATTTTTATTTATTTCGCTGAAAATAAGAGAAATGACGCCTATTTTTCGTTCGGTGTTGAAACATGTTCTGCACTTCCTTTTTTATTTCTAGTAATATTGGAGTATTTTTGACGAATGATTATTAATAAGCTTTCCCTGTATAATTTCAAGAACCATTCTGAGAAAAAATTTGAATTTTCTCCACAGATCAATTGTTTCGTAGGAAATAACGGGGTTGGAAAAACAAATATTCTGGATGCTCTTCATTACCTTTCAGTAGGGAAAAGTTTTTTGGGAAATACCGACATTAATAACATCAAAAAAGACGAGGATTTTTTTACAATTGACGCTGAAATTCAGAATGATGACAGTGAAGATATTATCAAAATTTCTCAACCTAAAGAATCAAAAAAGATTATTAAAAAAAATGATAAAAGCTATGATAGAATGGCTGATCATATCGGTTATTTGCCAAGTGTGATGATCTCTCCTTATGATTCTAATTTGATCTCAGATTCCGGAGAAAGCAGACGGAAATTTCTGGATTCTATGATTTCTCAGACGAATTCTGAATATCTTTTTGAGTTGATTCAATATCAAAAAACGATTCAGCAGAGAAATGCTTTGTTAAAATATTTCGCTAAAAACCGAGTTTTTGACAAAGATTCTTTAGAAATCTATGACGAGCCGATTTCAAGATCCGGAACTAAAATATTTGAAAAAAGAAGAGCGTTTGTATCACAGCTTAATCCTATTGTTCAGAACTTTTATAACATCATTTCAGGCGGAAAAGAAACTGTTTCCGTGATTTATGAATCTCATTTATTTGATGATTCTTTTCAAAACCTATTAAGAGATAATATTGAGAGAGACAGAATGTTAACCTACACTTCAAAAGGGATCCACAAAGACGATCTTCTTTTTGATATGGATACTGTTTTAATTAAAAAAATAGGTTCACAAGGTCAACAAAAATCCTTTCTTATTGCTTTAAAATTAGCTCAAATGAGTCTTGTAAAGGAACTGACAGGAAAAACCCCAATCCTATTATTAGATGATATTTTTGATAAGCTTGATGACCAAAGAGTTTCTCAGCTTATTGAACTCGTAAATCAGGAAAATTTTGGTCAAATTTTCATTACAGATACACACAGAGAACGTACAGAAAGCGTTGTGAAAAAGATTAATGAGGAAAGCATAATTTTTGAGATTTAAATATGAGCAAGTTTTCACTTTTGATATTTTTTTCTTTTTCATTTTTCATTTTTGGTCAAAAGAGATTTTCAACGAATGAACTCATGAATAACTACCCTTTTAATCAGGCGACGAAAATAAAAATCATTTCTTACAATGTGGATTTCTTAAGTGAATTTCCTGTTCCGTTACCACCCATCAAAGATTCTGCAGTGATTAAAGAAATAATTAAGAATCAAAAAAAGCCAATTCAATTAAAGGATATTTTAGAAAAAGAAGATCTGGTAGGAATTAGTCAAACTAAAACTCTCAATTTTACAGAATTTTTTGAGTTGTCAAAATTACTTTACAATACTTGTGGTAAATTTCCGAATGGCTCACAAAGCCTAAGTAAGTGCTTTTTTCCACGAAATGCAGTTCTTTTTTATAATGAAAATGATAAAGTTTTTGAAATTCTCGAAATTTGTTTTGAATGTCACAGAATAGAATTCACTTCTGAAAAATCATTAGAAATAAATGATATGTGTGATAATTTTTATTTTAAAATTGAAGAATTTTTCAAAAATAAGGGATTGCAAACACAACATAAAATTAATATTTATGAAAAAAAATAAAAAACGTGAATTCCAATCCTCAGAACTTGTAAAATCTTTCGCGAGAATTCATGGGTTTGAGCATAAACTTGTAGCCTTTGAAATTAAAGATTTTCTTGAAGAATATCTTGATGAAAGCCTTTTTAATGAAATCCAAAATGTAAATATTGAAGACAAATGCATCATTATAAAGATTAATTCTCCTTTATTGAAGAACGATTTTAAAATGCGCAGAAGTTTTTATCTTAAAAAGTTTCAAGACAAATTTGGTGAGGAAAAATTTAATGATCTTCAGATTTTGTAGACATTGAATTGCTCATCATATCATCAGCTCTTTTATCCAGTCCCGAGCTTATCGGAAGGAAAAATTTTAATGGATTTTTGAAAAAATACCTAAATATTTCTTTATAAATTTCACTTACCTGTCCAAAATTCAGTTTTCTTGATCTGAATGCCAAGAACATTGATAAACTAAAACTTACCAAAAAGTTAAAGAATCCAATCAGGAAAACGGTAAAAAATGAGATCCAGAAAGTATAAGAATCTACAGAAAAATCTTTTCCGTAAAGTCCGATTGCAAAGTTTCCTGCTGCAAAAGTAATGTGGCGAATATCTAAGTCTAATCCGAAGAACAATCCCACAGGAGCCGTTGCTCCAAGGAAAACTCCAAACCAGAAATTAGAGACGATTCCCGGCCAGTTTTTAGCGTAATATTTTGATAATCCTTTGGCAAATTTTGCTCCAAAAAGTATTCTGATAGAAAGGTTTTTCGCAATTCTTTCCGGTATTTGGAAAAAGACTGAGTTGTTCCCAATATTCCCTGAAATTATTCCCGAAATAAAAAGATAAAATCCTGCAATACTCGCATGTAAAATAGCTTTAGAGTGAAATGGATCTAAGTCTTTCAATAATTTATCAGATCGGTCAACCGCAAGATTTTGTGAGAAAAATACATCCAATCCATAAATAATTGCCAACGCAATCGGGAAAGATAATAGCACGTTCCCAACAAACGCAATAAACTGACTTCTAAATAGTTTTGAAACTAAATGAGCAAATTCTGTCCGGTCATTTTTAGTATTTCCTTCTTCGGAAAGAACCTTGGTCATCGTCGCCGCTGTCATCGCCGGCTGTTTCGTTGCCAACGTAAAGCCCATCAGATAAATCATCACAAATCCCATCGCATAATTCATCGAATATAAAAATGCATGTGAAAAATCACTTCCCGGAATGTATCCGTAAAGCATTTTCAAGACACATAACGCTCCAACAATAATTCCACCACCACTTGCTTTGTAGAACATTTTCATATACTCTTTTCGGGTAGATGTAATGTAATGCGCGCCTGTTTCTGCAGTGTGATTTGTAATAAGGTGGGAAATTAATCTGGTACTGTCATTAATGAGTTCCGAAATATTATTCTTGTGAGATTTATAACTTAATATATTAAAAATTAACTGTTTAGATTTAATTAAAATATCTTCTTCAGTATCAATCACCAATAAATTTACAATATCATAAACCCTTTGCATCTGCTGACGGATTTTCAGAAGAGATTGATTAATTTTTCCTGAAATCCCATATTTAGAAGAATTTTTAAAGGCAATATTTACAAATTCCAAACATTGTTCGGTGTAAATTTTAATCTGCTTATATCTGCTGTCTTTTGAGTGTAATTGAAGGTCAGGATTTTTCTCTAATTCTGCAGCAAGATCTTCCAATTCATTTTGTAAAGCCAAAAACGGATTGTCGAAATTTCTGTATTGCGGAGCCATTCTTACCACTTCCACTTCCATCGCCATTCCTGTAGCGCGCCACGAAAGGATATTCATTGCGAAGATCATTTCTTTTTTCACTTTTGATTTTGTGATAAAATCTGCAGCGCCAAAAATTTTCAATAATTCGTTGATCTCGTTTTCGGGAAGATTATGAAGATATTTTAGATCAGCTTTAGGTCTTAAACTGATATTATCCACCATAAACCAAACGGTTTTTTCGTTTTCTACAGGTGGTAATATTTTATTAAGAATCCTTTTTTTAAGTTCGGGAAAGAAAGCATTTTCAGACAAAATATTAGCTTCCGTTAAAGACAGATTGAATGGTCTTCCGGCGAAAATATTGTGAATGTAATGTTTAAAATTTTCAGCAAAATTAGGATTGTTTCTAAAAAAATTAAGAACATCCGTAAAATCTGTTTTTTTTATACTCTCTAAAAACTCTGCAAAAGGTTCTAAAGAGAGCGTTTCATTCTTAAAAGAAAAATATTTTTTAAGAACAGATTCAAAATTTGTACTGGAATTGAAGAACTTCATTAGTACAAAGATACTATTTCAAACTCACATTCCTCATTTGTCTCATGATCCAATTGTGTTTCTTTCTCAAATATGATGACGGATTTTTTGGATCATACTTTTTAGGATTCGGTAAAACAGCAGCAATCCAAGCCGCATCTGAAGCCGAAAGATCTTTGGACGGCTTTCCAAAATAATACTGTGCAGCAGCTTCTACACCGAAAACCCCTTGCCCCATTTCAATCGAATTAAGGTATCTTTCCAAAATAATATCCTTAGTCCAAACCTTCTCAATAATAAAGGTATAAACAGCTTCCAACCCTTTTCTCAACCAGCTTCTACCCTGCCAAAGAAAAACATTTTTCGCTGTTTGCTGAGAAATTGTGCTTCCACCTCTTATTTTTTTTCCTTTTTCATTGTTTTTCATCGCTTTTTCGATGGCCGTGTAGTCGAAACCGTCATGCATAAAGAACTTTTGATCTTCAGAAGCAATGACTGCTTTTTTCACATTATTCCCCATTTCGTCGTAGGAAATGTAATCTCTGTGCAATTTTCCGAACTCGAAAAGTCCTCCGATCTGTGTAATAGTGATCGGCGGATTGAAGAATCGCCCCCAAACAATGAATACCACGTTGAGAATGAGAACAATAAAAATAAACTGTTTAATTTTTTTCCACATATCTATTAAAAAGGAACTGCAAAAATAAACAAATACTCTGAGTTATTGCAATTCTTTCATATAAGTCAACTGATAATCCGGAAGAAGCTCCGGGTGGAAAATTTTAATATAATCTTTAAGAACAAGATCGGCTCTTACAA
This sequence comes from Chryseobacterium sp. GW823-FHT05E08, assembly GCF_058795655.1. NCBI lineage: Bacteria > Pseudomonadati > Bacteroidota > Flavobacteriia > Flavobacteriales > Weeksellaceae > Chryseobacterium > Chryseobacterium sp. GW823-FHT05E08. The sequence continues at coordinate 79,640 of NZ_JBXAHY010000001.1, read as the reverse complement.
TTCCGCTTTCAAAAAAGTCATTGGCTTTTTGTCTTTCTTTGCCCATAATTCCGTAGATTTTTCCTTTGTTGAAAACACTTAATTTTCCATAAAAAGGATTCAGGCTAAGCATTTCTTTTTTTGAAGTATGATTTCCGGCATTTACCCAATATTGAACCGTATTGGATTTTGCAAAAACTTCTTCAAAGCTCATTGTTAACGCCTTTTCATCTGTATTATTTTTTAAAATATATTCTGCGTTGGCATCTGAAATAAAATTGGCTACAGAAGTTTTCCCACCTGGAAGATACCAGACATCGCCATACATTTCATTCGCTAAAACAACAGGTTTTGATTGAGCTTTTAAAGCCAGTTGCTTTAATTCGTTATAATTTTTCTCAATTTCAGTGAATTTTGTTTCGGCTTCTTTATCTTTTCCAAAAAGCTTTCCGAAAAGTTTTAGATATGCCGTCTTTTCCAATGGTTTTTGCTCCATGTATTCATCAAGGAAAATTACCTGAATTCCGTTATTTTTTAATAATTGATAGGTATTATCGAAACTTGCAATATGATTGGTGAAAATTGCATCAGGTTTTAATGAAATGATTTTTTCTACATCATATTTCTGTTCGCTTCCTACATTCTGAATTTTTCCTTCTTTAAGTAAGTTTTGAATTTTATCTGAATAAATATATTCCGGACTTGAAACTCCGATAATCAAATTTTCTGCTCCCAACTCGGAAATATATCCCGCCATACTTGCATTCAGTAAGATAATTTTCTTGAAAGGAATCTGATTTTTCTTTAAATCATAAGTAAAATTTCCCGATTTTAAGTGTAAAGCATCATTCTTCTCATCATACTGAACCAAATTCGAGATGGAAACCGATTCTGAAGGTGATTTTTTTTGCTCTCTTTTACAGGCGATTAGCGTGAAAAACGTGATTAACAGTAAAATTTTTGCTTTCATCTTTCAAAGAAAAGAAAAAAGTGCTATATTTGCAAACCTTAAAACAATAAGGAAACAATGGCCTCGTGGCGCAACTGAATAGCGCATCTGATTACGGCTCAGAAGGTTACAGGTTTGAATCCTGTCGAGGTCACAAGACCGACATTTGAAGATTTTACTCTTCGATGTCGGTTTTTTTTATTTCCCAATCCATTGTTATACTGGTAGATACACTGAGCAACAATATTCATTTTAGGTGTTTGAAAACTTTTTCCGTCAAATTCAACTTTTTGGGGAAATATCAAACACCCAATCGTTCTTTTCGTTTGAAGATCACCCTGCTGATAAAGGTTTACAAGGTTTTCCATCCCGTCAAGTGCAGTGTCTATTGTTGTTCTAATGTCAAGCTCCTTGCTATCCGAAACCATTTGCTGAAGCTCCTGTTCCAATTGTTCAATTTGTGATTTTGTGATCCTTTTGATCTCTTTATAATCCTCTTCATCTAATTTATCGACAAGATATTTATCTCTTGCATTAGCAACCTTTTCATTGAGTAAATTGATCTCTTTTGAAATTGACTTTCTTTTAGCTTCTATATCACAAGTGAATTGTTTATAATTATCTAAAAGTATCTCCTTCATAAGTTCTTTGATGATCGGATTGTATTCCAGTTTAGAAATTTCAAACTCAAAGAGTTCATTTAACTTGTCAGAGTCAAACCTGAATCCACATTTATAATGGCAATGATAGTAATAATAGGTTCTAGACTTTCCTTTTGCACCGCTTGCCGTAAGATTCTTTCCACACCTTGGACAGACTAGAAGGCCTCTAAGGGGAAAACGCTCGTTTCCAAGAACTCTTCCACCAGGACCCTCTAATTTCCTTTTTTTGTCCATAATGTGTTGAACCTGATTAAATAATCGTTCGCTAATCAATGCCTCGTGTTTTCCTTCAGTGTAATAAGCTTCCTCTTGTTTATAGTCTTCAATATAGATCTTCCCGCAGTAAACCGGATTTCTCATAGCTTTGGAGAAAGCACTTCTTGACATTGATACTCCCTCTCTTTTATTCATTTGCAGCCTTACATGGTCAGCAGGAATATGACCTTTGGAAATCTCATTAAATGCCCAGATAATATTGGAAGCCTCCGGATCCTTAATTGCAATATATTTTTTACCATCTTCATGACTTCTGTTGATATATCCATAAGGAGCTATCCCCATCAGTCGTCCCTCTTTTTTTGCTCTTCGCATTCCATGGAAAGTATTTAATGCTCTTCTGTCATTTTCCACTTCGGGAGTAGATAAATAAATAGCCAACATTAATTTATTTTCAGGAACTGACATATCCAAAGGCTGCTCAATGGCTTGGGGAATAACGTGATTTTTTTGGAGCAAACTGATCATTTGATAGGCATCACTGGTATTACGACTAAATCGATCCCACTTTGTGAATAGAACCAAACTGCTTTTATGGCTCTTTTTTTTGATTTCGAGAAGATACTTTTTCCACTCAGGACGTTCAAAACTTTTAGCTGAATGGTCTTCATAGATTACTCTATTAATAGAAATATCATTATTTGCACAATATCTGCGTAATCTTTCGTCCTGATCTCTCTGAGAATATCCTTTTTCCGCCTGCTCATCAGTGGAAACTCTTATATATAGATCTGCTATTATCATTGTTCTGATGATTTCGTTAAAATTTAATTTTAGGGAGTAAACAATTAAAAATCTTTACAGTAGAAATTCATCATTCTAATATTTTACTAAAATACGAATAATCAATCAGATGTAAAAAATTCTTTGAGCGTAAGTTTTACAACAATGTATAGAAATTCCATAATTTCTTCTGATTGTTCTTCATTAATATTATAGCCAGCTGTTCTAAGGATTTCCAAAGCTTTATCGGGAGGAATTTTCTTTAGCTTGATTGTTGGAATATATTTTTTAATATCGGGCTGAGATACGGGCTCATTCTTGGATCTATCTTTCTTCATAACAATCTCATCAAGAATTTTATCTTGACAGAAATAAATTAGATAAAAGTTAGTCTAAGATTTAATACTGTCTTCTAAAGTCAGAGAATGTCTTTGATCTTCTTTAAGATTATTATAATTAGATCTAAGTACACACTACAAAGGCTAAATTAGGGACAGCTAAAATCAATCTTCCCAGATAATACTTAAAGCCTTATTTCTATGGGGAATACAATGCTCATAAAATGATCGGTTTGTATCATAATCTCTCACATTATTAAACCAATCCATCGCCCATACTTTTTCTGTTTTATAAACATCTCGCAGATTGGATTTGGAAAAATACTCCTACGACTGTATTTTTAGGAATTTTTTTTTCATTCAGTAACCATTTGTAGGGAAAGTCATCGCTTTCTAATTTCCATTTAACCACTCCGTTTTCAACGTAAACAATCATAATAGGATGATTTCCTATTTGAGCAAATCTCAAAGCACAGGCAGTAATACTTACATTATATCGGGTTGCAAGATTTTGAATTAATTCATAATTAAATTTTTTTCTGAAAATTTCGTCCTTAAATCTTGATTCAGGCATAAGTAAACAAGATGCAAAATAGTCAGCCTCTCTTTCTATAGTGTCAAATTGTTTTTTATTAGTATTAGACGAGTGTGGGACAAGAATGCCTTTTTGTAATCCTACTCTATGAGCATCAATAAAATAGTGCCCAAGTTCGTGAGCCAATGTGAAACGTCCTCGTGTAGAATCTTTCCTATTTCCACTATCAATATTGAGATGAACGTAGAATTTACGATTTTGATACACAGTCATACCATCGAAAGTACCTGTTTCATATCCATCATAAAATAATTCTAAACCTTCATCTTGTGCAATCTTATCTACAGGAGTCAATTTCTCATCATACTGTAAAGCAATAAATTCGGCTAACTCTTTTATATGACTTAAAGGCGTATTATTTATCATTTTTCTTATGATTTGCCTTCATTTTATCTATAATATGTTGAGGGAGAGCATTACCCTTTCTTGCAACCATTCTTAGTTCTTCAATCTCATTATCTAACGCTTCAGTACTTTCAGATTTAATATTTTTAAGTTTTTGAATACCTCTTCTAATAATATCTTCAGGAGAATTCCAATCGCTTGGAGTCTCGTTGTAAATAGGGTTGAGTGATTCGAATGCCTCAACCTCCTTTTCTGTTTCTGGAAAAAGTAACCCTTTAGCCTGTAATAATTTTCTTATGCTATTTTTATTTGACATTCTTTAAAGGTTTTAATTGAGTATGTTGAGTGATATAATCAATAATTTTTTTTTCGCTTCTTTCACGTATTTTACGAATATTAACTTTAGTTGTTCCATGCATTTCACACAACAAATCTAAAGTATCAGAAGGTGTTTTTTTACCGTCTTCATAGTATAAATAAAGTGTTAACAGTATATGCCTATCTCTCTCTGATAAAGTATTTAATGCATCGTTTAGTACTTTCATATTTGCACTTTCAAAAACTTCTAAAGGTAGTTCTTCATTAAATGCTACAGTTTCTGTACCAATTTCTTCCAGAGAAGGATTGCTGTGATAATATTCTTTCAGTAATCCCTTTAATTCGTTCTTTGCTACTACAGAGAGCCAAGCTTTGAAAGTTTTATCATCTACAGTATCCTTCGGAAAGGAAAAAGCCAAAGGATCCTCATAAAGCTTATAAAAAGTGTTGTTCATCACAGTATTTAATACATGTTCATCATAAATTCCACTAATCTTCAGCACTCCAGAAATTACTGTGTTTAAAAATTTACTATAATTTTTATAAAGATTTGTAAATGCTGCTACTGCACCACCTTCATCAAGTGACTTTTCAGAAATGAGTAATAGCGTTTCTTCAATTTCGTCTATTGTCATTGGCTTTTATATTAAATAAATATTCGTGACAAATTACAAAATATTAATCAATGTCACGCTTTTTACTTTATACTTATAAGACATAGAGTCTAAGGCAATTCCATTGTGTCTCAAGTTAATGGAAAGATTGTACATAAAGTTATGGCAACAAATCCACCAAGTGGCGATGGCCACAGAAACGGTGCTGTCAAAGGGCGTTCTCAAACTTATAATCCTAAAACCGATGCCTGGGTTAAACGTGACACAGAAACTGGAAGATTTATGGATGTAAAAACCTCTGACAACACACCTTTCAAAGGAGTAAGAAAAGAAAAATAACTCTTTTGAAAACTCACAAGTGTTAATTGAAATTAATACTTGTGAGTTTATTTAATTAAAAATCAAATATATGATAACAACATTATTTACAACGATAAAGCCATTTTTAATAAAAGGTGCAAATGTAGCTTGGGAAAATAGGAATCAGTTAGCATTATATTTCAAAACTAAGTTTTGGAAGTATCGTAATGTCGACATTCGTTTTTCCATAAGTGGTTTGTATAAAATTCAAATTCCTGGCGCAAACAAATATTTGTTAGTACTGAATAGAAGAATTGAAAATCAATTACAACCAGTTGGAGGTGCATATAAAAGATATGCAGATGATACTTTATTTAATAAATGGGGATATAAACCAGATAATTTAAAAAATGGATTGGATGTCGATGAAAAGAGTTCTTCTGATTTAAGATTTATGGTTAATGGGAAGCACTGCATAGAGGTGCTTAATTGGTTTGATACTGGTAATGAAAGAGAATTAGATCCTAAAAGAGAATTTAAAGAAGAACTTTTAGATACCGGGATTCTTGATTCAGCTATTTTTCAAAATTTTAATCACAAAAGAATTCGCAGATTTTCAAAAAATCTTATTTGGAGTGATTTCTTTAGCTGTTACGAGATACTAATCTACGACATCTTTGAATTGATTCCAAACGATGCTCAGAAAAAATATTTAGTTGAGTTATCAAAACAAAAAAATGACTTATCAAAAGGATTTGCCATTGTAGACTGCGATAGTATTGAGCAGCTTAGACTGATTGAAAATGGAACTCAAATTTCCAGAATAGGACAACATACAAAATTAATAATTAATAAAGATTTTTAAAATGATAGACATTTTTAAGGATTATATTCTTCAAAGAGAGGAACTTTTAGCAAGAATTGCACAAGAGTTACAGTTGGATAAAACCCGATTGGAAAGAATGGAAACGGCTTACAATACTGTCGCAGATTTATTAAAAAAAGATAGTGATTTCTTTAACGATTTAGTTATAGAAATTTATGCCCAGGGATCAACGCGTACCGGAACTACCGTTAAGCCTATTAATGATAAAGATTTTGATCTTGATACAGTACTACATATCTATGATCCCTATTACAAACATAGCCCAGAAGATATTTACAATGCTTTGGTTAAAGCTTTGGAAAAAGATTCTTATTACAAAGCTATTATGGAAAAGAAAAAGCGATGCGTTCGCTTGAATTATAAAAGTGATTTCCATATGGATATTTTACCAGCTTGTATGCCTAATTCTTTTGAGAAGGAAGTCATTAAAATTCCAGAAAAAGCACTTAAAAATTGGTCTAGTGGAAACCCGAAGGGATTTTCAATTTGGTTTCTGAGTGCTGCAAATACAGCAAGTGAACCACTACTTAGAAAGAATTTTGATTCTTTGGTCAAAGCACAAGTTGAAACTGAGAAGTTGCCACAAGAAGTGTACTTTAAAACTCCATTACAAAGAGCAACTCAGCTAATAAAAAGATATAGAGATATTTACTTTCAAGATAAAGACTACCGAGTATCAAGTATTGTAATCACCACACTGTTAGGGCAACTATATCAGGGTGAAAATTCTATTTTCGAAACAATAGATAATGTTGTTAAAAGAATTAAGGATAATTTTTCGGTTGCAGTTAATCAAGGAATCAGATTTAAAATTTATAACCCAGTAAACCCTGAGGAGGACTTCACAGATTCATGGACGTCCAGCCATTACAGCGCTTTCTATAGTTTTATTGCAGATTTTCATATAAAATGGCAAAATCTTAAATTTTCGTTTGAAACTAGTAAAGAAGACTATATAAAGCTATTTGGTGAAGGTATATACAAAAAAGCTCTCAACGAACAGATAGTTGCTTTCTCAAAATCAAGTAACAACGTTTTCACCAAAGCGAGCAGTTTAATTACTACCGGTGCAGCACTAACAAATGTTCAAGGAAATATTAATTCTAATACAGGAATAAAAAATGAATCTCATCACAATTTTGGAGGTAAATACTAAGAGAGAAAACCAAAAGAATTGGTTTTCATTTTTAGTTGTCCAAAAAGCTTTAGTTGAAAAATATTTTGATTGGATCAATTTATCAATTGATACAAAGGAGAGAACTTTAAAGGGAACAGGCACATTACATTTTGGGGAGAAATCTTATTCTATTCGATTAGCGTTTTCCCCTTTTTATCCATTCCGTTATGATCGAATTTTTATTGATGATAAATCAATAGTTTATGATAACGATATTCATCTTTATGCTAATGATCTATCTTTATGTCTTTACCATCCAATTATCGACCAACCTTTACTAACCAAGACACCACTTTTCAAAATCATACCGTGGATCTCAGAATGGATTGTGTTTTATGAACAATGGAAAAAATATGGAGTTTGGCTCGGAAAAGAAATTAAACACTGTTAGTCAAATAAAATATTATTGAATATTAAATTTCTTTATAATATTGTCCAAGGCGGTCAATTGATTTTCCGTAAGCCGACCTCTCTGTTCGCAGGATTTTTTAAGAGAACGAACAAAATCCGTATTAAAAGTAGTATTACTCTCTGCCCATTTTAAAATCTTATTAATTTTGTTAAAATGAGAGTTTGTTTCATAACTTGTAAAACTTAGAAATTTATTATTGATATTTTTTTTGATCTCCAATTGCCTAGGGGACAAGCTTCTTTTACGAAAAATTGATTTATAAAATTTATAATCAAACTCTGTCATTCCTCTTTTCCTATAAAAATATTCAATTACTTCAGCACTTATACTTGATGTAATGTCTTCCCGTAATTTCTTTATCGAGAAAAATATTTTATTTCCAGCATCTATGCCCAGAAATTTATTTATACAACAATTTCCCACCTCAGTAACAGCTAAATTTATTCTATTTTTTATTACACAGATGTTTCTAATAGGATAATGACCACAAAGGCAACTTTGTAGTTCTTCGGCATAATAAGCAAATTCAAATCCCCATTCATTTTTCGCCAGATCCCATTGTTTTGATTCACTTAAATTAATAATCTCTTCTGTTAGTTTATAATGCATTTTAAGTTTACTTTATGAAATACTTACTATTTTTTAGCGCGTTAATTAATCTGTCTTTTTAGTTCTTCTTTGCTTGGAAGAATTGATTTGTATTCTTTAGCAAAAATGGTTTTATTATTTTCTGGAAGTGTAAATTCTATGACTGTTTTATTTTCTTCTTTACAAAGAATAATTCCAATGGTTGGGTTCTCATCTTCAAGCTTTATTTTTCGGTCATAGTAGTTAACGTACATCTGCATTTGTCCAATATCCTGATGGGTCAACTTTCCTATTTTTAAATCTAGAAGAACGAAGCACTTTAACAGGCGATTATAGAAAACCAGATCTACAAAGAAACTGTCACCCTCGAAAGTAAATCTACGCTGACGGCCTTCAAATAGAAAACCTTTACCTAATTCCAGCATAAAATGCTCCAGCTTATTGATGATTTCAGTTTCCAGATCACTTTCAGAATAGCGGTTATCTTCTTTTAAATCTAAGAATTCCAGAACATAATGGCTTTTTAACACATCTATAGGTTTCTCCACAATTTGACCTTTCAGTGCTAATTGTTTCACACCCTCCTTATCCCTGCTTAATACCAATCTCTCATAAATCGCTGAACTATATTGACGTGTTAACTCTCTTACGCTCCAGCTATTCTGACTTGCTTCTATTTCATAAAAATTTCGTTCTTCCTCATTTTCAATTTTCATTAATTGAATGTAGTGAGACCAGGATAATGAAAAAATAGAATTACGAGACACTGATTCATAATTTGAATCTTCAGAAGAAATACGAAACGCTGTTTCGTAATTTTCTGTAATCCTATTTTGAAACGTCAGATAAAACTTTCTCATCCATTGCAAATTATCAACAGAATATCCTCTTCCAAACTCTTTTGTCAGTTGCTTACTCAAATTTTTCAACGTTTCCTTAGCATATTCCGCTCTATCCTTTCCACCCTGTTCATTCTCAACAATTATTTTCCCTATTTCAAAATAGGTCAATAACATGGTGGTATTTATATTTCGGACAAGGCTAGTTTTAGCATTATCAATTAAATGCTTTATAGAAATGAAAAGGTTGGATGATAATTGACTCATATGTACAAATTTAAAATTATTTATTTACTAGACATCACTCGTATTTTGTGTGAAATATGACTTTTTAATGAGATCAAAAGAAATTGACTGCACTTGGCAATAATTGGCAGTCAGTGGCTTTTATCGGACAAGGAATAAACGTAAGAAAATATTTTCCATAATAAACCGGTAAAAAGGCAGCTAAGGTATTGTTGCAAGCCGGCAGCCTATGCCAACAAAAGACTACGGCATAAACGGTCTCCTCCCTAAAGGTACCCTCCAATTATTCCGTTTCCTTTTGGTTTTTATTCTTTGACAACACTTCATATCTGCTTTCTTTTTTCCGGTTTTTCTTTTGAAAAATATTCAGCAAAGCCTGAAAGGCTTATAAGGAATAAATCGGAAAAGAGACTGAAAACAAGTCAAAAATATAACAAGTACGGGAAATTCAAGTCTCTGCCGTATAAGAGCAATCACATGGATTTTAATATTGTCAATGAAATAAAACTAAGTTATTCAAGAAAGGAAACTCTGAGAAATTAATAAGCTGTTCACGTGATGCCGTTGATGTATTCCGTCAATACTTTGACCTTGAAGAAATAGATTACAGAGAAGCATTTTTTGCATTGTATTTAAATCAGGCAAACAAGGTTTTAGGGATAAAGAAAATATCCGAATCAGGTATTTCTTCAACCATAGTTGATGTAAGAATTATTATGCAAGCAGCCCTACTATGCAATGCATCCGCTATAATCTTAGCACATAATCACCCGTCAGGAAATTTAAAACCCTCAAATGAAGATCTAAAAATAACCCAAAATATAAAAAATGCTTCGAATTTCTTAAATATTCAATTGCTGGATCATTGTATTTTAAGCTCAGAAGACTATTTATCATTTGCTGAAAAAGGTATATTATAGCTCTATACTCACTGAAAAACCGGTAATTTGAAATTATCGGTTTTTTTTTGCAAAAAGATGGTTACGACAATAATCGTAACCATCTTTTTGCATTGATGTGGCGCAATATATTCTAAAACACTTTTTTGTATATCAAAAAATATTGCTGCCTTTAGTAGACTATTCTTTATTCTTTATAGTTAATACATCTAAATTACATCATCATATTTATTCAATCAAAAGTTGAAATTGATCTGCCATTTACTAAATTTTAATATTCCCATGAATATTGTTAAACAAAAATCGTTTAGGATTAACATATGCAATCGTATCTAACTCCGCATCACCAAGATTATGATAACATTCCGCCAGCATATATTTTTCAGTTTTATGATTTCTTACAACATAAAAATCGGTACCAAAAAGTATTTTGTCCCTAAGATTTTCATTCTTTAATGAATGTTTCAGTAAAGGATGAATTTCATCACTATGAACAATATAACTGATATCAGCATAAACATTTTCATATTGTAACATCATACTTGAAATAAGTGAATACCAATCAACATATTTCCATAATTGTTCCATTTTCCCAGGAGTTGGCTTTTCATTTTTCTCTGGAAAAAACTTAATCCCTCTATCCGGATGCGTAATGATTTGTTTACTGAAATCATAGCGTTCCATTTCGAGAAACCTCTTCCATTCATCATCTCCACCATAATGTGCAAAACAAATCTTTAGTTTGCTTAAATTACACGTACGCTTAGTCTTTTCATCAGTATAACCAAATAACTCGCGAATTTTAGGATCTTTCGCGTCCTTCACCACTTTTCTCAGCAGTGTTTCATCTAGTAAACATAAATAGTTTAATGGATGTGTGAAATTGTTTATAAAATCAATATTCTTAGTTTGTTTCAACAAAAGTGGTTCATAAAGTTCACTTCCAATATTTTGCTGAAAAAAAGGATGTCTATCCCATTCTTTCTTTTTAGTTCCTCTGTAAAAAATAGTCCCCTTTATACAATGAGTCATGATAGGTAAATTATTATCTGCAGCATATTTCCATAAGGGTAGCAATCTTTCATCAAATGGATAATATCCTAAAGCGGGATAAATCTTAAATCCACTAAAATGATGATCCATAATATATTCTTTTATATGACAATCCAATAGTTCAACATGGTTATTTGTAATCCTACATCTAAAATAATCATCCTGTTCTTCTAAACGTCTTGGATCTGCAAAAACAAAAGGAAAAACAAAATCTGAAAACTCTTTATTTTGTTTTAGTTCAACAAGTTCTGCCATCTGATCAAGATAACCACTTCCTTTTTTTAACTTTCCAGCTTCCATGTACTCCATATCCATTGGAAGAATAACAAATCCAGTATTTTTAGGGTATTGATCTCGAAGATCCATATAGGTAGAACTTTGTTGTCTATGAAAAGCATACCTTCCTATATTTAAATACCTCTCCAAAAGTTCTTTGGTCTGCTTTCCTGGAAGAATTCCTAAAAAAGCATATATTTTTTTTAGGATGAAAAAAATAAAATTTCTACCACTTTTAAAAAGTATCAAAAAAGTAAGAACCAATGTAATCTGGACATAAAATGATTTGAAATTTTGTACTAAATGATAAGAACCCAATATAGATCTTATTGTAAGCAATTCCTCGCCTAAAATTGAAGGCGAAAAACCGATTAAACCAATCCAATCATAAATAATGTAGAATACATTTACGAATAAAAGTATCCCTAATAAAAAAGCTACTATTTTTCCTGCTATCGTTCTACTGGCCTGAATCTTGACATCGTATAACAAGGATTCAACGCGCTTGTATCTTGGCTTAAACCTCCATTTCCCTAGTGTATCAAAATAGAGTCTAAAACCCCCAACAATTATTGATAGAGACAAAATATAATACAAAGGCCAGGGCAGAAATGTTTTGGCTAAATAAGGAGGAACATGATCACCTGTAAAAATATGAGCATGGCAGTTGATTAAGGAAGTTTTTTTTCCCATAATATAATTTGGTTTTAGTTTTTATTGATGATCTCTTCACTCTAGTATTGAATCAGATCGTATTCAAATCTATTGAATATCAATAATATTCGCAATAACTATTTTTCGTGACTTTAATGTGCTAAAAAAAGAAAAAGAGGCCAAAATTCTGACCTCTACACTTATTAATTTTTATTATCAAACTTAAATTCTGTCTCTTTCATTTCCGAAACAATTGTAAATCCATATAGTAAAATACTAGTGGTAAGCATAAAAATTACGGCTAAAAACATTTTATTCATTTTGTTTGGTCTTTATTTTTAATCTGTTATTAGCCTTGCATGAATCAGATCTTTATTTTTAAGCCGCACTTTCTGATGTCTTCCCCCGTTCTTTTCCAAAATTTCGATTTCCAAAATCTGATCTTTTAGGAGCGTAAACTGATCCAATAGATAAATTCCTAAGATGTTCGAGTGATCGGAAGCCGTTATTTTAGGAAAATGAACGCGAATCGGATCTAAAAGCTTCTCCTGAACAACCATACGTTTTAAGTTCTTCTTGTCAACAATCTTGAAGTTGACCCATTCAATAGTATATGCCACATTACTGGAGTTTTCAACCTCCAAGGTGAAATAAAACTTGTTATCATTGACATGCAATGACCTGACTGAGAATTGAATTCCATAGTTTTTGGAAACAATATGCTTAATAGTTCTTTTGCTTTTCTGGTAAAGATTTTCCATAATAAGTGCTGTCAGCATAGATGGGCTTCCTTTAAGATCTTCAAATAAAACATCTGTTGAATATTGTCGTTCCGTATCTCTCTGCAGTTTTAATAAATCATAACTGAGGACTGCCGGATAAGGACTGTAGAATGCATCAAAACTGTAAAATTTTCCGTCTTCAGTAATGACTGAAAAATTGGTTTCTTCTTCGAAATCTCTTACTGCCGACTTAACCCGGAGGACATTTCCAATAGGTTCTGCCTTATTAGCAACCAACAGATCGCTTCCAAGATCAACATATCGAATGGGCGATGGAAATAAGAGATGTGATGTTTTATTATAGGTAACCTCCATTCTGAACGGTATCAATCGTGCTTGCTCCAAAGGAAGATAAGAAGTAGTGGAATCCTGAGCAAATGACCTGCTGCTTAGGATGAGCAGCAGTAGAATTCCCAAAATATAATGGCTCTTTAGTGTGTTCATTTTTTATTAATTTAATTAGTTATTCTTTGGTACAAGTAAAATCTGATGACCAGCTTTTACCGTTACCTTCTGCTGTCTGACTTTTTTCTGAAAATAACCAAACACTCCCTGTACCACTCCCCTGCTTAAATCCGATGCAATCTGCTGCCCGGCCGATTGGGTCATCATAATATTCGTTCCTGAAGTCTGACTCATATTCGCTACCATATCTTTGACTGCATTTTGTTCAGGTGAATAAGGAACATTCAGTCCTGGCTGCCCATCATTGTCATATACATTAATTTCCACAGGATAAATGCTACCTTCATATTCAATTGAACTCACTTTCAGATGAAGTCTTCCCCCTTGAAATTTACTTGTTCCGATGAGCACTGTGCCTGATGGAATTTCTATACGATCCAACTGCATACTTTCTGAGAGCATGATTGATAATGAACTTTCATTCACTACTATTTTGGTTTCAGAAACAATACCCTTTATCGCATTCTTAGATTGCCTTGGTTTTTTTTTATCACTTTGTACGTCAAAAAATCTATTATGATTCAACCGTAGAATAAAAGCGCTGTCAGCTGGTTCTCTGTACAAGGATGAAACTATTCTGGAATGAGTAGCTTTCACTGCGGTAAGCTTAACCTTCTTTTCATTCGATGGCTTTGTTTCTTCTTTTTCCTTTGGTATAGTCCCTTCTTTCGAAGCGGAAGGAAGGTATTTAGCTGCCATCTGGTAGGATTTTTCCATCAGTTCCAACTGATCGTTGATTCCGAGGCCTGCAGGAACAGAATTATTTTGTATTGCATCCTTTTTTAATCTGGAAATTTCCTTTCTTAGATCATTGACTTCCTGATTATCCTGCCGATAGAAAGAACCTAAGGTCTGTTGTGCATTTCGATAACTATTTACCGCATTCTGGTCTGAACGTGATAACTCACCTGATTTACTGGTAGATAAGGATGATCCGGAATTTTGATTAACATCATTTTCATCTGTCCAATAATCAGATAATGTAGTGAGGGCATTTCTCTTTTCTTCAGTTTTTTGTTCCAAAAGCTGCTGCTCATAAGCTTTTTGCTTGTCCGATTGCAACTGACCGTCTTTTGCCTGGGGAATTGCAACATTAAGGCCTTCCTTTGCAACAATCGTATTATTGATTTTTGGTTTAAAAATCAGATATAAACAAATCGCACATAATAAAGCCATTAAACAATAGATCATTGGCTTTTTAAGCTGCTTCCATTTCGCTTTTGGATGATCTCCTATTACTCTATCATTTTGAGGTAGGTCATCTTCTGTGATTTTTATTTTTTCAGAATCTTTCATCCTTCTATTTCTTAATTAATGAGTTAATCTTATTAGCTTGTATTGTATCCTTTGTTTGAGGGCTCCCAGAAATTCCATCAATATGATTGATCGATATTTCATTATCCCTCTGACTTGTCGATATGCAGATACTAACAATTACCAGTAAAGTGAGCAAAGCATATCCTCCGAAAAAAAGCTTGATTAATAATCTTTGTCGCTTAACAGGAAGAATTTTCCAACGGTTATCTGCTTGCAGGGTGTAATATTCTATTTTATCTCTTATTCTTTTCATAAGGGGACTTTTAGCGTTCTACGGTTTCAATATCTTTGTTTTCAAGGACGTTGAATTTCTCAATGGTAAATCCCTGAGGATTGCTGTCAGACCTTACTGAATTAACCAATGAGGAGTTTGTAATCAGACTTCTTATGGTAAGGTTGCTTGATCTGATGATAAATTGTCTGGCGTAGGTTTTTACGGTATAAGGATAACTGTCAAAGTCTGCAGCTAGGCTGTCTATCTCCACTCTCTGCTGGATATTCCCTGAAATGATTCGGTTATAATATCCTTTTTCCTGAAGGTCTTTATAGTAATTAAATGCAGATTGATCAGCGAGATTGAATGCTCTTTTCACATTGCTTTCAATAGCATTTTTATCCGGTGCTACCGTAAAAAACAACTCATGAAATCTTCTGACATGCTCTCTGGCTTCAACAGGCCTGTTGATCGACATATCTTGAGAAAGTGCCACCATCAGAGATTTACCATTATCCAATACATAAATCTTCTGTCGCTGCTCTTCAGCAAACTGATATGATTTAAATACAACGACTCCTACAACTACAAAACAAAGGAGGGTAAAAACCAACGTAAACAGACGGATCTGCTTGAAGCTACTCTCAATATTCTTTAATGATTTAAATTCCATAGTACTGTATTTTTATTTTAATAACCTTCCTGAAATATTACCTGTTGCAGAGCCTGCGGCTGCTCCCGCAATATTTCCCGACTTTGTGGCGGTCTGATTGACATTGCGCATAAAGTTTCCTGCTCCTCCCGCCTGAATTACCCAGCCTGTAACTGTAGGTACGGTAAAGTATCCTATAATTCCGATCACCATATAAATGATGTAAACCGTATTGGAAGTGTCCGGAATGAAGGTGGGATCTGCCAGCATTTCAATATCCCGCTCTAAAATGAGTGACTGTATTTTAGCCAGTATAGAACTGAAAATATCAGCAACAGGAAGCCAGAGATACACACTAATGTACCTTGTCAGCCATTGGGTTAAAGTGGTCTGAAAGCCATCCCAGACTGAAATTGCAAAAGCAATGGGTCCTAATATTGAAAGTACAATCAGAAAAAATGTCCTTATCGTATCAATGACCAATGCTGCTGCCTGAAAAAGAATCTCCAGAAATTCTCTGAAACCGTCCCGTATGTCTTTCTTGATAGCAAACATTTCTCTTTCGATATACATACCGGACATTGTTACCAGATCAGAAGGTGACCATCCCAGCTCTTCAAGCTTTTTATCAAACTCTTCATTAGAAATCAGATAAGCCATCTCCGGATTTCTAAGCATAGCTTCTCTCTCCAGAAGATCTTTTTTCTCTTGTAATTCATTCAAATCCAAAACCTGATTTTCCAACATCGAATGACTTCCCTGAACAATTGGGCTCAGAACACCATTGATACTTCCCAACACCAAGGTTGAAAAAAACATGATGCAGATCCCTAAGGCAAATGGTCTGAGCATCGGAAACAGATCAATCGGCTCAGCACGGCTTAAGGACTGCCAAACTTTGATGGCTACATAAAACAAGGCTCCTAACCCCGCAACCCCTTTTGCTACGGCTGCCATATCTGCACACAATGGCATCATTTCCTCATATACTGATCGTAGAACTTCATGTAAATTCGTAGGCTCCATATTACCAGTATTTTTGGTTAGAGGTTCCGTACAAATCCAATACTCTTTTGGTATTGTTCTGCTTTTTAGCTCTCAGATAGCTCACTGAAATATTTTTGTTGGTATAGTATCTAACAAGATTATGATATTCCTTGACCTCTTTGTAAACTCGGTCAATGACCTCCATTCTTTCTTTATCATTTAAAGAAAGACCATTAGAGGTAATGATTTCCTTCAGTTCTTTAAGCAGCTCAGTGCTTTCAGTGAGTAACGCAGAATAACCATTGGCTATGGAAGATAATTCCTGCGCATTAAAATTCGGGTCATTCAGCATTTTACCGAAATTATTGACATACATCTCGGAAACATCCCCTACAAGCAAAACAGTTTGCTGCACTTTTCTGGCATCTTTTACCAAATTGTTGATAGCTTTCAACTTATCATAATAGTCCTTGCCTTGTTCGTAAACTTTCTTTACTTCATTAAAGTTTTTTACAACGTTCGATACAGTTGATGAAGTCTGAACAATTTCATTGGCAGAGTTTAAAATACCTGATGCAAGATTAGCAGGATCGGTAACGACAAATTGTGCTTTTGCAAAGGTGAAGGTAGCGAAGAATGCCACCACTAATGTTTTAATGATTAAATTTTTCATTGTTGTAAATAGGTGTTGATTAATTGTCTGTGGTTGATTTGATTCTCTTTAAAGAAATCCTCTTGATAGCATGTTCGACATTGCCATCAAGTTCTGATGCAAGATTCATCACTTCCATCTTTTCTGTCTCTTCGGTAGTGTACGCAAGATATTCCTCAGTTGAGACTTCAGTGGCATAGACTGCCGAGTGCGTTCCACCCAATCCGATCCAAACCTCTTTGTACAGTCGCTTCGGATCATTGTTCATATTGATAGATAATACCTGAGATTTTTCTTTATCCGTTAGTCCAAGCATTGCCTGAATGTCATCAAACTTATTCATGTATTTACGCTGATCCAGCAGGATCTTACAGTCTGAATTATTAATGATACTTTCCTTCACAATAGGCGACTGAATAATATCATCAACTTCCTGGGTCACTACAATAGCTTCCCCAAAGAATTTTCTGACAGTCTTGAACAGGTATTTGATGTATTCCGCCATTCCCTCTTTGGCAATTGCCTTCCAGGCTTCTTCAATGAGGATCAATTTTCTAATTCCTTTAAGTCTTCTCATCTTGTTGATAAAAACTTCCATAATGATGATGGTCACAATGGGAAACAGAATCTTATGATCTTTAATGGCATCGATTTCAAAAACAATGAAACGTTTGGACAGCAGGTCCAGCTGCTTTTCTGAATTGAGCAGGTAATCATATTCCCCACCCCTATAATATGGCTCCAATACATTGAGAAAGTTGGTAATATCAAAGTCTTTTTCCCTGACCTTTTTCTGCTCCAGCACTTTTTGATAATCCTCCTTGACATAATCATAGAATCCATTAAATGAGGGATGCTGTTTGTTTGTCTTAATCATTTCAATATAGCCGCTTACTGCATTGGACAATGCTACTTCTTCCGATCGGGTTGGCGGTTCATCATCTCTTTTCCATAAAGTGAGAATCAGTGTTTTAATACTTTCACGTTTTTCGATATCAAAGATTCCATCGTCAGTATAAAATGGATTAAATGCTATTGGATTATCCTCTGTGTAGGTGAAATATACTCCATCCTCGCCTTTTGTTTTACCTTTGATGAGTTCACACAATCCCTGATATGAATTTCCTGTATCGACAAGCAGAACATGAGCCCCCTGCTCATAATACTGTCTGACCATATGGTTCGTAAAAAAGGATTTGCCACTTCCTGAAGGTCCAAGGATAAACTTGTTCCTGTTCGTAATAATTCCTTGTTTCATAGGAAGGTCAGAAATATCCAAGTGAATAGGCTTCCCTGTGAGACGATCTGCCATATTAATTCCAAAAGGAGAAGGTGAATCCTGATAGTTCGTTTCTTCTGTAAAGAAGCAAAGTGCTGGCTCAATAAATGTGTAGAAACTTTCCTCACTCGGAAAATCGCCTGCATTTCCGGGAATTCCTGCCCAGTACAGAGTGGCTGTATCAGTGGTGTTATGACGAGGCTTACATTCCATCAAAGCTAAAGCACTTCCTGTATCGTTTTTTATTTGCTTCAACTCAGCCGGATTATCTGACCAGGACATCACATTAAAATGAGCACGTATCGATTGTAAACCAAAAGAATGTGCTTCATTCAGATACTTTTCAATCCATTCCTTATTGATCTGATTGGCTCTGCTGTACCTTGCCAGGGAATGCATATTCCTTGCAGATTTTTCAAACTTAGAAAGGTTTTCATCACTGTTGTCAATAAACAAATATTGATTATAAATGTGATTGCAGCTTAATAACAACCCGACAGGAGACGCAAAAGACAGTAAACAGTCACTACGGTCTGTACTTAACTTTTCATATCTGCTGTGAGATGAAACAGTACCTGGCAAGTCATCGGTATCCGATAAGGTATGCATGCTGAGACGATTGTTGCCGATCCGCATTTCTTCCGAACCTAGCTTGATATCCTGCAGTGAAGGATGGGTTTCACAAGATAAAGTGAGATACTGTTCCAGAAGTCCTGACTTTTCAGCAGTACCTGAAATTTCATCCTCCCTCATTCTTTCCAAATGGATATAACCACGATCGTTCATAATCCGCTCAAGCTGATCGACAGCCTCCAGAAAACGATTGATTACCTCTTTATCCTTAATCTCTTTTGGAATCAGTTTGCCTTTACATAAAGATGAAAAATTACTCTGCATCCGTATTCTTTCCTTGGAGGTCTTTGTAATAAACAGGTAACAATAATGATTTAAAAAAGGTCTTTCATTGAAATGCCTTTCAAAAGATTTGGAAAGAAAGCTTTGATCTTTTCTTGAAAGATCAGGATTATAATTTTCTTTGATAAACCAGTCCTGTTTATGAACGACGGTATAGTCGGGAAGCGTTTTAATCGCCTTGAACCATGCTGAATGGATTGCTTCATACTCAGCCGAGGCAACCGTAAATAATTCCGGAAGTCTGACCTTAAAACAAACCGTGATGTCCGCATCTTTTGAAATAATGCAATCATTTTCAATGGCTAACAATGGAAATTTACTCTCCAACGTTGCTGCTTTGGAAGAATTTCTCATACGTATGCTCTTTTACGGTTAGTTTTCAAATACCTGTAAATACTCTTTCGACTGATGATGTATTTCGGATGCTTCTTGCGTGCGCCTAATTTCATCAGACCGTGCTCACCGTATTTTCCATTCAGTGCGAAGGTCTGCCATATAAGAAGTCCACTGCTGACTCCTCCGAGAATTAAACACAGATACGTATTAACTCCAGCCATATACATGATCATTACACAGATCAGCAAACCCAACAAGCCTCCCGAAAAAATAAAAAGGTATTGTGCTTTAAGTCCTTTAAATTCTACCGTCCTTCCTATTCCTTTATTAATGTGATAGCTATTCATAATCATCATTTTAAAGAAAGAATGAGCGAAGAATAGTTGCGGCAACAATTAAGAAGATACATGCTCCGAACCAGCTAGCAGCCGTCTTACTGGTGTCAGGATCCCCACTGCTGAACTTGTTATAAACCTTTACACCTCCAATGAGTCCGACGACTGCACCTATGGCGTAAATTAATTGTGTAGCGGGTTCAAAATAAGAAGTGACCATCTGTGTAGCCTCATTGATTCCTGCGGTTCCGTTGCCCTGGGCAAAAACAACAGCTCCTGATAATAAAGCAAACATTGTCAGCCAAACTTTTTTTCTAGCTTTTTTCATAATCCGAATTGATTTTTGTAATAATGATCCTGCACCCTGCAGGATTCTGGAACAAATGTCATCAGGAAAGTAAAGCAGCGAGTGAACGTGGCTCTCAGTGGAACTGTTTCGCTTTAGATTGCATTACCGAAGTAAGATTTTTGTAGAACTATTTAATTTATTAAATTGGAGAATAATTAATCATTTAAAAACTAACCATAAAAACAATTAAACAGGAATGCAGATACATTATATATGGATCAAAGAATACAATAATTTGAAAAAAGCTGGAATAAATCTATCATCTAACTTGCTTATAGATATGGATGATGACTTTACCCTGACCATCGAAACAAATCCTAATTACATTGATGATTTTATTGAAGAAAAAAACATTACCAATGTTAGTGCAATCATTGGTAAAAACGGAACTGGCAAATCAAGTGTATTGAGATATATAAAAGGTAATTTGCCTAAAGGCGTAAGCGCAATTGTAAAAAATGATTTATTTATTTACTCTGTGTATGATGATCATAAAAGACAAAGCTATTTTATAGCATATCCAGAGACAATGCCTTTAAAAATTGTAAACAATGCGGGGCTTAATTTTACTGAGGAGACCTATAATAATCTACGTTCTTCATCACGTCTGGATGATTTCACCTACATCTACTATCATTACTTGCCTGAATTCAATGAAGACAATAAAAACTGGGATGGGCTTCAGAATATTTCAACCACCTCCCTGCTACAAAAAGAAAGGAAGAGGATCTTAGAGGATTTTCGTTCCTTGAAAGAAAACCAAACCTTGTTGAGCCACACCAATGATCTGGATTTTCTACATCTGCAGGAAGTTCTTCAGGCTATCGTTTTGCTGACTCACACAAATGAGAAGCTGCCTTTTAGAAGACCTAAAAATCTCTCAATGAATATTGACAGATCGGAACGTCAAGTATTTCAAACTGATCAAAAGACTTATAAGGATGTTGTCATACTGTTGCAAAAACTTGAGAAGCGTATTCCATTGCATTCCGACATTAAAGATCTTTTTTTAAGCAATCTACTAGAGGCGATCTTCATCAATTTTCTCATCACTGAAAGAAAGTACAGTGTCAACAATCCATATCTCCACAAGATTCCGCTGAGAAAAAACGAGAATCGTGATGAATATATTAGACGCTTTTTTAGTACGATGGAAGATGCATCGACAATGTATAAGGATAAAAAAATTGAGATTTCCAGGCTAAAAGAACTGTCCTGGAAAGTACCGCAGTTTACTGCACTAGTGTCCAAAATGATTGATAATAAGAAGATTTATGTGACTGATGAAACAGAAACACATTTGCTGATAGATTTTGAGGCCGAGGATGACTTTAGAACTTTTCAGCAAGCGTATGCAACAATCAGAGGGATGACTTCATTTCTACAATTTCGCTGGCGTTCCTTGAGTGCTGGGGAGCAATCCTACCTTTCCTTTGTTTCACGGTTCTATTCTCTGATACACGATAAATCTGTGACCTTACAAAAGAATCTAATGATCCTGATTGATGAAGGCGATGCCGGATTCCATCCTGAATGGCAACGAAAGTTTTTTAAAAATGCTATGGATTTTTTAAGCAGCATTTTTGCTGATAAGAATATACAATTGATATTCACATCGAATACCCCATTTTTAACCTCAGACCTCCTCAAATGTCAAATTCTTTTTGTTGATAAAACGGAAAATGGAAAGTCAACATTTCTGAGCAAGCGAAATCATAATGAAAATACATTTGCGGCCAACATTCATACGCTTTTCTCCGATTCATTCTACATGGATGGAATGCTAATAGGCGAATATGCAAAAGATAAGATCAATAAGATTATCAGTTATCTCAATAATAAAAAGGTTTCAAAGCCTAACGACAACTATAAAAAAATTATTGACAGTATTGGAGAGCCTATCTTACGTAAAAAATTGACCGATATGTGGTTCGAGAAATTCGGTCTTGAAGAGGAACTCGCAATCTTGGAAGAGAGAATGAAAGAAGTAAAGCTGAAAATAAAAAACAAAAAAAAATGATAAAGGTTCCCTATAGCCTGACAGAGCTAGATCTTATGGCCAAGGATTACTATAAAGTGATCGAAAAAGAGTTTGATATCAGAGATCAACTGCAAAAATGGCCCAATGATGAACTGAAGCCTGTGATGACATTTTTGGAAGCAAATCTCGATACAGTAATGATAGGAAGACCTGATCAGCTTGAAATAATAATGACTTCTCTAAAAGCATCTATTGATACCGCAAAGCAATTGTATATAACAAATCACCCTACTAAAACTGATGGTTCAGCAACGAAAGATAGTGACGCAAAAGCTTGGTTTAAGGCTCAGATCTTTCAGATATTCAATTATGACAATAACAGCAAATCCTTTATTTCAAAAAATAAAGGAAAACTTGCCTATGATCATGCAGCAATCTTGAATATGAATACCTGTCCCTACTGCAATGCCAACTTTACATTCACAATTAAAAGTAAAAAACTAAAGTCAAGACCTCAGTTTGATCACTTTTTTAATAAAGGAAGACACCCTTATCTGGCTCTTTCATTCTATAATTTAATACCAAGTTGTGCGCTTTGCAATTCAGGCGCATTAAAAGGACAGAAGGAATTTACGCTCAAAAAAAATATTCATCCGTTCCTTGAGTCTATCGAGAATACATATGAGTTCAGAACAAAAGTAGATGCTGTGGATTTCCTCGTTTCCAAAAAAAACTTCACATTGGAAATGGTACTTTGCAACTCCAAAAAAGACACGGATCCTGACGTTATAAAAGCAAAGGGAAATCTTGAAATCTTTGCTTTAAATGATCGATATTCCTACCATAAAGATATTGCAGAAAGTGTGATCAGAAATGCACACATCTATTGCAATTCAACCATCAAGGATTTGTATGAAACTTTTGAGATCAAAGGTAAAAAGATCTTTACCTCAGAACAGGAAATAAAGGAATTAGTGATAGGCAATTATTTAGATCCGTTGAATAGCCATAAGAGAATTCACTCAAAACTGGTCAGGGATATTGCAGATGAATTTGGACTTACTGTTTGATAAAAAATAAATGAAAAAGATATAAGGGGGAGTTAAATAAACTCCCCTATATCGAAACCATCTACAGAATTTTTACGTTTGGAAAAAACGGTTTGGTCATCATTCGAAATGCTCTCTCTCAACAAAATGGCAATTCTTTTTGAAGCATCTCCTAATGAATTCTCTAACAGATCAAAAAGCTCGGTTCCCTGAATTTTTTGAATTATATGTACTGCTTGTCGTTCTAAGTCAGGCTTCAGCACGTCCTGTTGCAGCAGCTGACCCACAGTACTCAATTCCTGAAAGGTAACCCCTGTAGCAAACCCGCTTTCAATAGTAGAGTTCTCATATTTCCAATCTTCATTCTCCTGCTCCCATTCATCATTTTTGACTAGGATATCATCGAGATTTTTAGTCTGACCCATAGTGTCAAATTCGGCTTCTCTGGTTTCTAATTCAAAATTATCTTCTGTTTGTAAAGTAGATTCATTTTGTCTCTCATTCGTATCGATTGACGATGGTTGTCTTTCTCTTTGTATTGTCTCTCCCATAATAGATGGTAGATTCTTAGTTTTAGTAACATTATCTTTTCCACGGAAATTGATTGAAATTTTTTTGTCTACAAGAACTAAAACAATAATGATTAATAAACCGATGATGATAATTTGTTCCATAAGAGGATAGATTAAAAGATTGGACGGTATTTATTATTGAAATCATCAGTAATTTCCTTTTCAAACATTTCAAAATGATAAGCCAGTATATTATCCAGATAAGCATACAGAGGAATCTGATCATCGGCGATGATTTGAATAATGCGTGAGAGGCGTTCGTGATATTCAGAACGGATATAGATACTTTTATCACCACGCTTAGTCATTGTATGATGAGTAAGAAACTGCTCCATATAAGTTATATCATTACTTTTCTGACTCTTCAACTTATTCTTTGTTATAGCTTTCTCCTTTTGGGGATCTGCATTTTGTACAGAAACTTCTTTCTTGGGACTTCCTGCCATAATGGACATCAGATATTGTTCATCGATACCGTTATCTTCATTGTTATTTTTGTCATGTTCCATACTCTTATAGTTTTACAATTCTTAAAAATTCTTCTATAAACTGATCCAGCCTGCACTGAGCTAACAACTTAGGATCTGCAGGCAGTAAAGTCGATCGGAAAACAGTCTTTGTAATGGTCTCTCCTTCCTTTCGAAATCTTTTACTGTCTGTAATGTTTGTTTCCATAAGCGGCAGTCCTAAATCTGAAATCACTTTACTGTAATTTTTGTAGAGTAACGTCCGTTCTCTTCCATCCACCTGATTCCAGAAAAGATGGATAGCTCGGATTCCTGTTTGAGTTTCTTTCATTAATACATTGGTCAGAACATCGGTGAAACTTAGCGTACTTTCCAATACGAGACGATCTGCAGTAATAGGAGAAAAAATATAATGGACATTCGTCAATGTTTTTAAAATACCAGCAGTATTCACAGTTCCCGGTAGATCTAAAAATATAATATCAGGAGTTATTTCCGAGCCATCAACATACATATCTATCTCTTGTAAAACCTGATCAGTTTTACTCTGAAAAATGGGGTAAGCTTTTTTATTAATACTCCTAAATTGCTTGTGAGCCATCTTTTTTAAAATCTCATTCTGCATCACCATTTTTAAATCCCGCTCTCTCATTTGGAGTAAACTGTACTGTGGAAAGTCACAATCAAAGACAGCAACCTGATATCCCATTCGATAATGAAGGATACTTGCCATTAATGTTGTAAATATGCTTTTTCCTACGCCTCCCTTTTGAGTGGAAAAAGCAATAATTGTGGGTTGTTTTTTTGTTTTCATTATAATTGAATTTTAGTTAATCCAAAGTTGAAAGACTGAAGGATAGCAAGCCATCAAACCGTAATAAACTCAAGCATGATATTTCGCCATCACGAATGTTGGCTATGACCACTGAAAGCTGTATTGGCTTCCAGCATTAGTTAATGAATCTCATCTATCTTGCAATCCTGATAGATTGAATTTCTGACTTCTATCTGTCAAAAATGATATCCCGAAACCTGACATTCCTGACGGCAAGAATGCAGGATTTCCAGAGTTAAAGAATTCTATCAGATTTGCAGTTAGGAAGTCCTGCCCTCAATCTGATGCAAATAAAAAACATTTCTATTTCAGTGCTTTTATAATGGTAGTTTTTGGCAGAACCCGTCCGTCTTTGGCTTTGTTTACTATACTGTTTCTCTAATTGATAGTGGTTTACTTTGTTTCAGAAGATTGAGGAGTTTTTTGAAATGGTAGTATCTGAATAGTATATTGCTATCAATCTATTCTATTCAAAATATTTCCTTTCACCCGAAAGGGGCAAGTTATGTTTTGAGTGCCTCATAACTTTTTTCGTGCCTCAAAACAACTTGCCCTGGCTGGGGCTTTAAAAACCACTCCAAAGTCGTGATTTTCTTAACATTAAATTGGATAATATGGATACAACTAAAAACAATAAAGGAGGGCGTAAGCCAAAGCTGAATCCAAGTAAAAACAGATATGTGTTTAGGCTTACGGATGAAGAAAATATTATGTTTTTAAAATTATATGAGGCTTCTGGAATGAAAAATAAAGCAAAATTTATTACGACAATCTTGTTTCAGAAAGAATTAAAGATTGTAAAAGTGGATATTTCAACAATGGATTATCATACCCAACTCACAAAATTCTTCTACCAGTTTCAATCGATTGGAAACAATTATAATCAGATTATAAAAATTTTGTATCAAAATTTTACTGAAAAAAAAGCGTCTTTCTATCTCTTTAAATTGGAAAAGCATACCCAAGATCTGGCATTAATTTGCAAGAAGATTATAGAACTCACGAAAGAATTTGAGCAAAATCATATTCAAAAAAATCCTGAAAAATGATTGCAAAAATTGGAAAAGGTGAAAATCTTTGGGGCGCCCTTACCTACAATCAGCAAAAAGTAGACAACGAAAATGGAACTGTTTTATTGACTAATAAGATTCCTGATTTATGGGATCGACCTTATTCGGTTAAATTTTTCCATCAGTATTTTGAACCGTACTTGATTGCCAATAACAAAACTGAAAAACCGGTAAGACATATTTCCCTTAATCCTGATCCTAACGATAAGGTGGATGATAAAGATTATAGAGAAATGGCTCAGCAATATATGCAGGAAATGGGTTATGGTAACCAACCCTATGTAGTTTTTAAACATACAGATATTGATAGGACTCACATTCATATCGTCACCACCTGCGTCCAGATCGATGGGAAGAAAATATCAGATCGCTATGATCACCCCCGATCAATGGAAGCCTGCAGAAAACTGGAAAAACAATACAACTTGAAAGTTGCTGGTGAGAATAGGAATTTAAATCAAAGCTCTATTTTTAAACCTGTAGATTATACTAATGGGAATATCAAAGCACAACTATCATCTGTAATAAGGCATATCCCTAAAACCTATGGCTTTCAAAGTATGGGTGCTTATAATGCTTTACTCTCTCAATTCAATATTTCCAGTGAAGAGGTTAGCGGAGAACTGCATGGAAAAATGAGAAAAGGAATCGTCTATTTTGCTACGGATAAAAATGGAAAAAAAATAAGCAATCCTTTTAAATCATCGCTTTTTGGTAAGCATGCAGGAGTAGAAAATATTCAGGTGCTCATTGAGAAATCTAGAGTGAAAATGAAAAATGACCCTTCAAAACTAATTCTTAAAAGAACGATAGAAACCGCACTCAGCACGAGTAAATCGGAAGCTTCTTTTAAGACTCAACTTTTGGAACAGGGAATTGATACGGTTATTAGAAAAAATAATCAGGGAAGAATATATGGAATTACATTCATAGACCATAACTCCAAATTAGTCTGGAATGGCTCACAGTTAGATAAAGAGCTCGCAGCTAATTCCTTTAATAAACTATGGAATGATTTAGAAATAAAGCGTGAAACAAAATCTGATCATAGTGATCACTCTAATTTATCTCAGGAAATATGCACTGGACAATTTCTTACAGATAACGTCAACGGAGTTTTTGACGGATTCTTTTTCAGCTTATTTTCGTCAGATACAAATACGGATCAGGAGGAACAAATTTTTGCATCTCAAATGAAAAAGCGACAAAGAAAAAGAAGAAAAAAATAATCTTCTTTTGCAAAAACTGTCTTATAACTATGCTAAAAGAGCCAAATTCAGCCAATAGATGCACGCAACGGCGCATTTATAGTTAGAGAATACGTAATCCTGTATTTATGCTTCTAAAATGTAATATGCAGGGTGAAGACGATTTAAGAGGGCTTGCCAAAATCATGGCATTTATGCGAGCGGTCAGCATTATTCTAGTACTAATGCATCTCTATTGGTTTTGTTATGTTTTTTTTGCACAGCAACGATGGACGCTTGAAATCATCAATAAAATACTTCATAATTTTAATAAGACAGGGCTTTTTTCTCATCCTATTTATTCTAAGCTGTTCACGATAGTTTTATTGGCTTTGAGTTGCCTCGGCACAAAGGGAGTCAAAAATGAAAAGGTCACTTGGAAAAAAATTAGTGTTGTTTTTTCTATTGGTTTTATACTATTCTTTTTAAACCCAATCCTGTTACAATCTACTACCAGTTTTACTCCTATACTTTATATCCTATCTACTGGATCCGGATACCTTCTCCTAATGCAGGCAGGGGTATGGATAAGCCGCCTTCTGAAGCATAACTTAATGACTGATGTTTTTAACAGTGAGAATGAAAGTTTTCAGCAGGAGACTAAATTACTCTATAATGAATACTCAGTTAATCTTCCCACAAAATTTTATTATCAGGGAAACTGGCATCAGGGATGGATTAATATAGTCAATCCGTTTCGTGCGACCATTGTTTTAGGAACACCAGGCTCAGGAAAATCCTATGCTGTTGTCAATAATTATATTAGACAGCATATCGAAAAAGGATTTTCGATGTACATCTACGATTTTAAATTTGATGACTTGTCAACTATTGCGTACAATCATCTTCTGAACCATTCGGATACTTATAAGGTAAAACCTAAATTCTATATCATCAACTTTGACAACCCCAGAAAAAGCCATCGATGTAATCCCTTAAATCCTAATTTTATGACGGATATCTCAGATGCCTATGAAGCTGCTTATACCATTATGCTGAACCTGAATAGAAGCTGGATTCAGAAACAGGGTGACTTCTTTGTCGAAAGTCCCATTATATTATTGGCTGCAATCATATGGTTTCTTAAAATTTATGAGGATGGGAAATACTGTACTTTTCCGCATGCCATTGAACTGTTAAACAATAAATATGAAGAGGTCTTTACGATATTAACATCTTATTCCGAATTAGAGAACTACCTCTCTCCTTTTATGGATGCATGGCAAGGAGGTGCACAAGATCAGCTACAGGGACAAATAGCATCTGCAAAAATTCCTTTATCAAGAATGATCTCACCACAATTGTATTGGGTAATGACCGGAGATGACTTTTCATTAGATATCAATAACCCCAATGAACCTAAAATATTGTGCGTTGGCAACAACCCTGATCGTCAAAACATCTATTCTGCTGCTCTTGGACTATATAATTCAAGAATTGTTAAGTTGATCAATAAAAAAGGACAGTTAAAAAGTTCTGTTATTATTGACGAGCTTCCCACTATTTATTTTAGAGGCTTGGATAATTTAATTGCTACTGCCAGAAGTAATAAAGTTTCTGTATGTCTTGGGTTTCAAGATTTTTCACAACTGACAAGAGATTATGGAGATAAGGAAAGTAAAGTTATTCAGAATACGGTCGGCAATATTTTCAGCGGTCAAGTGGTTGGGGAAACAGCAAAAACATTATCCGAACGCTTTGGAAAAGTATTGCAAAAAAGACAAAGTATATCCATCAATAGAAATGATACTTCAACCTCTATCTCTACCCAATTGGACAGTCTTATTCCAGCTTCGAAGATTTCTACCTTGACCCAGGGATTTTTTGTCGGTGCTGTATCAGATAATTTTGATGAAAGGATAGAACAGAAGATTTTTCATGCAGAGATTGTTGTAGATACTGTAAAACTTTCTCAAGAAACGCAAAACAATCAGAAGATACCGCTGATCCGATCCTTTATTGACGAAGACGGAAATGATTCGATGACCAAACACATTCAAGATAATTACAAAGAAATTAAGACTGATATTCTCAACATCGTCACGAATGAGATGGATCGAATAAAAAATGATCCTGATTTGCAGTATTTAATCAAAAATGATTAAAATAGAAACCTCAAATACAGTATGATTTGAGGTTTAATTTGATATTCCGTTAATCAGCTTCATTAGTCATAAAATGCTGATTGAGATTGTCTCCAACTAGTTGAAGGAATTTGGTGGGTCCCTGTTTCCTGTTACGGATCTCAAAGACAGTTTTATGGAAATTGCCTAAATCGCAATCCAATGACTTTTCAACAAATTTTATGACTTCACTTAATTCTATATTGCCCCCATTAAAACAACGCATCTGGTAAAGGGCATAGATCAGTTCTATAAGACCAACCTTCGATCCTGACCAGCTAAGAGGAAAAAGTAGTTTTGATGCTGTATCTTCATTAGAGCCTTCAATCTGCCTTTTTAAATACTGATCAAATTGCTGATTGGAAATAAATCTGGCGATCATATGATCGTGTGATGTTGTAAAATTAGGATCATAGTTGTAAAAACCTGATGATAGCTTCATTTTCAAATCATAGGAGTTCCGGATAAATATTTTATGATCAAGATAGGTCGCTTCCCGTTTATAATAACTGTAAAATTCGGAATGTTCCAAATAGAAGTTTTTTAACTTCTCCTGCTCTGCCTCATAATATTTTTTTAATGTCTTATTTCCTGCAGCCGGCTTATGGGCCTCAATATCCAGTACCGAAGAGTAATAAATAAATTTTGAAATAAACTGTGGTTTTAGCTTTTTAAAAAAAAGTACTTCTTCGGCAATATGATCAAAATGATGGTTGGAAACCAGAAGTTTCAATTTCCTTATTGACTCGTCAATGATGAGTAAAGCCTTTTCAGAAATTTTGATCATATCATTTCCATCTGCGTAGACTTCGTTAATCTTTACATCCAGATCTTCCAATAACTGTGAAGTTCTTTTAAAAATAGTTTTTGTTACCATGTCCTTTTTTCAGGAATTTACAAAAATTCGCTAAAGCAGGACTTAATCAACTAATACCCAGCTCCTTTTTTCGATTTCTTATATAGTCTGTTGGCCGGATACCGTTGATATCGAAAAACAAATTTGAAAAATTTTGCCGTGCAGCTATACCGCACTCTTCAGCCAAAGCTTCGATGGTATAATTTAGATATTTAGTATTAGTGTTAAGTAAATTTGTAATATAATTGATTCGCAGTTCAGCCATATATTTATTAAAATTCATCCCTTTTTGCTCATTGATATAAACAGAGAGATAATGGGAATTAGTTCCTAACTTTAAGGCAATACTATTCTGTGTAAGTCCTTTCTTTATGAATTGGTCTTCCTGCTCAAACTTTTGAAGCTTTTCTTTAATCTCTATAGTCATTTCTGGAGTAAGAGAGGTTTTTCTTATTGAAAATTCTGTCAGGTCTTCTTTTAAAATATCTTTGATATTATAAGTTCCATCCGCTATTCTCTTTTGTAGTAGATTATATTGTTTTTTAATTTTTTGATCTTTTCTGTGTCGCACACCAAAAAATACAAGGAGTAGACTCCCTGAAATAATCAAAATCTGAGCGATTACAATTTTTTTTCCGCTGGACTTCTCGATTTCTTCTTTTGCATCAATCAGCTTTCGTCTGTCAAAATCTTTATGAAGTTTTGAAGATAAATAAGGAAAATCTTTGCTGATTAAACTGTCAGCCTTTAAAAGTTGATTGGTATAGTAAAGCTGTTTATTGACATCCTTATTTTTATATTGATCAATAAGATAATGATAACTCTTATATACCTCCGGTAATATAAAATCATGTCTATTGAAAATAGAATCTATCTTTTCATAGCATCTCACTGCACTTTCGATATTATTCTGCGCTTCATAAGTTCTACCCATATAAAAATAGACTACAGAAGCCCAAGCGAAATCGTTTCTGTGGAGAATAGTGGGTAAGGATTTTTGTAAATAAGTATGGGCACCTGCATAGTCTTTTTTGTGATATCTGGAAATTCCTATGCATTTGAGAAAATAGCTTTTTTCCAAAGCAAAATCGCTATCATCGGCAGTTAACCGGTAACCTAACATGCTTAAACTGTCGCTCTTGGAAAAATTATTAAGATATCTGTTGAGTACGGTCAATTGATGTAAGCAGTTCAAATATGCCTTCTCATAGTTGAACCTTTCATTTTCATGATGGTTTTCATTTAACCTTAACCTGTAAAACGCAGCGCAGTCCAGAAAATGATTCATTGCTTCATCATAGTAGCCCAAATGACTTTTTACAATTCCTAAATGATAGAGGACTTTGTACCTATGGTATTCATCTTTTGAACCTTTTGAATATTTATAAGCATTAAGGTATTCATTTAAAGCTAACTTGTATTTCTTTTGATAAAAATAATAGATGATTCCCTTGCTTAAGTACTCTTTACTGATATCATCTTGAGTTCCATGCTGCAAGCTAACGGTTAGGGCACTGTCAGCGTACTTCATTTTGTTTTTGTAGTCAAACTGTCTTCCGTCTCTATACCCTTGAATCAATTTTGAAAAATTACTCTCATTTTTTGCTTTCTCAATGTACAGTTTTACATAAGGCATTGCATTAATGTCATCTATTACCATTTTTTCATATGGTTTTCTGATCTCACTGAAAGTTTTTTCCTTTTCCTGTTGTGAAAATAAAAATTGTGAAAATGCAGAAAATAAGACGATAAAGTAATAAAACTTTTTCATATGCTGATATTTAGAACCTCACCATATCAAAAATAATCATTTATGTTTTAAATAAATCAAAATTAAAGGAATTGAATACCCGCAAGGATAAAACAAAAATAACAACCTAATAATCAAGTAATTAAAACAATATTTCAAATGTTTCAATTTTAAAATTGATCCGTGTTAATTTTAAAATAAAACCATAGAACAGTTTTTTTTACCTCATAAGCCGGATAATTTTGACATCAGAATTCTAATATAATCCGGCCGGGATAACCAAATTAATATTATCAACATGAAAAAGTTTATCCCATTTTTTAGCATAATGATCGCAGCAGTTTGTATGCAAAACTGTAGCCATCGAGATGAAGACATGATCTCTAATAACGAACAGATTGTAAGTTCAGAACGTTCAGCAGACATTTTTGCAATGAAACAGGATTCTGCAAAATCTATTGACTTGATTGAAAATCCTGAACCTAAAGATCCTCCTGTGAGAGACGGCGATAATTGGCGGCCTACGAAGGATTAAAAACGACATATAAAGCTATGATTCCTCATACCTCCATATCAGTTGTTACAGGCTTACCATGTCCAAAGAGTGGCATCTGGGAAAGTATGGGGAATTTCAAAACTACTATAACTCTTTTCAAAGGGGAACCAATGCCTGAATATTGCGGGTGGAAAATCAAATGGAGATTGGTTCAGGTCTGTTAAACACAATAAAAATGCCATGAAAAACTTCCAAACTATCTTTATTAAAACTGTTTCCTGCTTTTTTATTCTATTGTTTGTTTATGCAAGTGTGAGCAAATTGCTTGACTTTGAAAACTTTCAAGTTCAGATTGCTCAGTCACCATTACTAAGTGCTTATGCAGGTATTATTTCGTATGCTGTTATTATCGTAGAGTTAATTATTGTACTGTTATTAATTTTCCCAAGCAGTAGATTAACCGGATTATACTTATCAACTGCCTTAATGTCAGCATTTACGATCTATATATTTCTCATTTTAAATTACAGTGACTTTGTCCCTTGCTCATGTGGAGGAATCTTGGAAAAAATGGGATGGACTGAACATCTGATTTTTAACCTGATTTGCTTTTTATTAGGGGTAATTTCAATTATAATAAAGGAAGACTCTAAGAGAAAATATATTTTGCTGGCATCCACAAATCTGTTCAGTATCCTATTTGTGATAATTTTATTTTTTACATCAGAGTACATCATTAAAAAGGAGAATAATTTCACAAGAAGATTTACTCACCATCCAATCATTGAAGAGGGATCAATTGATCTTAATGTTAACTCATATTACTTTGCTGGAAATGATGAAAATCACTTGTATCTCGCAAATCTGACCAGTCCTTTTAGAATTATTAAAATTGACAAATCATTTAAAAAATTCGATACCATTGCAATAACTCCTTCAACAAAACATCGTTTTCGTAAACTAAAATATTCTATTAAGTACAATAGCCTGTTCGCATACGATGGCAGTGTCCCGATAATTTATCGATCAGCATTAGATTCATTAGATAAGCCAATTGAAGAGATTAGTTACAGAGATATTTTTTTTAATCATTTTACAGCTACTTCTCTGAATTCATTTTTTTTGAGCACAGATAATTCAAAACATGAAACATTAATTGCGGCGTTGTCAACACAAAATGAACATCACACTAAAATGAGCAATTTTCCACTGACGGCGAAAAAAGATGGAGGTTTCGATGTTGATGGAAAACTATTATTTGATAATAGCACAGGCAAAGCTTATTATATGTTTTACTATAGGAACCAAATACTAGAAGTGGACTCTAACTTACAACTTCATTCACGTATGAAAACTATCGATACTATTACGAAAGCACAGATAAGAATCAAAACTTTAAGTGACGGCACAAAAAAGATGATCGCACCTCCAATGGTTGTGAATCAAAATATGGAAGTTCATAAGGGTTTAATCTTTAACATTTCAAATCTAAAAGGTAAACATGAGTCTAATGACCTATGGAAAAAAAACTCAATAGTTGATATTTATACTACCGAGCCTGCGGGTTATTGGGGCAGTATATATGTTGAAAACAGAGGAAAAAACAGATTATCCCAAATTTTAATTACTGATAATTTCTTTTACATATTGTCAGGTATAGAATTGCGTCGTTATCGTTTTGCGCAGACCATAACAAAACAATTCAATAAAGGGGAAAGCCGAAAACCCTTGGAACAGTAGGCACATCAAAAATCATTCTTATGAAAAATTTAAAAACACTCCTATTACCAGCATTTGTACTGCTTGCAGGAGCAGGTAGCGCGTTCGCTACCCATTTAGAAAAAAATGACAATTTAGCCATTATTAGAGGCTATGTGTTCAGAGAAGGTGAAATACCGGAATGTGTTAACAGCTTAAAGGACTGCGACACTTCAGGGTCATTCACCTGTACAGCAGATATTGGTATGGGTTCTGAAGATCTCTATCAATTGAATGGAACGGTTTGTCCAAACAAATTGACCCATACTCAACCAAACTAAACAATAGCTGTCTCTAAATAAAGTGCTTACGGAAAGTTTTGCCGCACAGTGATTATAGCAAGGTTCTAAATCTAAACTACCTACTTAATCTAACTTATATATTTGCAAAACACGGCGCTTGTTTTAGAGACAGCTTTTATTATTCCATCATTTTATCTATCCATTTGACACTTTTATTCTTCAGATAAAAATCTAACCAGTCGGAAATCCTACTGTATAGGTCAATGCGATTATTATTTTTTGATAAGCTGTGCTCATCATTAGGATAAAAAAGTGCCACAACTTTTTTATGATTTCGTCTAAGTCCTAAATAGAATTCCATTGTCTGCTCCCAAAAAATATTATAATCCTTTTTGCCGGTCCAGAGAAGAATTGGTTTTTGAACCATTTCAGCATGGTAAATTGGGCTATTGTCAATATATATCATTTTATTCTCAACAAAAGAGCCCGGCATTTCATACTGTCCATCTTCAAATTGCCAGAAAAAAGGTCTATTGAAATTATAATTGAATGAATGATAGGATCTAACCAAATCACTGTTTCCGGCCCCAGAAATATAGGTTGCAAACAGGTTGGATTGAGTAGCGATAAAATTGGTTTCATATCCTCCATGTGAATGTCCTATTAATGCTACTTTCTTAAAATCTATAAAGCTATAACCTTGAAGAGCATTCATAGCACTGGTGACACAATCTAAGGCAGATCTACCAGTTCCGCGGGAATCAAAAACTACATCAGGCATATATACGAAATATCCTTTTCTTAACAGCTTACGCACATTAATACCTTCTGTTGGGGGATTCATTCCAATACCGTCAACCAGATACTTATTTTTCATATATCTGAGTTTTTGGTAGATCGTAACAATCATAGGATATTGCTTACCCTCTTTAAAGTTGACTGGATACAATAGAATTCCCTGCAATGACTGCCCCTGGCTATTTTTATATAATATAGTCTTGGAAAAAATATTTTTAGCCTCCTTGTCAAGAGAATTACTTTCGTAAACAATTTCTTCCTTCTGATGTTTTTTTAAAATCAGTTGAGGAGGTTTGTTGATATTACTTTTCACATAGAGTAATTTTTTCATTCCCCCGCTCCAATCTACACTAGTTATATCATCATCTGTGACCTTAATAATATCTTTTGCCATTTTACCATTAAAAGACATCCAAGCATTTTTTACATTATCCCTATCATAAAGTTCAATGATAACGGGATTACTTGAATCATAACTGCTACGGTAAATATTATAAGAGGATGAAACATTTTGCATTGTTCCATTTTTTATTTTAGCTCTGAAACCTGATTTAAGAGGAAATTTATTCAGCTTCTTTTTCTGTATGTCATATTCAAATAACTCCCCCATTCCCTCAAAAAGAATTCTTTTACCATCTTTGGAAAAATAAGCATTTTCATGCGTATCCAATTGTATCTCATAAAAGTTTAAAGTTCCTACTTCATACAATATCCATTTTTCTTTGTTCTGATATGTTAAAATCCATTTTCCATTATCATCACTAAATACCATTGAGCCGGAATCAATCATAAAATCATATTTATCAAGCAGCGTATCATACGTGTGTAAATTGAATGTCTGAAAACGTTTCGTGTAATCATGTTGATAATAGGGATCAAATGAGAGTAAATATCTATTGTTCCCTATGAAAGCATGATGGGTTAGCCTTTCATTTAAAATCTCACAAGAATATTCTTCTTTGGGAGACCAAATAAAATATTTACCAATGTAATCATTGTAAAATTTTGTTTGGATTTTGTTATCGTTCCCATACCACACCTCCACCTCATCTTTAGACTTGGATTTAAGTTCAGGAAAGAAATGAATAAAATATTTTCCGTCGTTTAATTTTGAAATCTGACTAAAATTAACAGAATCTATAAAATCATTGCAGAGAAATAGTTTATCATCCTTTGAGCTTCTGTATATAAGTAGCGCTTTCTTCTTGTTTTCATCCTGTTCTAAAATGAACAGACCATCCTGATCGCGATACTTAACTTCCATTTTGGAGTTAGGAGAGGAATATATTTTTTTGTTCTGTTTTAGATTCCATTCATAAAGACTGTAATTTTTTTTATCATCTTCCGTGACGAAATACAATACATCATCTATTTTATTTACACCGATTACATCATTTATTAAACTATTCTCTTCCCCATTCTCATTAAGAATCTTAAGTTTTCTATCCTGCAATATAAATATTAACTTATCGTGTGGAAGCCAATAATAATTGGTAACATTTTCCCAAACTTTCATGTGTAAGGATGGTAAAATAAGTAATTGAAAGTTTTTACCATGACACATCATCAAATTGTTATTTGAGTTGAAATTGATAGAATTAGCCAGAACTTTCCCACTTTCAAAAATAACTGAATCTCTATTATTTCTATTGATAAGTACCATCGTATCCGAACTTCTGTCATAAGCTTTATTAAAAGTTATATATTGCTCATTAGGTGATATCCTGGGAAAACTCACATTGTAATAGTGCCTTTGTAATGAATCAGGAATTTTCTGTTCTTTATTTTGTGAGTGCAATAAACAAAAGAATATTAGACTCACACAGATTAAAATAGCCTTCATCAGTACCCAGGATTTTGAGGATTTAAATTCGGATTAAGCAGAAGATCATTCAGGGGAATTGGCCATACTTTATGAAAATTCTGCCAATTAGGTTTAACTGCATTAAGCTGGTCAAGCCGACCGAATCGCTTTAAGGTCAAAAAGCGATTCCCTTTCTCAGCAAAGAACTCTCTCCTATTTTCATTCAATAATTCTTCAAGAATTTGCTCATTTGATAAAGGTCCCAGATTAGAATTACCAGCCTTTTGTCTCACAGCATTAAGCAATGGAAGGGCTTCCTCTTTTCTATTTTGCCTCACTAAAGCTTCTGCTAAAAGAAGGTTTACTTCCTCCATTCTAAATACTATAGAATATTCATCGGAATTGTTGACTGCATTAACATATTTATTACAGCGGTAAAAAACATTCTGATTAACAGTGATTTTTGTGACCCATTTCTGGAATCTTAAATCCGATGTTTCAAAGGCATTGACCAGATCACTTGACAAAGCATACCCTGTTGGGGCAGCCGTCGTAAAGTAATACATCGATGCTTCATTAGTAGGCAGGTTTGCCTGTAAAGGCTTAAATTGCCATAGTATGTGCTTACCTGATTTTTTAAATGTTTTTGAAACATCAGGCTCCCAAGCATATAAACTGTTGATTTTGATGTCTTTCAGTAAATTTTCTGCCTTTGACCATTTATTTTCCTGCATGCAGACTATTGCCAGCATCATTTCAGCTGCTTTTTTATTGGGATAAATCCGATCTGTATTACGATAGTTATCATCCAATAAATCAATTGAGAGCATGAGGTCATTATGAATAGTAGTAAGCACCTCTTTATCGTTCATTTTACCTATTTTTTGATTAATGGTAAAATCTGTCGTTGTTGTGTACGGTACGTCCCCGAATATCTGAGTGAGATAAAAGTAGATAAGAGATCGTAAAAATAGTGCTTCCCCTTTTATTCGATTTTTATCTTTCGTTGCAATACCTGACGAAGCATCAACACCTGTTATAATAGAATTGGCAAGATAAATCTGTTTATAGGAATTAGCCCAGGAATTTTTAATAACGGAATTAGATGGCAGCTGCTGATTATTAAAAATGTCCGGTGCTCCGCCTAAAGAAGCTGCCATATAACAGTTCAGGTCATCCGTATAGCTACCAAGCAAAGCACCACTTCCTGCCGTTCCCCCATTTAATACCGAAAAACTGTACAATTCCGCATATAGATTACTTAATGCACCATCTGCTGTACTAACAGTTTCAAATACCTGTGTTACATCGATTTGGGTATTGGGAAAATCAACATCAATACTTTTTTCACAAGACCATAATGTTACGATAACGATACTGATTATAAATTTATTTGTTTTCATAAGATTCATTTTTAAAAAGTTAACTGAAAGCCCATTGAAACAGTTTTTAAAGGCGGTAAATAACCGTTCACTGTAAATTCAGGATCTAATCCTATATAGTGGGTCCAAGTCAATAAGTTCTGACCTTGGATGTATATTCGGGCTTCACCTACTACTTTACTTATTTTTGGAAGCCTGTAGTTGATTTGAACATTTTTCAACCGTATAAATGAACCGTCACTGATTGCTGCTGTACTGTTTTTTAAATTGGAAGTAAGAGTATTTGTCGCAGTAATAGTCCCCGGTGAATAAGGCATTATGATACCATCATGATTCGTAGATGACCAAACATTAGCAAACTCAGCAGGCTGGTTATTCATATTTCCGGGTGTTGTCATGGTTCGGTAATAATTCCAGGAATTCTGTTTTACAAACTGTAATAAAAACGAAAGACTGATATTTTTGTATGATATCTGATTTTGAAGACCACCAAAGTATTTGGTTCCTAAATTTCTGATGGCCATCTGATCTTCAGGGGAAGATATTTTACCATCCTGATTAAAGTCTTTGAACATGTACTGCCCTGTTACCGGATCAATACCTTCATACTGATACACTTTTACAATTGATGTAGGTTGACCTATGACATAAGTATTTGCATAGGTTGAGCCTTCCAGCCCCGGGAATGATAATAGCTTGCTCATGGGGAATGATACGTTGAAACTGATATTCCATTTCCAGTTCATACCTTTAAGTGGACTGGAAGACGCTTCAATCTCCCATCCTGAATTCTGCACTGTCGCATTTAGATTTGCCTGAACATTTGAAAATCCTGTTGTAGAAGCTAAAGGAATCCCTACCAGCTGATTAGACGAACGATTCCTGTAATAGGCTGTCGTAAGATTTATCAAATTACGAAACAGTGATAATTCTATCGCCGCTTCCAGTTTATCGGTCTTTTCCCAAGTAAAGTCAGGATTAAAAAGACGGGAAGGATATAATGCAGGAACATCATTATATGAAGTGGGAGCAACGGAATAAGAATTAGTAAACTGAAAATCACCTATTAGATCACTTCCAGTACGTCCGTAACTACCTCTTAATTTTCCTAAGCTGAGCCATTTGGAATTTTTAAAAAAAGATTCTTCAGAAAATAACCAGGCTGCTCCAATTGCTCCAAAATTTGAAAACCTGTTATTAGGTCCGAAACGGCTTGAGCCATCCCGCCTTGCTGTTAGGTTGATGATGTACCGGTTCATCAATCGATAATTAAGTCTACCGAACACAGCAGTATATTTATAATCAATATCAGTGAAATCCCTTGGCGTAATAAGCGATGCCGCAGCGAGATTGTAAAGCAGGGAATTACTGGCAAATCCTGAGGCTGTAATTGCTGAAGATTTAGAATTATTACTCTGGTAAGTATATCCTAATAGAACATCCAGTTTACTTGTTCCTAAATCCTTAGACCAGTTTACCTGAGGTTCTAAAATATATGACATCAAGTTGCTGGTTCCTCTTGAAGATGAAGAACGTGCAGGTGAAGCACCTGATGCAAAGGCAGGATTATACATCGTGTTTGGAGCTAAGCTATATTCCTCTAAAGATTGAATATTAAGGCCACCATTAAGGGTGAATTTCAAACCATTCCAAACCTCATATCCAGCTTTAACACTCTGGTTAATCTGTAACACTTTATTTTCATAACGACCGTTTAATGATGCTAAAGGATTGCTAAATGTATTATTCTGCCAGTTTAGATTTCCTGCATCATCGTATAACGCAGGCGCGTTAGGAGCCAGGTTCAATGATTTATTGGTCAGATCATTGCTGATTACATTATTCGATAGACTCGAGAGAATATTACTGAACGACAGTGAAACCTTTTTGTTTTCTGTGGTATAGCTATAATTAGAATTAAGAATATTGGTCTTATATCTATAATCTCCGGGAAAGACAGTTGACTGGTTAGAATGTGAGGCGCTGACAGAAAATTGGTTCCTGTCAGTTCCCCCACTTACAGACAGTTGGATACTTGACGACTCGGCATTATTTCCGATCAGTATTTTCTGCCAGTCTGTATATCGGTCCGTATCCCAAACTCCATTAATATCGTAGGCATTTGCAGGAACAGCAACGTTGTAGTTGGCATAGGCATCCCTGCGCATCTTCAGGTATTGTTCAGTGTTCATCAGTTTCATTTGATTAGCCACTTTGCTGATGCCGTAATTGGTATCCACTGTCAGCCTTATAGCACCGGTTCTTCCCTTTTTCGTAGTGATTAATATGACTCCATTCCCTCCCCTGGATCCATAAATAGCCGTAGCATCGGCATCTTTTAAAACTTCTATGCTCTCTATATCATCCGGACTTATTGAATTCAATGGGTTTAGAGAACTCATAGGAAGAATTCCCACGGAGTAACTGGATGTCAAGTTTGAGCTCCACGGAATTCCGTCCACCACGTAAAGAGGTTGGTTTCCGTTAACAGGGCTGTTAAGAATTGTCCGAAGACTGTTTCTTCCCCGAATCTGAACATCAAATCCTCCGCCTGCTGTTCCGCCGGCCTGAATAATGTTCACTCCTGCCATTCTTCCCTGTGCTGCTGACAGTACATTGGTGACAGGTTGATTTTCTATATCTTTTGCTGAAACTTTGGCGATACTACCGGTTCTTTCTTTGTCTTTTACCTTGTAGTAGCCAGCGTTGAGAATAACTTCTTCGATTCCCTTTACTTTTTGTTCTAGGCTGATATTAACGACGGTCTGATTAGTAAGGGTGAATTTTTCTTCTGCATAATCAGGGTGTCTGAACAATAGGATGGTATTTTCTGCTGAAACCTCCAATGTATAGGTTCCGTTGTTGCTGGTCATGGTTACCTGATCACTGCCCTCTTGAGAGATTACAACTCCTGAGAGAGGTTTACCTGATGCGGTAACGGTACCGGAAATGGTGCGTGTTTGGGCTTTTGTAGTCATGCTTACTGCGGTCAACATGAGCCCAAAGAAAATACCTCCTATATTGTAATAGGAATTTTTCATAGATTTGTAAAGGTTTTTAATTTAATTAATAACTTAATCATGCTCTTTCCTGATGTTTTAGTCGACTTGTGGGAAAGGGCTTTTTTATTAGTTTCTGTTTCTTATTTTATTTTTTTGTTATCATTTTTTTTTGTACTCCTCTTTCCAACATAAGATAAGCTGCATCCAGCATCTTTGTCAGATTGATATAAGGTCTTACCAGATTGCTTTCCGGTCCGTATCGATAGATCTCCTGTGAGAAATAGACTATGCCGGATATAAAATAATCATACTCCTGAATGCTGTATTCCTTAAAGGCTTTTTTGAAAACCAACGTTGGGTTTTCATATTCTTTCTCAGACATATAACCTTTCATCATTGGAGAGCTGATGTATGACGCTGCATTTACCTTCCGTTTCTTTGTCTTTTTACTGATCATATAACCTTTACGTATGAATATGCATAATGATTGATGAAATTGTAAAATAACAGAAGGATCTTTCTTTAGCCAGTCTTTTCCGTTTACTGCATATTGCATCATGGAACTGAGCATCTGTTTAGCTGTAACAAGGTCATGGGTCTGAAAGAATGTTTCAATACACGATAGTTTTCTACGTTTCTTTCCAACTGATCCAGCAGCTGTTTTTTTGTTTTTCAATGGTTGTTTTAATGTAATAGTAGTTTTAAAGATCATGTAGGAGAAACCATAATGCTCCTCACTACAAGGTCAAATGTGAATATGAATGAATTTGTGTTCCCGTGAAAGCCCTAAAGCCGCAATGGATTGTACACCCCATTGTACTGTATCAGTATACCTCTATTATGTAAAGCGGCTTAGAATAAAAGATAATTGTAGAAAAGCAGAACTGCATTAATAAAAAACGGCATGGGACTCTACAATATCCACCCTGAGGTACTGGTATACCTTACACACAGATAAGAGAGCCCACGCCTAGGTCGTGAGCTTCTTGCTTATCGTCTCGTGTGTTAAAAATTACCAGTTTTCGGGCGAGATCCTAAGCAATAGCTTCTAATATTTTGTTGAAGTATCGCAAAGTTACTAATGTTGTAACTTATAATACAAATATACTAAAAATTATTTCGGTATACAAAACGATACCGAAATAATTTTTAGTAAGTGGTTACTTGCATATATGATTAGGGAAAGTGAGAAAATTATAATGATAAAAACTGCGATTACTTTACGCATGTTGCTTAACCATAATAAGACTTATTTAAAGACGAAAGATGATAAGTTTGATATTGTTTCTAGTTATGAAAAAATTTCTTTAAACTCCAATTCAGATCTTACAAAAGCCACAGTCAATAATGCTTTTAGTGGGACAAAAAGATCTACAATGCCTACAATTATAATGATTGTTGAAACTATGGGTTTCAATATGAAGGACTTTGGTGATAAATATGATAAAATTAGTGAAAAGGATGTTAAACAATTTAAAGAAAATATTATAAAAAAGAAATCGTAACTAGAATTGAGATTTTACTTTATAATTTTTCACAAATTTACTTGAACTTCTTGAAGAGTATCTTGTTGCTTCATATTTTTTTATTAGCCGGATCTTTATTTTAAAAAAATCAAA
This sequence comes from Chryseobacterium sp. GW823-FHT05E08, assembly GCF_058795655.1. Lineage (NCBI taxonomy): Bacteria > Pseudomonadati > Bacteroidota > Flavobacteriia > Flavobacteriales > Weeksellaceae > Chryseobacterium > Chryseobacterium sp. GW823-FHT05E08. The sequence continues at coordinate 36,177 of NZ_JBXAHY010000001.1, read as the reverse complement.
TATTTTCAAAGCTCACTGAGCGAAACAGCAACTTTGTTTGCATTATCTTTTAAACATATACATTAGCTTCAATTTGTGCTCTTGCTAAAACAGAATCCCTTAAAAAACCATCTAAAACTGGCTTTCTAATAAATGAAAGTCTTAATTTTTCATCTAATTCTAAAGCTTTAAGACAGGCAAGTTTTCTATCTTCTTCTGGTATATGAGCCATATCAGCGTCATTGATATATTCCCAATAAAACCTATACCATTTTTCTACTCTACCTTTAACAAAATCACTATATCTAGCATCAATATCATAAATAGTTCTCCAGGATTGTATTTCGCCGGTTTTACCTTCAGGGCTTGAATAATTTATATCCCAAATTATCTGTTCCGGTTTTACGTTATCAGTAATTATTCGGAATGATACAGATAATTTTTGATGATTAAAATCAAAAGGATAAAATAAATGACCAGTTGATATTGCTATAGTATCTTTATCTCCCTTAACATCGAATGAGTTGCATTCCTTACAGCAAAGAATTAAATTTTCAAAATTAACTGAGGAAAATGGATATAAAGATTTTGGTAAAAAATGGTCGTACTGGTCACGCGTTTTACTTTCTGCCATTTTTAATTCTCCAATTCCACAGGTTGGGCAAAGAGTAGTATTTTTATTAATCCTTCTAAATTCATTAAAATGTTCTAAAAGTGTTGTGTTAAATTTTTCACGGAATGCATTTCCATCTAATACTTGATCATACAAATTCAAGAAAAAATCTCTCAATAATTTCCTTAAACCTTTAACATCGTTATCTAATAAAACTGGCGAATATCCACCAGAGCATATTAATTCTATATTATTGCTGTCTTTTATTTGATTACATATAGAAGTTCTTGTAACTTGATTGAGTCTTCTTAAAATATTATAAATATTGATTAGAGGTTGCTTTACTATTTTTGGGTGTCTTCTAACAATATCATAAAAGTCTTGATCAAAAAAAGCATTATCAAATGTGCCTGTTTCATGTTCAATTCTTTCAAAGAACCGAATAACAAAGTAATTTAACATGATGTGACAACTCATTAAATATTTGTAACTACCTATCATTGTGCTTATTTAATTCGTTTTCTTTGATAATCAATTCTCTAAACAATAATACTTTTTCTACTGATTCTCCTAATATTCTTGCTTCTTCCTTTGCAGCTAATATTTCTTCGGGGCTGTTTAAGGGCATGTTTTTAATTCTTTCAATAATTTCTAATGAAAGTTTGGAGATAGACTCTTTTTTACCAAAAATCTCTTCCGTTAAAATATTAGCTGAGGTTCCAAAAGTTCTTATGCCTTTGTCTTTGGCCGTTTGATGTTCTACTTTTTTATTTTGCTTATCAAAAATTATAACATTTTCAGGTTGGCAATCAGATATTATAAATGGTGAGTGAGAAGTAATTAGTAGGTCTCTTCTATTGTCTAATGAGCTTGCTTCATCTTGTTTTAAACAATCTCTTAATGTCGAAATAAAATTAGAGCGCCAATCAGGATTAAAGTGTGTTTCTGGTTCATCTAATAAAAACAGAGAGTTAGTATCTCTGAATAACAAGCATAATCCAATGGAATGAATAAATTGATATTCACCATCTGATAAAGATTTGGTGTAAATTACTTCATCAAGTTTATCTTTTTTTAAAATAACATTTTTAAATCTAAAGATTCGTTCTTCATCATAAGGTAAAGGAATTACATCCTGATTAATATAAATATTTTTAGAATGATAAACTTTTTGTTTTACCTTTTTTGGTGTTTTATAATTATTCAAATTAAGTAAAACTTGGAATGTTCTAAACAACTCGAAAGCATCATCTGCAAAATGAAATTTAAAAGCTTCTCTGCATTCTTTATCGACAAAATAATCTAATATAAGTTCTTTGGTATCATTTTTAAAATAGGATGTTGTACAACACGCTTTTAAACGTTCAATTGATTTACTAATCAAAGAAGTCAATTCACGAGTAATTTTAGTTTTATCTTTCTTATCCTGTTGTGGAATTGTTTTTAAAACATCATTGTGAACTTTTTCAAATTGATCTTGTTTAATAATAAGCCTAAAAGACTTTATATCATCAAGTCCTAATTCTTTCTTAAACTGTAAGAGAGATTCTTTTTCACGTAATAAATAAATGGACAACAAAACGGCTTGATTGTAGTATTCGTCTAAATGTACGAAACGACTTTCAGGCTTAATGTAATCGAAATCCTTAATTAATCGGTACAAATATTCATCATATTGTATAAATCGCATTTTAAAAAAGGGAAGATTAATTATTTGATTTTCACCAGAGGAATAAGCTACTATAAAGTCAGGCAAAAAATCTTTAACCTCTATTCTTTCCAATAATATATTTCCACTTTTAACACATTCTGCTCTATTCAACCAATAGACTTTTGGAGATTCATTACTTTTCTTTTCAATCTTTATATGTGCGTCATAACCAATATTATAAGAAGAACTATAATGCTTTCTGGAATAATCTCCTTTGATATAATAATAATATTCTAATTCAAAGGCATCAGGATTACAACTTTCAGCAAGAAATCCTCCCGTATCGAGTTTACCTTCTCCATTAAAACCATCGGGTCTAAAATCTAAATAGATACATTCAATGTGATAAAAAATTTCTGCTAAAACTTCAAGTATATTTGATTTTCCTGAACCATTTCTACCTACAAAACAATAGGGCATAAAATCCCACATCTTTGCTGAATTAGACTCATTAAGAAAGTCTATTTCAAAACCTGCCTGCAAGCTTCTAAATTGAGAATGTAATTTAAGACGTTTTAACTTCATTTATTACTAGTTCTAGTTGTTTAGTTTCTGAATTATATTTTTGTCTTATAAATGATTTAGGTTTTGACAGTTCTTCGAAAATAAACTCTTTCAAATCTTCAAATTCGAAATCATCACCACGCTGATAATACAATTTATGATAGATATCTTCAAGTTTAGATAAATCTACTGGGATATTGTAAAAAAACTTTTTAAGTAAAAATTCCCAGTCTTGCTGATAACCTTCAATGCTTCCATACTTTGCAATTATTTCCGTTGGAATTTCATAATATTTATCAAGCTGTATATCTTTGAATTGTTTCTCTTTTTCTGGAAAAACTGGAAGGCTTTCAACTTCAATTTGCGGCTCTACAGAACCAGCAACAGGTGTTTTTATTTCTTCTTTATATATTTTTGAACTAACTTTACTGAAATTCAACTCACCTGTAAAGGCCTTTTGACTCAAAACCTTATACAAATTTTCTAACTCCCTCAAAATAGCCTCATACTCCTTTTTTAGAAATTCTACTTTCTCAACTATTAAGGCAAATTTGTTTTGGAATTCAATAGGTGGTAAATTAATAACCATATTTCTAAACATTTGAAGATTTAAATGTCCAACTGTTCCCCCAACTTTACGCCCTAACATCTTAGTTTTAAAATTCTGATTTCTTAATAAATAAATTAGGTAATAATTATTTAAAAATTCTTTTTTGGGTTGAATTGTGATTATACTTTCATACGTTGTGAATTCTCTATCGCTATCAACAATCGCACAAGTTCCTAATGAACCTGATTTGCTTACAAGTAAATCACCTCTTTTAGTAATCCTATTTTTTGTAATTAATTTATGCTGTTTCTCAGAAATATATTTGACATTATCAAAAGATAATTTTCCCGAATTGATATCAGTTGCTCTAATGAGAGGATACCCCCCTTCATCAACATAATCTACCTTAGAAGTAAGACCTAAAAAAATGTTGTTACAAATTTCTTCTAATATTACTGAGTTATACTTTTTTTCATTTTTAATAGGATCTCCAAACATCTCCAAAAAATTACTATTTAAAAGTTCATCTAAAAGCGAAATACTTTCTTTCCTTTGTTTGATTAAGGAGTCTGCTTGTGTTAAAATTTCTGCAATACGTATCTGGTCTTTTAATGAGGGCAAAGGAATTCTAATGTCCTTTATACTTTTTGTTGATAAGTGCTTTACTGTTGTATAATTTGTATTTCGATGAATTTTATTTAAGGCAGAAGGCAAAAAATGAAGTAAATAATTTTCATTTATTAACTTTGTATCAGGAACAATTTTACAAACACGTTGATTTAGCAAAGCCTTGCCCATTGTCCATGTTATACATCGAAAATCGCCATCTAATCCAATCAGAATATCATTATTTTTAATAACAAATGATTCATCATATTTTCCTGAATAATATATTCCAGCAAATCCAGAATTCACATCTCGAACCCTAATTAAAGGTAAGCCGTCTTCTGTGTCATTAAAAAATGATGACTTAAAAGCATATCCAGAAAGAATGGTTATTAATTTTTCTAATTTTTCAAACTTCATTAAATCAAATCTTTTAATTCACTAATCCCTTTAATAATATTAACTTCAATAGCCTCTAGTTTTTCAAATATTACTTTTGGTTCTTCATAATTTATTTCCTGATAGACCTCACGTTTGTATTTATTAAAACTTAAATCATAATTGTTCTCAACTATTTCTTTTTTTGCTATTGTAAAGTAGTTAGTTTCACGCTGCTCGTCAGTGCTTGGTATATTAATTCTTTTATGATACAGCTGAACAATATCTAATAAATCACTTTTTTCAATTTTATTACGTTTATCATCTAGAGTATACCCATCATTTTGCATGTCGTAGAACCAAACATTACTTGTTTGACTACCAGTAGTAAAAATTAAAATTGCCGTGCTGACCCCTGCATAAGGTTTAAAAACACCAGCAGGCATACTAATCACAGCTTTTAACTCACTTTTTTCTACCATTATTTTACGGCATTCTACAAAAGCTTTTCCACTACCAAATAATACGCCTTGAGGTATCACAATAGCAGCGGTTCCACCTATTTTAAGCATTTTATGTATACGCTCAATGAAAAGTAATTCAGTTTTTGTAGTATTCAGTTTTAAGATTTCATTAATGTCACCTTTATCGATATTTCCGGTAAAAGGTGGATTAGCTAACACAATATCAAATTGGACATCTTCATTATATGATTTGCTAAGGGTATCTTTATAGTCAATATTGGGCTGATCAATACCGTGCATCATCAAGTTCATTAATCCCAAACGCACCATGGTAGTGTCAATATCATACCCAAATAAAGAATCTTCAACAATATGCTTTAAATTTTCATTCAAAGTAGTTGCAACTGTCGCACGCATAAAGCCGTCTTCGTCTGGCTTTAAAGCAATTGGGTTTTCTTTGCGTACCAGATCTGTCAAAATATACTGATAAGCACCCAATAAAAAACCTGCTGTCCCACAAGCTGGGTCAACAATTCGCTGTCCCAATTGTGGTTGCACAAGGTCATTCATCAATTTAATAATGTGACGAGGTGTTCTAAATTGTCCATTTTTACCTGCACTGGCAATTTCACCCAACAACATTTCATACACATCACCTTGTATATCTTGAAATGCATGGCCGCCTTTAACAGCATCCTTTTTGATCTCTAAAAAAATATCTTCAATGATTTTAATAGCTTCTTTTAATAAGGAGGGCTTTGGCATGATAAAAACAGCATTAGCCATCGCCTTAGTGAATTTAGTACCACCATCAAATTCTTTTAAAAAAGGAAATACTTTGGTTTGAACATGCAATAACATGGCTTCCCCTGGCATACCTTTAAAGTTATTCCAACGCAAGTCTTGTTTGTCTACAAATTCATTACTACCTGGCACTTTGTATTTTCCAACAAATTTGGAATCATAAGTTATTCCTGTAATTTCAGCATCTCGTTCGCGTTTGACTTCCAAATCATCCATTTGTTTCATAAAAATCAAGTAGGTAATTTGTTCAATGGCAGTAAGTGGGTTACTAATACCTCCACTCCAGAAGTTATTCCAAAGTCGGTCAATTAAAGCCTTTAATATTGGGTTATTATGTAGCATAAAAAGTTAGATTAAAATTTGAAACTCCTTGATTCAAGAAATTTAAATAGCCTACAAATATACCGATTATCTGTATTTACAGACCTTATTGATCCATTTAATTGTAGATTAAAAAACAAAAGCAAAACTAAAATGACTTACATACTTTTATTTAAGATTGTTCTGCAAAATTTTCAGTAACATTTATTAGGCTTATTAATTCAATCTCATCCAATTTTAAATCTTTTATTAATTCAAAATAATCATTTACTTAAATCTAAATATTTACTTTTTATTTCTCTAGAATGATAAATTCCGTCAATTGCTATATCACGATTTCAGAGACTTTTCAATAATTATTAGTTTTAAATGTAATTAGTATTTCTCAATTTTCTTATATCCAATGACATTTTCTTTCTCTAAGGTATAACTAATTCTTACCAGAAAAATTTGATGTCAAGTTATTATATTTGTAAACAACTAATAGCACATGCAAAAAAAATATTCACATATCCTCAAAAAACAGACTATCAATATCGATGGCAAAGACAGAACTGATGAAATAGAATCTTACTCTTTTGATGACAATAAATGTGTAGTGGTGTATAAAAGTAATGGTAGGGCTTATTCTTATCCTCAAAGCAGAATTAAGATTGTTAGATCTGCTCTTCAAAGTGAGAGAGCAGGAAATATTTTTTCTTACATAAAGGCGATCGCGGAAAGCGTTGGTTTAAAGATAGAACCAGACAATAATATTCTGGCCAATAGCTATAAGAGGATATCTGTTATCCCCGAAACTTCTATTCTTTACAATTATCTTAACGGGAAAGAACCCGATAAGAATTACCACACCTCTCCTATTGAAATCTTTCCTTTTGGTTTTAATTTAAGTCAGAAAGCAGGAGTTGACAATGCGTTTTCAAATCCGCTAAGCGTTATTGAAGGTCCTCCTGGAACAGGAAAGACACAGACTATTCTTAATATTATTGCCAATGCGGTAATGAATAATCAGAGTGTGGCTGTGGTTTCAAGCAATAATTCGGCAACAAAAAATGTTTTTGAGAAGCTGGAGAGTAAGGGAGTTTCTTTTATAGCGGCATTATTGGGAAGCAGTCAGAATAAAAAAGAATTTATCGATGCTCAGACTGAAATTCCGGATTTATCAGGTTTTAGATTAGAGAAAGAACAGGAACAATCTCTTATTCAATCTACTCCACTTCTTTTTGCTGAACTTGCTGAAAAATTGGAACTTAAGAATGAACTGGCTTTACTTACACTCGAAATAGATAAGATCAAAACAGAACATCAGCATTTTACAAATGATGTCACTTTGGCAACTGAAATCCGTTTTAAAAAGAATGTCAGTTCAGATCAGCTGCTTTCTTTATGGGTTACCTTGGAAGACTATGAGAAAACAGGCAAGAAATTTTACTGGTGGCGTAAACTGATATTTCCTTTTCTGTATGGGGTAAGAGATAAGATTTTTTATACCTTATCGTATGAAGAAATGATCAGAATTGTCCAGGCAAAATACTATGGAGTAAAAATTTCAGAGCTTGATTTCAGAAAGCAGGAACTGCAAAATACATTACAGCATTTTTCCTTCCATGATAAAATGAAAGAATATACGGAAGGATCAATGCAGCTGTTTAAAAACAAACTCTACCAAAAATATAAAGAAGAAAAACGTTCAGAATATACCGAATGGGATCTTCGTTTTAAATCAGAAGAGTTTATTAAAGATTATCCTGTTATTATGAGTACAACCTACTCATTGAGAAGAAGTCTTGCTGAAAACGTAGTCTACGATTATGTGATTGTTGATGAATCTTCACAAGTGGATCTCGCAACGGGTGTACTCGCATTATCCTGCGCAAAACGGGCTGTCATTGTTGGAGATTTAAAACAGCTTCCCAATGTAGTGGATTCGGAAACAGTAGAAAATACAGATCAGATCTTTAAGAACTATGATATTCCGGAACCTTATCGGTATTCCAGTCATAGCCTGCTTTCTTCTATCACAGAAGTATTCCCGGAAGTACCTAAAACACTGTTAAAAGAACATTATCGCTGTCATCCTAAAATCATTAATTTTTGTAACCGTAAGTTTTATAACGATCAGTTGATCATCCTTTCGGAAGGACAGACGGAAAGAGAACCTTTACTGGTATATAAAACAGCTGAAGGTAACCATGCTCGCCAAAGAGAGAATCAGCGACAGATTGATGTCATTATTCAGGAAATCATTCCACAACAAAAGCTGGAGGGTGTGAATCTGGGAATTGTAACGCCTTACCGTAATCAGACCTTAGCACTGCAAAGAACATTTCACGGAACAGATATCAAAGCCGATACGGTGGATAAATTTCAAGGAAGAGAAAATGATGTAATCATTCTCTCTACTGTAGATAATGAAATCTCAGAATTCACCGACAATCCTAACCGTCTGAATGTAGCCATTTCCAGAGCCAAAGATCAGCTGATTCTATTGGTGAACGGAAATGAAAGTGACAATGACACGAATATCTCAGATCTGATCCGTTATATTGATTACAATAATTTCACTACAATAAATAGTGAGGTACACTCTATTTTTGACTACCTGTACAAAGGGTATGAAGAAAAAAGAAGAACACTTTTATCATATCAAAAAAAGGAATCTGTTTTCGACAGTGAAAATCTAATGTATGCGTTAATAACGGAAGTGTTATCCAACGATCAATTTTCAAAATATGGCGTTATTCTGCATCATCCATTAAGAAATTTACTGTTAGATTTTTCGAGATTAAGTGCTGAAGAAGAACGCTACGCAAGACATCATGCTACACACCTTGATTTTCTGATCTATAATAAGCTGGGGAAAAACCTTGCATTGGCTATTGAAGTTGATGGTTATGAGTATCATAAAACGGAAAGCAAGCAAGCTGGAAGAGATCGTATGAAGAATGAGATTTTAGAGAAGTATAGAATACCTTTTGTACGATTTTCCACTACAGGAAGTGGTGAGAAAGAGAGGTTGATTAGCAAACTAAATGAAATAGCGAAGAATAATTCCTGATGAGATTACGGTTTTCCGTAAACTTTTCTGTCTGTAGTAGTTTAGATTTGTGATTGCAATCATCTTAAAAACTATATCATGGCTTGGTCATACAGAAAGAGAATCAAAATAATTCCCGGTGTACATTTGAATTTCAGCAAAAGAGGAATTTCTACGAGTATTGGGGTTAAAGGTATGAGTGTAAATTTGAGTTCGTCAGGCACGAGACTTAATACCAATTTTTCAGGTTTTTCAAATTCATACAGGCTTTCCGGTTCTTCATCATCAAGGACTTCCTTGCAATCTTATCCTGATCCACAACCTTTTTACACTGAGTTATCAGATAACATTTTTAGTGCCGATATTCACGAGATAACATCTCAAAATATGGCAGGTATCAAAGAATCTATCTTAATGGCTCAACAGCAAAAAGCGGAATTGAAGACGGATCTGAAGAAAATAAAAAAAGCGTTAACCTTTACCAAGACCAAGAAAGTTGCAAGTTATATCTTTATATATGGGTTGGTAAACAAAAATATTGTACAACAGATAAATGAGGATATTAAAGCACAAAAAGAAGCTCTTAAAGAAACCAAGATTGTAATTGATAACTCGGCTGTTAATATAGACATACAGTTCGATGATCCCTCTAAGAGAAAGTATGAACAATTACAGCATTCTTTTAAAAATCTAACTACAGCACATAAAATATGGGATATTACCGGAGCGCATTTTCAGGATCGTGTGGCTGCCCGATCTAGCGCCAGCACGTTGGTCAACAGAAAAGATGCAAGAATTGGTTTTAAATCACTTCCCATCATCACATCAAACTATGAAGCTATATATTTTCAAAATGTGAATGGAGCGGATATATATTTTTATCCAACATTTATACTGATGTATAAAAATGATCAGAACTTTGCAATTATTGGGCTTGATGAACTTAATGTTACATTTTCTTCTGTAAGTTTTACCGAAACCAGCAGTGTTCCTCGTGATTCAAAAGTTATTAGAAAAACATGGGCGAAAGTCAATAAAAACGGAACTCCCGACAAAAGATTCAAGAGCAATTATCAGATACCTGTTGTTCAATACGCAAGGCTGAGGATTTCTTCCAGTAGTGGTGTTAATGAGGAATATCAAATAAGTAATTTTGAATTCGCCCAAGAGTTTGCAAATTCATTTCAAGAGTACAAAAGTTTGTGCAAGGAATTAGCTTAAAATCGATTTCAGAAACAATAAGATTAAAAATATGATCTTTAATCATCTAACAAAATTTAAAAATCAAATTTACTTTATCATCAAAACTTAAATAAGCATCAAACTTTTTACCGTTTTTGCTTTTCATATTCTTAATGAGTGATGTTTTGTTTTGAGTTAATAGTAAAGCAAGATCTTTTATGCTAAGTTGTACTCCGCATATGGTTCTAAAGAGAATCCAACCGCATTGTTCATCTGGGCATTTGACAATTTTTTCTTTGATCATAAGATGATGTTGTTGGCATTTGGGGCATATTAATTGTGGAATATTTTCTTGGGGAATATGAAGTGATAAAAGTTCGTTGGTGATTTCAGTTGTATAGTGTTGGATGTCGTTGATGAATTGGTTTTTACTGAGTTCACCTTTTTCAATTCTATCCAGTGCTATTTCCCATTCTGCGGTCATTTGGACATTGGCTATTTTTTTGTCTTTGACAAGATTGTAAACCTGCAAGCCTTTATCTGTGGGAATTAATGTTTTGCTTTTTCTAGTGATATAGTTTCTGCTGAGCAGCGTTTCGATAATGGAAGCTCTGGTGGCTGGGGTTCCAATGCCGATATTGGAGAGTGCTTTTTGTTCTTCTTTGTTTTCAATAGATCGGCCTGCATTTTCCATGGCTGATAAAAGGTCAGCTTCAGTAAAAAGTTTGGGAGGTTGCGTTACTTTTTCCAGTAGTTCGGTTTTTGATATCTTCAGCTCATCTCCTATTTTGAATTCCGGAAGCTCAGTAAGGACTTCATATTTATTATTGGAATTTTCATTGTCAGATAGAATTCCTTTGATGGCTCTCCAGCCTTTCTCTAGGATTGTAGAGCCTTTGATCTGGAATTCATAATGATGTACTTTGATGATGATGTGGCTGACTTGTTTGGTGCAGGCATGGGACAAGGATTCTAATAAACGGTAAGCAATCATATCATAAATGGCTTTTTCCGTAGCGCTAAGTGCGGAAGGTGTTTTGGTTGTTATGAGTAATCCGTGATGGTCGGTAACTTTTAGATCATTGACAATCCGCTTATTGAAATTTCCGAACTTTAAAGTTGATATGGGTGGCTTGAAATGATGGGTTGCATTGAGGATTCTGACCAGTTCAGGAATTTCAGGCCATAAATCTTCAGGAATATACTTGCTGCCGGTTCTGGGATAGGTAATGAATTTCTTTTCATATAAACTTTGGGCAATCTGTAAAACCTCATCGGCAGAAAGTCCCAATTTTCGGTTGGCTTCTTTCTGTAATTCCGTGAGATCGAAAAGTAATGGAGACTGTTCCTGCACTGTTGTAATGGATACATCTTCTACAACAGCTTTTCCCTCCCGCTCTATAGATTTTTGGATTTGTTCTGCCTGTTTTTTTTCTTCCCATTGTAATAATGAAAGGCTAATGAAGTCTGTATATTCTTTTCTGTGATTCAGCTGGATTTGAAAGTACTTTTGCTTGGTGAAGTTTTGATGCTGAAGAAACCGTTGGCAGATTAAAGCAAGGGTCGGTGTCTGCACTCTGCCTAATGAATAAACATCTTGGTTTCCTGCGATGGTTAATGCCTGGGTGGCATTGATTCCTACCAGCCAGTCCGCTTTGCTTCTGGCTTTAGCAGCTTGATATAAACCTTCAAAGGTATCGCCTGGCTGAAGGTTTTTAAATCCGTCCTGTATTGCCTTTTCGGTAAGGGAGCTTATCCAGAGTCTTTCAAAAGGTTTATTGCACTGTATGTAGTGATAGATATAGCGGAAGATCAACTCTCCTTCCCTTCCTGCATCTGTTGCGACAATAATACTGCTGCATTGATTGATGACTTGCTGTATGGTGTTGAGTTGTTTTAAAGCTGAAGGATCAGGCTCATAGCCTTTTGCTTTCTTTAGTTTTTTGGGAGTCAGAATAAAGGGCTTGGGAAAGATAGGCAAAGAGGCTTTGTTAAAGCCTCTTATACCATAATCTTCCGGCATTCCTAATGCGATCAGATGTCCTAATGCCCAGGTGATACAATAGCCATTACCGGATAAATAACCATCTTTCTTTTCATGGGCTCCTAATAATTGTGCAATTTCTCTTGCGACACTCGGTTTTTCTGCGATGATTGCTTTCATATGATGGATTTAGATGATTATTATAGTTTTTGTCCTCTTGGTTTTCTAACCTTTTTTTGCTGATCTTCCTGCTGCTTATTAACAGGCTGCTGCTGTTTTGATTCTAAAGCCTCCTTCACACTTTTAGTAGCTTCATTGGTTTTACCTTGGGTGTTCACAGCAGTTTGGGTCTTATGATCTTCTGTAGGTTTTGCCTCCTCTTTAAGTTTATTAGGATGATTGAAGGAGAAATCGGTTTTGGAAGTCTCTTTGTTGAAGGTAATATAACCTTGATAGGCTTTACCTTTAGCATCGGTAAGACCGTCAACGTACACGGTTTGCCCGGCTTTGAACTTTTCATATTGTGAATCGTCCAGTTCTTTTCCTCTGAATATTTTGGGCGCTTCTTGATCCGTATGTTGGGGTTGCTGTTGGTTATGGTGATATTGACTTTGTTGTTGATTCTGATTATTATTGAACAGAAATTCCACATACCGCTTATCCGCATTGAACTGTACGGTGGCATCGAAAAGTTCACCTTTTTTAGAGGTCATGCCTTCAAGATACAATGGTGCTCCTTCCAGTAGGGTTTGTTTCTGATGTTCATCAAGCTTAATTCCTTTTATTTCATCAGGGATTTTCATGTACTCCGCTCTATAGGCTACCAATTCATTGGTTAAACGGTCACGGCTGATGACAGATGGAATGATTTCATCGGTTTTAGGATTAACCAGATTGACTACCCTGCCCATATTCCCGGTTTCCTTTAGATTCTTTTTATCTTCATCACTGAACTGATGACCTAAGAATTTACTGTTAAGATTAGGTTCTTTTCGGATACCATGCAAATGAACGGCAACCTGTCCTGTATCTCCTGTTTGAAGGGATAACCGGACATCCATTTTGCTCACTGCCGTTCCCAGATTAATGGTGATGGGAATTAATGTATTGGTTTTAAAACCTCTGAGTAATGAATCCATCGCATTCATTTTTTCAAGCTTCTCCTGATTAAGTCCGAACTTTTCCATCGTTTTCCAGTCGATTTGCTCAGGCTTAAAACGATATTCTTGATTGTCTGTGTTGTTGTCCATTATATTTTGATTTTTTGGATTGTTGTTGTGTTGAGGTAAAACTTCATAGTCTTTCAGCTTTTCTTTTTCTTCGGGTGATGCCTGATCGACATATTTTTGAAGATCGTTAGCGGTATTAACAGCATCATATTCTGAAACTTTGAAAAAGTTGAAATGCGTGGGATTTTTAAGCTGCCGGTAAAAATTGGAAAAGAAGTTGGAAAATAGATCGCCGTGCTTATCAACTCTGATCAGCGGCTCATTATCCTTTTTTTCTTGTGGAGGAACCTTTTGAAGATTTCCATCTTGATCAATTCCTTTGACCATTTCAACCTGGTTGGTATGAATGTTCAGGACAAGGAGTGTGTCTGTTGCCGGTTTGAGTTCATTGGGTTCCTGAGGGTTTATCAATTCATTTTCCATTGTATTTCATTTAATGGAACCAAGATATAGGCTCAATTAAGAGAATCCTGAAGGTTGGAACGGTGGTGAATGATTTGGCTGTAGATGTCTTGTTACTATCAAGAGTTTAAACATTCTCTGATCAATTGATGGACATCCGAAAGCTTATAGTACAACTTTCCACTGATGGTATAGTAAGGCAGCTTTTTATCAGTCCGGTACCGCTGTAATGATCGGGAACTTATTTTTAAAAGCTGTAAAACATCCTGATTATCCAGAAGCTGCTCTCCGTCTACTTCTATAAACCTGGATTGGTTCTTAATCATTTGTTCTTTCAGTAGGTCAAATCTTTCCATGATTCTCTCCATCCAGGCTATAAATTCTGTTCTTTCAATATTCATAATGGTGATTTTATGATTGTTGGTGATGTAAAATTGATCAACAGAAATCATATAAAATCACTACTTTTTCATAGTAACGAAAAGATTTTTACTGATTTTTTTAAATAGCTTTTAAAAATGATCGATATGTTGATCCATGAGATAATAATGGAAGAGATAAAATTGTTTTAATTCAAAATTCAATTCTAAGTATCTGTTCAGATATTTTTTATTTTGAAACAAAAGCCATAATTTTATTAATGATTTAAGTACATCAGCTCGTATAGGGAATCTATCTGTTTTAATGTATTGAAGTAATTTTATTGTTCTCTTATTAATATCCATCATTAATGGCCAATAATCGCAAATCAATTTACAGTGCACTTGCCGCTAACCTACTGATCGCTTTGACAAAGTTTATTGCAGGGGCATTTACCAATAGTTCTTCAATGATATCCGAAGGAATTCATTCAACAGTAGATACCGCGAATCAGCTGCTGCTTTTATATGGAATCAAAAGGAGCAGGAAGCCCGCAGATGAGTCTCATCCATTTGGGTACGGCAAGGAGCTCTATTTCTGGTCCTTCGTGGTTTCAATTCTTATATTTGGTTTAGGAGGTGCTTTATCCATCTATCAGGGAATTTTGCACATTATGGAACCCGAGGTGATGAAAGATCCATTCTGGAATTATATTGTATTGATACTTTCCCTTATTTTCGAAGGGACCTCTTTGTTTATCGCTGTAAAAGAATTTAACAAGACCCGCAACGGGTTGAGATGGTGGGATGCAATCATCAAAAGCAAAGATCCGGGAAGTTTTCTTGTAGTTTTTGAAGATGGTGCCGCAGTTGCCGGTCTGCTTGTTGTTATGATATTAATGGGGATCAGCCATTGGTTACAAATTCCAGCATTGGATGGTCTGGCATCGGTAATCGTAGGCTTAATACTGGTTTTTGTCTCGCTTATTCTGGCCAGGGAAAGCAGGAGCCTGCTGATGGGTGAAGGCATAGCACCTGAAACAAGAGAAAAGATTGCTAAACTGGCTGAAAAAGATACTGCTGTCGTCAGAACAAAAAGTATACTCTCTACGTACCAGTCACCTGAAGAAGTTGTACTGATGCTGATCATCGATTTCGAAGATCATCTGGATACAGAAGAGATCACAGAGGCCATACACCGTATTCGTGACCATATTAAAAATGAATTCCCATTCGTAAGATTCGTTATCATTCAGCCGGAATAACTCATTATAGTGTATGATCTTGAGAATTTTTAATTTTTACGGAATTCCGTAAAAATCTGAATGCTGACATTTCTACATTTGTCAGAAATATATACTGTTCCATGAAAAATCTTATTCTATTTTCAATCTTTATTTTGATCTTCTCCTGCAATTCACCTCAGGCAGGAAACACCCTTACATTTACCAAACAGAACTATATAGGAGAATGGCCTTTTTCCGTTAATGAATTAGAGGTCTACTGTTCAGGTTACAAAGAGATCTATGGCAGGGCGAGCAATGGTAAGGTCTATGCGCTAAATGGTTCTGCAAAAGGCGCTTCACATAATGATCCGTCTATCAGTAAGATTGAAGAGATCTGGTTGGATGACCCTAATTGGAAAGGATTAAAAATTTCTTACGGAGATTTTGTAACGCAGGGCCTTACACTCTGTGCGAATAAATAATAATGACAATCCGTCATTATCTATGTATTCATTAAGAGGTTACCCGATCACTCAGCTTAGGTAAAAAGGATATATTCCTATCTTTTAAAGAATTTTTGCAAGCATAAAACCAATTACCAGTGCCAATAAAAATGCGATGATAATTTTAACGTAATCATTTTTACTGCTATGAACTTCTTGATTCAATCTGGCATTTTCCTGTCTCAAAGTTTCCACTGTGGTATTTAAAGACGCCGTTCTTTCATTGATTGAAGATTGAACATTCTTTTCGTATAAAACTGCCATCTCTTTTTTGTAGTTTTCCATTTCTTGCTGTCGCTGTTTCTGTTGCTCGTGGAAACTCTTTTGCATACCTTCCAGCTGTTCAGTAGAAGATTTTTGAAGCTTTTGAAATTCTTCATTTCTGACCTTTAGCTGATCCGCAAAAGTTTTGTTATGGGTTTCTATCTGTTCTTTATAGGTTTTTTGAGCCTCTGTAAATTCCTCATTTTTCTTCTTCAATTGTTTTTCCAGGGTTTCCACCTGCTCCGAAAACTGCTTTGTCACATCTTTTTTGACCTCATCGATTAATAATGCCCTAGAATTGGATCTTTCATGTGATAACTTTTCGGTGATGGAATGAAGTCCGGCACCATAATCGTGGGGAAGGTGAAATCTTTTATCGGCAAGTTTATCGAGTAATGTTTCATCGACGGTATGGCCGATTGCTGTTACGGTTATAGGAGCCATTGTAATGAAGACCTCTGAGAGGCTGATGTTATTGAAAGTTTCCATACTTTGGCGATCACCACCTCCCCTTACCAAGGCTACAATATCGTAATCCAATGCTGAAATTTCTTTTAGTTTTGAGATAATGGCCGTTGAGGAAGTGATATTGCAGCTATCATCTGAAATATCGAAGTACTTTACTGAAACATCCAGCCCTTCGTAAAAATCCTTTTGGACAATAGCATTGTTACCATAAATGTTGATGATTCTGATTTTTTCATCTTTTAGCATTTTATTTCTGATCATTGTCTCAAGGTTCTTTGATCCCTGTTCCAACTTTTTTTGGATCAGACCATATCGTTCCAGTTCATCTTCCGATATCGATTTTTCCTCCTGCTGGACGATCTCATCAACCACAAAACGGAGTTCAATAGATGAATTCTTGATACTTTTCTCAATAAAGCCTCTCAAAATATAGATTTCATTGTTTATGATCTTGCTTCTAAGCAGCGAAGAGATACGGATTCCAATAGATACATTATCCCCTTCCGAGAAAAGCTGGTCATAGTAATAATTACCATAAGCCTTACCTGCACCATAGGAATATCTTCCTTTGAGATAAATGAGGTTTACCATCGCATTAAGCTTCAGCGCATTGCTGAAAATCCCTATTACCGACGCCGGAGAATAAACTGGATAACTCACTTCATTGCCTTCCATGGATAATCATATTTTAAATCAAAATTCACACAAAGATAATGCTATTGAAGAACTGAAAGTGTATTGGACCATAAAGGATTTCATTAAATAACAGACAATAACAAGTCAAGGGCATCATGTTTGTTTCTTCATTTAAATGATCAGCGACAAACCAACTTACCTCAATTTCGATAAGGACAACTATGCCTGGAAGTCCGATATAGACTACCGTCTGTATCCTGAGAAATATAAAGTTGGTAAAGGTGAACAGGGCGTTTTGATCTGTGAACCTTATAAATCAGAAATAGGAAAACACTGGCTTTTCAAAAATACAGAAATTGCCAAAGTAAGTTCAGAAATGATCTTTTCTATATTTTTGGATTATCTGGAACAGGATGACTTTGTCGGAGCAGATATGGCAAGAAAATATCTTCAAATGGGCTTTACAAGGGCAAGGCGGTACTTTAATTTTAAAGGAGGCAAAAAATACAATGCTGAAAAAGGATATCAGCAGTTGGAAAAAGGAACGGGTGACCCAGAGAAAGCTAAAGCTGCGGATATTTTTTATAAAAAATGGAAAGAAGCAGAGAAAAATCAAAAATACACCCAATTAAAAAAAATATGGAAAGAGAAGTATGGATAAATTGTTTTGACAACTTTATTATATTCTCTTTTTTGAAACAGCAGGACTTTAACTGGGTTATAACGATTGTAATAATTTATAGATGCTATTTTTCATACGCTGCGTTATTCTGAAATACATTTAAACCTTCCATCTTCTCATTGCTAACATTATAAACAATTTCAACTGAAAAGGATGATAATTTATACAATATAAACTTTAGTTTATTCTTATGAGTTTCACTGATTACAACTCCCTCAGCACTAACAAGTTTATATTGAGATTCCTTTGATAGATTTTTAAAATCGTAATATGTAATGGACATAGGGTTGGTTTTTAATTTTATATCTGCCGGAGAGCATGAATTTTCTCTTTGCAAACAAGACGTTAAGTTGGAAGTTAATACATTTAAATATTATTGACCTAACATTCGGATGAATCGAAATGTGAGATTAATTCTTTCTTTCATTGGAACAGTAGACTTAGCGATCCGATGCTCCCAACTTTCCTGAAGATCGCCTTTCATAATAAGTAAGGAACCATGAGGCAATGGTAAACTGTATTTGCTCTGATGATGGTCTTTCTTTCTGAAATCAAAGTTTCTGGTTTGTCCAAGGCTGATGGATGCGATGACAGGTCGTTTTCCATATCGGCTTTCCTTATCCCGATGCCAGGCAACGGAGTCATTATGATCACGGTATAGATTTAACAGAACCCCATTGAATTGGCAGCCAAATTCCTTTTCAATTCTTTGTTTTAATGAAAACAATTCAGGAGTCCATGGATTGGTTGGCTTTTTCTCTGCTTCAGAATCATTATATTTTGAATCCCCATACCAAGCGGTCAATCTTGGAGTAAGCACAATCTTATCATACATTTTTTGAGTACGCTGTTCCCAGGGAGCAGTTTCCAACAATTTGTTTTTAAGCAGATCGGCTTCTTCCCTACTCAGAAAACTCTCTCTGTATTCCAAAAGGTCTTTTGGAAACTCATACAACTCTTCTGCATCAAATAAACTAAGCTGACTCATTGTAATTTTTCTTTAAATCATTTAACTTTGTCTTATTCCGTTTCTACGGAATAATTTTTTTTCATCATTTGTGTTTTTACTTCCCTTCGGGGAAGTTTTTTAATTATACCGCGTACTCAAAATAAATTCAATTCTTATCTCCCATTTTTTCTTTGATCTGTCTGATATCAGTTTTAATTTCTGTGATAAAATTTTGAATATGGTGTTCTGCAAATTCATCAGGCTCATATTCTTTGGTATTAATACTACAGGCAAACTCCCAGATTTCTTTAATTTCAGGCAATGGAATTTTATACGGTTCATAAAATTGATTGTCAGCCTTTACCCATATCCCATCTGCTTCATGAAACTGAAATCTTTTGTAGCTGATACCATCATTGGTGGTAATAAAAACATACGTTCTGTCCGTTTTCAAGTCCGAAAGATTTTCTACATATTTTCCTACGATATAGGTTCCGTTCTTATAGGGGGGCATTGAATCTCCGTCAGCTGGAAATGCTCTGAACTTACCCCCTTTTAAAAAAGGTAATGATATGGTCTCCAAACCTTCTATATATTCTGGATCTCCATAGCCATTCAAGTAGCCCATAGAAGCTTTTTGGGGGATAATCTCAATCTGATTGTTTCCATCTTGATCAACCTTTATAGGCAGAACAATCCTATTCTCAGGAAGCTCCATGAGTTCCTCGATAGAAAATTTTCTGACATCTACAGTCAACAATAAGTCGATGCTTATGTTATAGAATTTTGAAATTCTAAGCAATATTTCAATAGGAGGTTCTGTCCTGCCATATTCATAGGCGACATATCTGGATCGGGTAAGAATTAATAGATCTGCAAGTTCTTGCTGAGTCATATTTTTCTTTCCTCTCAAAAACACGATGTTATCAGAGAATTTTGACATTGTTACAATTTTAGACAACAAAAATACAAAATTTGTTTCAAAACGTGACTAATTTTGTCACATGGAAAGAGCAATTGTACATATGGATTTGGATACGTTCTTTGTTTCCTGTGAAAGGCTGAAAAACTCCGAATTGGAGAAAAAGCCTGTCATCATAGGAGGTGGAGACCGTGGTGTAGTGGCGTCCTGCTCTTATGAAACCCGTTTTTTCGGAGTAAGAAGCGCCATGCCGATTAAAATGGCTTTACGGTTATGTCCCGAAGCTAAAGTTATAAAGGGAGATATGGAAATGTATTCCAATATGTCCCATATGGTAACGGAAATTATCCAGGAAAAAGTTCCTGTTGTGGAAAAGGCAAGTATCGATGAATTTTATTTGGATCTTTCTGGAATGGATAAGTTTTTCGGATGCTATAAGTGGACATATGAAATCGCAGAAAACGTACAGAAAAACACAGGATTACCTATAAGTTTTGCGTTGTCTGCCAATAAAACCGTCTCTAAAATAGGAACCGGAGAATCGAAGCCGACAGGAAGACTGGAAGTAAAGCAGCCTGACATCCAACCGTTTTTGAACCCACTTTCGGTAAAGAAGATTCCTATGGTCGGCGACGTTACCTTTCAGCTGCTGTCAAGGCTAGGCATCAGAACCATACAGACCCTTTCAGAAATGCCTGTTGACGTTCTTCAGCAGCTGATTGGTAAAAATGGAAATGAACTCTGGAAAAAAGCACACGGAATTGACGAAAATCCTGTGGTCCCTTATTCGGAAAGAAAATCTATTTCTACAGAAGATACTTTTGCTCAGGATAGCATAGATATTCAAGGTATTCAAAGTATACTCTCCGGAATGGTTGAAAAGCTCTGTTATCAGCTCCGCGCTGAGAAATGGCTGGTATCAGTAGTGGTGGTAAAACTCCGCTATGCGAATTTTGATACGGAAACCAAACAATGCAGGATTCCTTACACTTCAGCTGACCATACCATGCTCAGGTATGTTTTGGAACTATTTAAAAAAGTATATACCAGACGGATGAGAATAAGATTGGTAGGCGTAAAGTTTAGCGGACTGGTTCACGGATGCCATCAAATGGATCTCTTTGAAGATACTGAAGAGTTGATATCACTGTATCAGACAATGGATAAAATCAAAAACAGGTTTGGAACTTCAAGTGTAGGAAGAGCCTCAGGTTTATTAAAATAAATACAAGATGTTTCTGAATTGTCATTCTTATCATAGCCTTCGGTATGGAACCATTTCTATTAAAGAACTGGTTGAGCAGGCTGTACATTTTAATATTAAAACCCTGGCTCTTACAGATATCAATACCATTACCGGGATCTATGATTTCTACAAACTTTGTCAGGATCATAATATCAAACCGATCGTCGGAGTGGAAATAAGGCTTCAGGATGAACTGTATTATATCTGCCTGGCCAAAAATCAAAAAAGCATTGCAGAAGTCAACAGGCTTTTAACCACATATAACTGTGAAAACATTGAAATTCCTAAAGCAAATCCTGATTTTACAGATACTTTTGTTATTTATCCACTGGAGAATATTCCTGAAAAATTAGCAGATCATGAATTTATAGGCATCAGACAGAACCAGTTAAATCTTTTGATTAAACCGGAATTAAAACAGTTCATTCATAAAATGGTTATTCTTCATCCGGTTACCTTTACCACCCCTGAAGAATATGAGCTTCATAAAATAGTAAGGGCTATTGATCACAATACATTGATCAGTAAGCTTACAGAAGCTGATTACTGTAAAGACAACGAAATGTTTACTGATAAAAAAGAGCTTCTGGCTCAATTTTACCATGAGCCACAGATTATTGAAAACACAAAGTATATTGTCAATAGCTGTCATTTTGATTTTGATTTTTCAACACCTAAAAACAAAAAGCATTTCACAGACAGCAAAGAAAATGATTCTAAGCTTTTAAAAAAGTTAGCATATCAGGGACTTTCTAAAAGATATTCCGATGATAATCTACAGGCGAAAACAAGAGTGGATAAAGAATTGGGGGTCATTGACCAGCTTAATTTCTGTGCTTATTTTCTCATCACCTGGGATATTATCCAATACAGCAACCGAATGGGATTTATGCACGTAGGAAGAGGCAGTGGAGCCAATTCCATTGTCAGCTACTGCATCGGAATTACTGACATATGTCCTTTGGAGCTGGATCTGTATTTTGAACGGTTTCTAAACCTCAACCGCAAAACGCCTCCGGATTTTGACATAGACTGGAGCTGGCAGACCAGGGATATTATCCTTGAATATATTTTTGATAAATATGGTAAGAACAATGTTGCCTTCTGTGGAACCAATGTTGAATTTAAATACCGTTCTATTTTCCGGGAAGTAGGAAAAGTATTTGGCCTTCCGAAAGAGGAACTCGATACACTGGCAACAAAACCCATCCAGGAACATGATATTAATTCGGTATCCAGACATGTTCATTACTACGGAAAGCTTTTAGAAAAGTTTCCTAACCAGAGAAGCATGCACTCCTGTGGAATTCTGATATCAGAAGAACCTATTACTAATTATTCAGCACTCGAAATGCCTCCTAAAGGTTTTCCGATCGTACAGTTCGATATGTACACTGCTGAAGAGATTGGCCTTGAAAAATTTGATATTCTCTCACAAAGAGGGTTAGGTACCATTAATGACACGGTAAAGCTGGTAAAAGAAAAAAGAGGAATTGATATTAATATCCGGGACACTTCTCTCTCAAAAGACGAAGCCCGATGCAATGAATTCTTAAGTTCCGGAAAAACGATTGGCTGTTTTTATATTGAATCTCCTGCTATGAGAGGATTACTCCGAAGACTGAAATGCGACAACTATAAAGTGCTGGTCGCTGCTTCTTCCATTATTAGACCCGGCGTGGCTCAAAGCGGAATGATGCGGGAGTATATTTTCAGGCATAATAATCCCACAAAATTTGAGTACTTCCATGAGGTTTTTGAAAAAGAACTGGGGGAAACTTACGGTATTATGGTATATCAGGAGGATGTTATTAAAATCGCACTGCATTTCGGAGGATTATCTGCTCCTGCTGGTGATGTACTAAGACGGGCCATGAGTGGTAAAGGCCGTTCTTTATCAGCTTTACAGAAAGTAAAAGATAACTTCTTTGAATCCTGTAAAAAGCTGAGGCACCCTGAACAGTTATCCATGGAAGTATACCGGCAGATCGAATCTTTTGCAGGATACTCATTCTGTAAAGCACATTCTGCTTCTTATGCTGTGGAAAGTTATCAGAGTTTATTTCTCAAGGTCTACTATCCTATCGAATTTATGGTCTCTGCCATTAATAACGGCGGAGGGTTTTACAGAACTGAAGTCTATATTCATGAAGCCAGAATGTCGGGAGCTGCCATCCATAATCCTTGTGTCAATTTAAGTAAATATCAGACAACGGTTTATGGTTCGGATGTTTATTTGGGATTGATGCATATTGAAAGACTGGAAACAAAATTAGCACAGCTGATTCCTAAAGAAAGAGCTCAAAATGGAAATTATACTTCCCTGGAAGATTTTATTAAGAGAATTCCTATGGGCATCGAAACATTGCAAATTTTAATCTTTATAGGTGCATTCCGCTTTACCGGAAAACAAAAACATGAACTGCTGATCGAATCAAGATTTCTTTTGGGAACTCATAAGGCTTACTTTAGGCATCTGACTTTACTTGAGGAGCCTCAGAAAGATTATCAGCTTCCTTCTATAGAAAGAAACCCATTTGAGGATGCTTTTGATGAAATAGAGATATTAGGTTTTCCCGTTTCTTTCAGTCCTTTTGATTTGCTACAAACCCGGTACAGAGGCAGTGTAATGGCCAAAGACCTTACAGGGTTTCACAAAAAACAAATTAAAATGCTCGCTTATCTCATTTCAAGAAAACATGTTCCTACCAAAAAAGGAACGATGTATTTCGGTACCTGGGTCGATGCTCAAGGAGAATATTTTGACACCGCTCATTTTCCAAACTGCCTTGAAGAATATCCTTTTCAGGGTGGTGGCTGCTATCTCTTACTAGGAACGGTAGAAGTAGATTTTCACTTCCCTACTGTTACTATTCATAAAATGGCAAAAATGCCTTTTATTCCGGATCCAAGATATTCTATGGATAAAGAAAAATCATTGGAAGCTCAGCGTAATCTGCATGAAGATATCAGTATGACCTGGCGAAAGCCTTATCCACAGGAACATGAAATAGGGCTACCAAGGCAGAAGATGTTTTGAAGAATAATTATCAACTATTGTAATTTATGATTCACATTTTTTTTTAAAACTAACCACTAAATATTCTCCATTTGAACAATACTTCTTGCAACTCTCATCTTTGAATTTACCGGGCTGTTTCGAATACTCTTCAATATATTTAGTACTTTCTTCAGTATTAGCTGGAACAACAATAATATAATAGTTTTCCAGAACAGATTGATCCGCATTTTTTACAGCCTCATTTTTATATTGTATTGCCTCGTTAAATGTCATATAAATTTATTTTATACAGTAAATTACTGACAATCCTGACTAAAAATTATGACTTGAATCATTTCTAGCATCCACTATAATAAATAATAATTATGCAAAAATTACAGAAAGTCCATTTTCCGTTACCACCTGAATATCCGTTCTCCTTGTATCAATTGTTGACTGCACCTAAAATTATTAGTAAGAATGAAACAAAACTATGATAGACTTCCGGCTATAATTTCAATAAAACAAAAACAACCTTCATTGATGGAAGGCTGTTTCTAAATTTTTTCAATACAGAATATGTCTCCCCTCTAGTTTTAGAAGATCTTCATCTGCCATTTTTTTAATGGTGCGTATTACTGTTTCGACACGCAAACCAGTTAAATTGGCAATTTGCTGTCTGGTAAACGGAACCTGGTAAGAATAAGGACTATGCTTTAATGAACTTTCTTTATAATAATTCATTAAAGATCTTATTTTCGATGCCGAATCAATGGATGAGTTATTGAAGAGCATTACATATTTGTAAAAAAGACGATCTGAAAGATAACGGAAAATTTTAAACATTAATTCTGTATTTGCACTCAGCATACTCAGAAAATTGGCTTTTGACAATTTCAAGATTCTACAGTTAGTCTTTGCGATGGCATTCGTAGGATAGTTTTTATTTCCAAACAATAAAGACTCTCCAAAGCTCTGACCCTCCGAGAGGATATTAAAAGTAAATTCTTTTCCATCCTCATGGTAATTATTTAGTTCTACTGTCCCCTTAACAATCTGGAAATAATAATGGGGAATACTTCCCATTTCATAAATAATTTCCTTTGCGGGATAATCCTCGTAAACTGCTCCATTTTCGAGCAAAAGATTTTCATCAATGATCATATTATCTATATTTTGTTATGGTTTTGAATGAATATCTAAGTAAAAATTGGCAATAACTTCATATACAAATTTTAGACCACTGAAGAACTGTCGCAATTCTTTCATAAAATTTATAGTGTTCATCAAGTTCATCTTCTGTAAGAATTTGAATACCAAATAATTTACCACTTGCCATTCAAAAGTCGCAATCAGTTTATTGAGTTTGATGTGGATTGCTTTGAATCGTTATTCTGTCTTTTTTAGATCAAAAATACCATCAGAAAGGTGATAATAGTATTTCCCGTATTAATAACCATTTGCAAGACTTCTGAAAATTTGAACAACGGTAACTGACTAAATAAATACTGGTAAACTTGCTTCTATAAAAGCGAGCTGCACTGCCTGTAAAACAGACCGCCCATCTACAAGCCTGTCAGATAGATTCTTTCCATAATTCAACTTTTTATCACCCCATGTATTTTATCAATTCGTTATCAATTTATATTAATATCTGCATACGCCTTAAGGGTATTCTATTTTACAGAATTGAGAGAATCTCGTTGAACCTGATATGGTTAATACCGTCGTATGAAAAAGCAGTCGACATTATTTTTAGATAGCTGGCTGTTTACTTTTTCCCTAAGCTTACACATTGATGAATTTAAAAGATTGCTATTTTTTTATATAGCAAATCTGAAATGCCCAACCATCAAGACAACAGAGCAATTAAATATTTTCCTAAATGTCTGTTCTGGTCTAAAAAGGGAATTGTCAATATTCCTGAAAATATAGAACTGGCATGAAGTAACTTTTGATTCTAAAATGGTCAATATTGCTATCACCAATTTTAAAGATGATACTCGGGTTACATTTTAAAACGGTTACTAATCAAGAATTTATTCTAGCTAATGAATAATTAAATTCAGACATAAATTATCAATTTAAAGTCTCAATAAATCTACTGGGTTTCGAAATTTTTCTTATGCAATTAACTTGGCTTTGAGATATATTATTAATTATGAAATGGAAATAAAAAACATCAATGCCCTTTTTATCCGAAATCGGACAAAACATATTTTATCTTTCGTTATTTACTATAGCATGATTACTTATATTTCCTTAAGTTAATTTCTGTAAAACTTCAAGATATAATTATTCAATACTACTAACTGCTTTTATTTACGATACCTTTTTTTAATCCTATTATGGCAAAGCCAGCTACAATTCCAATTAGTATAGCCACCTTAAAGTTTTTGGAAGTATTTAAAGGAGGGGTACCATATATTTTGAGTGGGTCTTGAGAAGGCTCAAGTATATTCCCTGGTACCTCAGGACCCTTTTTAATTTTCATCATTAAACGTACGCCAGCTGATGCTGTATTGATTACTAATTTGGGAAACAGCCTGTACATTGTAGTAATTGCATAAGACCTGAAATCAGGAAATAAATCTTTTCTCGGTTTCCTAGCTAATTCAACCATTTTTGAAGCGGTATCCCGTGGATCTGAAGCAATAGGTGGTATACCCATTTTGAACCCAGAATATTTTGCAGAATGAAGATTCCCAGTAGATTTTTGAAGTTGAGGGTACAAATTACAGATATGAATATTTTGGTAGTTTGAAATCTCACCTTGAAGACCATCCATCATCCCTTTGATCCCGTACTTAGTTGCTGAGTACACCGAGCTGTACGGTGCAGGCATATAGCCCCCTATAGAAACGTTATTTATCAATATTCCCTTATTTTGTTTTTTGAAAATTTTAATGGCATTGTAAGCGCCATGCATATATCCAAATAGATTAGTCTTAATAACCTGTTCGTGGATCTCCATTGGAATCTCTTCAAATTTTCCACTCGCCATTACCCCCGCATTATTTACCCAAATATCAATTCTGCCAAATCTTGACAAGGTCTCATCTGCTACTCGTTCTATATCTGCAGCAACGGATGTATCGGCGGAAATCCCTAGTACCTCTACTCCCATTCCTTTGCAAAGCTCAACCACTTCATCTATACCTTTCTGTCCTCTGGCTACGATAACTATATTACATCCTTCCAATGCAAAAGCCTCTGCAGCAGCTCTTCCTACTCCACTGCTAGAGCCTGTTATTACGACTGTTTTTCGCAATAAAGTCTGTTGAAATTGTTCTTCTTTTCTCATGTCTTCTTTTTTTTAGATTCAGTAACAAATAGAACATGTATTATGCCAGATGTGCAATTTTTAAAACACATTACATTCATCCAAATTTTTACATGCAAGAATAATAGTGATTTTAGCAAAGGCGGATATTTAGAATCAATCGGTTTATAAATTCTAATTAGGATTATCAATGTTTGTGTATCTCCGTTTTTATAAAAAGTACCACAAATCCACTTTTTAATGTAATTGGTCTTATTATTGGATGCATTTTAATACACCAATCACAAAAATATCCTTTTATGAAAAAACATATTGTCATCATAGGAGGAGGTTTTGCAGGTATTAATTTCATCAAAGCCGTTGCTAAATCGAATGAATTTAGCATCACATTAGTTGACCGAAATAATTACCATTTCTTTCCTCCCTTAATTTATCAGGTAGCTACTGCATTTATTGAACCTTCACACATCAGTTATCCATTCAGAAAGTTATTCTCAAATTACGATAATGTTCATTATTATATGGGAAGTTTTCTTAGTATTGATACAAATCTTCAGATTATAGAGACTGACAACGGTAAAATAGTATATGATCATGCCATTTTTGCGTTGGGAACCGAAACTAATTTTTTTGGGCTAGATCATGTACAAGAGTGTGCATTGCCTATGAAAACCATTAATGAAGCCTTATATATCAAAAATCATTTACTGCTGAACCTTGAAAAAGCTTCAAGAAACAATGACGAGAATAAAGCAGAAAGGTTACAGAATATCGTGATTGCAGGGGGTGGACCTACCGGAGTTGAACTGGCAGGGATGATCGCAGAGATGGGTGCTTTTGTCGCAGAAAAGGAATATCCTGAAATTGAACTTAATCTCTCCCATCTTTATCTGATCGATGCGCTCCCCTCATTGCTCGCTCCTATGAGCGATGCTGCAAAAAAAACCGCTTATGATAATTTAAAAAGACTCGGCGTTAATATTCTTCTGAACGTTTCAGTAAAAGATTACGTTGAGGGAAACGTAATACTATCAGACGGAAGAAAAATAAAAACAGAAACACTCATCTGGACTTCCGGGGTAATCGGCCGTGAAGTATTGGGAATTCCCGAAACGAGTATAGGTAAAGGAAGAAGATTATTAGTTGATGAATACAACAGAGTTTTAGGGTTTAATAATGTCTGGGCATTAGGAGATATCTGTTTGCAGTTAACAGATAAAAATTATCCTAAAGGACATCCTCAGCTTGCTCAGGTTGCTATTCAACAAGCAAAATTAGCCGCTAAAAATTTTATAAAACTCCATCATCAGAAACCTTTACAGTCTTTTGTGTATAAAGACAAAGGCAGCATGGCCATTATTTCAAAATATAAAGCTGTGGTTGATCTGCCTAAGTTCTCTTATACAGGTTTTTTCGCATGGCTTACCTGGCTTTTTATACACATCATTCCATTGACAGGCTTTAGAAACAGAGTAAGACTTGCCTTGGAATGGTTCAGATTATTTATAACCAATAATCCTTCTATAAGAATGATTTTGCAACCTGGCAAAAATGGTCAGAATAATAAAAATTAACTTTTAAAATACATATTATGCTTAAGAAAATGTTAGCAGGTTTAGGCGGAGCCATCGCACTTAACCTACTCCACGAAATCGTCAGAAAAAATTTTGACAACGTACCCCATATCAATGAGGTGGGAGAAGAAGCTTTAAAAAAAGTAACCGATTCTACAGCACTTGAAATTTCTGATCCTGATAAATTGTATGCAGCAACTTTAGCTGGTGACATTGTGAGCAACGCTATTTACTATGGAACCACAGCAACAAATCATAATTTCGCAAGCGGAATTGCAGCCGGAATAGGAGCCATTGTTCTTCCTCAAAAAATGGGTTTGAATGATCATCCTGTAGCAGAGAATAATAAAAAGAAATTTATGACCGTCGGATATTATATTTTCGGTGCAATGGTTACCAAATTTATCTATGATAAAATTAAGTAAGACTCATTTACCTCTGCTCGCAGGGGTAATTTTTTTACCATGTAAAATATATGAATAAGGCTTATAAATACTTCAGTAGACAGCAAATTATCATTAACATTTTAATACTGTGTTTTTAAAAATAACACTTTTTTGTGTATGACAATAATTAATAAACTGCTGTTCAAATAATTAAATCCCAGATCTAATGGATTTACACATTATACGTTTGTGAATTTTATAAAAATAAAGTCATAACATACCACAAACCAAATAGTATAGGCATATTTATTGTTCAATCATTCAAAAATAATCAGTATGGAAAATAATAAAACAATTTCAGCACTTAATGAATTACTTCATATTACCAATGACAGAATTAAAGGTTTTGAAAGCGTAGAAGGAAAAGTTTGGGAAAGCTATTCTGATCTAAAGGGTGAGTATGATAAAATGATCTCTCAGTCAAAAATAATGAAGAATGAAATTATTAATCTCATTACTGAAAGAGGTGGAAATCCTGATGAAGAAACATCATCACTGGCTGGTAGTCTACACCGGACCTGGATCGATATTAAAAATTCCATACCGACAAGTAATAGTGATAAAGAAACCTTGGAGAATGTAGTTTTTGGTGAAAAACATGCCATTGAAGCATACGATAATACATTGAAAAGCGGTGATCTTTGTAGCGAAAGTTCAAAGATAATTGCGGAACAGCTGAGACAACTGCGCATTTCTTGTCATCAGTTCAATAACATTGAACATTATAAAAAGAAAGATGAATAATCTGTTTCGTATCTAACAAGTTCTATCATAATTTTCACAGACTAATTTAAGAATCGGAAGTGAAATCCATGTAATAACGTTTTGATTCTGTTAGTTTCAAATTGGTAAGTAAAAATTATATACCTGATTTTTACCGGTAATACTATACATCATGAAAGCAATTAATAATTTTTGGGAAATACTTAAAGGTACATACAAGGACTGGAGTGCACGGGATCTGGGAACCGAGGCTGCCAGCTTAGCCTATACCGCCATTTTTTCGATTCCTGGGCTCTTAATCATAGTGATATGGCTCACGGGTATATTCTTTGGTGAAGAAGCGGTACGGGGAGAAATCACTAAACTTATCGGGAGCATGATGGGGAAAGATGTTGGTAAAAGTCTTGAAGAAATGGTCGTAGCCGGCATGGTGGATAAAAAGAACATCGTTATGAAAATCATTGGAATCGTTACGCTTGTTTTTGGGGCAACTTCACTTTTCTTCCAATTTCAAAAATCCCTCAATAAGCTGTGGGATATCGTGGCAACTCCAAAAAAGGCTTGGGAAAAATATCTTCTCGACCGTGCGAATTCTCTGGGGATGATTATTGTCATTGCATTTCTTATGCTCATTACCTTGCTGCTAAGTTCTTTCATCGGTCTTGCTAACGATTGGGTTATCCACCGTTTCGGGTTGGAAACCCTGGTTTTGGTGAATATTATTAATATTGTTGTAGGCTTTCTGGTTACACTATTTCTTTTCGCAGCCATGTTCAAAATTCTGCCGGATGTTGAGTTACAATGGAAATCCGTGTGGGTTGGAGCTGCAGTAACAGCTGCACTGTTTACACTTGGAAAGTATATCCTCACTTTTTATTTTGAAACGTTCAATCCGAGTTCTGCATTTGGTACCGCCGGGACCGTTATTTTACTCTTGTTGTGGATCAATTACACCTGTCAGATCATTTTCTTTGGTGCAGAATTTACTAAAGTCTACGCTAAAAAAATGGGGCATCAACTTAAACCTTCAAAACATGCAAAATGGAGTCCACAAATAGTATCTAAAGAAGATTCGAAAAATATAGTAACTGCTGAAAAAACTCCTGATAAAACGGTGAAAGATTCGACGATTTAGTTTCGAAACTTAAAATAAAAACCATGAATAGTTTTTACTTTTTTTTAAAGTTAATGTTTAGTATTGTATACCTGCCAGCAGTGTGCCTTGCCCAGCAAAAGCATCTGAACTATTCACTCTTTCATCCTGTACCAAAGGAGCATATGAGAGAAATGGAAACTGACCGTCCGGATGTTACCGAATCTCCCTACACAATCGATGCAGGGCATATTCAATATGAAACGGATGTAATAAGGCTGATAAAAGAAAAATCAGACATTCTGAAAACAAGCACATTACTAATCAATCAGGCCAACTTAAAAATTGGAATTACGGGAAGCACAGCCATACAGGTTGGTTTCGAAACCTACGGCCGGCAAAAGGAAACAGACCTAATTTCAAATTCTGTAGTAAAAACTGACGGAATAGGTGATATTACATTCAGGATCAAACAGAATGTAATAGGAAACGACCATGGTGACTTTGCTCTGGCAATCATTCCCTAGGTCAAATTGTCTACTTCAAAATATGATGAAGAGAGCTGCCTGGAAAGTGGACTAATTGTACCTATGTCCTATAAGTTACCTGGAAAATGGAAATTGGGTCTACAGGTGGAAGTAGATAGGCTTAAGGATCTGGATCAACCGGAAATGCATACTGAATTCCTGCAAACATTGACAATTAGTCATCCATTATCAAAAGGAATAGACTGGATAGCTGAAACTTATTACACCTATAATTTTAAAGCCCATGAGCTTTCCAATTTTATTAATGCTGCAATTCAAATGGAAGTTGTCAAAGACTTTAAATTAGATATCGGAATTAATTATGGAATACAAGATACCGCAGCGAAACATTATTTCATCGGTGCTTCTTACCGTCATTAAATTCTATTATTTTAAAGCGTTTATAATTCTTTGAAAATCGCAAAGTTTCCGTTATAATTCGACTCATTTATGACCATAATCATAGTATAATAATTATTAATTTTCCGCTGCTGTTGATGGATCTAATTGGTATACATTTGGTTCTCTGCCTGCTAACACAAACCACATTACTATCACAAAAAAATATATTATGGGAATTTTAGCATGGATCCTTTTTGGATTAATAGTAGGGGCAATCGCCAAGTTTTTAATGCCTGGAAACCAAGGCGGAGGATGGATTATAACCATTATTCTTGGAATAGTGGGCGCATTGGTAGGAGGTTTTATTGCAGGGGTACTCGGAATTGGGGATGATGGAAATCCCTGGGATTTGGGAACTATAGGAATCTCTGTTCTAGGAGCCATTCTTGTTCTGATCATTTATGGAGCCTTTACTAAAAAAAGATAATTATTTACACTTGGGTGTCGGTTCATTAAAAGTATGCCGGCACTTTTCTTTTACACCAATCACTAAAAAAATTATTATGAACAGAGACGGTAATAATAAAAGCTTATGGCAGTATAACATAGAGCAAGAAGCGTTACAGACTTATACCGCAAATGACTTTGACACCATCATTGTTGGTGCAGGAATAACAGGAGTGACTTTAGCAAAGGAACTTCAAAATAGAGGTCGTAATTGTCTTCTCATTGAAAAAGAAAATCCTGGATTTGGAACAACCGGTGGAACCACTGCACATATCAATAATTTTTTTGATTCATCTTACGACGAAATCATTAAAAATTTTGGGGAAAGCTCAGCGGTATTACTGGCCAATTCCGCAAAAGAAACAGTGCGGTATATCAAACATAATATTCTGCAATACCATATTTCTTGTGACTTTAACGAATGTAATTATTATCTTTTCAGTACTGATGGAAAGCAATCAAAAAAATTGGATGATATCTTAGAAGCCCATCATCAAGTAGGAATAAATACTCAACAGGTTTACAGCATTCCATTTACCCTGAAATTTGAAAAAGCCATTGAAATTAAAGGTCAGGCACAATTTCACCCGCTCAGATATATCAATAAGTTACTCAAAGAATACATTAAACAAGGCGGAGCAATTATCACAGGAGCACAAGTTACAGATTTAAAAAATAAAGACGGAATCGTTACGGTTACAACCAACGATCAAACAATATTCACGGCAAAAAATTTAGTTTGGGCTACCCATATTCCCCCAGGAAACAACCGTTTCAGTGTTCTTTTGGCTCCTTATAGAAGCTATGCAGTTACCCTGAAGCTTGCCAACCCTGTAAAATCCATGGCGCAAACTGCCGATCTTTATGATCCATATCACTATGCCCGTTATCATAAATCAGACAATAATTACTTCCTAATTGTGGGAGGTTTCGACCATAAAACCGGTGATGAAAATGATACCGAAAAACATTTTGAAGATCTCATGGAATATGTAGATAACAATTTTAAATATAAAGAAGTTACGGCAAAATGGTCATCTCAATATTATCAGTCTGCAGATGGCTTACCCTATATTGGAAAAATGCCGGGTGAAGACAATATTTATATTTCTACAGGTTTCACAGGCAATGGAATGACTTTCGGATCGATGAGCTCACTGATTATTCCCGATTTAATGGAGAATAAAATAACAGAGTTAGCCAAACTCCTGTCTCCGGCACGGATCAAGCCTATAGCTAGCGCAGGAAACATTCTCGATGAAGTGGTCAATGCTTCTATGCATTTTGTAAAAGATAAATTTTCGGCAGATAAAATTACTGAACTCAATGAGATAAGCAGTGGTGAGGGAAGAATAATCAAGCATGACGGCAATACGTATGCGGCCTATCGCGATGATAGAAATGAATTACATCTGCTGAGCCCCATATGTCCCCATACGGGCTGTAATGTGGCATGGAATCCTTCCGAAGTTTCCTGGGACTGTCCGTGCCACGGATCACGTTTTGATATTGAAGGCAAATTGCTCAACGGACCCGCCATGTCGGATTTAAAAAAAATTGATAATGAAATTCAATAGCTGACAATTACCTCAACATTGGTGAACATTTATTTCAGCCGTAATCAAATAAAAAACAGCACATGAAAGATCATAATATATCAGATTTTAAAGGTGGCGAGGGACAGGTATTAGAGCCGGAAACTTACAGGGATTCCATTGGTACAATGGAACAATCCGGTAAAAGAAAGTGGGTATTTCCCAAAAAGCCTAAAGGCAGATATACCAATTACAGGAATTTAGTAGCCTATTGTTTACTGCTATTTTATTTTACACTCCCATTTATCACGATAAATGGTAACCCCTCATTACAATTTGATGTTTTTAACCGTCAGATTTTTATTGCCGGTCAGCCCTTTTACCCTCAAGATTTTTTCATACTCACTTTGGGCGCAATCGTATCATTAATATGCATTATTATATTTACAATTGCATTTGGGAGAATATTCTGTGGATGGATCTGTCCTCAGACGATCTTTCTGGAAAACGTTTTCAGAAAAATTGAATATGCTATAGAAGGTGATAGAAACAGACAGATGAAGCTTGACCGGCAGGAGTGGAATGCTGAAAAAATAGGGAAAAGAAGCTTGAAATGGTCTATCTTCATTTTACTTTCTTTAATTTTCACCCATTTTATGTTTATGTATATTGTAGGATATAAGGAGGTTTTCAGGATTGTTCAGGAGGGGCCTTTTGAACATCCGACCAATTTCATAATTATAATTCTCTTATCGGCTGCATTTTATTTTTGTTTTCGCATGGTTTAGGGAACAGGTATGCACATTGGTTTGCCCGTATGGAAGATTACAGGCAGTACTGATAGATAAAGAAACGATCAATGTTTTTTATGATTTTAACAGAGGGGAGAACAGAGCGAAATGGAGAAAGGGTGAAGACAGAAGAGCAGCGAGAAAAGGTGATTGTATTGATTGTTATCAATGTGTTGTGGTCTGCCCCACAGGGATTGATATCAGAGATGGTCAGCAGCTTGAATGTGTCAACTGTACAGCTTGCATTGATGCATGTGACGAAGTGATGGATAAGGTAGGATTACCAAGAGGACTAATACGGTATGCTTCAGAAAAAGAAATAGAGACTGGTAAGCCTGTTAAATTTAATGCACGAATGAAAGGTTTTGTTATTCTTTTAGTTGCTTTACAATTTTTATTGGGATATCTTCTTTACAACCGTGCCGATATGGAAGCCAAATTTATTAAACCCGCAGGCAGTACCTTTTTCGTGCGCGACGGAAAAATTATGAATACTTATAACTTTACTTTTCTAAATAAGACAAATGACAAAAAAATAGTCAGTATTCGAATATTAGAACCAGCAAATGGTGAAATTACCTTCAGCGCTTCCAGTAAAATAATAGTCGAACGTGACAAAATTGTGAAAGGAACCATTAACATAAGCTTTCCCGAAAAACAGATAAAACTGTCAAAACAAAATCTGAAACTTGGAGTTTATGATCAGGAAGGAAATCTCCTGGATACGTATGAAACGTATTTTGAAGGTCCATTTAAACTGCAATTTTAAAATAAATTGATACGGATTGAACTTTCTAAGACCATATTCTTTAAAATTGAAGACTGTCTTGCAAAGGGTGTAAGTTAAAAGTCAGGCTTGGATCTTATACTTATTTCTTCTTTTTATAATGTTGATCTGTCGTTAGTTTCTCTACTGTTTAGGATAAGGGTCAGTTTCAAATGGCTTAGAAATTTTCGTAAAATCTCTTCCGTGTAATATAATTTTACAGAAAGAGGGCTAAGTTTATTTTTATAATTATTGAACTCTATTTTATCTGAAAAGACAACCTGTCTTTTATACAGAATCGAGTAATAGACATAAATTTCAAATACCGAATGTCTTTCCGGTGTACAGTATCCGGATGTAGCAATACACCAATCACTTTCAAACATTGTGGATGCATACAGTCCCAACTTGTCAGCAATAAGGCTGGATACACAATTAGAATTTTTGATCTCAGAAGCCTCGACCTTCAAAAGCTTCACTATTTTATCAGGAGTATGTACCGTGATACCGCCTTTATAAAATAATTTTGAATTAGTCATTTCCGAAAACGCAAGCTGCATCGCACCAGCG